>CAWJUA010000017.1:0-16201 GCA_963845925.1 uncultured Chloroflexia bacterium
CGAGGGGCGGAGACCGGAACGGACTCGAGAACGGGCTCGGAGGTCGGCGACGTGTCCGCCGGGGCGGCGTCGGTCGGCTCGCCCGGCTGCAGGCGCATCGCGCGGCCGCCGCGGAGGTCGGTCCGGGCGTCCCGACGAGCGCCGCGAGCTCGGGGTCGCCGGCGGGCGTCTCGCCGTCGGGTGTGGGGGCGTTGTCAGCCGGGTCGGCTGCGGAGTTGGGCAGGTCGGTCATCAGATGCTCATGCGCGGTCGGCCGGCGGCGGGCTTCGTCCCTGGCGGCGCGACATCTTCGTGTGCGCGCAAATCTGTCACGCGACGGTCGCCCGTTGTACGTCAAGGACGGGGACGATGGATGCTGTGAGCGCCATCGTCGTCAACGGTCGTACGGGACGATCGATAGGCGGCGCACGTGACGAGGGCACGCCGGTGGGCCGGCGGGACTTGCGACCGGATCGACCAAACGCTTGATCGGGACGCTCGGAAAAGTCCCAAGCCAATCTAGACGCACTGGACCTCGATCCGAGGTCCAAACCGGTCGTTGAGCGAACAGGCGGATCTGGCCGACGATGTCGCCGGATGTCGTCGGAGTCTGATCCAGCGGGCGAGGCATCGGCGGGCGCGTCAGCCCGTCAAGCCGGCAACGGAGGAGGACATGACCGCATCACCAGGGCCCCGGCGGTCGGCCTCGGTGAACGCCCCCGCCGCGATCACCATCACGCCAGTGAAGGTTGCCGACCTGCTCGCCGAAGGCGAGCTCATGCCGGTCTACGTGCACGTCATCGACCATCCCGATGCACGCGTGCTGGTCGACACCGGCATGACGGAGCTGCACCCGGCGGTGGCCGACATGGATCCGCGCCTCACGCCGTTGAGCGAACAGGACTTCGACCTCGCCGGCATCGACATCGTCGTCAACACCCACCTGCACTTCGACCACTGCGGCGGCAACCACCTCTTCGCCGGCAAGCCGATCTACGTCCAGCGCCAGGAGCTCGACGACGCGCGCAGCCAGGACGACTACACCATTCGCGAGTGGGTCGACGCGCCCGGCGTGCGAGTACGTGCCGGTCGACGGCGAGCTCGAGCTGCTTCCCGGGGTGCGACTCGTCCCTGCGCCGGGCCACACACGCGGCACGCAGGTGGTCGTCGTCGGGACCGGCGAGCGCCCGGTCGTCATCGCCGGCGACGTGGCGGTCTGGTTCGGCGAGCTCGATGAGCCGAACACCGAAGGCCAGCAGCTGGTGCGCGCGCTCGACCCCGAGCAGGTCTGGCTCGCGCACGAGCACGAGCCGTGGCGACCCCCCACCGCATGAGGCATCTCGCCGGCGTTTCTCTGTGTCGGGGCGATCTACCGGGCTCAGGTCGACGCGCTCGATGTGACCGCTCGGGCCATCGGCAGGTGAGGCCCAGGCCGGGCAGGATGCTGCCCACGAGCGACCTCGGCGGCGCGGCCTGACCGATGCCGATTGCAGGAGCTGCCGATACCTCGAGCGTCTCGGGTTCATCATCCAGTTGATGACACGACGTCAGGTGCTCGTCGTCGCCGTTGCAGTCCTCATCGCGGGGGCATGTTCGGGTTCCGCCGCGTCGTCGACGGCGCCACCCTCGGCCCTGGCACCCTCGGACACGGCGTCATCGGAGACGCCGTCCGCACGCGTGGGTTCGCCCGCAGCCGAGCTCGTCGTCGGCGGAGATCGTCCGGTCACCGTTCACGTGCCGGCGTCGTATGACGCAAACCGGCCGGCCCCGTTGCTGATCCTGCTGCACGGCTACACGGGGTCCGGCGAAGCGAACGATGCCTACTTCCATCTCGGCGGCCGCCGCGCCACAGGGTGGGTTCGTCTATGCCACCCCCGACGGCACGATCGACGGCGACGGGAACCGGTTCTGGAACGCGACCGACGCCTGCTGCAACTTCGATCGACGGACCGTCGACGACGTGGCCTACTTGTCCAGCGTGATTGCCGACATCCAGGGCCAGCTCGCGATCGACCCGAAGCGGATCGCGGTCGTCGGGCACTCGAACGGCGGGTTCATGTCGTATCGGATGGCGTGTGAACGATCCGACCTGGTTGGCGCCGTCGTGAGCCTGGCCGGCGCCACCTTCGCGGACTCCAGTCGACTGCAAGCCGACTGAGCCGGTGTCGGTCGCCCAGGTCCACGGCACGGCCGACGACGTGATCCTGTTCGATGGCGGTGGCCCGCTCACCGACGGCGCTGGGCCATACCCCGGCGCAGAAACGACGGCGACGACATGGGCGGCCTACGACGGGTGTGGCACCGACGCGGCTGCGCTCAGCCCGAAGATCGATGTCGACGCCGATCTGTCGGACGGCGCGGACCCGGCGGAGACGTCCGTTCTGGAGTGGTCGCGATGTGACGCCGGCGCGACCGTCCAGCTGTGGACGATCCCGAACGGCAGCCACGCACCCGACCTCACGCCGGCGTTCGCGGACGCGGTGATCCGCTTCCTTGTCGAGCATCCCAAGCCGTAACCACGGCCGTCGCCGTTGCCGGGTGCCCGAGCCTTTCGATTTGGGCCGGCGATGCTCCCCTCCCCGACGGCGTCCGCGGCTGCTCTCGCCCGACGTTAGAGCGCCTTCGGCAGCTCGAGGTCCAGCTCGAGGACGTTCGCGACGCCGGGCAGGACGAGCGAGCGGAAGGCGTGGTCGACCTGTTCGGCTGGGAGGTGCTCGTTCTCCTCGCGCATCCACCAGTCCATGAATCCGATGAACGTCCCGACCAGGAAGCGCACGACGGTCTCGAGCCTGAACGCGTCCAGCTTCCTCCCGGCCTGGAGGCGGGACAGCTCGGCCCGGGCGAGATCCTCGAGTCGCCGGGTCGTCTCGCGGCGGGCCAGCGCACCGCTCTGGCTGCTCGCGACCGCCTTGAACAGTCGCTTTCCCGAGCCGAAATGCCGGAACAGCTCCAGCGTCCAGCCGAACGCCGGGTCGTCGGGCTTCCAGCAGCCTCGCGTCGGGCGCCGGCATCTCCAGGTCGGCGAGGATCGCCATCAGCAGATCGTCCTTGTCGAGGAAGTGCGCGTAGAAGGTCGACCGCCCGACGTCGGCCCGATCGATGACGTCCTGGACGGTCACGGACTCGTAGCCCTGCTCGAGGATCAGGTCGGTGAGCGCCTCTTTCAGCGCCCGCCGCGACCTCGCGACACGCCGATCCGGCCTCGCTCCCCCACCGTCGTCGCGCCCGATCGCCATGGCATCTCACCACATTCCCGCACAGTCTGCCCGCGGACCGTCCCGCATCGAACAACCCGGCCCGGCTTGTCGGTTGACCTGCTCGACATAACCGGACATGGTGTCCGACAACGGACAGGCTAGCAGGAAACGGAGGCGCGCGAAGGTGGGCAGGATCATCGTCAGCGACAACCTCTCCATCGACGGCGTCATGCAGGATCCGGCGGGCGACGAGGGCTTCGACCGCGGCGGCTGGGTCGGTGCGATCAAGGACCGCCCGGAGCTCGGACAGCTCGCGCTCGACGACGCGCTTGGCAGCGACGCGATGCTGATGGGCCGGCGGACCTACGAGTGGTTCGCCGGTCGATGGCCGTCCCGCACTGGCGCGCTCGCGGATCGGCTGAACGGCATGCCCAAGGTACGTCGTCTCGTCGACCCTCGCGCGACCTCGCGTGGAACAACTCGACGCTGCTCACGGCGACCTGCTCGACGGGGCCGCCGAGCCTCAGGCACCGGATCAGCCGGCGACATCCTCGTCACGGCCAGCTCCCGGATCGCGCTCACCCTGCTGGAGCACGACCTCGTCGACGAGCTGCGGCTGAAGGTCTTTCCCGTGGTGCTGGGCGCCGGCCAGCGCCTGTTCGGCGAGACGAGCGCCCTGAAGGCGATGCGGCTCGTCGACGCCCGGACGATCGACGGAGACACCGCCTACCTCACCTACGTGCGAAGGGACTGACGACATGACCACGACGACGGCACATCGAATCGGGCACGCGCGACGAGTGGCTCGTCGCCCGCGAGGCCCTGCTCGTCCGCGAGAAGGAGCACACGCGGCAGGGCGACGAGCTGGCGCGCGAGCGACGCGCCCTCCCCTGGGTGCGGGTCGAGCAGGACTACCGCTTCGACACCGAGGATGGCGAGCGGACGCTGGCCGAGCTGTTCGACGGTCGCTCGCAGCTCCTCGTCTACCACTTCATGTTCGGGCCGAGCTACGAGGCCGGCGACGCGGTGAACTCGTCGATCGCCGACACGATCGACGGGCTCCTCCCCCACCTCCACGCCCGCGACGTGACGTTCGTGCTCGCGTCCGGGGCGCCGATCGAGAAGCTGGCGGCGTACCGGCGCCGCATGGGCTGGGGCGTGCCGTGGGTGTCGACCGCCCGCACGAGCTTCAACGTCGACCTCGGCTTCTCGCACTCCGAGGCGGACGGTCGCGACGTCGTCGAGCAGATGATCGGGAGCGCGGGGGTGCCGCCGATCGTCGAGCACAACGCGCGCCTCGCCGGGACCGACGCCGCGGGCTACATGACCGAGAGCCCGGGCTTCAGCGCCTTCGTCCTCGACGACGGCGCGGCCTACCACACGTATTCGACCACTTGGCGCGGCCTGGAGTTCCTGATGGGCTACTACCCGATCCTGGACCACGCGCCGAAGGGCCGCGACGAGGGCGCGGACGTGGCAGCTCTGGCTCCGCCGCCACGACGAGTACTGATCCAGTCAGAAGGCGTTTGCCATCCTGTTGTCATCCCTGCGGCCGTTGACGGTCGGTGGCGGCGCGGCGAGTCGTGCGACGCTCGAGCTCACCGCAGGGAGGAGTTCGTCAGATGGGCAAGGTGATCACCCACATGACGATGTCGCTGGACGGATACATCGCAGATCCCGACGATCAGGTCGGCGAGCTGTTTGACTGGTACCAGGCCGGCGACGTCAAGGTGCAGCACGCCAACCAGGAGCTCGGCGAGTTCAACGTCGACGAGGCCAGCGCAACGACGCTCGGCGACCTCCTCGAGGGCGGGGCGCTGATCGCCGGGCGCCACTTGTTCGACATCGCCAACGGCTGGAACGACGCTCATCCCACCGGTGCGAGGGTCGTGGTGGTCACGCACGAACGGCCCGCGGATGCCGCCGAACGCTGGCCCAGGACGACCTTCGTCGGCGGGGTCGAGGAGGCCGTCGCCAAGGCGAAGTCGCTCGCCGGGAATGGCGACGTCACGATCGCCAGCCCGACCATCATCCAGCAGGCACTGGGCCTCGGCCTGGTGGACGAGGTGGCGGTGAGCCTCGTCCCGGTGCTGTTCGGCGAGGGGAAATCCTATTTCGGACAGCTGGCGGACGGACACCTGATGCTGGAGGATCCAGACGTGGTCGAGGGCCGCCGCGCCCTCCATCTGCGGTTCAAGGTCCGACGCTGAACGCGACAGCCCCAGGTCGCGGCGGCCGGGCCAGGTGGTCTCGTCCTGCCGGCGTGACGCTCAAGTCGCCGTTGCGAGCCTCGCCTCGTTGGTCGCGATCAGCTCGTCGATGAGGCCCTCGATGTCGCGTTCCGACAGCTTGCGGCCCGCCTCCGCCTCGATGCGCTCGCGGGCGAGCCGCAGGACCTCGGCCTTTGGGATGCGGTAGCCGTCGACGATCCGGAATCCCTCGATCTCTCCATCCTTGATCTTGTCACGGACCGTCCCTGGCGAACGGCCAAGGACCCAGGCGACCTGCTGGGTGGACAGATGGTCGTCCACGGTCAGGCCTCGACGCCCTCGGGCTCGCCCTCCCCTTCTTCGGCCGCCGCCATCCGTTCCGTTCGGCTCAGGTGGCTTGCCTCAACGAGCGTGGGACGGCCGTCACGATCCTTCCACCGGGTCTGGAGCTCGACCTCGTCGGTCTCGCCGATGAGCCGGAGGACGACGTTGTAGCCCGATCCGCTTTGGTCGACGGAGACGACCTCGGACTCGTTCGAGGGCAGCGGCAGCAGGGCCAGCACCTCGCCCAGATTCCGCTGGAGCTCGGAGCTCATGTGCTCTGTCGCTCGTGGAATGTCGCCGGCGTCGAGGGCGTTGCAGAACGCCGTCGCGCTCTCCCGAACCGTTTCGAGGTCCATGGCCATCCTCCTTCGAGCGATGGCCTGACTTGACCAGACTCTGGCCGACGCCAGCGAACCGACGAGTCCGTGATGCGTTGCAGATATCGGTAGAACCACATCACGGACAACCTTCAGAAGGCCCACGATCCGCTGATCACTATCAGTCTGGGAAAGCTATGCCGTGGTGCTCATCAATACCGACGGGTTGTCGTTCATCGGGCCAGGCAGCGAGTGGTTCTGGACAGCGATCAGCGGCATCGTCCTCGCGATCACGTTCATCGCAATCTACCGGCAGCTGTCCGTCCAGCGGAGTGCCGCCGCGATCGAGCAGCATTCACGCCTCCTGCGCGATTCGGCACTCCGAGCCGATGCTCCGGAGTCGGATCGCCGTCCTCACGGACTACCGCGACGGCGCCGAGCCGGGCGACCCGACCCAGGAGATCGAGCAGACCGGCAACTTCTGGGAAGGGATCGGATACCTGGTTCGCTCCGGCCACGTCGACCGTCGACTCGTCCACAACAATTTCGGGAACGCAATCCAGATCTGGTGGGCGGTGTTGAACCCGACCCTGGTCGCTTGGCGAGCCGACGAGAACGGCGAGGAGACCTGGATGGAGTTCGAGTGGCTCACACGCCGCTTCGCCGACATCGATCGAAGGGCCGGCCGGCGTCGTGACTTCAGCGAGGCCTACATCCGCAGGACGCTCCCGGCGGTCATCAAGGCGAACAGCAAAGCCCTCCGCACGGCCGAGGCCATGCGCTCGATCGTCCTCCAGCCCGCGCCGAAGGCTGGCCATAGTCGCGGATCCGCGGGTACGTCGCGATCGGGCACGCACTCGGAGCACGCCGCGCCATCGATGGCAGGCTGACCTGCTTCAGCTGTCGTGGAAGTCCCATCGCGTGGGTTTCGGCAGCTCTTCGGGGTCGAATTGCTCCATGCCGGTCATGCCGGGGAGACCGAAGACCCTCGACGGGACGATCCGGTAGAACGTGTAGGGCGGCGGGCCGGCGGTCGGGGCGTTCGGACCCGTCGACCCCGTCCTCCGTGACCTCGAGCGGCCAGCCCTTCTCCGTGAAGACCCCGGCGACGTGTCGAACGTGTTCGGCGTCGGTGATCGGCTCGGCGCGACCCTCGATGACGATGTCGAGCGACGGGAGTGTCGTGCTGCCCGTCGCGATGACGCATCGATCATCGGCGGCGATGTTCCGAGCCTTCTGGGTGCCCTTGCCCGCAAGGATGTGCATGGCGTCGTCGATCCAGAAGGCGATCACCGGCATCAGGTGCGGTCGGCCATCCGGCCGCGTCGTCGCGAGCCAACAGGTCCGCGACTGCTCGGGGTTCGCGAGCCGCGCTCTCGCCATCTCCCAGGACGACGTCACGGACGCGCCTCCCAGCAGCGACTCGGTGCGTTCCGGCGCTCGGTCCTGCGTCATCGTCGCCTCCTTCGAAGGTTGGTGGGCCCCGGGCTCACTCCCCGGCGTTGCCGAACGTGGCCCGCCCGACCGCTCGATAGGTCTGGAGCATCACGCCGGACGCCGTCGAGAGCGAATTCGACCAGCTCCAGGGCGTGGGTCTGGCCCTGCTCCGGGAACAGCCGCCGCCCGTCGCCCACCACGACCGGGTAGATCCGCAGGTTGAGCTCGTCGACGAGGTCGCGCTCGAGCAGCCATCGAAGCAGGTCGCCGCTGCCATGGACCTGGAGATCGCGGCCGGGCCTCGCCTTGAGCTCGCGCACCGCCGCCTCGAGGTCGCCCTCGATCACCTCGGTATTCCAGCCCGGATCCTTAAGCGTGGTCGAGGGCACGTACTTGGGCAGGACGTTGAGGCCGTGGGAGACGGGATCGCCCGCGTCGTGGTGCGGCCAGTAGCCCTCGAAGATTGCCCACGTCTTGCGTCCCAGCAGGAACGCGTCCGCGCGCTCGAACCAGGAGACGAGGAAGCGCCAGCCCTCGTCATCGCCGTACGGGGCGGTCCACCCCCCGCGATCGAACCCGCCGGCCCGGTCCTCCTCGGGGCCACCGGGACCCTGGTACACGCCGTCCAGGGTGAGCATCATCGAGGCGGTCAGCTTCATGTCATCTCCTGTGGTTTTGGACGCCCTGCGTGGGCGGCTCCTCACCCCTGCTACGAACAGGCCTGCCCCGATCCGACACCATCCTGGCGCTTCTCTCGCGGTCAGCCCAGGCGTCGAGTCAACGGCGGGCTGTCCCCTCCCCCACCGCGGCGGCGACGGGCTACCGGCGACCGACGATCCGATCGTCGAACATGCGCGACCACGTTGCCCATCACGCGCCCTCCTGCCTGTCGGACCCACCCTACCCAGCGTGACGCAAGGGAGCTGCGAATTGGCGTGCACGGGCTAACGAATCAGTTTCAGGTCGTCGTGCCGCCGTCGAACGAGACCGCGATGCAGACCGCGGCCAGGAACGCCGGCCAGCCCGCCTCGCTCATGGGTCTCCCTGCTCGTCGCCCACCATCAACGCACCGCCCGGTTGACGAGCTCCAGGAGGCGGATCGGGCTGTTCGTCGAGCCAACTGCGCCCGCTGCGACTGCCTGGAGGTCCAGCTCGGGCGCTGCGGAGCCGACGTAGAAGATCAGCGGGATCGTGATCTGGTTCTTCTTCATCTCGTTCAGGAGCGTGTAGCCGGCGCGCCGGTCGAACCGGCGCGCCATGTCGGAGATCACGAGGCTGTAGCGATCCGGGTTGGACTTGAGCTCCGCGATCCCCTCGTCGGTCGATCTCTTGGTGGTCACCGAGAAGCCGCGCCCATTGAGCGCGGCGATCTCACGCTGGTTGCGCTCCGGCTCATCATCGACCCACAGCACGTTCCGAATCTCCTCAGTCGCGATGGCCCTGGCCGCCGAGCTCGGGGCCGTCGCGGCCGTCGGAACGATGGTGGACAGCTCGATGGCGCCCAGCTCGGCATCCCGTTTCGCCGCCTCCTGGGCTGCCTCGTCCGACTCGACGTAAAGCGACACCAGATACAGCCTCGTCCAGAGGTAGCCGAGGAAGAACCCGCCGATGCCGAAGAACACGAGTTCCAGCGGCGCGAGGACGGTGCTCCCTGGAAACCCGCCCAGTGGCGGCCCCATCAGCTCCCCGAAGGCACCGAGCGCCCCGGGGACGTTCGCCAGCTGGGTGAGCCCGACGCCGACGATGATCTTCGTGAGCCAATCCGAGATCTGCTCGAGGCTCGTGTTCCCGGCGTACCGAACCCGCGCCGCCCGCGCCGCCCCCTCATCGGCGGCGGGATCGGCTACGTCGCCGGTGGTCGCGGGTGGCCTCAGGGGCTCCTGCAGCGATCGAGGGATGCCGAACACGAATCCGAATAGACCGCCGACGGCGAATCCAGCCACCGCGATCATGACGCCCACGCTCGCGACGGCTGCCAGTGTCACGGCCGAGGTCGCCTGGAGCGAGAACACGAGGACCGCCGCGAGGCCCGCCGCCTGCGCAACCAACACGACGCGGCTCATCCGTCGAAACGACCTGAAGGCTTGGTCGTCCATGGTCTCAATGCTCCCTGCCTTGTCCAGGACCGCGGGGCTGGTTGCGGCTCAACAATGAACGAGGCCGTCAACCCGGCGCCCAAACCGAACGGACAGCTAGGGCGCGTCGTCCACCGCGGGCGCCGTCGTGCCGCCGTCCGGCCAGACGGCGATGCACACGCGGTTGCCCGCGCGGTCCGAGAGCGTCCAGTGCTCCGGGGACTCGGCGACGATGCGGCCGCCGGCGTCCAGGGCTGCGGCGAGCCGCCCCGGCGCCTGCTCCTTGGCGACCGACACGTCCACGTGCATCGCATGCCGCAGGGGCTTGGCCGTATCGAGCGCCTGCATCCACACCGTCGAGCCATGCCCCAGCGGGTCGACGCCGTTGTCGTCCGCCATGGGCGCATAGCCGAGCACGGCACGCCAGAAGCCGAGGTCGACTTCGTCCGGCTTCGCGGCGATGGCCAGCTGGACCTCCTGGACCGTCTCCGGCTCGGCCGTCGCGTGCGCCGATCGCGCGACCGCCGAGATCGCCCGGGCGAGATCGGCGTGATGCGCCTCGAGCTGCCACAAGTCGCGCGTGATCCGCACGGTCAGCCGAGGGCCGGCGATCGTGAGCACCGCGCCCACATCGGCGACCCCTGGCACCTCGGCGATCGCTTGCGCCAGGCGAGCCGCGTCGGCCATCGAGCCGAGGCGAAAGGCCGTCGTCGCCCCGCCATGGAGGACGACCCAGTCGTCGATGCCGTCCGCGGCGAGGAACGCCCGCCAGCCTGCCTCGCTCACGTCGCTACGGGCGGTCGAGGCTCGAACACCACGACGGCCGTCTCGCGTGATCGGCGGGCCGCGTAACCGTCGAGGTCAGCGTTCCGCTGCTCGATCTCCGACCACAAACGGGCGCGCTCGTCGCCGGTCGCGACGCGCGCCCGGACCTGGCGCTGGCCGTCGGGCAGGTCGAGGGTTGCGTCCGGGTTCGCCTGCAGGTTGAGCCACCAGGCGGGTTCCGGCTCTCCCCACCCGTTCATGGCGAGCGTGAACAGGTTCGGCCCGTCCTCGAAGTAGCCGAGCATCGCGACGCGCTCGGCGCCGGACTTGCGGCCCGTCGTGTGGAGCCGAAGTGTCCCGTAGCTCTTGGCCGTTGGCTTCCCGAGGCCGAGCCTGCCGCCAGTGATCGAGTACAGGGCGCGATGCACGACCCAGGCGCCACGGATGAACCACCGCGGCGGAAGGAAGGGCGTCCTCTTTGACTCCATGCCTCCATTCTCGGTCAGCTGTCGACGCCCTGGGTGCCGCGCAGCATGTGGTCGAACCGCATCGGCCGAAGTCCTATCCCCCGCCGTCGAGCCAGGCGCGGACGGCTCGGCATGTGCTCATCGTGGAGGTGCCCCGTGAAGTCCACCTCCACCAGCGGCTCGCCAATCCAGGGGAGCGCGGCTGGATCGGTGAGCTTGTCGTCCGGCAGCGCCTCGATCGCCGCGATGAGACGGTCGTATGAGGCGTCGTAGTCCCCCACCAGCTGCTCGGGCGAGCGGCCGGCGTGCTGCTCATGGATCCAGGCGTTGATCGTGACCGGGTCGCCGAGATCATCCCCGGAGAACCTGTCGTCGTCGATGACCTCGGGCGGCCAGGGAGCCGCGGGCTCGGCCTCGCCACGGGCGGCTGCCTCGAGTCGAGCGATCGTGCGGTTGCGCCAGCCGACCAGGTGCCCGGCCATGTCGGCGAAGCTCCACTCCCCCATCGGGCCGGGTTCGGCGTAGCGACCAGGGCCGACCTCGGTGGCGAGGTCGCGCCAGAACCGCTGATCGGCGCGAATCGAGGAGATCTGGTCGGCCTTCGTGCGCATCTGAACCTCGTCGGTGTTGCTGCCATGGCGCCCCCGCGACGGAGGATGTCAAGGGAGCCCATGGGCTGCCCTCGCAATCGGTCTCGTAGGCCGGCGACGCCCTGTGGGTCATCCAACCCGGCCGACGCAGCGAGACGATCGTGCGGGTCGACACCGATCCGGCGTCCCCGTAGCGAGGATCGCGGTTCGAGCGCGAACGCGCGACGCCTAATGCTCGCGGGTCGCGGCGAGCGATCCGAGCGCAGCCTGGTCGAGGGCACCGGGCGGGACGCTGGCGACCCGGGCCGGCGTGCGAGCCCACAGGGTTGCGGTGCGCTTCCCGTGCTCGAGCGAGGCCCGTTCGCCGACGACGGCGCCGGGGCCGATCTCCGCGACAGGCGTGTCGTCGACCTCGACGACGAAGATCCCGTCGAGGATCAGGAAGACGTCCGTGCCCGGTTCACCCTGGCGGAGGAGGTTCCCACCCTCGGGAACGGTCCGGATCGTCGGCTTGCCGCCGCCGTGCATGATCGCGTCGGACAGCGAGCGCTCGAGGGCCGACTCCACCGCCGCCGTGACGGCCGGCAAATCTTGCGTCCCCCACGGTGTCCGGTCGCCGAAGGAGTGGTTGAACCAGGTCGCGAAGTCGATCGTCGCGGACTTCTCGACGAGCGCGCCGTCATGGTCGTAGAACCAGTGGCGCGGAAACGGGCTGGCGCCCACCACTTCGTGGCTGGAGGTGCCGTCGGCGTTGATCGTGAGGGCCAGCGTCGTCCACGCGATCGATGGCCAGAGCTGCACGAACGGCTTGTGCGGAATCGGCCGGGGGGTTGGCAGGCCCATGCGGCCGCCGACCGTCTGCACGAATCGCGCCGACGTCGGTCCGATCTCGGGGTCATGCTGGATGTCGGGCAGGTGCACGGCCGGGAACCGCATCGCTGCCGCGCCGACGCGCACGGTCGTCGCGCCGATGTGACCCTGGCCGAGATGGCCGGCGCCGACAATCCGGCCGTCTTCGACCTCGATGTACGCCCGCAGCTCGTTGGCCTCGCGGAACCGGTCGCTCGTCCGGAGCGCCTCGAGATCTTCGAGTCGGTCGGGCGGCGGCTGGTCGTAGTGGGTGACGCCGAGCCCGAAGGGAAGCTTCGACGGGCCGGTGATCGATTCCGATGGGATCCACGAGATCGCGGTGACGGACGACTCGAAGCGCTCGATGGCCACGGCGCGGTACCTCGTTCGTGACGGTCCTGGAGCCCCGGACCACTATTCTCGTTGGTCAGCCGCGTCGGCGTGTGGTCGGCAGGTTAGCGACCCTGCAGGTACGCCAACACCGCGAGCACTCGTCGGTGGTCTTCATCGGCGGGTTCGAGCCCGAGCTTGCCGAACAACGAGCCGATGTACGCCTCGACGGTCTTCTCGGACAGGAACAGGCGCGCGGCGATCGCGCGGTTCGAGCGCCCTTCAGCCATTAGCTCCAGGACCTCGCGCTCACGCTCGGTGAGCACCGCCAGCGGGTCGGTCGTCCGGCGGCGTTCGACGAGGCGAGTGACGATCAGCGGGTCGATCACCGAGCCACCCGCCGCGACCCGCCGAATGGCGTCCACGAACTCGGGGACGTCGGCCACCCGGTCCTTCAGCAGGTAGCCGGTCCCGCGCGCGCCGTCCTCGAGGAGGCGCAACGCGAACTCGGGCTCCAGGTACTGCGAGAGCACCAGCACGGCGGTCGCGCCGCCGGTCTCGGCGCGGATGCGATGCGTCGCCTCGATCCCGCCGCCGTCCGCCGGCGGCATGCGGATGTCGACGATCGCCACGTCGGGCGTCTCGGCGACCACGAGCGCCACCAGCCCGTCGGCGTCGGCCGCCTGCCCGACGACCTCGAAGCCCTCATCGGCGAGGAGGCGCGCGACGCCTTCGCGGAGGAGCGCCGCGTCGTCGCCCAGCGCGACCCGGATGGTGCTCAAGGGAGCGGGATCGAGGCGGTCACGACCGTACCGCCCTCGGGCCGCGCCGCGGCCGTGAACGTCCCGCCCAGGGCGCTGACCCGGTCCTGGAGCCCGCGCAGCCCGGAGCCGGCCGGATCGACCCCTCCCCTGCCGTCGTCCTCGACCGCCACCCGGAGCACGCCGTCGCCGTCCGATGCGCGGATCCAGGCGGTCGTCGCGGCAGCATGCTTCGCCACGTTCGCGAGGGCCTCGGACGCGACGAAGTAGGCGGTCGCGGCCGTCGTCGGCGATGGCTCCCGGACGAGCCGGGCGTCGACCTCCACGGGAAACGGCGACCGGTCCGCGAGCGCCCGGAGCCCGGACGCAAGCCCCGCCTCGGACAGGATCGCCGGGTGGATCCCGCGGGCGAGCTCGCGCACGTCCTCCACGACCGCGAGCGCCTCGTCCGCGCCGCGAGCAAGGGCGTCAGCGGCGTCGGCATCGGAGGCGTTTCGGGCGGCTGCCCGGCGCAGCGCGAGGCCCAGCGCGACGAGGCGCTGCTGCACGCCATCGTGGAGGTCCCGCTCGATCCGCCGCCGCTCCTCGTCGCCCGCCTCCACAATTCGGGCTCGCGACGCCCGGACCTCGGCGAGCTGCAGGTCCACCTCGTGACCCAGCCGCTCGTTGTGCATGACCAGGGTCGTGAGCGCGATCCCCGAGGCGACGAGCGCCGGGTCCTCGTCCAGCGCCGGATCGTGGACGACGACCGCGAGCGGAATGCCGTCAGACGAGATCGGTGTGACCGCGACCGCGTCTGACGCCTCGGGCGGCACCGCGGGGTCGCCGGCCTCGTCGCGGTAGCCGCCAGCCTGCGCGTCCCAGCCGAGGATCCGCAGCGATGGGTCGCCGAGCGCCAGCCGCAACGCCGTGCCGAGCGCCGACGAGGTCGGGCCCGCGACGATGCCCGCCATTGCGCCGGCGACCGCGGACCGCGCGCCGTGGGACCGCAGGATGCCGACGAGCATGCCGATGGGGACGAGGATGCGGATGACGTTCGCCGTCCAGGCCAGCACGATGACGAGATCGTCGGGCGTCGGCGGGACGATGCTGAGCGCCGCGAGCGGGTACCACATCCCGTACGCCGCGGCGGCGGAGGTGGCCATGCCGGCGACGAGGACCGGGCCCAGATAGCGCCGCGCCGGCCCGGACGACGTGAACCACCGACGCGCGATCAGCACCGCGGCGAAGGCGACCCCGGCCGACCGGACGAGGTCCGCCCAGGCGACGAACGGGAGGGCCGTCTCGAACGGCACCACCTCGGTGCCCACGAGCTCGCCGGACCGGGCGACGAGTCGAACGACGCTGTTCACGACGAACACGACGGCCAGCGCGGCAAGATACACGCGCTCACTCGGCCGGGCCGGCCAGCGGGCGGCGAACGAGAGCACGATGAGCACGAGGAGGAGGTCGAAGTAGCCCTGGAACGCGAACGCCAGCCCGCCGATGGGGACGGCGTCGCCGCCCTGCGGCGTGCCCACGAACCACAGGAAGCCGGCGAGCACCAGGCGGCGACCCGCGATCTGGCGAGGCCTGGCGACGGTTGCCGCGAGCCCGGCCCCAACCATGGACCAGCCCACGGCGAGGTCGAGAATTGGGATCCAGGCATCCTGCTCCCAGCCTCGTCCAATGTGCTCCGTGACCAGCCCGACGACGAGGGCGAGCCCGGCGATGAGCCCGGCAACGGCGGTGGTCATCCTGTGGCCACTCCCTCGATGGCCGCCGCGAGCGACGCTGGCGTCAGCGCCGCCTTGTCGATGAACGCATCCGCGCCGCTGGCCTCGATCCGCTCGCCGTAGTCCGTGCGCGGCCGGGCGGACACGAGGACCACGCGCGCGTGGGGCGCCAGGGACCGGATAGGAACGACGAGATCGAGCCCGCTGCGGTCCGGAAGGCCGAGGTCGAGCAGCACCACGTCGGGCGTGATCCGCTCAGCCTCGCGGAGTGCCGACGCCGCGTCGCCCGCCTCGGCCGCGACGTCGTATCCCGAGGCCTCGAGCATCGCTCGGGCCTCGAACCGGAAACGCTCGTGATCGTCGACCAGGAGCACCGACACGCTCATGGCGCGGATGGTCGCATCTTCGCAGCGTGCCGGAATACCAAGCCAGCCCTCGTCGTCTTCAAGGGATGGCTCGCGTGACCCGCGGTGTGCGCCCGCCTACGGTCGAGCCAGGTCCGGGCCAGACCCGGGCGGCAAACCAAGGAGGACACGAGATGGGTCGCGGAGCTCGACGGGTGGGCAGGATCGGTGCGGCAGGCGCCGCGGTCGCGCTGGTCGCGTCGCTGGGGGCCCAGGCAGTCGCGGCGGATTTGCCGGACGTCCAGGTCATCCAGGACCACTGGGAGGGCCTCAACGAGGGCCTGACCGACGAGTGCGGGTTCAAGGTATGGGAGGTCGGCAGCCAGGAGGCGACCATCAAGCAGTTCTACGACGCCGATGGCACGCCCAGCTCCATCTCGCTCCATACGACCGGCCGGTATGTGGAGACCAACGTCGCGACGGGCTTCACCCTCGTCCAGACAGGCGTGCGGAATGTGCGGCACGCCTTCTCCGGATCGCCGATCTTCACCGGGTCCGTCGACAAGGTGCCGAGCTCCACGGCCGCGTGCTCTCGCACGACGCCGGCTACCTCTCGTGGCAGGACCCCGACGGCACGATCGTCAAGGTCGCCGGTCCGCATCCATCGTTCTTCGACGGCATCGACTGGTGCGGCTTGCTCAGCGAGAACTAGGCAACACCGCTGCAGGCGCCGCTGCGGCCCGACCGGGCTGCCGCGGCGCCGTTCCCGCGTGTCCGGACCGTCCCGCTATCCTCCCGACAGGAGGGATGAGCTTGAGCGACGAACCCACGCCCGGGATAT
>CAWJUA010000018.1:0-331110 GCA_963845925.1 uncultured Chloroflexia bacterium
CAATTCACGCACGAAAACGGCCCCTGACGGGTGTTCCGTCCGGGGGCCGTTCGGCGTCTTGCTAACGGATTGCTAACGAGCCTCCGCGGCAGACGGCTCGGCGAGGACCGTGTCGAGCGCCGCGGCGGCGGCTTCCTGGAGGCCGGGCAGCAGGTGCGAGTAGGTGTCGAGCGTGATGTTCACGCTCGCATGGCCGAGACGCTCCGATACGACCTTTGGGTGCACCCCTGGCCGAGCATGAGCGAGGCGTGGGCATGCCGAAGGTCGTGGATGCGAAGGCCCGGCACTCCGGCCGCCCGCGTGATCGTCAGCCACGATCGGCGCAGGTTGCCCGGCTCGATCGGCGATCCGATCCCAGTGGCGAGACGAGGTCGCGGTCGAGGTAGGCCGGCCCCGCCAGTAGTCGCAATTCGGCCTGCCGGCGACGATGGCCTCGGAGCACCGCGACCGCGTCCGGCGACAGGGCGATGGCCCGACGGGACAGCCGCGTCTTCGGCTGCCGGAAGACGATGCCCTGCCCCGCGATCCTTTGCGCCGTCTGCTGGATGTGGAGCGCCCCGCCATCGAAGTCGACGTCGGCCCATCGCAGCCCGAGCAGCTCGCCGCGCCGCGCGCCGGTCAGGAGCGCGAGCCGGACGAACGGGCCGTACGGCGTCCGGGCCGACGGGCGGCTCACGCTCGACGGCAAGGTCTTGGAGCATTCCGCCCCCTCCCCGGATGACGGGTCGGCCCCAACGTGAACCAGGAGCGGTAGGGCGCTGACGGCCACTTTGGGCGCTTCGGCACTTGTGGTGGCCTGCGGGCGGGACTACGCCTGCCCCCTAACTGCCCGCGAGCGCCGGTTTGGCGTCACCGGGCCGTGGCGCAAACGAAGGGACGGTACTCATGGAAGCGCAGCACGGACGGTATGTTCCCTCCGGGTTCGTCATGGCTCATTTGGTGAATCCCATCGTCCAGCGGCTCGGCGGGACCCTGGTGCTCATCGTGCCCGGCCGCCAGTCCGGCCAGCCGCGCACCGTGCCGCTCGGCCGCCCGTTCGACCTCGACGGCGTCCGGTACCTCGTGGGGGGTGGTGGCGAGACCCAGTGGGTGCGGAACCTGCGCGCCGCAGGCGCGGGGGAGCTCCGACTCCACGGCACCACAGAGCCATTCCGGGCGGTTGAGATCGAGGGGCCGGAGCGTGATCGGGTCGTCGCTGCCTACCGGGCGAAGCAGGGCCGTACCGTCGACGGTTTCTTCAAGGAGCTCCCCGCGTCGACTGATCATCCACTCTTCAGGGTCGAGCCCGTCTCGTAGCGGCGGGTGCTCCCGGTTGGCTCAAGGTCGGGCTGACCGACGCAGCGTGATCGCCGCCAAACCGCTGACGTTCGTGGCCGGTGTGACCAGAGCAGCTGACAAGCCTCAGATAGTCGGACCTGCCTGCAACTCCGTGACGGCCCGCCGCTCCGCGCGTCGGCTTGGTGTGACAGGTTGGAGTCTTATGCAGCCTCCATGGGGGCTGCCAGCCGATGCGCGCCTGGCTCCCGACTCCGGATCATGGCGACACTCGCGATCGCGAACCAGGCCACCCAGGTCAGCTGGGCGATGTACGTGATCCAGCCACTGGCGGAGTAGAAGGCCGTGTAGTCGGTCCCCCCGTAGATCGACGGAGCGGCGATCAGGTTGACGACCGCGCCGGCGAGGGCGAGCCAGCCGATCCAGCGGGCAGCGCCCCGGTGGCCAGGATGGCGAAGCCCGCCGCGCCCAGCATCAGCGCCGCGATGATCAGCCCGATCGCCCCGTAGAAGACGTAGCTCGCCTCGAACAGGCCTCGAACGATCATCGGCTCGGCCTTGACCGACGCGTCCAGGGCCGCGGCACCCTGCAGCCATCGGCCACAAGCTGGAGCGTCGACAGCATGAGGCCTGCCCAAAGACGAGTGTGGCGAGCCATTCGTACGCCGGGCTGCGCCTGGCGGATCAGGTGGCGGAAACCAGCCAGGAAGACGAGGAAGCAGCCGATGATGATCGGGTCGGCGATGGTGGTGCGGGTGAGGACCTGGGCGCTCGTCTTGGTCAGGAAGTCAGCCAGCGTAGCCCCATCCGTGGTGCCTGCCGGCTGGGCGGGGCCGATGAAGTAGAGCGGGGTCGCAAGCAGGAACACGACGAGGGCGGCCAGCCCGAAAGCGCCCGCCCAGCGCACGACGTTCGGCCCACTCCCGACAGCCGGTGTCGCTAGTGTGGAGGCGCCCGGCGTCAGCGCAGCCATGGATTGTTCTCCTCACCGTCAAAGTGCCGGTGGTAACGGCTAAGCCCACCTTCTGCGACCTTCGTGCGGGCGTCGGTCCGACGCAAGTGCCAGTTGGCCTCCGACGGGCTACGACGGCGCCGGTCAGCCGACTACCTTGGTCGGCGGACCGCCGGCGCGCCTGGGCCGTTCTCGAAGCCAGCCCGACCCGGCCGACTCGGGGCTAAACCGTTCCCTTGCACTGGTTCTCGGTCTTCTCCGCCGCTCCGTCGTGACAGCCTGACGGACGGCGATCGGGGCGGTTCTGCTAACACGCTTGCTAACGGAATGGCCGGTCACGGCGGGGGACCGGGCGTGACCCGCGACGCCGGTCTAGAGCCCTAGTTTCCGTTCAAAGCGGCACGGCGCGGTACTCGACGGGAGCAGCCGGGACGGTTCGGGTATCGCTTACACCGAGGAAGTCACTGGTTCGAGTCCAGTACCGCCCACCATCGACTCAGGCCACCTTTGCGGCCGTGATCCCGTTGAGCGGCCACGCCGACTCGGCCAGCACGAAGTCATAGCGGCAGTACACGCACGAACGCGCCGTCTTCAGGACCGTCTCGAGACAATCGGGACACGCCTTCTGCGCGGGCGACGCCTTGGCTTTCCTCGAGGAGACTCGGGCCCGCTTCAGCGAACGAACCTGGCTGGTCGGCTCGACCGCGGCAGGGGCCGGAAGGGCGGCAAGCGCGGGCACGTCGACGCGCGTCTCGAACATCACGGCGAGACGGGCCATCGCGACCTGCTCTTCCTGCTCAACGCGCAGCCGCTCCTGCTCCCGACGGGCGGGCGAGATCGTTCGACCGAGCGACGAAAACCACATGCGCAACCGAAACACCAACATGTCAAACCTCGATCTCCGCCAGGCCGGCAGTGGACCGCCGGTCGAGCAAGTTCAATGCTCGTCGAGAAACGGCCCCGGTTCGATGGTCCGAGCGGGCAGTCCGGATCGAGATCGGCTGCTGCGACCGAGCAACCTCGTCCCGGAATGCTGACGGCGCGCGGCATCGGCGTCCGTATCCTGACCCCGTGAACTTCGCGTTCAGCGGCGAGATCTGGTTCTGGAAAGGGCCCTCGCCGTTCCACTTCGTCACCGTCCCGCCCGCCGAGTGCCGGGAGCTCAAGGCGGCGTCCTCGGCTGTCACCTATGGCTGGGGGATGATCCCGGTCGAGGTCAGCGTCGGCGACACCTCGTGGACCACCGCGCTCTGGCCCAAGGACGGCCGGTACGTCGTGCCGCTGAAGGACTGGGTCCGCCGGGCCGAAGGGCTCCAGCTCGGCGACGTCGTCGAGGTCCGCCTGACCGTCGACGTGTGACAAGCGGCCCCGGTCGGGCGTCGGCCCCCTGCTAGACTCGTCCCGAGCGGACCGGGCTGCCCAACAGCCGGCCGGCGGAGGTGGCCAGTGATTCCCCTGATCGTCCTGATCGTCGTCGTCATCCTGATCGTCGTCTTCGTGGTCGGCCTGTACAACGGGCTCGTCCAGAAGCGGCTGCGGATCGACGAGGCATTGGCCCAGATCGAAGTCCAGCTCAAGCGGCGCCATGACCTGATCCCGAACCTCGTCAACGCGGTCAAGGGCTACATGGGGTTCGAGCAGAAGGTCCTGACCGACGTCACGAACGCCCGGGCCGCGGCCGTCGCCGCCGGCGCACAGGGCCCTGCCGCCCAGGCCCAGGCCGAGAATGCCCTCACCGGAACCCTCCGATCGCTGTTCGCGGTCGTCGAGAACTACCCCGAGCTCAAAGCCAACCAGAACGTCCTCGAGCTCCAGGAGCAGCTGACGACGACCGAGAACCAGATCTCGTTCAGCCGCCAGCACTACAACGCGACCGTCCTCGACTACAACACCGGGATCGCGACGGTGCCCAGCAACATCATCGCCGGCATGTTCGGGTTCACGGTCCGCGAGTTCTTCGACGCCGAGCCCGAGGCGTCCCAGACGCCGGTCGTGGATCTCGGATTTGGTGGCGGGACCGGGACGCCGCCCGCCCCGCCCGCCTCCAGCGGCTCGGCCGGACCGTCGGAGCCGACCGCGCCGACCTCCTGACCCTCCGCTCCTCCCGGCTCTGAGCCGAGGAACCCGTGGCCGAGACCTTCTACAGCCAGATCTCCGCGAACAAGCGGAACTCGTTCCTGCTGACACTGGTGATCGTCGTCCTGTTCGCCCTGCTCGGCTTCTCGATCGGCTACGCGATCGGCGGCGAGGTGACGAGCGCGGTCTTCGTCATGGTCATCGCGCTCGTCGTGGGCGGGCTGCTGTCGGTCGGGTCGTTCTTCAGCGGCGACTCGCTCGTGCTGGCCGCGTCGAGCGCCCACGAGGTCGACGCCCAGGCCGCGCCGCAGCTGCTGAACGTCGTCCAGGAGCTGGCGCTGGCGGCGAATGTGCCGATGCCCAAGGTCTACATCATCGACGACACCGCGCCCAACGCCTTCGCCACCGGCCGCGACCCCCAGCACGCATCCGTCGCGATCACGTCCGGCCTCCTCGAGAAGCTCGACCGGGAAGAGCTCCAGGGCGTCATCGGCCACGAGCTGTCCCACGTCCGCAACTACGACATCCGGTTCGCGCTGCTCGTGGGCGTCCTCGTCGGGTCGATCGCCCTGCTTGCCGACTTCTTCCTGCGGTTCACGTTCTGGGGCGGCGGTCGCCGGTCCAGCAACCGCGAGGGCGGCAGCAATGGCCTCCAGGCGATCATGTTCGTCGTCGCGATCGTGCTCGCCGTCCTCGCGCCGATCGCGTCGCGCCTCGTCCAGCTCGCGGTCAACCGCCAGCGCGAGTACCTCGCCGACGCCTCGTCGGTCGCGCTGACCCGCAACCCTCATGGCCTCGAGCGGGCGCTCGCGAAGATCTCGGAGGACCAGGAGGTGCTCGAGGTCGCCAACCGGGCGACGCAGCACATGTACATCACGAACCCGTTCAAGAAGTTCGAGGAGCGCTCAAAGGGCCTGTTCTCGACCCACCCGGCGACGCTCGACCGGATCAACCGGCTCCGGGAGCTCACCGGCGAGCAGCCGCTCGACGCGGCCGAGTCGGCGCCGCTGGCCGGCCTCGACTGACCTCGATGGGGGAGGCGGAGCCCGAGGTCCACTTCTTCGCGAGCCCGGCGGAGCTCCGCGACTGGTTCGACGCGAACCACGAGACCGCGGCGGAGCTGTGGCTGGGCTACCACAAGAAGGCGACGGGCCGGCCGACGTGACGTGGTCGGAGGCGGTCGACGAGGCGCTCTGCGTCGGCTGGATCGACAGCGTCCGCTACTCGGTCGACGCCGAGCGGTCGCGCCAGCGGTTCACGCCGCGCCGCAAGGGCAGCAACTGGAGCTCGATCAACATCGCGAAGGTCGGCCAGCTCACCGCCGAGGGCCGGATGCGGCCGGCCGGGCTGGCGGCGTTCGAGCAGCGGTCCGAGGCGAAGTCCGGCGTCTACTCCTACGAGAACCGCCACGAGGCGGCGTTCAGCCCGGCCGAGGAGGCCGCCTTCCGCGCCGACGAAGAAGCGTGGGCCTGGTTCGAATCGCGGGCCCCGTCGTACCAGACGGCGGCGACGTGGTGGGTTGTCAGCGCGAAGCGGCAAGACACGCGCGAACGGCGGTTGGCGGAGCTCATCGCTGAGTCTGCCGCCGGCCGGATGCCGCGGCACCTGACGCCGCCAGGACGCAACCAGGACGGCTCGCCGTCGCGTTGAAGGCCCCTCGCGGTGCGTGCTATCCTCGCCATCGCCGACGGGCGGCCAAAGCCTGGTTGGCCATCGGGCCGAGATAGCTCAGTTGGTAGAGCACGCGACTGAAAATCGCGGTGTCGCCAGTTCGAATCTGGCTCTCGGCACCACCTTGACCGGTGGTCGCACATTCGAGCGGAAGTGGCTCAGTTGGTAGAGCATCACCTTGCCAAGGTGAGGGTCGCGGGTTCGAGTCCCGTCTTCCGCTCCATTTCTTTGCCCGGGATATCCTCGGGGTGTGCTCCTGGACGACGCCCGCTGCCCCTTCGTCTAGTGGTAGGACAGCGGACTTTGGATCCGTGAACCGAGGTTCGAATCCTCGAGGGGCAGCCAACTCGGCGACGTGGTGAAGTGGTTCAACACGGAGGTCTGCAAAACCTCTATTCACCGGTTCGAATCCGGTCGTCGCCTCCACTGAACGCCAACCGACCCGCTGGGTGACCAGCGGGTCTTCGTTTGGGCCTCACCCCGATGTGTCGATCACGGGGGCGCGTGTTGTCGCCGGATGCCCGGGTCGCTCGCTATGACGGCCGCGGGCCGCCCAGCTCGACGACCCGGCCGTCGATCCGGCCTGCGTCGGCGTACTCCTCGTGGTGCGCCAGACCGACATCGGACAGCCCGAGGGGCCCCGCCGCGGCTTCGGTCATCAGCACGTAGGCCCGCGCGCCGGTCTGCTCGCGAACGGTGTTCTTGAGGAGTCGATGCGCCACGGTGACGGACGGGCCGAGGAGGTCGCTCCCAGATCCCACCATCTGGCGCACCGACGGACCCCGATGGAGCACCGCCTTGAGATCGAGGTGCGCGACCACCGGGCAGGCCGAACAGACGTGGTCATGGGCGGGGATCGCGCGCGTGCGGCTGGCGACGAACGACTCGTACATGGCCGCGAGCTTCTCGAGGACCTGCTCACCGTGGCCATCGAGCGTAGCCGCCGGCGCGGCCGCGAAGACCGCATCGCCTTCGAGCTTGACCAGGGCGAAATCGGGCTCGACGCCCTCGATGACGGAGTTGAGGAGGTCAGCGAGGATCCCGTAGGCGGCCGGGATGCCCGCGCTGAAATCGAGCCCGTGCTCCTGCTCGACGCCGGACAGGAACCCCGTGTAGCCGGAGATGTCGGCGAGCAGGAGATAGCGCTCACCAGCCGACGGATCCGCCGTCGTCGGTGGCGCCGATCCTTGTGGTCGCTCCATCCGCCACTCCCCTCATGCCGCCACGATCGGGCGGTCTCACGCTCGACTCATGCTACCGGTATCGGGTGCTCATCTACGAGTCACATCGACCCGCCGGGTGACCGGCGGGTCTTCGTTGGACGCGCGGCGCCGAACGGCCCGGTGAGCGGGTCACCGCGCCGGTATTCTCGCTCGCATGATTGGCGTCCAGTTGTACTCGGTTCGCGACATCGGTTTGCCGTGGCCGGCGCTCTTCGAGCGTTTGGCGGCGATGGGCTATGAGGCGATCGAGACGGTCGGGGTTCCGGGAGATGACCCGACCGCGGCGCGACGCTGGGCCGAGGACTCCGGGCTGCGCATTGCCGGCGCGCATGTCGGGATCTCGCCGGCGTCGAGCGAGCCGGTCGAGTCGCGGTTCGAGGCCGTCGCTGCCATGGGCGCTGACCTCGTCTTCACGCCGTCGCTCGTGGCGGCGAATTTGGCCAACCTCGCCACGCTCGAGCGAACGGCCGCCTATCTGGACGACGTCGCGGCACGCGCGGCCGGATTCGGCCTGACCTTCGGCGTCCACAACCACGAGCACGAGGTCGTCGACCTCGAAGGCGAGCGTGCCCACCGACGCCTCGACGCCCGCCTGTCACCCGCGGTCGCCTGGCAGGTCGACGTGTACTGGGCGACCTGCGGTGGCGTCGACCCGGGGGCGATGATCGGCGACCTCGCCGGACGCGTCCGCTCGATCCACCTGAAGGACGGGACCAGCCGGCGGGGCGACCCGAACGTCGCGCTCGGCGAGGGCGAGATCGACCTCGCGGGCAGCATCGCCGCGGCGGATGCGGCCGGCGTCGACCGGCTGATCGTCGAGTTCGACTCGTGCGCGACGGACATCCTCGAGGCGCTCGAGAGGAGCCGCCGATTCCTGGCCTCGTGACCGGCTCGGGCGAGGCCCCGCTCGGGATCGGGATGGTCGGCTGCGGCAACGTCTCGAGCCAGTACGTCGCGGGGCTGGCGGGCCATCCGGGCGTTCGCCTCGTTGCCTGCACCGATGCCGACCCGGCGCGGGCGGCGGCGCTCGCGGCGAAGACCGGGATGCGAGCGCTCGAGCTGGATGCTCTGTTCGGCGACCCGGACGTCGACATCGTGCTGAATCTGACACCGGTGGCCATCCATCCGGCGGTCAGCCTGGCGGCGATCGCGGAAGGCCGGCATGTCCACAGCGAGAAGCCGCTCGCGACCGATCGGGACACCGCCCGGGCGATCCTCGCGGCGGCCGACCGCGCCGGCCTCAGGGTTGGCTGCGCCCCGGACACGTTCCTCGGCAGTTCCCTCCAGACGGCTCGGGCCGAGGTCGACGGCGGCCGGGTCGGGGAGCCCGTCGGCTTCTCGGTCGCGTTCGTCAACCGTGGGCCAGAGGTCTTCCACCCGGCACCGGCTCAGTTCTTCGGGGAGGGCGCGGGCCCCGTTCTCGATGTGGGCGTGTACTACCTGACGGCGCTCGTCCACCTTCTCGGGCCAATCCGTGCCGTAGCGGCGATCGATCGGGTGACGTTTCCAAAGCGGGAGGTGCTCGTCGGGCCGGCGGCGGGAACATGGTTTCAGGTCACGGTCCCGAGCCACGTCGTCGGCGCGATCGAGTTCGTCAGCGGCGTGGTCGGTGGCTTCACGATGTCCTTCGACGCCGGTGCGACGGCGGCGCCCAAACTCGAGCTCCAGGGGACGGCGGGGACCATGGTCCTGGGCGATCCCAACACGTTCGACGACGCTGTTCGTTGGCGATCTCGCGACGAAGACACGTGGACCGAGGCGCCGGTCGTGGGGCAGAAGGGGCTCGGTCGGGGGATCGGACTGGTCGACCTGGCCGCTGGCATCCGCGCCGGGCGGCCCCATCGCGCGTCGGGCGAGCTCGCCTACCACGTCCTGGATGCGATGCTGGCCATCGGCGAGGCGGCCGCGACCGGTCGACGGATCGAGGTCGTCAGCCGCGTGGATCGTCCCCGCCCCTGGGCGCCGAGGCCTGACGCGGGGTCGAGGGCGCGACGGTCGAATCACCGGTTCGAATCCGGTCGTCGCCTCCACTGACAACGTGAAACCGGCCCCTCGAGGCCGGTTTCTTCATGTCCGACTGGCAGCAACGCGGTGGCAAGAGAACCCGCCACCGCGAGTTCGACGCGATCGTCCACGTGGACTGATCTTCGTCAGCTCGGGACGGCCTCATCGGCGTGCTGCGCCGCACGCCGCCGCCGGAATTCGCGCGGGCTGACCCCGAAGGCCTTCGAGAACTGCCGCGAGAACGCGGCAGGCTCGGGCCAACCTACCGCACGGCCGATCGACGCGATCGAGTCGTCGGTCCCGGCCAGCAGGATGGCTGCCCGTTTCGCGCGAAGCTGGGAGAGGTAGGCCATCGGCGAGACGCCCATCCAGCGCTTGAACTCATGGGCGAGATGGAATGAGCCGACATAGACCTCCGTGCTGAGGCCGGCGAGCGTCCAGTGCCGGGCGAGGTCCGCGTCGAACGCGTCGAGGACGGCTGCCACGACCCGTGGCGTCGCGAGCCGCCGTTCGGGGGCCGTCTGGCCGTAGCGCTGTCCGTGCCTGGCGATCAGGTCCAGCGCAAGCAGCAGGTGACCGATCTGGCGCGCATGGCTTCGCTCTGACGGATCCTCGAGCCGGATCGCGTCAAGCTCAGCGACGCATTGCTCGAAGGCCGCCCGGTCCACCTCCATGACGACGTGGTCGTCCTGGGGCCGCCGGGTCCCGCTGCGTCCGAACAGGGCTACCAAATCGTCGTCGCGGGCGGCCCAGAGGAGCTCGAACTCCGCCAGCTCCGCGCGGAAGAAGCAGTTGTAGACCTCCATGTCGCGGCACCCCCGGTAGCCATGCGCGACCCCCGGCGGGACGAAGACGACGGTGCCGGCCTGGACCGGCTCCTCGCTGTCCCCGCAGACGTGGAACCCGCTGCCGCTGAGCACAAGCGCCATTTCGTAGAACGCGTGGTCGTGTGGATGGACCACGGGCAGATGCTCGACCACCCAGAGTCCGACCACGCTGCCCGGCGCGATCAACGGCTCCGGCTCGGAGGACGCGTCGGGGCGCGCATCCCCCGCCTCCATGTGCCAAATGTTGCGTTCGGGGCGGGTTGGTTTCATCCCTTCGGACATCCGCAAGATTGTGCAACCTCCCGACAACCATTGCCAACTTCGAGAGGATGCCCGTCCCTATCTTCGGAGCCTGCGACGGCTGGTCCAAGGAAGACGGATCGGCGACGAGATCGATGGGATGGGTGGCATGCTGTCATCGGCTGGCGCTCATGTCTGAAGCCCTTGGCGACATCGACGCACGCCGAGTGGACGCGTTCTCGAGCGAACGCCGTCTGGCCATCGTTCGGCTCGTGGACGCCAACGGTCGAGTCCGGGTCCGATCGCTCAGCGACCAGTTCGGGGTTTCGCGGCAGACCATCCGTAAGGATCTTGCCGTCCTGGTCGCTCAGGGCCGCATCACCCGGGCCCACGGCGGGGCCATCAGCATCGAGTCGCGCTCATCCGAAGGATCCTTCGAAATGCGCGAGCGCATGCAGCGCGCCGAGAAGGCCGCCATCGGGGCAGCTGCGGCGTCGCGGGTCACCGACGGCGAGTGCATCGCGATCGATGCGAGCACGACAGGACTCCAGCTTGCCCGCGCCCTCCGTGCTCGAGGCAGCTGGAGCCACCTGACGGTCGTGACGAACGGCCTCCAGATCGCGTCGGAGCTTGCTGGCTGTCCGGGGATCGCGGTCGTCCTCCCGGGTGGCTGGGTCCGCTGGGAAGCCTTGTCGGTGGTCGGGACGATCGGTTCCGGCGTCTTTGACCGCATCAACGTCCAGACGGCATTCGTCGGCGCGGCCGGGTTCACGTTCGAGACGGGACTCTCCGATGCGACCGAGGAAGAGGCCCAAATCAAGCGGTCGATGATCGCCGTGGCCCACGAGGTCATTGCGATCGTCGATCACACCAAGTGGGGCCATTCGGCGTTCGCCACCTTCTGTCGGACCGAGGAACTGACGGGCGTCATCTCGGATCGATCCGCCCCCAAATCCATGGTCACGGCCCCGGAGGCTCGCGGCATCGAGATCAGGCTCGTACCGTGCGCCACCGATCCGGCGGTCGATGGCGTGCCTATCCGGCCATCCCGAGTCGACCGGGATCTGGAAGACACGCCGACATCGACGTCATCGCTGGTCGGCTGAGCAAGAGGAAGGAGGATCAGCGCGATCCGCGTGCAACGAACCGCGACACCCTGAAAGAAAGAGCACACGACCGGCTGGGTCGTGCCGACCGAGGCAGGTTGCAATGAGGAGGAAGTCCATGGATCTCAAACGAATGAGGCGAGCAATCGTCCTCACCGCGATGACCTCGTTGGTCGTCACGGCCTGCGGCAGCGGGGGAAGCGCGTCGCCGAGCGCGGCCGCCTCGGCCGCTACGACAGGCGGCGCGAGTGTCGCTCCGACTGCGACGCGCCGCACCGTCGGCCGCGGCCGTCACCCTGGAATATCTGGTCGACAATTCACAGGCGAACCAGCAACTCGCCAAGGCGTTTGCGGACGCCTACACGGCGAAGCACCCGAACGTCACCATCAACGTCGAGAGCCGTCCCGGCGGCACCGAAGGCGACAACCTGGTCAAGACCAAGCTCGCCACGGGCGACATGACCGACATCTTCTGGTACAACGCCGGCTCGCTGCTGCAGGCGCTCAATCCATCGGAGACCCTCGTCGACCTGACCGGCGAGCCGTTCATCGCCAACATCGCCGACTCCTTCATCCCGACGGTGTCGCAGAAGGGCGGGATCTTCGGCGTGCCCAGTGGCACGGCGATGGGTGGCGGCATCCTGTACAACAAGAAGATCTTCGCGGACAACGGTCTGACCGTGCCGACGACGTGGGCTGAGTTCGCCGCCAACAACGACAAGCTCAAGGCCGCGGGCATCGCGCCGGTCGGCGCCACCTACAAGGCCCCGGACACCTGGACCTCGCAGCTGTTCGTCCTCGCCGACTATTGCAACGTCGCGGCGGCCGTTCCGAATTTCGCCGACGACTACACCAACAACAAGATCAAGTACGCCGACACCCCCGCAGCGCTCGCTGGTTTCCAGCACCTGCAGGAAGGTTTTGACAAGGGCTGGTACGAGAAGGACTTCGGGGCAGCCAGCTTCGACGACGGCCTCAATGGGCTCGCGACGGGCAAGTTCGCCCAGTACCCGATGCTGACCTTCGCTCTTGGAACCATCGCGACGAACCATCCAGAGGCCATCCAGAACATCGGGTTCTTCGGACAGCCAGGTACTGACGCCGCCAAGAACTGCGCGACGATCTGGATGCCCGCAGCCACCTACATTCCGAAGACGACGACCGGCGACAAGCTGGCCGCGGCAAAGGATTTCCTCGGGTTCATCGCCTCTGTCGAAGGGGCCGATGCGGCGACTGCCGCGCAGCCGCCATCGGGCCCGTACGTCATCAAGGGCGCCAAGCTCCCGGCTGATGCCCTGCCCGCAGTCCTTGATATCCAGAAGTACCTCGACAACAGCGCCGCGACGCCGGCCCTCGAGTTCCTCTCGCCGGTCAAGGGACCGTCACTGGAACAGATCACGGTGGCCGTCGGTTCCGGTCTGAATACGGCCCAGGAGGGCGCGGCCCTGTACGACAAGGACATCGAGAAGCAGGCCAAGCAGCTGGGGCTTCCTGGCTGGTGAGTTCTCGACTGGACGCGACGCGCCAGTCCACCGAGGGAACGGTCGACCTGTCACGGTCGGCCGTTCCCATCTCCGACGTGCCATCTGCGTCGCCGCGGCGCCATACGTCGAGACGAGCCCTCGACGCCATGTATCCCCGGTGGTTCTACGTACCGGGGGTCCTCCTGTTCGCGGTGATCTTCGTTGTCCCGACCGTTGCCGCGTTCTACTTCAGTCTCACGCGATGGACGTTGTTCGATGCGACCTTCATCGGCTTCGACAACTTCGGAGAGTTCCTGCAAGACCCATCGCTTACAAGCGGTCTCCGCAACACGTTCGTGTACGCGGTGGTCACCAGCGGCTCGAAGGTCGTCCTCGGCCTGTTGCTGGCGACGCTCCTGACGTCCAGGATCCATATGCGGTCCGCGCTCCGCTCGATCATCTTTTTTCCGGTTCTCATCAGCACGGTGGCTGTCGGGATCACGTTCGCGGTGTTGATGCATCCCTCCGAAGGTCTGATCAACCGGACGCTGGCGGTGGTCGGGATCGATGGGCCGGCGTGGCTGAGCAACCCGGATATCGCGTTGCTCTCGGTGGCAGCGGTGGACGTCTGGAAGGGCGTCGGGATCGCGACGGTCATCTTCATCGCGGGGATCGTGTCGATCCCCGATGAGTACCTCGACGCGGCCCGGCTCGAAGGAGGGTCCTGGGTCAAGTTCCGCTACATGATCATCCCGCTGACCCGGAACGCCACGTTCACCGTGATCATCCTGTCCTTCATCGGCGGGCTGCGGTCGTTCGACCTGATCTGGACCATGACGCGGGGTGGCCCGGGGTTCTCCACCGACGTGATCGCATCGACGATCTACAAGGAGTATCAGGCGGGGTTCTACGGCCTCGCGACCGCCGGCAACGTGATCCTGTTCATCATCGTGATGCTGCTCGTCTACCCGATGATGCGGTTCTTCTCGAAGCGGGAGATCGAACTGTGAGGGCCGCTCGCGTGGCCCGCCGGTACTGGGTCGACCTCGTGGCGCTGTCGATCGCCTTCCTCGTGTTCATCGTCCCGTTCATCTTCATCGTCGTGACTGCGGCCAAGACCCAGGCCGAGGCTTCGTCCCTCGATTTCGCCTGGCCGATCCACTGGAAGATCCTCGAGAATCTCCAGGCCGTGCTGAGCGAGCGGAACGGCATCATGATCACCGCACTCCGCAACAGCCTGGTACTGACGGTCGCGTCCGTGACGATCACGGTCATCCTCGCGTCGCTGATCGCCTTCGTGATCCAGCGACGTCGGGATCGGGTCGCGGCGTTCGTGAGTGGACTCTTCCTCGCCGGATTGATCATCCCTCCGGCCGTGGTGCCAACGATCTTCCTGCTCCAGGCACTCGGGCTCTTCAAGACACTCGCGGGACTCATCTTCGTCGAGGTCGCATTCGGGATGCCCTTTGCGATCCTCGTTTTCGTGGCATTCGTGTCGGTCATCCCAAGGGAGCTCGACGAGGCCGCACTCATGGATGGTGCGACGCCGATCAAGCTGTACTGGAGCGTGATCCTCCCGCTCCTGCGGCCGGCAATCATCACAGTGATCGTCGTCTTGTCGGTCGCCATCTACAACGACTTCGTCAACCCGCTCTACTTCCTGCCGGGGAACGACAACGCGACGGTCCAGCTGACGCTGTTCAACTTCCAGAGCCAGTTCAATACCCGCTGGAACCTGCTGTTCGCGGACGTTCTCCTGATCACGATCCCTCCGCTGATCATGTTCATCTTCTTCCAGCGCCAACTCGCCTCGGGCCTGACCGCAGGTGCCGTCAAAGGCTGATCCAGTCCGCTTCGCCCGAGGTGCCCCACCGTGTCATCGCCCAGAACGACCGCCGAGAACGCTGTCGTCACGCAACTCGTCAGCCAGATCCCGACCTCCGTCCTGGTCGCCAGCGCCGATCCCCTTCGTTTGACCTGGCAGGTCTCGACATCGGACCACGGCCTCCGGCAGCTGGCGTACGAGGTCCAGGCCGCCACCAGCGACGCCTTCGAGGCAGTGCTCGCCACGACCGGCATCGTGGACTCGGATGATCAAGTCGCGGTCCCGGCCCCTGGCGCTCCCCTGAAGAGCCGGGAGGTCCGCCATTACCGGGTCCGGATCCGGACTGATGTCGGATGGTCCGATTGGAGCGCGTCGCTTCGGATCGAGGCAGGTCTGCTCGAACCGAGCGATTGGACGGCGATCGGGATCACGATCCCCGACGACCCCGGTCGAACTCGGCAGGCATCGCCACCACTGCTGCGAAGGGCATTCGAGGTCCCGGGACCTGCACGTCGGGCCAGGCTCTATGCCACGGCGCACGGGGTCTTCCGGATGGCGATCAACGGTCGCCCTGTCTCTGACGACATCCTCGCTCCGGGATGGACCGCCTATCGCGATCGTCTCCTCGTCGAGGCCTACGACGTGACCGACTTGCTTCGCATCGGTCGCAACGTCATCACGGGTGTGGTGGGCGACGGCTGGTATCGAGGTCGCCTCGGTTGGGATCCCGACGGTGGCCGGGCCCGCTACGGCACGGATGCGGCCTTGTTCGCCCAACTCGAAGTCGATCTGGATGACGGTAGGTCAGTCACGATCACAACGGACAGCCAGTGGCGAGCGTCGAGTGGCGCGATCCGGGCCGCAGACTTGTACGACGGGGCGGAAATCGATCTCCGTGAGGAGCCGGACGGCTGGGAGATGCCGGAATTCGAGGACGCGTCCTGGGCCAAGGTGATGGCGGTGCCGTTCGATCGCCGGATCCTCGAGCCTCGCATCGCTCCGCCGGTCCGCGTCGCCGCGTCGATCCCCGTGTCGCCGGTCGAGGTCCGACCCGGGCTGTTTCGCACGGACGGGGGTCAGAACGTGACCGGACACGTGCGGATACGCGTGCGCGGCCGACGCGACCAGCGCGTCACGGTGCGGCACGCCGAGGTCCTCGAGCCGGACGGATCACTGCATACCCGCTCCCTGCGAACGGCAAGAGCGACAGATACCTACGTCCTCGCCAATGATCAGACCGTCGTCCTGGAGCCGATGTTCACGTTCCATGGCTTTCGGTACGCGGAGATCGAAACCGATGCGGACATCATCGATGCCGCGCACGTGGCCATCAGCAGCGCGACGCCGCGGCGAGGCACGTTCGAGTCCTCCGACGCGGACCTGAACCGGTTTCATGAAAACGTCGTTTGGTCCCAGCGGGACAACTTCATCTCGGTCCCGACGGACTGCCCGCAACGGGACGAGCGTCTCGGTTGGACCGGAGACGCCCAAGCCTTCGCATCGACGGCCTGCACCCTGTTCGACGCACAGTCGTTCTGGGCAAGCTGGTTGCGCGATCTCGCGTTCGACCAGGACCCGGTGATGGGGGTGCCATCGGTGGTCCCGGATGTCGTGCTGCAAGGGCGAGGCGCGGTTCGGGCGAGCTGGCTGGGCGGATGCGGCCACCATCGTGCCGTGGGCCGTGTACGAGGCTTATGGCGATGTCACCGTCGTTCGCGACCAGTACCCGAGCATGTGTGGCTGGATCGAATCCCTCCTTGGTCGATGCGGCCCGGACGGCGTGCTGCCCGACGCCTTCCAGTTCGGCGACTGGTTGGATCCGACGGCTCCGCCGGATCGTCCCTGGGAGGCGAGAACGGATCCGACCTACCTGGCGAACGCATTCTTCGCACACAGCGCTCGCCTCACCGCGCGCGCGGCCTCGCTCATCGGGGCCCCAATGACGCAGCCCGCTACGAGGGCGTAGCCCGCGCTGTCGGATCGTCGACGTGGGCCCGCTGGCGCGAGCACCTTCTCTCGAATCAGACGGGTTGTGCTGTGGCGGTCCAGTTCGGGCTGGTTCCGGACGATGAGCGTCAGCTCGTCGGTGACACCCTCGCGGCGCTCGTCCGAGCGACGGACGGGCGGGTCGCGACGGGATTCCTGGGGACGCCACTTGTGCTCCCGGCATTGGCCGCGACCGGCCACCTCGAGGAGGCGTATCTCGCGCTCCTCTGTCGCGAGGCGCCATCCTGGCTGTATCAGGTCACCCGTGGAGCGACGACGGTCTGGGAACGGTGGGACGCCATCCGTCCAGATGGATCCATCCATCCAGGCGTCCTGGCACCGCTCCCAGGAGGGCGAGGGCGGTGACGAAGATGGCCAGATGCTCTCCTTCAATCACTACGCTTACGGCGCGGTCGTCGACTGGATCTACCGCACCGTCGCGGGTCTGGCGCCAGACATCGCGAGCCCCGGGTACCGCCGGGTGATCGTGGCGCCACGCCCGGACGAATCGATCACCTTCTGCAAGGCCTCGCTCGATGCGCCGCAAGGCCCGGTGTCGATCGCCTGGCGGGTCGAGGGCGCGTCGTTCTCGGCCGTCGTCGATCTTCCGTTCGGGACCACCGGTCTGTTCGACCCGCCATCCGGCCCTTCGTCGGTCGTGATCGTGGACGGACGGCGGCTGGATGAAGACGCCAGCCATTCGGCAGTGCTGGGGTCCGGCCGGCACACGGTCGAGGTGACCCGACCGGCCCTCGGTCCCGAATGTGGCGCCGACGACGAGCGATGGCATGACCCCGGACCCGTCACGAGACGCGTCGTCCCCAACTGCGAACGACGACGCGATCGCGAAGCGCTACCTCGCCGACATGACCCTCGAGGAGAAGGCGACGCTGCTGACGGGTGACTCCGCGTGGACGACCGCCGCCATTCCTCGTCTTGGTCTGCCGTCGCTGCGGATGGCCGACGGCCCGCATGGGGTGCGGCGCACGCGCTCCACTGGATCGATGGCATTCGACGCCCAGGCCGCGACCTGCTTCCCGACGGCATCGAGCACCGCTGCGACCTGGGATCCGGACCTTCTGCGCGAGATGGGCGAGGCCATCGCCCGCGAGGCCATCGCGCTCGAGGTCGACGTCGTCCTCGGGCCGGGCGTCAACATCAAGCGCTCCCCGCTATGCGGCCGGAACTTCGAGTACTTCTCCGAAGACCCGCATCTCGCCGGCCAGCTCGCGGTGGGATGGATCGAGGGCATCCAGTCGCTCGGCGTCGGCGCCTCGTTGAAGCATTTCGCGGTCAACAACCAGGAGACGCGCCGCATGTCGGTGAGCGCGGAGGTCGACGAGCGAGCCCTTCGTGAGATGTATCTGCCTGCGTTCGAGCGGGCGGTGACGGCGGCCAGGCCGTGGACTGTCATGTGCGCGTACAACCGGATCAACGGCGTCTATGCGTCCGAGCACCGCGAGCTGTTGACTGACGTGCTGCGCTCGGAGTGGGGGTTCGACGGGTTCGTGGTCTCGGACTGGGCGGCCGTCCACGACCGGCCGAGCGCCGTCGCGGCCGGGACCGACCTGGAGATGCCCGGCCCGCGTCCGCGCCGTGTGCGTTCGGTCATGGACTCGGTCCACATGCCGGCGCCCTCGACGAGGAGGTCGTCGACGAGGCCGCGCTGCGCGTTCTGCGTGTCATCGCCCGGGCGTCGGCGTCGCCCAAGGGCGGCTCGTTCGACGCGGCGGCGCACCATGCCCTTGCGAGGCGGATCGCCGCCGAGGGCATGGTCCTGCTCAAGAACGACGGGGTCCTCCCGCTCTCCGGCAGCGGGCGGATCGCGGTCGTTGGCCGGGCGGCCAAGGAGCCGCGGATCCAGGGCGGGGGCAGCTCGCAGATCACGCCGACCCAAGTCGACGTCCCGATCGACGAGCTCACGCGACTGGCCGGCGCCGCCGCGATCTCGTACTCGGAAGGGTATGACGACGGAGCGGCGGAGCGACCCGACCTCGTGGCCGCCGCGGTTGCGGCCGCGGCCGACTCGGACATCGCCATCGTCTTTGTGGCGATGCCGGTGACGAAGGAATTTGAAGGCGGCGACCGGGCGGACCTGGACCTCGCGCCGCAACACGTGGCGTTGATCCAGCGCGGTCTGTGCGGCGCAACCTCGGACCGTCGTGGTTCTGTTCAATGGTTCCGCCGTCAGCGTGGCACCGTGGATCGACGGCGCCGCCGCGGTCCTCGAGGCGTGGTACTCGGGCCAGGCTGCCGGAGGGGCGGTCGCGGACATCCTGTTCGGCGTGGTCAACCCGTCCGGACGCCTCGCCGAGACGTTCCCGCTTCGGCTCGAGGACACCCCCGCGTACCTCAACTTCCCGGGCGACGGCGACCGGGTCGGGTATGGCGAGGGGCTGTACGTCGGCTATCGCTGGTACGAGGCGCGGGATCTGCCGGTGGCCTTCCCATTCGGGCACGGCCTGTCGTACACGACGTTCCGTTATGACGATGCCCGCACGTCGGCAACGAGCTTCGCCGATGTCGACGGCGTGACCGTCACCGTCGATGTCACCAACACTGGCGACCGTACGGGAAGCGATGTCGTGCAGGTGTACGTACGAGATGTCGAGGCGTCGGTGCAGCGTCCCGAGAAGGAGCTGCGCGGATTCGCGAAGGTCCGCCTCGAGCCGGGCGAGACGCGTGCCGTGGATGTGCGCCTTGATCCGCGCGCGTTCGCGTTCTGGGATCCTCGCCGGCATGCGATGGGTGACGGAGGCCGGCGTCTTCGAGATCCTGATCGGATCCTCGTCTGCCGCGATCCATGCCGTCGTGCCGGTGACGGTGGTCGAGTCGGCGGCGTTGCCGTCGACGTTGAGCGACATGTCTCCGTTGCAGGACTGGCTCGGGGATGCCGCCGGACGGCCCGAGGCCCTTGCGTTGGTTCGGTCGCTGGCACCCATTCTTGGCGGGGTCTTCGGGCAGGCCGTGACCGATCCCGACGATCTCGATCCGCATTTCCACAGCTATTTCAGCGCGATGCCCATCCGCGACCTGCTCGAGTTCGCCGCACCCGCCGGGGGACCTGAGCCCGAGGCGTGTCTCAAAGGACTCTTGGGGTCATTGGAGACGAAGACCTCGGCCGAACGAACCGAATAACCCTCTCGTCTATCCCGGTGACGCCCGCAACCTCCTCCGCGGGCGTCACCGGGCGGCGGACCCGTGGCCCGGGCCAAGGCGCCGCTGGGGGATCTGGATAAGCGACCGTCACGACGGTAGCTCACCTCATCGTAAACGGTGTCGAGGACGAGAGGGATCGGATCTCGTGTCCGCCATCTCCGTCGCCGTGATCTCGAAGCCGCCGCCTTCGAGGTCGGGCACCAGGTCGGGGCGCGGCCTGGTCCGGGATCGCGCCGACCGCGGACGAGCCACGGTCGCGAAACGACCTCTTGGTCGCCGTCCGATCGAGTCTCAGTCGTCGCGCTCCAGCGACTGATCCGGAATGGCCTGAGTCGCTCCTGTTGCGACCCTGCGGTCGCTGAGTCAGCCGGTCCCGATCTGGAGGACCCCGTCGACGCGGACGTAGTGGCTGAACCAGCGGTCGACGTGGAGCGTTCGGCCGCTGGCGTCGCGGACGGTCCGCGTGACCCAGACGTCCTTGCCGTCGGTCGGCGTCTCGGTCCGCTTCTTCTGGCCGCGCTTGAGCTCGGCGGTGTAGACGGTCGTGTCGATCGCCGGGCCGGACGTTGCTGACCGCCGGCTTCGTGAATGACACGCTCCGGCCCAGCGGCTTCGAGTAGATCTCGAACCGGACCCAGTTGCCGCCGGCCTGGCCGCGGATGAACAGCGGGTAGGGCGTGTCGTTCCGGAACCGCATGTTCTGGGAGACGTTCCCGCCGAACTTCGAGACGGTCGCGTCGAGGCCCAGCGGGTAGCGGCTGATGTAGTAGGCGTGGTTGTCGCGCTCGAGGATCTGGTAGCCCGCCCGAGCCGCCGCGTTGAACATCGTCGTCGACGCCGAGCAGATCCCGCCGCCGATCGCGCCGGTCGGGTTCGTCCGGCCGCTCTCGATGAAGCCGCCCATCCCGAAGCCGCGGGCGAACGTGACCGGCCCGACGACGTTCCAGAAGTCGAACGTCGCGCCGGGCTGGATCACGGTGCCGTTGATCAGCCGCGCCGGGATCCGGATGTTCGCCCCGAAGAAGTTCTTCTCGCTCGGGAAGAACGGCGTCGTCCAGCCCCCGACGAGCGTCATCTGCGGCCCGAGCTTCGCGGCCTCCGCGGCGGTGAGATTCGGGGCGACGTCGCCGGTCGCGAGTCGGGCCGACGCCGTCGTCGGCAGCGTGCCGTCGCGCCGGCCCGCGAGCACCGCCGCGACCTGGGCCGCGGAGGCGTTGACGTCCAGCGATCGGCCGCCCTTGCCCGGGACGAAGCCGAAGACCTTGCCGCTCTTCGTCTTGAGGAGGACCGACTCCTTCGGCTTCTTCGCGACCTCCTTGTTGTACGGCGCGACGAGCCCGGCGATGATCCGGCCGTCGAGGATCGGCGTCGGTCGGGCGCCGCCGCCGAGGAACGTGATCGCCGCCTGGAGCTTCGCCGACGGGATCGTCCAGGTCCGGCCGTCGCGGAAGCTCAGGACGAGCGGGGCGGTGATCCGCTGCGCCTCGGCGATCGACAGAACCGCGTCTGCGTGGTCGACATCCGGGGTGATCGTCCGGACCGGCAGCTCGACCGAGCGCGTCGCGCCCGCGCCCTTGAGCACCGCCGTCTCGAGGGCCGTCGCCGACGCGCTCACGTCGAGCGACTTGCCTTCGCGCGAGTCGGTCGCCGTCCAGCCGTCGGCCGTCTTCTCGATCACGGCGCTCTGCGGCGCAACGCGGAGCTGCGCGGCCTGCTGCGTGACCCAAGCCCAGAGTGCCGTGCGGTCAACCGTCGCGGACAGGGGGATCGCGAGCCCGTCGCGCCAGAGGCCGATCCGTTCCGGGACGTCGGCGAGCGGACCCGAGACGCGCCCGGCGGCGAGCGCGGCGCTCACCGCGGCGTCGACATCGAGGTGGCCGCCAAGCTCGTCGGCCGATGCGCTGAGCTGCTGACCGTCGAGATCGACGTTGACCGTCGTCGGCAGCAGCTGGAGCGCGGCGATCTGGTCGCGGAGCTGCGCCTCGCTCAGCCCGGAGGCGTCGATCCCGGCAACGGACACGCCCGGCAGCACGCGGCCTTCATAGGCCCGGTCGAAGAGGAACGCCGCGGCGACCGCGAGTGCAACCGCGAGAGCGACGAGGACCAGCCCGATCGGAAGCCAACGCCGGAAGAAACGACCCCGCAGGGTCGGGCGCGGAACCGCCTCCGAAACGGACGTTACAGCCAATGGGTCCCCTCGTGGTCGCCGGCGGTCGATCGTCGCCGCCCCCGATGGCGGGCCCGTCGGCGCCGCCGAGTGCATGCTGCCGTCCCGGCGTCGGGAGCGCAAGTTGCGAGCGCAACGGGCGGGCTACGATGCGGCGGGCCGGAGTGGCGGAACTGGCAGACGCGACGGACTTAAACTCCGTTGCCCGCAAGGGCGTCAGGGTTCGAACCCCTGCTCCGGCACCACGTCTATCCTCCCCCGCCATACCCCCTCAGCCGACAAGGACGCGCTCCATCGTCGCTGCGGCCTCGTCGTGCATCGTCGGCGTGACGTGGCTGTAGACGTCGAGCGTCAGCGCGATGGTCGCGTGCCCGAGCCGGCTCGCAGCGAGCAACGAGCGGGTCGGGACCGACGACCGGGCATGCCTCTAACGTGCCTCCGTGGACTGTTCGCCGGCCGATCCGGCTGCCGTCTGAGTTCCGTTGTGCGGCCGGCCCGTTCCGACCTTGTTCGGACGCTAGGTCCAGCCCGACCCGGCCGACCGGGCTCGCCGCGGTGGTTGCGAAGTCGAGCCTCTCGCCGCGGCAACTGCCCTGTATCCTCTCGCTCGATGAGGGGTTCGCCGGCTGGACGCAGCGGGATCGGCATGCTCGCGTTCGCTGTGCTCGCGATCGCGCTGGTCATCGTCGTTGGCGCGGTTGCCTTCGAGGTCGCGCACCGGGTCGAGATCGCCCAGCACACGCTGCAGTCGGTCCATTAGTTGTTACCGCCGGCCGCGCCGCGCCGTCATCCACCCCCACCAAACCCTGCGGCAGGCCTCGAGTTCGCAGGCGGAAGTGAGGCGTCGACACCGTCCATCCGGTATTGGGACGGGATCTACCGGTTCGGCGGCGACGACTGACCCGGCGGACCGGGGGCTGTTTGGCACTATCCCGGATGTGAGCACGCCCCGAGACTCGCCGGCAAGCCCCTTCCCCCCTGAGGGGCAGAGAGCGGCCCAGCGCAGCACCAACAGGCTTCCCCCAAGCCCGGCGCGCCTGGGCTGCTCTCGTCTACGGCTCCGTCGTGACAGCGAGGCGGACGGGCGAGCGGGGCCCAAGCGCCGCCCGGCACTACCGACGCGGCGGCTCCGTCGGCGAACGGACGGACCTCGATCGGGGTCTGGATCGCGAGGCTGACCTTCTCGGCCCAGTCGAGGGCGGCGGCGGGGTCGGCCGCCTCAACGATGTAGAAGCCGCCAATGTGCTCCTTGGTCTCGAGGTACGGGCCGTCTGTCGCCTTGATTCGGCGCCGCTCGGGCCGGACGACGCGGGCCCGGTCCGCAGGCAAGAGTGGTCGCGGAGCCAGGAGCCGGGATCAAGCGCATCCAGGCGTCGGCCGCGTCACATGGCCGGGCATGACCGCTCGATGTCGGCGACTGCCTCGCTTAGTCGAGCACGCGCCTCTTCCAGCTGGTCGAGGCGGCTGAACGCTCGCTCCTGGACCTCCTGCTCGACCGCCTTCGCCACACGGCCACGGACCCGGCCGGCCCAGCGCGACCCCACCCACCCGGCGTGGGCGCCGAGCAGTCTCGCGACCAGATAGCCCGCGAGCAGCGACACGAGCAGCGCCACGAACGGGGAGGGGATCGGACCGAGGAGGGGGACCTCGATCGATCCCGTCACCGGCCGAACGAGAATCCAGACGAGGACCCACGCCGCCGAGAGCACGATCGCGGCTGTCGTCAGCGTCTGGAGGGTGCCGAACACCATCCACCAGCGGCTCGTCGGTGGCTGGAGCGCGCCGACGCCGCCGATGGCCCGATCGAGCGCCTGCTCCAGGCCCAGCCTGGTTTCGTCTGGATCCAAGGTCGCCGCAAGCGCTGGCCGGATCGCCGACGGCGCTGTTCGGATCGGAGCGGAGATCGACCCGCGGATCGCCTCGACGGCCGGCCCCAGCTCGCCGCGCTCGCGCCACCGCGACAGGAAGCGGTTCGGATCGGCGGCGGCGGCCTGCCGCCCGGACGTCCGATAGACGAGGGAGGTCAGGCGACCCAGGGGCCCGGCGCCGCGAGTGCGAGCCGTGGCCCGGGTGGCTGCGACTGCCTGGCGCTCCAGCGCGGGCAGATCGACGACACGCAGAACGGCATCGGTCGCGGAGTGCACCGCAGCCGCGCGCGACGCGTCATCGAGCAGCGGCTTGCCCGATCGTCCCGAGCCATCTCCGGCGGCCCACGCAAGGTCCCGTGCGGCCGCGGCGAGCGACGCCGCGATCCGTCCCCGGACCACGCGCTTCGCGTCGGCGCCTGCGGCCAGCCACCCTCGAAACGCGCTGGTGCCGTCGGGCGACGCCGCGCTCGAGCGGAGAACCGCCACCTCCGACCCGCGGATCACGCCGGAGGCCAGGTCCGCCTCGAGGTCGCGCTGGATCCGCCGCGCATCCGCGTCCGAGACCCGATCGGACTTGTTCACGAGCACTGCCTGACGGCCGAGCCGCGGCAGCCAGGAGCGCAGGAAGTCGTCGTGGAGGACGGCGTCGGCGTACTTCTCATTGTCGGTGACCCAGGCGACGGCGTCCACGAGCGGCAGCAGCGCCTCGACGCGAGCACGGTGATCGCCGGCCACGGAGTCCATGTCGGGCAGATCGAGGATCGCGACGGATCCCAAACCGGCCGTGTCGTGCTCGCGGAACTCACGGACGTCGAGCCAGTCGAGCAGCGGCTCCAGCGCCTCGCGTTCCGTCCGCGGGATCCAGGCGATCGGCTCCGCGGTCGTCGGCCGCAGCGGCGACGCTCGGCTGACGACGCCGCCGGCAAGTGCATTCAGAAGGCTCGATTTGCCCACGCCCGTCCCGCCGACGAGGGCCAGGACATATGCGTCGCCTGGGAAGCCGACGCGACGGGCGCCGGTGTCACGGGCGGCCCGCAAGGGCCGGCTGTCGAGACCTAGCAGATCGGCGGCCTCGGAGGCGTCGAGCGCCGCGGCGAGGCAGCGCGTCAATGGCTCGGCTCGCAGGGGCGGCGGCTTGCCTTCGAGAGCCCCGATACGGACGGGCGAACCGGTCGCGGTCGTCACGCCGCGACCTCCGTCAGTGCCCGGACCTCGCGCGCGGCGGCGCGCAACTCGGTCGCAAGCGCCGGCAGCTCGCCAGGCGGAAGCAGGTGCTCGTCGAACCGCGCCCGCTCCGCCGCGAACGACGACGCCAGGACCTCCTGCAGCCGCCGCCGAGCGTGCTGGATCAGTTCGACCATCGCCGCCTCGCCGAACAGCGCAGACAGCAGCTTCTGGTTCAGGAACGCCGTCGCGGCCGCGACGCCGACCTCGGCGCCCGTCAGCCCGCCGGTGTGGAGAAACGTCGCGAGCATCACCCCGGTCCCGAGCGCGTTGACGCCGACCGAGGCGCCGCGCGCGAGCAGCGCCTTGGACTGACCGCGTGCCTGCACCTCGGCCGCGATGCCGTCGATCCACTCGTTCAGGCCGCCCCGGACGCGGTCGTCGAAGGCAGGGGAAGGGAGCCAGAGCTCGGCGTGCTCGGCCACCACTCGGGCCGTGCCCGGCTCCGCGGCCCACGCGGTGGCAGTGCGACGGGCGGACTCGGCCGCCTGGAGCCGGGCGACCTCGAGGAGGTCAGCCGTCGTCGCGGCGCGGACCTCTGCGACGGGCGCCGTCGCGGGACGGAAGATCGCCGCGATCGCGCCCCGCACCCGCCCGATCCCCTCGGAAAAGAAGCGGGTGATCTGGTCGGCGCCCACGTATGCCTGCCAGTGACGAACCGCCTCCTGGCGCAGGAAGCGGCCGTGGCTGATCTCTTCCTGGAGCGCCGCGAGGCCCTGCTCGTACGCGCGATCCGCGGTGCGCCGCAGCGCCTCGACGTCGATCGCCTCGTGCTCGACGTCGTCGGCGATCCGGTCGAGGCTGTCGCCGAGGCCCGCCAGTGATCCCGCGAGGGCGCGGGACGCGAGCTCGCGCCTGGCGTCCGCGCCGGCACGAAGTCGAGAGATCTCCTCCTCGAACGGCCGGATTGTCCCGGGCCGGAGGCGGTCCCCGTCGGGGGCCAGGTCGCCTTCGCCAACACCGATCAGCTCGCGAGGCGGTCCGTCGGCGCTCGCTGCCAGGACGTCATTCAACCCGGCCGCTCCGATGAGTCGCCGAATGTCGGCGAGGATGTCGGCGCGGTCGCCTTGATCCGCCGGCATCCGGTTGACCAGGACGAGCAGCGGCAGCCTGCGCTCCTCGACGCGAGCGAGGACCTCCCAGGGCACCCGATCCGCGTAGCGCGTGGCGGTCGTGACGAAGCAGCACAGGTCGGCCGCCTCGACGAGCTGATCCGCCAGCGCCCGGTTCGCGTGATCGAGGGAGTCGATATCGGGCGCGTCGACGACCGCCAGGCCGCGCTCGAGCGCGACATCCTCCACGAACCGCACGTGGTTCGGCGGGATCCCGGCGAACGCGCCGTCGACGAGTGCCTGTCGGTCGGCGGGATGGACGAGGGCAACGGCAATCCGGGTCGTCGGTCGAAGGACGCCCGTTGGACTTGCCGCTCGACCGGCAAGGGTGTTGAAGATCGTGCTCTTGCCGGCGCCCGTGGGCCCGAGGAGCAGAACCACGAGCGGGTCGTCCAGCGAGGCCGCCCGAACCCGGATGTGCCCATGGAGCAGATCCGCGAGCTGCCGCGCCCTGGCAACGGCCGCCTCCGAGCGTGGCGCTGACGCCAGGCGACGCGCCGCAAGCGACTCGAGCCGTTCGACGAGCACACGGAGCTCGACCTGTTCCGTTCCGATCATGGAGCGACGCTAGCGGGGACCTGAAGCCTCCGGGATCGCAGTCTTGTGAAGGCCGCTGGCACTCGCGTTGCAAGGCTCGTGCTCGAATCGCCGGTTTTGCCACCTCGCTGCATGGGACCGACGAACGTCCCTTGATCCGATCTTGGTCATCGAACGCCTAGCGTCTCCGGGATGAACACGCAACACACTGCATTGAGCCCACGGCGCGCCAAGCCCGATCCGGACGCCCGTGGGATCGCCATTCCGCTTCGTATTCGGGTGCGAGCCGCCGGGGCCGCCGCTGCGGGCGTGCTGCTGGCCGCCGCAGTCGCCGCTTGTTCGTCGACCGCATCCAGCGTTCCGTCCGTCGCGATCCCGAGCGTCAATGCCTCGGCCGCGGCAAGCCTCGGCATGCAGGCGGCGCTGACCGCGCTCAACGATGTCGATGCGGCCATCACGGCCAACGCAACGTCCGGAGGTTTGACCGCCGACAACGCAACGAGCCTGAAGACGCTGTCGGCGTCGATCCGCGCGGCACTGCAGACCGGCGACACGACTGCAGCCAAGACCGCCGTCGACCAGTTCTCGACCAAGCTCAGCGAGATGGCGAGCGGGCTCAACGGGGACGCCGGCAAGCAGCTCCAGGACGCTGCCGCCGCGCTCAAGGCGGCAGTCGCCGGGAGCTGACCCGAGATGCAAACGGACGCACGGGAGATCGAGGAGCATCTCCGGGCCGCCTCCGACGCGATCCTGCTGCTGCTGACCGAGACCGGCCAGCTCGAGCGACACAAGCGGCGCGTTCCGCCGGGCGAAGCCCGCTTCGACGAGATCGCCCGCTCGGTGCGCCGCGTCGCCCAGGCGCTCGCAGACTTCACGGAGCTCGAGGAGACCTGGGCGAAGATCGCGACGGACGGCCGAACCGACATCGAGTCGATCGAGGCGTCGGAGAACACGCCGGAGCTCGCGACGATCCTGGAGCGCTGGCGCGCGATTGAGCGACAGCTCGACGACGTCGAGCCGGGCTCGCCGGAAGCGATCCGCCTGTTCGCGGAGTTCCAGCGGGTCCGCGCCGAGTACATGGCCGGCTTCCGGGCGCGCCACGCCGGTGACACCGACGGGGGCTGACCGACAAGGATTGGTCCTGACAGGCGTCCTACGCCCGCCTGAGTCGCGGCCGATTGTCAAGACACCTTGACCCCGACGATCACACGTCGGTCGCAGTTCCGACGTCGGCGGGTAATTCGCAGCTAGCGGCTCAAGCCAGGCTCCGACCCACTCTCGCTCCGTGCCGCCGCGCTCGATCTTCGGAAACGGGGCAGCCGAGCGGTGGGCGGTGGCACGGACCCCGGAGAGTGCGCGCAGCGCGCTTACCCCAGTCGACGCCGGCAGCTGCTCTCCGAGAGTCCGTTGGCGAAAACGTACGAGCCGGACCTTGCAGCCGACGTGTCAATGGTGCGCGTCCGCCCCGTCGTGGAGCTCACGCAATCGCTGGGTGCTATCTCCGCCGTACGAGCGGTCACGGTCGCCAGCTGGCGACCTGGATTCCTTCCGCACCGTCGGCCACGTCCGCTCGTCCGCCGTCGAAGTCGACGTCGAGCGTCAGCTCGCCGTTCGGGTATTGCCACCGCATTCGCAAGGTTCCGTCGCCCGTCGCCTCGGCGCACATCGCGGCGTCGAAGGCGGGATGGGTGTTCCGGAGTCGGACGAGGTCGACGACCCGCTCCACAACCGGGCGGTGGAGCGCGGCCTCGATCTCCTCGACCGTAAAGTCGTGCCGGTTGATCGCCCTGCCATCGCCGGTCCGCTGGACTGCCGCGTCGTCGTTCTCGCCAGCCAACAACCCGACGTAGTAGACCTGCGGAACGCCCTTCGCGAAGAGCTGGATCGCCCGCGCGGCGACGTAGCGCTCGTCGTCGCACGAGAGTGCGGAGTAGTAGGTGCAGTTGAGCTGATGGACATCTACGCCATCTGCCTTCGTTTCCGACAGGATCCGGTTCACGTTGCCGCCGCTTGCCTCGACGCGGGCCGTGAGGTCCTGCATTTCCGCCGAGGTGAGGATGCCGTCGAGGTCGGGGCGCACAGGGATGCCGTCGTGGCAGTCGAGCATCGTGAACTGCTTGGCCGATGAGCCATTGAGGTGGGCTGCGAGTTGCCTCGCGTCGCGAGTCGCAAACGCCTGCAGCACGAGTCCCGGGAGGACGAAGTCGTAGGTCCAGTGACCATGCTCGGACAGCCGTACGTGGGTCCCGTACCGATCATGGACTTCGGGCAGCACGACGAGGCCCATCGTCGCGGCGACGCCGGTCACCCACGCCAGGAACTCGTAGATTTCCGGCTCGACCATGAAGGAGGTCGTGCCGGGCTTCTTGATCACGTACCCCACGGCATCGAGCCGGACGATCCGGACGCCGTGTGAGGCCAGTGAGCCAAGCCAGCCGGTGATCAGCGCCCGCGTGGCCGACGCGTTGACGTCGAGGTCGACCTGCTCCGCCCAGTCCGCCGAGCCGAACGTGGTCCATATCCGTTCCGGCTTGCCGGTCTCTTCGATTGTGATGGTCGAAAACGGCCCCCCGGGCTTGCGCAGGAAGAGTTGTGCGACATCCTCGTCGCGTGGCTCGCCACCCGGCCACACCTTGTCGAGCGTCAGGAACAGGTCGGCCGACGGTGAGTCCCGACCGAGCCGTTGGAAGGCATTGAACTCGGGGCTCGCTCGCGAGATGTGGTTGATCATCACGTCGAGCAGCACGTCGTATTCGGCCGCGATGCGCTCCACGTCGGCCCAGCTCCCGAAACGCGGATCGATCCGATCGTAGGTCACCGGGGCGAAGCCGCGGTCGCCGGACGACGGAAACGGCGGCAGGATGTGAACGCCCCGAAACAGGCCGGACAGCGGCCCCTCGAGCAGCCCTGCCAGCGTCCGGAGATCGCCGCCGAGTGAATCCGGATACGTCAGGAGCTGCGGCCGAGCCTCGAGGCCTTGGCCCGTCGTCATCCTTTGACCGAGCCCTGCAGCAGCGCGGCGATCACCTGTCGCTGAAACACGATGAAGAGGATGAGGGTCGGAAGCAGGATCAGGACCGTTCCGGCAGACAGCAGCGGGATGTCGGTCGCGTAGTGACCCTGGAACGCCCCGAGGGCGCCGGCCATCGTCCGTTGCGTCGGGTCCTCGACGAGCACGAGCGCGAGCAGAAACTGGTTCCACGCCCACACGGCCATGAGGATTCCCAGCGATGCGATCGGCGCCCGAGCGAGCGGCACGTGAATGCGCCAGAACAGATCCCAGGTGCTCGCCCCATCGACCCGCGCCGCCTCCGAAATCTCACTCGGCATGTTCGCGAAGTGAGCCCGCATCCAGAACACCGCGAATGGCATGAACAGACCGATGAGCGGCAGAACGATCGCGAGGCGTGTGTTCAGGATTCCCATCTGGCGGGCGAGGAAGTACAGCGGTGTGATGATCCCCTCAAAGGGCAGTGTCAGACCGAAGATGAACAGGAGGAGCAGGAACCGTGCGCCCGGGATCCGGAGCAGTCCGATCGCGAACCCGGCCATCGTCGAGATGACCAGCGACAAGGGGACGACGGCCAGCACGATGAACACGCTCGACGCGAGCAATGCACGCATGTTCGCAACCTGGAATGCCTCGAGGAAGTTGCCCCACTGGGGGTCGGCCGGCCACGACAGACCGACGGGGACGGTGCCGGACGGATAGAGGGCCGTGGTGAAGATGCTCAGGAACGGCAGGATGGTGATCGCGACCAGTGCGGCCAGGAACGCACGGCCCGCGTACAGCTCGCGGCGCGCGACCCTCATTGGGCGTCACCCCGGCTCAGGCGCTGGATCGGGAGGATGACCAGGAGGACGAGGATGACGAGGACCACCGCGAGCGCCGAAGCCAGGCCGACCTGCCGCTCGAGGAAGGCGAGGATGTAGATCTGGATACCCGGGACGGCCGTCGCGTTTCCCGGGCCGCCGCCGGTCGCGACATAGACGATGTCGAACGCGGCGAGCGCCGCGATGATCGTGACCGTCACGCAAACCCCGATCTCGTACCGGAGGCTGGGCACGGTGATCGCTCGGAACTCCTGGAACCAGCCGGCGCCGTCGAGCCGGGCCGACTCGTACAGCGCGGAATCGATCTTGGTCATGCCCGTCAGCAGCAGCACGGTGCAGAACCCGAGCAGGACCCAGATCCCGATCAGCCCAACGGCCGGCAGCGCCGTGTCGAAGTCGCCCAGCCAGGCGCGGGTGATGTCGCCGAGGCCGATCGCGGTCAGGGCCTGATTGATCAGCCCTGACAGCGACAGCAGTCGGCCCCAGATGATTCCCGCGGCGACCAGCGGGATGACCTGGGGCAGGAACAGAACAGTCCGTGAGACCGCGCCGAGGCGACCCGTCGCAACCCGATAGATGACGCTCGCGGTCACGAGTCCCAGCGTTACCGGGGCAAAGCTGAAGAACAGCGACGAGGCGAAACGCATTGAACAGGGTTTCGACCAGCCTCGGCTCGCTCAGCACGGTCAGCGTAGTTCGTCAGGCCGACCCACGTCGCGGGCCCGACGCCATCCCACCGATACAGCGAGTACTGGACCGTCAGCAGCATCGGCTGCAGCACGAACACCGCATAGAAGCCGAGGGCCGGCGTCACGAACAGCCAGCCCACCAAGGTTTGTCGGCGGACCCCCAGGAGGAGGTCCGCCGACCGTGTCGCCGATCAGCAGCCGCTGCGCGAGGCCGGTGGAGCGCCCGCGCCGGGTCGGCCTCGTCGGCGGCCTGAGTCACCGATTCAGTTCTTTCTCGTACTCTGCCTGGACGGCCTTCAACAGACCAGCTGCGTCCTGCTTGGCGCCGACCATCTTCTGGAGCTCGGGCGTCCAGCCCTGGGCGAAGATCGAACCCGTCGCATTCGCGATGAAGTCCATCGCCCCGTTGTCCTTCGCGACGCCGGTTCCGGCCTGGAGCGTCTCGTTGATCACCGACCCCGCAGCGGCCTGCGGCACCGGCAGATCTGGCGGTCCACCGGGATTCGAGCCGCCGACGGCGACGTCGATCTCGCGGGCCTTCTCGTTCGTTGCGACCCAGTTGAGGAAGAACGCGGCACAGTCGGCGTTCTTCGCCTTGTCGGCGATGCCATACGTCAGCGGCGCCGACATGGCGGCGAGCTTGCCGCCGCTCTCACTCGGTGGGAACACGAAGAAACCGACGTTGCCGGACAGGTCCTTGTCATAGCCGGCGTCCTGCCAGTCGCCGTTGAACATGAACAGGCCTTCGCCCTTCCCGAAGCGGCTCTGGGCGTCCGTGTACTCGATCGCGTTCACGTCCTTGGGAAAGTATCCGGACTGGACCCATTGCTGCAGGTGCTGGGCGGCCGTGAGATTGCTCGGCGTGTCGATCGTGGCGTCGGCCTTCTGGAAGATCCAGTCGTTGATCGGTTCGGTCGGTCCGTATGCCGCCATGAGGTTCTGGAGCGGGAAGGCGAGACCGCCGCCACTGGCCGTGGCGTTCCACGCCATGATCGGCTGGACTCCCGCGGTCTTGGCCTTCGCGAGCAGGTCCTCGAACTCGGCGACGGTGGTCGGCGCCGCCGTCATCCCGATCTGCTCGGCAAGCTTCTTGTTGTAGAAGACACCGGTGAGGCTGTAGTTCAGGCCCGCTGCGTACAGCGACCCGGACCCGCGGGTGCCGTCGGCGGCGACGCGATTCTGCGCCAGCTGCGCCGGCGGGAACTTGTCCCAGCCGTACGCCGTGACGTAACTGTCCAGATTCTTGAGCAGGCCGTCCTTGACCAGCGTCACCATCGAAGGGAGCCGGATGAGGTCGGGCGGATTGTCACCCGACAGGAGGCGCGGAGTCGCGGTCATCAGGTTCGTGAACTGATCCTGGCTGATCTTCCAGGTCACGTTCGGATACTGCTTCGTGAACTCCTCGGACAGCTTGAACGGGATGTCGAAGCCCGTTTCGAAGTAGGCGTTCAACTCGACCGGGTCAGTCCCGCAGTTGGGGCCCGTGGCCGCCGCGCTGCCGGATGGCGCCGAACTGGGCTCGCCGCCCGAGGAGGCCGCCGGCGTGGCGGCCGGCGAGGGGGTTGGCGTGGACACCGCGCCCGGTGCCGCGCACGCAGCGACGAGGATGCTCGCGACGACCAAGGTCGCGAGCCGAGCCGCCGGCAGGACTGCCCCGGCACGCCGATGCCATCCGATGCTGACCATGAGCCTCCTCCTTTGTCCAAAGTCCTCAGCGGGTCGCCCGTCGCAGACGCGTCCTCATCCACGGCCCTCCTTCGGAGGTGCCGTGGTCGCTCGGACCACGACCTGGGGCGAAAGCTTCGCGATCGGCGGTTGCTCTGACCGGCGGGCGATCTCCGCGAGGAGGATCTCGGCCCCGAGACGCCCTGACTCGAAGAGCCGTTGGCTGACGGTCGTCAACGCCACGTAGTCGGCGGCCTCGACGTCGTCGTAGCCGATCACCGACAGGTCGTCGGGCACGCGAAGTCCGATTTCGTGGGCGGCCGCGATGACGCCCAACGCCTGGGTGTCGCTGGCGGCGAAGATCGCCGTGGGACGTCGGTCCGCGAGGAGCATCCGACGAGCGAGGTCTCGCGCCTCGTAGCGACCGTGGGCGCCGTGACCAATCCATTCCGGCGGCAACGCGATCCCGACCGTCGCCAGCTCCTGTGTCAGGCCGCGCTCGCGGTCCCGGCTCGAGGTGAAGCCAAACGGGTCCTCGACCGCGTCGCCGACGAAGCCGATCGCGGTGTGCCCGAGATCGAGCAGGTGCCGAGCGGCGAGTGCGCCACCCGCGATGTCGTCGCCAATGACTCGGGGCATGTCCTCGACCGCCTGCGTGTGGACGTCGATGAACACCACGGGGACCGGGCCTCGGGTCAGGACGGCCCCGGCCTCGGCGGGCGGCGGGAGCGACATCACCAGAAGCCCGTCGGTGCGCTGAGAGTGGGCGAGCGTCGCCAGATAGTGGTCGCGCTTCTGGACGGACTCGACGTTGTAGATGACGAGGTCAAACTCGCTGTCGGTGAGGATCGCGTCGACGCCGCGGAGACGCTCGGCCGCCTGGGGCCGGGTGAGGAACGAGACCACGACGCCCACCGTCAAGGTCCGTCCCAGACTGAGACGACGGGCCGCCGGGCTTGGCGCGAAGCCCAGCTCGTCCATCACCGACAGGATCCGCTCACGCGTCTGGGCATTCACCAGGCCCGTCTGGTTGAGCGCTCGGGAGGCGGTCGCGACGCTGACCCCGGCGCGGCGGGCGACATCGCGGATCGTGACGGCCTTGCGTGCCACAAGCGCGACCTCCGGCGAGTGGAACCGGTTTCATGATACCGGTTTCAGCCACCGTATCAGGAGCGTCAAGGGGTTCCTGGCCGGTCGCCGGCGAAGTCTCCGCGCGTCCTATCCGGGCGAGTCCCGTGAGGAGCGCTGCGGTTAGCGATGGACTGGCCGATTGCGCCCGATCAACGGCGTTTCCCGAGCGGTGACGCAATGCAACGGACGATCGTCGGGGGTGTTGTATGGTCACAGGTACCAGTGAGAACGGCCGTCACCGCGTCTCGCGGGACACAGACAACCTGAACTGGGTCATCGCAACGGGGATCTGGCGTCATGTCGTTGATGCAACGGGTCGAGCGGGCGCAGCAGCAGAACAACGCAGCCGCGCCTCCCGCGGGCGCTCCAGCCGCAGCGCCGCCTTCGCCCCCGGCTCCGCCCGTCGAGGCCGCGCCGCCCGCCGCGCTCGTTCCCGTGATGCACGCGCCCAACGCCGCCCGGGCGGCCCTCCTCCACGAGGTCCGGCTGCGCCTCCAGACCGAGATCGTCAGCGCGTTCAACGAGCTCCTCGACGTCCCCCACGCCGAGGTCCGGTTGCGGATCCAGGGGATCGTCGACCGGATCGTTGACCTCCACGACTACGCCGTCACTCGCGAGGAGCGGGCCCATCTTGTCGAGGAGATGGTCCACGACGTCACCGGCTTCGGGCCGCTCGAGCCGCTGCTGAACGACGAGACGATCACCGAGGTGATGGTCAACGGCCCAAGCCACATCTACGTCGAGCGGGCCGGCCGGATCGAGCGGATCGACAGCGTCTTCCTGAACGACGAGCACGTGATGCGCGTCATCGACCGGATCATCGCCCCGATGGGCCGCCGGATCGACGAGACGAGCCCCCGCGTCGACGCCCGCCTGCCCGATGGCTCGCGCGTGAACGCGATCATCGAGCCGCTGTCGCTCGTCGGGCCGGTGATCACCGTCCGGAAGTTCTCGAAGAAGCCATACACGGTCGACGACCTGATCCGGTTCGGGACGGCGACGCCCGAGATGTTCGACTTCATGAAGGCGTGCATCGAGGCGCGCCTGAACCTCTTCGTGTCGGGCGGCACGGGCTCCGGCAAGACGACCACGCTCAACGTCCTCTCGTCGTTCATCCCCAACACCGAACGCATCGTCACGATCGAGGACGCCGCCGAGCTCCAGCTCCGCCAGGAGCACGTGGTCACGCTCGAGTCGCGCCCGCCCAACCTCGAGGGTGAGGGCGAGATCACGATCCGCAACCTGCTCCGGAACGCGATGCACATGCGGCCGGACCGGGTGATCGTCGGCGAGTGCCGGGCGGGCGAGGCGCTGGACATGCTCCAGGCGATGACGACCGGCCACGACGGCTCGCTGTCGACGGGCCACGCGAACACGCCCAAGGACATGCTCCGCCGGCTCGAGACGATGGTCCTCATGACCGGCTACGACCTGCCGCTGCGGGCGATCCGCGAGCAGATCGCATCGGCAATCGACGTCATCGTCCACACGTCGCGGCTGAAGGACGGCACTCGCAAGGTCACCAACATCACCGAGGTCTACGGGATCGATGACGACGAGATCCTGACCCAGGACATCTTCGCCTTCGTCCAGTCCGACTTCCGCGACGGCAAGATCATCGGCGAGCTCAAGCCGACCGGCATCCGCCCCACGTTCATGCCCCAGTTCAAGAAGAACGGCGTGGCGCTGCCGCCCGGCGAGTTCGGGATCCCGGCCGAGGACCCGAACCGTCCCGACCGCTCGATGAAGGCGCGGTTCACGACCGGCGACGCGGCCGCGACGGCGGCATCGATCGCCCAGGCGATCGACGTGGGACGCGGCAAGACCGTGAAGGCCGGCGGGATGGTCTACGTATCAACGGTCGGCCCGGTCGACCCCGAGACCGGCCGCATCGTCGCTTGGCGCGATCAAGGACCAGACGCGGCGCTGCCTCGAGAACCTGAAGGCGCAGCTCGAGGGGGCCGGGACCTCGCTCGACAAGGTCGTCTGGGCGAACTGGGCGCTGCGCGAGGCGTCGGAGTTCGACCAGTTCAACGAGGAGTGGAACCGCTGGTTCCCGGGCGACGCCCCGATCGGCCAGCTGACGCTCCTACCGCCGCTCCAGCGACGGGCCGGCTTCCGCGTCTCCATCGGCGTCATCGCGGAGGCGTAGGCCGCACTCCCGTAGTCCACAATCGGGCTCGCCGCCTCGCCGGACGAGGCGTCCTCCCAGCCCGAGGGGATCGAGTGGACCTCTACCGGCCGAAGGCGCGCATCGTCGGCAGCCTCGACCCGATCGTCCGCGGCCTCGAACGACGCGGCGTCACGCCCGACGCGGTCACGCTCGCGGCCGTCCCGGTCGGCGTCGTCGCCGGCGCCTGCATCCTCGCCTCGACCGCGGTACCGGCGCTGCTGCTGCTCGTCCCGATCCTCGCCGCCCTCCGGCTCGTCCTGAACCTCCTCGACGGCGCGCTCGCCCGGCGGACCGGCCGGATGCATCCCCGCGGCGAGTTCTACAACGAGGTGGGGGACCGGCTCGCCGATCTCGCGTTCATCGTCCCGGTCGCGTTCGTGCCCGACGCGGACGCCGTCCTGGTCCTGCTGGGCGCGCTGGGAGCCGTGTTCGCGAGCTACGCGGGTCTCGCGTCGCGGGCCGCCGGCGGCGCGCGGCTCTACCGCGGGATCCTCTCGAAGCCCGGCCGGATGGTGCTCGTCAGCGTGTTCGCGGTGGCTGCGTTCGTGTACGGCCCCGCCGCGTGGGGCCCGTTCGGGGCACTGCTGCTTCTTGGGACCCTCCTGACCGCGCTCGAGCGCACTGTCGTCGCGATCCGCCGGCTCGACTGATGCCGCTCTGATGCCGCTGGGAGGGGCCTCGGCGATCCTCGTCGGGCTCGCGATCCTCGCCCTCGCGAGCGGCGCGGCGTTCGCCCTGTTCCGCCGCCTCCGGCCGCGGCCGGGCATCGACGGCCGGACCGTGTTCCTGCGCGGCGCGAGCTACGCGGCGCTGGCGCTCATCCTGGCGGCCGCCGTCTGGGCCGGCACCGTCGGGATCGCGATCCTCGTCGGCGTGATCGCGGCGATCGCCCTGCTCGAGTGGTCGCACCTCATGGACCTGCCGCTCCACCACCGGGTGGCGCTCCAGGTGGCGAGCGTCGTGATCGTCGCGTCGGTCGCGATCCTCGGCACGGCGTCGGCGGACTGGCTGATCGGCGGGATCGTGCTCGTCGGCGTCGCCTGGCCGGTCGTGCGGGCCGACACGGGCCGGGCGATCCGGGATCTCGGGTCGGCGGCGGTCGGGCTGATCCTCATCGACATCCTGCTCGTCCACGCAGTGCTGCTCGCGAAAGAGCGGGGCGAGCTCGGGGTCACGCTGTTCGCCGCGCTCGCGGTGGCCTCCGCCGGCTCCGACGTCGGCGCGTTCGTGGTTGGGCGACGATTTGGACGCCACCCGCTCGCGCCGCGCCTCTCGCCGAACAAGACCCGCGAGGGCGTGATCGGCAACGTCCTGGGCGCCGCGGTCGGGTTCCTGCCCTTCCTCGTCCTGCTGCAGCCGTGGTTCGAGCCGCTGGCGATCGTCGTGCTCGTCCTGCTCGTCGCGGTCGGCTCGCTCTGGGGCGACCTGCTCGAATCGGCGGTCAAGCGCGAGGTCGGCGTCAAGGACGCCGCGAAGTGGCTGCCGGGCTTCGGCGGGATCCTCGACCGGATCGACTCGCTGCTGCTGGTCGTGCCGCTCGTCTACTGGGCGATGCGCGTCGCCGACGTCGGCAGATGATCGGGCGGCCCGTGGAGCAGCCACCGGGGCGCGCGTTCGACGCGATCGGCCGCTTCGCCCGGTCCGGCTCGGCGATGACGTTCGTCGGGGCGTGGGCCTTCGGGGAGGCGATCGTGCTGCCTGTCGTGCCCGACGTCGCGCTGGCCCTGCTTGCCCTCGCCTCGCCGCGGCGCGCCGGGGCGCTGTTCGCCGCGGTCCTCGTCGGGGCCGTCTCCGGCAGCATCCTGCTGGCGGCGGCGACATCCGCCGCTCCGGCGAGCGTCGACGCGATGCTCCTGGCGATTCCGGGCATCGACGCGGACACGATCGCAACCGTCGACGCCCGGCTCGCCGCCGACGGCGTGCTCGGATTCGCCCAGGTGGGACCGGGGCCGCCGCTCAAGGTCTACACGGTGGAGTGGGTGGAGGCCGGCGGGTCGTGGGCCGGGGCTCATCCTCGGCGTGCTGCTGAACCGCGTGACGAGGATCGGGCCCATCGTCCTCGTCGCCGCCCTCGCCGGCCTGCTCTTCCCGGGCTGGATCCGCCGTCACGAGCGGCTCGTCATCCCCGCGTACGGCGTGGCGTGGACGGCTTTCTACGCCGTCTACTGGCGCTGAGGCCGCGGTTTCAGCGGCGGCGCAGCCCGAACCGTCCGGAGCGCTTCTGCTCGACTGCCTCGGGGACGACGATGCCATCGCTGCCGAACGCCGCGGTCGCGAGCTTCGAGAACCGCTCCGCGGCGACCGACTTCGGCGCCCCGACCACGACGGGAACGCCCTCGTTCGCGGCCTTGAGGTAGATGAACGGGTCGTACGGCAGCTCCGCCGAGATCTGCGTCCCCAGCGACGTCTCGACGTCGCGGACCTTCAGGATCTCGCGGGCGAACAGGTTGTTCAGCACGAACGACGACTTCGCGGCGACCGAGCCGGCCTCGCTCAGGTACTCGAGCAAGCCGACCATCGCCTTGAGCGACCCGATCTCGGGCGTGACCGTGAACAGCACCGACTCGGCGTGCTCGAACGCGGTCATCGTCCGCTCGTCGAGCCACGACCCGGCGTCGATCACGACGAGGTCGTACGACTCGAGAAGCGTCGTGAGGATCTTGTCCACGTGCGCCGCCGTGATCAGCTCGGCCAGCTCCGGCGACGTTGGCGCGGCGAGAACGTGGAGACCGGAATCGTGCCGTGCCGCGTACGTCCGGAGCAGCTCCGGCTCCGTCATCGCGGCGTCATCGCGGGCGACGTCGGCGAGCGACTGCTTCGCCTCGACGTTGAGGAGCGTCGCGACCTGGCCGAACTGGAGGTGGAGGTCGACGAGGACGACGCGGTCCGGCTTCTCGCGGGCCTTGACCATCGCCACGTTCGTCGCGACCGTCGTCGTCCCGACGCCGCCGCGCGGGCTGTGGACCGCGACCGTCCGGCGCTGGCGGGTGACGACGATTCCGTCCGTCGAGACGACGGCCGTGAGGTCCTTCGAGCGCTGGAACCGGAGCAGCAGCGCCTCGACGCGGGCCTCGAGCTCGCGGTTGTCGAACGGCTTCGCCATGACGTCGTCCGCGCCGGCCTCGAGGAACCGGATCCGGTCCTCGACATCGTCGGACTGGCCGACGCACAGGATCGGCACCTGGGCGAGCGCGGGCGTCGAGCGGATCTCCTTGCAGACGTCGAACGCGGTCTTGTCACCCGAGACGACGTCGATGATCGCGAGCTGGTGGTCGGCGACCTTGCCGAACGCCGCGCCTGAATCGGCGACGGTTGTGACGGTGTAGCCGACGGCGGTCAGAGCGGTGCTGATCGCCTCGGCCGACGGCGCGTCGGCGTCGATGAGCAGGATCGTGCTGGCGGGCAAGCTGCCTCCCCTGGCGCGGCAGTGTGAGCGTAAAGGACCCCCGGTCGGGAGAGGATAGCCGAAGCAGGGCCCGTGCTACACTCCGCCCCGTTCCTTTCCGCTCCACGCCGGCCATCGCCGTCAGTAGGGGCACATCCCATTGGAAGGAGAGTCCTGGCGCATGCGCCGATACGAACTCATGCTTGTCCTGCGACCCGACGTCGCGGACGACCGCGCCCAGGCGGTCATCGACCGGACGACTCGGCAGATCTCGGCCGGCGGCGGCCAGATCGTCAAGGTCGCGCCCTGGGGCCGCCGCCGCCTCGCCTACCAGATCGACCGGTACCGCGAAGGCTCGTACCACATCATCCTGTTCGAGTCGCCGGGCGATGCGATCCTCGAGATGGAGCGCGGCCTGCTCATCACCGAGGAGGTCCTCCGCCACCTCGTCACCCGCGTCGAGCGGCCGGTCAAGGCGGCTCGCGGCGCCGGCGCCGAGGGCGAGGGCACCGAGGACGACACCGACCTCCCGTCCGCCGAGGACGAAGAGGACGACTACGACGACCGCGAACGGATCGACGAATCCGAGACCGAAGCGGCTCCGGCCGCGATCGACTGAGGGACGACGATGGCGCTGTGCAAGGCGATGATCATCGGCAACCTGGGCGCGGATCCGGAGATGCGGTACACGCCCAACGGCCGGCCCGTGACGCAGTTCAACGTCGCGGTCAACCAGAGCACGAAGAACCAGCAGACCGGGGAGTGGGTCGAGGAGACCGACTGGTTCCGGGTCAGCGTCTGGGGCGACCGCGCCGAGCGGGCCGCGGAGAACCTGCGCAAGGGCAACCGCGTGTTCGTCGAGGGCCGCTTCAAGACCCGCGAGTTCGAGGGTCGCGACGGCCAGAAGCGGACGTCGCTCGAGATCACGGCCGATAGCGTCGTGAACCTCGAGAAGCGCACCCGCGAGGACGGTGACGGCGGCCAGTTCGCCGCGCCGGTCGCGTCCGGCGCCCCGTCCGGTGCCCCGCGCGGCGGCGGTGGCGGCGACATGAACGACCCCGACCTCGATGACCTTCCCTTCTGACGACACCGGAGACCACTGACCCATGCCCCAGGCACGATCCAAGAAGCGCGACGACTACTACCGCGATCGGCGGCGCCGGAAGGTCTGCGCGTTCTGCGCCGACAAGACGGTCCAGATCGACTACAAGGAAGTGAACCGCCTCCGGCGCTACCTGTCGGAGCGGGCGAAGATCGAGCCGCGCCGCAAGACCGGCACGTGCGCCGCCCACCAGCGCGAGCTGGCGGTCGCCCTCAAGCGCGCCCGCATCGTCGCCCTGCTGCCGTACGCGCCGCAGCACCTTCGTCCGTAACTCCCTGGCATGTGCTGAGCCGGAAGAGCGGACGTCGGTGGGCCACCCGGCCCTCCGAAGTCCGAGGCTGAGCTCCGCGAAGCCATCGGTCTGAGGAAGCGAACCGTGCTCGTCGGCCTGTGGCTGATCACCGGCGGCGCGGCCGCCGGGCTCTTCGGCTCGCTGCTGGGCCTCGGCGGCGGGGTCCTGATCGTCCCGCTGCTCACGCTCGTCTTCAACCTGCCGCTGCTGACCGCGGTCGGCGTCAGCCTCGTCTGCGTGATCGTGACGAGCGGCGCGTCCGCCGGCGTGTTCCTCGAGCGCCACGTCGCGAACCTGCGCCTGGGCATGACGCTCGAGCTGTTCACGGCGACCGGCGCGCTCCTCGGCGGGCTCGTCGCGTTCCTCCTGCCTGAGAAGGCCCTCGAGATCCTGTTCGCCGGCCTCCTCATCTACACGAGCATCACGATGCTCCGGCGCGGCCGGGCGGCGGGCGGCCCCGAGGAGGAGACGGTCGTCGACGACGAGGAGCCGGGCGAGGACCAGTTCTTCGACGCGAGCCTGTCCGGCCCGACCTACCGCGTGAAGCGGGTCCCGGCCGGGGCCTTGGGGAGCGTCGGGGCGGGCGTCGTCTCGGCGCTGCTGGGGATCGGTGGCGGGATCGTGAAGGTGCCGGTCATGCACCTCGTGATGGGCGTCCCGCTGCGGGTCGCGACCGCGACGAGCAACCTGATGATGGGCATCACCGCGTCGGCCGGCGCGATCGTCTACCTCTCGCGCGGCCTGATCGACCCGTTCGTGACGGCGCCCACGGCGCTCGGGGTGTTCGTCGGCGCGAGCATCGGTTCGCGCGTCGCCCACCGGATCGACGTCCGGATCCTCCGGGCCTTGTTCGTCGCGATCCTGCTTTACACTGCCTTCCAGATGCTGCTGCGAGCCTTCTCGTGACCGCGGGCCCGCACCGCAGTCCCGGGGCCGACCTCGACCGGACGGTCGGCCGACTCCTCACGATCGGGACGAATGCCGCCGTCCTGCTGCTCGCGATCGGCTGCGTCCTGCTGTTCGCCCAGAGGATCGACCCGCTCGCCGGCGGGCCGCCGCTCGAGCCCGGGCTGATCATCGACGACATCACCCACCTCCAGCCGGCCGGGTTCATCTGGCTGGGGCTGCTGGTCCTGCTCGCGACGCCGGTCATGCGCGTCGTCGTCTCGCTGCGCGGATTCATCATCCGTCGCGAGCGGACCATGTCGATCGTGGCCGCGCTGATCCTCGTCGTGATCGCGCTGAGCATCGTCCTGGGCCGCGCGGAGTCCTAGCCGCTCGATGGACGTCCTGATCCTCGCCGTCGCGTTCGTCATCATCCTGCTGGGCGCGGAGCTCTTCACGAACGGCATCGAGTGGTTCGGCCGGAAGCTCCAGCTCGCCGAGGGGGCCGTCGGGTCCGTCCTCGCCGCGGTCGGTACGGCGCTGCCCGAGACGATGATCCCGATCATCGCGATCCTGACCGGCGGTGGCTCCGAGGCGTCGCACAGCGTCGGCGTGGGCGCGATCCTCGGCGCGCCGTTCATGCTCTCGACGCTGGCGATGTTCGTGACCGGGGCGGCAGTCCTGTGGCAAGTCAGGCGACACCCGGCCGGCCGGCCGGCCGGTGACGTGATGCCGGTCGACACCGAGGTCCTCAGCCACGACGTCCGCTACTTCGTGATCGCCTACGCGATCGCGATCGGTGCAGCGTTCCTGCCCCTCGAGCCGGTCTGGCTGAAGTGGATCGTGGCGGTCGTCCTGATCGGGATCTACGCGTGGTACGTGAAGGCCCACTTCGAAGCCGATCCAGACATCGACGCCGAGGATCTGGCGCCGCTCCGCTTCCGGCGCCTCGATCCCCGCGGGCTGGCCGCGGATCCGCATGAGCCGCGACTCCGCGTCGTCAACCTCCAGGTCGTCACCGCCCTCTCGCTGATCGTGCTCGGCGCGTACTTCTTCGTCGGCGCGGTCGAGCACCTGGCGACGTCGTTCGGCCTCGACGAGGCGCTGCTCGCACTCGTCATCGCCCCGATCGCGACCGAGCTGCCCGAGAAGTTCAACTCCGTGATCTGGGTTCGCCAGGGCAAGGACACGCTCTCGATGGGCAACATCACCGGGGCGATGGTCTTCCAGTCGGCGATCCCGACGGTCGTCGCCCTGCTGTTCGCCGCCGACGCGTGGCACTTCGAGGACGGCAGCCGGATCGCGTTCCTGTCGGCCGGGATCGCGTTCCTCGCGACGGCGGCGATCTTCATCCCGATGGCCCGCTCGCACCGGCTGACCGGGCGCCGGCTGCTCGTCGGCGGCGCGTTCTACCTCGTCTACCTCGCGGTCGTGCTGGCCGCCCTGGGCGGGTTCATCTAGCCGAGGCTCCGCGGACGCGGCGTTATACTCGGCCGACCGTCAGACGACCCCAGCGCGGCGCCCGGCGCCGCACGTTCCAGCCAGGAGCGCCACCGCAATGCTGACCGAGAAGACGACCGAGGCGCCCGCCGCCGCGCCTGCTCCCGCTCCGTCCGCCGGCCCCGACATCGAGAGCCTGACCGCCTACATCCGGGGCGAGTTCGTGCCGATGCGCGACGCGACGGTCGGGATCATGACCCACGCGTTCATGTACGGGACCGCGACGTTCGAGGGCATCCGGGCGTACTGGAACGAGGAGCAGGGCAAGCTCTACGGGCTGAAGCTCCGCGAGCACGCCGATCGGCTCCGCCAGTCGTCCCGGATCCTGATGATGGAAGACGTTCCCTCCTCCGACGAGCTCGTCAACCTGATCACCGAGGTCATCACGCGCAACGGCTTTCGCGAGGACGTGTACATCCGGCCGTGCATCTACAAGTCGACCTCGGCGATCGGCGTCCGGCTCCACCACCTCGACAACGACCTCTCGATCCTGGCGATCCCGTTCGGCAGCTACATCGACGCCGAGGCGGGCTGCCGGGTCATGACCTCGTCGTGGCGGCGGAACGCCGACGAGGCGCTGCCGGCCCGGGGCAAGATCGTCGGCGGCTACGTGAACATGGCGTTCCAGAAGTCGGAGGCCGAGCTCAACGGCTTCGACGAGGCGATCGTCCTCACGGCCGACGGCCACGTGAACGAGGCGTCGGCGGCGAACCTGTTCGTCATGCGTGACGGCGTCGCGCTGACGCCGCCGGTCAACGACGACATCCTCGAGGGCGTGACCCGCAAGGCGATCATCGAGCTGCTCGGCAACGAGGGCGTCCCGGTCGAGATCCGCTCGATCGACCGCTCCGAGCTGTACGTCGCCGACGAGATGTTCCTCTGCGGCACGGGCGTCCAGATCTCGCCGGTCATCGAGATCGACCACCGGCCGGTCGGCGACGGGGTCCCGGGTCGGGTCGGGAAGCTCGTCCGCAAGACGTACTTCGACGCGGTCCGCGGCCGGCTGCCGGAGTACAGCCACTGGCTGACGGAGATCGCGACCTGACCTGGTCGCCGCCAAGACCCCGAAAAACCTGACTGTCAGTCCGGATCCGTTGACCGCTCGCGGGTCAGGGGCCTGAGGGCGGCACGAGCGCGGGCGTCGATTTCGCCGTCGTGATCGCGATGTCGACGCGGGCCGAGGGGTCGTTCTTCAGGACCGCCTTCGTGCCGAAGAGCTGCTCGAGGTAGGCGACCGTCTGCTGGAGCTGCGTCTCGTGGCCGTTGTAGACGACGATCGAGGTTGCCGCCGGCTTCGTGTCCGGCTTCTGGACCGGCGCCGACGCGTTCAGCCCGTAGTACTCGAGGTACGCGGCGATGTCGCTCGCCTGGCCCTGCTGGGTTGTGCCGTTGAGGACCCAGATCGCGGCGCCCTCCTGGGCGAGCGCGTCTCGCTCGTCCTCGAGCTGGGGGCTCGTCGAGAACGCGTCGATGACGGCTTGCCGCATCTTCTGGACGTTGGGCAGGATCACGTAGCCGCGTGGGTCGCCGGACGCCTTCTCGGTCGCGTAGCGCGGCGGCGTGAACACGAACGAGCGGATGTTCCGCGTGTCGACCGAGCCGGCGAGCCCGGCCATCTTCGCCAGCTCCGACTGGGGGATGTCGGTCCGGACCGTCGCCTTGAACGCGTCGACGAGCTGGGGGATCCGCGGGATCAGGTTCGCGACGTCGGTCTGCTCGCGGAGCGACGTAAGGACCCGCTGCTGGCGGGCGGCCCGGTCGAAGTCGCCCTGGCCGCTGTGCCGCGACCGGGCGTAGACGAGCGCCTCCGCCCCGGTCATGTGCTGGATGCCGGCCGGGATGTAGACCCGGGCGAGGCGGCCCGTGTCGGACGGGTAGGACTCGTCGCTGACCGGGATCTGGACGTTGATCGTCACCCCGCCCAGCGCGTCCACGACCTGCTTGAAGCCGTCGAAGTTGACCTCGACGAAGTACTTGATGTCGAGCCCGTAGACGTAGCCCAGGACCTCCTTCAGCCCGTTGTAGCCGCGGGTCCTGTTGTTGCCGGGCACGAGGTCGGGCCGGTTGCGGACCGAGGTGAAGAGCGCGTTGATCTTCTTGGGGTAGACGCCGCGGGAGTAGGCGTTGCGGAGCGGGCCCGGCGGCAGCGGGATGTCGACCGTGTCACGCGGCAGGCTGAACATCGCGACCTGCTTGGTGACCGGGTCGATCGAGACGACGATCAGCGTGTCGGTGTTGTAGGTGCCCTCCTTCGGCCGCTGGTCGGTGCCGATCAGGAGGATGTTCAGGCGCTCCTTGCCGTCCCACGGCGGGATCGTGACGTTCGGCAGCGCGGAGCCCTGGACCGGCGGCTCGGTGATGCTGGGGCCGGGCGTGTCGGTCGGCTGGGCGTCCCCACTGGCGCCCGGCGACTCGGACGCCGTCGCGCTGCCCGTGTCGCAGTTCACGTTGCTCGGCGTATCGCCGATGAACACGCACTGGTCGCCGAGCGCGTCGAGCGCGATCAGGTCGTAGCGGGCGACGACCGCGTGGCCGCCGGCCATGACGAGGATCACCGCGAGGAGGCCGGCGATCGAGATCGGGTTGAAGATCAGCTTCGGCCGGCCGAGCCGCCCGCCGCCCGACGTCGTCACCGCGTTCAGGAAGACCGTGACCCGGTAGGCGTCGATCGTCGCGAGGACGCGGTAGAGCAGGGCGAGGATGTTCAGCACGAACACCGACGGCAGGACCCACGGCGTCAGGACGAGCCCGACGAGGTCGCCCGGATGCGCTCGCCACACGAACCCCGCGCCCAGGGCGAGCAACAGGATCGGCAGCGCCGCGAACCCGAGGGCGCGCTGATAGGCGCCCGCGTACGCATGGCCGAGACCCGGGAAAAAGAGAGACAGGACCGCCGCGACGAACGGCGAACGCGCGCGCTGGCGCACGCCCTGTGGTGACTGCATCGCGGGGTAGGATACCCGGACGCCCGTTCACAGGCCGCCGACCACTCCCCAGCCGAGGCCCGATGTTCCAACCCGTCTCCGCGAAGCCCGATTTCGTCGCCCAGGAGCACGAGCTCCTCGCCCGCTGGCGCGATCGTCGGACGTTCGCGCGGCTGCGCGCCCAGAACGCTGGCGGGCCCCGTTGGAGCTTCCTCGACGGGCCGATCACGGCCAACAACCCGATGGGCGTCCACCACGCCTGGGGCCGGACGTACAAGGACGTCTTCTGCCGCTACCACGCGATGCTCGGCGAGGACGAACGCTGGCAGAACGGCTTCGACTGCCAGGGGCTGTGGGTCGAGGTCAACGTCGAGCGCGACCTGGGCTTCACGAGCAAGCGCGACATCGAGGCGTTCGGCATCGCCGAGTTCGTCTCGCTCTGCAAGCAGCGGGTCCTGACGTTCGCCGCCCGCATGACCGAGCAGTCGGAGCGGCTGGGCTACTGGATGGACTGGAACGACCCCGCCGAGCTGCGCCGGCTGCGCGACCTGCTCGCCGCGGACCCGTCGCAGGTCGCGACGATCGAAGGCCCGGACGGCCCCGTGACCGACACCGTCGAGATGCTCGTCGGGCGGCTTGGGACGAAGGACGTCGGCGGCAGCTACTTCACGTTCAGCAACGAGAACAACGACCTCATCTGGGGCTTCCTCGCCGAGTGCCACAAGCGGGGCTGGGTCTACAAGGGCCACGACTCGATGCCGTGGTGCCCGCGCTGCGGAACGGGCCTGTCGCAGATGGAGATGAACGAGGGCTACCGCGACCGCGAGGACCCCGGCCTGACCGTTCGTCTGCCGCTCGTCGAGCGGCCCGGCGAGTCGCTGCTCGTCTGGACGACGACGCCGTGGACGCTGGCCGCGAACGTCGCCGCGGCGGTCCACCCCGACCAGCGCTACGTCCTGATCCGCCAGGGTGACGACCGCTATTGGCTGGGCCGGGGCGTGCTGAACCGGGCCGTCGTCGGGGCGTTCAGCGTCGAGGAGGAGCGGCCCGGATCGGAGCTGGTCGGCTGGCAGTACACCGGCCCGTACGACGAGCTGCCGGCGGTCGTCGACGCCTTCACGACAGCCGGCTACCAGCACCGCGTCGTCCCATGGACCGAGGTCGGCGAGGACGAGGGCACCGGCATCGTCCACATCGCGCCGGGCGCCGGCGCCGAGGACTTCCAGCTGGGCAAGTCGCTCGGCCTACCGGCGATCGGGCCGATCGACGAGGGTGGCCGGTACCACGAGGGGTTCGGCTGGCTGAGCCGGAAGGACGCCCCGAACGTCGCCCAGGAAATCGTCGACGACCTCGAGCGGCGCGGGTTCTTCTACCACCTCGAGCCCTACAGCCACCGCTACCCGCACTGCTGGCGATGCGAGACGCCGCTCCTGTTCCGGCTCGTCGACGAGTGGTACATCTCGATGGGCCCGGTCTACGACAAGCCGCGCGACCAGCTGACGACGGCGGAGGTCGACGCGAGCCTCCGCTACCAGATCATGGAGATCGTCGACCGGATCCGGTGGATCCCGGACTTCGGCTACGAGCGGGAGCTGGACTGGCTCCTGAACATGCACGACTGGATGATCTCGAAGAAGCGCTACTGGGGCCTGGCGCTGCCGATCTACGACTGCCAGGCGTGCGGATCCTTCGACGTCGTCGGCGGACGCGAGGAGCTGCACGAGCGCGCGGTCGAGGGCTGGGAGGCGTTCGAGGGCCACACGCCGCATCGGCCGCACGTCGACGCGGTTCGCATCGCCTGCTCCTCGTGCGGCGCGCCGGTCGAGCGGATCGCCGACGTCGGCAACCCGTGGCTGGACGCGGGCATCGTGCCGTTCTCGACGCTCCACTTCCGCGAGGCCCCGGACTACTGGGCGAACTGGTTCCCGGCCGACTTCGTCACCGAGAGCTTCCCCGGCCAGTTCCGGAACTGGTTCTACTCGATGCTCGCGATGTCAACGGTCCTTCGCCGCGAGGAGCCGTTCAAGACGATCTTCGGCTACGCCACGCTCTTCGGCGAGGACGGCCGGCCGATGCACAAGAGCTGGGGCAACGCGATCGAGTTCGACGAGGCGGCCGAGCGGATGGGCGTCGACGTCATGCGCTGGATGTACGTCAGCGCGCGGCCCGACGACAACATCCTGTTCGGCTGGCACGCCGCCGACGACGCCCGGCGGGAGCTGCTCGTCCTCTGGAACGCCTACGCGTTCTTCGCCCGCCGTGCGCCGCTGGCCGGCTGGACGCCGGGCTCCGAGGCCGGAAGCGACGCGCCGCCGCCCGCCGAGCGACCGCCGATGGACCGCTGGATCCTGTCGCGGGCGGCCGGCCTCGCCGCTGACGCCGGAGCGCGGCTCGCGGACTACGACGCGCTGGGCGCCTCGCGCCGGATCTCGACGTTCATCGACGACCTCTCGACCTGGTACCTGCGCCTCTCGCGGAAGCGGTTCTCGCGGAACGACGACGCGGCTGACCGGGCCGCGGCGTTCGCGACGTTCCACACCGCGCTCGTGTCTGTCGCCCGGATCCTCGCGCCGCTGCTGCCATTCCTGTCGGAGTCGATGTACGAGAACCTCGTCACGACCGTCGATGACGCCGCGGCCGACTCCGTCCACCTGACCCGCTGGCCGGCCGATGAGCTCGCGCCGCTTCGCGATCAGGCCCTCGAGGACGCGATGGCGACGGCCCGGAAGGCGGTCGAGCTGACCCGCACGCTGCGCGGCAGCGCCGGCATCCGCGTCCGCCAGCCGCTCGCCCGGCTGTGGATCGCGCTGCCCGGCGGCGACCTCCGCGAGCGGGACGCGCTGCTGAGCCTCGTCCGCGACGAGGTCAACGTCCGGGAAGTCGAGCTGATCGGCGACGAGTCCGACCTCGTGGACCGGCGGGTGAAGGTGCTCCTGCCGAAGATCGGGAAGCGCCTCGGGGCGCAGATCCCGGCCGTGATGGCCGCGGCTCGCGAGGGCGCCGTGGAGTTCAACGCCGACGGCTCCGTGACCCTCGCGGGTGTCAGCCTGGCCGCGGACGAGGTCGAGATCCATGCGACGCCGCGGCCCGGCACGGTCGTGGCCGGCGACGAGGGCCTCGTGGTCGTTCTCGACACGGAGCTCACCCCGGATCTCGTTGCTGAAGGCGACGCCCGGGAGTTGCAGCGGGCGATCCAGGACCTCCGCAAGGACGCCGGCCTCGAGCTCGACGACCGGATCGACCTGTGGGTCGCGAATGCCGCGGACGACGTCGCGCCGTACCTCGCCGCGGTCGCCGGGGAGGTCCTCGCTGACAGCCTCACGCTCGCCTCGCCGGACGGAGCCGCCCCGACCACGCACGGCCAACTCGATCTCGCTGGCGGGCCCGCCGAGATCTGGATCCGCCGCCGGGAGGAGGGATGAGCCGCCGCCCCATCTGGCCGCTCTTCCTGGGACTGGCGGCGCTGGTCGTCGTCCTCGACCAGCTCACGAAGGCGTGGCTGACCTCGTTCCTGGCGCCCGGCCAGGTGCAGTCGATCGTCGGCGACTACATCCGCCTCGTCCACGGCCAGAACAACGGTGCGCTGTTCGGGCTGTTCCGGGAGAGCGCCCTGCTGTTCGGGATCGTGTCGCTCGGCGTGATCGCCCTGATCGTCGGCTACCACGCCCGGGGCGGCCGATCGGTCTACCTCTCGATCACGCTGGGGCTGCTGCTGGGCGGCGCGCTCGGCAACCTCATCGACCGGTTCCGGCTCGGCTACGTCGTCGACTTCGTCGACCTCGGCGTCGGGACGTTCCGCTGGTACACGTTCAACGTCGCCGACGCGGCGATCAGCCTCTCGCTGGTCATGCTCGTGCTGCTCGCGATCAGGCCCTCGCTCGCGGGCACGACGCCGCCCGACCCGGGCCCCGACACGAAGAAGCTGCCGACGTCGCAGTCGGCCGAGCCGACGACCGGGCCCGATGCCTGACGCGGCAGCATTGCTCGCGGGCGGCAGCCGCGACCTGCGCGTCCCCGACGGCGCCGCCGCCCAGCGCGTCGACCGGTTCGTCGCCGACGTCACCGGACTGTCGCGGAGCCACGTCCAGAAGCTGATCTCGGCCGGCAACCTGACGTCCGGCGGGGTCGCGCTCAAGGCCAACCAGGTCGTGATCGCCGGGACGCCGCTCCACCTCGTCGTGCCCGAGCCGGCGGCGCTCGACCTCGCGCCCGCGCCGGAGATCGAGCTCGACGTCGTGTACCAGGACGAGGACCTGTTGATCGTCGACAAGCCGGCCGGCCTCGTCGTCCATCCGTCGCCCGGCCATAGCGACGACACGCTCGTCAACGCGCTGCTCGCCCGCGGCGGCCCCGAGACCTTCGGCGGGATCGCCGGCGTCCGCCGGCCGGGCATCGTCCACCGCCTCGACCGCGACACGAGCGGCCTGCTCATGGTCGCCCGGACCGACGCCGCGCAGCACTCGCTGATGGCCCAGCTGAAGGCCCGCCGGGTCAAGAAGACGTACCTCGCGCTCGTCGTCGGCGAGGTGGCCGCGGCGGTCGGGCGGATCGAGGCGCCGATCGGCCGCGACCCGAAGCACCGGACCCGGATGGGCGTCGTCGCCGACGGCCGGCCGGCTACGACCGGCTACCGGGTCCGCGAGCGGTTCCCGGGCTGGACGCTGCTCGAGCTCGACCTCGTCACCGGCCGGACGCACCAGATCCGGGTCCATCTCGACGCGATCGGCCACCCGATCGCGGGCGACCCGCTCTACGGGACGGGGACGTCGCGGCGCGGCCCGGACGTGCGCGGGGCGGCCGGCGAACCGCTCCGGCGGCTCTTCCTCCACGCCTGGCGGCTCGAGCTCACGTCGCCATCGAGCGGCTCGCTCATCCGGGCGGAGGCGCCACTCCCCGGGGAGCTGGAGCGGGTCCTCGACGGGCTCCGCGACCAGCGCGACTCGGCGGGTCGCCGGTGACCGACCAGATCTTCGACATCTCGGCGGACCCTGGCCGGCCGGCGAGCGTCGTCGACGGCGCGCCGGGGGCGCTGCTGATCATCATCTCGGGGCCGTCCGGGGTCGGCAAGGACACGATCATCGACGCGCTCCGGCGGCGCGAGGCGGAGACGGGCCGCGACGGCGACCGCTACTACGTCGTGACCTGCACGACGCGTGCGCCGCGGAACGGCGAGGTCGACGGCGTCGACTACCACTTCATGACCCGCGACGAGTTCCTCGCGAAGCGCGCCGACCGCGGCTTCCTCGAGGCGAACGAGGTCCACGGCAACTGGTACGGCTCGCCCCGCGACCCGGTCCGCGACGCCCTCGTCGCCGGCCGCGACGTGATCCTGAAGATCGACGTCCAGGGCGCCCAGGTCGTCAAGGAGCAGGTCACGGAGGCGCTCCTGATCTTCATCATCCCGCCGTCGCTCGAGACGCTGTTCGATCGGCTGAAGTCGCGGGCGACCGAGACCGCCGATGAGCTCGAGCAGCGCCAGGCGGACGCCGCGATCGAGCTCGCCCGGCAGGAGGACTACGACTACATCGTCCCCAACGAGACGGGTCAGGTCGAGCGGACGGCCGAGATGATCGAGGCGATCGTCGCCACCGAGCACGCCCGCCACCCGACCCGGCGGGTTCGCATCTGACGCTGACGCCCGCCACGGGCCGGCGCGAGCCACGCAGCCGGGCGGATGACACAATCGCTCGATGCTGACCGGCGAGTTGGACCTGGAGGCCGGGACGGCGGCGCGGCCGCGGGTCGTCGAGGTTGCGATCGACGCCGCCGGCGGAGGCGGCGCCCGGACCTACACGTACGTGCTTCCGGAGCACCTCGCCGACGTCGCGCTCGGGGAGCCGGTCCTCGTCGAGTTCGGCCGGCGCCAGGCGCTGGCGGTCGTCCTCGGCGACACCGACGCCCCACCCGGCATCGAGCTGAAGCCGGTCGCCGCCCGGGTCCGGAGCGACGGGCCGCTGCTGCCGCCGCTGTCGATCGGGCTGGCACGCTGGATCGCCGCCCACTACCTTGCGCCGCCCGCGGTCGTCGTCCGGGCGATGCTGCCGCCGGGAATGATGGAGAAGCTGGATCTCGTCGCGGAGCGGGCTCCCGAGGGCGAAGTGCCGCTCGAGCTGACGCCGGCCGACCGCGACCTCCTCGACCAGCTCCAGCGCGGCCCGCGCGCCGTCCGAGCGCTCGTCGCGCCCGAGGGCCGGGCGGGGTTGATCCGGCGGCTCCGCGCCCTCGAGGCCCGCGGCGTGCTGGCGCTGGAGTGGACGCTCTCGGCGGCGGGCGCCGGGCCGCGCTACGAGCGCCGGGTCGCGCTCACACCCGACGGCCGGGACGCCGCCGTCGCGCTGGCGGCGGGGGAGCGGCCGCCCGGCCGGGCCCTCGGTCCGCGCCAGGCCGCGGCGCTCGCCGAGCTGCTCGCGGCGACGGATCCGGCCGTCGCCGCGACGGACGTCGCCGACCGCCATGGTCACGCGACCGTGGCCGGTCTGGCCAGGCGGGGCCTTGTCGCCGTCGAGGTCCGGGAGCGGCCGCGCGACCCGCTCGCCGCCCGGCCGCCCGGGCTCCGCGGCGCGCGGCCACCCGGCGCGTCGCTGACGGAGCCCCAGGAGGCGGCGGTCGCGCTGATCCGGCGGGCGATCGCCGACCGCGATTCGACGCCGCTCCTGCTCGACGGCGTGACCGGCGGCGGCAAGACCGCGATCTACGTCGAGGCGATCGCGGCCGCGCTCGAGGCCGGCCGGCCGGCGCTCGTCCTCGTGCCGGAGATCGCGCTCGCGACGCCGATCGTCGACCGCCTCCGGGCGGACCTCGGCGTCCGGGTCGCGCTGGTCCATTCTGGGCTGTCGGACGGCGAGCGCGCCGACGAGTGGCGGCGGATCCGGGCCGGCGACGTCGACATCGTGGCCGGGACGCGGCTCGCGGTCCTCGCCCCGCTCCGCGACGTCGGCGTCGTGATCGTCGACGAGGAGCACGAGGCCGCCTACAAGAGCGACCGGACGCCGCGGCTCCAGGCCCGCGACACCGCGATCCACCTCGGCGAGCTGGCGCGGGCGGCGGTCGTCCTCGGCAGCGCGACGCCGGCGGTCGACAGCGTCGGGCGGGCTCGCGACGGGGCATATCGCCGGGTCGTCCTGCCGACGCGGCCGACGGGCGAGCCGCCGGCGGTCGAAGTCGTCGATCTCCGCGAGGAGCTTCGGGACGGCAATCGCGGGCTGATCTCGGGCCGGCTGGCCGCGGCGCTCGCGGCGCTGGATCGCGGGCCGCGGCGACCAGGCGATCCTCGTCATCAACCGCCGCGGGACCGCGTCGGTCGTCCTGTGCCGCGACTGCGGCCACGTCCAGGCGTGCCCGGACTGCGACCGGCCGCTCGTCTTCCACCAGGCCGGCGGCACGCTCCGCTGCCACCACTGCGGCCGGGCGTTCCCGCTCGCGTCCCGCTGTCCAAACTGCCACTCAGCGAGGATCAAGTACCTCGGCGGCGGCACGGAGCGAGTCGAGCGCGAGGTCCGGGAACGCTTCCCGGGGCTGCGAGCCGGCCGCCTGGATCGCGACGTCGTCGAGCGGCGCGGCGCGGCGGAGCGGGTCCTCGACGCGTTCGCGGCGGGCCAGCTCGACGTCCTCGTCGGGACGAGCCTCGTCGCGAAGGGCCTCGACGTCCCGAACGTGACGCTCGTCGGCGTCGTCTCGGCCGACGTGTCCCTGAACCTGCCCGACGAGCGCGCGGCGGAGCGGACCTACCAGCTGCTCGCCCAGGCGGTCGGCCGGGCCGGGCGAGGCGAGCGGCGGGGGGCCGCGATCATCCAGTCCTACCAGCCCGAGCACCCGGCGATCCGGGCCGTCGCCGACGACGACGCGGCCGCGTTCTACGACGCCGAGCTCGACTTGCGGCGGCGGTTCGGGTCACCGCCGTTCGGACGGCTCGTGAAGCTGACCTGCGGGATCGAGGACCGGGCCGCCGCGGAGACGACGGCGCGGGCCATGGCCGACGACCTCCGGCGGCGCGCCGCTGAGCGGAGCAGCGACACCGCCGGTCATCGGACCCGCGCCGGCGTACATCGCCCGCCGCGCCGACCGCTGGCGCTGGAACGTCGTCCTCCGTGGGAGCGACCCGGTCGCGTTGCTCGGCGGCGGCCTCGACGCCCCGTGGTCGGTCGATGTCGACCCAGAGTCGCTGCTGTGAACCGAACGAGGGCCAGGCGGTGAGCCAGCCCGCGACGACCCGCGATCGGACCGCCGAGCAGATCCGCCGCATCCGCCGCAGTCGGATCCGCCGGGAGCGCCTCGCGAGCGTGTCCCTCGGGATCGCCCTGCCGGTCGCCGCGTTCTTCGTCGAGCTGGGCCTCGACAAGAACGTCGCCAGCTATCCGTACTTCGTCCTGTCGTTCATCGCGATCCTCCTCGCGACGGTCATGGGCGGCACGCTGGCCGGCGTCATCGCCGCGATCTCGTCGTGGCTCCTGAACACGGTCGTGCTCGCCGAGCGCGTCCCGGCGGAGCCGATCCGGCCGATCCTCGACGGCATCAACAGCGGCCTCGCGTTCGTCGTCGGCATCGCCCTGCTCGAGGCCCGCAAGCGGCCCCTCCGCGCCGACGAGCTCACCCGCCGCCGTCGCGGCCACTTCCCGCCGACGAGCGACGGGTACGGATCCTGACCGGGGCGATCGACGACCTCGCCGGCTCCCGCTCGACCGCCCAGATCGCGGACGCCCTCGCCCGGCGGCTCGTGGAGGCGACCCGTGTCGGGTGGGTCGCGATCTTCGTCCGGCCCCGGGCCGACCAGCCGCTGTCGCTGCGGGCGACCGCCGGTTCGGCGCCGTCGGGCATTCCGGACCAGCTCGCGGCCGCCGCGGACACGGGCCTGATCGGGAACCCGGGCGGCGCGGCCGGACCGGGACTCGAGGGGACGCTGACGATCCCGATCCTCGCCGGCCAGGAGGTCGTCGGCGCGGCGCTGCTCGGCGCGAGCGGCGGGTCGGCCCAACGGCCGCCGCCGGCCGGCCGGGGTCAAGATCGGCCGCGGTCGACCGCCGAAGAGGAGGACGAGCCCGAGACAGGGCTCCGACTCGACGCGGAGACGGGCGCCACGGCCGTCGCGCTCGCCCGCCTCGCCGGCTCCGCGATCGAGCGCGACAGGCTCGTCGCGCGCGGCCGGGCCGCCACGGACGCGGCATCGGACGCGACCGGCCGTGTGTCGAGCTTCAGCCGCCTCGCCTCGCAGCTCGCCGGGGCGCTCGACCGTCGACGCGGTCGGCGGGCTGCTCGTCGAGCACGCGGTGTCCGAGCTGCGGGCGGAGTTCGGGCTGGCCTACTCCGCCGACCGCCGGAACCGCTCGTTCGTCCTCGTCCACGCCCGCGGCTACCCGGTCGGGCTCGCCCAGCGCGAGGCCCGCCTGCCCGCTGACGTCGACGGGCCCGTCGCGCGCGCCGCGCGGACCGGCCAGCCGGTCGAGATCGCGACGCCGGAAGCGTGGCGGCGCGAGTTCCCCAGCCAGTCCGATCTGCCTGCGATGACCGGCATGCGCAGCCTCGTCGCGTGGCCGCTCGGCGACGTCGAGCGGCGGGGCGGCGTGCTCGTTGTCGGCTGGGCGGTGTCCGGGGCGCTCGACGCCCGGACCCGGGAGCTGCTCTCGGCGATGGCCGACCAGGGCGGCCAGGCGCTCGAGCGGGCCGGGCTCCACGCCCGCGAGCGCGAGGCGCAGCAGCTCCAGGAGGCGTTCATCAGCGTGATCTCGCACGAGCTCCGGACGCCGATCACGACGATCCTCGCCGGCTCGCGGCTCCTCCGCCGGCAGCTCGAGGACGGCAGCACCGCCGACGAGCTCGCCGCGGACGTCGAGGCGGAGGCCGATCGGCTGTTCCGCATCGTCGAGGACCTCCTCGTCCTGAGCCGGCTCGAGCGACGCAACCTCATGATCGCCCAGGAGCCGGTCCACCTCGTCCACCTCGTCGAGCGGGTCATCGCGTCCGAGGCGCGGCGCTGGCCGACGCACACCTTCGTCACGCCCGACGCGGTCCCGCCCCGGCTCGTCGGCGTGGTCCGCGGCGAGGACACCTACATCGAGCAGGTCCTGCGCAACCTTCTCGCGAACGCCGCGAAGTACTCGCCGAACGGCTCGACGGTCGAGGTCAAGGTCGACAACGACGCCGACGGCGTCGCGGTCCGGGTTCTCGACGACGGCCCGGGGATCGCCCGCGCCGAGGTCGAGCAGCTGTTCTCGCTCTTCTACCGCTCGCCGGCGACGGCGGCGTCAGCGGCGGGCGCCGGCATCGGGCTGTTCGTCTCGCGCCAGCTCGTCGACGCGATGGGCGGCCGGATGTGGGCCCGGCGGCGGCGGAAGGGCGGCAGCGAGTTCGGGTTCTCACTGGCCGCCTACCCGTACGACGAGGACGAGCCGGCGACCGCGGCCGAAGACGCCGTTGGCGCGGTTGCCGAATCCGATGGACAATGGCCGGCGACCCCTGGGAGGACACGACGATGACCGACGAACGACCCCTCGACAACCCCAACGAACCCGGCGAGCCGGCCGACGCGGCAGGCTCGATCCCGCCCGCAGGCGACGCCTCGCCCGACGCCGGCTCCGGCGCCGCCGAGCAGCCCTCCGGCTGGCAGACCGGCGACACGATGTGGAAGGAGACCGGCGGCGACGCCGACCCCGACTCCGCCGGCTCGAAGATGCTGGGCCAGCTCCAGACGATGATCGACCAGGTCGCGACCCAGGCCCGCCCGATGGCCCGCCAGATCGGCATCAAGGCCGCCGAGCTGACCGCGATCGCCGCCGACCGGGCGGGGCCCGCGGCGCACAAGGCCGGCGACGTCGCCGCGGACGCCAGCTCGAAGCTCGCGGTCCGGTCGCGTGAGTTCGCCGACGCGCTCCGTCGCGAGCTGGGCATGTCGGAGGACGGCTCCGGCAATGGCGCCGCCGCCGACGCGTCGTCGGCCTCGACCGCCGTGATGGACCGCGTCGAGGACGCCGCCGACAAGCGCGAAGGACGCGGGGGAGAACCTGCCCGGCTGACACGACCGCCGGACGCCCCCGGCCCGTCGGTATACTCGCGCCCATGACCGCCCCGACCGTCCGCTCGATCGTGCAGCTGGGCGACCCGCGCCTCCGCCTCAAGGGCGAGCCCGTCGACAGCTTCGGGAAGTACCTCCACGAGCTGCTCGACGACATGACCGCGACGATGCGCGACGCGCCCGGCGTCGGGCTCGCCGCGCCGCAGGTCGGCGATCGCGCTCCAGGCCTGCGTCGTCGAGGTCGGCGGCAACCTCTACGAGCTGATGAACCCGCGGATCGTCAAGGCGGCCGGCGACGAGCGCGACCTCGAGGGCTGCCTCTCGCTGCCCGGCTACTACGCCTACGTCACCCGGCGCGAGAAGGTCTGGGTCGTCGCCCAGAACCGCCTCGGCAAGAAGATCAAGGTGTCCGGCACCGGGTTCCTCGCCCGCGCCTTCCAGCACGAGCTGGACCATCTCGACGGCAAGCTGTTCATCGACTACCTCGAGTCGATGGACGAGCTGATCCCCGTCGGCCAGGGCGAGGACGAGGACGTCGAGGAGGCCGCGAAGGCCCTCGCGTGACCGACGCGCCGGCTCGGGTCGTGTTCCTGGGCAGCGGCGGGTTCGCCGTCCCCATCCTGTACCGCCTCGGCCACCTCGCGGACGTCGAGGTCGTCGGCGTCGTCAGCACGCCCGCGAAGCCCGCCGGGCGTCGGGGGATCGTCACGCCGGTCCCGGTCGCCGCGGCCGCCCGGAAGCGCGGCGTCCCGCTGATGCAGCCACCGCACGTCCGCGACGCCCGGGCGATCGAGGCGATCCGCGGCCCTCGAGCCGGACCTCGGGATCCTGGCCGACTTCGGCCAGATCGTGCCGCAGTCGCTGCTCGACATCCCGCGGCACGGCATCCTGAACCTCCACCCGTCGCTGCTGCCGCGCCACCGCGGCGCGTCGCCCATCCCGTCCACGATCCTCGAGGGCGACACCGAGACCGGCGTGACGCTCATCGCGATGGACGCCGGGCTCGACACGGGACCGATCGTCGCGGTCGAGCGCGTGGCCGCTCGAGGGCGACGGAGACGGCGTCGGAGATCGAGGCCCGGGCCGCGGGCGTCGGCGCCGGGCTCCTCTCGAAGTCGATCGGGGCGTGGCTCCGGGGCGAGATCGAGGCGACTCCGCAGGGAGAGGCCGGCGTGACGCTGACGCGGCCGCTCCGGCGCGAGGACGGGCGGCTGGACGTCTGGCTGACGGCGTCCGAGCTGGAACGCCACGTCCGGGCCTACCAGCCGTGGCCCGGCTCGTTCCTCGAGACCGCCGCCGGGCGGCTCGTCGTCTGGGGCGCGACGCCCGACGGCGAGTCCGGCGAGACGATGCCCGGAACGATCGGCCCGGGCCCCGACCTCCGGATCGCCACGGCCGGCGGCTGGCTCCGCCTCGACGAGGTCCAGCCCGCCGGCGGACGGCGGATGCCCGGCGACGCCTGGCTCCGGGGCCGGCCCGCGGTGGCCGGGACGCAGATCGCCTGAACCCGGCCGGCGCCCGTCCGGTAGTGCTGGACGAGGAGGTGGCGATGGCGACCGACGCGGCGGCCGGCCTGTCGACGGACACGTTCGACGGGACCGAGCTCGACTTCTGGCTCGGGGACTGGGACGCGCGGTGGGGCGCGGTCGGGCGGGGCACGAACCGGCTCGACGCGGATCCTCGGCGACCGGGTGATCCGCGAGGAGTTCTCGGGCGGCGGCGCGAACGGCCACCTCGAACGGCCTCAGCCTGTCGGTCTTCGATCCGGCGCGACGCCTCTGGCGGCAGACCTGGGTCGACGACCAGGGCGGCTACCTCGATCTCGTCGGCGACGTCGTCGAGGGCTGCTTCGCGTTCCGCCGCGACGCGCCGGAGGACGGACCCGGCGACCCGCCAGCGGATGGTGTTCCGGGACGTGGCGCCGGCCTCGTTCCGCTGGACCTGGGAGATCTCCGAGGACGGCGGCGCGAGCTGGGATGTCCGCTGGGAGATCGCCTACACGCGGCAGGGCGGCGACTCGCCGGGCTGATCGCCCGGCTTGCTCGCCCCACGTGCGAGTGCGACCTGGGTCGCGGCCACGATGGTCGCGGAGCAGCCGAATCGCGGCGCTTTGGCACGTCCGGCGGGCGGGACCGACACGAACTCGGCCCGCGGCTACCTGAAACCAGTCGCATTCGCACGCCCGGCGAGCATGCCGTCTGGGTCGAGCCGGCCATGGCGCCGCCGTAGACTTGCGCCGTGCCCACCGAGCTCACGATCCTCGCCGATCCTCGCCCCGGGATCTCCGGCCTCGCGCCCGGAGCGCTCGAGGCCTGGTTCACCGAGCGCGGCGAGCCCGCCTACCGCGCCCGCCAGGTCGCCGACGCGGTCTGGGGCGGCAACGCGACCTCGGCCGCCGACGCGCGGACACTCCCCGCCGCCCTCCGCGACGAGCTCGACGCGACCTTCCGCTTCGACACGGTCGCGGACACCGAGCTCCGCCTCTCCGACGGCGGCCTGACCGAGAAGGCGCTCCACCGCCTGGCCGACGGCGCGCTCGTCGAGAGCGTGCTCATGCACTACCCGGCGCGGGGCCGCCAGCGCGAGCGGCACACGCTGTGCATCTCGAGCCAGGCGGGCTGCGCGGTCGGCTGCCCGTTCTGCGCGACCGGCGAGCTGGGCTTCACGCGCGACCTCGAGACCGCCGAGATCGTCGACCAGGTCCGCCACGCCGCGCGCGCCGCCTCGCGACGGACGGCAAGCGGCTCACGAACGTCGTCTTCATGGGCATGGGCGAGCCGCTCCTCAACCTCGACCGGGTGCTCGAGTCCGTCGACGCCCTGAACGACCGGCGGCGGTTCGGCCTGGGCGCGCGGCACATCACGGTCTCGACCTCCGGCGTCGTCCCGGGCATCCGGCGGCTGACCGCGCTCGGGCCGCAGTTCACCCTGGCGGTGAGCCTCCACGCCGCGCGCGACGCGCTCCGCGACGTGCTCGTGCCGCTCAACCGGCGCTGGCCCGTCGCCGAGGTCGTCGAGGCGGCCCGCGACCACGCCCGCGCGACCGGCCGGCGCGTGAGCTACGAGACGACGATGATCGGCGGCGATGAACGACACGCCGGTCGACGCGCAGGCCATGGCCGACCTCCTCCGCGGCGACCACGCCCACGTCAACCTCATCCCGATGAACCCGGTCGCCCACACCCCGTGGTCCGCCAGCCCCGACGACGTCATCGAGCGCTTCGCGGCGACGCTCCGCGAAGCCGGGATCCAGACGACGATCCGGCGCAACCGCGGCCAGGAGATCGGCGCCGCGTGCGGCCAGCTCGCCGCGGAGCGGGCCGGGGAGCCGCCGCCGGCCGTCGTCGCCCGCCGCCGCGACCGGCTCATCGACGAGAGCGCCCACGCCCTCCGCGGCGAACGCAGCACGGAACCGCCGCCAGTGCCGTCGGTGCCGGCGGCACTGGGTGGGTGAGCGGATGGCCACCGGCCGCGCCCGCATCGCCGTCAGCATCCTCGACGCCGACCACTCGAACATGGCGTACGGCGTGCGTCGGGCGCAGAAGGAGGGCGCCGACCGCATCCACATCGACGTCATGGACGGCCACTTCGTCCCGAACCTGACGTTCGGCCCGAAGATGATCGCCGGCATCCGGAAGCGGACGAAGCTGCCGCTCGACGCCCACCTGATGATCAGCGACCCGCTGAAGTACATCGACGAGTTCCTCGACGCGGGCTGCGACTCGGTGACCTTCCATGTCGAGGTCGCGGCGAAGCAGATCGCGCCGACGCTCGAGAAGATCCACGCCAAGGGCCGGGCCGCCGGCCTCGCGGTCAAGCCGAAGACGCCGCTGACCGCGCTCGAGCCATACCGGACGATGCTCGACATCATCCTCGTGATGACCGTCGAGCCCGGGTTCGGCGGCCAGGAGTTCATGCGCGACGTCGCCCAGGAGAAGCTGCTCCCCGCCCGCGACTACCTCCGCCACAAGGCCCACGGCGCCGAGGTCCATGTCGACGGCGGGATCAACCGCGAATCGGCCGAGTTCGTCGGCGGGCTGGGCGTCGACGTGCTCGTGGTCGGCTCGGTCCTGTGGATCCCGGGCCGGAACATGGGCCGCGAGATCCGGCTCGTGAAGGCCCTCGCCGACGAGGGCTACCAGTACCGGCTCAACAACGGCGTCCCGCCGATCCCGCGCGACAACATGATCACGTTCGCCCAGCTGCCGCGGCACCTCGCGATGAAGTTCATGCAGGAGATCGAGCAGGGCGGCATCCCGGTCGTGCCGCTCCGCGGCAGCGGGCCAGTGGAACCCCGACGGCGATCGCGACTTCGACCTGCTCGTGCCGGCGACCGTCGAGGATCTGATCGTCTCGCGCCACGCCGCCGCCCGCGAGGACTACCTCGTCGAGGCCGAGGCGTGGCGCAAGCAGTACGCCGCGGAGCATGGCTGGACGGACCCGCCGAAGCTGCTGAAGAGCTGAGCCGACCGTGCGAGCGCTGCTGCAGCGGACGACCGGCGCGCGCGTCCGGGTCGGCGGTTCCGTGGTGGGCGAGGTCGGCCGCGGGCTCGTCGTCCTGCTCGGCGTCGGGACCGGCCGACGACGAGGCGATCGCGGACGTCCCTGGCGCGCCGCGTCACGGAGCTCCGGATCTTCGACGACGAGGCGGGCCGGACGAACCTGTCGCTGGTCGACGTCGGCGGCGCGGCGCTCGTCGTGTCGCCAGTTCACGCTCTACGCCGACACGCGTCGCGGCCGGCGTCCCGGGTTCACCGGTGCCGCGGCCCCGGAGCTGGCGAACCGCCTCTATCTCCGCTTCGCGGCCGCGCTTCGGGAGCTCGGGCGTCGAGGTCGCGACGGGCCGGTTCGGCGAGGTGATGGAGGTCGAGCTGGTCAACGAGGGCCCGTTCACGATCTGGCTCGACACCGACGACCGCTGACCGCGCGGCGCGGCTCGCCCGCCTCGAACGCCCGCGTTCCGGGCCGAGAATCGAAGAACCGGCCGCTGGTCTGCGACCGGTTCGGGACGTTGCGCGGGAGCCGAAGGGCTACTTCGCGGACTTCAGCGCCGTGCGGCGGCAGCGCGTGCAGGCCATGCACCTTCGTCGTCGTGCCGTTCTGGGTCATCGTGAAAGGCTGGAGGTTCGGCTGGTAGCGGCGGTGGGCGCGGACGCGGTTCATGCCCGACGACTGCGGGTTGAAGCCGCCCATCGACACCTTGCCGCAGATCGCACAGGAGCGGGCCATAGGGGTCCTCGGAACGTGATTCAAGAAGAAGGCTCGGCCGAGAAGGCCCGAGTGGGGCGGTATGATAGCAGCCGTTTCGCGGGACCCGCCACACGTCTCCCGATCCCGAGCCCTCGGAGGTGCCGCCCGCGTGCCGACGAACCCCACACCCGGTCGATCCCTCGTGACCCGACGCGCCGTCGTCGACGTCGTGCGCGCGGCCACGCTCGGGTCGCTACGGCGTGACCGGCTTCGCCGGCGGCTGGATCGGGCGCGGTCCAGGAACGGCTCGGCCTCGGCCAGCCCGGGATCGACGTCACGTTCGGCGAGCCCGCCTCGGACGGCGGCGCCAGGCCGGACCTCACGATCGACCTCGCGATCACCGTCGCCTACGGCCTGCCGATCGCGGAGGTCGCCCGCCAGGTCGACTCGGCGGTCCGCTACGCGCTCCGGAACGCGCTCGGCCGCGACGTCACCCGGCTCACGATCCACGTCGACGGCCTCCGCTACCAGCCCGGCGACCTGCCCGCGACACCGCCACAGGACCCCGACGCGGTCACGACCGACGACCTCGCCGCGAGCGGCACGGACGTCGCCTGATGCGGACCCGCGCCTGATGGCCCGCAAGGCCTGCGACGGCGCCGGCCTGCTCGAGGCGTTCCGCGCGGCCGTCGCCAACCTCGAGGCGCACGTCGACGAGATCAACGAGCTGAACGTCTATCCGGTCCCGGACGGCGACACCGGCTCGAACATGTTCGCGACGGTGAAGGCCGCGCTCGACGAGGCCGAGGGCGTCGACCCCGGTCACCGCGGAGCGGATCGCCGGGGCGATCAGCTTCGGCGCGCTGATGGGCGCCCGCGGCAACTCGGGCGTGATCACGAGCCAGATCTTCCGGGGCATGGCCGAGGCCCTCGGCGGCAAGACGCGCTTCAACGGCCTCGACCTCGCGAACGCCCTCCAGCAGGGCGCGAAGACCGCCTACGGCGCGGTCGCGAAGCCGGTCGAGGGCACGATCCTCACGGTCATCCGCGAGGCGTCCGAGGCCGCCGTCGCGACCGCCGAGAAGTCGAACGACATCGAGATCGTCCTGTCGGCGACGGTCGAGGCCGCCGAGCGATCCGTCGCGAAGACGCCGTCGCTCCTGCCGATCCTCCGCGAAGCCGGCGTCGTCGACTCCGGCGGGCAGGGCCTGTTCCGGCTCTTCCAGGGCGCGCTCCACCACCTCAAGGGCCTCGCCCCGGTCAAGGCGCCCAGCGCCGCGGGCCGCGGCGCCGGCGACGACAGGCTCGACGCTCGCCGCCCGGATCGACGAGGGCTTCGGCTACGAGACGATGTTCCTCGTCCAGGCCCACCCAGGGTCGCCGCTCGACGTCGACGCGATCCGCGACCACCTCGAGTCGGTCGGCGAGAGCGTGCTCGTCGCCGGCGACGCCCGGGCGCTCAAGGTCCACGTCCACAACGAGCGGCCGGACGAGGTCATCGGCTACGGGCTGGGGCTCGGCAGCCTCAGCAAGATCAGCGTCGAGAACCTCGACAACCAGGCCCGCGACGTCCAGGAGGCGAAGGCGACCGAGTTCACCGGCGTCGCCGCCGGCGAGGGCCACTCGACGAACGGCGCGTCCGACCAGGCCCCGATCAAGCCGGGTCCGGCGATCGTCGCCGTCGTCGCCGGGGACGGCCTCGCCAAGGTGTTCGAGGAGTTCGGCGTCGATCAGATCCTCAACGGCGGCCAGTCGAACAACCCATCGACCGGCGAGCTGCTGCGCGTCGCCCGCCTCGCCCGCGCGCGCGAGGTCCTGCTCCTGCCCAACAACCCGAACGTCCGCCTCGCCGCGGAGCAGGCGGCGAAGGTCTGCGACGACAAGCGCCTCGTCGTCGTCCCGACGCGCAACGCCGCCGAGGGCATCGCCGCCCTCTTCGCCCTCGACCCGACGCTCGACGCCGCCGCCAACGCCGGCCCGATGACCGAGGCGAGCCGGGCGATCCAGTCGGTCCAGGTGACCGAGGCGGTCCGGAACGCGACGATCGGCGGCAAGAAGGTCAAGCAGGGCCAGACGATCGCGCTCGATCCCGACGACGGGCTCGTCGCGGTGAACGGCGACCGCAACAAGGCGGTGCTCGCGGCGGTCGCCGCGTTCGAGCCGGGCTACGAGCTGATCACGCTCTACTACGGCGCGGACGCGACGCTGGCCGAGGCCGAGGCGATGTCGAAGCGGATCCACGACGTCGTGCCCGCGGCCGACGTCGAGGTCGTCCACGGCGGCCAGCCGCACTACCGCTATCTCATCTCCGCCGAGTAGGAGGTGGCGGCACCCACTGCGCGCGTCGCATCGAAGGCGGCTCCTCCGAAGCCGGTCCCGACCGACCCGGCGGAGCTCCTCGACACGCCGGTCGGCGATTCCGGCATCGCCGCCAGCGGGGTCCTGAAACGGGCCGGGCGGCGGCTCGGGTTCTTCACGGTCCGCGACCTCCTGTTCCACCTGCCCCGGCGCTACGACGACCTGCGCGAGATGCGCCAGCTCGGCGAGCTCGTCTGGGTCGAGGACGGGACCGTCGTCTCCGCCCGCGTCCGGATCGCCGACATTCGTGTCGAGGGCTCGTTCCGGCGGCGCGTCCAGCGGACGGTCGCGGTCCTCGAGGACGAGACCGGGACGATCGACGCGACGTGGTTCGGGCGGCGGTTCATCGAGCGCCGACTCCACCCGGGCGATCGGGTTATCGTCAGCGGCAAGCTCAAGCACTTCGGCCGGAAGCTGACGCTCGACAACCCCGACTTCCAGGCCGAGGGCCAGGACGACGAGCTGCTCCACGTCGGGCGGATCGTGCCGGTCTACCGGCTGACTGCGGGGCTGACCGCGAACCGGCTTCGGATCGCGATGCGGGACGTCCTGGACCGCGCCGGCAAGGAGTACCCGGAGTACCTGCCGACCGCGATTCGCGAGGGCGAGGAGGTCGTCGGGATCGGGCAGGCGCTCGAGGAGGCGCACTACCCCGTGTCGTTCGAGGGCCGCGACGGGGCGCTGCGGCGGCTCGCGTTCGACGAGCTGCTCGCGCTCCAGCTGGGCATGGTCGCGCGGCGGCGGCAGCGGGGGCGGGACGCGGCCCGGCCGGTCGCCGTGCCCGACACCGACGACGCCGCGCTTCGGGCCGCGCTGGAAGGCTCGCTCGCGCGAAAGCTGGGCCACGAGGTCGCGCTCACGAAGGACCAGGACGCGGCGATCCGCGACATCCGGGACGATCTCGCCCGGCCGACGCCGATGCTCCGGCTCCTCCAGGGCGACGTCGGGTCCGGCAAGACTGCCGTCGCGGCCTACGCATTGGCGGCGGCGGCACGGGCCGGGCTGCAGGGCGCGCTCCTCGCCCCGACGGACCTCCTTGCCCGGCAGCACCATCGGACGCTGGCGTCGCTGCTCGAGGACGCGGCGATCCCCGTCGAGCTGCTGACCGGCTCGATGACCGCGGCCGCGGCCCGCCAGACGCTCGAGCTCGTGGCGTCGGGCCAGGCGCCGGTCGTCGTCGGGACGCACGCGCTCATCCAGGAGCGCGTCGCGTTCGCGGCGCTCGGCGTCGTCGTCATCGACGAGCAGCACCGGTTCGGCGTCGAGCAGCGCGGCCGCCTCGAGGAGAAGGCCGGCGGCGGCCGGGCGCCGCACGTCCTGCTGATGACCGCGACGCCGATCCCGCGGACGCTCGGCCAGGTCCTCTACGCCGACCTCGACGTGTCGGACCTGCGGACGCCGCCCGAGGGCCGGATCCCGATCCGGACGGGCATCCGCCGGCCGGAGGACCTCGAGGGGACGTGGAAGAAGGTTCGCGAGGAGGCGGCGCTCGGGCACCGGACGTTCGTCGTCGTGCCGCTGATCGAGGAGGCGGAGGCGCCCGACGACGGGGCGGCGACCGGCGGGTTCTTCGACGCCTCGGCGCCGGCCGCCGAGGTCGAGGCGGTTCGCCTGACGGAGCTGCTCGCGCCGCTCCGGGTCGGGCTCGTCCACGGCCGGATGAAGGCCGTCGACCGCGACGCGGAGATGGCCCGGTTCCGGGACGGCGAGCTCGACGTGCTCGTCGGCACGACGGTCATCGAGGTCGGCGTCGACGTGACGGAGGCGACGATGATGGTGATCGAGGGCGCCGACCGGTTCGGGCTGGCCCAGCTTCACCAGCTCCGTGGCCGCGTCGGGCGCGGCACCGACGAGTCGTTCTGCGTGCTCGTCTCGGATTCCGTGGACGAGACGGCGCAAGCGAGGCTGAAGGCGGTCGCCGAGCTGCGCGACGGCTTCGAGCTCGCGGAGCGCGACTTCGAGCTGCGCCGTGAAGGCGACGTGCTGGGCCTCGCCCAGAGCGGCCTGCCGCGGCTGCGGGTCGCGTCGCTCCAGGATCGGTCGCACGTGGCGCTGGCGAAGCGGGCGCGCGAGCGCGCCGAGGCGCTCCTCGACGAACGCGGCGAGCTTCCGGGTTCTGCCGCGGGGCTCCGGCGTGAGCTCGAGAGGGGCTGGCTGGAGCGCGTCTGGGTCGGCGAGCCGGAGAGCGGGGCGTGAGGCTTGACGCGTCGAATCCGCTGGGAGCGGCAGATTCGGCCCTAGCAGCCGGATAAGTCGGTGCGGGACGGGTTCTCTACGCTCGTCCGCAGAGCGGGTGCTGCCCCTATGACCTCGCAAGGCCCGGATCTGCCGGTGGCAGCGGAACCGGCTCGGCCAGAGGTCGACCAAGGTGGCTGATGCCGGTCGGGTCATCGCCGGCTCGGCGCGCGGGGTCCGCCTCCGCGCTCCCGGCCCCGGTACGCGGCCCCTGAGCGACCGCGTCAAGCAGACGCTCTTCGCGATCCTCGAGCCGGACCTTCCCGGCGCCGCGTTCCTCGACCTGTTCGCGGGAAGCGGCGCCGCCGGGATCGAGGCGCTCTCGCGCGGAGCCGCGTCGGCGACGTTCGTCGAGAAGGACCAGGGCGCCGCCGCCGTCATCGACGCCAACCTGAAGGCAACCTCCCTTGCCGGACCCGCGGCGTCCGTCGTCCGCTGGGACGTTGTCCGCTGGCTCGGCGAGTCCCACCCCGACGAGCGGTTCGATCTCGTAGTGGTGGATCCGCCGTACGCCGAGACCGAGCTCCTGGGCCGGATCCTCGAGATTCTCGGTGGGCCGGCCGCCCCCATCGCGCCCGCTGCCCGCGTCGTCGCGAAGCACTTCTGGCGCGACCGACCGCCCGAGCGGATCGGTATGCTGGCGGCCGAGCGCGACCGCCGGTTCGGCGAGACGGCCCTGACCTTCTATCGACGCCAGGAGGGCGAATGAGCACAGCGGTCTATCCCGGCTCCTTCGACCCGATCACGAACGGCCACGTCGACGTCATCCGCCGGGCCGCCGCGGCGTTCGACCGGATCGTCGTCGGCGTCCTCGCGAACCCGCGCAAGCAGCCGCTGCTGTCGGTCGACGACCGGGTCGACATCATCCGGGCGGCCGTCCGCGAGGCCGGCGTTCCCGCGGACCGCGTCGACGTCCAGGCGTTCGACGGGCTGACGGTCGAGTTCTGCCACGCGGTCGGGGCCGGGTTCATCGTCCGCGGCCTGCGGGCGATCAGCGACTTCGAGTCCGAGATGCAGCTCGCCCACAACAACCGGAAGCTCGCCGGCGACGTCGACACGGTGTTCTTCATGACCGCCGTCGAGTACGGCTATGTGTCGTCGTCGCTCGTGAAGGAGATCGCCTCGTTCGACGGCGACGTGTCGGCGATGATCCCGGCGGCAGCGCTGGGTCCAGTGATGCGGGCGCTCGCCGCTCGTCGCTGACGGTTCCGCGGCGGGTTGAACGCCCGGCGGTCCTATCGACCGCGCGACGCTCCGAGAAGCGCGCTTCCGAACGCCAGGCGTTCCTCGAGTGCCGTTCTGAATGCCCAACGTTCAACACAGCAGCTAACGCCGCCCTCGGCCGCCGTTACGAACGCCCGGCGTTCGGGCGGCCGGCGCGAGCACAGGCCCTCAACTTCGGCGGCCGATCCCCGCGGCGCCGTGCCATAATCGACCGACGACCCGCCGTCCCGGTCGCGCGTAACCGGAGGGTACCGAGATCGACATCATCTTCCTCGTGGAGCGCCTCGAGTCGATCATCGCGAACGGCAAGAAGCTTCCTCTGACGAACAACGTCGTCGTCGACCAGACGGCCGCGCTCGGCCTCATCGACGAGCTCCGAGTCGCCGTCCCCGAAGAGGTCCGCGCGGCGAAGCGCATCAACTCCGAGGGCGAGCGGATCATCGAGAAGGCCCAGGAGGAGGCGGAGCGGATCGTCGCCCGTGCCCAGGAGCAGGCCGCGTTTCTCATCGACGAACGCGGGCTGACCCAGCAGGCCGAGGCCGAGAGCCGCCGCATCATTGCCGACTCCGAGGCCGACGCCGAGGACGTCCGCCGCGGCGCCGACGAGTACGCCGTCAACGTGCTCGTCGGGCTCGAGGGCGACGTCGTCAAGACCCTCCAGAGCATCAAGCGCGGCATCGACCTGCTCGACGCCCGACGCTCCGACCTTCGCGCCGACGAGCTGAACGGGACCGAGGAGCCCGAGGCCGGCTGGCCCGACCAGCCGGAGTTCGAGGACGAGGAGGCCCAACTGCCGGTGCGCCGGTGACCCCGGGCCGGGCCCTCGCCGCGCCACTCGTCTGGAACGTCGCCGGTCTCCTGTCCGACGAGCCCGGCTCGACCCGCGACTACGAGATCGCCGGCGCGACGATCAACCTCGGCGACGACCTCCGTCTGGCCGACCCGATCGAGGGCCACGTCCGGCTCGCCCGCACGAACCGCGGCCTGATCGTCACCGCCGACCTCACGACGTCGATCGCGGCCGAGTGCGCCCGCTGCCTCCGCGACATCGAGGTCCCGATCCAGATCAGGATCGAGGAAGAGGCCCTGCCCTCGATCGACATCCACACCGGCGCGGCGATCCGGCCGGAACCCGGCGAGGGCGACGAGCCGCTCCGCCTCACCGCCCACCACGAGCTCGACCTCGAGACCGCCGTCCGGGAGGCGATCCAGCTCGCGGAGCCGATCGCGCCGCTCTGCCGCGTGGACTGCCCCGGCCTGTGCCCGGTCTGCGGCGAGCGCCTCGAGGACGGCGTCCACGACCACCCGACTGACGATATCGACCCCCGCCTCGAGGCGCTCCGGAACTTCCACGCCGAGAAGTGAGCCTGCGGCATCGCCCGGCAAGCGTGGGCGCGCGCTGGCGCAGGCGCGCTACGCACGGTACACTCCGCGCTCGGCTCCGCTGCTACGTCGGGGCGGTTCGGCGCGTCCATGGAGCGAGGACGGCCGGCACAGAACACTGACCCGATCGAAGGAGACCACGAACCGTGGGTGTTCCCAAGCGACGCGTCTCGCATGCCCGCAAGGGCGAGCGCCGCGCCCACCTCGCCCTGAGCGTGCCCAAGCTCGAGGAATGCGACCACTGCCATTCCCCGAAGCTGCCGCACCACGTCTGCCCGACCTGCGGCTGGTACAACGGCCGCCAGGCGATCGACCTCAAGCAGCCGTCGTCCGAGTCCGCCTCCTGACCGATGGTCGACCAGATCGGCCGCACGAATCGAGCTGATCGAGTAGCGGACACCCGTGGCGTCACCGTCGCCGTCGACGCCATGGGCGGCGACCACGGACCCGACGAGGTCGTTCCCGGCGCGATGGACTATGCGCGCGCCCATCCCCAGGACCGGCTCCTGCTCGTCGGCGACGAAGCGACCGTCCGGCGGATCGCCGGCGAGCTCCCGCCGAACGTCGAGATCGTCCACGCGAGCCAGGTCGTCGGGATGGACGAGCATCCGGCGAAGGCGCTCCGCGAGAAGAAGGACTCCACGATCCTCGTCGCGATGAACCTCGTGAAGCAGGGCCGCGCCGAGGCGCTCGTCACCGCCGGCCACACCGGGGCCGGGATGGCCGCCGCCGTGCTCCGGCTCGGACGATTGCCCGGTGTCGACCGGCCTGCCCTCGCCGTCCAGATGTCGACCGACGCGGGGCCGCTCGTGCTCCTCGACATCGGCGCGAACCCCGATTCGACCGGGGAGAACCTCGCCCAGTACGCGCGGATGGGCTCGATCTTCGCCGACCGCGTGCTGGGCGTGGCGAACCCGCGCGTCGCGCTGCTCTCGATCGGCGAGGAGAAGGGCAAGGGCGACGCCCGGATCCAGCAGGCGACCGAGCTGCTCGACGAGACGAACCTCAACTTCGTCGGCAATGTCGAGGGCAAGGACGTCGTCCACCACCTCGCCGACGTCGTCGTCTGCGACGCGGTCCTGGGCAACGTCGTCATCAAGTTCTTCGAGGGCCTGTCGGGCTGGATCTTCGACCTGTTCCGGGGCGAGTTCCGGAACTCGTTCCGGGGCCGGGTCGCGTACCTGCTGCTGCGACCCGGGATCCGCCGGATCCGCAACGTCTTCGACTACGAGCGCGCCGGCGGGTCGCCGCTCCTCGGTGTGCGCGGCAACGTGATCATCACCCACGGACGAGCCCGGCGGCGGATGGTCACGTTTGGCATCGACGTCGCGGCGACGATGGCCCGGACCCGCGTCCCGGAGCTCATCGCCGAAGCGTTCGCAGGCTCCGGCGCCGCGACCGCTCCGGATCCGACCGAGACGGCTGACGAGCCTTCGCTGGAGTCAGTCTCGTGAGCGGTCCGGACCTGACCGTCGGCAAGGGCGTGATGCGCGAGATGGTCCGGCTCGCCGCGTTCGAGGTCCCGGGCGTCCTCCGCGTCGCCCACGGTGGCCCGGCCTGGCGCTCGCTCCTCACCGGAAGCGCGGTCGCGATCAGCACCGCCGGCGACCGGGTCCACGTCGACGTCTCGATCGTCGCCCGGCCGGGCCATGCGCTCGTCCCGCTGACCCGCCAGGTCCGGTCGGCCGTCGGGGCCACCGTCGAGCGCCTGCTGGGCCTCGAGCTCGACTCCGTGACGGTCACGGTCGACGGTGTCGGGGGCTGACCCCGCGGCGAGCCGCGCGTCGGCTGGAGATACGGTCCGCGCCTACCGGACCGGCCGCCGCCTCGCCCTCGCGAGCGTCTTCGAGGCCGACTTCGGCCAGCGCACCGCCGACGCAGTCCTCGAGCGCCACCTGGCCGAGCCCGACCCACCCACGGCCGCGGCGCTCGCCCGCCAGCTCGTCGGGGCGGTCGTCGCGCACCGTGACACGATCGATGCAACCATCGAACGATTCGCCCCCCAGTATCCGGTCGTCACGCTCGCACGAATCGACCGCGCGCTGCTCAGATGTGGGGTTGGTGAGGTGCTACACTCGCCGACGCCGGCCCGGGTGGCCATCGCCGAGTGGGTCGAGTTGGCACGGAGCTACAGTGGAGATCCGATGCGCCGCCTCGTGAACGGCGTACTTGGGCGGATCTCGGCCGAAGCGAGCGGAGCGACCGGATCGAGCGGCTCCTAGCCGTCGGAACCAACCCCACCCCAGGAGGGAGAGTCAGTTGGCCACTACGTACGACCGCCTCAAGAAGATCGTCGTTGAGCAGCTCGGCGTCGAGGAGGACGAGGTCAAGCCCGAGGCTTCGTTCGTCGACGACCTGAATGCCGACTCCCTCGATCTCGTCGAGCTCATCATGAGCCTTGAGGAGGAGTTCGGGACCGAGATCTCCGACGAGGACGCGGAGAAGATCCGCACCGTCGGTGACGCGGTCGACTACATCGACGAGCGGGCGACCTAGAGCCGTTTCGACGGCCGCGGCGAGGAGTGGTGCGACCGGCAGCCGAGCTGGCGGAGCGTCTCGGCCTCCAGGTCACCGACCTCGACCTCCTCGAGCAGGCCCTCGTCCATAGCAGCTGGCTCCACGAGCACCGCGACGCCGTCCGCGGCCACAACGAGCGCCTCGAGTTCCTCGGCGACGTCGTCATCAACCTCGCGATCTCGGAAGCGCTGTACGCCGCCTACCCGACCGACGATGAGGGGCTCCTCTCGACGCGACGCGCCTCGATCGTCTCGACGACGGGCCTCTCGCGGCTCGCGCACCGGATCGACCTGGGGTCGTACCTGCTCCTCGGCGAAGGGGAGGCCCAGCGCGGTGGCCGCCGCCGGCCCTCGCTGCTCGCCTCGGGGTTCGAGGCGCTGTCCGGGGCGATCTACCTCGACCTGGGCTGGGACACCGCGCGAACCTGGCTGACGACGCTCGCCGAGCCGGAGCTCGCGAACGACTCGCCCAGCCTGTTGCTGAAGAGCCCCAAGAGCCGCCTCCAGGAGTACACCCAGCGGCGGACCGGAGCCCGACCCGACTACCGGATCCTCGACGCGAGCGGCCCGGACCACGAGAAGCTCTTCCGGATCGAGGTCTGGGTCGACGGCCGGGCGCTCGGCGTCGGGGAGGGGCCGTCGCGACGGACCGCGGAGACCGCGGCCGCGCTCCAGGCGCTCGAGGCGATCCGGGCGACGCGATCGGCACCGTCCGATTCGTCCGCCCGCGCCGACGTCGACCGGGCGGTCGGGTGACGCCCCGATGAGCCCGCCCGCCCGCCTCCTCGCCCTCCGCCTCCACGGCTTCAAGTCGTTCGCGGAGCGGACGCTCGTCGAGTTCGGCGGCGGGATCAGCGCGGTCGTCGGGCCCAACGGCTCCGGCAAGAGCAACCTCGCCGACGCGCTCCGCTGGGCGCTGGGCGAGCAGGGCCGGGCGCTCCGCAGCCGCAAGAGCGAGGACGTGATCTTCGCCGGGTCCGACAAGCGGTCCGCGGTCGGCATGGCCGACGTCACGATCGTCCTCGACAACGCGGACGGCCTGCTGCCGGTCGACTACAGCGTGCTCGAGCTGGGCCGCCGCCTCTACCGCTCGGGCGAGAACGACTACCTCCTCAACAAGCAGCGCGTCCGGCTGAAGGACCTCGTCGACCTCCTCGACGCGGCCCACCTCGCCGACAACGCGTTCCTGTTCATCGGCCAGGGCATGGTCGACCAGGCGCTCGCACTCCGGCCCGAGGAGCGGCGGCCGCTGTTCGAGGACGTCGCGGGCGTTCGCCGCCACGAGCGGCGCCGGCGCCGGGCGGAGGAGCAGCTCGCCGAGTCCGAGGGCAACCTCGCCCGCGTCGAGGACATCCTCGCCGAGCTCCGACCGCAGGCCCGGCGGCTGGCGGCCCAGGCCGAGCAGCAGGCGTCTCGGCTGACCGCCGGCGAGGACCTCGCGAACGCGCTCATCCTCGCGGCTCACGCGCGCTGGCACGAGGCCGCGGGCCGGGCCACGCAGGCGGGCGGTGCGCGAGAGCGCGCTGCGCGCGACGCCGACGAGGCGCTGGCGGCGCTGCGGGCGGCCGAGGAGGCAGCCGGCGGGCTGGCGGCGGAGCTCGCTGCGCGGTCCCGGGCCGAGCGAGAGCGACGCGAGACCCACGACGGCGCCCGGGCCGGGCTGTCGGCGCTGCAGGTCCGGGCGGCTCGCCTAGGCGGCGAGATCGACGCGATCGCTCGCGACCGATCGCGCCTCGCCGACGAGCGGGCGGCGGCGGAGAGCGACCTCGAGCTGCAGCGCCGGCTCCTCGCGCGACCCGTGCCGGGCCGCGATCCCGCGCTCGACGCGTCGCTCGCGGACGCGGAACGGGCGCTCGCGGAGGCGCTGGCGGAGCTGGGCGGGCTGCGGGCGGAGCGGCAGGCGCGGGGCGAGGAGGCGGCCGCGCTGCGTCGAGCGGCCGCGGCGCGCGAGGCGGAGGCGGAGACCGCCCGGCGACGGCTCGCGGACGCGGAACGGCGAGCGACCACGGAGCGCGAGGCGCGAGAGGTCGCTGCCGGCGAACGATCCCGGCTCGAGGAGCGGGCGGCGGCGGCCAGAGCGCGCATCGAGGCCGCCGCCTCGACGGAGGCAATGGCAACGGCGGCCCGCGAGGAAGCACGGGCCGCCGCCGATCACGCCGAGGCCGACCGCCAGGCCGCCTCGGAGCGGGTCGCCACCGCCGGGTCGCTGCTCGCGGCGCAGCGCGGCCGGCTCGAGGGCGTCGACGCCGCGCTGGCCGAGGAAGAGGCACGTGGCATCGCGAAGGCCGCCCGACGGCGGGGCGGACGACGGGTCGACGAGGAGCTCGAGGTCGACCCGAAGGGCCGTGCCGCAGTCGAGGCCGCGCTCGACGAGGCGACGCGCGCGTATCTCGTCGACCGGGCCGCGGTCGGGGACCTGGCGGCCGAGCGGGGACTCGTCGTCACGACGGCAGGCGCGGCGGGCGCCGACGGCCTCTCGCCCGCGGAGTCGCGATTCGTCGACGCCGTCGTCGTTGGCGGCGGTTCGCGGGCGGTCGATTTGATTCGGCGCGACCCGGTCGGGGCCGCGACGCGGCTGCTCCGACGGTCCGTCGTCGTCACGGACCTGGACACGGCGCTTGGGTTGCAGTCGTCGCTGCCCCCCGGCTGGGTGGCCGTCGTCCGCGACGGCTCGGCGGTCGTCGGCGAGGCCGTCGTGCGGCTCGGCGGAGGGGCCGCGGAGGGCGCGATCGAACGCCGATCGAGCGCCGAACGGCTCCGCTCGGACGTCACGCGGCTCGAGCGAGACGCACAGGCAGCGACCGCGGCGCTCGGGGCGGCGAATTCCGCGGCGGCATCTGCCCGGCAGGCGCTCGAGGAGGCCCGCGCGAGGGAGTCGACGGCGGCGGGCGAGCGCCGCGCCGCCGAGGAAGCGGATCGGGTCGCCGCGCGGCAGCTCGAGGGTGCGGTTCGCGAGGCCGGCTGGCAGGCCGCCCAGGCCGATCGCCTAGCGGCGGAGGTCGCCCGGCTGCGCGACGAGGTCGCGGCCAACGAGGCGCCTTCGAGCCCGGCGGGCGCGCCGGGCGCCGAGGCCACCGCCGCACCCGCCGACGAGGCGACGAGCGCCCTCGCAACCTGGGAGGCCCGCGCCGCGGATCTCCGCACGACCCGCGACCGCCTCCAGGCCGAGCAGGCCGCCACCGACGCGGTCCGTCGCGACGCCGAATCGGCCCGGGCCCGCGCCGAGGCCGCGGTCTCCATCGACGCCGAACGGATCGACCACTGCGACCGCGAGGCCGCGACATTGACCGGCCGCGAGACGGACCTGGCGGCGGAGCGGGATCGACTCGCCAGCGAGCTGGCATCGGCCGAGCGGCAGGAAGCGGCCGCCGCCGCCGCCCTCGCCGAGATCCGCGCCGCCGACGCCGCCGGGCGGGAGCGCCTGGCGGCCGCGGAGCAGGCCGCGACCGGGGCCCGCGAGCAGATGCGAACGGCCGAGGACCGGCTGCGATCCGTGGAGCGCGCGGACCTCGAGGCCCGCCTCGGACGCGACTCGCTCCGCGAGCAGCTCCTCGTCGAGCTCGCCGGGCTGGGGGAGCTGGGGATCCGCCGCCTCCGCTCGGAAGCGGGAGGCTCGGGGGGATCCGTCGAATCGGGCGCATTCGATGCGGCGCCAACGGCTGGCCCCGACGACGACGAAGCCGCCGCGCTCGAGGCCGCGCTCGCCGCGGTCGTCGACGGCTGGGCAGCGGCTCCACCGCCGGGCGAGGCGCCCAGCCCGGGCCGCCTCGCGACGCTCCGCCGGCGCTACCACGAGCTGGGTGCGGCAAGCCCGTTCGCCGTCGACGAGTACGCGGAGCTCAAGACCCGGCTCGAGACGCTCGAGTCGCAGGAGCAGGACCTCCGCCAGGCGATCGCCAAGACCCGCGAGCTGATCGCCGAGCTCAACAAGATGATCGCCGACCAGTTCGCGACGACCTTCGCGGCGCTCGAGACCGCGTTCGACGCGCGGTTCCGGCACCTGTTCGGCGGCGGCTACGCCCACCTCGTGATGACCGACCCGGACGATCTGTCGGCGACCGGCATCGAGATCGTCGCCCGGCCGCCGGGCAAGAAGCAGCAGGCGCTCGCGATGCTGTCGGGCGGGGAGCGGGCGCTGACCGCCGTCGCGCTGCTGTTCGCGATGCTCGAGGTTCGCCCGGTCCCGTTCTGCGTCCTCGACGAGGTCGACGCGGCGCTCGACGAGGCCAACGTCGGCCGGTTCACGTCGGCCCTCCGCGAGCTCGCCGCCGCGACGCAGTTCATCGTCATCACCCACAACCGGGGCACGATCGAGGCGGCTGACGCGCTCTACGGCGTCACCGTCGGCGACGACTCGGTCAGCCGGGTGATCAGCCTCCGGCTCGACGAGGCCCAGGCGATCGCGGCAACGCATCAGAACGGAGCCGGCGCGCTGGCCGAGGTCTCCTGATGTTCTGGCGCAGGAAGGACCGCGAGCCGGCCGAGCAGCCGGAGGCTCCGACCGAGCAGCCGGAGGAACCGGCCGAGGCCGCGCCCAGCCCGAACCCCGCGCCGCCCACCGCCGCCCGCGCCCGAACCCCCTCCGCCCGCCGAACCCGCCGCGCGCCCCGGTGCCCTGTGGGGCCCCGGCATCGGTCCGCCGCCGCCGGAGGTCACGGCCGCGTTCGATCTCGGCCTGGCCAGGACACGCGGCGCCCTCGTCGGCCGGCTTCGCGGCGTCTTCCGGGGCGACCAGACCGACTGGGACGAGGTCGAGGAGACGCTGATCGCCGCGGACGTCGGCGCCACGCTCGCGATGGAAGTCGTCGAGAAGGCCCGCCGACAGCGCGACGAGGATCCCGAGGCGGCGGTCCGGCGCGAGCTCCAGTCGCTCCTCGTCGAGCGCGAGCCGGGCTGGTCGCCCCAGCCATCGCCGAGCGGCGGCCCCGCGATCATGCTCGTCGTCGGCGTGAACGGGACCGGCAAGACCACGACGATCGGCAAGCTCGCCGCCCGCTACAAGGCCGAGGGCCGTCGCGTCCTGCTGGCGGCCGCCGACACGTTCCGGGCCGCCGCGATCGACCAGCTCCGCGTCTGGGCCGATCGGGCCGGCGTTGAGATCGTCGCCCACAAGCCCGACGCCGATCCCGGCGCCGTCGTCTACGACGCGCTCGACGCGGCGATCGCCCGGGGCGCGGACCTCGTGATCGCCGACACCGCCGGCCGCCTCCACACCAAGACCAACCTGATGGAGGAGCTCTCGAAGATCCGCCGGATCATCGACAAGCGCGTCCCGGGCGCGGAGCCGGAGACGATCTTCGTGATCGACGCGACGACCGGCCAGAACGGGCTGGCCCAGGCGAAGGCGTTCAACGAATCGGTCGGGCTGACCGGCATCGTGCTCACGAAGCTCGACTCGACCGCGAAAGGCGGGATCGTGTTCGCGATCGAGCACGACCTCCAGGTGCCGGTCCGGTTCGTCGGGGTCGGCGAGAAGATCGACGACCTGCTGCCGTTCGACCCCGAAACGTTCGTGAACGCCCTGTTCGGCGAGGACTGACGCCGGCGCCTATTCCGCGAGTGGCAGCTCGTCCGCCGGAAGGAGTGGGCGATCCGGCGGCCGGACGTCGATGTCGCGCAGCGTCCGAAGGGGCGAGAACCAGACGAACGCCACCGCCGCGAACCCACCCAGGAGTCCGAACAGCAGCGCCTGACGCAGCCCGAACCACTCGCCGATCAGCCCGGCGCCGATCGTTCCCACCAGCAACGCGAGATGGGTCAGGAAGTCGTACGCGCTGTTGACCCGGCCGAGGATCTCGTTCGGGACCATTGCCTGGAGCAGGGAGAGCTCGGTGATCTCTTCGAGCGTTGCCCCGAGGTCGCCGATCAGCTGCTGGCCGACGAGGAACACGATCGCGAGCGCCGCGGATCCCGCGGGAGCAAGCGGGATCAGCAGGTTGCCAAGCGTGAACAGCGTGAGCCCGAGGAGGATCGACGGCCCGACGCCGATTCGCCGGTTGGTCCGCGTCGCGATCAGCGCGCCGACGAGCGAGCTGATCCCGCCAACCGCCGCGATCAGGCCGATCGTCGCCGGCTCCAGGCTGAGCTCCTCGGTCGCAAAGACCAGATAGACCGCCCCGAAGGCGCCCCAGAGGAGGTGGGCGCCCGACCCAGCGAGGATGACGGTCCGGAGGATCGGGGACTGACCGATCGGTCGCAGGCCGTCCACGATCTCGGCGACGATCCGCCTGCGTTCCGCCCGCGCGGCCGGCCGCGCCTCCGGCTGGCGGATCGTGCCGAGGACGATCGCCGAGATCACGAACGAGATCGCATCGACCGCGATCGCGATCGGAGCCGTGAGGACCTGGACGAGCACGCCGCCGATGCTGAAGGCGCTCACCTCCGCGACGGAGCCGCTCGCGGAGAGCGCGGAGTTCGCGGACACCAGCTGGTCGCGATCGACGACCGTCGGGAGATAGGCGTTGTCGGCGATGTTGTGGAACGTCGACAGGATCGACGTGAGGAAGGCCACGACGATCAGCTGGGCGATCGACAGCCAGCCGCCGATCGCCGCTACCGGGATCGTCGCGAGGCAGAGCGCCTGACCAAGGTCGGCGGCGATCATGACCGGTCGCCGACGGAGTCGGTCGACCCATGCCCCGGCGACGAGGCCGATCGCGACGCCGCCGACGATCTCGAATGCCCGGATCGCCGCGACTTCTCCCGGCCCCGCGCCAAGGACGAGGATCGCCGCGAACGGCAACGCCGTCCGCGTCACGAGCGAGCCGAAGATCGAGACGGTTGCGGCGCTGAAGACCCGCAGGAATGTCCGGGTTGCGCCAGATCGAGCCGGCCATCCCGGGAGCATAGGGGCGGGACCATCGTCCGGAGGCGGCGGCGAGGACCCATCCGGTATGCTGCGCTCGCCTCGGTGAGCCAGAACCCGTTCACCACCCGGAGCGCGCGGTGCCCGTCGCCTCGCGAGCCGGTCATCTCACACCACGGAGCCCTACCCGAACTGTGTTCGACAGCCTGAGCGAGCGCCTTCGCAAGACCCTCGACAACCTGACCGGCCGCGGCCGCGTCACGGAAGCGGACGTCGACGCCGCGATGCGCGAGATCCGCCTGAGCCTGCTCGAGGCCGACGTCAACTTCAAGGTCGTCAAGGACTTCGTCGCCCGGGTCCGCGAGAAGGCGGTCGGGGCGGAGGTCCTCGGGAGCCTGAACGCCGGCCAGCAGGTCGTGAAGATCGTCCACGACGAGCTGGTCGAGCTGCTGGGAGCGGGCGATCGGACGTTCCACCTCCAGGGCAACCCCGCGGTCATCGCCCTCGTCGGCCTCCAGGGCTCGGGCAAGACGACGTCGGCCGCGAAGCTCGCGAAGTACCTCGTCAAGCAGGGCCGCCGGCCGTTGCTCGTCGCCGCGGACCCGTACCGGCCCGCCGCCGCCGACCAGCTCGAGACGCTCGGCCGCTCGCTCGACATCCCCGTCCACCGCGCGCCGCAGGGCACGCCGGTCGTCGACATCGCCCGGGGTGGCCTCGACGCGGCACGCCGGCTCGTCCGCGACACCGTCATCCTCGACACCGCCGGCCGGCTCACGATCGACGAGGAGCTGATGGCGGAGATTGCCGCCGTGAGCGACGCGGTCAAGCCCGTCGAGACGCTCCTCGTCGTCGACGCGATGACCGGCCAGGAAGCCGTCGCGGTCGCGCAGGCCTTCAAGGACGCGGTCCCGCTGACCGGCCTCATCCTCACGAAGATCGACGGCGACGCCCGGGGCGGCGCGGCTCTCTCGATCAGCGCGGTCACCGGCCTCGCGGTCAAGTTCATGGGCACCGGCGAGAAGACCGACGCGCTCGAGGTCTTCCACCCCGACCGCCTCGCCGGCCGGATCCTCGGCATGGGCGACGTGATGACGCTCGTCGAGCGGGCCCAGGAGCACGTCGACGCGGATCAGGCCGCGAAGATGGAGGAGAAGCTCCGCAAGAACCAGTTCACGCTCGAGGACTTCCTCGAGCAGATCCAGGCCGTCCAGAAGATGGGCCCGATGGGCCAGCTCATGGGAATGATCCCGGGCATGGGCGGCATGGCCAAGCAGGCCCAGGAGGCGGTCGATCGCGGCGAGCTGAAGCGGGTCGAGGCGATCATCCGGTCGATGACGCCACGCGAGCGGCGCGACCCCGGCGTCATCAACGGATCACGGCGACGGCGGATCGCAGCAGGGTCCGGCACCGGCACGTCTGACGTGAACCGGCTCATCAAACAGCACGCCGAGCTCCAGAAGATGATGAAACAGCTTTCCGGGGGCGGCCGACGGGCCGCGCTCGGCGCCATGACCGGCCGACGGTAGGGGAGACCACCGACATGACGGACCCGATCAACCCGGGCGCGACCCCGGAATCGACGCCTCCGGCCGCCTCCTGGCCGCCGCCCGCCGATCCGGCGCTGCCGCCGATCGAGTCGACCGAGCCCGGCGCCGCCGCACCCGCCCAGGCCGTCCAGCGCGACAGCGGCTACACGGTCACCGGCCGGACCCGCCGGTCGACCGGCCTCCGGTGGGCGGTCGCCCTCGTCGGCGTCGCGATCGTCCTCGTCGCGACCGCGGCGGTGTTCGCATTGACCGCAGGCGGTCCCAAGATCTCGGCCGCCGTCGGCTACATGCCCGACAACGTCGTCCAGTACGCCGAGTACCGGCTCGACCTGCCGGGCGACCAGCGCCAGAAGGTCGCCGAGTTCCTGTCGGTGTTCCCCGGCTTCAAGGACCAGTCGACGATCGACGCGAAGCTCGACGAGACGTTCGACAAGATCGTCGCCGCCGTGTCGAGCAACGAGCAGACGTACACGGCCGACATCAAGCCGTGGTTCGGCGGGATCGTCGCGGTCGGCAGCTCGGTGCCCGCGACGGCGACACCGGCTCGCTCGACGTCTCGTCGTTCACGGGCTGCGCAGCCGCTGATCGTCGTCACCGTGACCGACAAGGCGAAGGCCGCCGACTGGGTCGCGAGCCTCCACGAGGCGCAGCTGACCCGGGGCGACTACAACGGGGCGATCCTCTTCAGCGGCCAGTCCCGCGACGTGGGGCCGGCGTTCGCGATCGCCGTCACCGACAAGGTCATGCTTGCCGGCACCGACGCCGCCGTGAAGAAGGCGGTCGACTCGAACGGCGACGGCAAGCTCGCCGACGACGACCAGTTCAAGGCCGCGTTCAAGCTCGCGACCGACGACTACGTCACGTTCACGTTCATGGACTACCAGGCGTCCCTGGCGTCGTACCTCGACATGATCAAGAGCCTCGGCGGCTCTGACGCGCTCGACAAGACCGCGATCGACGACGAGCTCGTGTCGCTCGTGCCGGCCTGGTTCGGGTCGGTCGGCCGGTTCGAAAGCGATGCCCTCGTCGCCAGCTCCGCCTTCCCGTCGGTCGATATCGGCTACGACGTCCACAACAAGAAGAGCACGCTGCTGGGCTGGGCGCCCCCGGACACGATCGCTTACGGCGAGGTCCACGACGCCGGCGCGGCGATCACCGCGCTGCTCGATCGCTTCCGCAAGCTGCCCGAGGCCAAGCAGGTGCTCGACCAGGTCGACGCGACCACCGGGATCGGCCTCAACGGGATCTTCGGCTGGTGGGGCGACACGGCGCTCGTCGTGTCGGCGGACTCCGCCGGCAAGCTCGGCGGTGGCCTGGTCATCACCCCGACCGACGCGGCAGCCGCGAAGACCGCCGCCGACACCCTCCGCGGACTGCTCGCGATCGGTGGCGGCCAGGCCGGAATCAAGCTTCACGACGTCCAGCACGGCGACGCGACGATCACCGTCGTCGACTTCAGCGGCGCAGCCGGGACGCCGGCCGCGTTCCCGGCCGGCTACAAGCCGGAGCTGGCGTTCACGTTCACCGACCAGGTCGTCGTGATCGGCTACGGCCAGTCGTTCGTCGAAAGCGTCCTCGACGCCGGCCCCGGCCCGTCGCTCGCGGACGACGCGCGCGTGTCGGCGCTCGTGAAGCGCGTCGGCGAGGAGAACCTCGGCTTCACGTTCCTCGACGTGCGTCGCGCGCGCGAGCTGTTCGAGGGTCTCGCGAAATCCCAGATGACTCCCGAGAAGTGGACCGAGTACACGAAGGAGTACCAGCCGTTCCTGCTGCCGTTCGACGCCGTCGCGGCGAGCATCCACGAGGACGGCGATCTCGACCGGATCCAGTCGGTCGTCACCGTGACGAAGCCCTAACGGAGCCGGCGGCCCCAGCCCCGGCCCGGTCCCAACCCCGAGCCCACACCAAGGAGGAGAGCACATGGCAGTCCGAATCAGGTTGACGAGGGTCGGCATGAAGAAGCAGCCGACCTACCGCGTCGTCGTCGCCGACAGCCGCAGCGCGCGCGACAGCCGGGCGATCGAGACGATCGGCCACTACAACCCCCGCACCGAGCCGATCGAGGTCAACATCGACGCCGACAAGGCGAAGGCGTGGCTGGCCAAGGGCGCGAAGCCGTCGGACACGGTCGAGCGGCTGTTCAAGAACGCGGGCATCCTGCCCGCCGAGAAGTAGGAGCCCGAGGATGGCAGCAGCCGACCTGGTCGAGTACGTCGCGAAGTCGCTCGTCGACGACCCCGACGCGGTGAAGGTCGAGGTCGTCCGCGATGGCGGCGGGACCGTCATCGAGCTCCACGTGGCCGACGACGACATGGGCAAGGTGATCGGGCGGAACGGCAGCGTCGCCAAGGCGCTCCGGACGCTCCTGAAGGTCACCGCCGCCCGCGACGGTGAGCCGGTCTCGCTGGAGATCCTGTAGGCATCGCCACGGACGAGGTCCCGAATCGCGTTACCGGGGAGCGGCTGGTCGTCGCTCTCGTTCGCGGCCTGCACGGCCTGAACGGCGCGCTTCGGGTCGAGATCCTGACGGACCGTCCCGAGGACCGCTACGCCCCGGGCAGCGTCCTCTACCGCGAGGGCAGTGACGAGCCGCTGACCGTGGACTGGTCATCGGCCGTCGGCGACGGTCCAGGCTGGCGCCTGCACTTCGAGGAGGTCACGACCCGCGAGGCCGCCGACGAGCTCCGCGGCGCGTACCTCGAGTGCGTCGCCGGGCCCGAGGCGGAGCTGCCGCGCGGCGAGTACTTCTGGCACGAGGTCGTAGGCACGGCCGTTCGCGGCGTCGACGGCGCCGAGCTGGGGACGGTCCGCGACGTTTACCGCTCGGGCGGCGCCGAGGTGTTCCTCGTCGACGGCGGGCCGTACGGCGAGTTCGACGTGCCCGCGGTCCGGGCGTTCGTCCGGGTGTTCGCCCCGCGGCGGGGGGAGATCGTCGTCGACGTGGAGGCGCTCGACCTGACACCGCCGAAAACGCGCTCCGCCGGCGACCGGCCGAAGGCACCGCGGCGGAAGCCCGGCCCCCGCCGGAAGACTCGCACGCCGGTCGAGGCGGCCGAACCCGGCATCGATGGGCCGCCGGCCGAACCGGGCGCGGACGCGACACCGCCAGCATCCTCCTGAACCCATGCTCGAGATCGACGTCCTGACGCTGTTCCCGGCGATGATCGAGGCGCCGCTCGCGGCGAGCATCCCCGGCCGGATCCAGGAGCGCGGGCTCGTCGCGATCCGGGCCCGCGACCTGCGGGAGTGGGGGATGGGGCGGCACCGGAGCGTCGACGACGCCCCGTACGGTGGCGGCGCGGGGATGGTCCTGCGGCCGGAACCGGTCGCGGCGGCGCTGGATGCCCTGCGCCGGCCCGACTCGTGCGTCATCCTGCTGGACCCTGCCGGCGAGGTCTTCCGCCAGGAGCGGGCCCGCGACCTCGCGACGCGGTCCCACCTGATCCTCTTGTGCCCCCGCTACGAGGGCGTCGACGAGCGGATCCGCTCGCTCGTCGATCTCGAGCTGTCGATCGGCGACTACGTCCTCACCGGTGGGGAGCTGCCGGCGCTGGTCGTGATCGACGCGGTGATCCGGCTGCTGCCGGGCGCGATCGACGAGCTCTCGACCGAGGAGGAGTCGTTCGCCGACGGCCGGCTCGAATACCCCCAGTTCACCCGCCCGGCGACGTTCGGCGGCCGCGACGTCCCGGCGATCCTCGCCGGCGGCGACCACGGCGCGGTCCGCCGGTGGCGCCAGAAGGAGTCGTTGCGGCGGACGCTCGAGCGCCGTCCGGACCTGCTCGTCGAGCAGCCGCCCAGCCCGGCCGAGCAGCGCCTGATCGAGGAGATCGAGGCCGAGGGCGAGGGCGAAGTCGGCTGAGTGATGTGCTATCCTCCGCCGTCGGCCGGGCCGGCCCTATCTTCAGACCCGTGACGAAGGAACAGCAGTGACCGTCCTCGACGAAATCGTCTCCGACCAGCTCCGCACCGACCTCCCCGAGCTCGCCTCGGGTGACACGGTCAAGGTGTCGGCCAAGGTCATCGAGGGCAATCGCGAGCGGATCCAGGTCTTCGAGGGGACCGTGATGCGGCTTCGCGGCGGCGGGATCACCCGCTCGATCACGGTCCGCCGGATCGCGAGCGGCGTCGGCGTCGAGCGGACGTTCAAGATCCACAGCCCGCGGATCGAGAAGATCGAGGTCGTCCGCCACGGCCAGGTCCGGCGGGCCCAGCTGTACTTCCTCCGGAAGCGCGTCGGCAAGGCCGCGACGCTCCGCGAGCGGCGGACGCGGAGCTAGGCACTCCCCGGCGTCGCGCTTCCTCCGACCCCGCCCCGGCGGGGTCGTTCGATTCCCGGCCCGACCGTCCCGCCGACTTCGGCTACCCTGATGGCCGATGACCGTCATCGTCCCGACCCTCCGCCATGAGCGCCGTCTCTGGAACGAGGGCCTTGCCCGCGTCGCCGGGGTCGACGAGGTCGGTGTGGCGCCGACGTGCGGCGCGGTCGTCGCGGCGGCCGTGATCATGAAGCCCGGCTGCCACCGGATCGAGGGCGTCCGCGACTCGAAGACGCTCTCACCGGCCCAGCGCGAGCGCCTCGCGCCGATGATCCGGAAGCGCGCCGTGGCCGTCGGCGTCGGCGCGGCGTCCGTCCGCGAGATCGACCAGCTGAACATCTACCACGCGACACACCTGGCGATGCGCCGGGCGATCGCCCGCCTCGGCGGCCACGACCACGTGATCGTCGACGGCAACCGGATCGTCGGGTTCGAGGGCCACGTCGGTCCGTACACGAACGTCGTCGACGGCGACGCCCGGGTCTACTCGATCGCCTGTGCGTCCGTCGTCGCGAAGGTCGTCCGGGACCGGATGATGTCGCTCCTCGCCGCTCGCTACCCGGGCTACGGCTGGGAGCACAACCAGGGCTACGCGACACGCGACCACCGCGACGCGATCCGGGCGATGGGCCTCACGCCGTTCCACCGCCGCTCGTTCCTCGCCCTGCAGCGGACGCTCGCCGGCGACCAGCTCGACTTCGACCTGCTGGGCGACCCGTCGGCGTCGCCCGAGGTCCACGAGCGGCTCGAGCAGGAGATGGTCCCCGTGATGGTCGACGACGCGGAGCTCGACTTCGGCGATCTCGCCCTCCTCGAGATCGGCGCCGGCGCCTGACACACGGGCGGGCGCCCTCGACGCTCGGCTCGTGTCCCGGCCAACTAGTGACCGCGCCCGCGCTTAGCCACCCTGGAGGACCACGATGTCGGAGCCGAAGCCGAGCCGGCTGTACATGCTCGCGTTCACGGACCCCGGCATCCCGCCCTACGTCCTCGAGCTGATCAAGGAAGCCGCCAAGGGGAAGGAGATCACGGTCTCCGACTGGGCGATGATCCGCCCCAACGCCGAGGGCACGGCCGAGATCACGACCGACCAGTCTGTTGACCCGGGTGCGGGCCGAGGCGGCCTGTTCGGGGGCGCCGCCGGAATCGTCCTCGCCGGGATCAGCGGACCGATCGGCGCCGGGGCGATCCTCGCGGGCGCGGCCATCGGGGCGGTGACCGCGGCGCTGCGGGACAGCGGCATCGAGGACGCCGACCTCCGCTCCATCGCCGACCTCATGCAGGAGGGCCGGAGCGGCCTCGTCGTGGCCGTCCCGCTCGACGACACCGGGCGGTTCGACGACTTCATGCACGTTCACGTCGAGTTCGAATCGGTCATCCGCAAGGTCGAGGTGGATGTCGTGCCCGGCCACTCCCTCGCCCAGGCGATCGAGGAGTACCAGGAGCAGCAGCGCGAGGACGCGCCGGCCTGACGCCGCGGACCACATCGAGCCGGCGTGAAGGCCGCGGTGAGGCCGGCGTAACCGCCAGGTGAGCGGCGGCTGGCACCATGCCGCGGTGGACGGCCATCCCGGCGCTCTCCCCAGGAACCGCACCGCGGCGCAGCGGCTCGGCGACGACGCCGAGGCCCTCGTCGCGGAACGGCTCACGGAGCAGGGCTGGTCGATCCTGGCCCGGAACGTCCATGTCGGTCGCCACGAGCTCGATCTCGTGGCGGTCGACCCGGGCCCGCCGGCGCCGGCGCAGCTCGTGATCGTCGAGGTCCGCCTGCGGAGCACGCGTGCGTTCGGACTCGCGGAGGAGACCGTCGACTTCCGGAAGCGGCGTCGCGTGCGCGACGCGGCCTGGACGATGGTCGCCGCTGGCAGCCTCCCCGACGGGCGTCCGCTGCCGCGGCTGGGCCTGCGGTTCGACCTCGTCGTCGTGGAACCCGATCCGCCGCGGATCCGGCATCATCGCGGCGCATTCTGAGCACGGCGGAGCAATCGGGCACGAGGAAACCCTGTGCTAGACTCCGCGACGCCTCGGGCGGAACTTGCGCCCGGGAGCTCACACGCGGACCGTTCCGACCGGGGCGGTGCCGGCAGGGCAGCGACCCGCCGGCTCCCGGCGACGGGGTTCGCGGCGGAACGAACCGAACAGGAGGTCCTTGCTCGTGCCAGCCGTTTCGATGCGGCAGCTGTTGGAGGCCGGAGTCCACTTCGGCCACCAGACGCGCCGCTGGAACCCCAAGATGCGCCCGTACATCTTCGCGGAGCGCAACGGGATCCACATCATCGACCTCGCCCAGACCGCGAAGCTCCTCGAGTCGTCGCTCGAGTTCGTGACCGAAACGGTCGCCCGCGGCGAGTACGTGCTCTTCGTCGGGACGAAGAAGCAGGCCCAGGAGCCCATCGCCCAGGAGGCGACGCGGGCCGGCCAGCCCTACGTGAACAAGCGCTGGCTCGGCGGCATGCTCACGAACTTCGTCACGATCAAGAAGCGGATCGGGCTGCTCGAGCAGCTCGAGGCGCGGCAGCAGGCCGGCGATTTCGAGCGCCTCTCCAAGAAGGAGGCCGCGAAGCTGACCGAGGAGCTCACGAAGCTCCAGTTGACCGTTGGCGGCATGCGCAAGATGAAGCGCGTCCCCGGCGCCGTCTTCATCATCGACCCCCACCGCGAGCGGATCGCCGTCACCGAGGCGAACAAGCTCGAGGTCCCGGTCGTGGCGACCGGCGACACGAACGTCGACCCGGACGAGATCGACCACATCATCCCGGCCAACGACGACGCGATCCGGGCGATCCGCCTGCTCTGCACGCTGATCGCCGACGCCTGCATCGAGGGCCAGCAGGAGCGCGCCTCGCGCGCGGCCGCCGAGCCCGAGCCGGAGGTCGCGGTCGCGGCGGAGCCCGAGTACGACGAGTCCGCCTCCGACGAGCTCGTCGCCGCCCTCGCCGGCGGCGCCGCCCTCACGTTCTCCCCGGACGAGGAGGAAGAGGACGAGCTGCTGCCGGGCGCCCGCCCGCTGGCCGAGCCCGTGGCGCCGGCCGTCGAGGCCACTCCCGACGAGATCGCCGCCGAGCTCGCCCGCGAGGCAGCCGAGAAGGAAGAGCCCGCAACCGCGGTCTGATCGCGGCCTCCCGGGCAGCCAACACCACCGAACCAGTCACCAGGCGCGGACAACCGACAGTCCGCGAGGCACAGGAGCACGCGAACCCAGATGGCAACGATCACCGCCGACGCGGTCAAGGAACTCCGCGAGCGCACGGGCGCCGGCATGATGGACTGCAAGAACGCCCTCGTCGAGGCCGACGGCGACCTCGACAAGGCGGTCGGCCTGCTGCGCGAGCGCGGTCTCGCCGCGGCGGCGAAGAAGGCCGGCCGGGATGCCCGCGAGGGCATCGTCTCGAGCTACATCCACGCCGGCGGCAAGCTGGGTGCGCTGATCGAGGTCAACTGCGAGACCGACTTCGTCGCCCGGACCGACGAGTTCCAGAAGCTCGTCCGCGACCTCGCGATGCAGGTCGTCGCTCTCTCGCCGCTCTACGTCGACATCGAGCGCATCCCGGAGGAGGCTCTCGCGGCGAAGAAGGCGGAGCTCGCCGCGTCGGACGCCGTCAAGGGCAAGCCCGCCGAGATCCAGGAGCGGATCGTCGAGGGCCAGCTGAAGAAGTGGTACCAGGAGGTCTGCCTCTACGAGCAGCCCTTCCGCGACGAGGACCGCGCCGTGAAGGACCTCGTCACCGAGGCGATCTCGAGAATCGGCGAGAACATCCGCGTCCGGCGCTTCACCCGCTACGCGCTCGGGGAGGAGCTGTGAGCGACGCCACGGTGGCGGATCGGGACGGGCTCCGCTACGGGCGGATCCTGCTGAAGCTGTCCGGCGAGGCGCTCCTCGGCGACCGGACCTACGGCGTCGATCCGAAGTTCTGCGCGTTCATCGCAGGCCAGGTGGCGGAGGTCCGCGCCCGCGGCGTCCAGGTCGGGATCGTCGTCGGCGGCGGCAACATCTTCCGCGGCCTGGCGGCCGCGGCGTCCGGCATGGACCGGGCGACCGGCGACTACATCGGCATGCTGGCGACCGTGATGAACGGCCTCGCGCTCCAGGACGCGCTCGAGCGGGTCGGTGTCCCCACGCGGGTCATGAGCGCGATTGCGATGAACGAAGTCGCCGAGCCGTACATCCGGCGGCGGGCCGTCCGCCATCTCGAGAAGGGCCGCGTCGCCCTGTTCGTCGCCGGCACCGGCAACCCCTACTTCACGACCGACACCGCGGCGGCGCTGCGGGCCGTCGAGATCGGCGCGGCAGTGCTGCTCAAGGCCACGAAGGTCGACGGCGTCTACGATGCCGATCCCGTGACGAACCCGGGTGCGCGGCGCTACGCTCAGCTCCAGTACGCGGACCTGCTGCGGGACCAGCTCAAGGTTCTCGACGCGGCGGCCGTGTCGCTGTGCATGGAGAACGATCTCCCGATCGTCGTGTTCGACCTGAACCAGCCCGACAACATCACGAGGGTCGCCATCGGCGAGCCGGTCGGGACCCTCATCTCCGGCGCAAAGAGCGCCGTCGGAGGTGTCCCCGCATGAGCTCCGAGACCCAGGCCTCGGCCGAGCACAAGATGGCCCGCGCCGTCGAGGCGATGGAGCGCGACTTCCAGGGCGTCCGCACGGGCCGCGCTTCGACGTCGCTCGTCGAGCGGCTCACGGTCGACTACTACGGCACGCAGACGCCGCTGAACCAGCTCGCCGGGATCAGCGTCCCGGAGGCCCACCAGATCGTGATCCAGCCGTGGGACCGGAGCGTCCTGGGGGCGATCGAGAAGGCGATCCAGAAGAGCGACATCGGCCTCGTGCCGAACGTCGACGGGACCGTCGTCCGCCTGAACATTCCGCCGCTGACCGAGGAACGTCGCAAGGACCTCGTGAAGGTCGTCCACAAGCGGATGGAGGAGGCCCGTGTCGAGATCCGGAACATCCGCCGCGACGCGGCCCACGACCTCCAGAAGGAAGAGCGTGACGGGACCGTCGGTGCCGACGAGTCGCATCGACAGGTCGAGGCGCTCCAGAAGACGACCGACCGCTTCATCGGCGAGGTCGACCGACTCGGCGGAGTGAAAGAGCAGGAGGTCCTCGAGGTCTAGTGTCCGGGTCGCCGCTCGCGAGGCCGACCGACGCACCGCCGCTGGCGCACGTCGTCGACGCGGCGACCGGAGCGCCGACGACCTCGACCGAGCCCTCGCCGACGCCGGACCTGCCCGCCGAACCGCTCCTCGACGCGACGGACCTGCCGCGCCACGTCGCGATCATCATGGACGGCAATCGCCGCTGGGCGCGCCTCCACGACCTGCCGGAGCTCGAGGGCCACGCCGCCGGCGTCGAGGCCATCCGGATCCTCCTCAAGCACGCCGTGCGGCGCGGCGTGCCGGTGATGACGCTCTACGCGTTCAGCCGCGAGAACTGGGCCCGCTCCGACGACGAGGTTCGCGGGCTTTTCGGGCTGCTCGAGCAGGCGATCCGGAGCGAGACCGCGGAGCTCCGCGAGCAGGGCGTCCGGATCCGCCTCCTCGGCCGGCTCGAGGAGCTGCCGGACGACACGCGGCGCTCGATCGGCGAGGCGCTCGAAGAAACCGCCGGCGGGACCCGCCTCCTCCTCAACGTCGCGTTCAACTATGCCGGCCGGACGGAGCTCGTCGACGCGGTGCGGCGGCTCGCGGCGAGCGGCATCGCCCCGGAGGAGATCAACGAGGACACGATCTCGGCGGCGCTGTACACGGCCGGCCTCCCGGATCCCGACCTCGTCATCCGGACCGGCGGCGAACAGCGGCTCTCCAACTTCCTCATCTGGCAGTCGGCGTACGCGGAGTTCTACTCGACGGAGGTCCTCTGGCCGGACTTCGGCGCGGACGCCTTCGACGAGGCGCTCCTCGAGTTCGCCCGACGGACCCGACGGTTCGGGCGCTGACCACCACGACCGCGCCAACGGCCCCCGCGTCCGCGCTCAGGCAGCGCGCGATCGGCACTGCGTTCTTCGTCCCGCCGCTGCTCATCGTCCTCATCCTCGGCGGGCCGTGGATCGTCGCGCTCATCGCGATCGCGGTTGGCCTCGCCGGCATCGAGGTGTTCCGGCTGCTCGGCCAGGCGGGCTATCCGTCGATCCCGCTGCTGGGCATCGCAATGGCGCTCGGCATCGTCGTCGACGGGGCGATCCCGACGAACCTCGACGGCAGCGGCCTGATCCTCGTCGCGATCGGGACGATCCTCGCCGCGGTGGGGTCGTTCGCGAAGCGCGATCCGCGCGACGGGCTGCCGACGTGGTTCGCGACCGTGTTCGGGGCGCTCTACGTCTCGCTGCTCGGGTTCGTGGTCCGGCTCGGCGTCGCGGCGCCTGAGCCGCCGACGAGCGCACCGCTCGCGTTCCTCGGCGGCGAGCGCGGCTGGATCCTGCTCCTCGTCCTGGGCGTGTGGTCCTACGACACCGGTGCGTACCTCGTCGGCAAGCGGTTTGGCCGGGCGAAGTTCCTCACCCACATCTCGCCGTCGAAGACCTACGCCGGGCTGATCGGCGGACTGGCCGCCTCGACGATCGTCGTGACCGCGATGGCCGTGCTCCTCGGCGAGTCGCCGCTATCGGGCTCGCCCTCGGGCCGCTGCTGGGGCTCGCGGCCCAGGCCGGCGACCTGGCCGAATCGGTGCTGAAGCGCGCCGCCGGCGCGAAGGACTCCGGGACGATCATCCCGGGTCACGGCGGGATCCTCGACCGGGTCGATTCGTTCCTGTTCGCCGCCCCGGTCGTCGCGCTCTATGTCCTCGCCGTCGTCCGCTGACCCGGCGCCGCTGGCGGGGGGCCGGCCGCTCGGCGTCGCCGTCCTCGGCTCGACCGGGTCGATCGGCCGCCAGGCGCTCGACGTCCTCGAGGGGCTGCCGGACCAGTTCCGCGTCGTCGCCATCGCCGCCGGCCGATCAATCGCCACGCTCTCCGAGCAGGCCGCCCGCGTCCGACCGGCAGTCGTCGGCGTGAGCGATCCGACGCGCCGCGGCCGGCGTCGCGGTCCCGCCCGGGACGAGCCTCGTCGCCGGGCCCGACGCGCTGGTGGAGCTCGCGACCCGCGAGGACGTCGATCTCGTCGTCGTCGGGACGGGCGGCATCGTCAGCCTCGTCCCGGTCATCGCCGCGCTGCGGGCCGGCAAGGTCGTCGCGACGGCCAACAAGGAGACGCTCGTCGCCGGCGGCCACCTCGTCATGCCGCTCGCGCGGGCACTGGCCGCGGGCGTCGCCGCCACGAGCCCCACGGACCCGCTGGCAAGCCCGCTCGCCTGGCTCCGCCCGATCGACTCCGAGCATTCGGCGATCTGGCAGTGCCTGGTGGGGGAGCGGATGGCCGGCGTCGCCGCGCTCGTCCTGACAGCGTCGGGCGGGCCGTTCCTCGACGGGCCCGCGGACCTCGCCGAGGTGACCCCCGAGCAGGCCCTCCGCCACCCGACGTGGTCGATGGGCGCGAAGATCACGATCGACTCTGCGACGCTCGCCAACAAGGGCCTGGAAGTCGTCGAGGCGCACTGGCTGTACGATGTCGCCTACGCTTCGATCGAGGTGGTGATCCACCCGCAGAGCGTCGTCCACTCGGCCGTTCGCTTCGTCGACGGCTCCCTGAAGGCCCAGCTGGGCACCCCCGACATGAGGCTTCCGATCCAGTACGCCCTGACCTATCCCGACCGGCGCCCGTCGCCGTCGGTCGCCGTCGATCTCGCGGCCGCCGGGCGGCTCGAGTTCCGGGCCCCCGACGAGACGCGCTTCCCCGCGCTGCGGATCGCCCGCGAGGCGGGTCGCATCGGGCAGCGCGCGACGACCGCGCTCATCGCCGCCGATGAGGTCGCCGTCGCCCGGTTCCTCGACGGCACGCTCGGCTTCGCCGAGATCCCGCGCCTGCTCGAGTCGGCGGTCGAGCGCTTCGGCGAGCGGCGCCGACCAGGCGCCCTCGCTCGACGAGCTGATCGGCCTCGATGCCGAGGTCCGCTCCGCGTTCGCCGCCGGACCGGTGGGAACGGCCTGATGGAGGAGCTCTTCCGGACCGCGGTCACGATCGTCCTGTTCCTGCTGATCCTCGGCGGGCTCGTGCTCATCCACGAGTTCGGACATTTCCTCACCGCTCGCCTGGCGGGCGTCCGGGTCCTCGAGTTCGGGGTCGGGTTCCCGCCCCGGGCGAAGGTCCTCCGCTCGAAGGGCGAGACGCTCTACACGCTGAACTGGCTGCCGATCGGCGGCTTCGTCAAGCTCGAGGGCGAGGACGGCGAGCAGGCCGACGACCCGCGCTCGTTCGCGGCCCAGCCGCTGCTGATCAGGCTCGGCATCCTCGCCGCCGGCGTCGTGATGAACCTCGCGACCGCGTTCCTGATCTTCACCCTCATTGCCTGGATCGCCACACCGCTCAACGGCATCCGGTTCTCGGAGGTCCAGCCTGCCTCGCCCGCGGCGACGGCCGGGCTCCGGCCGGGCGACGCGATCCTCGCGGTCAACGGCAACCAGTACGAGTTCTTCGGCGACCGGAATGCCCTCGACGACCTCCAGGGGAACGTCGGCAAGCCGGTCACGCTCACCGTCCAGCGCGCGAACGGCACGCTCGAGACGATCACGGTCACGCTCCGCAGCCGAGCGGAGATCGACGCCTCGCCGCGCGACTCCGCCGGCCGGCCGACGAAGGGCCCGCTCGGCATCAGCGGTGGCGCGGAAGGCTTCGCGCCCGTGTTCTACGGAAACTACAGCCGGGACCTGCCCGCCGCGGTCGGGATCGCGGCGCAGCAGACGACCCACTGGTTCGGGCTGATCCTCGCCGGGCTGGGCGACCTCGTCGGCGGCTTCGTGAGCAACCCGACGGCGGCGCCGCCGGTCGCCGGCCCGATCGGCATCGCGACCCAGATCGGCGACATCTTCTTCGGTGCGGGGCCGATCCTGACGCTGTACGTCGCGGCGGTTCTGTCGGCGAACCTCGCCCTCGTCAACATCCTGCCGTTCCCGCCGCTCGACGGCGGCCGGATGCTGATGATCGTCCTGAAGTCGGTCTTCGGCGCCCGGATCAGCCTCCGCGCCGAGCGGCTGACCTACGTCGTCGGCTTCGCCGTCCTGATGGCGTTCCTGATCTGGGTCAGCGGCTTCGACATCGCCCGGATTCTGAGCGGCAGCCCGACGTAAGCCTGGCGATGCCCACCCCGACGCCCTCCGCCCGCGGCGCCGGCCGACCGTCAGCGTCGACGTCGGCGGGGTTCTTGTGGGCTCGGCCCACCCGATCGTCGTCCAGTCGATGACGAACACCGACACAGCCGACGCCGACGCGACCGCGATCCAGGTCGCCCGTCTCGCCCACGCCGGCTCGCAGCTCGTCCGCGTCACCGTGAACACCGATGAGGCCGCGGCCGCGGTCCCGGAGATGATGCGCAAGCTGCGCGGCCTGGGCGTCGACGTGCCGGTCATCGGCGACTTCCACTACAACGGCCACAAGCTGCTGGTCGACTACCCGGAGATGGCCGCCGCGCTCGCGAAGTACCGGATCAACCCGGGCAACGTCGGCGCGAAGCGCCACGACGAGCACTTCGCGACGATCGTCAAGGTCGCGGTCGACAACGGCAAGCCGGTCCGGATCGGCGTCAACTGGGGCTCGCTCGACCAGCAGCTCCTGACCGAGCTGATGAACGAGAACGCGGCCACCGCGGAGCCGCGCGACGCCCGCGACGTGATGATCGAGGCGATGATCGAGTCGGCGATGCGCTCCGCGGAGCTGGCCGAGGAGACCGGCCTGGGCCACGACCGGATCATCATCAGCGCGAAGGTCTCGCAGGTCCGCGACCTCGTCGACGTCTACCGCCTGCTCGCCGCAGCGGTCCGATTACCCGCTCCACCTCGGGCTCACCGAGGCGGGCCTCGGCGACAAGGGGATCGTCGCCTCGACGGCCGGCCTCGCGATCCTGCTGAACGAGGGGATCGGCGACACGATCCGCGTCTCGCTCACGCCCGATCCCGGCGCGCCGCGCGAGCGCGAGGTCGAGATCGCCCAGCAGGTCCTCCAGTCGATGGGCATCCGCTCGTTCCTGCCGCAGGTCAGCGCCTGCCCCGGCTGCGGCCGGACGACCTCGACGTTCTTCCAGGAGATGGCCCAGCAGATCCAGACCTACCTGAAGGCCCGGATGCCCGAGTGGAAGGAGACGCGGCCGGGCGTCGAGGACATGCGGGTCGCGGTCATGGGCTGCGTCGTGAACGGCCCCGGCGAGTCCAAGCACGCCGACATCGGGATCTCGCTGCCGGGCACGTTCGAGGAGCCCGTCGCGCCGGTGTTCATCGACGGCCGGCTCGACCGGACGCTCCGCGGCGATGGCCTGGTCGAGGAGTTCGAGGGGATCCTCGAGGACTACGTCACGCGGCGGTTCCCGGCATCCGGCACGCCGGTTCCACTGGCCTGAGCATTCCGGCGCTCGAATGAGACCGCACCGCCGTGGATCGGTGCCCGGCGCGTTCCGCAGGTCAGTGGCGAAGGAGGACGGCGATAGCCCTCTTGACCCGTTCATCCGCGCCATCGAGGTCGGCCAATTCGACGGCTGGATCGGACGGATCGCCCCGGTAGCGTTCACCGTCGCCGTCGCGGTCGTCGCCGCGCGGCTGGGCGCTTTGCCGGCCCTGGCCGTTGGCGCTGGGCTCGCCGTCGGACTCGTGGTCGCCTGCCTCGCCTGGCAGCGTCCTCGGTGGCGCGCGCAGGAGGTTCTTCACGGGTACGCGAATGGACGGGAGCGGGCATGGCTACGGGACACGGGTGGGCCGAATCCGAACCGGGGACCCGGTCGCCGCGGAGGTTTGGCTGGGCGTTCACCAGGCCGGAACCGTCCCGCAGTTCTATCGGGCGATCGCGGCCGGTGCCGCTGAAGATGAGCACCAATTCGGCGTGGAGCTCAGTCGGATGACCGACGGGACGCCCACGGATCGCGCGCTCAAGCTCTTTGCTGTCGAGGGCACGCGGTTCAGACGATCGGGGACGGCGGACATCGACGAGTTGACCACACTCGTCGACGAGCTCCCGAGCTCGCCGCTGAGAGTCGATCTCGAGTCGTGGTTGGCGCTGGTGAAGGCGCAGCGGCGCTGGTCGCTCGGTCAGCCAGACTGGCTCGCGCCGCTCGAGGCCGAGCAATCCCGGAGTGAACGGCAACCACTGCCTTCAGGGCGGAGGCTTGAAATCTGGGTCGGTCGGTTCGGCCCGTCCTGGTCTTCACAGTCGGATCCCTGGTGCTTGGTTCGTTTGCCGTTCGAGCTGCTGGCAGCGCCGCGATCCGCCCGGAATACGAGCGGACCACGTATGCGATCCGGGGTGACCTGCCAGGGTTCGACGATCAGGCCCTTGTCCGAGCGCTGCCCGGTCTCGAGCAGGCGCTCTCGTCCCGACACGGGCAGTCGAGGGTCCACTCGACGAGGCCGCATTCGATGACATGGTGTCGAACAGCCTGCCGACTCTGCTATGGACCACCGGGGCGATCGAGGTTGCAAGCCAGCCGATGCGGGGAGCCATCGGGTGTGGGAGATCGAAGTGCTCCTCGGATCGGGCACGCCGGCGTCGGCCATCTTGACCTTCGATGGCGAATCTGGTCCGCGCTACCTGTACCGGATCGACCCTGCGGCGTTCGATGCAGTTCGTGCCGCCGGCGGTCTGCCCCCGGCCACGCGGCAACTAGGGGCGACGGAGATCTCCAACGACGCGTTCGTCGCCTGATCCTTGGCACGCCACACGTGCGGGTCGAAGGGTCGCCGGATCTAGCGATCCGGACCGGGAGAGTGGCCCGGTCCACGCTCAGGATGTATACTTCCGCGTAACTTAACGGCCGCTCCGTGACGTGGGTGACCCCCACGTTTCTTTTTGTCGGCCCCCGGAAAATATCGCTACAGACGAGGAGGCGAGATGAGTCGAGACTTCGTCGGTGCCCTCCTCCAGCTGAACGCGGAGAAGCAGGTTCCGCGAGAGGTGCTGATCCACGCGGTCGAGGACGGGATCCAGTCGGCCTACCGGCGGGTGGCGGGCGACGAGGACATCCACGTCAAGATCGACGAGGAGACGGGCAAGATCCGCGTGTACCGCGCCCGGTACGCCGTGGCCGATGTCGAGGACCCGCTCGTCGAGTTCACGCTGGAGGAGGCGCGCGCCCTCAAGCCCGACGTCCAGCCGGGCGACCTGGTGGAGACCGAGGAGCTCAAGGACGACGTCTTCGGCCGGATCGGCGCGCAGACCGCGAAGCAGATCGTGCTCCAGCGCATCCGCGAGGTCGAGCGCGACCGCGTCTTCGACCAGTTCGCGAGCCGCGAGGGCGAGATGATCACGGGTGCGGTGAACCGGGTCGAGCCGCGGGCGATCATCCTCGACGTCGGCAACAACGTCGAGGCGATCCTGGCGACGTCCGAGCAGTCGGCCGTCGAGCACTACCGGATCGGCCAGAACGTCAAGGCGTTCGTGCTCGAGGTCCGCCGCTCGACCCGCGGCCCGCAGATCCTCGTCAGCCGGACCCACAAGGGCTTCCTGAAGCGCCTGTTCGAGCTCGAGGTGCCCGAGATCCACAGCGGGACCGTCGAGATCAAGGCGATCGCCCGCGAGGCCGGGTCGCGCTCGAAGGTCGCGGTCGCGTCACGCCAGGACGGGCTCGACCCGGTCGGGGCGACGGTCGGCCAGCGCGGGGCGCGGGTCCAGGCGGTGGTCGCGGAGCTGGGCGGCGAGAAGATCGACGTGATCCCGTGGAACGACGACCCGGGCGTCTTCGTCGCGAACGCGCTGAGCCCGGCCCAGGTGATCAGCGTCGACATCGACGAGGAGCACCGGATCGCGAACGTGACCGTCCCGGAGCGGATGCTGTCGCTGGCGATCGGCCGCGAGGGGCAGAACGCCCGCCTCGCGGCGCGCCTGACCGGCTGGCGGATCGACATTCGCAGCGACGTCTCGGTCGCCGAGGCAAAGGCTGCGGCCGAGGCGGCGAAGGCTGAGACGCCGGCGACCGCGGAGACGGTCGAGGCGACCGTCGCGAAGGCGGAAACGAACGGTACGGAGGCCGCCGCGGCAGCCGAAGGCGCCGGCCAAGCCCAAGGCGACGGCGAAGGCCAAGGCTGCGGCCGACACCGGCAACGTCGACGCCGAAGCGCCGGCCAAGCCGAAGGCGACAAGGGCCAAGGCCGCCGCTGCCAGCGGCGACGGCGCGGCCGAGGCGCCGGCGAAGCCGAAGGCCACGACTGCGAAGGCCACGACTGCGAAGGCCACGACTGCGAAGGCCACGACTGCGAAGGCCACGACTGCGAAGGCCACGACTGCGAAGGCCAAGGCCGCCAAGGCCGACGACGCGGAGACGCCGGCCGCCGAGCCGGAAGCGGTCGCCGCAGCCGCGGCACCGGTGAAGAAGAGCCGGGCAAAGAAGGCGCCGGCCGAGGCCGACGCCGCGGAGAGCGCATCGTAGCCGCGCACCAGGCGGCCGAGGCGCGCCGGGCCCCCACCCGGACCTGCGTGGCCTGCCGGACCGCCCGGGACAAGCGTGAGCTCGTCCGGGTCGTCCGGACGCCGAGCGGCGAATTGAAGATCGACGAATCGGGCCGGCTGGCCGGCAGGGGTGCGTACCTCTGCCGGGACGCCGCCTGCTGGACCACCGCGCTGGAGCGCGGAACGCTGGGACGGGCGCTCGAGGCGCCCATCACGGCAGACCTGCGTGAGGCCATGACGGCCCGCGCGGCACAACTGACAACGACTGAAGGAGGACAGAGTGGCAAGGAGTAGGAGTGGAACCCGGGGGAGGCGGGGACCCCGCAAGCCGCCGCGTCGCGACGGCAGCGGCGTACCGTCCCAGGTCCAGGTCGCCGACCCGAAAGAGCGTGGCGCGATCGACCTGCCGACGACGATCACGGTCAAGGAGCTCGCGGAGCTGCTGACCGTCAACCCGGCGGACGTCATCCGCGAGCTGATCAAGAGCGGCATCTTCGCGACGATCAACCAGCTCATCGACCGCGACACCGCGTCGCTCGTCGCGGGCGAGCTTGGCTACGAGGTGGCGGAGGCGACGGCGCCCACGAACGGCACCGGTCCCGACGGCGACGAGGAAGGCACGCCTGCCGCGGCGACGAAGGAAGTGCTGTTCGAGGAAGACGACCCGGCTGACCTTCAGCCGCGCGCGCCCATCGTCACGGTGATGGGCCACGTCGACCACGGCAAGACGAGCCTCCTCGACGCGATCCGGACGACCGAGGTCGCGGCCGGGGAGCGCGGCGGCATCACCCAGCACATCGGTGCGAGCGAGGTCACCCACGACGGCAAGCGCGTCGTCTTCCTCGACACGCCGGGCCACGAGGCGTTCACCGCGATGCGGGCCCGCGGGGCGAAGGTGACCGACATCGCGGTCGTCGTCGTCGCTGCCGATGACGGGGTCATGCCCCAGACGCTCGAGGCGATCAGCCACGCGAAGGCGGCCAAGGTCCCGATCATCATCGCCCTCAACAAGATCGACAAGCCCGACTCGAACCCCGACCGGGTCAAGACCGAGCTGTCCGAGGCCGGCGTCATCGTCGAGGAGTACGGCGGCGACACGCCGCTCGTTCCCGTCTCGGCGCGCACCCGCGTCGGGCTCGACGAGCTGATCGAGATGATCCTGCTGGTCTCGGACCTCCAGGAGCTCAAGGCCAACCCGAAGCGCGCGGCCGTCGGCACGATCGTCGAGGCCCAGCTCGACAAGAACCGTGGCGCCGTCGCGACCGCGATCGTCCAGACAGGGACGCTCCGTGTCGGCGACGTGATCGTCGTCGGCGAGACGTTCGGCAAGGTCCGGGCGCTCGAGAACGCCGAGGGCAAGCGCGTCCCGAAGGCCGGTCCGTCCAGCGCCGTCGTCGTGCTCGGCCTGTCGGCCGTGCCGGAGGCCGGTGACATCCTGCGGGTCGTTCCCGACGAGAAGGCCGCCCGGGCGATGGTCGAGACCGCCAAGGCCGAGGCTGCCGCGAAGGGCGGCGAAGGCAGCGGCCGGGCGACGCTCGAGGACCTCTACCGCCAGATCCAGGCCGGCCAGGCCAAGGAGCTGCGGATCATCCTCAAGGCCGACGTGTCCGGCTCGCTCGGCGCGATCACCCACGCCCTCGAGCAGCTCGACCAGGACGAGATCCGCCTCAACGTCCTCCACGAGGGCGCCGGCGACATCACCGACAACGACATCATGCTGGCGTCGGCGTCGGACGCGATCATCGTCGGCTTCAACACGAAGATCACCGAGACCGCCCGCCGGGCCGCCGAGTCCGAGGGCGTCGACGTCCGCCTCTACGACATCATCTACAAGCTGACCGACGACATCGACGCGGCCCTCAAGGGTCTGCTCGAGCCGGAGGTCATCGAGGTCGTCGAGGGCCGCGCCGAGGTCCGCCAGATCTTCCGCGTCGGCAAGAGCACGGTCATCGCCGGTGCGTTCGTCACGGACGGCCGGATCATCCGGGCCAACGCCCGCGTCTGGCGCGGCGGCAAGATCATCGCGACCGATCGGATCGAGTCGCTTCGACGGTTCCGGGACGACGTCCGCGAGGTCGCCGCGAACTACGAATGCGGCATCGGCCTGGCGAACTTCCACGACCTCGAGGAAGGCGACATCATCGAGTGCGTCTCGACGCAGACCGTCAGCCGAGTGGCGACGGCCTGAGCCGTCGCCGGCCGGCACACACGGGCGGGGACCGATGACGCAGCGAACGGATCGGATCGACGAGCTGTTCCGTCAGGAGATCGGCGAGATCTTCCGGCGCGACGTCGACGACCCCCGCATCGGGTTCGCCACGATCACCGACGTCGAGACGACGCCGGACCTCCGGCACGCCCGGATGTCGGTGAGCGTGATCGGCCAGCCCGACGAGCGGAAAGCGACGCTCGCCGCGATGGGCCGGGCGATGCCGTTCGTCCGCCACGAGCTGGGCAAGCGGCTCCGGCTCAAGCGGATCCCGCAGTTCCACCTCGAGCTCGACGACACCCTCGAGCGGGGGACCCGCGTCCTCCAGCTCCTCAACGAGATCGAGGAGGGCCGGATCGACGACGACGTGCCGCCGGTCGGCGAGTCGCTGCCGACGCCGGTCGCGCGGCTGCCCCACGAGGGCGACGCGGACGACGTGCCGGCCCTGCCGACCGTGCCGCCGGGCAAGACGTCCAAGCCCCAGCGGCGGCGTCACGGCCCACCGTCATCGGGACCGCGACGCAGCGGCTCGAAGAAGCACCCGCGGTGATCGACCTCTCGCCATGGACGCCGGCCGTCCCCGAGGCCGTCGTCGCCCGGATCGGCTCCGCCCGGCGCGTCCTGGCGGTCGGACACGAGAACCCCGACGCCGACACGATCGGCTCGACGCTCGCGGTCCGGCGGCTCGTCGCGGCCTGCGGCGGGATCGCGACGCCGGTCTTCTCCGACCTCATCCCGCCGCTCTATGCGTTCGTCCCGGACATCGAGGCCGCCCGGACGGACCCGGAGCCCGGCGTCGACTACGACCTCCTCGTCGTGTCGGACTGCGCCGGCATCGACCGGATCGGCGCGGTCGCCGGTCGCCATCCGGAGCTGTTCGCCGCCCTGCCGCGGGTCGTCCTCGACCACCACGCGTCGAACGGCGAGACCGGCCCGGCCGACTGGGTCGATCCGGCGGCGGCCGCGACCTGCGAGATGACCGCGCTGCTGGCGGCCCGGCTCGGCGTGCCGCTCGACGAGGGCGGCGGAGCGCTCGCCGGCGCAGCTGATGGCCGGGATCGTGATGGACACGGCCACGTTCGCCCACCCCAACGCGACGCCTCGGACGCTCGCCGTCGCCGCGGCGCTCGTCGACGCCGGGGCGCCCCTCTCGGACATCTCGCGCCGGATCTACCGCTCGAAGCCCGAGGCCCAGCTGCGGCTGTTCGGCGTCGTCCTGGGACGGCTCGAGACGGCCGCCGCCGGGCGGATCGTCCACGCCTCGCTCTTCGACGCCGACCTCGCGGCGACCGGTGCGATTCCGGCCCACTCCGAGGGGATCATCGACCTGCTCGCCCAGGCCGAGGAGGCGGACGTGGCAATCATCTTCAAGGAGAGCGCCGGGGCCACCCGGCTGAGCGTCCGGACGAAGCCCGGCGGCGTCGACGCGACGGTCCTGACCGGGGCGTTCGGCGGCGGCGGCCACGCCCGGGCGGCCGGGGCGACGGTCGCGCTGCCCGTCGCCCAGGCCCGCGGCCCCGTCCTCGCCGAGGCGGAGCGGCTCGTCGCGGCATTGGGCCGCTAGGCCCGAGCCCGATGGACGGGATCCTCGTCGCGAACAAGCCGGCCGGGCCCACGTCGCATGACGTCGTCGCGCTCGTCCGGCGGCTCGCGGCGACGAAGCGAGTCGGGCACGGCGGGACGCTCGACCCGTTCGCGAGCGGTGTGCTGCCGCTGTTCCTGGGGCGGGCGACGAAGGTCGTCGAATACCACCTGGGCGACACGAAGGGTTACCGGGCGACGGTCTGCTTCGGGGCGTCGTCGGCGACCGACGACCTCGAGGGCGAGCGGACGCCCGCCGACAGCCCGGCGCCGGGGCGAGATGCCGTCGAAGCGGCGCTGCCGCGGTTCCTCGGCGAGATCGCCCAGCGGCCGCCCGCCTACAGCGCGATCAAGGTCGCCGGCCGCCGGGCGTACGCGATGGCCCGCGCCGGGGAGTCGGTCGAGCTGGCCGAGCGGCGGGTGACGATCGAGACGCTCGAGATCCGTGACTGGGACGAGAGCGATCCGGACCGGCCGATCGCCGTCGTCGACGTCCGCTGCTCCGCGGGGACCTACGTCCGGGCGCTCGCCCGCGATCTCGGCGAGGCCGTCGGCTCCGCGGCGTACCTGGGCGCGCTCGTCCGGACGGCCAGCGGGCCGTTCACGATCGACAACGCGACGCCGCTCGACGACGTCCGGGCCGCAGCCTCGGAGGGCGCGGAGCGGCTCGCGGGCCTGCTGCTGCCGGTCGACGCCGGTCTCGAGGCCCTGCCGGAGGTCGTCCTCGACGCGGCCGAGGTCGCGGCCGTCGCCCGCGGCCAGTTCGTGCGGACCGGCGAGCCGCCCGGCGGGTCGCTCGGCGACGGCCCGATCCGTGTCCGCGACGAGGCGGGGACGCTCGTCGCGATCGCCCGCTACCGCGACGGCCGGCTGGCGCCGGACAAGGTCCTCGTCGACGCCCCGGCGCCCGTAGCCGCCCGTGCCTGACGGCGGCCCGGTCACGGTCGGCGGGGTCGACGGGCTGGGCAGGGACGACGGGCCGATCTTCGCCGTCATCGGCGTGTTCGACGGCATCCACCGCGGCCACCAGTACCTGCTCCGCCACCTCGACCTGCAGGCCGAGGCGCACCACGCCCGCCCGACCGTCATCACGTTCGACGCCCATCCCGACGAGGTGATCCTGGGCGCGGCGCCGCCGCTCCTCCTCGATCCAGAGGAGCGGCTGCGGCTGCTCGGCGAGGCCGGCGTCGAGGTCGTCGTCGTCCAGCACTTCGACGCCGCGCTCCGGGCCACGGAGTACGACGTCTTCCTCGAGCGGATCACGGCCCGGACGCGCCTTGCGGGGCTGCTGATGACGCCCGACGCCGCGTTCGGCCACGACCGCCGCGGCACGCCCGAGACCGTCGCCGCGCTCGGTGCGATCCAGGGCTACGACCTCGTCGTCCGGCCGCCGTTCCTCATCGACGGCCGGCCCGTCCGCAGCTCGGACATCCGGGCGGCGATCGCGGCCGGGGACCTCGCCGAGGCTGAGCGCCTCCTCGGCCGGCCGCATGCCGTGACCGGGATCCTCGACGACGCCGGCCGGGTCTCGTTCGCGATGCCGGTCGCACTGCCGCAGGCCGGATCGCACCGCGTCTTCGTGAGCGCCGCCGCGGGCGGCGGCGACGGGCAACCGGCGACTCTGACCGTCGACACGGCGGGCTGGACGCTCGATCCTGCGCCGCCGGCCGGCTCGCGGACGCGGATCACGTTCGGCGCTGGCTGATCGGGCCGTTTGCCCGTTCGGGACCCGCCCTGCTACCATCCGCCGGTCATTGAAGGAAGGTTCAAGTAACAGAGTTCGTGTCGGAGGACCGAGTGCCGCTAGCGCGGGAAGAGAAGCAGGAGATCATCACCGGGTTTGCCACCAAGGAAGGTGACACCGGTTCGCCGGAAGTCCAGATCGCGCTCCTGACGGAGCGGATCAAGGGCCTGACCGAGCATCTCCGTCGTTTCCCCAAGGACAACCATTCGCGCCGCGGCCTCCTCAAGCTCGTCGGCCAGCGCCGCCGCCTTCTTGCATATCTGATCAAGAAGGACAACACGCGCTACCGCGCCGTCATCGGACGGTTGGGGCTCCGCCGCTAGGAATCGCCGCCGTGGACCCTGGGTGAATCCCGGGGTCCTTCCGCGTCCGAACGCCCTACCGCCGAGCCGGCCACACAGCCGCAGGTCGCCTCCTCCTCCACGACCAAGGAGGAATCCATCCCCGTGTCTCAGACATTCGAGACGCAATTCGGTGGTCGCACGCTGACCATCGAGACCGGCAAGCTCGCACGCCTCGCCGGCGGCTCCGTCACCGTCCGGTACGGCGACACCATGGTGCTCGGCACCGCCAACCGTTCGGAGCCGCGACCCGGCCTCGACTTCTTCCCGCTCACCGTCGACTTCGAGGAGCGGATGTACGCGGCGGGCAAGATCCCCGGCGGCTTCATCAAGCGCGAGGCCCGTCCGTCCGAGAACGCGATCCTCGCCGCCCGCCAGACCGACCGGCCCATCCGGCCGCTCTTCCCCGAGGGCTACAAGGACGACGTCCAGCTCGTGATCACCGTCATGTCGACGGACCAGGAGAACCTCCCGGACGTCATCGGCACGATCGCGGCCTCGGCCGCGCTGACGATCAGCGAGATCCCGTTCAACGGGCCCATCGGCTCCGTCCGCGTCGGCCGGATCGACGGCGAGTTCGTCGTCAACCCGACCTGGACGCAGCTCAAGGAATCCGAGCTCGACCTGATCGTCGCCGGCACGCGCGACGCGATCATGATGGTCGAGGCCGGGGCGAACCTCCTGCCCGAGGAGATCATGGCCGAGGCGATCCTGTTCGGCCATCGCGCCCTGCAGCCGATCGTCGACCTCCAGGAGGAGCTCCAGAAGGCGGTCGGGAAGCCCAAGCGGATCCCGTACCTCGAGCCGGGCACCGGCTCGGTCCTCGACTTTGTCGCCGGCGTCGACGCGAATCGCGAGTTCGTCGTCGTCGACGTCGAGACGACCGGCACCGACCCGAAGATGGCCGATCTCGTCGAGATCGCTGCCGTGAAGGTCAAGGGCGGCAAGATCACCGACCGCTGGTCGACGCTCGTCAAGCCGGCCCGCCCGATCGTCGGCCACCAGATGCACGGCCTGACCGACAAGGACGTCGCGAAGGCGCCCTCGGCGGCCGACGCGGCGAAGGAAGCCCTCAAGTTCATCGGCGACAGCCTCGTCGTGGGCCACAACGTCGGCTTCGACCTGGGCTTCATCGAGGAGGCGCTCGGTGACGGCACCCGCTTCGAGCAGGGCCGCTACCTCGACACGCTGGTGATCGCCCGCGAGGGCTATCCCGACCTCCAGAACTACAAGCTCGAGACGCTGTCGGCGTTCTTCGGCATCGAGCTCTCCCAGAACCACCGGGCGCTGCCGGACGCGGAAGCGACCGCCAACCTCCTGCTGTGGTTCGCGAACGACCTGCCGGGTCGCATCTCGACGCTGCGCACCTCGATCGCCGACGCGGTCCGGGCCCAGCGCACCGGCGGTGACACGAACAAGCTCCTCGACGCGGCGAAGCGCGAGGCGCGGGTCGCGAAGAGCCTGTTCAACCTCGTCCAGAAGAAGACGGTCCGCCGCCTCGTCCTCGACGAGGGCATCCGGATCGACGGCCGCGGCCTGACCGACATCCGCCCCATCTCGGTCGAGGTGGGTCTCATCCCGCGGGCCCACGGCTCCGGCCTGTTCACCCGCGGCGAGACGCAGGCCCTGACGATCGCCACGCTCGGCTCGTCGTCCGACGTCCAGCGCATCGACACGATCAGCCCCGAGACCGAGAAGCGCTACCTCCACCACTACAACTTCCCGCCGTACAGCACCGGCGAGAACAAGATGATGCGTGGCCCCAGCCGCCGCGACATCGGCCACGGCCACCTGGCCGAGCGGGCGCTCGTCCCGGTCCTGCCGGACCACGATGAGTTCCCGTACGTGATCCGCCTCGTCAGCGAGTGCGTGACCTCGAACGGCTCGACGTCGATGGCCTCGACCTGCGGCTCGACGCTCGCGCTCATGGATGCCGGCGTGCCGATCAAGGCACCCGTCGCCGGCGCGGCGATGGGCCTGATCAGCGAGCCGGACGGAACGTTCGTCGTCCTGACCGACATCCTCGGCAAGGAGGACTCGATCGGCGACATGGACTTCAAGGTGACCGGAACGCGGGACGGTGTCACCGCCCTGCAGATGGACATCAAGGTCCAGGGCATCAGCGAGGCGATCATCCGCGATGGCCTCAAGCAGGCCCTGACGGCCCGCCTGACGATCCTCGACAAGATGGCCGAGGTCCTGCCCGAGGCCCGGCCGGAGATGAGCGACTTCGCGCCGCGCATCATCACGATCAAGATCAACCCCGAGAAGATCCGCGAGATCATCGGCAAGGGTGGATCGATGATCCGCAAGATCCAGGAAGAGACCCAGACCGAGATCAACGTCGAGGACGACGGCACCGTGGAGATCGCGGCCGTCTCCGGCGAGAACTCGCGCAAGGCGATCCAGTGGATCGAGAGCCTGACCCGCGAGGTCGAGGTCGGGTCGCTGTACCTGGGCAAGGTCACCCGGATCATGGGCTTCGGCGCGTTCGTCGAGATCCTGCCGGGCAAGGAAGGCCTCGTCCGGATCGGCGAGCTGGCCGACTACCACGTCCCGACGGTCGAAGACGTCGTCTCGATCGGCGACGAGGTCATGGTGGTCGTCACCGAGATCGACCGCCAGGGCCGGGTGAACCTGTCGCGCAAGGCCGCCATGCAGCGGCACCTCGCCAAGGAGCCGGTCACCGCCGAGTGACCGCTTCCTCGTGAGCTCACGCAACCCGAACGCCGGTCAGCCGACCGGCGTTCGCGTTTCCACCGACCCGGCGGACATCGACCTCGACTGGCTCGTCCCGGCCCTGTCCGAACGGGCCTACTGGGCGCTGGGCCGGTCACGGGAGGCGGTCGAGGCGGCGATCTCGCGGTCGCTGTGCTTCGTCGCGCTCCGCGACGCGCGCCAGATCGGGTTCGCCCGGGTGATCACCGACCTCGTCACGTTCGCGTGGGTCTGCGACGTGTTCGTCGACGAGTCGGCGCGCGGCGAGGGCGTGGGCACACTGCTGATCCGGACGATCGCCGAGGATCCGCGGCTCCGCGACCTGCGGCGCATCGTGCTCGCGACGCGGGACGCCCACGAGGTCTACGAGCGGGCCGGGTTCGGGCCGCTCGTCGCACCCCGAGCGCTGGATGGAGCGGCGCCGGGACTGACGATGCCCCGAGCAGCTCCGGCTAACCGTGATGCGGCCGGAGGGCGAAAGCCCCGCTGCTATACTCCCGCCGTGCCCTGCCAGTGAAGCAACCTCCGCGGAGCCATGCCCGAAACGACACGATCCCCCCTCACCGTCGCGGTCGTCGGCGCCACCGGCGTCGTCGGCCGGACGATGATCCAGGTCCTCAACGAGCGCGAGTTCCCCGTCGGGGAGCTGCGTTTGCTCGCGTCCGGCCGGTCGGCGGGCCGGACGATCGCGATCGACGGCCAGACCCACCAGATCGGCGAGGCCGTCGGCGAGGCGTTTGACGGGGTCGACATCGCCCTCTTCTCGGCCGGCGCCGACATCTCGCTCGAGCTCGCGCCGCAAGCCGTGGCACGCGGCGCGACCGTCATCGACAACTCGAGCGCGTGGCGGATGGATCCGACGATCCCGCTCGTCGTCAGCGAGGTCAACCCTGACGACCTCGAGGGCCACCCGGGCATCATCGCCAACCCCAACTGCTCGACGATGCAGCTCGTCCCGATCCTGATGGCGATCCGCGACAGCGTCGGCATCGAGCGCGTCATCGTCGACACGTACCAGGCGGTGTCCGGCACCGGCGCCGACGCGATCGCCGAGTTCGAGGGCCAGATCCGGGCCCACGTCGCCGGCGAGCCGAAGCAGGCCACGCGTCTACCCCCATCCGATCGCCTTCAACGCGCTGCCCCAGGTCGACGTGTTCCTCGACAACGGCTACACGAAGGAGGAGTGGAAGCTCGTCACGGAGAGCCGCAAGATCCTCCACCTGCCGGACCTACGAATCTCGTCCACGGCCGTCCGCGTGCCGGTCTTCGTCGCCCACTCCGAGGCGGTCCACGTCGAGACGCGCGAGCCGCTGACCCCCGCCCGGGCCCGCGAGCTCTTCGGCCGCGTGCCGGGCGTCGTCGTCCAGGACGACCCGTCGACCTCGACGTACCCGCTCGCGACCGACGCCGCCGGGACCGACGAGATCTACGTCGGCCGCGTCCGAGCCGACGAATCCATCCCCGACGGCCGTGGCCTCGCGTTCTGGGTCGTGAGCGACAACCTCCGCAAGGGCGCCGCGACGAACGCGGTCCAGATCGCCGAGGCGCTCGTCGCCCGCCGCTGGGTGGCCTCGGCCGCCGCCCGCGGCGCCTCGCCGTACCGTGCCGCCGAAGCGGAGCCCGCGGCGGCCGGAGGGTCGGCGTGACCCACGACGAGCGCCAGGTTGCGCTCGACGACGTGGCGGCCCAGGTCCGCGCCTGCACCCGCTGCCGCCTCCATGAGACCCGCACGAACGCCGTGCCCGGCGAGGGCAGCCCCGACACCGAGGTCGTGTTCGTCGGCGAGGGCCCGGGGTTCCACGAGGATCGGCTCGGCCGGCCGTTCGTCGGTCGCGCCGGCGACCTCCTGACGAAGTACCTGGGCACGCTCCGCTGGGGCCGCGACGAGGTCTTCATCACGAACGTCGTGAAGTGCCGCCCGCCCGACAACCGCGACCCGGAGCCCGACGAGATCGCGGCTTGCGCGCCGTACCTCCAGCGCCAGCTCGAGGTCCTCGATCCGGCCCTGATCGTGACGCTGGGCCGGCACTCGCTGGGCCGGTTCATGCCGGGCGAGCGCATCTCCCAGGCGCACGGCACGGTCCGGCCGATCGATCCCGCGACCGGCGCGCCGAACGCGCTGGGCTTCGCGTTGTACCACCCGGCGGCCGCGCTCCGCTCGACGGAGGTCGAGCGCCAGAGCTACGCCGACGTCGCCCTGATCCCGGCCGCCCTGGTCGAGGCGCGGTCCCGGCGCGAGCACGGGGCGGAACCGGCGGTCGCGGCCGGCGTCGGCGCTGCCATCCTCGCCGACGTGACCCCGGAGGCGATGCCCGCCCAGATGCCAGACGTCACAACCGACGTCACGCTCTTCTGAGCCCGGAACATATGGCAGGACCCGATCTTCCCCTTCGAATCATCCCCCTCGGCGGCGTCGGCGAGATCGGCAAGAACATGTACGTGTTCGAGTACGGCGACGACATCGTCGTGATCGACTGCGGGCTCATGTTCCCCGACGAGGAGATGTTCGGGATCGACCTCGTCATCCCCGACATCACGTACCTCAAGGAGCGCAAGGCCAACGTCAAGGCGTTCGTCATCACCCACGCCCACGAGGACCACGTCGGCGCGCTGCCGTACGTGCTGCCGGAGTTCCCGGGCGTGCCGGTCTACGCCTCGACGCTCGCCCGCGGCCTGCTCGGCAACAAGATCAAGGAGCACAAGCTCCACAACAACCCGATGGTCGCGCTCGAGCCCGGCGACGAGCTCCAGATCGGGCCGTTCGGGGTCGTCGCGTTCCGGATCGGCCACTCGATCCCCGACGCGATGGGCATCGCCCTCCGGACGCCGGTCGGCGTCGTCGTCCACACCGGCGACTTCAAGTTCGACCACACCCCGGTCGACGGCAAGCTGTCCGACTTCGCGATCCTGGCGAAGCTCGGCGCCGAGGGCGTCATCTGCCTCCTGTCGGACTCGACCCGGGCCGAGAATCCCGGCTACACGCCGTCGGAGCGGACCGTCGGCGAGGCCTTCCGCGAGATCATGGAGCCGCTCGACGGGCGGGTCATCGTGGCGACGTTCGCGAGCAACATCGCCCGCGTCCAGCAGGTCCTCGACGCCGCCGCCTCGTTCGAGCGCCAGGTCGTCGTCATCGGCCGGTCGATGGAGCAGAACTTCCGGATCGCGAGCGACCTGGGCTACCTGAAGTACGACTCGTCGCGGATCGTCGCGAAGGACAAGCTCAACGACGTCCCCGACGACAAGCTCGTCATCTGCACGACCGGCGCCCAGGGCGAGCCGATGGCCGGCCTGGCCCGGATGGCGAACCGCGACCACCGCTTCGTGGAGATCAAGCAGGGCGACACGGTCATCGTCAGCGCGAGCCCGATTCCCGGCAACGAGGAGTACGTCAGCCGGACCATCGACAACCTGTTCAAGGCCGGCGCGAACGTGTACTACCACACGATCAAGCGGGCCCACGTGTCGGGACACGCGAGCCAGGAGGAGCTGAAGCTGATGCTCGGCCTGACGAAGCCGAAGCACTTCATCCCGATCCACGGCGAGTTCCGGATGCAGGTCCAGCACGGCCGCCTCGCGATCGAGACGGGCGTGGCACCGGAGAACGTGTTCATCATCGAGAACGGCCAGCCCATCGAGATCTTCGCCGACGGCTCCGCCCGCCGCGGCCAGCAGGTGCCCGCGGGCTACGTGTTCGTGGACGGCCTCTCGGTCGGCGACGTCGGCGAGATCGTGCTCCGCGACCGGCGGGCGCTCGCGAACGACGGCATGTTCATGGTCGTCGTGACCGTCGACAAGCAGACGGGCAACGTCGTCGGCCGGCCCGAGATCATCACCCGCGGCTTCGTCCACCTCAACGAGCAGGACCCGATCATGGACGAGGCGATCGAGAAGATCCTCGAGTCGATCCGGAACCCGGGCGATCACATCAGCGAGGTCGGGCTGCTGAAGAGCCAGATCAAGGACGGCGTGTCGCGCTACCTCTACGAGCAGACGAAGCGCCGGCCGATGGTCTTCCCGGTCGTGGTCGAGATCTGATGGCGACACGCCGCCGGACGACGACGCCGCGCCGGCGCCGCCGCTCGAACGGGCTGAACGTCAACCCCGAGGTCGCCCGCTCGATCGTCGGGATCGTCCTGCTCGTGCTGGGCGCGGTCACGCTGATCGCGCTCGCGCTGCCCGGCCAGGGCGCGCTGACCGACTGGTGGCGCGACTCGATCGCGCCGTGGTTCGAGACCGGCCGCTGGTTCCTGCCGTTCCTCCTGCTCGGCGCCGGCTGGTACGTCGAGTGGGGGCCCGGCAAGCGGCCCGGCTCCGGCTGGGGCATGACGCTGCTCGGGATCGGGATCGCCTACGTCGGCTTCCTCGGGCGCGTTCGAGGTCCTCGACCTGACGCTGGTGGGGGCGGAGCGCGGCGGCGGCCGGATCGGCCGGTTCGAGGCGGGCATCCTCGAGCCGCTGCTCACGAGCCCCGGCGCGTTCGTCGTGCTGCTGGCAATCGGCATCGTCGGGCTGATGCTCGCGTTCAACCTCCGCCTGCGACAGGTCGTGAAGCCGGTCACCGGGACCGCGAAGTGGGTCGGCGGCGCGGCCGCGGCCTCGATGCGGCGCGAGCCGGAGGCGGTCGGACCGGGCCGGACGACGCCGGCCACGAACGGCAACGGCAACGGCACCGGCAAGAAGGGCGCCGCGGTCGCCGGCGCGGCCGGCGCGAAGGCCGTCGCGGGCACGACCTCGTCGCCCGGCCAGACCGGGATCTGGGGCGGCGAGGCGCGGCGACGAGTCGAAGATCCCGGCGGCGGTTCCCAGCACGCTCCCGACCTCGGCGACGTTCGCCCGGGGCACGAGCGGCGAAGGGCTCGCCGCCTCCGCGACGCTGGTCGCGGATCCGCCGCGACCGGTGCGGGCGCTCGACGACGTGACCGACGCCGGCGACTCGCCGCCGACGAAGGAGCGGATCGAGTACCGCCTGCCACCGCTCGAGCTGCTCGAGGACGTCGCCACCCCGATCGAGCCGGGCGGCAGCAAGGCCGTCCACGAGCGCAACGAGGAGATCATCATCCGGAAGCTCGCGAGCTTCGGGATCACCGCCCAGATCGTCGGCCGCAACGCCGGGCCGGTCGTGACCCAGTACGAGGTCCAGCCCGCGGTCGACGTCCGCGTCTCGCGGATCGAGGCCCTCGCCGACGACCTCGCGATGGCCCTCGCCGCGCGCAGCCTCCGGATCGAGGCGCCGATCCCCGGCAAGAGCGCCATCGGCATCGAGATCCCGAACCAGGACTTCAACGTCGTCGCCCTCCGGCGGATCTTCGAGGAGGTCCCGTTCAGCCCGACGGAGTCGAAGCTGACGTTCGCCCTCGGCCGCGACGTCGCGGGCAAGGCCCAGGCGGTCGACCTCGCGAAGATGCCCCACCTCCTGATCGCGGGCGCGACCGGCTCGGGCAAGAGCGTCATGGTCAACGCGGTCATCACGAGCCTGCTCTGCAAGACGACCCCGGACGACGTCCGGATGATCCTGATGGACCTCAAGCGGGTCGAGCTCGCGAGCTACAACGGCCTGCCCCACCTCATGGTCCCGGTCATCACGGAGCCCGAGCGGGCGAAGGCCGCGCTCAAGTGGGCGGTCAACGAGATGGAGGGCCGCTACCGCCGCTTCGCCGGCGCGGCCGCCCGCAACATCAAGGCCTACAACGAGACCCGGGCCGACCCCGAGGACCGCCTGCCGTACATCGTCATCGTCATCGACGAGCTGGCCGACCTCATGATGCGCGAGGGCAAGCACGTCGAGGACCCGATCGTCCGTCTCGCCCAGAAGGCGCGGGCGACCGGCATCCACATGGTCCTCGCGACCCAGCGGCCGTCGGTCAACGTCGTGACCGGCCTGATCAAGGCGAACTTTCCCAGCCGGATCGCGTTCGCGATGGCGTCCCAGATCGACTCCCGGACGATCCTCGACGCGCCCGGCGCGGAGGACCTGATCGGGCGCGGCGACATGCTCTACCAGCCCTCGGACCTGCCCCGGCCGATGCGCCTCCAGGGCGTGTTCGTCAGCGATCCCGAGATCGGCCGGGTCGTCCAGCACTGGACCGACCAGATCGAGAACCCCCACTACGACATGGCGATCATCGAGTCCGACGACGAGGGCACGGGATCGGTCGACGATCTCGCCGACGAGGACGCGGATCGTCTCTTGCCGGATGCCATCGAGGTCATTCGGGAGTACGATCGTGCCTCGGCGTCGCTCCTCCAGCGGCGGCTGAAGGTCGGCTACGCGCGGGCCGCACGGATCATCGACCAGCTGGAGGCGCGCGGCTATATCGGCGCGTTCGACGGGTCGAACGCCCGGCAGGTCCTCCGCCGAGAGGGAGGGGCTGCGACGCAGGGGGCAGTCGGCGACGACGCCGACGAGGACGGCGAACGATGACGACACGCGACGAGACACGACGGGGGACCGCCGATCTCCGCCCCGAGTCGGCGCGCGCCGACGCGGCCCGCGAGTCGAGCCGGGATGCCGCCCGTGACACGAGCCGGTCCGCCTCGGACGAGCCGTCGATGTCGCTGCCCGAGCGGCTCTACGCCGCCCGCGAGCGGAAGGGCGTCGACCTCTACCGGGCCGAGCGCGACACGAAGATCCGGGCCCGCTATCTGGCCGCCCTCGAGCGCGGCGACTACCGCGAGCTGCCGGGCGCGGTCTACACGAAGGGCTTCCTCCGGAACTACGCGCTGTACCTGGGCCTCGAGCCCGAGGAGATCCTCAACCAGTGGCGGCGCGAGCGCGGCGACGCCGGCGCGCCGCCGCCGGTCATCGCGGTCCCGCAGCCGCTCAACCAGCCGCGCCGCGGGCTGACGTTCTCGCCGGGCATCGTCGTCGCGGCGCTCGTGACGATCGTCGTCCTCGCGGTGGGGGCGTACCTGACCGTCCAGGTCCTGCGGTTCAACAAGCCGCCGACGCTGGCCGTCACGAACCCGAACACGGCGACGCTGACCGTCGACCAGGACACCGACAGCTACGTCCTGCGCGGCACGACGATCCCCAACGGCACGGTCACGATCGAGGTCTCCGGCACGCCGACGCGGACGACGGCCGATTCGGCCGGCGACTGGAGCCTGCCGGTCGACCTCCGGCGCGGCAAGAACCAGTTCAAGGTCTCGGCGACCGACCCCGACACCGGCAAGGTGTCCGAGGAGACCGCCCAGATCGTCATCACGGTGCCGTTCGCGGACATCGAGGTGCCGACGCTGACCGTCGACCAGCCGGTTGACGGCTCGACCGTCGAGAACGGGGCGATCCCCGTCCAGGGCACGACGACGAACGCGACGAGCGTGTCCGTCACGGCGTCCTACGACGGCCCGCCCGACGGCGCCCCGGCCGCCGCGCCCGGCGCCACGCCACCGCCCGCGCCGACCCCGGTGACGGTCCCGGTCGCCGAGGACGGGACGTACAACACGCCGCTCCAGCTCACGACCGGCAAGTGGTCGATCGTCGTCACCGCGACCGGCGCGGCGAACAAGACCGCCGCGCTCACCCGCCATGTCACGGTCGCCTACAAGGGCGTGAACCTCGTCGTGGAGATCAAGGGCGGCCCGGCCTGGATCAAGGTCTGGGTCGACGGCAAGCTCGATCCCAACTGGGCCGGCGTGACCGCCAGGAAGGGCAAGGTCATCACGTTCACCGCGAACGACTCGGTCGAGGTCCGGAGTGGCTCGAGCGGGGCGACCTTCTTCACGCTGAACGGCCAGCCGCTCGGGGCGCTCGGGAAGCGGGGCATCCCCGAGACGTGGCTGTTCCAGCCGCCGGCGGCCCCGAAGAAGACGACCCACTCGTAGCGTGGCGGGGGACCCGCTCGTCGGGCTCGCCGAGCGGCTCCAGGGACTCTGCCTCGGCCGCGGCGTGACGGTCGCGCTCGCCGAATCGTGCACGGGCGGGCTGGTCGCCGACGCGATCACCGACGTCGCGGGCTCTAGCGGCTACTTCGCCGGCGGGGTCGTCTCCTACTCGAACGAGGCGAAGGAGTCGCTGCTCGGCGTCCCGGGCGCGGTCCTCGCGGCGCATGGCGCGGTCAGCGCCCAGGTGGCGCGGGCGATGGCCGAGGGCGCACGCGACCGGTTCGCGGCGACGGTCGCCGCGTCGGTCACGGGGATCGCCGGCCCCGACGGGGGGACCGAGGCGAAGCCGGTCGGACTGACGTACGTGGCCGTGGCCGACGCCGAGGGCGTCGAGGTCCGGCGTCACCTCTGGTCCGGCGATCGGGCCTCGAACAAGGTCTCGAGCGCGGCCGCAGTCCTCGAGCTGCTGCTCGAGCGGGTCGGCGCCACCGCGAGCGCGGGCTCGCGCGGGTGACCGAGGCCGCGTCCATCGGCGCCGGCCTCGCGCCGGCCCGCGACCCTCGGCCCATCCGAGCGGGGGAGCGGATCCACATCCTGGGCATCGCCGGCGCGGGAGCGAGCGCCGCGGCGCGTCTCGCCGGCTGGGCAGGCGCCGACGTGAGCGGCTGCGACCCGGGCGGTCCCTCGCCGTACACGACGGCTCTCGCCGACGACGGCCTGCCGATGGTCTGGGAGCACGATCCGTCCCACGTCTCGGGTCCCGGCGTCGTCCCCCCGGACCGGCTCGCGGTGACGAAGGCCCTGACCGCGATCGCCCCGGACCACCCCGAGCTGGAGGCGGCCCGGCGGCTCGGCATCCCGCTCGAGCCGTGGCAGCAGGTCGTCGCGGACGCGGCGGCGGGCCGGTTCCTCGTCGGCGTCGCGGGGACGCACGGCAAGAGCACGACCTCGGGCTGGCTCGTCCACGTCCTCGCCGAGGGCGGCCTCGACCCGACCGCGTTCGTCGGTGCGCTGCTGCGCGAGGGAACCGCGGCTCCCTCGACGGCGCATCGCGGCCGGCCTGACGCCCCGTTCGTCGTCGAGGCCGACGAATACGCGGGCAACTTCGACCCGTACCGGCCGGCGCTCGCGATCCTCACGTCCGCGGAGTGGGACCACCCCGACGTCTTCGCCGACGAGGACGCCGTCGTCGACGCGTTCGAGCGCTGGATCCGGCGCATGCGGCCGGGACCTGGCGGCGAGCCGCCGGTCGTCGTCGCAAACATCGGCGAGCCGGGCGCGGAGCGGGTCGCGGCGCGCCTCGCCGACTGGCCCGGGACGATCGTCGCCGTCGCGGTCGCGGAGTTGGAGGCGAGCCGCGCCGGGAGCCACGTTCGGGGCATCGCGGAGCAGTTCGCAACGGCAGCCGGTCCAGCTGGCGTGCTGCTCGGACGGGTGACCGCGGCGACGAGCGAGGGCACGACCGTCGAGCTCATCGGCCTCGATGAGCTCCGTGGCCCGGTCGCGGTCCGGCTGCCCACGGCCGGGGCGCACAACGTCGCGAACGCGCTGGGTGTCGCGGCGGCCGCGTCGCGCCTGGGGCTGGGTACAGATCAGATCGTCGCCGGGCTCGCGTCGTTTGCCGGCGTCGCCCGCCGGCTCGAGCGCAAGGGCGAGGTCGGGGGCGTGGTCGTGTACGACGACTACGGCCACCACCCGACGGCGATCCGGGCGACGCTCGCGGCCGTCCGCCAGCGCGAGCCCGGCCGCCGCGTCTGGGCCGTGTACGAGCCGCTGACGTTCCATCGGACGGCGGCGCTCCTGCCGGCGTTCGCGGAGGTCCTCGCCGAGGCGGATGCGGTCGCGATCGCCGACATCTGGGCCGGCCGCGATCCGGACACGACGATTGCCTCCGCCGAAGGGCTCGCCGCCGCGGTCGCCGCCCGCCGGCCCGGGATCGTCGTCGCGGCGCCGGGCAGTGTCGAGGCGACCGGACGCTGGCTCGCCGGCGAGGTCCGGACCGGCGACGCCGTGCTCGTGATGGGCGGCGGGCGGAGCTACCGGATCGGCGAGGTGCTGCTCGAGGAGCTGGCCCGGCGCTGATCGCGTGGACGTGGATCCTGCCTCCCGGCCCGGTCGCCCGGCTCCGCGCTCGGCCGCGTCACGGCATACTTGACCTTCGCGGCCGAGCGGCCGCGGCGGGCCGGTCCGACGTGACCACCCGACGGCGCCCGGAGCCGCGCAGGCGGCCCCGACCAGCCGCCCCCCGCGGGACCCACCCCGGCGGACGGCGACAGGATGGGATCGGCCATGGCAGGAGATGCGTCGTTCGACGTCGTCAGCGACTTCGACGAACAGGAGTTGCGCAACGCGCTCGACCAGGTCCGCCGCGAGGTCCAGCAGCGCTTCGATTTCAAGGGCGTGACCGTCGATCTGACCCAGGGCAAGGGCGAGCTGACCCTCGTCACCGACGACGACTACCGCGCGGCGGCGGTCAAGGACCTGATCGAGTCGAAGGCGATCCGGCGCGGTCTGTCGCTGAAGATCTTCGACTGGGGCAAGGTCGAACCGGTCGGCGGCAACAAGGTCCGCCAGGAGATCGGCCTCCGGCGGGGACTGCCGGAGGACCTGGCGAAGAAGATCCAGAAGCTGATCCGCGACGAGTTCCCGAAATCGAAGTCGCAGATCCAGGGCGACGCGGTCCGGGTCTCGGGCAAGAGCAAGGACGAGCTGCAGCGGGTGATCGCCCGGCTCAGGGAACTGGACGAGGCGGTGCCGCTCCAGTTCGAGAACTACAGGTAACCGGGCCGTGATGCCAGGGACGCGCTACGCGCGGGTGGCGATGATCGTCGTGGCCGTCGTGGTGGTTGCCGGACTCGTCCTCGCGATGGTCGCCGCGCCAGCGGCGGCGCCGCGATGACGACGGAGCGGGACGCAGACGACCTGACGACCGAGACGGACGGGCCGGAATCTGCGACGGAGACGACGACCGATCCGACGGCATCGGAGGCTGAGGCCGAAGCGCCCGAGGTCGAGGCAGCCCCGGCCGAGGCCGAGCCGATTGAGCCGATCGGCGTCGAGGCCGAGCCTGAGCCGGACGCCGAGCCGGAGCCGAGAACAGACGTCGCCGAGCCCGAGCCGGACGCGGCCGGGGAGCCGGACGCCGCCGAGCCGGAACCGAGCGAGCCGATCGTGGCCGAGGCCGCGCCCGATTTGAGTCCGCCGACCGAGCCCGTCGAGGCGCCCGAGTCGCCGCCCGACGCCGAGCCGAGCGAGTCGAGCGCGGCCGCCCCCACCGAGCCCGCTCCGGAGCCGCTGCCGGCACCGGCGCGGACCGTCGGTCGGTTCATCGCGGACGCGCTTCGCGCCGTCGGTGTCAGGTATGCATTCACTGTCCCGGGCGAGAGCTTCCTCGGCCTGCTCGAGGGCCTCGACGCCGCCGGCATCCGGGTCGTCGCCACGCGCCACGAGGGCGCAGCCGCGTTCATGGCCGAGGCTCACGGCCAGCTCACGGGCCGCCCGGCCGCGGCCGTCGGCACGCGCGCCGTCGGCGCCGCCAATCTTGCGATCGGCATCCACACGGCGCGTCAGGACTCGACGCCGATGTTCGCCCTCGTCGGCCAGGTCGAGCGCGAGCTGCTTGGCCGGGAGGCGTTCCAGGAGGTCGATCAGGCGGCGACGTTCGGTGGTCTCGCCGCGTTCGCCGCTGAGCCGCGGAGCGCGGCAGAAGTCCCGGCCGCCGTCGGCGACGCGATCCGCGCCGCGCTGGTCGGTCGGCCCGGCCCGGTTCTCCTCTCCCTCCCCGAGGACCTCCTCGACGAGGTCCTGCCCGAGGGCACGGAGCTCGACACCGTCCGCCCCGCGCCGCCCCGGCCGGAGCCGGACGACGTCCGCGCCGTGCTCCAGTTCGTCGCGACCGCGCGCCGACCGGTCATCCTCGCCGGCGGCGGGGTCCTCCGGGCCCGGACGTCGACGGACCTGCTGAAGCTCGCCGAGCTGCTCGACGTCCCGGTCATCGCCGGCTGGCGCCGCGGCGACGTCATCTCGAACGACCACCCGCTCTACCTCGGTATGGCCGGCTACGGCGCCCCGAGCGTCGTCCGCGAACGGCTCGAGGCGGCGGACGCCCTGCTCGTCATCGGTAGCCGGCTGTCCGAGATCACGTCCTATGGCTATGCCGTGCCGGCGCCCGGCCAGCGCTGGGCCCAGGTCGACATCGAGCCGCTCGGGGCGCGGCCGGGCCTCGAGCCGCCCGCGCTCACGGTCCGCGTCGACGCCCGTGCGTTCCTCCGGGCTGCGGTCACGCGGCTCGAGGCGGCCGTGATCGACGCCGTGGGTGTCGACGCCCGGCGCGCCGTCAACGCCGAGGATCGGGCTGCGTGGGAAGCGGCGACCGCCGTCGACGAGACCGCCTGGGATGGGCCCGGCGTCCACCCCGGCCACGCGATCGCGACGCTCCGGCGGCTCCTGCCCGACGACGCGATCGTCGCCACCGACGCCGGCAACTTCGGGTTGTGGCTCGCCCGCCACTTCAGGTTCCGCAAGCCCGGCACGTTCCTCGGTCCCACGTCGGGCGCGATGGGCTACGGCCTGCCGGCGGCGATCGCGGCCGCGCTCGTCCATCGGGACCGGGCGGTCGTCGCGGTCGCGGGCGACGGCGGCTTCGCGATGACGATGGCAGAGCTCGAGACCGCCGTCCGCGAGAAGGCCAGGGTCGTCGCGATCGTCTTCGACAACGAGCGCTACGGCACGATCCGGATGCACCAGGAGCGGCGGAGCGCGGGAGACGCGGCCGGCTCGAGCATCGCCACCGACCTCGGGCCGGTCGACTTCACGGCGATCGCCCGGGCCGTCGGAGCCCGCGGGACGCGCGTCGAGACGGACGCCGCGTTCGAGCCGGCGCTTCGCCAGGCGCTCGTCGCGGACCGGCCGACGGTCCTTCAGCTCGTCCTCGACCGGCGCTGGGTGAGCCCGGACCTGACTCCGTCGTGACCGTCGGGCCCGGCGACCCGACCGGTCCGCCCGTCGACGCCGACAAGCCCGCATCGCGCGGCCCCGAACCGTCCTACCGCGCGCTCCTCAGAGTCCCGTGGCTGCCGCGGATCCTCACCTCGATGATCCTCGCCCGGATCTCGCAGTCGATGGTGAGCATCGCCCTCGTCCTGTTCACCCTGACCGAGTACCACTCGCCGTCGCTCGCCGGCGCGGTGACGCTCGCGAGCATCCTGCCGGGGCTGCTCGTCAGCCCGATCGCCGGCGCGCTGCTCGACCGCCACGGCCGGATGCGGCTCATCGTCCTCGACTACACCATCGCGATGGCCTCGATGGCGCTGATCGCGGTCCTGTCGATCGCGGGGCTGCTGCCGCCGTGGCTGCTGATCCTGATCGCCATCCTGTCGTCCTTGACGTCGATCCTGAGCGTGACCGGGATCCGGAGCCTGTTCCCGATCATCGTCCCGAAGTCGCTCTGGGAGCGGGCCAACGCGATCGACTCGAACGGCTACGTCGTCGCGACGATCATCGGTCCGCCGCTCGCCGCGGGCCTCGTCGCGCTCGTCGGCGGCCAGATCACGCTGTTCGTGACGGCGATCGGGTTCGGGGCCGCGGCGGTGGCGCTGATCGGCGTGCCGGACCCGGAGACCGCGGTCTCGAGCACGGGCCGGCTCCTGCGCGACGCGCTCGACGGCGTCCGCTACGCCTGGGGCAACCGGACGATCCGTGGGCTCGCGTTCTCGATCTCGACGTTGAACATCGGCGGCGGGATCACGACGATCGTGGTGCCACTGCTCGTGATCACCCGCCTCGGCTATTCGGAGGCGCTCGTCGGCGTCGTCTTCGCGCTCTCGGGGGTCGCGGGCATGGGATCCGCGCTGGCCTTCGGCCGGCTGGACACCCGTCGCCGCGAGTGGCGCCTCCTCGTCGCGCCGATGGTCGGCATCGCCCCGGCGGTCGCGCTCCTCCTCGTGCCCGCGGCGGTCGAGGACATCGAGCCGGCCGTCGGATTGCTGTTCCTTGCCGGCTGGGCGCTCATCACCGGCTTCCTGAACGGCCCGATGGACATCGCCCTCTTCACAATCCGCCAGCGCCGCACCGACCCGGCCTGGACGGGCCGTGCGTTCGCGGTCTCGATGGCGATGAACTTCGTCGGCTTCCCGATCGGGGCGGCGATCGCCGGGGCCCTCGCCGAGCAGTCGCTGACAACGGCGATCGTGCCCGCCATCGCGGCCAGCGTGCTGGGCCTCGTGTTCGCGGCGACACTGGTGCCGCGCACGGACCCTGCCCTGGAGCCCGGCCGCCGGGCGGCCGCCGCGGCTCGCGCGACGGAGCCGTAGGCAGGTTCGTCTGCGTTAGCCTGTTCGCGATGAGCCCCAAGGCGAGCGACGACGACACCGCGTCCCTGAAACGGCTGGCCGGTCGCGGCTGGCAGACGCGCGACGGCCGGTTCACGATCGAGACCGCCTCGGGGACGTGGTCGGTCGTCGACGAGGAGCAGACCGACGACCTGGGCCTGCCGCTCGTCCGCGGCCCGTTCCGCTCGCTGACCGAAGCCAAAGCCGCGATCGAGGAGGCCCGAACCTCCGAGCCCGCACGCTCGACCCTCGCGCAACGGCCGTCGACTGCGGTGAAGGCCACCGCTCCCCCGGTACCAGCGCCCAGGACGAAGGCAGCGCCGAAGCCGACCAAGCCGAGCAAGCCGGAGGAGCCCGAGGAGCCGCGCTGGATCGCCGAGCTCGAGCCCGCCGACCGCCGTCGTGCGACCCGCCTGATCGCCCGCCTCGGCGAGCTGGGCGTCCGCGATCCGGAGGGGATCGCCCGCAAGGACGTCGCCGGCGGCGTGCCGACCGTCGCCCGAGTCGCCGTCGCGGACCGCCTCGCCGCGCTGTTCGACGACGCCGAGCCCGGCAACCTGAAGCTCGTCACGAAGCTCCTCGACATCCTCGGCGAGGGCCGGGACGAGGGCCTCGACGTCCGCTGGCGACTCGTCGACGCCGACGGCCGCCCGGTCGGGGTCTCGGCGGACGACGTCGCGGCGGCGCGGAAACGGGCCGGGGCCGCGCGCCGTTGATGCGACGGAAACGAGGCGGGGGCATGATTCGACCATGACCGCAGTGACCAGCGCATCGGCTACGTCCGGCCCACTCTCGGACGACGAGGTCCGCCGGATCGACGCCTACTGGCGGGCCGCGAACTACCTCTCGGTCGGCCAGATCTACCTCCTCGACAACCCGCTTCTGCGGGAGCCGCTCGGCCCGGAGCACGTCAAGCCGCGCCTCCTCGGCCACTGGGGCACGACCCCCGGCCTGAACTTCATCTACGCCCACATGAACCGGGTCATCCGGCGTGACGACATCGAGGCGATCTACATCGCCGGCCCCGGCCACGGCGGCCCGGGCCTCGTCGCGAACGCCTACCTCGAGGGGACGTACACCGAGACCTACCCGTCGGTCACGCGCGACGAGGCCGGCCTCCGGCGGTTGTTCCGACAGTTCTCGTTCCCGGGCGGCATCCCCAGCCACGTCGCGCCCGAGACCCCGGGCTCGATCCACGAGGGCGGCGAGCTGGGCTACGCGCTGGTCCACGCGTATGGCGCCGCGTTCGACAACCCGGACCTGGTCGTCTGCTGCGTGGTCGGCGACGGCGAGGCCGAAACGGGCCCGCTCGCGGCGAGCTGGCACTCCAACAAGTTCCTGAACCCGGCTACCGACGGCGCCGTCCTGCCGATCCTCCAGCTCAACGGCTACAAGATCGCGAACCCCACCGTCCTCGCCCGGATCCCGTCGGACGAGCTTGTCGCGCTCCTCGAGGGCTACGGCCACCGGCCGATCCTCGTCGAGGGCGACGATCCGGCGGTCATGCACCAGCTCATGGCCGCCGCCCTGGACGACGCGATCGCCGACATCCGGTCGATCCAGGCCGCCGCCCGGACGGATAGCGGTGCAGCTCCGTCCCGCCCCGCCTGGCCGATGATCGTCCTCCGCTCGCCGAAAGGCTGGACCGGCCCAAAGGAGGTCGACGGCGTCCCCGTCGAGGGCACGTGGCGCGCGCACCAGGTCCCGTTCGGCGAGGTTCGGACGAACGCCGGCCACCGCCAGCTGCTCGAGGAGTGGCTCCGGAGCTACCGCCCCGAGGAGCTATTCGACGAGCAGGGGAGGCTCGTTGCCGACCTCGCGTCGCTGCCGCCGACTGGCGCCCGCAGGATGAGCGCGAACCCCCACGCCAACGGCGGAAGCCTCCTCGAGGACCTCGACCTGCCGGACTTCCGGGACTACGCGGTGCCGGTCAAGCGGCCGGGGTCGAGCTCCAGCGAGGCGACCCGTGTGCTCGGCGGCTTCATCCGCGACGTGATCGCCCGCAACCCCCGGACGTTCCGGCTCTTCGGGCCGGACGAGACGGCCTCGAACCGGCTGACACCGGTCTTCGAGGTGACGAACCGGGGCTGGATGGCCGAGCGGCTCCCCGGCGACGACCACCTCGCGCCGGACGGCCGCGTCGTCGAGGTCCTCTCGGAGCACCTCTGCCAGGGCTGGCTCGAGGGTTACCTGCTCACCGGCCGCCACGGCCTGTTCAACTGCTACGAGGCGTTCATCCACATCATCGACTCGATGTTCAACCAGCACGCGAAGTGGTTGAAGGTCACCCGCGACCTCGAATGGCGCCGCCCGATCGCGTCGCTGAACTACCTCCTGAGCTCGCATGTCTGGCGCCAGGATCACAACGGGTTCAGCCACCAGGACCCCGGCTTCATCGACCACGTCGTCAACAAGAAGGCCGAGATCATCCGGGTCTACCTGCCGCCCGACTCGAACACGCTCCTCTCGGTGGCCGACCACTGCCTGCGCAGCCGGGACTACGTCAACGTCGTCGTCGCCGGCAAGCAGCCGCAGCTCGACTGGCTGGCGATGGACGAGGCGATCCTGCACTGCACGCGCGGCGTCGGGACGTGGGACTTCGCGAGCAACGACCAGGGCTCGGAGCCGGACGTCGTCGTCGCCGCGGCCGGCGACGTTCCCACGCTCGAGGCGCTCGCGGCGGTCGACCTGATCCGGAAGCACCTGCCGGCGATCAAGGTCCGATTCGTCAACGTCGTCGACCTGATGCGGCTGCAGACCGCGGGCGAGCATCCGCACGGCATGTCGGACGCCGAGTTCGACGCGCTGTTCACGACAACGAAGCCCGTCGTGTTCGCGTACCACGGCTACCCGTGGCTGATCCACCGGCTCACGTACCGCCGAGCCAACCATGCGAACCTCCACGTCCGCGGCTACAAGGAGGAGGGCACGACGACGACGCCATTCGACATGGTCATGCTGAACGACCTCGACCGGTTCCACCTCGTGATGGACGTGATCGACCGCGTCCCGGGGCTCGCGTCGCAGGCCGGTCACGTCCGGCAGCTGATGGTCGACAAGCGGCTCGAGGCGCGGGCCTACACGCGGCGCGAGGGCGAGGACCTGCCGGAGATCCGCGACTGGACCTGGCCGAAGTAGCGGCGTGACCGCGGATCGGGTCCTCGTCGTCAACGCCGGGTCCTCGACGCTGAAGCTGTCGGTCGTGGAAGCCGGCGGCCGGTCAAGCGGCGCCCGCACGCTCGAGACGGTCGCCGGCGGGCTGGCTCCGCGGACCCTCGCCGAGGAGCTGGAGGCGCTGGGCGAGGTGTCGGCCGTCGGTCACCGGGTCGTCCACGGCGGCGAGTCGTTCCGCGGCGCGACGCGCGTCGACGACGGCGTGCTGGCCCGGCTGCGATCCCTGACGACGCTCGCGCCGATCCACCAGCCGCGGTCGCTCGCCGCCCTCGATGCGGTGCGGGCCGCGCTCCCGGACGTGCCCCACGTCGCCTGCTTCGACACCGCGTTCCACGCGACGCTGCCGCCGGCCGCGTCGACGTACGCGATCCCGAGGGCGTGGCGCGATCGCTGGCCGCTGCGCCGCTACGGGTTCCACGGCCTGTCGCACGCCTACGCCTCGCGTCGGACCGCGGAGCTGCTGAGTCGGCCGATCGAGGGTCTGCGGATCGTCACGTGCCATCTCGGAGCGGGCGCCTCGCTCGCGGCGGTGACGAGCGGCCGGTCGGTCGACACGACGATGGGCTTCACCCCGCTGGAGGGCCTCGTGATGGCGACCCGCTCCGGGAGCGTCGACCCGGGGCTCGTGCTCTGGGTCCAGGCGGAGGGCGGCCTCTCGGCCGCCGAGGTGAGCGACGGGCTCGAGCACGACGCCGGGCTCGTCGGTCTCGCCGGAACCGCCGACATGCGCGGCGTGCTGACCCGCGCGGCCTCTGGCGACGCGGACGCGACGCTCGCGCTCGACGTGTACGTCTACCGCGTCCGGACCGGCATCGCCGCGATGGCTGCGGCGATGGGCGGCGTCGACGCGCTGGCGTTCACCGGCGGGGTGGGCGAGCACGCGCCGGAGATCCGCCGCCGCGCGGTCGACGGGCTCGGGTTCCTCGGCGTCGCAATCGACGCCGCGCGCAACGATTCGGCCGCGGGAGATACCGTGATCGGGCTCGACGGGGCGAGGGTCGGGTCGGTCGTCGTCGAGGCTCGCGAAGACGTGGAGATCGCCCGGCAGGTCCGGGCCTTGCTCGGAGGTGTCGGATGACGAACCCGGAGCTGCCCGACGGCGTCACCGTCGAGACCGTGTACGCCGTCGAGATCAGCTACTCGCCGGAGGCCAAGGAGAGACGCCCGGCGGTCCGGCACGAGCACCTGACGCGCGTCGCGCGGCTGCTTCGCGAGGGAACGCTGGTCGAAGCGGGCGGCTTCCTCGACTTTCGATCGGCCCTCCTGATCTTCCGCGTCGGCAGCGAGCAGGATGCGATCGACATCGTTCGTGACGACGTCTATCTGCGCGCCGGCGTCTGGCTCGACGATCCGAAGGTGCGGGCCTGGTCGCGCGTCATCGTTGACGCAAGTCGTTGACTGTGCAACTATCTGCGCACGAATTGGCGTGCCGGACGCGCGCCGCAAGGAACCGAGACACATGCCCGCGATCACCGTCGACGACATCACCGTCCTGCCCCGCATCCCGGACCCCGATCCGACCGTCGCCCGCGAGCGGCCCGTCAAGAGCCTGACGATCGCCCGGAGCGGCCTGGAAGGGGAGGGCTTCCCGGTCCGCCGCGCCTTCTCCCACGTCGACCTCGCCGACCTCGACCCGTTCGTCCACATGGACCAGATGGGCGAGGTCGACTACGCGCCGGGCGAACCGAAGGGCACGCCGTGGCACCCGCACCGCGGCTTCGAGACCGTGACCTACATGATGGACGGCACGTTCGAGCACCAGGACTCGAACGGCGGCGGCGGCACGATCACGAACGGCGACACCCAGTGGATGACGGCCGGCGCCGGAATCCTCCACATCGAGAAGCCGCCGGAGTGGCTCGTCACCAGCGGCGGCCTGTTCCACGGAATCCAGCTCTGGGTGAACCTGCCGCGTGACCAGAAGTGGTCCGCGCCGCGCTACCAGGACCTGCGGGCATCGGAGGTCGCGCTGCTGTCGACGTCGGACGGTGGCGCCCTCGTCCGGGTCATCGCCGGCGAGGTCGCGGGCCATGCCGGCCCCGGGTCGACGTACTCGCCGATGACGCTCGTCCACGCGACGCTGTCGCCGGGCGCGCGGCTGAGCCTGCCCTGGCGGGCCGACTACAACGCGCTGGTCTACGCGATGGCCGGGTTCGGGAGCGTCGGGACGGAGAAGCGGCCGATCCAGACGGGCCAGCTCGCGGTCTTCGGCGAGGGCAACGCGATCACGATCGACGCCCAGCCGATCCAGGAGTCGCGCAGCCCCTCGCTCGACGTCCTGATCCTCGGCGGCCGCCCCATCCGCGAGCCGGTCGCCTGGATGGGCCCGTTCGTGATGAACACCCGCGAGGAGCTGCTCCAGGCCTACGCCGACTTCCAGGCGGGACGCCTCGGGTCGATCCCGGCGGTCCACAACGCCCCGACGCACGTCATCGAGTCGGGCCAGGAGCCTCGGTCGCAGGGCTGACGCTCGTCACGGATCGTCCGGCCCGACCAGCGAGCCCCACTCTTCGTCGGTGAGTCCGTAGGCCGCCTTCTGCTCCGGCGTCATCGACTTGAAGTAGGCGCGCGACTGGGCCCTCGCATTGGCCATCGCGTTCTGCATCATCTCGGCCTGCTGCTCGGCCTGGGTCTTGCTGCCGACCCATTCGGTGAGCCACGCCTCGACCGACGGCGCTAGCTCGATGAACGATTTCGCAAAGGCCTTCTCGCCCGAGAACTCGCCCAGCTCCTCGGGATCCCAGTCGACGACCCGGCCGTCGGGCGAGGTGCAGTCCACGCACGTGAAGCCCGGGTCGCGCTCGACGACCGGCAGCAATGCCCCCGGCCACGATCGCCCGCGGGGCAGCTCGGAGCCCTCGCGCATCCGCCCGTAAGCCGCGGCCGCCCTGTTCGCGCCGAGCAACCCACCGCCGGGCCCGAACCCACCGTCGGCGACTTCGGCGTAGAGCCGCCGCAGGAACGGCGGGAGCGGCACACCGATCGCGGCCTCGAGGGCGGCGAGCGCCTCGGCGGACGCCACCGCCGGGAGTGCCGTCGCGACGGGTGTCGACATCGACGCCCCGATCGATACAGCCTTGGCGTGGAGCTCCGGATCGACCGGCGTTCCAGCCTGGTTCGCCGCCACGACCCGCCGCAGGTCGCCGGATACGGACCCGAGCATGCCCATCAGCCCGCCGAGGTCGAGCGTCGAGACGCCGGCCATGAACTGGCTCGGGCGGACGTCGACACGGCGCTCCGGATCGGCGGCCCGGGCCAGGAGCCGTGCGATCAGCTCGTCCGCGGCGCTCATTCCGGCCGCAGGACGGGCAGGTCGGAGCGGGCCCGGAGGTGGAATGCCACGCCGTACGGCTCGGTCGTCCCGGGTTCGAAATCTCGGCATCGCGGTGAGCCGCCACTGCCGGCCCTCACGCGTGATCCAGCGGGCGAGCGGCCGGCCCTCCCGGAATACGACGTCAAGCAGCTCGAACGCCTCCGCGGGGAGGCCCAGCATGCCCTCGCGCGCCGGAAGCCCGACCGACTGGCCGCCGAAGGCCGACACGAACGCGGCATTGCCGTAGACGACGACGTGGCCGGGCCCGGAACAGAGGCCGGCGGGTCGCGTCGTCGAACCCGAGGAGCGTGGCTGCTCGCCCGGCACGGGACCGGGCGTCGTCGGCGGGATCATCCGCGTTGTCCGCTCATGCCCCAATTCTGCGCCCGGGGCGCCGTCATGTGAACCACCCGAACCGGCCAAATCCGCGACACGAGCGGACTACACTCGGCCGATGAAAGTTGGTCTTGCGCTCTCCCAGTCGCCCGAGGACGGCGCCGGCGGGACGTGGCAGGAGATCCTCGGGATGGCCCGGCTCGCGGAGGCGGGCGGCGCCGACAGCATCTGGCTGTCCGACCACTTCTTCCACCGGCCGCAGAGCGGCGGTACGACCGGCTACCACGAGGCGTGGACGCTCCTCAGCGCGCTCGCCGCGGCCACGGAACGGGTCGAGATCGGGACGCTCGTCCTCGCGACGAGCTTCCGCTCACCGGGGCTGCTCGCGAAGATGGCCGCGACGGCCGACGACGTGGCCGGCGGGCGGCTGATCCTCGGGCTGGGCTGCGGCTGGCACGAGCCCGAGTACCGGGCGTTCGACATCCCGTTCGATCACCGGGTCGGCCGGTTCGAGGAGGCGCTCGAGATCATCGTCCGGCTCCTCCGCGAGGGCTCCGTCACGTTCAACGGTCGCTGGTACTCGCTCGACGACGCGATCGTGCTGCCGGCGCCCGCCCACCGGACGCCGATCATGGTCGCCGCCGGCCGGCCGCGGATGATGCGAGCGACAGCCCGGTTTGCCGACCAGTGGCAGACGGCCTGGTTCGGGCGGCCGGACGTGAACTACCGAACGGAGCTGGACGCGTTCCGGGCGGCATGCGACGCCGAGGGCCGCGATCCGGCGACCGTCGAGTTGACGGTCGGGATCAACATCGGCGGCGACGATCCCGACGACCCGCGGGTCGACCTCGACCCGGCCGCGATCGCCGACGCCCTCGCCGACTGGGCGGAGCTCGGCGTCGGTCATGTCCAGGCCGGCGTCTACCCGACGATCCCGGCCAGCTTCGAGACCGCGCTGGAGGGGATCCGCCGCTTCCGCGGCTGAGCGAAGCGCAACGGCCGTTACGGGCCGGTGAACCCCTTCAGCGTCGAGGTGAACTCCCAGGTCTGCTGGGCGATTCCGGAGCAGTCGTTCGCGCCCGTCGTCCCTGGGCAGCCGCCGTTGTCGCGCTGGATCGCCCACATCGACAGCGTGCTCATCCCGTTCGCCCGGGCGAACGCCAGCAGATCCGCGGCGTCGGCGACGCTCGTCGACTCCGTCCGGCGGGGGTAGTCGTCGAGGCCGTTCATGATCGTCGCCCCGATCATCGCCCACCGCTGCGCCGAGGTCTTCGTCGGATACAGCGAGGGCCCCGCCAGCTGATCGTGCAATCCGGTCACAGCGCTGACCGCGGAATCGCCCATGTCGGCCGCCGCGCCGGTCGCCCGGTCGTAATAGTCGAAGACCATCGGGTTCACGACGTCGACCCGGACGCCGTTGGCGACCGCGTTCTGGAGCACCGCCAGGCCGCTCGCCTCGAGCCCGTCGCGGCTCGTCGGCAGCGTGTACTGGACCTGGACCGTCCGGCCGTTCGCCGCGGCCCAGGCCTGAAGCTGCGCGATCGCCTTGTTCCGGCGGTCGATGCCGTCCGTCCGCGTCAGGGACTTGCCCTCGATGTCCATGTCGAGCCGCGTCACGTCGTAGGTCGTGACGACCTGCTCGTAGGCGGCGGCGATCTGGTTGACGTCCTTGCACGAGTCGCCGATCTCGGTGCCGCCCTGGTCGGCGCTCCAGCCGCCGAACGACGGGATCACGTCGCCGCCCATCGAGCGCAGCGTGGCGATGTCGGCGACGTACCGGCCGTTGGCCACGACCGGCTGCGTCTTCGACCCGTCCCAGCCGAGCGTGCACGACGTCTTGCCGGTCGTCTCGAGGAACGCGAGCGTGAAGTAGCGGGCGCCGGACGCGGTCGCGACGCCGTTGATCGTGTCGGCCGTCCAGGTCTCGAAGTACGGGGCGTAGACGTGGGCCGGCATCGGCGAGGCTGCTGCCGCGCCGCCGGCGACGAGCGCTCCCGAAGCGATGGCGACGGCGACGGCGATCGCTCCACGACGCGGAATGGTGAGGCGGATCATCTTGGGCACCTCCCCGGCGTTCACAGCGGCACGTGCGCCGCACGATGGAGCTCCGAGTATGACGCGGGTGCCATCGCGTCGCCTTGCATCGGATACGCGGCCAGTCGACCCGCGTGGGATGATGACCGTCCCAGAGCGTGTGGCCCGGGATCATCAGGGGGTGGAGGCCGAACGTGGGCGAATCCGACGCAACGAACCGAAAGCAAGACGCTCCGGCCGAGATGTCGAGCGCCGACCCGATCATGCTCGAGCCGACCCAGGCCGAGCTCGACGACTGGGCCGCGCGCGAGCGAAAGCGCCGACAGGAGTGGCTGGAGGGACCTACCGCCGAGGAGCGGGAAGAGTGGGCCCAGCGCGAGCGGATGCGGCGCCTGTCCCAGCTGAGCGATACCGATCGCGAGGCGGCGATCGCGGAGTGGACGCGCCAGGCGGTGCGCTACCCGCGCGAGATGCAGCTCGCCGCGGAGGGGATGTTCAGCCTCTTCTACCAGTGGTCGCGCCGCCAGATGGGCGAGTTCGTCAGGGCGGGTCGCGACTGGGAGGAGCATGTCGCACGGACCGGCCGGCGCGGTCGTGTCCATCTCGACGACGACGAGGACTGATCCCGGCCGACGTGACGGCCGGCTGACGTCGTGAGGGCGCTCTTCCAGCACCCTCGGCGGGTCTGGCAGCTCATCGGTGTCGCGTTCCGGTACTACCTCGCCCCGAGCGTCCACTTCGGGCGAGGCAAGGTCCCGCCCGGACCCATCCGGACGCGCCTGGCGCTCGAGGAGCTGGGCGGCGCATGGGTCAAGCTCGGCCAGATGCTGGCGATGCGCTTCGACCTGCTGCCGGCCGCCTACTGCAACGAGCTCTTCAAGCTGCTGAACCGGGTCCGGCCGTTCCCGTACGAGCAGGTTCGCCAGATCATCCACCAGGAGCTCGGCGGCTGGCCCGAAGAGGTCTTCGAATCGTTCGAGGCCGAATCGTTCGCCGCCGCGTCGATCGGACAGGTCCATCGCGCGATCCTGCACTCCGGCGAAACCGTCGCGGTCAAGGTCCAGCGCCCGGGGATCCGGGAGCTCCTCCAGTCCGACATCGACCTGATGTACGCCGTGACCTGGGTCCTCGACTGGACGCACGCGTTCGGGACGACGCAGAGCCGCCAGGTGATCGACGAGTTTGCCCGCTGGACCGCCGACGAGCTCGACTATCTCGTCGAGGCGCGCCAGGCCGTCGTGCTCGGCGAGAACACGAGCGGCGACCGGCTCGAGAAGATCGCCCAGGTCTACCGGGAGTACACGACGTCGCGGGTCTTCACGTCGGAGTTCATCAGCGGCATCCCGCTCATCGAGATCATGTCGGCGGTCCGCGAGGGCAACGAGGGCTATCTCGAGGCGCTCGCCGAGCGCGGCTACGACCTCAACAAGATCGTCCGCCATCTGGACTGGAACATGCTCAACCAGGTCTACGTGTTCGGCTACTTCCACGCCGACCTCCACCCCGCGAACGTCTTCGTCCTGCCGGGCAACGGCATCGGCTACGTCGACTACGGGATCGTCGGCCAGCTGCCCGATCGGGTCCGCCGCTCGCTGACGTACTACACGTGGCGGCTGTTCAAGGGCGACACCGACGCGGCGGTCCGCGAGCTCATGCGCTGGATGGCGCCGACGAGCACGACCGACGCGGCCGCCGCCCGCCGCGACCTCGCTCGCGTCCACGACGCGTTCCTGTACAACACCGCGGCCGCCCGTGGTCGGGGCCACCGGCCCGGCCGTCCCGGCGCCGACGCAGACAACCCGTACTCGAAGCTGGCGGTCGACACGCTGCGGATCATCCGGGTCCACCAGCTGCAGCTCTCGCAGAGCCTGCTGGCCTATCTGAAGATGCTCGTCACGCTCGGCACGCTCCGGCACCAGCTGGCGACCGACTACGACCTCGCCGCCACCGTCCAGCGGTTCTTCCGGCGGCTCACGCGCCAGGAGGCGATCGCGGCGCTCGATCCGCGGCTCGCGATCGGGCGGGCGTACGACGTGAGCATCCGGGTCAACCGGGCGATCGAGTTCGTCGAGTTCCTCGAGGCCCAGGAGCCGGCGATCACGACCGCGGTCGATTCGCTGTTCGGCATCCGCGGCCGGATCCGGCGCGCCCGGCGGCGGCTGATCTCACTCGGAGTCGCGGTCCTCGTCGTCGGGCTGGCGCTGTACTTCGTGCTCGCCGAACCGGACGAGACGCGGCGACTGCTGCCGGCCGGCACGCCCTATCCGATGGTCCACGGCGGACTCGTGATCCTGCTGTTGCTGCTGATCGGCTCGCTGATCCTGCATCTCCGCCAGTTCGGCCGGCAGGAGTAGCGCGCTCACGACCGTCGGCCGCGTCGGCGCTTCACGGGTTCGTTCGCGGCCTTCGCCTGGGCGTCCTGGATCTGCTTGAAGACCTTGCCCATCCCGGGCCGCATCAGGTCCTTCGCCTGAGCCTCGGCGTCGCGGTCGCGGCGGCGCGCCCGCGCCTCCTCGCGCGGGTCGAGGCGCTCCGGGTTCTCGTCCACATCGCTCATTGCCGAATTCTCATCCAGCCTTAACCGCCTTCGCACAGCGGCGGGACTACGGTGCGCTCATTGCCGTGCGGCGACCGCATGCCGAGGTGGGTCCATGCCGCGCCAGCTCCCGCCGTCAGGGGCCGGAATCGAATTCAGTCGCAGGACGTTCCTGAAGGGCACCGCGGCCGCGGGCGTCGCGCTCGCCGGCGGGGCGCTCTGGACGACCGCGATCCATCCGCGCCGCGTCCACGCGGTCGAGACGCCGATCCGGCACGTGATCGTCGCGTGCCAGGAGAACCGCTCGTTCGACCACTATCTGGGCTACGCGCCGCAGGTCCAGGAGGCGGGTTTCGGGCCGCCGCCCGGCTACGGCCAGCCCAACGGCCCACGCGGGCTCATGACGCCTCATCGGCTGACGGCCCTCTCGACGCACGACCTGCCGCACGACTGGCGGTCCGTTCACGGCCAGTGGGACCGCGGCGCGATGGACGGCTTCGCGACCCATTCCGGGCCGGCGGCGATGGGCTACTACACGGAGGCGGAGCTGCCGTTCTACTACGGCCTGTTCGACGACTCGGCGCTCTGCGTCAACTATTTCTCATCGGTCCTGGGGCCGACCCAGCCCAACCGCTTCTACCTGATGAGCGGGACGTCGGGCGGGATCACGACTGACGGGCATGGCGGCCTCGGCATGTTCGACCACCCGATGATCCTCGACCTGCTCGACGCGGCCGGCGTGACCTGGGAGGTCTACAACGTCAGCCGCGAGAGCGTGCCGCGCCGCAATCCCGAGAACGTCGCCCCGCTCTGGACGGCGTTCGCCCGCGACGAGCGGACGCGAGCCAGTCGGAGCGACTTCCTCGACGATCTCCGTACCGAACGCCTGCCGAACGTCTCGTTCGTCGTCTCGAGCGAGGCCGGCGGCTGGGATGAGCACCCGCCGGCGCCAGTCCGGCTCGGGATGAACGTGCAGGAGGAGCTCGTCAGCGCCCTCCGCCAATCGTCGGCCTGGGACTCGGCGGCGTACATCCTCACGTACGACGAGCACGGCGGATTCTTCGACCACGTCCGGCCGCCCGAGGTCGACGCCTTCGGTCTCGGCGTGCGGGTCCCGGCCTGGATCATCTCGCCGTGGGCGAAGCCGGGCCACCTCGAACCGGCGGTCCACGACCACACCTCGATCCTGAAGTTCATCGAGCGCGTCTTCGAGCTGCCGACGCTGGCCTCGGTCAACCACCGCTTCGACGCCGGGACGCCGGTCGGGAGCGACTACGAGGCGGCCGCGCCCCGGGCCTCGGTGGGACCGCCCGCGCCGCCCCGCGACGGGCGCTCGGACATCGGCGACCTGTTCCGCTGCTTCACGTTCTGATCGTTCGGGGAGTGGCTCGGGCTACTCGGCGGCTGGCTCGACCCGGTTCGCGAGGCCCTCGACGACCGCTGCGCCGGGCAGCGCCGACAGGAGCGCCGGCGTCGAGATCACCTTCCAGCTGCGGCTCCCACCACCCAGGATGATCCGCGAGCGGACCATGACGTCGGCGTCGATCCAGACGGGCAGATCGGCGGGCAGCCCGAACGGCGTCACGCCGCCGATCTCCATCCCGGTCAGCTCGCGCGTCTCGTCGGGCCCGGCGAACGACGCCTTCCGGGTGCCCAGCCGGTCGCGGACGGTCCGGTTCACGTCGAGGCGGTGCGTCGCGAGGACGATGCACGCGGCGTAGCGCCGCGGGTCGGCCTTGCCGACGACGACAATCGTGTTCGCGGACTCGTCGGGCGAGAAGCCGTAGGCCGCGCAGAACTGGGCGGTGTCGGCGAGCGCCGGGTCGCACGGGAAGAGCTCGTACTCGACGCCCAGCGGGCCGAGGGCGGCCTCGAGGCGGGCGCGTCCGGCGTCGTCGTTCATCGCCGCCACGGTACCCGACATCGTGCCGCCGGCGCGTGGCGCGGCCTATCCTGCGGCATGGCGTTCGAGTCGCTCGACTACCTGTACACGCCCAGTCGCGACGTCGCGGCCGACGTCCGCTACCTGACCGAGGTCCTGGGCGGCCGGCTCGTCTTCGCGATCGAGGCGATGGGGACGCGGGTCGCGATGGTCGAGCTCGCCGACGACCCGCCGCGGGTCGTGCTGAACGATCATCTCGAGGGCGACCGGCCGATCCTCGTCTACCGGGTCGCGAGCCTCCACGACGCGACCGCCGACCTGGCGACGCGCGGCTGGACCGCGGAGCACTCGCTCGAGATCCCGCAGGGCCCGGTCACGACGTTCAGCGCGCCCGGCGGCCAGCGCCTCGCGGTCTACGAGCTGGCCCGGCCGGGCGTCATCGAGACGTTCGCCGGCCGGCGCGATTTCTGAGCAGGGCAGCCGTCAGACGTTGCTGCCGGTCACGATGACGACGGCCGGGCCCTCCGGCCGGGGCGACGCGAGGAGCGCCGCCCATGACGCCGCCGCGGCGCCCTCGACCGTGATCCCGAGCGCGTCGGTCAGCTCGGCCTGGGCTTCGTGGAGTGCGGTCTCGGGCACAAGCACCATGTCGTCGACCCGGCCGTCCATGAGCCGCACGGCGAGCGGGATCGAGACGCGGGCGGCGATCCCGTCCGCGTAGGTCGTGGCGGCATCGGTGTCGACCGCGCGGCCGGCCCGCCAGCTGAGCGTCATCGCCGGGGCGAGCTCGGCCTGGACGCCAACGACGCGACACGCCGGCGCCGCGTGGCGCAGCCACGACCCGATCCCGTTGATCAGCGCGCCGTTGCCGACCGGCACGGAGACGACCGCGGGGGAGGGGAGCTCGCCTCGCCCGGCCGCGTCGGTCAGCTCGAGGGCCATCGTCGCGGCGCCGGTCGAGATCCGGACGTCGTCGCCGTCGACGAGCATGTACGCCCCGCTCTCCGCGGCGTGGGCCCGCGCCGCCGCGACCGCCGTGTCGAAGTCCTCGCCGACCTCGCGGACGTCGGCGCCGAGGGCCCGCATCCGGGCGAGCTTGCCGCGGTTCGCCAGCGTCGACGCGAAGACGATGGAGCGGACGCCGGCCGGGCCCGCGGCGAACGCGACGCCCTGGCCGAAGTTCCCGGCGGACGCGCAGACGACCGGCCGATCGGGCCCCAGGACGCCGTCGCGGACGAGGGCATCGACGGCGACCCACGTGCCGCGGCCCTTGAACGAGCGGATCGGGTTGACCGTCTCGACCTTGACGATCACCGGGACGCCGAGCCGCGCGGACAGCCCGTCGTGGACGAACTGCGGCGAGTTCGTGAACGCCGGATGGATCGCGCGATGCGCGGCGCGGATCGCGTCGGCTGAGAGGGCTGCGTCGTCGATCACCTCCACAGGCTAGCGGCACCGCGGCTCGCGCGAAGCGATGAAACCGCGCCGGGCCCAATCCGTGTTATCAACGACGACGGGCGCCGCCGCGCGCCCGCAGACCGGAGGCGTGACGTGGCCCAGGCGGATTCCCGACTCGATCGGCTCGCGGTGGCGGCCGCGCTCGTGACGGTGACGCTCTGGGCGTCGGCGTTCGTCGGGATCCGGGCGGTCGTCGACGACTTCTCGCCCGGGTCGCTGGCCCTCGGGCGGCTGACCGTCGGGTCGATTGCGCTGGGCGTCGTCGTCCTGATCCGTGGGCTGGGCCGGCCCGTCGCGCCGCGACCTGGCGTTGATCATCGCCTCGGGCCTGCTCTGGTTCGCCGTATACAACGTCACGTTGAACGAGGCCGAGCGGAACCTCGACGCGGGCACGGCGGCGATGCTCGTCAACACCGGCCCGATCTTCATCGCCCTGTTCGCTGGGCTCTTCCTCGGCGAGGGCTTTCCACAACGCCTGCTGCTGGGGCTGGCGGTCGCGTTCGGCGGGACGGCGGTGATCGCGTTCGCCAGCTCGGCGGCGCCGGCCGGCGGCGGGAACCCGACGCTCGGGATCGTCCTGTGCCTCGGGGCTGCGCTCGCCTACGCCGCCGGCGTGACGCTCCAGAAGCCCGCCCTCCGCGCGACGCCGGCCCTCACCGTCACGTGGCTGGCGTGCGTGACCGGGATGATCGCCTGCCTGCCGTTCGCGCCCGGGCTCGTCGACCAGCTGGGCACGGCGCAGATCTCGAGCATCGGCTGGCTCCTCTACCTCGGCCTCTTCCCGACGGCGATCGCGTTCACGACGTGGGCCTTCGCCCTGAGCCGGACTCCGGCCGGCCGCCTCGGCTCGACGACGTACCTCGTGGCGCCGATCGTCATCGTCCTCGCCTGGCTGGTCCTTGCCGAGGTCCCGTCGTGGCTGGCGATCGCCGGCGGCGCGCTGTGCATCGGCGGCGTCGTGGTCGCGCGGTCGGGTGGGGCGAGGCCGGCCGCGTCGACCCGGGGCGAGGCCAGTGCCGCGTCGACCGGAGGATCGGCGGTCGCCGAGACGGCCGACTGACCCGCTGCTATCGTCGGCGGATGAATCCCGTCATCCGCCACCCGGCGCCCGAGGAAATGCCGGCGTTCGTCACGACCATGAACACCGGCTTCCTCGAGCACGTCGACGCCGAGAAGACCGAGAAGGTGGCCGAGGAGCTCCGCCAGCTCTGGGATCTCGAGCGCGTCTGGGCGGCGTTCGACGGCGATCGCCTCGTCGGCACGTTCCGCTCGTTCGCGACCCAGCTGACGGTTCCCGGCTGCGCCCAGGTGCCGGGAACGGCGCTGACCGCCGTGTCGGTCCTCGCCGACCACCGCCGGCAGGGGATCCTGCGGGCGATGGTCGCCGCGGAGCACGGGGCCGCGCGAGATCGGGGCGAGGTCCTGGCGCTGCTGTACTCCGCGGAGTACCCGATCTACGGCCGCTTCGGCTATGGCCCCGCGACCGAGGAGGTCACGTGGACGCTCGACGCGCTCGCCGCCGAGTTCCACGGCGAGCCCACCGGCAGCGTCGAGTTCGTCCCGCCTTCCGAGGCGACCCGGGACGAGATGATCCGGGTCTTCGAGGCGCGGCGGGCGAGATCGGTCGGCGAGATCGCCCGCGTTCCGTACCGCTGGGACTACTCGCTGGCGCTCCGGCGGACCGCCTGGGGCGACGACTGGAAAGGGTTCGTGGCGTTCCATCGCGGGCCTGCCGGCGACGTCGACGGCTACGTCCGCTTCCACGCCGAGCCGGAGCACTGGGAGCGCCGCCAGCCGCGCAACACGATTTCCATCGACGACCTGCAGGCGTTGAACCCGGCGGCGCGCGGAGACCTTTGGCGGTTCCTCGCGAGCACCGACTGGGTCGCGACGGTCCGGGTGGAGCGCGGGGTCGCTGGTCGAGCCCCTGCCGTGGCTGCTCCGGAACGGCCGCGCGGCGATCCGGACGGAGGGCGGCGACGCCGTCTGGGTCCGGCTCCTCGACGTGCGACGGGCGCTCGAGGCGCGAACCTACGAGCGTGAGGGCCGAGTCGTGCTCGAGGTCGTCGACCCTGAGGCGCCGGGTGGCCGGGCGCGCTTCGCACTCGACGCGGGGCCGAGCGGCGCGACCTGCGCCCCGACCGACCGCTCGCCGGACCTGACGCTCGACATCTCGGCCCTCGGCGCGGCGTATCTCGGCTGGTCACGGCTTCGCGACGCGGTCCTGCCCCGGGGCGTCGACGAGCACCGACCGGGTGCTCTCGAGGAGGCGACGACCCTCTTCGCGACGCTCGAGGTCCCGTGGTGCTCGACGTTCTTCTGAACGGCAGCGCGGGCTGGCGCTGAGCCGTCAGCCGTTCACCGGCACCGTCAAGCGGACCGCGTAGCCGCCGGCCGTGTCGCCGCTCATCGTCCCGAGCTGATGAACGCCGCCGTCGTCGCCGAAGACCATGTCGGACTGGAGGCTGAGCTGGCCCAGGTTCTGGACGCTCTGCTCGTAGCCCGACGTCGCGTAGACCGTGTCGCAAACGTCCTTCGGCAGCGCGATCTGGGAGGTCGCGATCTTGTTCGCCTTCGTCGTTCGCGGTCTCGAGGCTGGGATACACCTCGAAGTGGATGTGCGGCCAGCGGCCCTGGTAGCAGGCCGGGAAGATCGAGTCGAACGTCACGACGCCGTCGTCGCCAGCGGCCTGGACGCCGCGGAGGTAGTTCTCGTTCGCCGCGGCCTGCGAGTACAGCGAGTAGTTGCCGGCCTGGTCGCAGTGCCAGACGTAGACCGCCGCGCCGGCGAGCGGCGCGCAGTCGGCGCCGTCCTCGAGGGCGAGGCTGATCGAGAGCGGAACGCCGGCGGCGACGCCCGACGACGACCCGAAGCTCGACCGGATGTCCTTGCGGACGACGCCCGTCTGGGACAGCACGTCGGGGCCGTTCGAGCCGTCGCCGGGGAACGGGCCGGCGGTCTCCTCGGGGATGACTTCGCACGACGCCGCGTCGGCGCCGCCGGTCGCCCCCGCGCTCTGGCTCGCCCCGGCGGTCGCGGTCGCCGTCGCTCCGGGGGTCGCGCTCGACCCCGACGGGTTGCAGCCGACGATCGTGAACAGCCCGGCGCTGATCCCGCCCAGTCCGAGCAGCTTGAGCATCCGCCGTCGGTCGAGCGTGGCGAGGTCGTAGACGAGGCCACGGTCGTGGTCTTCGACGTCGTGGTAACGGTGGTCGAGGCGGAGCACCGGGTTCATCGCGTTTCCTCCGTCGGGCTGCGGACGGGACATCGTGGTCCGCGCCGTCTTCGAGGTTTCTGAGAGGCCGCCGCCATCGGAGGGTCCAGGGCTCAGCCGGCACCGGCCTTGGGGCGGGTCGTCGGCTTGGGCTTGAGGGCCGTGACGTAGTCGTAGCTCGCGGCAAGGTACGGCGCGAGAACCGAGGTGTCGTCGAGCACCTCGTCCGGCACCGTCACGTATTCCTTCTGGACGATGCCGTATGCCTCGTGGAGGCCGGTCCGGAACCGCTCGATGAACGCCTCCCGGTCGGCCGGCGCGAGCCGCAGGGCCAGCATGCCGGTGGGGGAGAGGTAGCTGAACATGTGCCCGTTCACCGAGGTGTAGGGAACCGTCGCGCCCTTGCGTTCGACGCCGGGCAGCGTGGCCACGGCACGCTCGTACGCCGCCAGCCGTTCGGCCGGGATGGGGCTCGCCTTCGCGCCGCCGGGCATGGCCCGAGCCTAGGCGGGGACCTGGGCTGGAGCGTCGGCGGCGAGCAGCTCGCGCCGGATCGTCGGGCTCTCCTGGACCGCCCAGCCGTTGCCGTCGGGGTCGTCGAAGAACACGAACGAGTTCCAGTCGCCGCCTTTGCCGTCCTCCCAGCCGGCGGCGCCCATGTGGCGGACCGGCGTGCAGTCGACGCCGCGCTCGACGAGTTGAGCGTGGGCCGCCTCGATGTCGCCGACGCAGATCTGGACGCCCTGGAGAGAGCCGGGCACGCCGCCGCCCATGCCCGTACCGACCATGATCGAGCAGGCGGATCCAGGCGGTGTCAGCTGGACGATCCGGACGCCTTCGGCGGGGCTGGTGTCGACGTCGACGACGAACCCCAGCTTGTCGGCGTAGAACGACTTCGACCGGTCGACGTCCGTCACCGGGACGACGACGACCTCGAGCTTCCAGTCCATGGGCTCCTCCCGGGCAGGTGGACGGCGATCGTACCGCGACGGGCCGGTTAGACTCGGCCGCCATGACCGACCTGCGCGTCCGACGGGCGAGGACGGACGACCTGTCCGCTTCGGAGGTCGAGGCGATCCGGGCGATCCTGTGGGCGGCGTTCGACGACCCCGACGAGCCCGAGGAGGGCTTCACCGAGCACGACTGGGAGCACGGCCTCGGCGGGATCCACGTCGTGGCGAAGCTCGACGGGCGGATCGCCGCGCACGGCTCGGTCGTGGCCCGCGAGATCCATGCCGGCGGGCGGCCGCTCGCCGCGGGCTACGTCGAGTCGGTGGCGACCGATCCGGGACTCCAGCGGAGGGGACTGGGGACGGCGGTCATGCGCGAGATCGGGGCGGTGATCGTCGAGGCGTACGAGGTCGGCTTCCTCGGCACCGGCGAGCACGGCTTCTACGAGCGGCTGGGCTGGCAGACGTGGCGCGGTCCGTCGTTCGTGCGGACGCCGGACGGGGAGCGGGCGACGCCCGAGGACGACGGCTACCTCATGGTCCTGCGGACCCCGATCTCGCCGCCGCTCGACCTCGACGCGTCGATCAGCTGCGACTGGCGCCCCGGCGACGTCTGGTGAGCGCCTAGAGCGCGCGTCGGACCACGACCAGCGCGCCGATCACGAGGATGACGATCAGCGCCATCTCCCACGCCGGCAAGGCCGTGAACGTGTTCCACGCGTCGTTGGCGGCGTTGCCGATCTGGACGCTCCAGTCGGTGTTGACGCCGGCCCCGCCACCGCCGCCGCTGCCGCCGACCTGGCCGGCCGCCCCGTGCCCGATCCCGTTGCCGTATTCGACCATGCGCGGATGATCGCACGCGGCGCAAGCGGTTCCGCGACTCAGGCTGCGGGCTTCGTGAAGTCGTAGCGCTCGGCGGGCAGTCGTCGGAAGAGCAGCAGCATCCGGAGCGTCGCGAGCGGCGACGGCGCCGGAGCCTCTCCGGATCCATGGCCCGGTGTCGTGGGTTGGTGGCCGTGACCGTGGGCAGCGCCCGACGTGCCGCCTTCGCCCGTGGGGTGGGGCGGCGCGACGTCCCAGACGATCGCCCGGCCGCCCGGCTTCAGGACCCGCATGATCTCAGCCAGCCCTGCGTGCCGGTCGGGCCAGTGGTGGACAGCGTAGGAGCTGACGACGACGTCGAACGACGCGTCCGGGAACGGCATCGCGGCGACGTCGGCGACGACGAATCGGGGACCGGCGTCGGGCGAACGACCCGCGCGAGCCGCCTTGCGCCGGGCGCGACCGATCATCGCCGCGTCGACGTCGAGCCCAGTCGCATCGATCCCCGGCGCGATCGTCGCCAGGCGGTTCAGGACCTCGCCCGGGCCGCAGCCGACGTCGAGCAGGCGACTGCCCGCCGGCACCTGGGTGGCGATCGCCTCGGCGATCGCGCCGTAGCGACTGCGGAAGAGCAACCCCGCGACGAGGTCGTAGCTCCGGGCGCCCGGCATCGAGTAGCGCCGGATGTTCGCCTGTGCCACGTGCCATCGATCGCGGCCGACGACCGCTCGCCGTCACGAGCGCGAGCGAACCGGCGATCCCGGCGAGTGCGATCCCCTTCATCCGTCCCGTCTCTCCATTTCCGCTACATATGAGCGCGTGCTCATGATCGAGTGATCATATACTACCCACATGGCGCCACGACGCGCGGCTGCGATCCGCGACCAGCCCGGCACCGCGACCCTTGGCGATCACCTCGTCGCCGCCGCCGATTCCCTCCTCGACGACGGGGCGATCGGGCAGCTGACGACGCGCCAGATCGCACGGCGGGCGGGAGTATCGGACGGCGTCCTCTACAACCACTTCCCGGACAAGGCGTCGCTCGTGCTGGCCGCGCTCGTCCGCCGGTACGGCCGCCTTGTCGAGCGGTTCGAGCGGGCCGCCCCCATGCCGGAAGGCGGAACGCCGACGTCGAACCTCCAGGCGTTCGCCGTGGCGCTCTGCGACCTCGAGGCCGACGCGCTGCTCCTGGGTGCCGGGTTGCTCGCCGATCCGTCGCTCCTCGAACGGTTCTGGGTCGAGATCCACCGCCAGCCCTTCGGCATCGGCCGCCTCCGCCAACCGCTGACCGACTACCTGGCGGCCGAGCAGGCGGGAGGCGGGATCGGGCCGTCCGTGGACATCGAGGCCGTCACGACGCTCGTGTTCGGGGCGAGCGCGATGGCCGCGCTGACGATCCGCGTCAACCGCCATGCCGATCGCGGCAAGGTCGATCGCCAGCTTAACGCGGCCGTCGCGACGATCGTCTCCGGGATCGAGCCCTGACAGGATTGCGGCCCGGTCGCGTCCGTCAGGAGCCGGCGCGCAGCAGCAGGTGCCGATAGCCCCAGTCGTCGCGCCAGTCGGCGTCCTCGGCGACCACCTCGAAGCCGGCGTCGCCGAGCCAGCCGAGCGCCCGGTCGCGACCGGGATAGAAGTGGTAGCCGCCGGTATCGCCCTCGACGACCTCGCCGCGGACGGCCGGAACGCCCTGCGCCTGGAGGGTCCGGAACGCCTCCTCGACGGCGGGCTCCTCGACCTCCTCGAGCGTCACGTACCAGTGGCCGCCCGGTTTCAGCGCCCGGCGGACGTTCGCGACGACGGCCGGCCAGTCGTCGGGCGGGACGTGCTCCATCGCGTCGATGGTCATCGCCCCGTCGAATTCGGCCTCGAACGCGAGCTCCTGCAGCCCGACGTGCTCGACGCGATCGGCGATGCCGCGGGCCCGAGCCTGCGCCGCCATCCCCGCCGACTGGTCCGCCCCGACGACGCGCCGCCCGCTCGCGGCGACCTGCTCGAAGTACGGCCCGGTCCCGCACGGCGCGTCGAGGACGAGCCCGCCGGGCGGGCAGGTCGCGACCAGCCGGTCGACGAACGTCCGGTGGACCTCGACCGGGTACGGGTCGAGGTCGTAGGTCGGCGCGTCGCGGTCGTAATCGGCCTCCACGGCTGCCCGCCGCTCGCGAAGCCAAGCCGTCCGGTCGATGGTCACCGCCGTAGGGTCTCAGCACCGCCCGATGACGTCCAGCCGCGATCAAGGTGCTTCGACGGTGCCGTGGGAGAATGGGCCGTCGGGCGAAGGGGAATGGTTGGCGGACGTCACCGGGCAATCGATCACGGAGCAGGGGCGCGAGGCGCTGGGTCGGCACGCCTGGAGCGAGGCCTACGAGCTGCTCAGTGAGGCCGACGCGACGAGCACCCTGGCGCCGGACGAGCTCGAGATGCTCGCCGATGCGTCCTGGTGGGTCGGCAGGCTGCCAGACGCGATCGACGCCCGGGAGCGCGCGTTCGCCGGCTACGTGAAGGCCGGCAATCCCGTGATGGCGGCCGCGGCTGCGACGGCGCTAGGTCAGCAGAGTCTGCTGCGGGGCACGTACTCGGTCGCGGCGGCATGGCTGAACCGCGCCGAGCACCACCTGGCGGGCATCGATGACACGCCCGTTCACGGTTGGCTGGCCGTCGTCCGGGCGTTCCAGTTTGGCCTCTCGGGGAAGTTCGACGAGGCGCTCGCGGCATCGGAGCGTGCCGGAGTCCTCGCGACGACATTCGCGGACCGGAACCTGGGCGCGCTGGCGCTGAGCAGCGAGGGGCTATCGCGGATCCATCTCGGCGATGTCGAGAGAGGCCTCGCGCAGGTCGACGAGGCCACGATCGCCGCGGTGGGCGGCGAGATCGAGCCCGCGATCGCCGGTGGCGTCTGCTGCTCAACGATCGAGGCGTGTGCGGCCCTCGGCGACTGGAAGCGGGCGGCCCAGTGGACCGAGGCCCAGGATCGCTGGTGCCGGCGCGAGCACATCAACGGCTTCCCCGGGATGTGCCGCGTGTTCCGGGCCGAGATGAAGCGCTTGAGCGGCGACTGGCTCACCGCCGAGTCCGAGGCTCGCCGGGCGACGGACGAGCTTGCCGGGTTCATGCCGGCGGCCGCGGGTATGGCCCTGTACGAGATCGGGTTCATCCGACTCCGGCGGGGAGACCTGCCGGCGGCCAGGGAAGCGCTGACGCGGGCCCACGGGCTCGGGCGGAACCCCGAGCCGGCGCTGTCGCTGGTGGTGCTGGCCGAGGGCGATGTCCAGGCGGCGCTGGCCTCCATCCGCCGGGCGCTCGACGATCCGGATCCCGCCCCATCGTGGGGCGCTCCGCCGTCGAGCAACCTGGGCCGCATCGCGATGCTTCCCGCCGAGGTCGAGATCGCGCTGGCCGCGGGCGATTCGGCCCTGGCCCGCGGCGCCGCGGAAGAGCTGGCCGATCTCGCCGGCCGCTACCCGAGCGTGGCGGCGTCCGCGGCGTCCGCCCAGGCCACGGGTGACGTGCTCCTGGCCGAGGGTGACGCCCCGGCAGCTGCCCGCTCCATGCGCCGCGCCGTCGAGCAGTGGACGGACGTCGACGCGCCGTACGAAGCGGCGCGGGCGCGGCTCTCGCTCGCCTCGGCATTCACGGCCAGCGGCGACGCGGGTCCGGCGCAGATGGAGCTGAACGCCGCACAGGAGGTGTTCGAGCGGCTGGGCGCCGTGGCGGACGTCCGCCGGGCAGCAGACCTGCTCGCATCGATTGGTGGCGACGCAGCGTCATCGGCCGGGAGCGGCCGACCGTCCGGACCCGTCCGCACGGCCCGGACGTTCGTGTTCACCGACATCGTCAATTCGACCCGCCTCAACGAGAGCCTGGGCGACGAGGCGTGGGGTGGGCTGATCCGGTGGCACGACAAGACGATCCGGTCGCTGGCCGCCGAGCACGGTGGCGAGGAGATCAAGGCGACCGGAGACGGCTTCTTCCTGGCGTTCCCCGAGACCGACGACGCGATCGAGACCGCGATCGCGATCCAGCGCCGGTTCGACGAACAGCGTCGCAGCCAGAGCTTTGCGCCGGCGCTGCGGATCGGGGTCCATCGGGCCGAGGCGAACCGGAACGGGCTCGACTACACCGGCAGCGGCGTCAACCTAGCGGCGCGAGTCGAATCGGCCGCCGCGGGCGGCGAGATCCTCGTCAGCGGCGAGACCCTGCGAGACGCCCGGCGGTCGTTCCGCGAGGCCGGCCGCCGAACGGTCGAGTTGAAGGGAGTGTCCGTCCCGGTCGACGTCGTCGCGATCGACTGGCGCTGACGGCATGTCGCCCGTCGAGCCCTACCCGCCGATCGAGCCGTACGCGACCGGCAGGCTCGACGTCGGCGACGGCCAGTCGATCTACTGGGAGGCGTCGGGCAATCCCGAGGGCAAGGCCGCGGTCGCGATCCACGGCGGGCCGGGCGGCGGCGGCACGCCACCCGGCCGGCGGCGCTGGTTCGACCCGGACCGCTACCGCCTGATCCAGTTCGACCAGCGCGGCTGCGGCCGGAGCACGCCCCACGTCAGCGACTGGTCGGTCGGCCTCGAGACGAACACGACGCACCACCTGATCGCCGACATCGAGCGCCTCCGCGAGCACCTGGGCATCGATCGCTGGCTCGTCTGGGGCGGCTCGTGGGGCGTGACGCTGGGGCTTGCCTACGCCGAGCGGTTCCCGGAGCGGGTGACGGAGATGATCCTGCTGTCCGTGACGATGACGCGGCGGTCCGACGTGGACTGGTTCGCCCGCGAGACGGGCCGTTACTTCCCCGAGGAGTGGAACCGCTTCCGGGCCGGTGTGCCGGAAGCCGAGCGGGACGGCGACCTCGTCGCGGCCTACGACCGGCTGCTGAACGGCCCCGGCATCCCCGACGAGCGCCGGCTCCGGGCAATGCGCGACTGGCTGGCGTGGGAGGACGCGATCCTCAGCCTCGAGGCGGGCTACGTCGTCCCGAACCCGCGCTGGGACGACGAGCGCTACGCGATCGCGTTCGCCCGCCTCGTCACGCGCTACTTCTCCCACGCGGCCTGGCTCGAGGACGACGAGCTGCTCCGGAACGCGTCTCGCCTCGCCGGGATCCCGTCGGTCCTCGTCCACGGCCGGCTCGACCTTGCGGGCCCGCCTGATGTCGCGTGGTCGCTCGCCCGCGCCTGGCCCGACGCGGAGCTCCACTTCGTTGCGGGCGGCCACCGCGGCGACGACGAGGCGGACCGGCTGCACCTCGCCGCGACGGACCGGTTCGCGACGCGCTGACGCCATGGCCACGCAGGACGACGTCCGCCGCCTTGCGCTGGCGTTGCCGGCGACCACCGAGGGGCCCGACGACTTCCGGTTCAACGTCGAGGGCAAGGGCTTCGCCTGGGTCTGGCTGGAAAGGGTCGAGCCGAAGAAGGCCCGCCTGCCGAACCCGTCGGTGGTCGCGATCCGCGTCGCCGATGAGTCCGAGAAGGAGGCGCTGATCGACATGGATCCGGCCGCATTCTTCACGGAGCCGCATTACAACGGCTATCCGGCGGTCCTCGTCCGACTCGACGCGGTCGACCTGGGGATGCTGCAGAAGCTGCTCCACGACGCGTGGCGGATCCAGGCGCCGAAGCGGCTCATCCGCGAGACGGAGGCCGGTGCCGACTGAGGACCGCCGCCCGACGAGCGTCAGCTTCCGGCCGACGGTCCCCGCTGCTTCAGCCGCTCCACGCGGCCGCCGACGATCTCGTGGGCCTCGTCGATGAGCGGCTGGACGACCGTCTCGAAGGTTTCGGCGCTGGGGTTGATGATCGACAGCCAGCGCTGGGCGCCGTAGACAGGGTGGGGGAGCACCCGGTCGCGGGCCGTGAAGTCGTGGGCGCCCTCGAGCGCGTCCGCGCCGGCGAGCGCGTCGAACGTCGCCCGGCCCACGCCGACGTTGAGCCGGAAGTCACCGGGATGGTCGAGGTCTGAGAACTGGTCGTACTCGTCGCTCGTCACGATCGTCGCGAAGTTCGGCCAGTGCTTCTCCGGATCGCACGAGAAGAAGGCGCCGCTGCCGGCCCTGACGACATCCGCGTCGGGGTACGTCGCGACGATCCAGGCCTCGATCGCGGCGGCGTCCGGGGCCTCGCTCACAGGTCCGTGGGGAGCGTGGCCGCTCCTAACTTGGTCATCCGTCCGTCCTCCAGCATCCGCCGCGCGAGGGCGCGGTTCTTCGGCGACCAGTTCGAGCCCGGTCGGCGCGGCACGAACCGGATCGCGTAGCGCTCGTCGTCGATCCGCTTCGTCTGGGTGTCGACCCAGCCGTGGCACAGGGCGACCTCCTGGAGCGCGACGAGCCCGACGGTCTGGCGGCCCGACGCGCGGTTGAAGATCTCGACGACGACTTCTCGATCGCTGCTGCCGTTGGCGCGCAGCCAGCGGTCGAAGTCCTCGCCGCTCGCGACCGGGACCGTCCGCGAGACGTCGACAGGGCTCACTGGTCGTTGGTGGTCATCGGCTCGAGGAGGAAGACCGGGATCTGACGGGCGGTCTTCTTCTGGTAACCGTCGTAGTCCGGCCAGACATCGACTGCCCTTGCCCACCACGTCGCCCGCTCGTCGCCGGTCAGCTCGCGGGCGAGGTAGTCCCGCTTCACGTCGCCGTCCTGGAGCTCGACGTGGGGGTTCTGGTTGAGGTTGTAGTACCAGACCGGGTGCTTCGCCGCGCCGCCCTTCGACGCCACGACCGCGTAGTGGCCATCGTGCTCGACGCGCATGAGGGCGGTCTTGCGGAGGAGGCCGGTCTTCGCCCCGACCGAGGTCAGGACGATGATCGGTTTGCCGCGGAGGAGGGCCGATCTCGCGCCGTCGGACGCCTCGTAGGCCTCGGCCTGCTTGCGGGCCCAGCTGGACGTGCCGGGGGCGTATTCACCGCTGAGGGGCATCGCCGAATCGTGTCACGGTTCGGCGGCGGCCGTCACGCCATCCGGCTCGAGCACCCAGTCGTAGACGCGCATCGTCCGTCCGGGTCGCAGCTCGATCTCGAGCTCGGCTGCCATGCGGAACCCGGCCCTGCCGGCACATCGCGTTCGACGCGTCGTTGTCCACCGAGGGGTAGCCGTGGACCGGCCGGGCAGCGTCCCGGAAGGCCGCCGCACAGGCGAGCAGCAGCGATCGCCGCCCGATGCCACGGCCCTGGAACCCGGGCAGCACCGAGCAGCCAAGCTCCCAGACGGTCTGGCCGCCGTGGTCAGAGAGCCAGTAGCCGACGCTCCCGGCCGGGGCGGGATCGTCGTCGGCGACGATCACGAACATCCGCCCGGTTGGCGGCCGAAGTGCCATGTAGTCGAGGTGGAGGCGGCGGAGCCCGATCCGCGACTCGGGGCCGCCCTGGTACATGGTCATCGCCGGGTCGCCGAGGAGCTGCTCGAGAAGAGGCAGGTCGTCGGGACCCCACGGTCGGAGACGGATCCCCGGGTCTGAATCGGCCACCGGAAAACGGTAGCGCAGGCAGCGGGCACGGGACGGCGGCGGCTCGACAGCCCGAGCCGCCGCCGGAGCGCACTGGGAGACGTGCGGTGGGTCAGGCCTTGACGAGGACGGCCTCGAGGTACTCGCTCGGTACGACCATCGTGCCGTCGTCGGCCCGGTTGAACGAGGCGATCAGTTCGAGCAGGTCGGCTTCGAGTGCCTCGGCACCGGGAGCGCCGACAGCCTCGAACGACTTCAGCGTCGGGCCGTACCAGCGCCGGAAGTCGGCGATCCAGGCCTCCGGCGTCCGGGCCCGGAACGTGTAGAAGCGGCGCTCGACGCGGAAATCCACGATGACGTCGGCGAACAGCTCCGAGAGGCGCTCGGTCGTGCCCCACTGGAGCGGCGGCCGGACGCCGGCGGGCGGCGGGACGTGGCGGCCGTTGACCTTGAAGAACTGGCCGATGAAGCCCTCGGGCGTCCAGGAGGCGAGGCCGATCCGACCGCCGGAGCGGGTCACCCGGACGAGCTCGTCGGCCGTCTTCTCCTGGTTCGGCGCGAACATCGCCCCGAAGACCGAGCTGACCACGTCGAACTGGTCGTTCCCGAACGGCAGCGCCTCGGCGTCGCCCTCGATGAACTGGGCGTCGAGGCCCTCGGCGTCGCGTCGCCGGCGGGCCCGGTCGAGGAGCGAGGGGACATAGTCGACGCCGACGACCTGGCAGCCGCGGCGGGCCGCGGCGAGGGCCGCGTTGCCGCTGCCGGTCGCGACGTCGAGGACGTGCTCGGTCGAGTGGACGTCGAGCGCCTCGATGAGCAGCTCCGACACGATCTGGATCTGGGTCCCGATCATGTGGTAGTCGCCGCTCGCCCAGGTCGCCTGCTGGCGGCCCTTGACGGCGGCGAGGTCCGGCGCGGCGGGCGCCGAGGTGGCTCCGGACGCGGCGGGCGTGGAGAGTGCGTTCATGGGTCCCCTTTTCGGACGAGACGATGAATGGGCGACGCCAGCGTCGGGCCGAGGGCGGGTCGGCCGCATCGCGAGTCCTCGTTATTTCGTGGCGCAGCGGGCCTTCATTCGTCAGACTGTGCGTGCCTCGGAGGATCACATGGCGCACCACATCGCCCAGCTGAACGTGGGGCGGACCGTCGCCCCGCTGGATACGCCGCAGCTCGCCGACTTCATGGCCTGGCTGGACGCGATCAACGCGATCGCCGATGCGAGCCCGGGCTTCGTCTGGCGGCTGCAGGGCGAGAGCGGCAACAACACCGACCTGAAGGTTGGCGGCGACCCGCTGTTCATCGTCAACATGAGCGTCTGGGAATCGATCGAGGCCCTCCATGGCTTCACCTACCGCTCGGATCACAAGGCCGTGTTCGCCCGGCGCTACGAGTGGTTCGAGCGGGCCGACGGGCCGAGCATGGTCCTCTGGTGGGTGCCCGCCGGATCGACCCCGACGGTCGACGACGCGCTCGCCCGGCTGACCCGCCTCGCCGAGGTTGGCCCAACCGCCGAGGCGTTCACGTTCAAGACCGTGTTCCCATCGCCCGACGACGTTCCTGCCGCGACCGCCGAGGCGACCGCATGATCGTCGACGTCGTCATCGGCCCCGAGCGCCCCGACACGCCCGACGCGCGGCGACTCATCGACGAGCTCGACGCGCATCTGGGTTCGCGCTACCCGCCATCGAGTCGTCACGCGTTCAGCGTCGATCGGTTGCTCGAGGAGGGTGTCGAGTTCTTCGTCCTGCGGGCCGGCGGCGTGCCGGCCGCGTGCGGCGGGATCCTGTTCGTCGATGCGGCGGAGGCGGACGGCGGGCCCTACGCCGAGGTCAAGCGGATGTTCGTCGCCCCGGCGTTCCGCGGCGCGGGCTTCGGCAAGCAGATCCTGGCCCGGCTGGCCGACGAGGCGCGGGCCCGCGGCATCGACGTCCTGCGGCTGGAGACCGGCATCTACCAGGAGGAGGCGATCGGGCTGTACGAGCGGACCGGCTTCCGCAGGACCGGGCCGTTTGGGCCGTACGCCGACGACCCGCTGTGTGCCTACTTCGAGAAGCATCTTGCCGGCCGCGGCGCCGGCGAGGCGTCTCCGCCGGGCGAGGGCTGACGGTGCGGCTCTTCGGCCGGAAGACGCCCGACCAGCGGGATGCCGCGCCGTCCGGTGTCCAGGCCGCTGCGCAGGCCCTCGGGGCGATGTTCGAGACGCGCGTGGTCGACGCCGACGGCCGGATCCGCGTCGAGGATCTGCTCACCGCCGGTGCCGCCGTCTGCGGCGAATCGTGCATCGCCGCCGCTGGCGAGTTCGACCCGGAGTCGCACCAGCTCGTTCCCGGCTCGGCCGTCCTGTCCGATCGGATCAACGACGTCCTCTGCGCGAACGCGAGCGAGTGGTCGAAGACCGGCGAGAGCGCGTTCGGCGTGATCCGCGCCGGTGCCCTCGCCGGGCGGCTACGCCCCGGCCGACTTCCCGGAGCTGGCCGACGTCTTCCGCGTCTACGTCTCGCTGCTGGGCGGCGGCGGCACCGACGGCTGGGGCTTCGTCGGGTTCAGCGTTCCGCAGGACAACTGGCCGCTCGTGCCGCCCCTGCGCTACGCCTACGACCTGCGCGCGCCGGTGCGCGAGATCCTCGCCCGGTACGGCGTGCCGCGGTCCGCCTGGCCGGCCGCCTGCGCCGGCGCCCTCGCGAACGAGCTCGCCCGCGTCCGCACCGCGATCGATCCGGGGATCGCGATCCGGATCGTGCTCGAGACGACGAACGGCATGGCGAAGATGGCGCCCATGACCGACCGCCACTTCCGCGAGGCATCCGAGGCGGCGGAAACGCCCGGCTGACGCCCGGCTAGCGCGTTCTCGGCCATCCGCATCAGCCCGAACGACGCGCCCTGCGGGTCGCTGAGGATCGACATCCGGCCACCCGGGAAGTCCATCGGCGCCAGCAGCTCGCGGGCTCCGGCGCCGACCGCCGTTGCGTGGCTGGCGTCGACGTCGTCGACCGTGAAGTAGACCTGCCAGTAGGCGGGGACCTCGGGCGGGACCATCGGGTTCATCTCGGTCGCCCCGGCGATGCTCTGGCCGCCGAGCTGGAACTCGGTGTACGGCTGGTCCGGCGTGCCGACGGCCTTCGGGTCCCAGCCGAAGACCTGCTTGTAGAACGGGACGGCCTTGTCGGCGCCGCGGGCGTTGAGCTCGGCCCAGCCGAAGGAGTTCGCGCCCTCGGTCGCGAAGCCGCCCATCCGCGCGCCCTGCCAGGCCGAGATGAACGCCCCCGTGGGATCCTGGAACACGGCCATCCGGCCCTGGTCGCCGACATCGAACGCCGACGCCGCGACCGCGCCGCCGGCCTCGGTCACCCGCATCGACATGTCCTCGATGTCGTCGGTGCCGATGTAGACCGACCACGCGGTCGGCTGCTCCGGCGACATCGTTCCGCCGATGCCGGCCGCGTCCTGGCCATCGACCTTCGCGATGGCGTAGCCGCCGTACTGGGGGTCGGGGTTGACCTCGACGTTCCAGCCGAAGACCTTCGCGTAGAACTCGCGAGCCGCGGCGGCATCGGACGTTCCGAGGTCCACCCAGGCCGGCTTGTTCAGGATCCGGGTCGCAGCCTCAACCATTTCGCGCACCTCCACGGGCAGAATGCTCGGCGCCCCCGACGCCATCGCTGGACCCTGAATTCTCTCACTCCAGGCCAGCATCGGCAATTCCGGACCGTGAACGTTGGGCGGATCCGGCTCAGGTGATGCCGGGCGGCGTCCGGTCGTCGGTGAAGTCCTCGCGGCTGTCGACGCCGAACGCGATCGCGGCGATGTCGAGCGCGATGAGCGCGGCTACGCACAGGATCAGGGGAATCAGAACGGGCATCGTCGTGTACCTCACTCGGCCGGGCTGGCAGCGAGCGCGACGCGGGCCGAGTGTGACGGCGCCCGATTGACGGATCGGGCGATGCGGGCGTGCGACTGGGCAAGTCGTGTGCGTGCTCGAGGTCTCTACGCCGCCGCGGTGGCAAGCGGTTTTCGGCCGACCTCGGTCAGAGACCGAAGAGCGCGATCGCGTTCGTGCCCCGGATCGCATCGCGCTGGTCCGGCGGCAGTGCCGCGGTGTTCGCCAGCGAGCCCGCGACGTCGTGGACCTGGTGGGGCCAGTCGGTCCCGAACATGACCCGCTCCGGCCCGACGATCGAGATCAGGTAGGCGAGCGCCCGCGGGTCGTACGTCAGGCAGTCGTACCAGATCCGGCGCAGGTAGTCGGTCGGGCTGGCGGTCATCCGGCGGCGCTCCGGCAGCTCGACCGCGTCGCCCTTCTCGAACCGGCCGACGAGATAGGGGAGCGCGCCGCCGCCGTGGGCCGCGATCAGCTTGAGGTCCGCGAACCGGTCGAGGAAGCCGTCGAAGATCATCCGGGTGATCGCGAGCGTCGTGTCGAACATGAACCCGACCGACCAGCTGAGGTCGTACCGGCGCAGGTCCATCAGGTCGGTGCCGGGCGGCTCGCCGGGATGGACGAGGACCGGCAGCGCGCGGCGGTCGATCTCGGCCCAGATCGGCTCGAACGCGGGCTCCGTCAGGCTCCGGCCCGCGACGTTGGCGATGACCATGACGCCGACCGCACCCTCGTCGCAGCTCCTGGCGAGCTCGGTCACCGCCCGGGACGGGTACTCCCACGGCAGCGATGCCAGCCAGCGGATGCGGTCGGGGTGGGCCCGCTGGGCCTCGGCCATCGTCGCGTTCGATTCGCGGGCCGCCTCGTTGCTCACGTCCTCGCCGCCCCAGTAGACGTTGGGACACGTGAGGGACACGATCGAGACGTCGATGCCGGCCTTGTCCATCGCCCGGAGGCGGAGGTCGTAGTCGAAGTGGCCGGGCTGCGGGAAGACGACCGGCGTGTCGCCGCGGAAGACCTCCTCGCGGCCGTCGGGGCGGAGCTGGACGTTGTACGGCGCGCCGCGCGACCGGAGGAGCTCGAGCCAGCGGGTCGTGAACATGTGGGTGTGGACGTCGATGATCGGCATCGTCAGTCCTGCTCGGCTGGCGGCTCGAGCGTCTCGGGGCGGATCGCGACCTTCGTGACCGGGCCGTCCGGTCCCTCGACCGCGAGCTCGAGCCGGAGCCGCCGGCCCCGATCGCCGAGGAGGCGCCAGGTCGCCGTCTTCTCGCCGTCGCCCTCGAGAACGGGGCCCAGCTCGACGGGACCGAAGCCGGCCTCCGCCGCTCGAAGGGCGCGCTCGACTGCCGGTCGGTCGACCGCGGGCGCGAGCTCGACGTCGTCGGGCCACGTGGCGCCGGGCGCCGCGAGGAGCGCGACGACTTGCGCCGCGATGCCGGCCAGCCGCGGCGACGGCTCCGGAACGGGCGTGACCTCGAGCCACTGGACCCGCGGCGGCGACTCGGGGTCCAGGATCATCTCGATCCGGACGCGGCCCCGCTCGCCGCGCAGCCACCACTCCTGGTGCGCCGGCCCCCACGTCGTCTCCGTACCGGGTTCGTCCGGCGTCAGCGCGCCGTGGCTCGCCCGGAGCTTCGCGAACGCCGCACGGCGATCTGCCAGCGGTTCGTCGAGCTCGACGTTCATCGCGAACAGGCCATTCGCGACCTCGTCGTCCCAATTCGCGAGCAGGCGCTCGACCGCGCCGCGCGCGGCAGCCGTCTCTGGCCACGGCGCCGGCCGCCGGATGCGCCCGGCAGCATTCGGGACGAGGATCCGGAGCGCCTCGAGCGTCAGCCGGCCAACCGGCGCGTAGCGGGCGTTCGCGAGGGCGACGACACCCAGCCCGGACGCCGGGTGCCAGCGCATGTGCGATCCGAAGCCCGGGTACCCGCCGCCGTGCCCGACGACCCGGCCCAGCGCCAGGTCGTGCAGCACGAAGAGGCCGTAGCCGTACCCCGCGGACTGGAGGTCAGATGCCGCATCGGCCGACGGCCAGGAGAGCTCCGGCCCCATCGCCGCGTGGGCCTGCTGCATCTCGCGGCGCGCCGCCCGGCGCAGGGGATGGCCGTCATCCGGGTCGTCGCGCGCCGGGAACGCATCGGTGAACTCGCCGACCCACCGGGCGAGGTCGCGGACGGACGCCAACAGGCCGCCCATCGGGGCGAACGCGCCGTGGCCGTCGATCGGCTCCTCCTGCCAGGCGTCGGCGCGGCGGACGAAGCCGGTCGCCCGCAGCTCGGGCGGGATCGCGTCGACGTCGAAGCCGGCGCGCAGGCCGAGTGGCGACAGGAGCCGGTCGCGAACCGCGGCGCCGTACTCCGCCCCGGTCACGTTCGCGACGATCCGGCCGAGGATCGCGTAGCCGAGGTTCGAATACTCGAAGCGGACGCCGGGCGGGCCCGGCCGAGCGACACGCCGCCGGCGAGGAAGCGCCCGAACGCGTCGATCGCCAGCCCCTGCTGCCGATCGCCCCACGGGTCGTCGGTCGGCAGGCCGGCGGTCATCGTGAGGAGGTGGCGGATCGAGATCGCCGGCGAATCGGCGGACCATGGGCGCCAGCCGGCGAGTTCCGGGACGTGGGTCGCCACGGCGTCGTCGAGGCCCAGCCGCCCCTCGTCGCGCAGCATCAGGATCGTCGAGGCGGTGAAGCTCTTCGTCATCGACGCGATCCGGAACTGGGTGTCAGCGGTCGGCGGCACTCCGTCGGCGAGGCGCGCCGCGCCGTGGGCCACAGAGTGGACGAGTCGCCCGTCCTCGACGATCCCGAACGCGACCCCGGGTGCGCCCTTCTCCGTGAAGAACCGCTCGAAGATCGCGTCGACCGCGGCGCACGCCTCGTCCGTGGGCATCCCGAAGATGATCGCAGAGCGCTGCGACGCGGGTGCAACTCCACGGCCCGACTGGATGACACGCTCGATGGCCGTGTCGTGGGACGCTCGGCCCATGCCTGTGATCGCAGACTCCGAGAAGCCGGCGCCGGCCCGCGAGGAAGTCAAGGACATCGTCGGACGGCTCATGGAGGGCATCAAGGCCGACGACGTCTCCGGCCTGGCGGCCGAGATCGCGTACCGCTTCCTGTTCGCGGTCTTCCCGTTCGGGCTGTTCGTCGCCGCGCTCGGGTCGTTCGCGGCAGGCTGGTTCCACGTCGAGAACCCGGCCCAGATGATCGTGAACGGCCTTGGCGACAACCTGCCGCCCTCGATCGCCGAGGGCCTCCGGCCGGAGCTGGAACGGCTCCTCGGGGGCCATCAGCCGGGGCTCATCACGTTCGGCGCGTTGACCGCGCTGTGGGCGGCCACCGGCGGCACGAACGCGCTCGTGAAGGGCATCCACCGGGCTTACGACGTGCCGGAGCAGCGGCCGTTCCTGCTCCGCTACGCGGTGGCGATCGGGCTCACGATCCTCGCGGCGGCCGGGGCGATCCTCTCGTTCGTCACGATCGTCGGCGGCGCGGTGATCACGCAACAGGCGGCGCAGGGGATCGGGCTGGGCGATCAGGCGTTCTTCATGCTCCAGCTGCTGCGCTGGCCGGCGGTGTTCGTCGTGCTCACGGCCGCGGCCGCGATCCTCTACCGCTACGCCCCCAGCGTCGTCGTCCCGTGGCGCGGCATCGTGGCCGGGGCGGCGATCTTCGCGCTGGGCTGGCTTGTCGCGACGGCGGCGATCGGCTTCTACGCCACGAACGTGGCGCACTACGGGACGACGTACGGATCCCTGGGCGCCGTCATCGTGATGATGCTCTGGTTCTACGGCTCCGCGGCGATGCTGCTGATCGGCGCCGAGGTGACGGCCGCGATCACCCACGAGCGGATGCCGCACGAGATCCGGCGTCGCGGCGAAGAGCAGGACGCGGCGGCGAGAATCGAGGAAGCGACGACAGACGCGAAGCGCGCGGTGGAGTCGGCGGCCGGCGTACGCTGATCCCCGGTGCGGATCGGACCTGAAGGAGGGCTCGCGTGACGAAGCCGCGCTTCACGATGGTCGTGCTGCTCGTCGAGGACCTGCCGCGGTCGCTCGCGTTCTACCGCCGCCTCGGCGTCGAGTTCCCGCCCGACGCGGACCAGAAGACCGACATCCAGGTCCCGATCGGCGACGAGCACCAGCTCGTCCTCACGACGACGTTCGCCCGGGCGATCCCCGACCACCGGCCGCCCAGCGGCGGCTCGGCGATCGTCATCGAGTTCTTCGTCGACGGCGACGCGGCGGTCGACGCCACGTACGCCGAGCTGACGGAGGCCGGCTACAACGGCCGGCGCGACCCGTTCCGGACGAGCTTCGGGGCGTACATGGCGATGGTCGACGACCCCGACGGGAACGTCGTGCTCGTGACGGCCGGATAGCCTCGCTGATCCTCGCCCGATGCGCCGTGCAGTTCGGCCCGGCGGTGGCATGCCGTTCGGCACTGCGATCGGCGAGCGGACCGGTCCAGACTTCCCGGATCACCGGCCCCAGCGACCGGCCCAAGCATCTCGAGGAGGTGCGACATGACACGGGTCCTCGTCGTCCACCACGACCTCGATCTGGCCGGCCAGGAGGTCGACTCCCTGCGCCGCTATGGCTACGACGTCAGCGAGTGCTCCGGCCCGACCAAGAACCGGTGCCCGGTGCTCGCCGGGCATCCCTGCGACCTCGCCGAGCGCGCCGACGTCCTCGTGTACGACGTCTGGGCAAGCGGCGACGCCGACGGATCACGGACGCTGATCGAGAACATCCGCGACATCCACCCCGACACGCCGGTCGTCCTCACGTCGCCGGGCCTCGAGCTCAGCTGGGAAGAGGAGAGTGGCCCGCATGGCGTGACGGCGCTCACCGGCCAACCAACCGGCGAACGGCTCCACGCCGCGATCCAGGAGGCAATGGCCGCCGCCTCCACGACCTGACGCCGGGCGCCGGAGCTCGTCAGTCCGGAGTCGCCGCCGCAACGAACGCGGCGAACAGCCGCTCGAACTCGCCCGGCGTCGATTCCGTGCGCTCCGGGTGGCACTGGACGCCGACGACGAAGCGGCCGCCGCCCGCGGCCTCGACGCCCTCGACGAGCGGCCCGGCCGCGCTGTCGGCCCAGGCGGCGGCCCGCAGGCCCGGTGCGAGGTCCGCCTCGAGGATGCCCTGGTGGTGGTAGGCGTTGACCTCGAGCTCCTCTGCCGGCCCGAGGACCGACGCGAGCCGCGTCCCCTCGACCAGCCGGAGGGGGTGGGTCGCGGCCGGCCCCGATCCCCAGGCCGGCCCGGCGTGGCCCTCGACATGCTGCAGCAGCGACCCGCCGGAGAAGACGTTGATCGCCTGGAGGCCGCGACAGATCCCCAGGACCGGCACGCTCCGGTCGACGGCCGCCGACCACGCCGCCGCTTCGAGCTCGTCGCGTGCCTCGTCGACGTCCACGGCGCCGTGGGGTGGCTGGCCGTAGCGGCGGGGATCGATATCCGCGCCGCCGGTCAGGAGCAGGCCGTCCATCGCCGCGAACGCCGCGTCGCGCTCCGCGGCCGTCGATCGCGGAGTCAGGCGGACGACCCGCGCCCCGTGACGCTCGACCGCGTCGACGTAGCGGTCGTTCCGGCGGCGCTGGAGCGCCGGGTCCGCCGCGTCCTCGGGCGCGGCCAGCGAGACGACGACGAGCGGCGGTCGTGGCGAGTCCGGTACTGGCACGGCGCTCCCGATTCGCGACCGGAACGGACCTTGTCATCGGCCGGGCGGTGCGGGATAGTGTGCCCGCCGTCAGCGCCCGGACGCGGTCGATCGTCCACCGCTCGCGGCATCGAGGTCAAGATGCCCCCAGCGACGGGCCTCGTCGATCCGGAGGAGGAGCCATGACCCGCAGCGTCCTCGCGTTGACGACCGCCCTCGTCCTCGTCCTCGCCGCGTGTAGCACCGCGGCCTCGCCCTCCAGCGGGCGGTGGCGGCGGCACCGGCGGCACGATCAAGATCGGCGGCGGGTTCGCCCTGACCGGCGACGAGTCCGCGCTCGACCTCCCGGCGGCGAACGGCGCGAAGCTCGCGGTCAAGGAGATCAACGCGGCGGGCGGCGTGCTCGGCTCGCAGATCGACTTCATCGTCCACGACAGCCAGTACAAGATGGACGTCACCGCCCAGACGGCGAAGCAGTTCGTCGAGCAGGACAAGGTCCCGCTGATGATCGGCTACACCGACACGGACTCGGTCCTCGCGGCCGGCCCGACGTTCCAGTCCGCCAAGATCCCGTTCATCACGGTCGGCGCGACGTCGCCCAAGATCCCGACCCAGGTCGGCGACATGATGTTCCTGGCCTGCTTCGGCGACAACGTCCAGGCCGCGGTCGGCGCGGAGTACTCGTTCAAGACCTTCGGCAAGACCGCCTACTTCCTGTGGGACAAGGGCGTCGAGTACACGACGCTGCTCGGCAAGTACTTCAAGGACCGCTTCACGGAGCTCGGCGGGACGATCGCGCTCGAGGACTCGTACGACGACAAGGCGACCGACTTCTCGGCCCAGATCACGAAGATCAAGGCGCTGAGCACGCCGCCGGACTTCTACTACGTGGCGGCGATGCCGTACAACGTCGGGCCGCTCGTGAAGCAGTTCCGCGACGCCGGCATCACCGGCCCGATCGTCGGCGGCGACGGCTACGACACGCCGGACCTCGTGAGCGTCGCCGGCCCGGCGGCCGACAACACGTTCTTCACGACGCACGCGCTGATGGACGCGACCGGCGGCACCGACGGCATCAAGAAGTTCATGGCCGCCTACAAGACCGAGTACGGCCACGATCCGGAGAACGCGTTCGCGGCCCTCGGCTACGACACGGTCTACCTGCTCGTCGACGCGATCAAGCGCGCCGGCAACACCGACTCGGCGGCGGTGAAGACCGCGATCGAGGGCGACGAAGGACTTCAAGGGCATCACCGGCGCGATCACGTTCTCGGCCGACTCGCACGTGCCCCAGAAGGGGGTCACGGTGATCGCGGTGAAGGGCGGCAAGTTCACGCTCGGCGGCGAGGTCGTCCCGGAAAAGGTGCCGGCTCCGTAGCGGCGACGGCGTCTCTCCTGGCGCGGCCGGCCCGGTCGTCGGCCGCGCCCCATCCATCCAGGCTCATCGGTCGAGGCTGACCCATGACACCCGACGAGATCGTCCAGCAGGCGAACGAGCAGGGCCTCCAGCTCGTCCGCTTCCTCTACTGCGACAACGGCGGCGTCATCCGCGGCAAGAGCACCCACGTCGGGCAGCTCGCGCGGCGGATGGCGAGCGGGATCGGCCTCGTGAAGGGCATGCAGTCGTTCACGAGCCTCGACACCCTCGCGCCGGACGCGACCTACGGCCCGGTCGGCGAGATCCGGCTCGTGCCGGACCCGGACACATTCGTCGTCCTGCCGTACGCCCCGCGCAGCGGCCAGATGCTCGTGAACATGGTCGAGCTCGACCACCAGCCATGGGCCCTCGACCCGCGCCACTTCCTCCAGCGCCAGGTCGCCGCGGCGGCCGCCAGGGGTCTCGCGGTCGATGCCGCGTTCGAGAACGAGTTCTTCCTCGCCTATCGCACCGACGACGGCTTCGTGCCGGTCGACCGGAGCCTGTGCTTCAGCGCGATCGGGATGGAGTCGACCGAGCCGGTCATCCAGGACATCATCGCCGCGCTGACCGCCCAGGGGCTGACCGTCGAGCTGTCGCATCCCGAGCTGGGCTGGGGCCAGCAGGAGCTGTCGATCCGCCACGCGCCCGCGCTCCGGGCGGCCGACAACCAGGTCACGTACCGCCAGACGGTCCGCGGCGTCGCCGCGCAGCACGGGATGATCGCGACGCTCGCCCCCAAGCCGTGGGCCGACCAGGCGGGCAGCGGCGCCCACCTCCACTGGAGCATCTGGGACGCGGACCACGCCCAGAACCTGCTCGCCGGCGACGGTCCGGCCGGCCTGAGCGATCTCGCCCGCCACGCGATCGCCGGCGTCGTCGCTCACCTGCCGGGCCTGCTCGCGCTGACCACCCCCAGCACGAACTCGTTCCGGCGGCTCCAGCCCCACTACTGGTCGTCGGCGTACACCGCCTGGGGCATCGAGAACCGCGAGGCCGCGGTCCGCGTTCCCAGCCGCTACTGGGACGACGAGGCCGCGTCGACGAACCTCGAGCTGAAGGCCAGCGACAACAGCAACAACCCGTACATCGCGCTGGGCGGCGTCATCGCGGCGGTCCTCGACGGCATCGAGCGCGGCCTCGACCCGGGCGAGCCGGTCAACGAGGACCCGGGCAACCTGACCGACAAGGAGCGTGAGGCGCGCGGCATCCGGCGCTTCCCGCTGACATCGGCCGAGGCGCTCGACGAGCTCGAGAAGGACGCGGTCCTGATGGGCGCGCTGGGGTCCGGACTCGCGACCGAATACCTGAAGGTCCGGCGGGCCGAGGCCGCTGCCTACGCCGAGAAGGACGAGGCGTTCGAGCTCGACAACCACTTCTTCAAGTACTGAGACAGGCGCTCCGTTGGCCCTCGACCTCGACGCGATCCCGATCGTCGACAACCATTGCCACTCGCTCCTCCGCGAGCAGCCGGCCGACGACGACGCGTTCCGGATCCACCTGACCGAGTCGTACATCCCGGAGATCGCCCGGGACCACGTCCAGCACACGCTGTTCTACCGCTACGCGCTCGTCGAGATGGCCGCGCTGCTCGGCTGCGAGGCGACGCCGGAAGCCGTCCACGCGGCGCGCCGGGAGCGCGGCGTCGAGTGGCTCACGCGGTCGGTCGTCGAGCGCGGCAACTTCAAGACGTGGCTGATCGACACCGGCTACGGCGCCGACACGACGTACTCGCTCGAGGAGCTGCGGGCGCTCGCTCCGTGCCGGATCGAGGAGGTCCTGCGGCTCGAGCCGCTGATCGAGCGGCTGATCGGCGAAGCGGAGTCCATGGATGACTTCCTCGACGCGTACGGCGCCGCGCTGAGCGACCTCCGCGGTCGCGGCATCGTCGGCCTGAAGTCCGTGATCGCCTACCGCTCCGGGCTGCACGTGGCGCCGACGCTGCGCGTGGACGCAGCGGACGGCTATCGCCTGACCCGGGCCACGTGGCTGGCCGAGGGCCGCGTCCGGATCGAGTCGAAGCCGCTCCTCGACTACCTGATCGTCATCGCGGTCGAGGAGGCCGCCCGCCAGAACGTGCCGATCCAGTTCCACACCGGCCTGGGCGACCCGGACCTCGACCTGACGCTCGTCGACCCGGCCGCGCTGCGCTTCCTGTTCAGCGAGCGGTTCCGCGCCGCGCCGATCGTGCTGCTCCACACCGGCTACCCGTACGTCCGCTCGCTCGCGTACTGCGCCGCGATGTTCCCCAACGTCTACGCCGACATGGGCGAGTCGATCCTGTTCGCGGCCGGCGAGGCGACCCAGATCTACCGGGAGCTGCTGGGCCTCGCGCCGGCGAGCAAGCTCCTGTTCTCGACCGACGCGTCGCTCGTCCCGGAGCTGTACTGGATCGGGGCCCGGATCGGGCGGCGGGCGCTGGCGCAGCGTCCTCGACGAGCACATCGCCGAGGGCGCCCTCGACGAGCGGACCGCGCTCGACTGGGCCGAGCGGATCCTGTGGCGCAACTCCGAGGCCGTCTACGGGCTCTGAGCCTCCGGCTGGGGCTCGTCGGGCGGCTTCGGCCGGCGCAGGAACAACCGGTCCAGCGGCACCTCGCGCTGGCCCAGGAAGCCCTCCCGCCGGACGGTGATCACGACGATGAAGATCACCGCGAGGATGATCGCGCTGAGGCCGTAGAGCAGCGTCGCGTCCTCGACCCGCCGGAGGCCCTCGGTCAGGAAGACGATCGCGATCGCGCCCAGGATCGACCCGCTGACCGAGCCCATCCCGCCGATCACGAGCATCGTGATCACCCGGAACGTCAGGTCGAAGTAGAAGACCGTCGGCGAGAACGACGTGATGAAGTGGGCGTAGAGCGAGCCCGCGACCGCCGAGAAGAACGCGCCGACGACGAACGCCAGCAGCCGCGGGTTCATGACCCGGATCCCGACGGCCTGGGCGGCCAGCCGGTCGTCGCGCTGGACGAACATGTCGCGGCCGTACGCGGAGCGCTTGATCCGCCAGACGACATAGACGACGAGCAGGACCCAGGCCCACGACCACCACAGGTTCGTGTAGGGCGTGACGTTCGAGAACGTCCGCGAGCCGCGGGTGAACGCGTCGGCGTTGAAGAGCACGACCCGGACGATGACGAGGAAGCCGAGCGTCGCGACCGCGACGAAGTGGCCCGACAGCCGCATCAGCACCCGGCCGACGAGCCACGCGACGCCGCTCACGATGACCGCCGCGATCAGCGTCGCGGCGAGGAAACCCACCGGGAACGGCCCGATGACCTGGTCGAGGTGGACGCCCGCCAGCCACGGTGGCAGGTCCGACAGGTAGGCCGCCTTCTCGGCCAGCGGCAGCGTCAGGATCGCCGAGATGTACGCGCCCAGCGCCATGAACCCGATCTGGCCCAGCGAGAAGACGCCGGTGAAGCCACTCGTGAGGTTCAGCGAGACCGTCAGGATCATGAAGATCGCGAGGTTGATCGCGAGGCCCTGCCAGAACGACTGGCCGCTGATGTCGAGGGCGGCGAGCGCGATCGAGGTGAGGACGATCACGAGGCCCGGGCCGGCCGCCCGCCGCAGCGCGACGTTGTCCCTCACAGCTCGTCGTCCGGGCCGCGCCGGCCCAGGATGCCCTGCGGCCGGACCAGCAGGACGAGGATGAGGATCACGAACACGACGGCGTCGCGCCAGCTCCCGAGGCCGCTGGGGAGGATCGTCTGGAGGAAGCTCCGGACCTCGGGCGGCACGGAGCCCGGCGGCAGCAGGTCGCCGATCCCCGCGAGCGCGGTCACGAGGACCTCCAGGAAGCCCAGCACGTAGCCGCCGACGACCGCGCCGGCGATGCTGCCGAAGCCGCCGATGACCGCGGCGATGAACGCCTTCAGCACCGGCGTGAAGCCCATGTACGGGTTGATCTGGCCGGCCTGGACCGAGTAGAGGACGCCGGCGACGGCCGCCAGCCCGGCCCCGATCGCGAACGCGGTCGCGACGACGCGGTTGACCCGGATGCCCATCAGCCGAGCGGCGGGGAGGTCCTCGGCGGCGGCCCGCATCGACAGCCCCAGCGTCGTCCGGGTCACGAACAGCGTCAGCAGCCCCAGCAGGACGATACCCGCGAAGAAGCTCGCGACGTTGACCTTGGGGATCGTGATCGCGCCGATCGTGACGACGCCGTTGAGGACGTCCGGGCTGGGGAACGCGATCAGCGTCGGGAGGCCGGCGAGGCGCGTCGTCAGGAGCGTCCCGTTCTGGAGGATCTGGCCGACGGCGAACGAGCTCAGCAGCATCGCGACGTCGGGCGCGCCGCGGATCGGCCGGTAGGCGACCCGCTCCATCAGCAGGCCGACGATGATCGTGCCGGTGACGACGACCGGCATGGCGACGAGGAGCGGCAGCCCGGCGCCCAGGCAGAAGAACGCGATGTACGCCGCGATCATCATCACGTCGCCGTGGGCGAAGTTGATCAGGCGGAGGATCCCGAAGACCATCGCGAGGCCGACCGCCATCAACGCGTAGAGACTGCCCGCGCTCAGCGCGTTGACAACCTGCTGGATCGCGTAGTCGGTCACAGCGCGACCCCGCCCACGCCGAGGTACGACTGCTCGACCTTGGGGTCGTGGCGGAGCGTCTCCGCCGGGCCCTCGAGCATGATCCGGCCGGTCTCGAGGACGTACGCCCGGTCGGCGACGTCGAGCGCCTGGTGGACGTTCTGCTCGACGAGAAGGATCGTCCGGCCCTGGCGCTTCAGCTCCGTGATCGTCTCGAAGATCCGCTCGACCATGAGCGGCGCCAGGCCCAGCGACGGCTCGTCGAGGAGGAGCAGCCGCGGCCGGCTCATCAGCGCCCGCCCGATGGCCAGCATCTGCTGCTCGCCGCCGGACAGCGTCCCGCCGGCCTGGCCGAGGCGCTCCTTCAGCAGCGGGAACAGCGCGAACACGTTCTCGAGCTCCGCGGCCGAGGCGGCGGCGTCGCTCACCGAGACGGCCCCCAGCCGGAGGTTCTCGGCGACGGTCAGGCTGCCGAAGATCCGGCGGCCCTCCGGACAATGCGAGATGCCGAGCCCGACGATCCGGTCGGTCGGGGCCGAGGTCAGGTCCGTCCCGTCAAACGTGATCGCCCCCTGCGACGGCCGCAGCAGGCCCGAGATCGCCCGCAGGGTCGTGGTCTTGCCGGCGCCGTTCGCCCCGATCAGCGCGATCAGCTCGCCGGTGTCGACGCGCAGCGACACGCCCTGGAGGGCCCGGATGTTGCCGTAGCGGACGTGGACGTCGGTCAGCTCAAGCACTGCGGGCCCGGCCGATGTACGCGGCGATCACGGCCTCGTCGGAGCGCACCGCCGCCGGGTCGCCCTCGGCGATCGTCCGCCCGTAGTTGAGCACCTGGATCCGGTCGCACAGGTTCATGACGAGCGGGATGTCGTGGGCGACGAGGACGATCGTGATCTTCAGCTCGTCCCGAAGCTGCCGGATGAGCCGGAGCAGGTCCTGCGTCTCGACTGGGTTCATGCCGGCGTTCGGCTCGTCAAGCAGGAGAATTCGCGGGCCGCTCGCGACGGCCCTGGCGATCTCCAGCCGGCGCTGGTCGCCGTACGCGAGGTGGCGGGCCAGCCGGTCGCGCTGGGCGGCGATCCCGAAGAGCTCGAGCAGCTCCGTCGCCCGCTCCTCGAGCTCGCGCTCCCCGGCGCGGAAGCCTCGGCTCGAGAAGATCGTCCCGATCAGCGATCGCGGCGCGTGCGCCTGCAGCCCGACGATCACGTTGTCGAGGGCGGTCTCGTCACCGAAGAGCCGGATGTTCTGGAATGTCCGGGCGATTCCGAGCCGAGCAACCTTGTACGAGGGCCAGCCGGCGATCTCCTGGCCCTCGAACGCGATCGAGCCGGACGACGGCCGCAGGAAGCCCGACAGGACGTGGAACAGCGTCGTCTTGCCGGCGCCGTTCGGGCCGATCACACCGTGGATCCGGCCGGCCGGCAGGTCGAGGTCGTAGTCACTCAGCGCGGTGAGGCCGCGGAACGTCTTTGACAGGCCCCGGACCCGGAGGATCGCGTCGCTCGCGCCGGAGCCGAGGTCTGCGTCCGTCGACGTGTTCGGCCGATCCGGCCCGGTGGGCGCCTGGGGCAGGGGAGCGGCCATGACGCGGATTGTCCGACATCGCGTGAGCGGCCGGGCCGTCGTGCGGCGCACTCCACCGGACCGCCCATGGCCAGAAGGTCCGGGTGGTCAACGGGACCGCCGACGCGCGACGATGTGGGCCCTGACCGAGGAACCCCAGGAGGACCCGCATGTTCGGTCGAACGAACATTCCAAGCGACCCGTTCGAGGGCTCGGGCGCGCACCGCAAGCACGTCCGCCTTCGCATCGAGGGCGTGATCGCCCTGTCCCTCGCGATCGCAGCCTGCGGGCTCGCGACCGCGCTGTGGTTCCGGGCGCTGCTGCCGCTGTTCGAGCGCGTCTTCTAGCCCCGAACAACCCGGCCCGCCCGGCTCGGCTAGAGTCGGGTGATGAACGAGCCGGTCGATCACTTCGGCGAGCCCGTCGCCGGGCACTACGACGAGACGTCGGACGCGATGTTCGATCCGGCGGTCGTCGACCCCACCGTCGATCTCCTCGCCGAGCTCGCGGCCGGCGGCCGGGCCCTTGAGCTGGGGATCGGCACGGGGCGGATCGCGCTGCCGCTGGCCGCCCGCGGCGTCGACGTCCACGGCATCGAGCTCTCGTCGGCGATGGTCGCGAGGCTCCGGGCGAAGCCGGGCGGCGCCGGCATCCCCGTCACGATCGGCGACTTCACGAGGGCAACCGCGGGGGAGCGGGGGACGTTCCGGCTGGCCTACCTCGTCTTCAACACGATCATGAACGTCACCTCGCAGGCCGGCCAGGTCGACGTCTTCCGGAACGTCGCCGCGCACCTTGAGCCCGGCGGCCGGTTCGTCATCGAGACGATGCTCCCGGACCTCCGGCGCCTGCCGCCCGGCGAGCAGTTCGTCGTGTTCGACGTGAGCGACGATCACATCGGCGTGGACGAATACGACGTCGCGAACCAGGGCCTCGTCTCGCACCACGTCCAGGCAGTCGGCGGGCGGACGGAGCGGTCCGCGGGCCCGTTTCGCTATGTCTGGCCGGCCGAGCTCGACCTGATGGCGCGGATCGCCGGGATGGACCTGACCGACCGCTGGGCGGGCTGGGACCGGAAGCCGTTCACGAGCGAGAGCCGCTCGCACGTCTCGGTCTGGCGCAAGCCGTAGCGGCGGCGTAGGCTTTCGCGACTACACCGTCCGACGGAGGGCCAACGATGACGATGCAAGACAGCCTGATCCAGGCGATGCACCTGCCGGAAGACAGCGAGACCGTTGCGCGGATCCACGAGTTCGGGCTCGCCGTCGCGAACGAAGACACGATGAGCAAGGCGATCCACGACGTCTACTGCGGGATCATGGCCGACCATGAGCACCCGAACGAGAAGGATCGCGAGCAGGCCCGGGCGATGATGGCCGCGCTCCAGAAGCACGCCACGGCCGGCGCCGAGGCCTGACCTTCCGGCGGCCGACCGGGCCGCTTACTTCATCGCGTCGCGGAGCGCGCTTTCGGTGTCCTCGTCGAGGGTCGTCTGGATGACCTCGCCGTGGTACCGGCGCAGCGCCGGGATCGTGGCGTCGGCGTTCGCATCCTTGATCACGAGGAACAGCGCCGACTTGCCGGGCGGCAGCTGCTCCTTGACCTCCTTCACGAAGTCGCCGTCGACGCCGTTGCCCAGCAGGGCGCCGACGCCGGCTCCGGCAGCGGCACCCAGGGCGATCCCGGCGATCGGGAAGACGACGAACAGCAGGCCGCCGAGGAGCGCCCCGACGACGGCGCCGGTCTCGGTCGTGCTGCTGGCCTCGTTCTTCACCTCGAACTTGCCGTCCGCATGGTGGGCGACGATCGCGGTGTCCTCGAAGTGGATCTGGCCCGCCTTCTCGAGGCCGCGCAAGGATGCGAGCGCGCTGCGCGCGTCGTCCTCGGAGTCGAAGGAAATGGCGACGACCTGGCTCATCTCAGCCTCCTGAACTTCGCTTCCGGGCCACGATACCGCAGGGCTACGATGGCGGGCCGATGTCCGACCGAGACGCCATCGCCGCCGACCCGAACACCCAGCCGCTGTCCCAGAACCGTGATTTTCGGCTGCTCGCGGTCAGCCAGGGGATCTCGTCGATCGGCGACCTCGTCGGGGTCACGGCGCTGCCGCTGCTCGTCCTGGAGCTCACGGGATCGGGCGTCGCGATGGGCGTCGTCCTCGCGATCCAGGCGCTGACCGACTTCGCCTTCGGCCTGTTCGCGGGCGCCCTCGCCGACCGGAGCGATCGCAAGCGGATGATGGTCGTGGCCGACGTGGGGCGGGCCCTCCTGACGGCGCTGATCCCGATCTCGGCGATCGCCGGCGGCCCGACGATGGCCGTAGTCGTCGCGGTCGCCGGGCCGCTCAGCATCCTCCGGTCGATGTTCCGGGCGGGCTACCTCTCGTCGCTGCCGAACCTCGTCGGCCGGGAGCATCTCGCCCGGGCGAACGGCATCCTCGAGTCGGTCTACTCCTCGTCGGTGATCATCGGGCCGCTCATCGCCGGTTTCCTGTCCGCGACGATTGGCCCGGGCCCGACGCTCGCGATCGACGCCCTGTCGTTCGCGATCTCGGCGATCGGCCTGTTCCTGATGACGACCGACCTCCGGGCTCCGCTCGACCGGCCCCAGACGCACATCCTCACGGACGTCCGCGAGGGCGTCGCCTACGTCGTCGGCCATCGCGTCCTGCGGTCGGCGATCCTGCTCTTCGGGCTCTACTCGGCCATCGTCGCGCCGCTGATCGTCGCGATCGCGGTCCGTGTCACGCGGGACCTCAGCGAATCCGAGGGGGTGTTCGGCATCGTCGTCGCATCGTTCGGGTTCGGGGCGGTTGCCGGGTCGCTGATCGCGGTCCGGCTGGGCCGGCGGGCGAACGTGGTCCTCGTGCTGCTCGGCGGGATCGCGTTGACCGGCCTGACCATCCTCGGCCTCGCCGCGTTCGACTCGGTGGCGGCGCTCGCGGTGTTCAGCCTCCTCGGCGGGCTGCTCGAGACGCTCGTCAGCATCACGTACATCACGCTGCGGGCGGCCGCATCGCCCGACGCGCTGCTCGGGCGGATCGCCAGCACCGCGCGGGTGTTCTCGCTGGGCGTCCAGCCGATCGGGCTCCTCATCGGCGGGCTGCTGATCGACTCGGTCGGCGGCACCCAGACGATCGTCGTCGTCGGTCTGGCGGCCTGCCTCCTCGCGCTCGCCTTCGCGCCGGTCCGCGCCCTCCGTCGGGCGACGCTCGCCCCCGAGCCGGCGGCGTAGGATCGGCCCGTGGACGAAGCACCGCTGCGCGTCGTGATCGCCGAGGACTCGGCGCTGATCCGGGAGGGCGTCGCCCGGATCGTCGAGGAGTCAGGCGGGACCGTCGTCGCGAAGGTCGGCGACGGCGACGCGTTTGTCGCGGCCGTCGAGGCGCATCGCCCTGACGTGTCGGTCGTCGACGTCCGGATGCCGCCCAGCCAGCGCGACGAGGGCCTCCGGGCGGCGATCGAGGCCCGTCGCCGCGTGCCGGCCACGCCGATCCTCGTCCTGAGCCAGTACGTCGAGCGGCAGTACGCGACGGAGCTCCTCGCCGACGGGGCCGGCGGCGTCGGCTACCTGCTGAAGGACCGGGTCGGCGACATCCGCGAGTTCATGGACGCCCTGCGGCGGGTCGCCCGGGGCGGCACGGCTCTCGATCCCGAGGTCGTCGCCCAGCTCATGGTCCGCAGCCGCGCCGACGATCCGCTGTCGCGCCTCACGCCGCGCGAGCGCGAGGTCCTCGCGGCGATGGCCGAGGGCCGGACGAACGTCGGGATCGCGACGCTGCTCAGCATCACCGAGGGGGCGACGGAGAAGCACATCGGCAACATCTTCGGCAAGCTCGACCTGCCCGATTCGGAGAACGACCACCGCCGGGTGCTGGCGGTGCTCACGTACCTGGGGTCGTGACGGTCGCCTGAGAGGCGTCGGCGACGATCGGGATCTCGGCTCGGACGACGGTCGGACCGCCGGGCGGGCTCGACACCGTGAACGCCCCGTCGACGCCGGCGACACGTTTCGCGAGGCCGTCGAGGCCGCCGCCGGGCACCGCGGCCGCGCCACCGGCACCGTCGTCCTGGACCTCGACGATCAGGCGTGCCCACTCCCGGCTCAGGCGCACCTCGCAGCGTGTCGCCCCGCTGTGCTTCGCCACGTTCGCCAGCGCCTCCGTCGCGACGAAGTACGCGGTCCGCTCCGTGGCCGCCGGCAGGCGCTCGCCGGGTGCGAGCGTGCTGACGATCGAGGTCGGGACCGGGCCCCGGCCGACGATCAATTCGAGCGCCGCGACGAGCCCCCGGTCGAGCAGGATCGAGGGGGCGATGCCGCGGACGAGGTCGCGGATCTCGGCGAGGGCCTCGCGGGCCTGGGCCTGGCCCTCGAGGATCAGCGCCCGCGCGGCCGCCGGGTCGGCGTCGAGGCGCTCCGCCGCGAGGCCCAGGTCGATGTTCAGCATGACGAGCCGTTGCTGGGCGCCGTCGTGGAGGTCGCGCTCGATCCGGTGGAGCTCGCTCGCCTCGGTGTCGAGGACCGCCGATCGGCTCTCGCGGAGGACCTCGACCTGGCGGCGCAGCTCGCGGCTTTCCGAGGTGCAGAGCAGCGCCGACACGACGCCGCGGTGGAGCGCGATCACGAGCTGCGACAGCGACGCTGCGACCGGCAGCAGCGCGAGGCCGAGCACGGTCCGCGTCGTTACCGCCAGCGCGTCATGGCCCGCGAACGGCTGCAGGAGCAGCGGCAGCGTGCCGTTCGCGGCGTCGTACCAGATCGGAGTCGTGACCAGCGCCAGCGCGAGCAGCCAGCCGGCGCCGACGACGAGCCCCTCGATGAACGCCAGCGGCAGGTTGACCCCCACGTAGATGACGTCGCGCCAGCGGCTCTCGTCCGCGAACTCGCTCCGCAGCGCGCCCAGCACGCCGACGCCGGTGAGCGGCCGGTAGGGATGGGCGATCGGGCGCGACGGCTCGCCCGCGAACAGCCGGCGGCGCTCGAAGCGGGCGACCAGCCGGGCGCCCTCGATCGCGACGCCGAGCACGACCACTCCAACCCCGACGAACAGGAGCGTGAACCCGATCGACGCGATGGCGGCGAGGATGCCGAACGCGAAAAACGCGGCGAACGGCCCGATCGCGATCGCCCCGTTCGCGTACCACGTGACCGGCTGGATGGGGGAGAGGAGGAACGCCCGGGAGCGACCGTTCCCCGACGACGCCGTGACGGCATCGCCGGGGATCCGGCCCGAGGCCAGGGCGGCCAGGACCAGCAACAGCCCCGTGACCAGGACTGCGCTGCCGATCACGAGCCCATGGGCTCGCGTCGGACGGCATTGGCGACGAGGAGGACCCCGAGACCGACGACGAAGGCCGGGACGAGATAGCGGCCGGCGTCGGCCCAGCCGGGCAGCAGCGTGTCGATCAGCGCGAGCCCGCCGAACAGGATCAGGACGAGGCCCACGAACATCGTCCCGCGGCCGTCGCCGTGGGTCGCGTGGCGGTGGCCCTCGGCGGCGAGGACGGTGCCCTCGCCGCTCGTCGCGCCGTGGTCGACGACGGCGGCTGCCGTCGGTCGCCAGCGGTTCGATGGGGACGATGATCGCCATCCCGATGTAGACGATGAGGCCGATGCCTCCGAACAGGATCGAGATGAACCAGAGGACGCGGACGAGGGTCGGATCGAGGTCGAAGAACTCGGCGACGCCCGAGGCGACCCCGGCCAGGACGCGATTCTCGCGGCAGCGATAGAGACGGCGGTTCACTTGCACCCTCCGATCGGGTTGATGTCGACGGCACCAAACGTGACGTGGACGGTGAGGTCCGCGCGATGGGGCGCGGTGCGGTAGTCGGAGCTCTCCCACTGGCCGCTGTCGATGTCGAGGCCGGCGACCGAGACGTTGCCGCCGGTGTTGCTGGACGTGACGCGGAGCCCGAGGCCGGGCGCCGTGCAGAGATCGAGCTTGCCGGCGCCGACCCTGAACGAACCCGAGAAGTCGTTCGTCGCGGGCAGGTCGAGCGACATCGCCCCGACGTTGACAGCGCCGGTCACGCTCCGCAGGGAGGCGGCGCCCGACGCGTCGACGACGGCCCGACCGGCGTTCGCGGTGAGCGATACGTCGCCCAGCCGGGCATCGGCCAGGTCGACGTGACCGTCGCCGGTCGTGACGACGAGCTCCAGGTTCGCGATGTCGCTCGTCGGCAGGACGAGCTTCCACGCGTCGCGGCCGCCATCGAGGAGGTTCAGGGCCCTGCCCGAGGCGTTGATCGCGAGCGAGGTCGGCGTCGCGTCGATCGTGGGCCGGAGCACTGCCGAGCTCGCGGCGTCGAACGACCAGCCGTCGCCGGCCGCGGTCGAGACGTCGAGGACGCCGCAGCCGCCCCGGATCGAGATGGTCGCCGGCCCGTCGAACGTGCCGCTCTGCGACGCGACGTTGGCGACGTCGCCACGGGCGCCGCAATGCCCCGCGTACCGTGGAGCGACCGCGAACGCGGCGCCCATCACGAGTCCGGGGATGAGCGCGGCAGCCAACAGCGCCGGCAGCGCGAGACGCGTCCGGCGAGCAAGCAGGCTCACCCCGATCGCGACGATCGCGAGCGGCCAGAGCCGGATCAGGTCGGTGAGCGTGGTCGTGTCGACCGCGGTCAGGTCCGCGACGACGAGGACGCCGCCGATCGCCATCAGCACGACGCCCCAGTAGAGAAATCGGCGATTCACCCTCATTGGGTATCGGTCCCTCATGGGTTCAGGGCACGTTCGCCGCTGCTGTTCGAGCGGGTTGTTCGCGCCAAGTCTCACCCTAGGGAGGCGGTGGCTGCCCGCCCAGCCAGCCACCGGGCGACCTGGAGGAGGGGATAACTGGCCTGCCTGCCGGGTGGCTATCCGGTTTGCCGGCCTCGCGCCCTGGCCATTCAATGGCGGCGGGCCACGACCGCCGAGGGAGGATCACTGTGAGAGCTGCCGTCAGGGACCGATACGGTCCGCCCGACGTCGTCCGCCTCGAAGACGTCGAACAGCCGGGACCGGTCGACGACCAGGTGCTCGTCCGCGTCGCGGCGGCGTCGGTGAACCGCGGTGATCTCGACGGCCTGTACCCCAAGCCCCAGTTCGTCCGCCTCTTCACGGGGCTGCGGGCGCCTCGAACCCGCCGGATCGGCATCGACATGGCCGGTGTCGTGGAGGCCGTCGGTCCGAACACGACGCGGTTGGCACCGGGCGACCAGGTGTTCACCGACATGTTCACGTCCTCGTTCGGCTCGTTCGCGGAGTACGTCTGCGTGCCCGAGCGGACGCTCGAGACGATCCCGGACGGGCTGACGCTCGAAGAGGCGTCGACGCTGCCTCACGGCGCGATCCTCGCGCTCCAGGGCCTTCGTCTCCGCAACGGACGGACGCCCAGGCCCGGCGACCGGGTGCTCGTCGGCGGTGCATCGGGCAGCGTCGGGCCGTTCCTCGTCCAGATCGCGAAGCACTACGGCGCGGAGGTGACGGCTGTCGCTCGCGGCGACAAGCTCGACTTCGCCCGGTCGCTCGGCGCCGACCACGTCATCGACTACACGAAGGTCGACTACACGAAGACCGGCGATCGATACGACTGGATCGTCGACGTGGATGCCCACCACTCGCTGCTCGACCTGCGGCGGGCGCTGAAGCCCGGCGGCGTCTACGACACGCTAGGCGGCTCGGACACGCGGCTGATCCAGGCGCTCGTGGTTGGGCCCGTTGCATCGCTCGCGAGCGGCAAGAAGATGGGCCTGATGCTCTGGTGGAAGCCGTTCTACAAGCCCGACGTTGCGGCGCTCAAAGAACTGATCGCGGCCGGCGCGGTCAAGCCGCGGATCGACCGGACGTTCCCGCTGGCCGAGATCGTCGAGGCGTTGCGCTACGTCGACGAGGGCCAGGCCCGCGGCAAGGTCGTGGTCCTGCCATAGCGGCCAGTCCTGGCGCACGGGCCGGTCAGGACGAGAAGCCGCCGTCGGTGTGGATCAGCTGGCCGGTCGTCCAGGCGCCATCGTCCGACAGCAGAAACGCGATCAACTTCGCGACGTCCGTCGGCGTCCCAAGGCGGCCCGTCGGCTGACGCCGGGTGAGGTTCGCCCGGATCTCGTCGTTCATCCAGCCGGTGTCGACCGGCCCCGGGTTGATGACGTTCGCCCGGATGCCGCGTTCACCAAGCTCGCGGGCAGCCGCGATCACGATCCGGTCGAGCGCGCCCTTCGAGGCGCCGTAGGGCAGGTTCCAGGCGGTGTCGTCGCTCGTCAGCGCCACGATCGCGCCACCCTGATCGCCGGCCTGCCGCGCGAAGGCGGCGATCAGCTGCCAGCTCGCGCGGGCGTTGATGATCATGTGCCGGTCGAACGACTCGACGGTCGTGTCGAGGATGGCCGAGTCGCGCGACTCCGCGTGTGAGAGGACGAGTCCGCTCAGCCGGCCGAGTGCGTCCGCCGCCGCGGTGACGAGGCGCTCGGGCTCCGCGACGTCCGTGAGATCGCCCGGTAGCAGAACCACCGCTCGCGCCCTTGCCACGGGCCAGGTCGGCGAGCGCCTCCGGGTCGCCGGCTTCGGAGGTCAGCGCGTCTGGCGGCCGCCAGTACGAGAGCGCGAGATCCCAGCCGTCGTCGGCGAGCCGCTGGACGATGCCCGCGCCGATGCTGTCGAGGCGGCCCGCACCGGTGACGAGCGCACCGGGACGCGGTATCCGGCTGTTGGTCGGCATGCACCCAATGCTACGGAACGGCGACCTGCTCCGCGCTGGTCGTGTGAGTCGTTGACCCGGGGCGTTGCTATCCTCCGGGTGGTGCGACTCCTGCCCTCGCGCATCACCCAGGCAATCGTCCCGGAACGGCTGGGCCACGGCTTCCGGTGGCTCGTCGGCGCGAACATCGTCGACAACTTTGGCGACGGCGTCGTGCTCGCCGCCGGGCCGCTTCTCGTCGCCTCCCTGACGCAGGACCCGTTCCTCGTGTCTCTCGCGTTCACGGCCGGGTTCCTGCCGGTGCTGCTCTTCGGCATCCCCGGCGGCGCCGTCGCCGACCGGGTCGACCGGAAGCGGATGGTCGTCTGGGCGAACCTGGCGCGGGCCGCGGTGCTCCTCGTCCTCGTCGGGACGATCGTCAGCGCGAGCGTCAACATCGCGATCGTCCTCGCCACGCTGTTCGTGCTCGGCACGGCGGAGACATTCGCCGACAGCGCCAGCAGCACGCTCGTGCCCGGCCTCGTCGCGAAGGAGGACCTGGGCATCGCGAACGCCCGGATGCAGGGCGGCTACGTCCTGATGAACCAGCTCGTCGGGCCGCCCATCGGCGCCTTCCTGTTCGCTGCCGGCGTCGCGCTGCCGTTCGCGACGAACGCGATCTGCTTCGTGGCGGCGGCGGTGCTGATCTCGCGGGTCGTGGTCAGCATGCCGGTCCGAACCGGAGAGCAGACGGGCCTTCGCGAGGACCTCGTCGAGGGCGTCCGCTGGCTGCTCCACCACCCGCCGATGCGGACGCTCGCGGTGACGATCTTCCTGTTCAACGTCACGTTCGGCGCCGCCTGGGGCGTGCTCGTCCTCTACGCCGGCGAGCGCCTCGGCCTTGGCCCGGTCGGGTTCGGGTTTCTGACGACGGCGGTCGCGATCGGCGGGATCATCGGGACCGTCTCGTACGGGGCGCTCGAGCGGCGGTTCGCGCTCGCGGACATCATGCGGGTCGGCCTGCTGATCGAGACGCTGTGGCATCTCGTCTTCGCCCTGACGACGTCGGCGGCTGTCGCGTTCGTGGCGATGGTCGCCTTCGGCATCCACGGGTTCGTCTGGAACACGACCTCGACCGTCGTCCGGCAGCGGGCGGTCCCGAACGACCTCCTCGGGCGCGTCGGCGGCGTCTACCGCGTCGCGATCGTCGGCGGAATCGTGATCGGAACGCCGATCGGCGGCCTGCTTGCTCGCCAGTTCGGGATCACGGCCCCGTTCTGGTTCGGATTCATCGGCTCGGCGTTGCTCGTGGCGATCCTGTGGCGCCAGTTCGACAACATCGTCCACTCCAGCGAGGAGCCGCTCGCCGCCTGATCCGATGACTTCGGGGCCGCGGTGACGTCTAATGGACTACAGGAGGTACGCACCATGCCCACGCTCACTCCAAGCCTCTGGTTCGACAAGGACGCCGAGGAGGCCGCGAACTTCTACGCCGCGATCTTCCCCGACAGTCGCGTCGACAACGTCAGTCGCGCTCCGGCGGACTTCCCCGGCGGCCACAAGGGCGACGTCCTGACGGTCAACTGGACGATGTCGGGCCAGCCGTTCACCGGCATCAACGGTGGTCCCGAGTTCAAGTTCAGCGAGGCGATCTCGTTCTCGATCGACTGCGCCGACCAGGCCGAGGTCGACCGCTACTGGGACGCGCTCACCGCCGGCGGCGGCGAGCCCGGACCGTGCGGCTGGCTGAAGGACCGCTTCGGGCTGTCGTGGCAGGTTGTCCCGCGCCGGCTCAACGAGCTGCTCGCGGGCGACGATCCCGTGGCGGCCCAGCGGGCGATGGAAGCGATGCTCCAGATGGGCAAGCTCGACGTCGCCGGCCTCGAGGCGGCCTATCGCGGCGAGACCGTCGGCGCGAGCCGCTGACGCCCACGCCCGCGCTCAGCGCTGAAGCTCAGCGCTGGGCGTCGAGCGGCGCCGTGTCGTCGGGACCGACGGCGTAGCCGGTCCGCTTCCAGACTTCGTAGACGGTGACGAGGCCGTCGTCGTCGACCGAGATCTCGCCCTCGAACGTGCCGCTCGCGTAGCGGTACGTGAACTCGTCGAGGCGGGTGTAGGTCTGATCGGCCTTGACGACCTCGAGCTCCGGGAAGCGGACCCAGGCGGCCTTGATCGTCTGTGAGGCGCCGATCGCGAGGTTCAGCCGCCGGATCGGCAGCGTGTTCGTCGAGGGGCTGCAGCCGAGGTCGACGTCCGTGCAGCCCTTCAGCGACCGCGCCGCGGCGCCGTCGACCGTCCACGCGCCCTTCGCGGTGCGCTCAATGGCGAGCGTGCGTGTCGCGAACCCGCGCAGGTCGCGGACGTGGGCCGCGGTCGTGAGCCCGGAGCGGTCGACGAGGACCTGGTACTCGACCCGGAGCGGCGCGCCGGCGTCGGCGCCGAGGACGGTGCCGACCATCGAGTAGCCCGTGTCGCGCAGGGTCAGCGTGCAGACCTCGTCGGTCTCGATCTCGTCTGAGCGGCGCCAGGCCACGCGTCGCGTCGTCATCGCCGACAAGCCTACGGCCTGCCGCGGCGCCGCGCGGCGATGCGCGGATGGTGCTGCGGACTCAGACGGCGGCCGCCTCGGCCTCGACGTCCACCGGCATCTGCTCGGGCGAGGGCTCGATCGGGGCCTCATCCGTTGCCGGCTGCTCGAGCATCCCCGCACGGGCCGCGAATTCGTGCAGGACCAGGTAGCGGAACCCGAGCCAGTCCATGACATGGCCGGCGACGGGCGGGACGCCCCTGACCTCGATCGGTGACAGGAGGACGGGCTCGTCTACCTCGTAGACGGTCTCGCCGACCTGGATCCGGGCGTGGCCCGCGGCGAGCACGTTCTTCGCCCATTCCGACTCGAGCCCGAGCGGAACGACAATCCGGAAGCCGCCGTCGATCGGAACTGGGTGAACGGGCGAGACGTGGACGGTCCCTGAGCTCCGGCCGACATGCTCCAGCAAGCCGATCTCGCCGACCGACTTCTCGGCCACGCCGCGCGCTACCAGCCACGGGTTGACAACGCGGTTCACGTACCCCGAGCCCACCCGGGGATGCCGGCGCCACCACGCTGCTGCAACGGCCACGGCGGCGGCGGCGGACCCCAAACCCAACGCGATCCTGCGCATGGCGCATGCCTCCTCGGCAGTACTTCGTGCGTCGAGACTGCGCTCGCCACGCGAGCCCGACGAGAGCCGATCGGCCCGGTGGGGAGGCGGGACGACCCGTCGGCAGGCTCGCGTCGCGGCGAGCCTGCAAGGGCGTGGCGGGGCAGCGACTCGCGCCGCCGCCCCGCTCTCAGTCGGTTACTGCTTCGGTGGACAGGACATCGACGATCCCTCCCATCACGGCATGCAGGTGCCCCAGCGGAGCTACCGTGTCGTGGGTGGCACGGGACTACATCAGGGGTTTCCCTACCGTCGCGGCTCCGGCCTCCAGCCCAAACGCGATTCCCTCGCGCCATTCGGTTGCCGGGATCGAGGCCAGCGGGTCGAACCGGGTCGCCCACGGTGCCCGCCACTCGGCGGCCTCGAAGCCGTCCATGACGTAGACAGCCTCGCGGGAGATCCGGTCGCCGCGGAACTGGTAAAGGCCGACGCCGAACATCCACGGTCCGCCGTCGTACGAGATCAGGAGCTCGACGGACCAGCTCTCACCGGAACCCGCGATCCGCCGGAGATTGAACCTGGTCTTCGAGGGGTAGCGTTCTCGCCAGTCCTGGATGGTCGTCTTCCCGACAAAGCGCTCGCCGGATTGCGGGAACTCGAGGACCGCGTCCTCGAGGTAGATCGCGTGGGACGTGTCGCGGTCGACGCCCTCGTTCGCGAGGTAGCGCACGAGGGCACGGCGGATCGCGGCGTCGTTGGTCGAGGTCAAGGTGGAACCCCCCGGTCTGCGGTGCGATGAGGCTCGACCGTACCGCGACCCCGTCCGCCGGAGCCATCGTCATTCGACGGGTTTCAGCCGCCCAACAGCCGGACCTCGGCGGCGGGCAGGCCGGTCCACCAGCGGGCGTACCGGGAGTAGACGTTCGGGTCGCGATCGGCGAGGAAGGCGATCAGGGCCTGCGCCTCGTCCTCGAGACCCATCCAGTCGGCCTTCGTCAGGGAGTGGAACGCCGTGGCCTCGATGCGACCGTCGAGCGGGCGCCAGACGCCCGCCACCTGGCCGTCGACGAGAAGTGTCGGCAGGACATCGCCGTTGCTTCGGATCGCGAGCTTGCGGTACTCGGGCGGGATGACCCGGCCCCGGTCGGAGTAGGCGAGCAGCAGGCTGTCCCACATCGGCAGCAAGCGCGCGGGGACGGGCGCATCTTCAGGAGGGATGAGGCCGCCGGCGACATCCCACAGGACCGCCCCGCCTGGGCCCTCGTGCTGCTCGAGCTCATCGGCAAGCTCCGCGAACGCGGCCTTGATCGGCGGCCGATAGATCGTCGTGAACCCTGCGACGTCGGGCATCGTCGCCGGCCCGAAGCCTTCGAGATAGCGCCGGACGAGCTCCCTGCTGGATGCCGCGGGGTCGCCCGGACGACCCTGATCGCGCGCACCGACGTATGCCGGCCGGGAACCGAACGTCCACGGACCACCACCCACGGCATGGACGAATGGGCCGCACTGGCGAAGCGCCCACCAGATCCGCGGCTTCGGCTCGCCGAAGCGCTCCTCGAGCCAGCCCTCGACGTCGCCGTTGCTCCGAGGCGTCGACGCGAACGCGAGGAGGTCCGGGACGAGGGCCTCGGTCGCCTCGATCGTCACGCCCTCCGACCGGAAGCGGCGGTCGTTGAGGCGAGCCGCCCGGAGCGTCACCTGCATCGCCTCGTGGAAGGCCGGGTAGTCCTGCGCGGCGACTGCATGAAGCGTGACCCGGAACAGCTGGGTCCTCACGATCTCCTGGTCCGCGAACGCCCGATCGAGGTCGGTGGCGTCGAAGCCTTCGACTCGATTCCAGAGCGCGAGGTACGGCGACGGAGCCTCCTGAGCCTGGAGCGCCACGACGCGCCGGACGGCGTCGACCACCGGCAGCTTCTCGCGGCGAAGGAGCAGCTGCCGGCCGAGCGTCGCCCGGTTGAGTTGTCGGGCGGTGAGCTTCAACCGAACGTCAATCCGGCCGCCAGAGATCGATCTGGGGCAACCGCGCGATCCCGAGCGTCTGTGACAGCTCGCCACAGTGGTACGCGTCGTGGGTCAGCAGCCGCTGCAGGATCGATGCTCGTGAGTGGACCTGCCGCTCATTGCCGTACCAGCGCTCGACCTCCTCGGTGAGCATCTCCGGCGTCCACGTGTCGAGCACGTGCTCCACGACCGCGAACGTCGAGTCCAGCGCCCAGACCAGCTCGTCGGCGTGCCGCGGATGGTCGAGATCGTCCTCCCAGCCATCGTCCGGCAGGTCGGGCCACGGGGTCGCCTCGGCGCCCGGCTCGCCGAGCACGTTGCAGAGCCAGTAGAGGCGGGCCTCGGCCGTGTGGGCCACGGTCGCCCAGATCGGCCAGCGGTCGGCTTCCGGGCCGGGATTGATCGCGAGCTGCTCGTCGCTCATCGCGCCGACGATCTCGGTCAGGCGCCGGTTGTACTGGGGCCAGCGGTCGTAGAAGGGCCGGATGGGCATGCCACAAGTCTAGAAGCGCACGCGGTCAGGCCGTGTCAGGAACTGTGGCCGTCGCGCACGCCTCGGGCGGTCCATGCGACCGCGGTGAGCCTGAACGGCCCTGACGGGCAGCGTCGCCCGCAAGCTGTCGACGAGCCTCGTACGGCCGTCCTCGTCGAGACCGGCGACGTAGCCGCCGGCGGGCCCGACGCCCCGCGTGAACGGCTCCCACCAGTCGTCGAAGCCGTCGAACGCCCGCTCGACCGTCAGCTCGGTCTCCTCGACGTGGCCCAGCCCGGCGGCCCGGAACAGCTGGCCCAGGTGGCCTCGCCGCGCGCCGGCGAGCTGCGACTCGTCGTCGGCGGTTGGGTCGAGCTCGCGCACGACGCGCCAGAACGGGCTCAGCGACGCGCGACGGGTGGCGTGGTCCCAGACGCAGGCCGCGACGATGCCGCCGGAGCGGGTGACGCGGGTCATCTCCCGAAGGCCGGCAACCGGATCCGCCATGAAGTGGACGACGAGCTGGGCGAGCGCCGCGTCGAACGCGGCGTCGAGGTGGGGGAGCGCCTCCGCCGCGGCGCGCTGGACGTCGACGCCCGGGTGGCGCAGCCTCGCCGCCTCGACGAACGGCTCGGATGGATCGACCGCGGCGACATGGTCCGCCCCGAGCCGGGCCACGAGCTCGGTCGTGAGGCTCCCAGGGCCGCACCCGACGTCCAGGACGCGCTGGCCCGGCTCGACACGGGCGTAGTCCGCGAACGGGCCGGCGAGCGGCGCGGACCAGCCGCCCATGAACCGGTCGTAGCTCTCCGCCGCGACGTCGAACGTCATGCTGGCACGCAGCCTGCGAAAACGGGCAACCCTCCGCCCGCCGTCAGCGTGCGCCGACTGGGGCCTCGCTCGCGACGAGCTTCAGCAGGTCGCCGACGAGGGCGATCTGCTCCGGTGTCCGGTAGAGATTGTTGTTGAACGTGAAGCCCGTGAACCCGGCCTCGATGTAGGGGCGGAGCCCCTCGGCGACCTTCTCCGGTGGCCCGACGTTCACGAACGGCCGGCGCTCTGGCGGGATCCTCTCGAGCGCCGCGTTCGTGTCCGCGTCCGTCGCGGTGACGATCCCCGGCGCGCCCATCGTCCGCTCGATCGTCGAAGGGTCCCGGCCGATCGCCTCGCAGTGGCGCTCGAGCACCTCGGTCTTGTGCTTCAGCGTCTCGAGGCCCATCGCGAACCAGTGGGTCATGTCCGCGTACTTCGCCGCGATCCGGAGCGTCCGCTGCTCGCCGCCGCCACCGATGAGGATCGGCGGGCCGCCGGGCTGGACCGGTCGCGGGACGTTCAGTGCCTGCTCGATCTGGTAATGCTCGCCGTGGAACGAGGGCCGGTCCTCGGTGAACATCGCCTTGATGATCGTCAGCGCCTCCTCGAGGCGGTCCATCCGCTCGCGGACCGGCGGGAAGTCGAAGCCGTAGCCCTGCGTGCTCGACGTCGTTCCAGGCGGCGCCGATGCCGAGGATCGCCCGCCCGCCGGAGATCGTGTCGAGGGTCGTGACCTCCTTGGCCAGCATCGCCGGGTTGCGGTAGGTGACGCCCGTCACGAGCGTCCCGAGCCGGACGCGCTTCGTCTCGCGGGCGAGGGCCGCCAGCGCCAGCCAGCCCTCCAGCATCGGCTCGTCGACCGTGCCGACACCGCCGATCTGGTAGAGGTGGTCCATGACCGTCACGAGGTTGAAGCCGGCTTCTTCTGCCGCCTGGGCCTGCTCGACGACGCGATCGAACAGCTTGTCGGGCGGGGTCTCTGGGTGGGTGAAGGATGGAAGGTGGAACCCGAACCAGACGCTCATGCACCGATCCTAGACCTGTGCCCGGATCGCCGCCTTGCGCGGGCCGAGTCAGGTCGCCGCGAGCGTCTTCGCGATGATCACGACGGCCGGGGCGAAGATGACGAGCCACAGCGCGGGCAGCGTGAACGCCGCCATCGCCACGAGCCGGAGCCCGCGCGACTCGGCGCCGGCGATGAGCAGCAGTCCGATCGCCGACCAGCCCAGGGCAATGGCCATCAGCACGTACCCCAGCGGCAGCCCCAGGAGAGCCGGCGGATTGTCGCCGAGGACGCTGACGAATCGCGGCGCGACGATCAGCAGGACGACGAACAGGCCGATCGGCAGGAACCCGGTCACGATCCACTGGATCGGCGGCGACGCGGCCGGAACGGCCGTCCGTCGGGGATCGGGCTCACCCGGCCGTGTCATCTGGTCCTCCGCTGCGGAGTCGGTCGTCGTAGGGTAGGCGGCATGCCGCGTCCCGCGTTCGTCCCGCCGATGCTCGCGACGCTCGTCGCCGCGCCGTTCGACGACCCCGACTGGTTGTTCGAGGTCAAGTGGGACGGCTTCCGCGTCGAGGCCATCGTCGAGAGGGGAGCGACCCAGCTCCGGACGCGTGGCGAGAAGGATGCGGCCCAGTGGTACTTCGGGCCGTTCCTCGACCCGCCGTCGTGGATCGCCGCGAAGGACGCGATCGTCGACGGCGAGGTGATCGCGCTCGACGATCATGGCGAGCCCGACTTCGCGCTGCTCCAGGCCCGGATCAAGGGACGGGCGACACCGCCGCCGAGCCGACGCCGTTCGTCTACGAGGTCTTCGACCTGCTCCACCTCGACGGCCGCTCGCTGCTCGACGAGCCGCTCGAGGAGCGCCGGCGACTGCTCGCGTCGGTCCTGCGGCCGGATCCTCGGGTCAGGCTCAGCGAACACATCGAAGGCAACGGGCTGGCGTTCTTCGAGGCGGCCCGCGTCCGCGGCCTCGAGGGGATCATGGCCAAGGACCGCCGCTCGCTGTACATCCCCGGCAAGCGCTCCGACCGCTGGCAGAAGGTCAAGATCCGGCCCGAGCAGGAGCTCGTCGTCGGCGGCTGGGCGAAGGGCACGGGCAGAGCCGTCGACCTCGGCGCGCTCCTCGTCGGCGTCTACGAGGGCGGCGGGCTGCGGTACGCCGGCAAGATCGGCGCCGGGTTCACCGACGCCAGCCGGGCGGATCTGCTGGCCGCTGTCGCGAAGCTCGCCGCGGACTCGCCGCCGTTCGCGGAACCGGTGCCGCGGGCCGCCGCCCGGAACGCCAATTGGCTCCGTCCCGAGCTCGTCATCCGCGCCGAGTTCGCCGGCTGGACGGGCGACGGCCTCGTCCGCCAGGCCTCGTACAAGGGCATCGAGCCCGAGAAGGACCCGCGCAAGGTCATCCGCGAGCGCCCGAAGGCCTGACCGGCGGTGGCGACGACCTACCCGCTCCGAGCGCTGGCCGACCTCGCGCCGGTCCTCGAGGCACCCGATGCCGACTTCGGGCACTGGTTCACGCCGCTGACGGCGATCGTCCGCTCCGATCGGTTCGTCGAGGGCTCGCGCCGGGCCGCGATCCTCCTCGACACTGGAGGCTGAACGGGTGAAGCAGACGGGATCGATTGACGTGAGCGAGCGGCTCAGGCTCGGGATCGTCGGCTGCGGCGACGTGGCTCATCGCCACTACCTGCCGGGGATCGCCTCTCGCGCGGACCGTGTCGCGATCACCGCCGTCGCGGATCCGAACCTCGATGCCGCCGCCGGCGTCGCGTCCGCGATCGCCGCGTGGTCGCCCGGCGCCAGGACCTACGGCAGCGTCGGTGAGATGCTCGCCGGCGAGACCCTGGACGCGGTCTTCAACCTGACGCCCGCCCCGCTCCACGGCGCGGTCAACCGCGAGATCCTGGAGGCTGGCGTCGCCTGCTTCAGCGAGAAGCCGCTCGCGTCGACGCTGGCCGAAGCCGACGCGCTCATCGACCTCGCCGCGAGCCAGGGCGTGCTGTTCCTCGTCGCTCCCGGCTCGGCCGCCACCGCGCCGATGCGCTGGCTAAGAGGCCTCATCGACGACGGCAACCTCGGCCGGCCGACGCTCGCCGTCGCCCATCACGCCGACGCCGGCCCGGCCAACTGGCGCGAGTACACCGGCGACCCGACGCCGTTCTACCGCGAAGGCGTCGGCCCCGTCTTCGACCACGGCGTGTACCGGCTGCACGAGATGACCTTCCTGCTCGGCCCGGTCGCGAAGGTCCAGGCGATGGGCTCGATCGCGCTGCCGACGCGCCGGATCCGCGGCGGCCCGCAGGAAGGGCGGCACGATCGAGGTGACGACGCCGGACCACGTCCTGATCCAGCTCGAGTTCGCGTCGGGCGCGCTCGGCCAGCTGCTCGCGAGCTTCGGCACGCTCGACACGCTCGCGCCGTGGCTCGAGCTCCATTTCGAGCGGGGAGTGGTGAGCTTCGGCGGCAAGTCGTGGGAGCTCGACGCACCGGTCAGCATCTTCGAGGACGACGAGACCGACGCGGCGCGTGAAGGCTGGCAGCTCGGCGTCGACGTGCCGCGCGACGCGTTCGGGACCGTCGAGGTCGGCGCCCGACACTTCATCGGCTGCCTTCTCGGCGACGAGACGCCTGTCCTGACGGCTGAGCACGCCCGCCACGTCCTCGACGTGATCCTGAAGGCCTACGCCTCGATCGCCGACGGCCGGGCGCACGCGACCGAGACCTCGTTCTGAGGTAGAAATAGGTCGTCCAAGCACGGCTGATCGGTCACCCGACCGATGAGGCGACCGATATCCTACGGGTACGTTCCTGGCATGGCGGTTGACAGATCGCCAGGAGCAGGGAAGGGAGCGAACGATGGCCGCACCGCAGGTGAACAGCAAGGCCCGTGGCCGCCTCGCCACCAACGACAACGAGACGATCGTCGTCGCCGACGAGCCCGACACCGAGGCCCACCGCCTCGCCGCGAACGAGAACGAGACGGTCGTCGCCGCCGCGACGGACGAGGACGACTCGATGTCGACCGACGAGCCCGACACCGAGGCCCACCGCCTCGCGTCGAACGACAACGAGACGACGGTCAAGGGGGCTCGGCGGCTCGAGAGCGATGGCAAGGAGCAGCCCACGGCTCCCGACGCGGCCCGCCGCTAGCCACACGCCGCAGCTTCAAGGGCCCCGACTCCGCGCGCATGCGGGCACGCCGGGGCCCAACCTCCGATGACGGGGCGCCTCCCGGTTTCAGCCGGTCGCATCCTCGAGCTTGCCGACGCTGCGATCGATGCCGCCGAGGACGGTGATCTGGATCTGTGCGAGCGTCTGGCCTCCCAGGCCCTCGACCTTGCGGATGCGCTCGCCGGCGGCTCCGAACGCGACCGAGCGATGGCGCAGGCCCTCCGCCCACGGGGCACTGCCGAACGCGCCCGCGGGCGCTACGTCGAGGCGGAGGCCACGTTCGAGCGCGCGGCCGCCCTCGCAACCACTGGGTTCGGCCGGGAATCGCTCGAGGTCGCGGAGCTCCTGAACGACCTCGGCATGACCTTCAAGTACGCCGGCCGGTTCGCCGACGCCGAGCGCGCCTACCAGGAGACCCGCACGATCCTCGAGGCGATCGACGCCGACCCCGAGGACCTCGCCGCGCTGTACCACAACCTCGGCGGGCTGGCCCACGTTCGACGCGACTTCGCGGGGGCCGAGGAGCTTTCCCGCCGGGCGATCGAGATCCGCTCGAGCGCCCTCGGTCCGCGGCATCCCGCGACGCTCCTCGACCGGAGCGCCCACGCGGCGATTCTTGACGGCCTGGGTCGACACGACGAGGCGGAGGCCTCGATCCGCGACATCCTCGGAGACCTCGAGGCCGCCCTCGGCGCCGACCACCCGGAGGTGGCAGTCGCCTTGAACAACCTCGCCGCGATCGTCCAGCGACGCGGCGATCTGCCTCGGGCGGAGGAGCTGTACCGCCGGGTCATCGCGATCAAGGATGGCGCGGCTGGGTCCCGACTCACCGGCCCTCGCCGTGCCGCTCAACAACCTCGGCAGCGTCCTGCGTGCGGCCGGTCGCCCCGACGAGGCCCGCGCCGCGTTCGAGCGAGCCCTCCGGCTGCTGGAGGGCGAGGTAGCGGACGACCACCCGAACCTTGCGACGATCCGGCGGAACCTCGCGACTGGTTAGGTGGCCGCTCTCCAGTGGATCACGCCGTCCGCCTCGGCGGTCCTGACGAAGCCGGCGCGTTCCAGGACCCCGATCGAGGCGTCGTTGTCCGAGTCGCACCTCGCGACGACGCGGTCGACGCCCGGTTGGCCACGCGCCCAATCGACGAGCGCCGACGCGGCCTCTGACGCGAAACCGAGACGGCGTCGCTCGGGCACGACGCTGAAGCCGATCTCGACGACACCATCGGCCGGCGGACCCATGAACCCGATGTCACCGATGACGCTGTTCGTCGCACGCTCGACCATCACCCAGATGCCGTACGGCTCGCCATCGGGATCGGCTGAGGCCTGCATCGGCAGGATGTCCAGCAGGTCCACCTGCGGCCACGACGCCGGCAACGCCGCGCCAAGAAGCGCCGCAGCGGTTTCCCGATCGCCGGGAACGCGGCCGCCGCAGCCGCGGGCAACGGCGTCAGGTCGAGACGATGGGTCCGCCCCACTACGGCATCATAGGTACGTCGCCGGCACCGTCAGCCCGACACACTCCTGCGTGAGGTGATCCCCGTGGCCAACAACCGTTTCGAGTCCTCCGTGACCGCCGTGTCCTGGATCCCGTCCGACGCGATCACCGGTCCGTCGAAGGTCCCGTTCGAGCTGGGCGTCACCCACTACGACGAGCCGCCGCCCGACGTCCTCCAGGACCTCGAGGAGCTCCGGACGTCGACCGCTTCCGCGAAGCGAACGAGCTGCGGGCGTTCATCGAGGTCGAGGACGGCCGGATCGTAACGCCGGTCACCTCGGCCAGGGCCACATCGGCGCCACGACCGTCCGCGTCGGACCGGCGGCTGTCCGGTTCCCGGCCGTCCACCTGCCGGACATCCAGCAGGAGCCCGAGATCGGCGGATCCGCCCGCTTCGTGCAGACGGTCGGCGGCCGGATGGGGCTGCCGACGCCGCGGCCGGTGCCGCACAAGAAGTTCTTCCAGTTCTGGCCGTCGATCGCGTGGACGACGCTTGCCCTCACGCTCAACGCCGACGGCACGTCGAGCCACGAGCTCGTCGGCGCCAGCCCGTTCCCGCGCCACTGGATCTACGACGCCGAGGGACGCCTGGTCGAGAAGTCGGGCGTCATCGACTTCAGCAAGTGGTTCAACCACTCGTTCGGCGATCGCACGCCGTGGGGCGAGGTCGACTCGCCGGCCGTCGTCTCGGCGGTCGAATCCGCGCTCGAGCGCTCGCTCTCGTCGGGCATCATGCGCGGCGGCACCAAGCCGAAGATGCACTCGGTCGCCGAGGGCGAGAACGCTCGTCAACCAGGGCGAGCCAGGCACCGATGTGTACCTGATCCTCGACGGGATCTTCGTGGTCGAGGTGGACGGCGAGCAGGTCGCCGAGGTCGGGCCCGGGGCCGTCGTCGGGAGAGCGGGCCTCGTCGACGGCAAGCGGACCGCGACGCTCCGGGCGCAGACCCCGGCCCGGGTCGCCGGCGTGCCCGCCGACGCGCTCGACGCGGGCGCCCTGGGCAGCCTCGCGGAGGAGCACCGCCGGGAGAAGTAGCCCACTCGCTGACAATGGCCCGATGCACGAGGAGCAAGACGAAGGACGCTGACCGCCGACGAGCTCGCGGCCCTCGTCGGCGACGGCCCGGAGCGGATCGCCCAGCTCACCGCGACCGGTGTCATCACGCCGGACGCTGATGGCCGCTACGCGCCCGGCGACGCCCACCGCGTCCGGGTCGTCGACGGCTTCGAGGCTGCCGGCCTGGCGCTCGACGTGCTGATCAGAGCCCAGGACGCGGGCCTGATCAGCATCGCCTACTACGACGAGCTCCACCCTCCGCCGGGCCGGCCCTCGGAGCGGACGTTCAAGGCGTTCCTCGAGGCGCTCGGCTCGAGAGGCGAGCTCGTTGGCGCCTCCCTGGGTGCGATGGGGATCGCCGCTCCGGATCCGACGTCGCGCCTGACGGTCGAGGACGAAGCCTTCCTGACCGACCTGGCGACGATGACGGAAAACGCCGGTGAAGTCGACCTCATGCTGCGCATGCTCCGCCAGTTAGGTGAGGCGACACGGCGGGCGTCCGTGGGGGCGCTCGAGACGTACGCCGAGCTGATCGAACGCCTGGGCCCGGAGTTTGCGGGCGTTCCGTCGAGGGCCGTGTACGACCGGTACTTCCTGCCGTGGGCCCGCATCGCGCGGAGCGTGCCTGGGATGGCGGAGTGGCTCACGAGCAAGCACCTGACCCGGGCGATCGACGCGTACAGCATCGAGGCGACCGAGGCGATGCTCGCGGAATCCGGCTTCGTCCCGCGGCGGCCCGGAGGCCACCCGGCCGTCGCCTTCGCCGATCTCACCGGCTTCACCGCGCTCGCCCAGGAGCGCGGCGACGCAACGGCCGCGGAGGTTGCGCTGAAGCTGGCCGAGCTCGCCACCGACACAGCGGCCCGTCACGATGGCCGGGTCGTCAAGCTGCTGGGCGACGGCGTGCTGATGCGGTTCGGCGGCGCCGCGGCCGCCGTCGGCGGTTCGCTCGACCTGCTCGAGCGGTTGGAGCAGACCGACCTGCCGCCGGGCCACGTCGGCGTCGCCGAGGGCCCGATCATCGCCCGCGACGGAGACGTCTTCGGCCGGACCGTCAACCTCGCCTCGCGGATCTCCGACGTCACGCCGAGCGGCGCGCTCTACGTCCCGGCCGCAACCGGCGAGGCGCTGGCCGATCGATTCCGGGTCGAGGCGGTGGGGCCAGCCACGCTTCAGGGTGTGGGGACCGTCGAGCTCGCGCAAATCAGCCGCTGAATCCTGACGGCCCCTGCCACGTCGCGGACCCGACAATGCGTCGGTGAGCCGCTACCTGGGTCTGCTCCGCCAGCGCGACTTCGCCCTGCTCTGGGGCGGAGCGACGATCTCGGCGCTCGGCGACGGAATGTCGTTCGTCGCGCTCCTGTGGCTGCTGATCGAGCGCGGCGGAAGCACGACCGATGTTGGTCTGCTGGCGGCGATCCACACGGCGCCGGTGATCATCGGTGGCATCGCCACCGGGCCCATCCTCGACGCGTTCGACCCGCGCCGGGTCCTCGCAGCCGACAACACGCTGCGCGGACTGGCGATGGCCAGCGTCCCGATCGCCGCGGCGATGGGCGCCCTGACAACGGCCCACCTGTTCGTCGTCGCTGCGATCTACGGCCTCCTGTTCATGACGAGCGCCGCAGGCATCCCCAGCCTGATCACGCGGCTCGTTCGCGGCGACGAGCTGATCACGGCAAATGCAATGGAGTCGCTTTCGTTCAGCCTGTCGGGGTTGATCGGGCCGGGCGTTGCCGGCCTGTTGATCGCATTCGTCGGCGCGCCGTTCGTGCTCGCGATCGACGCGCTGACGTACTTCGTGTTCGTCGCCTGCCTGCTCGCCATGCGTCGAGGAGGCAAGGGCGAGGCGCCGGAGCCGGTGTCGGAGGCAGAGGCCGGCGGGGCACCTGCGCCGACATCGAAGGGCCTTGGCCCGGCCGTCCGGTTCATCCTCGGGTCCGCGCCGATCGTCGCGATCACGCTGTTCTACATGTCGGTCAACATTGCCGGCGGGATCGTGACTGTCGTGATCCCGCTCTACGTCCGCGACGTCCTCCTCGGCGGTCCCGCGACGTTCGGGCTCCTCCTCAGCGTTCTGACCGCTGGCGACCTTGCCGGCCTGCTGATCGTCGGGGCGGTGAACTGGCGTTGGCCGCTGGGCCGCTCGATCGCCTGGGCCCTGCTCTCGAGCGGCCTCGTGATCCTGCTGTGGCTGTCGGAGCCGCCGATCGCCGTCCTCGGGGCGATCCTGTTTGTGTGGGGCGCGCTGTCGTCCTCCCTGACGCCGTGGGCCCAGACGATCCGGATGCGTCTGATCCCGCCCAGATGCGCGGCCGCGTCTTCGCTCTCCTGCGGACCGCGATGCAGTCGACCCGGCCGATCGGTGCGATCGCCGCCGGCTTCCTCGTCGCTCGGGGCGACCTGACCGTCGCGATCCTCGCGGTCGGCCTGCTGTTCGTGGTGCCCGGGTTCATCGGCGTCTGGCTGCCAGCGCTCGGCAGGGGCCCCACCGCGGACCCTGCTCCCGACCCGTTGCCGGAGCCGGCCTGAGCCGACGCGATCGCGGGCATCCTGGGCTCGAGCCGGAACGAACGTACCAGCCGCCGGGCTCGATGACGCCAGTGGCGGAGCCAGGTCCCGGACCCTAGCCTCCGGGCATGGCCCATGAGTTGGGGCGACGGGCGTCCGCGCCCGATGGCGGTGCAAGGGCGTGGCGCGTCGTGGGCCTCGCCCTGGTTGGCGCGCTCCTCGTGTCGGCCGTAGGCTTCGGCGTCGGGCCGGCGCTCGCTCGGACATGCGGCACGCTCACCGATTCGGAACGGCGCCGCGAGCCCGGGCTCCGGCACGACGGCGACGACGTTCGCGTTCGCAGTCCAGTTCAGCGACACGACCGGAGCGGCCCCGACGTCGGTGACGCTCCGGATCGCGTCGACCTCGATGGTCCTCAAGACGACCGGGACAGACTTCGCCGCCGGCGTCGTGTACGAGGGATCGCGCAAGCTCCCCGCCGGATCGTGGCCGTACTCCTTCCGGGCGACCTTCGACAATGGCCAGACCTGCGACAACATCCGTGTCACGCCGACCGCGCTGACGGTCGTCGCGGCGCCGACACCGACCCCCAAGCCCACCCCGAAACCGACGCCGAAACCGACCCCCAGACCGACGCCCCGGCCAACCCCCAGACCGACGCCCAAGCCCACCCCGAAACCCGCTCCGAAGCCGAAGGCCACGCCCAAACCGACGCCGAAGCCCGCAGCCAGGGCGACTGCGAACCCAACGCCTACGCCTGCCCCGTGCAGACGGCAACGGCGACGCCGAGCGCGGCGGCCGCGACGGCGACGCCCTCTCCCTCCCCGACAGTGGCCGTGGCGGTGCTCGGTGGTGCCGGCTCGAGCGCGGGCCCCGGAGACGAGCCGACGAGCGGCGGCGGAACCGCCAGACTCGGGCCGCGTGGCTCGCCGGGTCCAGATGGCCCGCTCGCGCCGTTCCTCTTCCTGTCGATGCTCGCCACGGCGGCGGTCGGCGGTCTGCTGTTCCTGACCCGACGCCGGCCCCGCCGGGATGGCATGCCGAAGGCCGCGCTCGCCCGCCTCGCCGGCGGTGGGGACACAGTCGCCATGGGCGGCGGCGTGCTCGCGATGGCAATGGCGCCCCTCGGCCCTCCTCCGGTCCTCCGCCCGGCCGTGATCATCAGCCAGGTCCTGTTCGACCCGGCCGAGTTCGTTCCCGACTGGGCGAAGCCCCGCCCGAAACCCGCGGATGAGCCGCCGAGCGAGGTGGGCGCGGCGTCCGATGAGGCGATCGTGCAGACGAGTCGTCCGATCCAGCGCCCGAGGCGCGAAGCCGGCGAGCCGTCCGCGCCGTGCGAAGCCGGCTTCCGCTCCCGGGCGGCGAACCACCAAGCGGAGCCCCTGAGCCCCGCGAGCCGCCCCGTCCGGAGAGCGCCCCGCTACGCTCCCTTGACCGACTGAGTCATCGGAGTCTCGTCGGTCTGCGTGACGTAACAGGTGATCGTCCGCTCGCCCTTGTCCCAACCCTCCCGGCTCGGGTAGAAGTAGCCGATCGAGAGCTCGGCATCGGAGTCGATGTCGTGCCCGATGTACGTCTCGAACGCGGGAACGCAGCTCTCCTCGATGAACGAATTGAGCGACAGGGAGATCGGATAGGTCGTCCCGGTGTGCTCGCCGACGAAGATGACCTCACCGTCATGGCTCTCGGTGCAGGGGTGCTTCTCAACGGTCTGGATGGTCGTCTCGTTCGGGACATTGAAGCAATCACCGACCTTGAGATCGTCGGCCGCGACGTTGTTCCGCACGACGAACAGCACGATCGCCAGGAACGCCACGATGACCCCGATGACGATGATCGTGCGGCGCCGATCGGGCTTGGCTGCCGCGACGGGAACGGGCGGCTCGCCGCCGGGCGGGGACGGGGGGCGGTGCCTCCGGAGTACCGGTCAGATCGGGCGCGCCCTGGCCGCTGGGCATGGTCTCGTCAGTCACGTTCATCCCTCCTCCGCCCGAGGATAGCGGCACAGCCTCGGCCCTCGCGGCGGTCTCGCGCTACGCGCCGATGCGCGCGGGACGGCGCAGCAATGAGAGCCCGAGCCATGCAAGCCAGCCGAGGCCCGCGACGATCGCGACGCGTTGGAGCAGGCCGGCGGCGGTCGGGAAGAACGGGCGCCGCCCGGGTCGGCCGACGAAGCGCCGAAGAAGACGAGCACGATCAACGGCCACCGCAACCGAACCAATCGCAGCACCGCGGGAACCAGCTGCCAGGAGCCGCCGGGCCAGGAGGAGCGGCGCAGCCGCCAGCCCGCCGAAGAAGAGCAGCGCACCCAGGACGTGGAGGTAGGCGGTCGCGGGGATGTCACTCGGGAAGCCATCCGGAGTCCCGGGTGGATAGCCGAATGCCGGCATCGTCGAGAACACGCCGGCGATGACCAGTCCGGCGCCCGCGAGCGCGATCGCGACAGGCACGCCCGTGGCCCCGAGGCCGCCCAGCAACGCGCGGCGCACGCCCATCGCGAAACCGAGAACCAGAATTCCGGTCACGAGGAACGCCGCGACCTGGACCCAGCCACCGTCCCCGAGGCTCAGGTAGCTGACCGCGAGCCGAACCGGGTCATACCCGCTCCGGACGGCGCCCTCGACGAGGAAGACGATAACGAACCCGATCGCACCCACGACGCCGCCCCACAGCAACGCGTCTGTCGCGATCCGCTCGGCCGGCTCTGACGAGACATCCGGGGTCGACATCGCGCGGATCGTGCCTCAGGGACGGTGCCCGAGGCAATGGGTCGAACCCCGGTTACTCGACCCTCAGCACGAGCTTCCCGAGCGTCCCGGCGCCGAGCGCGGCGAGCGCGGCGAGCGCGGCCGCCGCCTCGCAAGCGGGTACGTCTGCAGGATGGGGACCTGTAACAGGAGGCGTCGCCGCACGTTCTAGGGTCACGCCGGCGAGAGGATCCGCCGAGCTTGGTTGGATGGAGGGGATCGTGAGTGTCATCGAGGCGACCACACGGTTGCTCCTGGCGGTTGTCACGGTCGGCGCGATCCACCTGGTCGCGCCCGCTGCCACGGTTGCCAGTGCCGTTTGTCCGCCACCGGGGACGCTCGCCGACATCATCGCGGTCGACGCGGACCACCGTGGCCCGCTGACTGAGGCGTTCCCGCCGATATACGGCCCGTACGCCGAGGGAGCCGCCGCTTGCTGGCCCGGTCAGGAGATCGTCTTCACAGCGTTCGTCAGCAGCCCCGAGGGGCTGGGTGGGACGAGGTCATTCACGATCGAGCCGGCCTGGCTCGTCTCACAGGCCCATTTCCTGTCGACCAGCGCCGACGTCGATGCCGAATTGGGACTGGTCGGGCCGTTCCTCCCCGTCGCGGTGCCGCCCGCGCTCGAAGGAACGTTCAAGACCCTCGAGGGCCACTGGGTGCGCGTGTCCGGTCAGTTCGACGACGAGGTCGCGCAGACCTGCGTCGTGACCGACGGCGACCCCGACGCCGCGCCGACGCCGGAGCAGGCCATCCAGATCTGTCAGACGTCGTTCGTCCTCTCTGCCGTAGCACCGCTGATGACGCCCAATACCGACGCTGCGACACCAGCGCGGTCAGCCGACGCTCCGCTTGGCCTGCCTGCCCTCTTGGCGGCGGCAGCCGCGGCGGTCGCCCTGTCCCTCCGGCGCTCCTCGCGGAGCCGCGTCACCCGCTGATCGCGGCGAAGAACGCTCGCAGGTCGCCGACGAGGACGTCGGGCGCCTCCATCGCGGGGAAGTGGCCGCCCCGCGGATGCTCGTTCCAGTAGGGGAGCTGCGTTGTCGGGATCGAGGATCCGGCGGATCAACGGCTCCTCGCCGAAGGCGACGAACCCCTGGGGCCGGTCGTGCGTCTGGCCCCAGGCGGCCGCCGCGTGAGCGGCCTCGTACAGGAAGTTCGCCGCGCCGGCGCCGCCCTTGCCCAAACCAGTACACGCTCACCAGGGTCAACAGCTGGTCGAGGTCGACGGCGTCCTCCGGCAGCTCCCGGGTCGGGTCCGTCCACTCCCTGAACTTCTCGACGATCCACGTGAGCTGGGCGACGGGCGAGTCGGTCAGCCCGTAGGCGATCGACTGCGGTCGCGTCGTCTGGATCGCGAGGTAGCCGAAGTCCTCGGCACGGGCCGCCTTCAGCCCCTGGAGACGCTGCTGCTCCGCGTCGGTCAGGTGATCGGTCGGTGGCGTGTACTCCGTCGCGATCGCGCCGGGGTCCGTGACGGTCAGCGATCCGATGACCCGATCGCCGGCCTGGATGCAGATCTGCTCGGACACCCCGGCGCCGATGTCACCGCCGTGGACGCCGTACCGCTCGTACCCGAGCGCCTGCATGATCCGATCGAACGCCGCCGCGGACTCCGCGATCGCCCAGCCCGGTGCCGTCACGGGCGTCGAGAAGCCGAAGCCGGGCAGCGAGGGCACGACCACGTGAAACGCGTCCTCCGGCCGCCCGCCGTGCGCCTCCGGATCGACGAGCGGGCCGATCATGCGGAGCGACTCGACGAACGAGCTCGGGTAGCCGTGGAGGATGAGGAGCGGCGTCGCGCCGGGAACCGCCGACCGGACATGGACGAAGTGGATCGGCTGGCCGTCGACGTCGGCGATGAACTGCGGGAACGTGTTGAGCCACGCCTCCTGGGCGCGCCAGTCGTACGTGCCCGCCCAGTAGTCGGCGAGCCTCCGCGCGTACGAGGTCGGGACGCCACGGCTCCAGTCGTGCGCGACATCGGACGGCCAGCGGGTGTTCCGCACGCGGTCGAACAGGTCCTCGACCTCGGGATCGGGCATGGCGACGGTGAACGGCGTGATCTCCACGGGTGGGCTCCTCGGTGCGATGTCTGCCATGCACATCAAAGCCGAAGATCGGCGTCCGAGTCTTGAACCCAACCGACACCGTCAGATGGGCTCGTTGCGGTCCTTCGTCTCGCCCGGCGTGTAGCCCGTCAGCTCCCTGAGATCCCGCGTCAGATGCGCCTGGTCGGCATACCCAAGCTCGTGCGTCACGTCGAGGATCGAATCGCCGCGCTGGAGCATCTCGGCGGCGGTCCGCGCCCGGACGATCGTCCGGATCCGCTTCTCGGTGAGGCCGGTGACCTGCAAGGAAATGCCGCTGGAGCGATCTGCTGGACGTCGACGGACGGTCGCCCCGGAGGGCGGCCAGCACGAGTGGGTCGTCGCTCAGGAGCCGGCGCCGCTCGAGCCCGGCCACGAAGTCTCGACGGCCTCGTACGTCGGCACCGGCCAGGTCTCGCCCGCGAGGACGAACGAGCCCTCGTCCGCCATCGGCAGCACCACGGTCGTGTCGACCATCACGGTGGCCGGCACGTGGGTCAGGAACGATCCGCGGACGAAACGGATGCCGACGTTCCGGTTGCCGGCCTTGTACGGGACCGGCGTGATGTTCGACGAGGGGCCGCTGAGGAGGGCCCGGATCCCGTCGCCGCTCCGGATGAAGATCATGTCCCAGCAGGCGTCGGCCGCCGCCAGGTAGGTCCCATCGGTCCTGTCGAACGTCTGCCAGAAGACGTCGACGAAGCGCGAGGTCGAGGGCTTCTCCTCGTAGTCGAAGGTCATCGCCGCAGGGTAGCGAACGCCCGTCATGGATTCAGGGCTTGCGCCATCTCGCATGAGGCCCCATCGTCGCGTTCCGGTCGCACAGGACACGGAGAGGGGCACGTGATCACACTTTCGGACGTCGAGGTACCCGAACACATCGAGCGCCGCTTCACGCTTCCGGACGGGCGCACGCTCGCGGTCGCGGAGTGGGGCGATCCGGCCGGCATCCCGTGCTTCATGATCCACGGGACCCCGGGCAGCCGGATCAGCTGGTGGCTCGACCCGACGATCTACGCCCGCCACGGCATCCGCCGCTTCACGGTCGACCGGGCGGGGTACGGCGAATCGACGCGCCGGCCGGGCCGCATCGTCGCCGACTTCGTCCCGGACATCGTCGCGGTGGCCGATTCGCTCGGCCTGGGCCGCTTCGTCGTCACGGGTGGCTCGGGCGGCGGCCCGCATGCGCTCGCGCTCGCCGCGTTGCTCCCCGACCGCGTGATCCGCTGCATGGGCGCGGTCGCGGTCGCGCCCTACCCGGCCGAAGGACTCGATTGGTTCGCCGGCCTCACCGAGGGCAACGTCATCGAGTTCAAGGCGGCCCTCGAGGGCGAGGAGGCCAGCCGGGAGCTGCTCACGGGTCTTCGAAAGGAGGCCATCTCGAGGCTGGCGGCAGGGCGGGTCGACTGGATGGGCGACGACTACGAGCTCTCCGATGCCGACGTCGCGCAGATTCGCAAGCACTTCGACCGGCAAAAAGCTCAAGTGCTCACCGGGCTCGCCACCGGCGTCGACGGCTGGGTCGACGACAACCTCGCGTTCACGAAGCCGTGGGGCTTCGACGTGGAGGACATCAGGGTCCCGGTCGTGCTGACCTACGGGCGCACCGACGTTCTCGTTCCCGCGGCGCACGGCGACTGGCTCGCGGCGCACATCCCGGCGGCCGAGGCGTGGGTCGACGAGGCGGCCGGCCATATGGGCGACGACAGCACGGTCGAGCGGGAAATGGCCTGGCTCGGGCAGCCTGACCCGCTCAACTAGGCGCCGGCCGGCCGGCCGCAGCAGGCCCGGGCCGCACGTTCGGCCATCCAGGTTCCGTACCATGGGCGGCCATGGCCCGGCCGAGCTATCCCACGCCCCCGACCACGGACCAGGTCGACGACTATCACGGCACGACGGTCGCCGATCCGTACCGGCCGCTCGAGGACAGCGACGCGCCAGAGACGCGCGCCTGGATCGCCGCCCAGAACGAGCTGACCGCGACGGTTCTCGACGGGCATCCGGACCGAGCGACGATCCGGGCCCGGCTGAGCCAGCTCTGGGACTACCCCCGCGTCGGCGCTCCGTGGCGCCGCGGCGAACGCTGGTTCCAGCTCCGGAACACCGGGTTGCAGGACCAGGACGTCCTGTGGACTTCGGACGCGCCCGACGCGGAAGGCACCGTCCTGTTCGACCCCAACCTCCTGAGTGACGAAGGCACGACCGCCCTCGCGTCCGTGGCGGTCTCGGAGAGCGGCGGGCTCGTCGCGCTCGCCCTGAGCCACGCCGGCTCGGACTGGCGGCGCTGGCGGATCCGCCGCGTCGACACTGGCGAGGAGCTTCCCGACCGCGTCGAGTGGAGCAAGTTCTCGTCTGCCGCCTGGACCCACGACGACGCCGGCTTCTTCTACGGCTGCTACCCGCCGCCGCCGGCCGATGCCGCATACGACGCGCCGAACCACGACATGGAGATCCGCTATCACCGGCTCGGGACCGACTCGGCCGACGACCCGCTCGTCTTCTCGACCCCCGACGAGCCGGAGTGGGGCTTCGAGCCCGACGTCTCCGCCGACGGTCGGTTGCTTGTGGTCACGATCTGGCGCGGCACCGACCCCGAGAGCCGGATCTACGTGGCGGACCTCTCCGGCGGCGTCGAGGGCGCGGTCGTGCGGCCGGTCCTCGACGAGGCCGACGCCCACTACGAGCACATCGCGACGATCGGCCGGACGCTGTACCTGCTCACCGACCTCGACGCGCCGCTCGGCCGCGTGATCGCCGTCGACGTCGACGACCCGGCGAAGGTCCAGGAGGTCATCCCGGAGTCCGATGAGGCCCTCGAGCAGGTCCGCGTTGTCGGTGACCGCCTCGCCGCCGCCTACCTCCACCACGCCCACGGCCGTCTCGCGACCTTCGAGCTCGACGGGCGCCACGCCGGGGATGTCGCGCTGCCCGGGATCGGCTCGATCGTGGCGCTGGCCGGCCGCCCCGACGACGACGAGCTCTTCCTGACGTTCACGACCTTCGTGTCGCCGCCGATCGTGCTCGCAGTCCGGATGGCCGACGGCACGGTCCGCGAGGTCCAGCGCCCGACGCTCGCGTGGGACCCGGACGACTACGTCACCGAGCAGGTGTTCGTGACGTCGGCCGATGGGACGCAGGTGCCGCTCTTCCTCAGCCACCGCCGCGACGTCGTCCCGGACGGCGACGTCCCGACGCTCCTCCACGCCTACGGCGGCTTCCACATCACGTACGGCCCGGGGTTCAAGCCGGAGTGGCTGGCCTGGATGGAGCGCGGCGGGCTCTTCGCCCAGGCGTCGCTGCGCGGAGGAGGGGAGTACGGCAAGGCCTGGCACGATGCCGGCCGGCTCGAACACAAGCAGAACGTCTTCGACGACTTCGCCGCGTGCCTGCGATGGCTGGCCGCATCGGGCTGGACGCGGCCGGAGCGGATCGCGATCAGTGGCCGCTCAAACGGCGGGCTGCTCGTCGGCGCGACGATCGTTCAGCACCCGGAGCTGTTCGGCGCGGCCCTCGCCGAGGTCGGCGTGATGGACATGCTCCGGTTCCACCTGTTCACGATCGGCTGGGGCTGGACGAGCGACTACGGCTCGGCCGACGATCCGGGGCAGTTCCGAACGCTGCTCGCGTACTCGCCGCTTCACAATATCCGGCACGGCGCGAGCTACCCGCCGACGCTCGTGACGACTGGCGACCACGACGATCGCGTCGTCCCGGGCCACTCGTTCAAGTTCGCGGCCGCGCTCCAGGCGGCTCAGGCCGGCGACGCTCCCGTGATCATCCGGATCGACACCGACGCGGGCCACGGCGTGGGCAAACCCGTCCACAAGCTGATCGACGAGCGCGCGGACGTGCTCGCGTTCCTCGAGCTGGCCCGGGAGTCGGCCTGGCAGCCGGTGCCTGATGGCACCGGTTCCTTCGTTCGCGCCCAGTTGTAACGCCGGGCGCGGCGAGGCGTCACGTACCCTCTGCGGCAACGGGTCCCGAAGAGGACCGCCGGCTACGTTCAGCGGGAGAGAACGAGTGTCGATGCCTCGATCGAAGGCGGCCGCTTCGGCTGCCCTGCTCATGGTGCTTGCGGTGTTGCCGCTGGCGGCCGCGCCGGTCGCGGCGCAGGGTCACGCCGCCAAGGCCAGCGCCACCCAGGCGGCCACCCTCAACTACTGGACGAAGGACCGGATCGCCAACGCCAAGCCGCGTGACTTCGTCCGGAACGCCAACGGCACATTCAGCCTGGACAAGACGGTGGCGAGGGCGCGGCCGGGCGGCGGAGGCGGCGGCAACAACGTCCTGGGGGCCTCATGGAACGGCGGCGGCGCCGTCCTGAAGCTGTCCGGCAAGGTCCTGTTCACGATGAACAGCGGTGACTACATCTGCAGCGGGACGCTGATCGCGGATCCCACGAACAACGACCGGTCGATCGTCGTCACCGCGGGGCACTGCTCATATGACGCCGCCGATGGTGGCTTCGCCCGGAACTGGACCTTCTACCCAGAGTTCGACACGAACGCGACCTACACCTGCTCGCAGTCGAAGTGGGGCTGCTGGGTCGCGTCGGCGCTGGCCGTCCACAACGGCTTCGCCCAGGCCGGTGGCTTCAACACGCAGGCCACGACGTACGACTGGTCGTTCGGGGTCATCAAGAACGGCGGCTTCGCGAACAATCTGGCCGAAACGGCGCTCGGGAGCACGATGGCGAGGACGTTCTCGGCCCCGGCCGTAGGCTCGCAGACGTTCAACTTCGGCTATCCGGCCGCGGGCAAGTACCACGGCTACGACCTGATCTACTGCGCCGACCAAATCTTCAACGATCCCCTGAATTCCAACCTGACGTTCGGCGTCGACTGCGACATGACCGGCGGCTCGTCGGGCGGACCGTGGCTCGGCGCATTCAACGCGACCACGGGGGCCGGCACCGTCGACTCGGTGAACTCGTACGGCTACAGCGGCCAGAAGAAGGAATACGGGCCGAAGTTCAACGGCAACACCTCGGACACCTTCAACGCGGCGCTTTCGGCGACCGGCAACACCCTGGTGGGCACCGCCCCGTAGCTCGCGCATCTTCGCCAAGCGAAGTCGACGCCGGAGTAGCCCGAGGCGCTCCGGCGTCGCCGTGTCACGGACGCTCGCGTACGTTCTGACGCCCAACAGTTGACATTTGTCCGCGCGCAAAGCCCCGGCATCACGCGTCCCCTGAGCATGGTGGTAACAACGAGACCGCCGACCATCTTGGAGACGCAAATGCCCAGGTTCCGCATCGCACCGGCACTCTCGCTGATCGCGGTGGTCGTAGTGGCGGCCTGTTCCGCCAACTCCGTCAACGCGCCAGCCTCATCGGCGCCGCCGGCCGGCCCGTCCGCCAGCCCCTCAGCCGCGCCCGTCGTCGCAACGCCGCCGAGCACGACGCCGCTTCCCGCGACGCCCGCACCCACGGAGCCTCCTGTCGCCACTCCGCGTCCCACCGCGGCCGGCTTCACGGATGCCGAGCAGCACCTCCTCGACGGCGTCCAACGGGGGACGGTCAACTGCCAGCCCGCCGGCAGGGACAGCGAGCTGCCAAAGAACGCCGTGGCCGGCATCGAGTGCGACTCGACCGATCCGGCCGTCGCCCGCGTCGGCTTCTACGTCTTCGCCAACGACGAGGACATGCTCGCCACCTACCTGGCCCGCATGCAGGCCGAGGGCGTCGTGGTCGAGTCGGGTAGCTGCAACGAGGGCGAGTCGGAGCACGCGTACATCCCGGACGAAGGGTTCGCCAAGGATCGCGCCGGCTGCTTCGTCAACGCCGACGGCTTTGCCAACTACCGGTACACAGTGTCCGGCAACCACGTGTACGTCGGCCTCCTCGGGAAGTCGAATAACCTGGGCGCCCTCGAGAGCTTCGCGTGGAAGGGCAACCAGGACATGCCGGGCATGCCCACCCTCTGGTTCGGCGGCATCGACTGAAGGTCGGTGACCGCCCGCCTACGTGCCGATTGGCCCGCTACGGCGGCCCGATCTGGCGCTGCAGGTCGAGCAGCGGCTGCTGGCTGACCTGGATGAAGCCCTCCCGTGGCCGATCCAGGTCGATGACGATCGTCAGGGTCGCAGCGAGGGCGATTACCAGCACCACGGCCGTCAGCGGGCTGCGGCGGCGGGTCAGGCCGGCGCCGTAGCCGACCATCGCGAGCGTAAGAGCAGAACCGACCAGAAGGAGGAAGAGGATCGTCTCGGGGACGCGCGCATAGATCGCCGCGATGACCCGCGACGTGTGAAGGTCGATAACCTCGTTCAGCGACTCGATGTACAGCGCGATGACGTCGTTCGACTGGACGCGGACCACCGCCTCGGCTCTCGCCCAGAGCTCGGCGTGGATCTCCTCGGACCGGGCGATGTTCGAGGCGAGCGCGGCCCGGTCGTTGGTATTGATGCGCAGCGGGACGTACTCGCGCAGCAGTTCGCGACTCTCGTCACCGTACGGGGCGGGCAGGTAGCCGGCACGCAAGTAGGTGGTGCCGATCGCGTTGGCTTCGTCGAGGACTAGGCCGCGCCGGGTATCGAACCGATCCGACGCCATCCCCATCGTGATAGCCAGCAGGAATGCCGTCAGCGCCAGCAGCGATCCGACGAGCGTGCCGGTGGGGCCCTCCGTCTCCTCCGGCGTCCGGTCCTGCCACCAGCGCCCGACGCGAAACCCGATCTCGAACGCGACCAGCAGGACGACCCCGATGAGGACGAAGACCAGCGGGATGGGGATCGAGTCGAGAAGCTGTTGTGGAAGCATCGCCGTACCCGTGATGAGGCGGATCGCGCAGAGTCTCCCACGTCCTCATGGCGCCGATGGGCCGTCTGCGACGGAGTAGGATGTCGCGGCGATGAACGAGCTGCTCGCCCAGCGTCCCGAGGACGCCTGGGCCGCCACGATCTCCAAGCAGAACGGCTGATCGGCCCCTTCCACATCAAGCGTCGATGGAAGGGGCGGGACTGACGCAAGCCGCTGCCGCAGCCGTGGCTGCGAGCGCGCCGCGTCCATCCCGCGGTCAAGGGAGATCGCGATGCCGATGCCGCATCGAACCTTCGCCCAGCTGGCGAAGCGTCGTCTCGTCGGAAAAGAGGGCCGGGAGCGGGTCCGCGAGGTCAACTCGCTGCTCGCGGAGCTACCCGACTACAAGAACGGACCGTACGCCGACCTGCGCAAGTGGTTGCTCGCCGAGATCGAGGAGTCCCGCGTCCGGTCGAGTGCCCTCAACCGCGACTCGATCGAGGTCCGCCACGAAGGCGCGGCCCAGATTGCCCTGGTCGGGCCGCCCAACGTCGGCAAGTCGTCGATCCTCCAGGCGCTGTCTGAGATCCAGATCAAGACCGGCGACTACCCGTTCACGACGCTCCGCCCGATCCCGGCGCTGACCCGGATCGGCGGCGTCCTCGTCCAGCTCGTCGAGATCCCCGGGCTGATCGAAGGCGCCAATGACGATCGCGGCGGCGGCAAGGCGTTGCTCGGCGTCCTTCGCACGACCGATGCGATCGTCTACTGCGCTCGCGCCGACGCCGACCCCGACGAACTTCGGGCCGTTCGCGCCGAGGTGACGCTTGCCGGCATCGACAAGCCTGCCGTTCTCGCCGCGACGCGCGCCGACGAGGCCTCGCCGGGCACGATCGACCGGCTCAAGGGGGCGTTTCCGGACCTCGAGGTCGTTCCCGTGTCGGTGATCGACGAGGCCAGCCTCGAGGCGTTCCGCGACGCCGTGTGGCGCCTGACCGGGCTGATCCGGGTGTGCCTCCGGACCGACGGGAGGACGGACCCGGAACCCCTCGCGCTCGATCCCGGCGCAACCGTCGAGGACGTCGCCGACTGGATCCACCACGACGTCGCGGCGACGTTCATCGGTGCCCGCGTCTGGGGGCCGTCGGCGCGCTTCGACGGCCAGCGCGTCGGTCGCGACCACGCCGTCCTCGATGGCGACGTCGTGGAGATCCTCCGCTGACGTCAGCCGAACGGGATCGTCAGGAGGCTGCGGAACGGGTCCGGTGCGATCTGAGGTGCTCTACCCCGGAGGCCGACACGGAGACGAGCGCGGCGTGGCCGGGCTCGTGGTGGCGCTCGATGAAGCCCAGGTCGGTGGCGTCTTCCCAGACCGGCAGGCGCGGGCACGACGTGCGCCATGCCTCGAGGGTCTCGGCGTAGGGGCGTTGGCCCGGGCCGATCCACTCGAGGAGGTCCAGGATCAGGTCGTCGACGGTCTCCGACATGGGGAGAGAATGCCACGCGCTCGGCGGCGATCGCCATGGCCGATTGACGGTCGCGCGCCGGCTATCCGGCGACGGTCACAATGAGGCAGGCCATGGACGCCACCGCAAACGGGAGGACGCCAACGTGGACTCCGACTCCATCGGCGAGCGGGCCGCCGCGCTAGCCGATGCCCTCGTCGCCGGCGATGTCGAGCTCGCAACGCAGGACTTCAGTCCCGAGTTGCGCCGAAACCTCGGCGAGGTCATCGCGATGCTGCCGCTGCCGGTCAGCGAGGCAACCGTCGAGTCGATCGAGCGCGGCGCCTCGGGGTTCGTGGTCGAGCTCCGGCTGATCGGCGAGACCGACGAGGTGATCATCCAGACGCGCTGGAAGGACCGTGACGGCCGGCCCACGGTCGTCGAGGCGAGCCACCTCAGCCAGACAACGAGGGATGCCGCCGAGGATGCGACCGCTACGGAGCCCGAGGCGTCAGGGGACGAACAGTGACGCGGGCAGGCTTGTCCCGTTGAACCGGTCGAGGTCGACGTCGCCGCTGATCCCGGCGACCACGCCCGTGCTGGTGTGCTGCCAGAACGTCCAGCCCTGGCCGCCCCAGTTGCCGGCCGGGAGCGTCGGCTGCGACGCGGTCGTCCAGTTGGCGATCCAGACGCGATAACCGTTCTGGGCGAACCAGTCGGTGTTCGACATCGACGTCGACCAGAAGTTCCGGTTCGTGTAGATGAGCGGCTTGACGCCAGTGGCCGCGGTGACATTCGCGAGCCACGTCTGCGCCCAGGTCGTCAGGGCAGAGGCGTCCAGGCCGTTTGAGACCTCGAGATCGAGCACGGGGACGAGGTCGCCAGAGGCGACGGCCGCGTTCTGGAGGAACCAGCTCGCCTCGTTCGCCGCGTCGTTCGGCGCCGAGTCGGGGTTGCCGTAGTGGTAGGCACCGGTCGCGAGCCCGGCTGCTCGGGCACCGGCGCGGTTGGTGCCATAGGCCGGGTCGGACGTGAGCGTCCCCGCGCTCGCCCGGACGTAGGCGAAGCGCTTGCCGGAGGCGCCGACGCGCGACCAGTCGATCGAGCCCTGGTGATAGCTGACGTCGATCCCGGGAACGAACGGATCGGCCGGCTTCGGCTTGGACTTGGCGTCGGCCGTCGCGGGGCTCGCGATGACGGCGAACGCGAAGCCGACGGCCAGGAAGGCGGACAGGACCCGGGGCACCGGCGAATGGTTACGTCATCGGTTCACCGCGTCAAATGCCGCCGGTCTAGGCGAGGAAGGCGTCGAAGCCGGGCCCGACCCGCTCGGTCAGGACCGCGACCAGCGCCTGGTCGTCGTGCCGGAACACCTCGAAGAGCCGCCGCACAGTGTCCTCGCCGCCCTGCCGGTAGAGCTCCGCGGCCGCGAGCTGCAGGCGAAACTGGAACCAGACGTAATTTGGGCCGGGCATCGACGAGTAGTCGCGGTCGAAGTCATCCCAGGTGCGAGACGGCCAGGTGTCCGCCGACGCCTTTGCCCCCAGTCGCGGCAAGGTGACCAGGGTCTCGAGGGACGCGGGCGATCGCCGCTCGACCCACGCGTGAAGGCAAAGGTTGGCGAAGAACTCCGAGAGCCAGGACCGCGGGAAGGCGACATAGCCCTGGCTGAACAGGTGGCCGACCTCGTGGACCGCGACGAGGTCGAAGAACGGCCCGAACCGGAGTTGGCCATCCGCGTCCTGGTAGACCGCCTCGAGCTCGGACCGGTCGTCGTCGGCCACCATGTCTGCCAGGTCGGCCCAGAACGGCGCCTCCGTGCCCGCGACCGTCAACGTGCCGTCGCCCGCGTTCGGCAGCCCGTAGAGAGGCTGCTCGCACTTCACAGCCCAGTCGGCCTCGGACAGCACGAGCACCTGGGCCTCGGGCCGGATGCCGAGAAGCCCGGCGAGGTACTCGTAGGAGTCCGCCGCGATCGCTCCGATCGTCGACGCGGCGCCCTCGAGCCCCTCGCTGGCGAACGTCGGCAGACCGCCCGGCACCTCGACCAGGCCATCGCGCAGCTCCGTCTTCATCGCTCCTCCGTGCGCAGCCTCATGCCAGCCCGGCGTCGAGGCCGTGCTCCAGCGCGTCGAGGGTCCGCTTCAGCCAGCCGGTATCGGCGCCCGTGAACATCGCCCGATCCGGCTCGTCGAGCGCCGGCAACAGCGCCTGGTAGGTCGCGACCTGGTACAGCGAGCCGACGGTCATCGCCAGCTCGCCGGCGGCTTCCAGCCTGGAGCGGGGAAGAACCCCGTCCCAGCCGTCCACGTAGGCATCGACCAGGCGGCGCCGCAGGTCGCGGTCCTTGGTCCGGACCAGGAACGTGGCCAGGTCGATGAACGGATTGCCGACGGCCGCGTCCGACCAGTCGACGACGATCGGCCCGGTCGGGGAGACGACGATGTTGCCGGGGTGCAGGTCGCCGTGGACGAGCGTGTCGGGGACGTCGAGGGCGATGAGCGCGGCGCACGCGTCCACGAGCCGGGGAACCGCGGCGATCCAGGCCTCTCTGACCGCCGGATCCAGCCGCCCGCCGAGGCCGTCCCGGTCGAGCATCGCCGGCACTGCGGCCGCGAGATCGGCGATGGGCCGCGTCTGGCCGCCGGCAGCGGCGATGTCGTCCGTCGCCCCGATCCACGAGCGCTGCAGCTCGACGAGGCGCGGCATCGCGTCGATCCAGGCAGCCTCGGGTCCCTCGTCGAGCAGACGGCCGCCGTGATCTCGCATCAGCAGCCAGTTCTCGTCGGGCTCGCTCGCTACGACGGCGGGCACCAGCTCGGGCGTCCGGCGGGCCAGGGCGTGGGTGATCGACGCCTCGTGAGCGAAGACCGGCGCCGCGCACTTGAGGAACATCGCCTGACCGTCGGAGCGAGCGCGAAGGACCGCCGCAAGCGGTCCCTGATACACGAGTCGGGGGGCTTCGGTCGGGGCGAACCCTGCATCGGCCATCCGTTCGACCATCCATGCGGACGTCCTGGCGAACCACGCGGCCCGGGCCCACGGCGGCTCGAGCGGAGCGACCGCGCCATTGCGTCGTTCGAGCCACCGACGGACGACCGGCCGGGCCTCCGGCGGGTTCCACGCTATCGAGCACGTCGTTCGGGTCGATCCATCGGAAGCCGCCCGGCGCGGCATCCAGCGGCTCGAGCTCGACGACGATCGACCCGGATCGCCAGTCCTCCGCCGGGAGCCACGTCAACCGCAGCGGGACGCAGGGGACCCCGAGCATCCCCTCGACGGCGCCCAGCGAATCCGCGGCGAATGGCTCGATGTCGATCGAGTCGGGAAGCACGGGAAGCCGCGGCCCGTCGCCGGCGCCTTCGACCAGGACGTCGTGCGAGCCAGCCCTGCCAACGAGGGCCGCGACGCGCCAGCTCGGTGCAGAGGTGGACGGCTCGGAGATGACGGCTGCCCCTGGTTGACGGTGGGCCAGCGCGACGATCCGCCAGCCTGCGGGGATTGTGGGCCATGGCGGGGTCCGGAAGGTCGCGGTCAGGACCAAAGCCGGGGTATCGTCCGGTCGAGATGACAGGCCAGCCCGCGGCAGTCGGTCCCGACACGCTCGTCGTCTGCCTGCCGGACGTCCCCGATCGGGTCCACATGGGCGAGCTGCCGGCGAACGTCGAGGTCCGGCTCGTTCCGCCCGAGCCCGCGCCGGTCCCGGATCTCGCCGACGTCGACCTCGTCGTGCCGCTCATGCGGGCCCGCGCCCCGATCCTGGAGTTGCTCGCCGGGCCGCCGGGGCGGCTGCGCGTCATCCAGACGCTGAGCGCCGGCGTCGACTGGCTCGTCGGCCACGTGCCCGAGCACGTCGCGGTCTACAACGCCCGGGGCGTGTACGACGCCCCGCTCGCTGAGTGGGTCGTGGGAGCGATCCTCGCGATGCAACGTGGCCTCGTACACGCCCGCGATGCGCAGACCAGAGGGGAGTGGGATGAGATCGAGCCTCCCGAGCTGTCCGGCCGGCGGGTCGTCATCCTCGGCATCGGGATCGATCGGGACGGCGATCTCGGACCGGTTGCGGCCGTTCGGCGTCGAGGTGATCGGCGTGGGTCGAACCGCGCGCGACGGAGTGCGCGGCATGGCCGATCTCGACGAGGTCCTCGGCGGCGCCGAGATCCTCGTGGACATGCTTCCCCTGACCAGCGACACGAGGGGACTCCTGGACGCGCGAAGGCTCGGCCTGCTCCCGGACGGCGCGCTCGTGGTGAACGCCGGCCGCGGCCGCACGATCGAGACCGCGGCGCTCGTCGAGGAGCTCCGGAGCGGTCGACTCCGTGCCGCCCTCGACGTCACCGATCCGGAGCCGCTCCCACCCGATCATCCCCTCTGGGCGCTTCCCAACGTCCTCATCACGCCGCACATGGCGGGCGACTCACCGGAGGCCACGATCCGGACCTACGCGCTCGCAGGCGACCAGGTCCGCCGGTTCGCGGCCGGCGAGCCGCTCATCAACGAGGTCGACCGCTACCTGCTCGAGTGAAGTCGGTCCACAATGGGACGATGAGCACGGCCGAAGGAACTGTCACGATCCGCGAGGCCGACACGATCTGGCACGAGGAGGGCGGCTGGTTCGACGCCCGCTGGCACTTCACGTTCGACCGCTACCGGGACGCGAACCACATGGGCATCGGCGCGTTGCGGGTCTTCAACGACGACCGGATCGTGCCCGGCGCGGAGTGGCCGCTCCACCCCCACCAGGACATCGAGTCCCTCACGTACGTCGTCGGGGGCCACTTCCTCCACGCCGACTCGCTCGGCAACAACGGCCAGCTCGAGCCGGGCGCCGCCCAGGTCATGACGTTCTCCCACGCCGGCGACCTGCACTCGGAGAAGAACGGCTCTCGCGACGAGCCGCTGCGGTTCATCCAGTTCTGGATCCTGCCCAGCACCCGCGGCCTCGCGACACGCGTCCAGCAGCGGCAGCACACGCTCGAGGAGCGGACCGACCGCTGGCTCCAGATCATGGGCCCGGCCGGCACCGACGGCCTCGAGCTCTCCCAGGACGCCCGAGCCCTCGTCTCGCACCTGACCGAGAGCGGAGCTCTGCGCCACGAGTTCGGACCGGGCCGGGGCGGCTATCTCTACGTGATCGACGGCCGCCTGACGCTCGACGACGAGGACCTCGGCACCGGCGACGCGGCCACGATCACCGGCCCGATCGAGCTCGCGTTCTCGACCGCCACCGCCGCGGAGCTGATCCTCGTCGACGTCCCGCTGGAGTTCGAGCCGGTCGGCGTCTGGGCAGGGGAGTTCTAGTCGCGAACGCGAGAGGGACTTCCGCGACGGACGCACTCGCCGCGGCCGACCTCCCGACCCGGCGCTGCCTCGAGCTCGCGTACGAGGCGCTGCGGGCCGGCGGCCTCGCCTGCGGCAGCGTGGTGCAGGACGCGAGCGGCGAGATCGTCGCCGAGGGACGGAACCACGCCTACGACCCGCCGACCGGCTCGGAGCCGCTCGAGGGAACGCCACTCGCCCACGCCGAGCTGAACGCCCTCGCCCGGGTCGCGACCGACCGCGACCTCGCCGGCGACACGCTCTGGTCGAGCCAGGAGCCGTGCTCGATGTGCACCGCGGCCGCGGCGTTCGTCGGCGTCGGCGCGATCGCCTACCTGGCGCCCGATCCGTGGGCCCTCGCGACGGATCAAAGCCGCGCTCAGGGAGCCGCTGTCGCCGGCGACGCCGCCGCCCCGCCGGTCAGCGGCCCGGCCGGAGAACCGTGGCGGACGATCGCGAACGCCCTGTTCATCCTGTCGATCGCGGCCACGCGCGGCCCGGACCACTCGACGGTCACTCGGAGCGCAACCCTGGATCCAGCAGCAACCGAGACGGCGCTCGCGCTCCTCGCAAGCCCTAGACCGTGGCCGCCGACCCTGGGAGGACTGCTCGAGCCGGTCTGGGACGACCTGCTCAACCCGGCGGGCGGATGAGAGCGGCCGTGCTCTCGAGACGATGCTGATCATCGTCCCGCCGTCGGACTCGAAGCGGCCGCCGCCGGAGGAGGGGAGCCCGGTGGCGCTCGACGAGCTGTCCTTCCCGGAGCTCACGCCTCTTCGCGAGCGGATTCTCGAGGCGCTGATCGAGACCAGCGCCGGCGCCGACGCGTTCGAGCGGCTCTTCGAGCGGCCGACGATGGCCGGCCTGGTCGCGCGCAACACGCGGGTCCTGGAGCTGCCGACGCTGCCCGCCTCCGACGTCTATGTCGGCGAGCTCCACGGCGGGCTCGACGTCGCGTCGCTGTCGGCGGCGGGCACGGAACGGGCCAACCGCAGGCTGATCATCACGTCGGCGCTATGGGGCGCGTTGCGGCCAACCGACCGGATCCCGCCATACCGGATGACGTCGTGGTCGAACCTCGTCGGCATCGGCCGAGCGGATCACGCATGGCGGCCAGTCCTGCCCCGCCTCTTCGCCGAGCTGGCCGGCCCGAACGGCCTCGTCCTCGACCTCCGCACGCCGGCGTACCAGTCGCTGGGGATGCCGGCCGGCCTCAGCGACCGGATGGTGCTGCTCCGCGTCGACCTGTTCTCGGCCACGGGCCGGCGCATCGGCGACGTCATCGCGAAGCGGATCCGCGGCGAGGCCGCCCACCTCCTGCTCGATTCGGAAGCCGAGCCAAACGAACCCGACGAGCTCGCCGACATCCTCGGCGAGCGTTGGCCGGCCCGCCTCGAGCCGCCGGAGCGACGGGGCCGACCCTGGACGCTGTCGCTGACGGACGACGACGAACGACCCTGAGGCGACTCGTCAGGATCGAACCGCGTACGACCCGACGAGCGTGAGCTCCGTCGTGACGGGCGGCTCTTCGCACCGCTCCTCGATGTTGCCGACGAACGCCTTGAACGCCGCCAGCTCGCCCAGGATCCGGCCCGGCTGATCGCTGTCGATGACGACGTGCATGAAGCTCACGCCGTCGGGAAGTCGGAACGTCGCGTAGTGGATGCCGTCCGGGCGCTCAGCGGCGAGCTGCGCGTAGACGGCCTCGACGAGCGCGACGTTCTCGTCGGCTCGATCCGGTCGGACCCTGTAACGGACCATGGTGCTGCCCATTTCGAACTCCCAGGTGACGGCACCGGTCTGGTGCACTACCGTCATTGACTGCCGTCGTCCCCGTAACTCATCGGTTACCGATCCCGGAGGGCCTCACGGTCGCATGTCGAGATTCACGATCCGGACCTCGATCAGACGACCGATCGAGGACGTCTTCGCGGTCCTGACCGACGTCGAGAAGTCGGGAATCTGGTTCCCGGGCGATGTGGACGAGCACTGGACGTCGCCGCCGCCGCACGGCGTCGGCTCGACCCGGCATGCCATCGTGCGGATGCGGGGGCGAACGACCGAGAACGACGCCGTCGTCACCGAGTACGACCCACCGCATCGGGCAGCCATGGCCGGCACCTCCCCGAACGCCCCGTTCGTCGGAACCTTCGACTTCACGCGGGATGGCGAGGCGACGAGGGTCGAGGTCGCCATCGAGCTCGCGCTCCGGGGCCCGTCGCGGATCGTGGGACCGCTCTTTGCCGCGTGGTACAGGCGAGCCTGGGTCCGCGGGCTACAGACGCTCAAGGCGATGATGGAGTCGAACGAGCTGTAGCTCGATATCGGCTCGGTGCCCGTGGTCGCGTGCGACCATTGACGGGCCATGGCGACGTCGAAGCCGTTCCTTCCACCGCGGTTCGTGATCCGTGCAGCCTGGGCGATCCACCGCGCGATCTACCGGATCAGCGGCGGCCGCCGCGGCTTGCGGCCACCGACGTCGACGTTCGGGACGATGCGGATCCACACGATCGGGCGACGCAGCGGGGCCAAGCGGGTCGCGATCCTCGGCTATTTCGAGGATGGGCCCAACCTGTTCACGCTCGCGATGAATGGCTGGGGCGATCCCGAGCCCGCCTGGTGGCTCAACCTGCAGGCGCATCCGGACGCCATGATCGACCTGCCGGACGGGGCCCGCGAGATCACGGCCCGAGCCGCCACCGGCGAAGAACGAGCCCGCCTGTGGGCCGAGATGGCGCTGCACGAGCCGAACCTCGACGCCTACGCGGCACGCCGATCGCGCGAGACGGCGGTGGTCGTGTTCGAGCCTCGCTCGCCTGCCTGAGCAAGCGCGAATTCAGCGACCCACGCGCAGCGGCTCAAAGTTGGCGTCGGGCCGCCAGGTGTCGCCATCACGCCTGAGCCGGGCGATCGCCAGGAGACCCGGGGCGACGTCCTCGACCACCGCGATCTCCGCGGACTCCTCGACCCGCGAGGCCTCGCCGCCGGCATCGACGCTCGTCGGCCGCTCGACCAGTCGCACCGTGACGTAGCAGACCTCTGACCCGAGGCACACGTCGCTCGTGGCGCGCTCGCACAGGACGAGCTCGTCGCCTTCCTGGCTGATCGCGACCCCCGGCGACACGACCACCACAGGCTCCTGACCCGCCGGGCGTGTCTCCACACTGACGTCGAGCCCGCTGACGATCCCAACTCCGTGCAGGAGTCGATTGTGGCGTCGATGCTTGGCCCGGAGGTACTGCTGCTCCGCCTCGAAGTCGCCGGCCGAGAGGAGCTTGCCGGTGTAATAGCGGTTCCGGATCAGTGTGCCGTCGGGACATCGCGAGGCGTGAGCCCGCTCGAGCTGCTCGACGATCTCGCGAAGTCGGGCTCGGGCGCGCGGCGAACGATCCGGGCGGTACAGGAGCGACTCGGTGAGAAAGGCGAACAGCTCGACGATCGTCACCCCCGGGTCGCTGTCAATGTGCTCGGTCCAGTCCGGAGCGAAGACCGCGACGCGGGCGGTCAGGTCGCGCACGAGGTCGTCCCAGTCGGCGTCGGTCAGCTCTGCCACGTGGTCCTCCTCGAAGCGCGTTCACGGCTGCTACACGATGCTTGAGAGCCTACGCCCGAGGCTTGCCCGTGACGCCGCTGGGCATCCAGCCGGCGCTCTCGGGACGTTTCAGTAGACGGAGACAGCCGCACGTCGAGAGGAGCGTTCACATGGTCACCGTCGGACTCCTGGTCACTCTCGAGGCCAAACCCGGCCGCGAAGGAGACGTGCAGCGGTTCCTCGAGGGCGGGCTCGCCCTCGTGAACGAGGAACCGGAAACGACCGCCTGGTTCGCGATCCGGATGGGCCCGACGACCTACGGCATCTTCGACGTGTTCCCGTCCGACGCGCGGGCGCCAGGCACATCTGCAGGGACGCGTAGCCGAGGCGTTGATGGCCCAGGCAGCCGACCTGTTCGCCTCGCCGCCCGACATTCAGCCAATCGACGTGCTCGCGGCGAAGCTCCCGGGCTGAAGCCTGCGGCGCCTCGCGCTCCGCGGAAGAAATCGCACCAGACGCCGCGGGTGGATGATGGGCCGATCGTGAGAGCCTCCGCGGTCTCTGCACCGGATCGGGCCATCGTGATCGGCGGCAGCATGGCCGGCCTCCTGGCCGCGCGCGTTCTGGCGGATCGCTTCGCCGAAGTCGTCATCGTCGACCGCGACAGGTTCCCCGCCGATGCGGCATTCCGAAAGGGCGTGCCGCAATCGCGCCACCTGCATGTCCTCCTCGCTCGCGGCGCACAAATCCTCGAGGAACTGCTGCCGGGCTTCCGAGCAGACCTCGCCGCTGAGGGCGCCGTATCCATTCGGTGGCCGGGGGATGTCGGCTTGCTGGGTGCCGCCGGATGGGCGACCCGGCGGACGAGGAGTCAGCCGCTCATCTCGTCCCGGCGCGAGCAGGTCGAGCACGTGGTGCGGCGGCACGTGGGATCCAAACCTTCGGTCGACGTGCTCGAGAACGCTGACGTCATTGGCCTGTTGACCGCGCAATCAGGCTCCGTCACCGGCGTCCGGGTCCGACCTCGCGACGACCGCGCCGAGCACGATCTCGAAGCCGGACTCGTCGTCGACGCCAGCGGCCGCGGCTCGCAGGCTCCGGCCTGGCTGGAGGAGTTGGGCCACGGTCCGACGCGACAGACCGTCGTCGACTCGTTCCTCGGCTATGCGAGCCGGACCTACGCGAGGGATCCAACGATCGAGCGTGAGTGGCAGGCTCTGTTCCTGCAGGCCACGCCGCAGAGCACCCGGGGTGGCGGGCTCTTTCCCGTCGATCACGATCAGTGGCACCTAACCCTCGCCGGCGTCGGCCGCGACTACCCGCCGACCGACGAGGCCGGCTTTCTGGAGTTCGCCCGGAGCATTCGTTCGACGATCCTGTACGAGGCGATCCGCGACGCCCAACCAACGTCGACGATCAGTGCCTATCGCCGAACGGAGAACCAGCTCCGGCACTTCGATGACCTGCCGAGTTGGCCCGAGGGCCTTGTCGTCCTCGGGGATGCGGCGTGCTGCTTCAACCCGGTCTACGGCCAGGGAATGACCGTAGCGGCCATCGAAGCGCTGGTCCTCCAGGGCTGGCTGAAGGACGGCGCACCGGCTCACGACTTCCAGAAGCGCCTTGCCAAGGCAGTCGCGAACCCATGGCTGCTCGCGACGGGCGAGGACTTCCGTTATGCGACGACAGAGGGCGGCCGGCCAAATCTCGGCACCCGGCTCATGCACCGGTATCTCGACCGCGTTGTCGCGACCTCGACGACGGACCCCGTCGTGGCCGGGGCCTTCAACAAGGTCGTTCAGATGGTGGCGCAGCCGACCCTGCTCTTCCATCCCGAGGTTGTCGCCCGAACGCTCCGCGGCCCGGGGAAGGCCGCCAGCGACACGGAGCCATTGCCACCCGCGCCGCATATCGTGAACGATCCTTCGCCCAGCGAGATGGGGCTCCGCGAAGGCTGGATCGAGGTCGACGCGGGCGTCAGGCTTCATTACGTCGAGTCGGGCGAGGGCCCGCTCGTGGTGATGCTCCACGGGTTCCCCGAGTTCTGGTACTCGTGGCGCCACCAGCTGCCTTCGATCGCATCGGCCGGATATCGGACGGTCGCGGTCGACCTTCGTGGCTATAACCGGTCCGACAAGCCCCGCGGTGTTGAGGCGTACCTGCTTCCGACACTGGCCCGAGACATCGAGCGCCTGATCGGGTCTCTTGGCTCCGACTCCGCCTCGATTGTCGGTCACGACTGGGGCGGACTCGTGGCCTGGGAACTGGCGATGCGCCATCCCGAGGTCGTCGAGCGTGTAGCCATCCTCAACCTGCCCCATCCCGAGCGCATGAAGGCCGGCCTCCGAACGCCTCGCCAGCTGCGCCGGAGCTGGTACATCGGCTTCTTCCAGCTCCCGGTGCTTTCGGAGAACTACCTGCGGTGGGGCGACTTCTCGTTCATCCGGCGGGCGTTCGGCACCGGATCACCAGGATCGACGCCCGACGACGTCGAACGATATGTCTCGGCGATGGCCAGGGCAGGCGCGCTGACGCCGGCCGTCAACCACTACCGCGGGCTCGTTCGCCTCGCGATCCGCGAACCAAACCGATCGGTACCGATCGAGGCGCCCGTCCTGGTCATCTGGGGCGACCAGGATCCGTACCTTGGTGCCGAGCTCGCGGAACCCGACCCCCGGTGGGTGCCGAACCTGCGAATGGCGCGCGTACCTGACGCTGGTCATTGGGTCCAGATCGACCGGCCCGAGATCGTCAACCCGTTGCTGGTGAGCTTCCTTGGTGAGGGCGCAAGAGCCGGCACTGCGCCAGCGGCGACGGCCTCTCGTTCGCATGCCGGCTCGTAGAATCGGCGCGATGCCGCCAATCCTCGCCGATACCGTCGACCTTCTCCGTCGCACCCCGGCCGTCGTCTCGGCGCTCCTTGTCGGCGTCCCCGACGCGTGGACGACGACGCCGGACGTCGCCGGGGGTTGGCGTCCCCGGGATGTCGTCGGCCACTTGATCACGGCGGAGATCGACGACTGGATCCCTCGCGCCGAGCGGATCGTCGCAGACGGGACCTCGAAGCCGTTCGACGCCTTCGATCGGTTCGCCCATGTCGAGCGCGACGTGGGGGTGCCTTTGGATCGGCTCGTCGCGCACTTCGCCGCGTTGCGGGCGCAGAGTCTGGCGCACCTCGACGAGCTGGTCACCAACGAGAGGGATCTCGAGCGGCGTGGCCTCCATCCGTCGCTCGGCGAGGTCACGCTCCGCGAACTGCTCGCGACGTGGGCGGTTCACGACCTGGACCACGTGTCGCAGATCTTCGCGGGGATGGCCGGCTCGCACGACGCCGATGTCGGGCCGTGGAAGGCCTACCTCGGCATCCTCCTCCGGCGAGACGACCCGGCCGCGATCCCGGGCTGACGTCGAACCGGGTCAGCTCTCTCGTCGCGGGTCGGCGGCGGCGTCGATCGGCTCCGTGATGTGGCGCCGGACCGCGCTCAACCGGATCTTGAACGGCTCCCCGGGCGCCTGGAACCCGTTCCGCAGATGGCTGTTGTCGCAGAACGGCTTGCGCGCCGATTCGCCGCATCGGCAGAGGGTCGCTCTCGGCAGGATCTCTTCGGTGCCGTCATCCAGGCGGACGTGGATCTCGCCGGTGATGCGCAGCGGGCCGTTCCGCATCGGCTCCACGGTCGTGGTCGGGTGCGACTCCTGCGCGCCGCCGTCCAGCCGCCGGAACTGCAGCGCGCCGCTGGGGCAACGCAGGATCGTGTCGGCCACCTGGTCGGGGTCGGCCGCGTCGGCATCGATCCACGGCCGGCGCTCCAGCTCGAAGACCTCGGGCAGCGTGAGCAGGCACTCGCCGATGTGGATGCATCGGTCGAGGTCGAAGCTCACCTCGATGCCCGTTCCCCGATAGACCTTCCGCATCGCCTACCAGTGTCACAGGATCGGCCCTTCGACGTCGACGGGACAATCAACCCGGAACGCGACGGCGCCGCGGCGCGGTCGCTCGAGAGGAAGGGGGCCAGGTCATGGCCACAGATCCCAACGGCGCGACCGTCGCGCGGCTTCGGACCGTCTACGAGAGCGAGTCGCTCGAGGACCTCGCCCGCGGCGTCTACGAGCTGTCGGCCGAGGACGTGGTCCAGGAGTGGCCGCAGTCGGGCGAGCGGATCCGCGGGCGCGACAATGCCAAGGCGATCAATGACAACTACCCGCAGATGACCGGCACGACGCCTAAGTTGAGCCTGCGGCGCGTCAGCGGCGAGGGAGCGCATTGGGCCGTCGAGGGCACGATCGACTACGGCGACGGGACGCCGGTCAGCTACGTGGCGGTGACGGAGCTGCGCGACGGCAGGATCGCCACGATCACCGAGTACTTCGGCAACCCGTTCGAGGCGCCGGCCTGGCGCAAGCCGTGGGTCGAGCGGATCACCTGACTCGCCGAGACGCTTGGTGAGCGATTCGGCTGATCCCGACGTCGGCGACATCTTCGCCGGTTGCTTCCTGTCGCTTGCCGGATCGCTTGTCGGGTCCGTGATCGGCAGCGTCACTCTCGTCCTACTGAAGTCTCCCGAAGAAGGGATCGGACAGCTCATCGCCCGCTTTGCGGCAGGGTTCGTCGTCGGCGTCGTCGTCGGCTTCATTGCAGCCTTTGTGGCCGCTCCGCTCGCGATTTGGATCTCTCGCCGTCACGCCGAGAACATCTGGGTCGGTGCCGTCGCCATCAGCGCCGCAGCCTGGGCCGCGGTCACGACTTGGCGTCTTTTCCCCGTCTAGCTGAAGGCTCGGACGACATCCTCCGGCGACGGCATCGCCTCGATCGACGGCCGATGCGACCGGACGGCATCGCGGTATCGGCCGTCATCGACGAGCTCCCGGACGGCTTCCCGCACCGCCGCCGGGCTGAGCTCGTCCGGCATCAGCCGGAGCCCTAGCCCGTGCTCGACGATCGTCTCGGCGTTCAGGAACTGGTCGGCGCCCTGGGGGATCGCCAGCATCGGCACGCCCGCGTTGACGCCGCCGAGCAGCGCGCCCGAGCCGCCGTGCGACACGAAGGCCGCGGAGTGGGGGAGGAGCCTTGACTGGGGCACGAACCGTTCGACCCGGACGTTGTCGCCGACCGGGCCCAGCGCCGACGGATCGCCGCTCGCGCCGACCGTGACGACGACCTCGAACGGCTCGCCGGCGAGCCCGTCGAGGATCGACCGGAAGATCTCGGGCTTCTTGTTGAACTCGGTGCCCATCGTCACGTACACGAGCGGCCGAGAAGGGAGCGGATCGAGCCAGGTCGGCAGGACCGCGTCGGGCGCGTCGTCGAAGCCGACCGGCCGGAGCGGCTGGACCCGCGGCAGGTCCGCGATCCCGGGTCGCTGGATGCCGGGCGGGCAGATGTCGAGGTAGAGCTCGCCGCCCAGGCCGCCGACGCCCGGGTTCGGCACGCCGAGCCGCTCGGCTACGGGCGCCAGGGCATCCACCGCCAGGCGCCGGATCTCGAGCGGCCGAAGGACGCCGAACGAGTGCTCGACGTGGGCGATCCCGGCGAGCTCCGCGGCGATCCCGCCGGCCAGCTCGGCCGAGTCGTGGATCAGGAGGTCCGGCCGCCAGTCGGGGATGATCCGGCCGAGGTCCTCGAGCATCGGATCGACACGCACGCCGCCGAACAGGCCCGGGACGAGGTACCGGACCTGGTCCTGCGGCGCGACATCGCGCCAGTTCGGCTGGGTCCGGTAGAAGCGCGCCAGCGCAACCGGCATGTCGAGCCCGGCCGGGAACGCCTCGAACCCGACCCGCCGGACGTGCTCGCAGAACCCCGGATCGGTCGCGAACGCCACCTGGTGGCCGGCCGCCAGGAAGGCCCGCGCGAGCGGCACCATCGGGTTGAAGTGCCCGGACCCGACGACGCAGGTGAAGAGGACTCGCATCGCCGAACAGTACGAGGCGGGCGCCGGGTAGTGGGCAGCCCCACTGCGCGTACCATCGAAGCGTGATCTCCCGACCGATGATCCTGGCGATCCTGTCGCTCCCGGCGGCCGTGATCGGGTACACCGTGGCGGTCGCGGTCCTGTCGGCCGTGGGTCTACCGAAGGGCATTGAGGAGCTTGTGCTGCTCTTCGTGCCGCTCTTCGTCGCCGGCCTGTGCATGGTCCCGTTCATCGCGCCGCTCGTCGACCGGATGGCCAAGCGCGACCTCGCGGCCCACCGTGCGGCACAGGCCGCCGCGGAGCGTCCCCCCGCGGATCCCGAAGTGCCGAAAGACTGACAGGTCTCAGCGGCGCGCCGGGTACCCTGTGGGCATGGCTCACGTCATCGATTACGTTGAACTGGCCGTTGACGACCTCGAGCAGTCGAAGTCCTTCTACGCGAAGGCACTGGGATGGGCGTTCAACGACTACGGCCCCGACTACGCGGGGATCAAGGATCCCGGGAATCCCGGCGAGGAGTTCGGCGGGCTGAACCCGGTCACGCCGGCGTCTCGCGGCGGCGGCGTCCTGGCGCTCGTGCGGACGGACGATGCCGAAGCCGCGTTGGCGAGCGTGCTGGCTGCCGGAGGTCGAATCGAGGTCGAGCTTCACGAGTATCCCGGTGGGCGACGGTTCACGTTCGCCGACCCCTCGGGGAACGTTCTCGGGGTCTACCAGCCAAGCGAGTAGGCCCGGCCCTGGGAGGGAAGCGGATGGTCGAGACCACCGCTCGGATCGCGGCCCACCACGTCGATCAGCTGCGCCGATCGTGCGCCGAGGTGATCACCCCCGACGACGCGGCCTACGACGACGCCCGCCGCCTCTGGAACGCGATCCACGATCGGCGGCCGGCGGTCATCGCCCGCCCGTCGAGCGCCGAGGAGGTCGCCACCGCGATCCGCTTCGCGCGCGAGCACGACCTCGAGATCACGGTCCGGTCCGGCGGCCACAGCGCATCCGGGCTCGGGCGGCGCGAACGGCGGGCTCCTCGTCGACATGTCCGCGATGCGCGGCGTCGAGGTCGATCCGCGGGCCCGGACCGCCCGGGCGAACGGCGGGGCGCTCCTCGGCGAGCTCGACGTCGCGGCGCAGGCGCACGGCCTCGTCTGCCCGATCGGCGTCGTCGGCCACACCGGCGTCGCCGGGCTGACGCTGGGTGGGGGAGTCGGCCGCCTCCAGCGCCACTTCGGGCTCACGATCGACAACCTGACCGCCGTCGAGCTCGTCACCGCCGACGGCCGGCTCGTCCGCGCGACCGAGACCGAGCGAGCCCGAGCTCTTCTGGGGCCTGCGCGGCGCCGGCTGGAACTTCGGGATCGCGACGGCGTTCGAGTTCCGGCTCCAGCCGTTCGGGCCCGACCTCCACCGCGGCGTCCTGACCTTCCCGGCGGCCCAGGTCCAGGAGCGCTGGAGCCAGTTCCGCGAGTACGCGCTGCACGCGCCCGACGCCGTGTCGTGCATCTTCGGCCTCGACCTGGCCGGGCCGGACGCGGGCTTCGCGGACGAGATGGTCGGGAAGCCGATCGTCTTCTTCGGCTGGAACCACAGCGGCTCCGCGGACGACGTCGAGCGGGACACGGCCGGTCTCCGCGCGGGGCCGGAGCCGTTGACCACGACGATCGGCAGCTCGCCGTACCTCGACGTCCAGGTCGCTCACGACCTGGCGTTCGCCTGGGGCAGCCGCTCGTTCATCAAGAGCCACAACGGCAACGACGTCCGACCGGAGGCGCTCGACGAGCTCGTCGAGCACATGGCCAACCGGCCGGACGAGGCGACGTTCTCGGTCACGGCCCTCGGCGGCGCGATCGGCCGGGTCGACGAGGACGCGACCGCGTACGCGGGCCGAGCGGCGCCGTTCGACCTCAGCGCCGACTCGTCCTGGACCGATCCGTCAGCCGACGACGCGAACGTCGAGTGGTGCCGCCGGGCGATGCAGATCGTCGAGCCCGACCGGACGCTCGGCGCCTACTCGAACGGCAACGGCGACGTCGGCCCGGAGATGACCCGCCGGATCTACGGCGACGCGAAGCTCGCCCGCCTCGCCGCCCTGAAGCGCGAGTGGGACCCCGACAACGTGTTCCATGTCAACCCCAACGTCGCGCCCGAGGGCTAGGAGCCAACCAGCGGCGACGAACGTACCAGTCGATTCCACCGGAGTCGTCAATGACGCGGCGGAAGTCGCGTCGTAGCCTCTGGCCATGCCCCGCGGCTTCGGACGGTTGCCCTCCATTCGGCGACGGACTAGCGCTTCCGATCGACTGGACGCGCCACCCGACCCTGGGCGCGGCGACCCCGATGACGCACCGGTAGGCCCGCCGGTCCTGATTCCCGCCGCGATCATCCGCCAGGTGCTCTTCGAGGCGACCGAGCTGACGCCGGTCTGGGCTCGACCGCGGCCTGCGCCGGAGCCGATCGTGCCGCCAGCCGAGTCCGCGCCGACGAAGCGGTCGCGCCGGGCGCCTTCCGATGGCACGACGAAGCCGGATTCTGCCTCCACAAAAGGCCGATCCGCGAGCGCACCCCGCCAATCTCGTCGGTCGGATCGCCCGAAGAAGGGCAACGCCTAGGTCGCTGACCGGCCGGGGTTCCCTGCTGGAGATACGATTCAGAGAACGCAGCCCCAAACTCAGCCCTGGAGGATGGACATGCGGCGCGTTTTGGTCTCCTTGTGCTCCCTGATCCTGGTTCTTGCGTCTAGCGGCGCCGTCTCGGCCGCACCGCCGCACAGCGGCCCGCCAGGACAGCTCGACCGAACTAACCCCCAGGTGGTCGGCTACTTCATCCAGTGGGGCATCTACGGCCGCGGGTTCTTCGTGAAGAACCTGGTCGACAACGGGTCGGCGGAGAAGCTGACCGTCATCAACTACGCATTCGGCAACGTGGCACCCGACGCAGATGGCGACATCGTCTGCAAGAGCTTCGACAGCTGGGCGGACTACGGCGCGCCAATGGCCGCCGAGAACAGCGTGGACGGCGTGGCCGACATCTGGGGCGAGGCCGCTGCGCGGCAACTTCAACCAGCTCCGCAAGTTGAAGGCGGCGAATCCGGGCCTGCGGGTGAACATCTCACTCGGCGGGTGGACTGGCTCCAAGTGGTTCTCCGACGCGGCGCTGACGCCCGAGTCCCGGGCGACCCTCGTCGAGTCGTGCATCGACCTGTTCCTGCGTGGCAACCTGCCGGTCGAAAACGAGGCGGGTGGGCCAGGCGCAGCGGCCGGCGTGTTCGACGGCATCGACCTGGATTGGGAATGGCCCGGATCGGAAGGCAACCCGGGCAACATCATCCGACCCGAAGACAAGCAGAACTTCACCGCCCTCGTCGACGAGTTCCGTGCCCAGCTCGACACATACGGCGAAGGGCTCGATCGGGAGTTCCTCCTGACCGACTTCCTGCCAGCCTCGCCGAGCACGATCGATGCCGGATTCGAGGTCAACCCGCTGTTGGACGACCTCGATTTTGCGACGTTCCAGGGCTATGACCTGGCCGGCCCGTGGGACCTATCGGCGACGAACCATCATTCGAAGCTGTACGCGCCCAAGGACGATCCGGTCCCAGAGTTCTCCATCGACGCGACCGTCAAGGCGCTGCTCGCACGCGGAGCGCCGGCGTCGAAGCTCGTCATGGGCACACCGTTCTACGGCCACGGTTGGACGGGTGTCACCAATGCCAACGGCGGCCTCTATCAGCCGGCAACAGGAGCTGCGCCGGGGACATGGGAGGCCGGCTCCGAGGACTACAAGGTGCTCGCGACGCTGCCCGGTTCGGGCTTCACGCGCTACTGGGACGATCAAGCCAAGGTTCCCTGGCTGTTCGACGGCACGACGTTCTGGTCGTACGACGATCCGCAGTCGCTCAAGCACAAGACGCAATACGTGCGCCTGAACGGCCTCGGCGGCGTCATGTTCTGGGAGCTTTCTGGCGACACGTCGGACGGGGAGCTGATCTCTGCGATCCACGAGGGCCTGACCGGACGGGGCCCGCACTAGGCGGCAATGCACGTTCGCTCCATCGCGGGCCCGGGGAGCGCACCACCTAGCGGTCAGGAGCCTCCACCGATCAAACGTGATCGATGAGACGCCGATTAACGAGTCGCGCGATAGTCGACGAGCAGATAGCCGGTCGGTGAGACCTGGCTTCGGATCAATTCGAACCGAGTCGATGGCACGCCGTCGAGAAGTCGTCGGCCGCCGCCGGCGATGGACGGCGCGATCACGAGCCTGAGTTCGTCGACGACGTCGGCGGCGAGCAGCGCCTGCGCGACCGAGATGCTGGCGTGGACGCCGATGTCGCCGCCGGGCTGCTGCTTGAGATCGCGAATGAATTCGACCAGCCCGCCGTCGATCCCGGTCGCATTGGCCCAGTCCCGGTCAAGCGGCGTCGATGTCGCGACGTATTTCGTGACCCCGTTGATGAACGTCGCGAACGGCTCGATCTCGCTGTCGGGCCAGAACTGCGCCCACTCGGTGTAGCTGCGATGGCCGAGGATAACCGCGTCCTGTGTCGCGATCACAGCGGCGAGGTTGGCGTCCATCGCGTCGTCCCAGTCGGCGAAGAACTTGTCCGGGTCCTCGGCAACTCCGTCGAGGGACAGCAGCTCGTACACGACGACCTTTCGCACGCCCTGATTGACTCATCAGGCCGCCGAAACTCATCGCTGCGGTAAGTCATCCCGCCCGGCCGGGTCCCCAGATTGAGGCGGCAGTTGAGGCGTAGCCCGATGCGGGGGTACCCGCCCCAGCCGAACGATGCGATGCATGAGCATCGCGATCGCCCCACCCGCCGCGCCAACGTGGCCGACCCTCTCGGCTGGGGCCTCGTTGCGCCGGATTCTGGCGCCCGTCGTCGTCCTGGCGATCGGTGCTCGCGGTGGCTCCGACCATCGCATCGGCCGATACGGCGTCATCGTCGGCGCCGATCCCGACGGCGGCCGTCATCGCGCCGACGCCCGTTGCCGCGACGCGCGCCCACCGCGCCCACCGATGACCCCGCCGGCCACGAAGCCACCGCCACCGAGGCGCCGAGGTCCACCACGCCCCTCTGGCAACGGCTCGAGACGTCGTACGCGCTCGACGTCCGGCTGGCCGTTCGCACCGGCGTCGCCGACGTCGTCGAGACGCTCGACGTCCGCAATCCGACCGACGAGCCGCTCTCGCACGTCGACCTCTCGGTCCTGGCCGGCGCCACCGGGGAGTTCCGCCTCGTGTCGATTACGCGCGACGGTCACGCCGTCCCGACGCGGTGGACGAATGACGCGAACCTCGAGGTCGACCTCGACCCGGCGCTCGTTGCGAGCTCGACGACGCTCGTCGTCACCTTCCGAGTGCGCCCCTCCAGCGACACCAGCTCATCGCTCGCGACCCGAACGTCGATCGCCGACGGCATCGTCCGGTTCGGCGGCTGGTTCCCGATCGTCTCCGATGGCCACGGGTACCGGCCGCCAGGCGACGCCCAGGTGACGGCGACGGCGTCGCTCTTCCGGCTCGACCTGACGATGGATCGTGCCGCGGTCGTGGCAGCGCCCGGCGACCAGCTGGTGGCGGCGAAGCGGCACGACGTGTTCGAGCTGCGCAATGCTCGCGACTTCGCGTTCGCGGTCAGCGAGCGGTTCATCACGACGCGCCGCCAGGTCGGCGACATCACGGTCGAGGCGTACACGCTGCGCGGCGCGCCGGCCGCCGCTGCCCTCCGGGGCGCGGACCGCGCCCTGACCGCATTCGCCGCTGCATACGGCCCGTATCCGTACCCGCGGTTCCTCCTCGTCCAGTCGCCCCGCTCCCGGATCGGCAACGAGTACCCGGGAATGGCGTTCCTCGGCGTCAAGAGCCTGGCGGATCCGGTCGTCGTCGCCCACGAGACCGCCCACCAGTGGTTCTACGGCCTCGTCGGCAGCGACCAGATCCAGGCGCCATGGCTCGACGAGGCGCTCGCCGAATTCGCGGCGACGGATCTCTACGGCACGGCCGAGCGGCCGTGTGAGCCGGGTCCGGTCGCGTCGCCCGTGACCGCGTTCCCCGCACGCCGCGACACGCTGGAATGCGGCGGCTACGGCGACACCGTCTACCGCGGCGGCGCGGCGCTGGTCGCGAGCGTGCGCGCGCAACTGGGCACGGACCGGTTCAACGGCGCGATGCACACCTACGTCGAGCAGAACGCCGGCCAGATCGCGACGACCGACGATCTCGTCGGGGTCTGGCTTGCCGCTTCCGATGACCCAACTACTCTCCGCGCACTGATCGACAACGCTCTCTTCGATTAGCCAGATCAGGCGTCTGGATCCATGTTCAGAACGACGTTCCCGGTCTTGTGCCATCCCTCGACGTGGAGATGGGCGGCCACCACCTCGCGCATCGGGTACACGCGATCGATCACCGGCCGGTAGGCGCCCTGATCGACCAGATCCTTCAGGTCCCGGGCGTCCTGCCGGCTCTTCCGACCGGACGCGAACGTCAGCCGCCGACTCCCGACCCAGCGGCTCGCGACGGCCGCGACGATCGTCTCGATCGGACGCGGTCCCACGTCGGTCGCGACGTAGACCCCGCCGGGCCGGATCGAACGCCGACCCCAGCGGAAGGCGTACTTGCCGACCGCATCGATGATCGCGTCGTACGTCTGCCCGTTCTTCGTGAAGTCCTCGCGCCGGTAGTCGATGACCTCGTCGGCGCCGAGCGACCGCACGAGCTCGACATGATCCGTGCCGCAGACCGCAGTCACGTGGGCGCCCTGGTGCTTGGCAATCTGGACCGCCGCGGAGCCGAGGGACCCCGACGCGCCGTAGATGACGAGCCGCCGCCCGGGTCCGGCCTGGGCCTTGCGCAGCGTCGCGAGCGCCTGGGACCCGCCGTCGTAGATCGCGGCGGCCTCCTCGAATGTCAGAGCCGCCGGCTTGGGGACGAGGGCCGCGGTCTCCGGCATGCAGATGAACTCGGCGTGGATGTTGAACCAGCGCGACCCGAACACCTCGTCACCGACCTGGAATTCCCGCACGGCCGAGCCGACGGCCGCGACCTCGCCGGCGAACTCGACCCCCAGCGATCGCCAGCGCGGCCGACGCCACCCGGCCACGAGCCGCCACAGCCAGGGATGCGCACTCCGAATGTGCGTGTCCGACTGGCTGACCGTCGACGCGCGGACCCGGATCAGGACCTCGTCGTCCTTGGGCACCGGCTGCTCGACGTCCTCGATGCGCAGGACCTCGGGCGGTCCGTAGCGGTCCTGGACGATGGCCTTCACGGCTAGGAGTATCAGCCCGGGCGGCCGTCGAGCGGATGCGGATAGCCGCGAACCTCGAGCCCGACCGTTCCGCTCGTGGCCTGAACGCCGTCGACGGCCAGATCCGCGTGCATCGTCTGGATGATGCCTTCGCCGATGTCGTTCGGCGTGACGTCGCCCCATGACGCGACGAGCCGGTGCCTCGCTCCCAGGATGCCGCGCGCTTCGACGGCGATCGTCGACCGATCGGCCTTGACCCGGATGATGGCGTTCACCGCCGACACCAGCTCCTCCCGCCGGTCGCCATCGACCGTCCACAGGAGGGAAACGGGGAGTGGCGCAGGAACCCTGCCGTAGAGTCGCGAGCGGGCGGCGAACAGGCCCTCGACGCGCCGCTCGGGATGGCCTTCGAGATGCGTCGCCGACAGCCAGACCCAGCGATCCGCGAGCCGCCGGCCCCAGTAGTGGTAGAAGGTCCCGGGCAGGTCGCTCAGCTCAAATCGCTCGGCGCCGACCTGGACGGAACCGCTGAACGTCGCCTGCGGCCAGACGACGAGGGTCGTGTCGAACGGTTCGACGCGGGCGATCAGTCCGCGCAGCGGCGAGAGAACCTCGCCTTCACGCCACGACAGATCCCAGGCGATGTCGTCCGTGGACCCTGTGCAGCGGCCTTGCTGGAGGATCGTCCGGCCGATTCGGACCTCGGCGGGGCTCGTCGACCAGTCGCTGGTCTCGTCGTGGACGACGCGGCCGGCGCCGCGGAGCCACTGGCTGACCCGGACCTCGGCGAGTCCGGTCTGCCGTCGGACGATCAGGTCGACGAGGAAGGCGAGATCGCCGACGTGGAACTTCCAGAACCAGTAGTCGAGGTTGGCCTTCGGTCGCGGGCTGAACGCATCCATCGGACGCTCCCTTTGCCGCCCCGGCAGTCAGGGCAAGGTACAGGAACCGACGCCGCGTCGTCGGTCGATTTCGGCCCAGCGGCTTTGCTCCGCCAGACGCTTCCTCAGGCCCCGCGGGCTCGGACCGCCCAAGCGTTAGCTTCGAGGTGGATCGAGCCATCGGGCTCCGTGACGACGGCTCGGCGTAGCTGCTCTCGGATGGCGTCGCGATGTGCGTCGTCCAGCGTTGCGACATAACCGGGAGCCCCTCCCGTCCCGCCGAGGAAGGGGAGCCACAGGTCGTCGAAGTCGGTGAAGACCGTCGGAATCGCGATCGAGCCCGCCTCGACGGCCACGAACCCGGCGGCTCGAAAGGCGGCTTCCAGCTGCCCTGCGGCGGTGATACCCGCCTGCCGACCCTGATCCAGCGCGGCCGCAGCGGGATCGACGGTCACGGCGGCGTCCCAGAACTGGCGGATGAAACCCGTGCCCCGGACGTAGTCCCAGACGTACGCGCCAACAACGCCGTCCGGTGCGAGGACCCGCCGCCATTCGGCGAGCGCCGAACCGACGTCGGGAACGAAGTTCAGGACAAGGCCGGCGACGACGACGTCGGCCGCGCGATCCGGGAGCCCGGTGTCGGCGGCCGATCCCAGCCGGAACGACGCTCGTGGATCCGTCAGCGCCGCAGAGGCGCGCGCAATGAACGGCTCCAATGGATCGACGCCAATGACCGAGGCCGGCGCGGATCGCCTCAGGATCGCTTCGCTCAGTGCGCCCGTCCCGCATCCGACGTCGAGCCAGCGCCGCCCAGGCGGCACCCCGAGCCACACGACGAACTGGTCGGCGACCGGTCGACTCCAGCGTCCGATGTATCGCTCGTAAGCGTCGCTGGCGGCCCATCGATCGTAGCCCGATGCCAACCGCGAATCTCCAGTCACAGTCGGGGCAACGCAGTCACGTTGTGGTGCGCCCGGAATGGCGGTCGATCGTCGTGTCGGCAAAGTCGAGGAAGCCAAGGTTCTGCGGCGCCCGGCCTGACTCGCCGAGGAGCGCCACAGCCTCCTCGTGCTCCTGGATGCCATGGCTCACGACGTGCACGAGGTAGTACCAGAGCGGGAACGACTGGTCCGTCTCGCGGGGCGGCGGTGCGGCCAGCGCATCGTCCGTCAGGGACGCGAGCCACCGCTGCATCTCGGCCTCGTCGCGTTGCCAGTGTTCCGCGATCGAGTCGAGCGTCGGAAAGTCCGCCGGATCGAGATCGACCTCCTCGCTGCCGCTCAGCCGAGCGCGCCAGCCCGATTCGACGTCAAGCTCGTGAACCAATGTCGCGCGGAGGTCCCTCGACGCACCACGCCGGGTCGCCAGCAGAGCATCGGGTCCGGCTAACTCGGCCGCCGTCAGCACGCGGTCCCGGATCCAGTAGAGGTAGGTGAACAGTTCCTGGATTTCCGCGCGTCGCACGGATCGAAGCGTAGGCCAGCGAAACAAGGGGACGTTGCTGCGTATAGTCGAACCTGGAGTTGACCATGGCCGGGTCGTTGACCGGGGGCCGGTGTCGAGGTCCTTAGAGGGTGGTCGTGAAGACCTACGCTGGCCTCCAACCGAACGACCTGGAGGCAGACCTCGAGCATGGGATCGGCCTCGCAGACGCCGCAGTCGATCAGGCGATTTCGATTGCGACGACCGGAGACGCGCGCGCCGCGCTCGGCCAGCTCGAGCGCACCGCTCGGCACTCGATCGCGGCGTACGGCAGATCGGCGGCGCTACGGACGGTCCATCCGGACCTCGCCATTCGCGAGGTGGCCGCAGAGGCGCAGGCGCGCTTCGACGCATGGCAAGCCAGCGTCTTCGCGCGACCCGACCTGTTCGCGGCACTCGACGCCGTCGACGACGCGCCCCTGACGCCGGCGGAGCGGCGCCACCTCGACCTGTGGCGCGCGAATGGCCGCATCAATGGCGCGCACCTCGACGGGGCGGCCCGCGACGAGATGAAAGCAGCCCAGGAACGGGCCTCTCAGCTCTCGATCGAGATCTCGGATCGCTTCGTTGCCGAGGTGCCGATCATGGAGCTGACGCTCGAGGAGCTCGACGGGCTGCCGGCCCAGCTGCTCGACACCCTTGAGCCGGGCGCCGTACCCGGAACACGGCGCCTCCGCGTCGAGTTTGCGACACGCGACGAAGTGCTCACCGGCGTCCGGCGACGGGACATCCGCGAGCGCTTCTGGTGGCTGCTCGGCGAGCGATCCGCGGCGACCAACCGGGAGCCGATGCGCGAGCTGTTCGAGCTACGCCGTCGGATCGCGCAGCTCGCCGGCTTCGCATCCTGGGCGGAGCTCAAGACCTCGACGGCGGCGATGCGAACCGTCGAGACGGCCAGCGCGTCGCTCGAGGCGCTGGACGGCCCCGTGCGACCGGCCGCGGAGGCATTCATCACGGCCTGCACGGCGGCCCTTGGCGGCCGGCCGGGCGATGACGGATTCGAGCCCTGGGACCAATACGTCGCGGTGGCCGAACTGGGTCGTGGACTCGGGGTCGATCGGGAGAGCCTGCGGCGGTTCCTGCCGCTGCAAGGCGTGCTGGACGGCCTGTTCCGCCTCTCTCGCGAGGTGTTCGGCATCCGGGTGGAGGAGCGTCCGCAGGCACTCGGCTGGCACGAGGATGTCCGCACGCTCGCGCTCATCGACGAGGCGACCGGCGAAGAGATCGGCCTCTGCCTGTTCGACCCGTACGCGCGCGACGGGAAGGATGCGAGCACGGACGCGTACATGGATCTCCTCGCGACCGACGGACCGGCGGCGGACGGACTCCAGCCCCCGGGCGTCACGATGCTCGTGACGATGGTTCCAAAGCCGGCCCAGGGACGACCGACCCTGCTGTCCGTCGGCGACGTCGACGGCCTGTTCCACGAGTTTGGGCACGTCCTGGACTTCACGATCGGCTCGCGAAGGTGGCCCGTCATGGACGCCGGATGGTGGGGGATCGACTGGGTCGAGGGTCCCTCGATGTCGATGGGCAACTGGGCGTGCTCGCCCGAGGTGCTGGCGACCTTCGCCCAGGACCCGGACACGGGCGAGTCGATCTCCGCCGAGGTGGCCGAAGCACTGGCGGCGATGAAGGGCCTCGACAACCTGCCCTATCTCGAGCGGTACCTCGCGCTCGGCCGGCTCGATCTTGCGGTCCACGGTCCCGAGGCCGTCGATCTCGACGAGGCTTGGCGCCGCGCCTGGGCACCCAACCCGGTGCCGCAACCGGCGGAACATTTCCAGCCCTTCAACATGATCATGGAGGTATCCGGGTACGACGGCGCGCTGTATGGGGTCTCGTACGCGATGGTCGTCCGGGACGCGATCCTCGACGCGTTCGCACGCGAGGGATGGCGCAATGGCGAGACCGGGCGCCGCTACGTCAACGAGGTCCTCGCGCCGGGGCCGTTCGTGCCTCCGGCCGAGCGGCTGGCGGCATTCCTCGGCCACGAGTTGAACGCCGATCCTCTCCTTGCCGGAGCCGCCGAAGCCCTCGACGTCGCGCGTGCCGGCTCGGAGCGCATGGCGTCAGGGCCGGGGATCGTAGAGCCGCGGATCACGATGGCGCGTCGGCCCCACTAAACTCCTCTCGGGTGCCTCCATGCGCTCGAGCAGCGCGAGCGTCGTCTGCCAGCTGCGGATCGTCATCGACCTGTAGGCCGGGGTGCCCACGATCTTGCCGAGGCGGCTCTTCGTCCGCTGAGCGCTCAGCCGCTGCGAGTAGATCACGCCCTTGCCCGGCCACACCGCGTCGACGCCCGGTCGCGGGTCGAAGACCTTCATCGCCGTCGGCGCGTCGATCCCCATGAGGAAGACCGCGTCACTGTGGTACGTGTCCGGCTCGTCGCCGAAGCCCTTCGGCCGATCCCGGACGACGGCCCGGAGCTGTGCCCGCGTCAGGACCAGGACCGCGATCAGCTCGCTGTCGAGCTTGAACGTCTTGGGGAGCGCGTCCTCGAGCTCTCGCTTGATCGCGGCCGCCGATTGATCGGAGCTCAGGATCACGTTGCCGCTGGCGATGTACGTGGAGACGTTCGTGTGGCCGTGCGACTCGAGGAGATCGCGCAGCGCCGCCATCGGCAGCTTGTTCCGGCCGCCGACGTTGATGCCGCGCAGGAGCACGAGGTATCGGGTCACCGTGGGCAGGATGCCACGGCGTTCATCGCTTCCCGAAACCGGGGATGGCCGTGGCCTGTTTCATCCAGGACGCGACTTGGCGCTCGTCGATGTCGTCCAGTGACTCGAGGTCCACGCCGCGCGTGTCCTTGCCCATCCCGATCGGCGTGACTGGCGGTACGGGCGTGAGCGACGTGCCGCGCCCGAACGCGAGCTTGACGTGGCCTTCGAAGCCGCCGCACGCGAAGCACCAGCCGTCGCCGACGCCATACCACGCCATGCCCCACTTCACGCTGCGCTGCAGGTCCGGCAGCGTCTCGGCGGCCAGGGCATCGACGCGTTCGGCGATGGAGCGCTGCGGCTGCGGCAGGCTGCTGATGTAGGCGAAGACCGGCTTGTCGCCGACCGCGGCCTTCGCGGGGCTTGCCCTGCCGGTCATGGCCGCCGGCAGCGTCGTGAGGACGTTGTCTTGCTCTGGCTTTCCCAAGGGAGATCCTCCGCTGTGTGGTCGTCGACTCAATGACGGCTGATCGGGTCGGGACTCATCGGTGCCTCGCGCCGAGTCCGACGTCGGCATCTAGACGTGCGGGGCGACGCCCTCGGCGAGTTGCTCCATGAGCTCGACCTGCGCATCCCACTCGAGCAGCGGCAGGTGGCTGCGCGCCACGAACTCGACCGGGACCGACACCCCGTTCCGCACCTCGAGCAGCGCCTCGACGAGCTCGTCGGGCGTGCCGGCGTGCGTGGTCCGGCGCGCCAGCAGGGACTCGTCGGGGCGCTTGAACGGGGGAGGGGAGGCCGGCGGAAGCGGCCGGACCGCCGACGCCTCCATGTCCCCGTACTTCCAGTTCAGCGCCCAGACCGCATCGCGGTAGCGGGCGAGCGCGTCGGCCCGGGACGCGCCCGGCAGCAGGATCGAGTAGTGGATGAAGCGGAACGTCGACGGGTCGCGCCCGACCTTGTCGAGCTCGTCGAGCACCCACCCGACCTCCTCGCGGAACACGTCCGACGGCGCGTTCGAGAAAATGCCGTCGGCGAGGCGGGCCGCGCGGCGGATGGCGGGCTCGGCGCTGCCGCCGACGAGGATCGGGATCCGGGTCGCAGGCGTCGGACGGACCGCCAGCGTCGGCAGCCGGTAGACCTCTCCCTCGTGGGTGAACGGCTCGCCGCTCCACGCCTGCGGCAGGATCCGGAGGATCTCCTCCATCGACGCGCCGCGCTGGTGCATGTCGGCGCCCAGCCCGGCGAACTCGACCTCCGACCAGCCCAGCCCCAACCCGAGCGCGAGCCGGCCGTGGCTCAGCAGCTGAACGGTCGCGGCGTCCTCGGCGAGACGCAGCGGGTGGTGCATCGGGGCGAGGATGACCCCGGTCCCGATCTCGATCCGTGACGTCGCCTGGGCGAGGGCCGCGCTGACCACGAGGAGCGAGGGCATGTAGCCGTCGTCGACGAAGTGGTGCTCGGTCGTCCAGACCGACGTGAAGCCGAGCCGCTCCGCCTCGACGGCGAGACGCACGGTGTCGTCGTAGGCCCGCGTCCACTCAGTCTCGCCGGGCCGGATCTGCGCGCTGAGAAGTCCGAATCCGATGTGGCATGATGGAGAGGCTACCGCGTCCGGCTGAGGCGTACCGACACAGCGCGAGGCCGGCCTCGTGGAGACGGAGCCGGGGCGTCAGCAGCCGACCGGACGGCCTTTCCGCTCGCCGAGCTCGACGGAGACGTCGAGGTCCTTCGAACCTCGGGCGATCGTCAACATGACCTTCTCGCCGGCGGCGAACGCGACGAGGACGTTGTCGAGAGGGTGCCGATCATCGACCGCGGAGCCGTTCACGGCGGTGATCACATCCCCCTTCCGAAGACCGGCCGCAGCGGCCGGACTGCTCGGATCGACCGCAGGTCGAGTCTTGCCGTCGTCGCCGACACGGGGCCAGATCAGTGCGCCCTGATGGACGGAGAGCTTGTCCTGAGCCACCAGACCCGCATCGACCGGAAGATGGCGAACGCCAAGCCAAGGCCGGCTCAGCTTCTCGCCTGACACCGCCTGCTTCACGATCGGCGCTGCGAGGTCGCTGGGGATCGCGAAGCTGAGGTTCTGCGCGGAGACGAAATCCTCGGTCACCGCACTGACCGTGTTGATCCCCACGACCTCACCGGCGAGATTGATCAGTGGTCCACCGCTGTTGCCGCCGTAGATCGCCGCGTCCGTCTGGATGAGATTTCGGTACTCGCCCTCATCGTCGAGATAGACCTGCCGCGACAGCGCTGAAACCACGCCGCTGGTGACGGTGTTGTCCAGATACCCCTCGGAATTGCCGATGGCAGCCACGGGCTGGCCGACCTCGAGGTCGCCCGACGTGCCGAGGGTGGCAGCCTTCAGGCCCCTGGAACGCGTTCGAATGAGAGCCAGGTCCGACAGTGAGTCGATTGCGCTCACGGTCGCCTGCTCGGTGCGGCCGTCGTCGAACGTGACGTCGACGCGCGTGTTGCAGTCGACGACGTGGCGGTTGGTGAGGATCCAGCCATCGTCGGCGACCACGATGCCGGACCCGGAACCGTCGTCGGTGTTGATCGTGACGGCCGCCGGCAGAACGCCCGAGATGGTGTCGGCCAGAACCGCCGATCCGGGTGCGCCGGCGCTGGATGCTGGGACGGTGGCATCGGCGGATCCGGGTGGATTGGACCCGGTCGCAACGACCGGCGAGTCGTCGCGCCGCAGCGCGCCGATGGCAAGCGTCGTCGCTGCCGAGGTGATGACGGCGACGATGATCACCACGACGATGCCGGTGCCGGAGACGAGTGACGGAGTGCCCGTGCGGGGCGGCCGGCCAGCATTCGAGCTCGACATCGATAGTCTCCCTCCCGGATGGTCGAGTCGGTCGTTGCACTGGGGGTCTGTCGAGTACGGTACGCGGGCCGTCAACGCGACGAGGCCAACCCCTGCCGGCTACCCGGCCGACCGAACCGCTGTCACAGCCTCGCCCGACCGTGCCCTCGGCGGCCGCGTAGCGAGGATCGACCCGATCGTCACCAGCCCGAACCCGGCGATCATCGCCGGCGTCAGCGTCTCGTTGAGCACGACCAGGCCAAGGACGGCCGCGACGGCCGGGTTGATGTAGGTGATCACGGTCGCCCGGACCGGGCCGACCTCGTCGATGAGCGCCGCGAACAGGACGAAGGCGATCGCTGTGCACACGACGCCGAGCGTCACGATCGACCCGATGACGGCAGGGGAGGGGATCGCGGCCGGCCACTGGAGGGCGCCGATCGGGACGTACACGAGGAAGACCAGGCCAAGCGAGAGCGCCATCACCCCGACCGACGGCAGGCCGCCCAGCCGCCGGACGAGGATCGCCGGCCCAAGCGCATAGCAGACGGCGACGGCGGCGAGCTCGACGAGCGCGATCGGATCGGTCGTGCCGAAGCTGCCGCCGACGATCGCCGCGACACCGACGATGCCGATGAGCAGACCGACCAGGCCGATCGGACCCAGCCGCTCCGATCGCCCGGTCAGGACGGCGATGACCGCACCGACCAGCGGGACGCCCGCGATCACCAGCGCGGCGAGCGAGCTCGAGACCTTCTGCTCGGCCGATCCGAGGAGCACCCACGGGATCGCGATCTCGACGGCGGCGAAGGCGGCGAGCCACCGCCAGCGGGCGAGGACAGGCCGCAGGTCCGCCGCGATGAGCGCGATCGGCAGCAGGATCGCGGCGGCGATGCCGGTCCGGGCAAGCACGAGGAATGCCGGCGATACCTCGTCGACCGCGATCCGGATGAAGAGGTAGGGGATGCCCCAGATGACCGACATCAGGGCGAACAGAAGCAGCGGCCGACCGCTCACGGCATTGCCCAGGGCAGGGGCGTCATCAGCCGATCTTCCCAGAACGCCGGCCCATGCGCCGCGTAACGTCCGGGGGGTGTCCCGCGTCGTAGTCCCGCCGGCCGAGGCAACGTGACAAATTCGCTTTCACACGCGAAGATGGCGCGGCTGCCAGGACGAGGCCCGGCGCAGACCGACCGCGCATGAGTATCTGATGACCGACGTGCCCAACACGACAGCCGTCCCGGCTGCCAACACCTCCACACCCGACGGCGAGACGCGTGCCGGCGACCCCGAGCTCGCGGCCCTCGTGACCGGCGGCGTGTCCGCGGCACGGCCTCGGCGCCGACGGTCGCTCGCTCTCCGCTTCGGCGCCTCGTTCGTCCTGGGCTTCCTGCTCGCCCTCGGCATCGGCACAGGCGTCATGTACGCATGGGGCCGGCAGTACGACGGCCTGGTCCTGCCCGGCGTCCGCGTCGGCAGCACGGAGCTCGGCGGGCTCACCCGCGAGCAGGCGGAGGCGCAGATCGCGAACGCCTACGGGTCGCTCACGACCGGGCAGATCAAGCTCACCGGGCCGGACGGCGAGACGAATACCATCACGTACGCCGACGTCGGCCGCGGCCCCAACACCTCGGCGCTGGTCGACGCGGCACTCGCGGCAGGCCGCCATAGCGAGCCCCTCGCGAACCTCATCGGCGCACCCCAGGCCGCGATCCACGGCGTGACCCTCGACGCCGCCGTTGCCTACGACCACGACAAGCTGGCGGCCGCCGTCGAGACCCTCGCGACGACAATCGACCAGACCCCCGTGGACGCCACCGTGTCGGCCGGGCAGGGCGCGGCGTTCAGCGTCTCCCCCGCGAAGAACGGCCGCGCCGTGGACAAGGCGGCCCTGCTGACCGCCCTCGACAAGCAGCTCGCGGCGCTCGGCACGCCGGCGTCGGTCACGATGGCCGTGCCGGTCGTGTCGTTGCCACCCGCCGTCCACACCGCCTCGGCCGACGCGGCGAAGGCGGACGCGGATCGAATGGCCGCCGACGTGGTCGTCGCCCGGGGCAAGGACAGCTGGACGATCCCCGGCACGAGCCTCGCGCGGCTGATCTCGTTCTCGACCGCGGCCGACGGCGGAAGCGAGCCAAACGCCACGCCTCCCGACGGGAGCGTCACCGTGCTCTTTGACCAGTCGGGCCTCGACCCGATCCTCAAGACGCTGGCCAAGGACGTCAACCAGACCGCGAAGGACGCGGGCCTCAAGCTGGTCGGCGGACACATCGTCGCCACCGGTGCCAGCCGTGAAGGCCGAACGCTCGACGCTGCCGGCATGAAGGCCGCGATCATCGGCGCGATCGAGGCCCGCCAGACTGGCGCTGCATCGCCGGGCGCGGCGGCATCGCCCGTCGCGGCCGTCGTCAAGGCCATCGACCCCAAGCTGACCACCGCGGACGCCAAGGCGTTCGCAGGCAAGATGCAGGTGATCAGCTCGTTCAGCGTCTACTACTTCGTCATCATCAACAACCACTTCGGCGGGAACATCGAGGCGCCGGCCACGAAGATCAACGGCACGGTGGTGCCGGCAGGCGGAGTCTTCGACTTCTGGAAGGTCGTGGGTGACCTCCGCAAGCTCCCGGGCGCGGGCCCCGGCAACGCGATCGAGGGCGGGAAGATCACGGTCACCGGCGCGTTCGGCGGTGGCATCTGCACGACGTCCACGACGCTGTTCAACGCGGCATTCCGGGCAGGCATGGTGCCGATGGCCCGACAGAACCACAACGAGTTCATCAACCGCTATCCGCCGGGCCTCGATGCCACCGTGTGGATCGTCGGCGGGACGAAACAGACGATGAGCTTCAAGAACGACACCCAGTACCCGATCCTGATCCAGCGGACCATCAGGAATGACGGCAGCAAGCGCTGGATCACGTTCAAGATCTGGAGCGTGCCGAACGGCCGGACCTACAAGATCAGCAACCTGGTCATCCACCACGGCCCGAAGGCGATCGACACCGTCGTGCACGATTCGACCAAGCCCGTGGGGTACCGGTACCGCAACAACGCCCCCGCGGACGGCGCCAAGGTGTGGGTCACCGTCTCGATCTACGACCACGGCAAGCTCCACTGGTCGAGGCGCTACTACTCGAACTACCCAGCGGTGAAGGGCGTCCTCATCGTGGGGACGAAGCAGTCCTGACGCCGGCCTAGCCTGCGGGTCGCCACGGCTCGTGCTCGTGGGCGAGCCAGACGAGCTCCGGGTCGAGCCCGCGCACCAGCTGCTGGCCTTCGGTGTGCGGCTCATCGAGCTCGCCGAACCAGACCGCCACGTCGCCGCCGATGACGACCGGACGCCCGCCAGTCCCGACGACGACCACCTGCGTCCCGGGTGTGTGGCCCGGCGCCGGGACGAGTCGGAGCCCGGGAAACAGCTCGAGCTCGCCATCGACCGGCACGTACTGCACACCGGGCGCATCGACCCACTCGCGAATGGTGTAGTCGTCCTGGCCGCGCGCATCGGCGAGCTCCCGGCGCTGGACGTAGATCGGTGTGCCGGCGAAGAGGTGGTTGCCGCCGCAGTGGTCGAAGTGCAGGTGGGTGTTGACGACGACGTCGATGCCGGCGAGGTCGAAGTCCTGCTCGCTCAGTGGGCGGAGGAGGGGATCCATGTCGGCCACCGCGGGATGCAGCTCCGTCATGCCAGTGTCGACCAGCACGCGCCCCTCGGGATGGTCGATGACGTGCACATAGACCGGCATCCGCTCGCCCTCGGCGAGCAGATCGGCAACGCGGACTGGCGTAATGGTGATGGAGGCGGTTGCGTTCATTGCGACATCGTCTGCCAGATCCGCCGTCCGCTCAACGACCGGTTTCGGCGCCGGATCCGGGTCCAGTGTGGTCCGGATGGCCTCGGCCAGGGCTTGCCCGCCCGCGTGCGACCGGCGATCGGCGCACCGGAGCCGGTCATCGCAGTGTGGTGTGAAGACCGGGCGTTGACCTCAGCCCGCTACCTCGCGCTCGGCAATCCGCGCGAACTTCTCGAGCTCGCCACGGAAGCTGCCCTCGTACGAGCCGCGCGAGAACACCCATGACGAGATGGCCGAGATCCGGCCGACGGTCTCGAACTCCTGGGTCAGCCGCGTCCCGCCGGCGTCGGGTTCGAACGTGGCGCTCGACCGCCCGCGGAGCACCCAACTGCCGAACCGAGTGACGAACCGTCGCGGCGGATCGACCTCGAGGATCTCGGTCGGGCTATTCATCGGGCCGAAGTGGACGACGTACGTGGTGCCGGCTCGATCGACGCTCCCGGACACGTCCGTGACCCCGGTGACCCCACCGACCCACTCACCCATGCGATCGAGGTTCGTCCAGAGCGCGAACACATGCTCGGGCGGCGCCGCGACGTGGGTGGAGATCGTGTAGTGGGCCACGGTCATTCCGCATTGTGCACCGGCCCCATCCCGCCGCGCTCTCAGGCGCCACTCAGGCCCGGGACGACGTACCCACATTGGATACGCGTCGCAAACGGACATAACTCACCTTATCGGAAGTACAGTTCCGACTGGAGTCCGCGATACTCGCGGCAATGAAGCTCTATTTCGCCGGTCCGCTGTTCACGACGGCCGAGCGCGCCTGGAACGCCGAGGTCGCCGCCGCCCTGCGGGCAGCCGGCCACGAGGTATTCCTGCCGCAGGAACAGGAACCCGGTAGGGACGCAGCCGGCATCTTCGCCACTGATGTCGGTGGGATCGACTGGGCCGATGGGCTGGTGGCGATCATGGACGGCCCGGACCCAGACTCCGGCACGAGCTGGGAAGTCGGCTACGCGTTCGGCCGGAAGAAGTGGATCGTGCTGGTTCGGACGGACATCCGCGGGCGTACCGGCTCGGCGGGCGACTACAACTCGATGCTCGCCGAGGCCGCGACGATCCGGATCGACCTGCCGGCGGCATCGACGGTCGAGGTCATCGCCATGGTCCTCGGTGCCCTCGCGCGCATCGAAACGGGGAGCGTCTAGTCGCCACGTCAACCGTCGACCCCGCGTGGATCAGCCGTCGGGTGAGTCGGCGACGGCGGACGCGGCCCTGTCGGCAAGTGCTTCCAGGAGGGACGGCCCCTCGACCCCGGCGGCCGCGGCGAGCTCCAGGTCGCTCGAGCCCGGCGCCACCGTGAAGATCACGGCCGACGCGGTGTCGCCGATCGTCAGGGCTTCCTGGGCGATGTCTCGGAGCCTGGGGTCCTCTCGTCCAGCCATTCGCCTCCTTGAGCCACATCATGGGGCCTTCGCTACGATCAGGGCGTGATCGAGCTTCGGAGCCGGAACGAGATCGAGGCGATGCGACCCGCCGGCCGGTTCGTCGCGGCGGTGCTCACGGAGCTCGCCGAGCGGACCCGGGTCGGCGTCAACGTCCTGGAGCTCGACCGGATCGCGCACGCGATGATCCGCGAGCAGCGCGCGACGAGCTGCTACATCGACTACCACCCCTCGTTCGGCGCGATGCCGTTCGGCAAGGTGCTGTGCGTCTCGGTCAACGACGCGGTGCTCCACGGGCTGCCGCACGACCGGCGGCTCCGGGACGGCGACCTCGTCAGCCTCGACTTCGCCGCGGCGGTCGACGGCTGGGTCGCCGACTCCGCGATCACGGTTCCTGTCGGGACGGCACGCACCGAGGATCTGCGCCAGATCGAGACCGCGGAGCGGGCGCTCGCCGCGGGCATCGCCGCCGCGCAGCCAGGCAACCGGCTGGGCGACGTCTCGGCGGCCGTCGGCGGCGTGATCCGGGGCGCGGGCTACCGGGTCAACACGGCGTTCGGCGGGCACGGCGTCGGGCGGGTGATGCACGGGCCGCCGGACATCCCGAACGACGGGGTCGCGGGGCGCGGGCTCGCAGTGCAGCCCGGGCTCGTCATCGCGATCGAGCCCTGGTTCCTGGCGGGCAGCCCGAAGATCGTCATCGACCGCGACGGCTGGACGATCCGCTCCGTGGACGGGTCGCGGGGCGTCCACGTCGAGCACACGGTGGCGATCACCGCCGACGGCCCGCTCGTCCTCACCGCCCGGGACGCGGTCGCCGCGTCCGCGCGGACTGCATAGTCAACACTCGCCGCGACCCGATCTGCATCCTCTGGACCGTCCCTAGCGGGCCCGATGGCCCTCGCGATCAACTGCCCGGCCACCCACGATGCAAGCGAACGCGGCCGCCGGATCCCTTCGCGGCGCGCTCGCGAGGCTGGAGCTGAACGATGACCGGTCGAACGCTCGACAGGCCGGCGACGCCCATGTCGGTGCCCGGCGCCCACGCATCGGATCGCTGGAGCGACGGCCGACTCCCGGGCCTGATGCTCTTCCTGCTCGCGGCCCAGTTCATGACCGTCATCATGCTCGCCGCCGGCATGGCCCCTGGCTACGACATCGGCGGTGGCGCGATCAGCGACCTCGGCGCGATCCCGGAGACCGCGGCTCTCTTCAACTTCTCCCTGATCACCGTCGGCGTCCTGAACATTCTCGCCGGGGCTCTGCTCTACCGGATCCGCGGCGGCCTCGGCGCCCTGTCGATCTTCGTCCTCGCCGGCGTCGGCGCCGTGGGCGCCGGGGCCATCCCGCTCGGCACGAGCGAGCTGCACTCTCTCTTCGCGCTCGTCGCGTTCGTCGCCTTCAACGCCGAGGCGATCGCAGCGAGCCGGCTCGTCCACGGGCCGATGCGGGCGATCTCGATCCTGTCCGGCGTGGTCGGCCTGGTCTTCGTCGTCCTCATGGTCGTCGGCGATGCCGGCAATGCGGCCGCGTTCGGCGCGATCGGACACGGCGGCACGGAGCGGATGATCGTGTACCCCGCGATGCTCTGGATGCTGGCGTTCGGCGGCTACCTGATGGCCGGCCGGGAGCTCCCGACCGACTGACCCGCGCGAACCTCCGGCCCTCGGCCGCGCTCGCCCGTCACGACATCGGCCTGCGCCGCGAACACCTGCGCCCGAAACCGCCACAACGTCGTCCGGCGTACTTGGTGGCTGGGGGACTCCCCGAGAGACGCACCATGAGGTTCACCATGATCGGACGCAGATTCACCCTCGCCTCGCTGGCGGCCATCGCCCTGATCGCCGCGGCCTGTTCGAGCAGCGGTGGCGCGACGCCGTCGCCGACGACCGCGCCGCCCGCGTCGGTGGCCCGCCGCCGTCGGCCGCCGCCAGCCCGTCCGCCTCCGCCGAGGAGAGCCCCAGCGCCAGCTCGGCGAGCACGGACTACCCGCTCGCAGTCGCGACGGTCAGCGCCGGCAAGACGCTCACCGGCGAGGACGGCAAGACGCTCTACTTCTTCAAGGCCGACACGAAGGGCTCCGGCAAGAGCACGTGCAATGCCGACTGCGCCACGAACTGGCCGCCGTACACGCTCGAGGCCGACGAGACGCTCAAGCCGACCGCCGACGCCAGCGGCACGGTCACGATGATCACCCGCGACGACGGCACCAAGCAGGTCGCCTACAACGGCTGGCCGCTCTACTACTTCAAGGGCGACGCCAAGGCCGGCGACGCGAACGGCCAGAACATCAACGCGTTCGGCGGCATCTGGGTGATCGGGGCCCCGTAGCCCGAGCACCCTCCCTCCCCCACCCCAGCGAACCGCCGCCGCTCCCGGACCCATCCGGGGGCGGCGGTTTCGCGTCCCGCGGCGAATCTGTCGCGTCGGCTCGACGCCGGCGGGAGCGCGTCGAACCGCTGATTCCGCGCGTTTGGGTACGATCCGCACCAGTGCGACCCACCTCCGAGCGGTGGTCCGTTCCGTCGTGACGGCGACCGACCGCCCCATCCCGCAACGACCGGCCGAGCCGACCGCGCCCCTGCCCGGCGCCCGGCCGTCGACCGACGCCGCCCCGGACGCCGCACCCGAGCGCGTGGCGGACGACCGGGCGCGCGCACGCGCCTCCGCCCAGCCGATGCCGAGGGTCACGGTCGGCGGCCTGCTGCGGGGCATCCACCCGGTGCTGTTCGGCGTCTACCCGGTCCTCTTCCTCTGGTCGCAGAACCTCGGCGAGGTCAGCGCCGGCGACACGAGCGACGTGCTCGGCGCGACGTTCCTCGCCGCGGGCGCCGTGATGCTCCTCGCCTGGCTCGCATTCGGTGACCGGGCCCGGGGCGCGCTCTTCGTCACGCCCGGCATCCTCGCGTTCCTGCTCTACAACCACGTCGCCCGGATCGGCGTCCCGGTCGAAATCGAGCGTGGGGCGATCGTCGCGCTCCTCGCGATCGCCCTCGTCCTCGCGCTCAAGCTGCCCGACCGCTGGCTCGGCCGGGCCGACACGGGCCTCCGGATCCTCGCGCTCGCGCTGATCGTCACGACGCTCGCCACGATCCTGCCGGCCGTGGTCGAGAAGGAGACGACCCCCCAGGCCGTCGTCGCCGCCGGCAAGACGCTGCCGAGCACGACGACCGCCCAGAAGCGCGACGTCTACTGGCTGGTCTTCGACCGCTACGGCTCGGATCGCGCGTTCCAGATCGGCTACGACACGAAGAACCCCCTGACGCCGTGGCTCAAGGCCCACGGCTTCGACGTCCTCGCCGACAGCCACGCCAACTACGTCGGGACCGCGCAGTCGCTCTCGACGACGGCGAACCTGACGCCGCTGGCCCAGCTGACGAAGGGCGTGTCGGTCACGAGCAACAGCTACCTGCCGATCTACGGCCACCTCCAGGGCTCGCTCGCGGTCCGCCAGTTCCAGGCGCTCGGCTACCGCTACCTGCACCTGGGCTCGTGGTGGAACCCGACCCGCTACGACTCGGCCGCCGACCGCAACTTCAACGCCGACGGCGTGTCGGACTTCACCTCGGCCGTCGTCGAATCGAGCATCGTCCCGGTCCTCTCGAAGGCGTTCATCCCCAAGGCGCTGCCGCCGACCGAGCCCGCGAAGCACCTCAAGCACAACACCTACGCGCTCGACAAGCTCGACCAGCTGCCGATCGAGAGCGGCCCGAAGTTCGTCTGGGCCCACATCCTGCTCCCCCACCCGCCGTACATCTTCGACGCCGCGGGCAACTACATCCAGTCGCCGCAGCACGCCGGCATCTCCGACACCGAGGCCTGGAAGGGCCAGCTCGCGTACACGAACAAGCGCCTCGAGGCGTTCCTCGAGCAGCTCCTCTCGAAGCCCGAGGCGGAGCAGCCGATCATCGTCCTCCAGGCCGACGAGGGGCCGTGGCCCGACGCGTACACCCGCGACAAGGTCGGCTTCAACTGGGCGACGGCGTCCGCGGACCAGCTCGAGATGAAGTTCGGGATCCTGAACGCGTGGTACGTGCCGGGCGGGACGCAGGGCCTGGGCCTGCGCCAGGACCAGACGGCGATCAACACGTTCCCGACGCTGTTCGACAAGTACTTCGGGCTCGACTACCCGAAGCTGCCGGACACGGTCTACGCGGCGACGTGGGCCCGGCCGTACAGCTCGATCGACGTCACGGACCGGCTGCCGAGCCTGAAGTAGCCGCCGAGGACGGACCCGGGCACAACAAAACGCCCGAAGGAACCTCGATCACTAGTTGCCCCAGCCAATGCAAGCACAAGCCGGATCACTAGATGTTCGTGGCCCCTTCGGGCAAGACCAACAATACGGGCGGGCGGGCGTCCCTGGCTAGTGGGTTTATCCACGACTTTGCAGGTTGCAAGGCCCGTTTCACGGGGGTTGTCCACAGGGTTCCCACGATCGGTGCGCATAGCGGAACCGATCTGTAACGAGCTTGATGCTGTGGTACCCGCCGGCGGGATATTCGCCCCCCTGCGCGGGCCCGTTTCGGCGGCCGGGTCCCGCTGCCGGACCCAGGCAATGGGCGGGGTCCCGGACACAACAAAACGCCCGAAGGAACCGCCGATCCCGCAGCCTCCAACCCTGATGCAAGCACCCGGATCGTCGCTTTCGTTCTCGTGGCCCCTTCAGGCAAGACGTACGTTACGGGCTGGGAACGCGGCTGCCTAGCCCGGTTATCCACGAGTTTCGAAGTTCGCGGGCCCTTTCGAAGGTCATTGTCCACAGGGTTCCCACGAAGCCACCCGGAAACGCGCTCAGGGAGCCTCCAGCTCGAGCGGCCACGCGCTCCCGGCGGCCAGGATCGGCAGGCCGTCGGCGTCGGACGCCTCGTTCGAGAAGCCGTCGCCCGGGATCGTTCCGGCGCGCACCTCGAGCGTCGGGCTCACGGTCACGATCGGCATCCGGGCGTCGTGGGAGCGATCGCCCCAGTGGGCGGACGCGAACCAGGTGGCCGCCGCGATCGCGACCGCCGAGCCGTCGACGACGAGGACGCTGGCCGCGGGCCACGGCAGCCCCGAGAGGTGCCGGACCCCGGCCGAGGTCACGGCATTGCCGTGGAGGGTCCGGTCGGGCTCGGGATGGAGCGTCAGCAGGCCCGCGGCGGTCGTCAGCTCCAGATGAGCGAACTGCCGGTCCGGGAACGTCTCGAGCAACAGCGACGAGAGGACCACGCCGTCGCGCGTCCGGACCTCCCGCCAGCGGCGGCCCTTCTGCCCCTCCGCGACCGACCAGACGACGTCGGTGCCGTCGACGAACCTGCCCTGTCCCGCGCGGCGGACGAGGTCAGCCACGCGACCGGCTTCCGGTCGCGGCCTCCGTTCCGTTCGTGCCGTTCGTCGACGCAAGGGTCCGGGCCCACTCGGCGCCGACCGCCGCCAGCTCGCCCGCGAGCCCGGGCGCGGCCCGGCCGCTGACCCGCACGTCGCGCTCGCCGTACTCGAGCTCGACCGTGCCCCGCTCGCGGACCCGCGCGAGGAGCTCGCCCGCCGCGTAGGGGATGCTCACGTCGAGGTCGACCCAGAGCGACGAGAGCAGCGCGGCGATCTCGGCCCGGAGCGTGTCGAGCCCGAAGCCGGTGAGCGCGCTGACGAGGACGGTTCCCGCGAGCGCCGGCGCGGGCGCGTCGCCGTTCCGGGCGGCGTTCTCGACGAGGTCGGCCTTGTTGAACGCGACGAGGCGCGGCTTGTCGCCGGCGCCCAGCTCGTCGAGGACCGTCTGGACCGTTGCCCGGTGCTCGCGGAGGTGCGGGTCGGACGCGTCGACGACCTCGAGCAGGACGTCGGCCCGGTTGACCTCCTCGAGCGTCGCCCGGAACGCGTCGACGAGCTGGTGGGGCAGCTTGTGGATGAAACCGACCGTGTCGGTGACGATCGCGACCTGGCCGTCGCCGAGCTTCACCTGGCGCGACGTCGGGTCGAGCGTCGCGAAGAGCATGTCCTCCGCCTTCGCGACCTCGCTGCCGACGAGCGCGTTGAGCAGCGACGACTTGCCGGCGTTCGTGTAGCCGACGATGCCGACCGTCGCGTACATCCGGCGGTCGCGGCCACGCGACGCGGTCGTGCGCTGCTGGCGGACCTGCTCGACGCGGTCCTTCATCTTCGAGATCCGGGTCCGGATGATCCGTCGGTCGGTCTCGAGCTGGCTCTCGCCGGGGCCTCGCGTGCCGATGCCGCCACCGGTCCGCGACAGGTGGGTCCAGAGGCGCGTCAGGCGCGGCAGCTGGTACTCGAGCTGGGCGAGCTCGACCTGGAGGCGGCCCTCGTGGGTCTGGGCGTGGAGGGCGAAGATGTCGAGGATCAGCCGGCTGCGGTCGATGACCTTGACGTTGAGCAGGCTCTCCAGCGCCTTCTGCTGGCTGGGCGACAGCTCGTCGTCGGCGATGAGCACGTTGAAGCCGGTCTCGCTCTTGGCCCGGCCCAGCTCCTCGGCCTTGCCCTTGCCGATGTACCAGTTGGGGTCGACGTGGCGGCGGTTCTGCCACTCCGCGCCGACGACGTCTGCGCCGGCCGTCGTCGCGAGGTTGGCGAGCTCGGTCAGGGAGTCCTCGGCGGTCCAGCCGTCGTCGCCGCCGGTGTCGACCGCGACGAGGAACGCCTTCTCGGCGGGCGGGGCGAGATCGATCAGCTTGGCGTTGCTCATGGGCGGCTGAAGTGTAGCCCGGGCGCCCACTGGGGCTTCGTGGCGACGATTCCGCTGGGAGCGGCAAGTCTGGGGGTTGAGGCCGATGGAGCCCCGAGATCGACCCAGGCGCGCGACCAGTTTGTGCGTGGCGACGCCACCGGACCCCGGATCGCGTGGCTTAGACCCGTGCAGCCCGCGAAACTGCCGCTGGCAGCGGAATCAAGCGGCCGAAGCCGAGGCCGCGCCCGCTAGGTCGCGCGGGGTTTTGCGTCGCGGCGTGCAATGTCCTGGAAGATCAGCCCGCCGAGGACGACGGTTCCGAGGGGAACGGTCCACGTTCCGAGGAGCGGCGGGATGAACGCCCCGATCAGGCTCATCACGAGCGCCGCGATGACAAGCGAGCCGATGGCGATGCCGACCAGTCGAAGCGCGCGGATCACGACTTCACGATAGGCCGTGCGTCAACGAGGGATCGTCCGACCGCGACGATTCTGTCGGTCGGCGGACCGGCCGTCCCGTCCAGCCAGTCGATGCTCGGGCTCGCTCCGGAACCACGTCCGCTGGCGCTTCGCGAACGCCTGGTTGCGGCGGGCGTCCTCCGCGATTGCGGCCTCGAGGGTCATCTCGCCGTCGAGGACGGCCCACGCCTCGCGGTAGCCGATCGCGCTGAACGCGGGGAGCGCCGGGTCTATACCGCTCGCGGAGGCCGCGCGCCTCGTCGATCAGGCCGGCGTCGAACTGGGCGCGGGCCCGGTTCGCGATCCATTCGCGGTGGGTCGCGGGCTCGACCTCGAGGCCGACCCAGGCGACCGGCCCGTCGTAGCCGCGCGGCGCGGGCAGGTCCGGTTCGCCGCCGGCGACGGTCGCGATCTCGAGCGCGCGGACGACCCGCCGCGGATTGGCCGTATCGATCGCCTCCGCTCGTCTCGGCGCCACGGCGCGGAGGCGCTCGACGAGCGGCTCGAGCCCGACCGCGAGGAACTCCGCCTCGAGCCGGGCGCGGACGTCGGGATCGGACGGCAGCTCGTCGGTCGCGATGCCGCGCGCGACGGCCCGCAGGTAGAGCCCCGTGCCGCCGACGAGGATCGCGAGCCCTCCCCGCTCCCCGATCGCCGCCAGCGCGTCGCGGGCGTGGGTCGCGAAGTCGGCGACCGTGAACGGCTCGTCGGGATCGACGAGGTCGAGCCCGTGGTGCGGGATGCCGCGCCGCTCCTCGACCGTCGCCTTCGCCGTCCCGATGTCGAGCCCGCGATACACCTGCCGCGAGTCGGCCGAGATGATCTCGGCGGGGATCCCCTCCCCTGCCAGGCGGGTCGCCACGTCGATCGCGAGGCCGGTCTTGCCGGTGGCCGTTGCGCCGGCGATGACGAGGAGCGGCGTCGCCGTTTTGCTCACCGCGGCGCAAGGAACGTCGCGATGGTCGCGCGAACGAGCTCCGGTTGCTCGAGGTAGGCGAAGTGGCCGCTGCCGGCGATCTCCACGAACTGGGACCCGGCGATCGCGTCGGCGATGCGACGGATGCCCTCGATCGGAATGAACTCGTCCTCGCCGCGGATGACGAGCGTCGGGATCCGCAGCGCCCGCAGCTCGGGAATGAGGTCGTAGCCCTCCGCCGACCACGTCTGGGCGTACAGCGCGTCCTCGATCGCCCTCGCGGCGACGATGCCCTCCGGGGTGAAGCCCAGCCGGAGTCGACCGACGACCTCGTCGAGCTGGTCGCGGCGGCGGACCGTCGAACCGAAGTGAATGCGGTAGTACTCGGCGTCGGCGTCGATGTCACCCGCGAGGTACGCCGGGTCGGACGCCAGCTCGGTCATCCGCTCGGACTGTTCGGGCCCTCGCCTGGACTTCCATTCGCGCCGCAGCGCAAGTACGTCCCGGTGCGAGGCCGGCGCGGGGTTCATCAGGATGAGATGCGACACGCGGTCGGGATGCCGGATCGCGTACTCCAATGCCAGCAGCCCGCCCCACGAGTGCCCGAGCAGCGCGACTGACGGGGCGCCCGTCCAGGCGCGGACGCGGTCGAGGTCCTCGACTTCGGAATCGATCGTGACGCTGTCGGGCCCCTCGCCGCTCCACGATCGCCCCCGTCCCCGCTGGTCGTAGAAGACGAGACGGACCTGCTCGGCCAGCCCGTCGAGGTCCGGAACGAGGTACGAGTGATCGAAGTCCGGCCCACCGTGGAGGACGACGACCGGATGCCCGCTCCCGAGGTCCCGGACGAACAGCCGGCTCTCGCCTGCGGGCACGAACGTCGTCCGGGGAAGAAGCCGCTGTGGAAGGCCCACCATCCGCGCCTACGCAGGCATTCCCCGGAGCGAGTAGGCGCCGGCGTGCTCGACGCGAGCGGTGACGAGCCTGCCGACCAGCTCCGGGCCGCCGGCGAGGTGGACGAGCTTGTTCTGGCGCGTCCGGCCGGAGACCATCGCCGCCGGCGGGCCCGGCGGGTGCTCCGGCTCCGTCGTCGTCGTGGCCGTGCGAGCGCGGCGGCGTCACGCCGTCGACGAGGACCTCGACCTGGCGGCCCACCCAGGCGCGGTTCCGTTCGAGCCCGATCGCCTCCTGGAGCGCGAGCAGCTCGTTCAGGCGGCGCCGCTTCACGTCGGACGGGACGTCGTCGGCGAGCCGCGTCGCGGGCGTCCCGGGCCGCTCGCTGTACGCCGCGGCGAAGACCGTGTCGTAGCGGACGGTCTCGAGGAGCCGGAGCGTCGCCTGGAACTGGGCCTCGGTCTCGCCGCAGAACCCGACGATCACGTCGGTCGAGATCGCGATCCCGGGCACGGCCTCGCGGATCCGGGCCAGCCGCTCGAGGTAGTGCTCGATCGTGTACTGGCGGCCCATCCGCTTGAGCATCGCGTCGTCGCCGGACTGGACCGGCAGATGGAGGTGCTCGCAGACTGACGGGCACTCGGCCATCGCCGCGATCAGCCGATCGCTGAGGTCCCACGGATGCGACGTCACGAACCGCAGGCGCGGGATCGCCGGCACCCCGTCGGCGGTCCGGATCGCGTCGATCGCCCGGATCAGCGCCGCGAGGTCGGGCCGGCCGTGGAGGTCGAGGCGACGGCCGGCCCAGCGATCGGTGTCGATGTCGGCGAAGCGCGGCTCCGCCGCCAGGTCGTGGCCGTACGAGTTGACGTTCTGGCCGAGCAGCGTGACCTCGCGGTAGCCGGCGGCGGCGATCGAGCGGGCCTCCTCGACGATCTCGTCGAACGGCCGGCTGCGCTCCGGGCCGCGGCTGAACGGAACGATGCAGTAGGTGCACGTCTTGTCGCAGCCGTAGATGATCGGCAGCCAGGCGGCGGTCGCGGACTCGCGACGGACGGCGCCGCTCGCGACTGCGCCGGCCCGCGTCCCGGGCAGGTGATCCGCGGCGCCGACGAGCGTCCGCCCGACGACGGTCGTCGCCCCGGACAGGATCCCGACCGGCGCCTGCGCCGACGCGAGACCGAGGCGGTCGACGAGCTCGGGCTCCTCGTCGGGTCGGAGGAACAGGTCGACCGCAGGGAACCGCTTCCGCAGCCCGGCCCGGTCGGGCTCGCGGACCGCGCAACCGGTCATGACGACGCGCATCCCGGGGTTCGCCTGCTTGAGCCGCGCCAGCTGCCCCTGCCGGCCGATGACCTTCTGCTCCGCGGCCTCCCGGATCGCGCAGGTGTTGATCACGATCAGGTCGGCCGCCTCGAGCGCCGGCGCCTCCGCGCAGCCCGCGGCCAGCAGCCGGCCGGCCATCTCCTCGGAGTCGCTGCGGTTCATCTGGCAGCCGAGCGTCCACACGTGGAAGGTGGGCAGAGCGCGTGCCTCCGGGCGGTACTCGTCGAGGCGCTCGTCGCTCAGCGTCGGGGCCGCCGCGGCCGCCGGCCGGGTCATGTCGAGCACGGGCAGCTGGCGCAGGGTCATCGCCCCAGCCTCACCCGGAGCTCGTCCGCGACCGATGCGGGGACGTTCAGCGTCTGGTGCGCCTCGGCGTACGGCATGAGGTCGCCATGGTAGTCGGACCCACCCGTTGCCAGCAGTCCGAGCGTCGAGGCCACCGCGCCGACCATCGTCACGGTCTCGGGCTGGAACGTCCGGTAGTAGACCTCGAGGCCGCCCAGGCCGAAGCCGATCAGCTCGCGGAGCAGTGGCATCTGCGACGGCGCCTCCGAGAAGTGGGCCAGCACCGGCAGCCCGCCGGCGTCGCGGATCGCCTCGATCGCCTCCCGCGGGCCAAGACCTTCGCGCGGCACGTACGCGGGCCCGCCCCAGCCGATCAGCCGCCGGAACGCGTCCTCGACACTCGTCGCGAACCCGGCGGCGATCAGGGCCCGGGCGATCGTCGGCCGGCCCAGCGCGTCGTCGTCGTCCGGATCGAGTCGCGCGACCTGGTCGTCGATCGGCAGGCCGATCTCGCGCAGCCTCGCCACGGTCCGCTCGAACCGGACGCGCCGCGCCGCGCGCTGCGAAACGAGCTTCGCCTCGAACGCCTCGTCGTCGAGGTCCATCCCGAACCCAAGGATGTGCAGCTCGCCGTCCTGGAGCGGGATCGCGCGGGCGAGGGCGTTGATCTCGACGCCGGTGACCAGCTCGATCGGCGCCGGCATCGCCCGGCCCAGGACGAGGTCGCGGATCCCGGCGAGCGTGTCGTGGTCGGTGATCGCGAGCGTCGTGATGCCGGCGTCGGCGGCGGCGCGGACGAGCTCGACCGGGGTCAGGACCCCGTCGGAGCGGAGGGTGTGGGTGTGGAGGTCGACGACCGACGAGCCGGCGCCCTTGCCGCCGCCCGCGTTCGCGGGCCGCGGATCATGCCGGCCCACGCTTAGACCTCGACGTAGCGGGCGATCCGCTCGATCGCCAGCGCGCGGCCTGTCGCGGGGTCGATGTCGATCTGGGCCGCGTTGAACACGACCGCGCCATCGCCCACCTCGAACCGCGTCGGCAGCGCGTTGATGAACCGCGGCAGGACGGTCTTCGGGTCGAAACCGATCACGCTCCAGACCGGGCCGGTCATCCCCAGGTCCGTCTGGTAGGCGGTCCCGCCGGGCAGGATCCGCTCGTCGCCAGTCACGACGTGGGTGTGCGTCCCGACGACGGCGCTGACCCGCCCGTCGAGATGGAGCCCCAGCGCGTTCTTCTCGGACGTGAGCTCGCAGTGGAAGTCGACGAGGCGGACGGGCGGCAACGGCTCCGACGACTCGTCGAGGAGCGCGTCGGCGTCCGTGAACGGGTTCTCGATCGGCTGCATGTACGTCCGGCCCTGGAGGTTGACCACCGCCAGCTCCGTGCCGTCGAGCGCGTGGTACACGCCCCAGCCGTGGCCGGGGACGCCGTCGGTGCCGTAGTTCAGCGGCCGCAGGACGCGGTCGTGCGACTCGAGGTACGGGTAGATCTCGCGCTTGTCCCAGATGTGGTTGCCGCTCGTGATCACGTCGACGCCGGCCGCGAGGATCGAATCGGCGGTCGACGGCGTGAGGCCCATGCCGCCCGCGACGTTCTCGCCGTTCGCGGTGACGAAGTCGATGCCGCGCTCCTCCCTGAGGCCGGGCAGCACCTGCTCGACCGCATCGCGCCCGGGCTTGCCGATCATGTCGCCGATCATCAACACGCGGACGGCGCCCTGGGGCCGAGGCGCGTCGCCGTTGGGCGGATTGCCTGGGCGTGTCCGCCCGAATTGCGACTCTTGCACCGACGGAGTCTATCCAGTCGCGGCTCGGACAGCCGAGCCGATCAGTTCTGCGCCGACGGATCCGTCACCTGCCCCAGGAACAGGACTGCGCCTGTCTGAAGATCGCGAATAGCGAAGACGAACGGCCGATCGACATGGACGGTGACCGGTTCGCCCGGCGCGCTCGTGTCACCCATCACCACCGCTGTGGCGGCAGCCGCCTCGGTGCCCGCCTCGTCGACGGCGATATCCGCCTCGTGGATGACCTTCGTGATGGAGAGATCCTCTTCGGTCGTGATTCCGGAGAAGTCCGCCTCGGAGGAGAATGCGAGCGGCATCCCCAGCTCGGCCAGGACGGTCGCGAGATCCTGCTTGGCCGAGAAACGGAACTTCGGCAGGGTCAGGCTCACGTGCCCGGAGCCCAGCGCCGAACCGATGTCGGCGAATCGATGATCCGACAGGTTCGCTCTGAACGACGACAGGTCGTCCGGGACGACGATCATCATCGCCAGCTGGTCGCCGACGTACGGCAGCTCGACCGCCTGCCAGCCGCTGCCCGCCGCGTAGCGCATCGACCCAAAGGTGGACATCGTGGGCACCTGGATCTTCGTGCCGTCAGCGAGACTGAAAGCGGCCGGCACCGTCGCCTCCTCGGCGAAGGGAGTCAGCCAGGCGGCCTTGAGGTAGATCGCGTTGACGAGGACGAGGCGTGTGTCCCGCGTGACGTCCTGCTCCGCCAGGAGCTGCTTGATCCGTTGTTCGGTCTGGTCGGCGACCCAGCCGTTGATGTGGGCGCGCGCTGCCGCCGGGTCGGCCGCATAGTCGACGATCCGCAGACCCGCTCCGAAGCCGCGGGCCACGGTGTCGAGGTACGCCGGCACGATCGCCAGGCCGTGCTGGCCGAAGGGTGCGTTGGCGATCCTGAGGATGACCGGCTGGTCGGCTCCTGCAGTGTCCTTGAACGTCCCGTTCCGTGAGGTCAGGGCCTGGTCGAGGGCATTGATCGGACCGATCTCGCCCGCCGCGACGAGATCGTGGAGGACGGTGTTCATCTGGTCTGCCGTTTTCCCCGCGGCACCCACCTGGGTCATCGAGAGCGCGATTGCGACGCTCGCCGGCGAGATGACGATGTTCTTGTTCGCCTGTTTCCCGGGCGTCGCACGATAGAGATCGAGACCGAAGGCGTTGACGGCCGACGCAGCGGCCGAGGCCATGGCCGGATCAGTCGCCTGGCGATCCACGTCCGACATCAGCAGTTCGATCGCCGGTGCCGCTGTTGGCAGGATGGCCTGACTGGGCCGGCTTGACTGGCTGGGCGCGATGGACGGACTGGCGCCGATCGGGGGTGTTGAGGCGCCCGGAGTGGGAGGCGGACTCGATGCACTCGTGCAAGCGGATGAGACGACGAGGATGATCGTCGCAAGAACCGCGACACCGCGGCCCATTCGACGAAGCACGGGATGATGTAGCACGTCGGCCTCCTCGTCCACGACCCGACCGCTGCGTGCCACTCAGACGTGCGCGCTCACCCTTCTTCGGTTCTGGCGGCGAGTCGCGAATCGGCGCGGGCGTCACGTGAGGGCGCCCCTGACCGCCAAGCAGATTGTCGAGCGCTCGAGGGCCGCGCCGCCAGTGCCGGATGGATCCAGTCTCCCTGCCATCGGGCCGAGTGGCTCTGACCGGGAGTGCCTAGGCGGGCGACAATGGTCCTCGTTCGATGCGCTGACCTTCAACGTGCCCGACAAGGAATCCATGCACTCGACAAGCCACGGCAGACGCCGTCTGCCCCGAATCACCGCGACCGCGGTCGTCGCCGCGTTCGCCGGCGTGCTTTTCATGGTCGGCTGGGTCTTCGCCGCATCGCCGCAGCGCCTCTCGACGCCGGTCACGGACGACGCCGGCGCGCTAACGGGGAAAGTCGCCGATGTCGAGGCGGCTCTCAACGATCTCCAGGACTCGACCGGCACCCAGCTCTGGGTCTGGTTCACGGACACGCTCAGCGGACAGGATCCGCCCGCCTTCGCGACGGAGACGGCCGGGTTGAGCGACCTGGGACCGAACGACCTCCTGCTGGTGATCGCCCTCGACGACCGTGCCTACGGATACTGGAAGGGCGACAGCGTCAAGATCTCCGACGCGGCCCTGGGCGACATCCTCTCGCGAGACCTCGAGGCGGGCCTCCGGTCGGGAGACGAAGCCGGGGCGATCGTTAGGACCGCCCAGGCGCTGACCACCCAGATGAGGGGCGGCGCGACGCCTGCCCCGATCACGCCCGGCGAACCGACCGCGAATGGCTCGGGCGGTTCGGGGGTTGGAGGCTTCCTCGGATTGGGAATCGTCGCAGCCGGTATCGCCCTGGTCGGCTGGTGGTTCCTCTCCGGCCGGCGGCGACGTGCCGGCATCGGATCGGGCCCGGCGAGCGCTGCTGGTGACCCGAACGCGGATCTCCGCGACATGAAGCCCGGGGAGCTCGAGGAGCTGGCCAACCGCATCCTGGTCGATACCGACGACTCGATCCGCGACTCGGACCAGGAGCTCGGGTTCGCCCAGGCACAGTTCGGCGACGAGGCGGCGGCCCCGTTCATGGCCGCGATCGCGGCGGCAAGGGACGACCTCAAGAGCGCCTTCACGATCCGCCAGCGCCTCGACGACGCCACTCCCGAGGATGATGCCGCCAGGCGCCAGATGCTGACCGACCTCGTCATCGCCTGCCGGAAGGCGCAGGAACGGCTTCACGCGGAGACGCACCGGTTCGACGAGCTCCGGGCCCTCGAGAAGGAGGCGCCCGGCATCCTCGCGACGCTCCCGGCCAAGGCCGACGCGCTCGAAGCGCGACTTCCGGCCGCCGAGGCGACGCTGGCCGGCCTCGGCGTCTATGCCGACGCGGACTGGCAGGCGGTCGCCACGAATGTGGACGAGCGCCCGCACGAGGATCGCCGCCGTCCGGGCCGCGGTCGACGAAGGCACGAAGGCGCTGTCCGCCGGGACACCGGGGATCGCGGCGCATGCCGCCCGGCTCGGTGAGGACGGACTGGCCCAGGGGGCGGCATTCCTCGACGCCATCGACCGCCTCGCGTCGGAGCTCGCGACGGCGCGCGATGCAGGTCGACGCCGAGCTCGTGGCGGCCGTCGCCGATCTCGAGAGAGCGAAGGCGGCAGCGGCAGCCGGCCCCACGGACCCGACCGTGGCGCCACGACTCGCCGAGGCCGAGCAGCTGCTCGCCGAAGCGCGGACGGCCCTGGATCCACCGAAACCCGATGTGACTGGCGCCTACGACAGGGCCCGGCGGGCGAACGAGCTGGCCGACTCGATCGAGGCCGGCATCCGGAATGCCCGCGAACAGGAGGCCCGGGAGGCGGCCCGGCTGCAGGCCGGGCTGTCGGCCGCGCAAGCGGCAGTCACGCGCGCATCGGACTACGTCGCTGGACACCGCGGTGGCATCGGAACCGAGGCCCGGACACGCGTGGCCGAGGCGAGCCGGCACCTCGACCAGGCGGTCGCGCTTTCCCCATCCGACGCGACCGCCGCCCTCGCCGAGGCCGATGCCGCAACCCGGCTTGCCGCTGAAGCGGAGCAGATCGCAGCACAAGACTACGGTCGCTGGGATGATCCGTTCCGGGGCGGCGGCGGGCGGACCGGCTCGGACATGACGGGAGCGATCATCGGCGGCATCATCGGTGGGCTGCTCTCCGGCGGCGGACGCCGCGGCGGCTTCGGCGGTGGCGGCGGCGGCTTCGGCGGCTTCGGTGGTGGCGGCGGCGGCTTCGGCGGCTTCGGTGGATCATCGGGCGGCGGTGGCTTCGGGGGTGGGTCCTCCGGTGGCGGCCGCTGGTGAGATCGGCGACCGGCAGGTTGCGGGCGAATCATCATCGATCGGAACGATCAGGAAGAACGCCGACGGTCGGCGTCGAGCTAACGGAGGAGAAACGAAATGGCCCAGTCTTCGATCCTTGGACGCGTCGGCCAGCTCGTCCGGGCCAACGTCAACGCGCTCCTGGACAGCGCGGAAGACCCGGAGAAGATGCTGAACCAGCTCGTGCTCGACTACACCAACGCAATCAGCGAGGCCGAAGAGGCGGTCGCCCAGACGATCGGCAACCTCCGTCTCCAGGAGGACGACGCGAAGGAGGCGGGCGAGGCCGCCGTGGAATGGGGCTCCAAAGCTGCCGCCGCGTCGAAGCGCGCGGATGAGCTGCGCGCAGCCGGCAACACGGCCGATGCCGACCGCTTCGACAATCTCGCGAAGATCGCCATCAAGCGGCAGATCGGGTTCGAGGAGCAGGTCAAGGCGTTCGGTCCGCAGATCGAGCAGCAGACGGCGCTCGTCAACCAGCTGAAGGACGGCCTCAACGTCATGCGCGCAAAGCGCGAGGAGCTCGTCCAGAAGAAGGATGAGTTGATCGCGCGGGCCAAGATGGCCCAGGCGCAGGTCCAGGTCCAGCAGTCGATCAAGAGCGTCAACGTCATGGATCCGACGAGCGAGGTCTCTCGCTTCGAGGAGAAGGTCCGCCACCAGGAGGCCATGGCGAAGGGCATGACCGAGGTCGCGGCGAGCTCCCTCGACGCGCAGTTCGCCAGCCTCGACGACGCCGAGTCCGATATCGACGTCGAGACGCGCCTGGCGGCCCTCAAGAAGGGCGGCTGACGCGTCCTCGTCGCGACGGCGGTCTGCGGTCCTCCCCGCGCCGCCTGATCAGCGGCCGCAACCTTGATCGGCTTCAGCGGGCGAGGTAGCCGCCGTCGACCGCGAGGATCGCGCCGGTGATGAACGACGCGTCGTCCGAGGCGAGGAACGCGATCGCCTTCGCGACCTCCTCCGGCTCGCCGAGGCGGCCCATCGGGTGGTTCCTGCGGATCTCCTCGATGTACTCGGCGCCGCCCGGCTGATCCGGGAGGCGCCGGACGGCCTCGGTCCGGATCGTGCCGGGGGCGACCGCGTTGACCCTGATCCCCTTGTCGGCCCATTCGACCGCGAGGTGCATCGTCAAGCCGCTCGCCGCGAACTTCGCCGGGCCGTACGTCGACTGGCGGGCCTGGCCGGCCATGCCCGAGATCGACGAGAGGCAGACGATCGCCCCGCCGCCGGTCTTCAGCATCGCCTCGATCGCGTACTTGCAGGTCAGGAACATGCCCCGCCCGTCGATCGACATGACGCGGTCCCAGTCCTCGGCGGTCGATTCCGTGATCGCACCCAGCGGGATCACGCCGGCGTTCGCGACGAGGACGTCGATCCGGCCGAAGTGCTCGACGCATGCGTCGATCATCCGCCGCGCGTCGGCGTCCTTCGAGACGTCGCCGACGACCGTTTCACACGCGGCGCCCTTCGCCTCGAGATCGTGCTTGAGCCTCGCGAGTCCCTCGGCGTCGACGTCCGTGGCGACGACCCGGGCGCCCTCGGCCGCGAAGACCTCCGCCGTCGCCCGGCCGATGCCGTTCGCCGCGCCGGTGATGACCGCCGACTTCCCCGCGAGCCGCGTCACGGCTTGGCCCGACCCCGGGCTACTTGGCGTACTCGACCGCGCGCGTCTCGCGGATGACCGTGACCTTGATCTGGCCCGGGTACGTCAGCTGCTCCTCGATCTTGCGGACGATGTCGCGGGCGAGCCGCGACGCGGTCAGGTCGTCGATCTCCTCGGGCCGGACGAGGATCCGGACCTCGCGGCCGGCCTGGACCGCGAACGAGCGCTCGACGCCCGAGAAGCTCTCGGCGATCGCCTGGAGGTCCTCGAGCCGCTTGACGTAGGTGTCCATCGTCTCGCCGCGGGCACCCGGCCGGGACGCGCTGATCGCGTCGGCGACCTGGACGATCGGCGCCTCGAGGCAGGCGTACTCGACCTCCTGGTGGTGGGCGGCGATTCCGTTGATGACCTTGAACGGCAGGTTGTTGCGCTGGGCGATCTGCGCCCCGATCGCGGCGTGGGGGCCCTCGACCTCGTGGTCGACCGCCTTGCCGATGTCGTGGAGCAGGCCGCCCATCTTCGCGATCTGGACGTCGGCGCCGATCTCGGCGGCGATGACCGCGGCGAGCGCGCCGGTCTCGATCGAGTGGTTGAGCACGTTCTGGCCGTAGCTCGTGCGGTACTTCAGCCGGCCGAGGAGCTTGATGATCTCCGGCGGCAAGCCGGGCACGCCCGACTCGTAGGCGGCGGTCTCGCCGGCCTGGCGGATGATCAGGTCGACCTCGGCCTTGGCCTTGGCGACGACCTCCTCGATCCGGCCGGGGTGGATCCGGCCGTCGCCGATGAGCTTCGTCAGCGCGATCCGGGCGACCTCGCGGCGGACGGGGTCGAAGCCGCTGAGGACCACGGACTCGGGCGTGTCGTCGATGATCAGGTCGACGCCGGTCGCCTGCTCGAGGGCCCGGATGTTGCGGCCCTCGCGGCCGATGATCCGGCCCTTCATCTCGTCGTTCGGCAGGTGGACGACCGTCACCGTGTGCTCCGCGGTGTGATCGGCGGCGACGCGCTGGATCGCGGTGATCACGATGTCGCGGGCCTTCTCGTCGGCCTCGTCGCGGGCCTTGCGCTCGATCGACCGGGCGAGCTTGACCGCGTCGTGCTCGGCCTCCTCGCGGACCGCCTCGAGGAGGAGCGCCTTGGCGTCCTCGGCCGACACGCTGCTGACCCGCTCGAGCGCGGCGACCTGCTCCTGGTGGGCCTTCGCGACGGTCTCCCGGGCGGCCTCGAGCTCGCGCTCGCGGTCGAGGAGCTTGCGGTCGCGCTGCTCGAGCATGTCGGTCCGCTGGTCGAGCTGCTCGTCGCGCTGGAGGAGCCGGCGCTCGAGCGTCGAGAGCTCGTTGCGCTTCGCCCGGGCCTCGTCCTCCGCCTCGCGCTGGAGGCGCAGCTTCTCGTCCTTCGCCTCGAGGATCAGCTCCTTCTGGCGGGCGCGCGCCTCGGCCTCGATCCGGCGCCCCTCGGACTGGGCCGCCTTCATCGATTGCGAGGCCCAGTAGCCGCGGGCAAGCATGCCAACAACGGCTCCAGCGATGGCCGCGATCACGGCCACCGCAATGAGAACCAACGGTTCCATTCTTCGTCCTCCCGTCCGGTCGCCTCCGACCGGAGGATGTCGTTCGATCGAACGGCTCGGTCGCGCGTGGGGACGGGTACGGTGCTGTCTGGGCGACGCACCGCCTGCTTTCGATCGGGCCGTGTTCTTCGTTGTGGGCGCCGCTCGGGCAGCGCAACTGTTGTCTGAGGCTAGCCTACGGCCGTGCTGGTTCGGGGGTCAAACGCGCCGTGGCTGCCGGAAACGAGGAAGCGGTGCCGCTCTGCGCGACACCGCCTCGTCGGTCCCCCGGCGGGAGTCTGAAGATCGAACGATCAGTGGCCGTGGCCCTTTGCCGCGTGCTTCGCCGCGCGAGCGGCGGCCCGGGCGGCCTTCGCCTCGTCGCGAGCGGCCTTGCGCGCCTCGTTGTCCTTGTGTGACGCCTCGCTGACGGCGCCGCCGTGGTTGCAGTTCTTGCCGCCGACGGCGTCTGACTGCGCGACGACGGAGACGACCGCGCCGTGGTTCTTTGGCGTATCGGTGGTCGGCGTGGTTGGCGTGTCGCCACCGGTTGGCGCGACGTCACAGGTCGGAGCCTGGTCGGCGGCCGGCGCGGCCGGCGCGTCCGGCGTGTCCGCGGCGTCCTCGGTCGGCGCACAGTCTGCGGCCGGTGCCCCGGCCGGCTCGCTCACACCCGGTAGCGCGTCGCCAGCTGTCGTCGGTCGTGTCGGTGCACGTCTCGTGGGCAACCTGGCTCACGTAGCCGCCATGGTTGCAGTTCGTGCCGCCGGTCCGGTCGCTCTGGGCCGCCTCTGAAACCGAGATCGTCCCATCGCCGTTCAGGTCGACCGCGGCGTCAGCGGCCGCGGCGGTGTCGTTCGCCACGACGTCCGTCTCGCAGTCGTCGTCGATCCCGTTGCCGTTGGCGTCCTCGAACGTCTGCGTCGTGTCGACGACGGCGGGCCCGACCGGGTCCGGTTCGGGCGCCGCGATCGCGGTGAGCAGCGAGGCGGCCGCGACCATGCCGCTCACGATGAGCACGAGCAGGATCGCGCCGAACCCCGCGAACGAGGTGGTTCTCAGGCGCTTGACCATTGATGCACCACTCCTGCCCCCGGAATGCGTGCTGGCCGGCAAGACGCCGGCCGATGAACTCCCGGCCAGTATCGGCGGGGTGGCGTCCGAATCGGACCCCGTACCTTGGTCCGGCCGCCAGTCGGTGCGGTGCGGTCCGGTGCCGTGCGGGCCGCTTCGAGACGGTGCCGACCGTCACCGAGAAGTACGGCTCCTGCCGGTTGCGCCGCGGAGCGACAATGACGGCCATGAGGCATGCCGGCCGCTTCGCCGCCCTCGCCGCCGTCGTCGCTCTCTCCCTCCCCTGCAACGGCCCTCGGCCTGTCGCGCCCGACGCCGATCGCCGTCGGGTTCCCGAAGCTGCCGCTGAGCGGGTTCGTGATCGCGCTCGACCCAGGCCACAACGGCGGCAACGCCGCGCATGCGTCGCAGATCGCGACGCCCGTCTGGATCGGGACCGGCTGGAAGCCGTGCAACAAGGTCGGGACGTCAACGCCGAGCGGCTACCCGGAGCACGCGTTCACGTTCGACGTCGCTTCCCGCGTCAAGGCCGGACTCCAGACGCTGGGGGCGACGGCGTTCATGACCCGCACCACGGACACCGGCGTCGGGCCGTGCATCGACGTCCGCGGGCAGTTCGGCAAGAAGGTCGGAGCGATCGTCGAGGTCAGCATCCACGGCGACGGCGCGCCGAGCTCCGGGCACGGCTTCTTCGTGATGAAGCCGGGCAACGTCGCGGGCTGGACCGACGACATCTACGCGTCGTCGGGCGTGCTCGCGGTCGCGATGCGCGAGGGGCTGAAGGACGCGGGGCTGTCGGTCGCCAACTACTACGCGACGAACGGGCTGAAGACCCGGACCGACCTGGGCACGCTCAACTGCTCGGACGTGCCGGTCGTGGAGATCGAGATGGGCAACATGAAGAATGCCGGCGACGCAGCCCGGATGTCATCTCGCACCGGGCGACAGGTGTACGCGAACGGCGTGATCTTCGGGATCCGGCGCTACCTGGGGCGGTAGGGCCGGTCACGGGTGCCACGCCCCGCCCGAGCTGGGCGCCCGGCGTTCGTAACGAACATGCCCGACTGGCGATCCGTGCCTCGTGAGCGTGCGACGTTCGGCTCCGCCATCCGCGGTCGCGCCACGTTCATCCACGACCAATTCGGCGTTGCGCACGCTTGTTACGAACGCCACACGTTCACCGCACCGGCGCGGCCTACTCGCCGCCCTCGTCGACCTCGGCGGCGAGCTCGCGGCTCGCCTCGCGGCAGACGTCCGGGTCGAAGCCGTTCCGGGCGAGCAGCGCGTACGCCCGCTGGCGACGCTCCCGCGGATCGGCGATGCGCTCGAGCGAGCGGGCGCTCCGCGCGAGGAGCAGGCGCGCCGCCTCGAGATCGATGTCGCGTCCCGCGCCCGCCGCCTCGTCTCGACGCTCGTCGAGCACCTCGTCGAGGACCGCGCGATCGACGCCCTTGAGCGACAGCTCGCGCCGCAGTGCTCTTTCGCCCCGCGGCCGCGCTCGGTCGCGCGACTCGACCCAGGCCCGGGCGAATGCCTCGTCGTCGAGGACGCCCAGCTCGACGAGCCGGGTGATCGCGCCGTCGACCAGCTCCGGGCGGTAGCCGGCCTGGTTCAGCCGGCGCCGGACCTCGGATTCGGATCGCGCCCGCGCCTCGAGAAACCGCAGCGCTGCTTCGAGGACGACCGCCGGGTCGTCGACCTCGGCCCGGGCCGCGCGCCGCTCGGCGAAGCTCCGCGACGATCGGCCGGCCACGCCGCGGATCGCCTGGCTACTCGGCCTCTTCGATGCCCTCGACCGGCAGCGTGACCTCGTTGATCTTGCCCCGGATCCGGCGCTCGATCTCCTCGGCGACGTCCTTGTTCGCCTTCAGGAAGTCCTTCGAGGCCTCGCGACCCTGGCCGAGACGCGTCTCGCCGAACGTGAACCACGCGCCGGTCTTGGACACGACGTCCATCGCGACGCCGACGTCGAGCAGGCCGCCCTCCTTGGACACGCCCTCGCCGTACATGACGTCGAACTCGGCGACCCGGAACGGCGGCGCGACCTTGTTCTTCACGACCTTGACCCGGACCCGGTTGCCGACCGACTCGGTGCCGGTCTTGATCGTCTCGACCCGCCGGATGTCGAGGCGGACGCTCGCGTAGAACTTCAGCGCCCGACCGCCGGGGGTCGTCTCCGGGTTGCCGAACATGACCCCGATCTTCTCGCGGAGCTGGTTCGTGAAGACGAGCGACGTGTTCGAGCGCGAGACCGCGCCTGTCAGCTTGCGCAGCGCCTGGCTCATCAGCCGGGCCTGGATGCCGACGAACGAGTCGCCCATCTCGCCCTCGATCTCCGCCCGCGGCACGAGCGCCGCGACGGAGTCGACGACGACGACGTCGATGCCGCCGGAGCGGATGAGGGTCTCGGTGATCTCGAGCGCCTGCTCGCCGGTGTCGGGCTGGCGACACGAGCAGCTCGTCGACGTTGACGCCGCACGCTCGGGCGTAGCCCGGGTCGAGCGCGTGCTCGACGTCGATGAACGCGGCCACGCCGCCGCGCCGCTGGGCCTCGGCGATGACGTGCTGGCAGACGGTCGTCTTGCCCGACGACTCGGGGCCGAAGATCTCGGTGATCCGGCCGCGCGGGATGCCGCCGACGCCGAGCGCGAGGTCGAGGGCGATCGAGCCCGTCGGGATGAAGTCGACCTGCTGCCGGGCAGTCGCGCCGAGCTTCATGATCGAGCCGGTCCCGAACTGCTTCTCGATCGAGAGGATCGCCGCGTCCACGGCCTTGCCCCGCTCCGCCTGGGCGCGCTCGGCCGCGCGGTCCGTCCCGCCGGTTCGTTCGCCGTTCCGCTCGTCCGCCGGCCGCTGCCCGGTCATCGCCATCTCGTCACGCTCCTGTCGCCACAACTGCCACTCCGACAGGCCGTGCCACTGGCCTCGGGCCGGGGATCAGCCCTCGTCGGTCTCCTCCTCGACCGGCTTCGGCTTCCGCGGCTTCCGGATCAGCTCCGCCTGTTGCGGCGGCGGCTCCGAGAGCGCGGACAGCCTTGGCTGGGCCGAGCTTTGACCTTCGGCTTCTTCTTCGCTTCGCGGTGGGGACGATCTCGCGAGCCCATCGATGCTCCTCCGCGCTGAGACGAACGGTACCGAGCCGGTCTTCACGCGGACTTCTCCGCGGCTTCACTGGCGCTCATCCGGCCCGCGCGCAGTCGAAGCTCCGACACGATAGCTGGGAAGGTTCCGGTTCGAATCGCGCTCCGGATCCTGGTCATGAAGTCTAGGGTGAAGGTCAGGTTGTGACAAGTCGCGAGCCGGTACGCGAGCAGCTCCTTCGCCCGGAACAGATGGGCGATGTAGGCCCGCGAGAACCGCGTGCACAGCAGGCACGGACAGTCCTCCTGGACCGGGGCCGGGTCGTCGAGGAAGCGCTGGTTGCGGACGTTCAGGCGGCCGCCCGGGACCCACAGCTGGCCGTTCCGGGCGACGCGGGCCGGCAGCACGGAATCGAACAGGTCCACTCCCCGGTGAACCGCCTCGAGCAGGTCCGCGGGCGAGCCCAGGCCCATCAGGTAGCGCGGTCGCGGGTCGGCCTCGAGCAGCGGGATCGCGACGTCGAGCGTCGCCTCGCGCTGGGCCGGTGTCTCGTCGCCGGCGAGCCCGCCCAGGCAGATCCCGTCGAACGGCAGCGACGCGATGAACCGGGTGCTCTCGGCCCGGAGGTCCGGCTCGAGCCCGCCCTGGACGATCCCGAACAGCGCCTGGTCGGGCCGCGAGTGGGCGTTCAGCGACCGCTCGGCCCAGCGGTGGGTCCGCTCCGTGGCGTCGGCGACCACGGCCCGCGGCGACGACGGCGTGACCGGCTGGTCGAACGCGACCGCGACGTCCGACCCGAGCGCCTCCTGGACCGCGATCGCGTGCTCCGGCGTGAACCGGTGGAGCGACCCGTCGAGATGGCTGCGGAACGTCGCCCCGTCCTCGTCGATGACTCGCAGGTCGCCGAGCGACACGACCTGGAACCCGCCGGAGTCGGTCAGGATCGGCCGGTCCCAGGCCATGAACCGGTGGAGTCCGCCGAGGCGGGCGATCCGCTCGTGGCCCGGCCGCAGGTACAGGTGGTAGGTGTTCGCGAGGATGATCGACGCGCCGACGGTCCGGAGGTCGTCGGGGTCGAGCGCCTTCACGGTCGCGTTCGTGCCGACCGGCATGAACTGGGGCGTCTCGACGACGCCGTGGGTCAGCGTCAGCCGGCCGGCCCGGGCGCGCGTCGAGCCGTCGGCCGGCGGCGGCGTCACGACCTCGAACTGCGCGGCGCCGGTCACCTCAGCGCCGGTTCAGGAACGCGATCACGGCCGACACGACGACCGAGACCAGCAGCATCGTCCCGAGCGGGATGAAGATCGTGACGTTCTCGCGCTGGATGACGATGTCGCCGGGCAGATGGCCGAGGATCGGGATGCGCGGGCCGGCGACGATCACGAGCCCGACGACCACCAGGACGACGCCGAGGACGACGAGCGCCCACCCGAGTCCATTCATGCCCGTGGTCATCCGGTCGACGCGTCGCCCTCGGGGATTGGCAGCGGCTCCGGCTCCGGGGCCGGCTCGCGCGTCGCCGCCGCGTCCCAGAGGCCCGGCATGTCGGGCTCGCCCCGGCGCGGTGGCGGGATCTCGTAGCCGAGGCCGGCGAGATGGGCCCGCCCGAGCTCCGTCGCGATCCGGCCCTGGGGCGTCCGGTCGATGAACCCGAGCCGCAGGAGGAACGGCTCGTGGACGTCCTCGATCGTCTCGACCTCCTCGGCGAGGACGGCGGCGAGCGCCTGGACGCCGACCGGCCCGGAGGCGAACTTCTGGATGATCGCCGCGAGCAGCTTGCGGTCGGTCGAGTCGAGGCCCTCGTCGTCGATCTCCAGCGCCGAGAGCGCCTCGCGGGCGACGGTCGCGTCGATGCGGCCCGTGCCGTGGACCTGGGCGTGGTCGCGCGTCCGCTTGAGCAGCCGGTTGACGATCCGCGGCGTGCCCCGACCGCGGGTCGCGATCGCCCGGGCCGCGGCCTCGTCGATCTCGATGTCGAGGATGTCGGCCGAGCGGTGGACGATCGCGGTCAGCTCGTCGACCTCGTAGAAGTCGAGGCGGTAGGTCGCCCCGAAGCGGTCACGCAGCGGCGAGCTGATCCGCCCCGCCCGCGTCGTCGCGCCGACGATCGTGAACGGCTTGAGGCTGAGCCGCAGGCTCCGCGCCGACGGCCCCTTGCCGATCATCACGTCGAGCGCGTAGTCCTCCATCGCCGGGTAGAGGATCTCCTCCACGGCCCGGTTCAGGCGGTGGATCTCGTCGATGAACAGCACGTCGCGCTCGTCGAGCGCGGTCAGGATCGCGGCGAGGTCGCCGGGCCGCTCGACCGCCGGGCCGCTCGTGTAGCGGACGTTGACCTCGAGCTCGCGGGCGATGATCGTCGCGAGCGTCGTCTTGCCGAGGCCGGGCGGGCCGTAGAGCAGGACGTGGTCGGACGCCTCTCCCCTGCCCCGCGCCGCGGCGAGCAGCACCGACAGGTTGGCCTTGACGTCGCGCTGGCCGATGTATTCGTCGAGCGTCCGCGGCCGGAGGGTGCTCTCGACGACGCGGTCACCGTCGTCGAGCAGGTCCGGTGCGACGATCCGGGCGATGTCGTCGGTCATCGGTGGCAACAGTACCACGGGCGGTCCCATTTAGCACGCCCGTTCGACGCCGGTCCGGCGGCGGTTCGGGCGCGAACTACCCTAATACAGGTCGGAGTTAGGGCATACTGTGGCCATGCGCCTCTCCCGCCGCTCCGAGTACGGCCTGCGAGCGCTCACGGACCTCGTCCGGAGCGGCCCGGACGCGACCGTTCCGCTGGGGACGCTGGCCCAGCGCAACAACCTGCCGCCGAAGTTCCTCGAGCAGATCATGGCGACGCTCAAGCACGGCGGCGTCGTCCGGACGACGCTGGGCGCGCGGGGCGGCTACGCGATGGCCGACGACCCGGCGACGATCTCGCTCGGTCGGGTCATCCGGCTGCTCGACGGGGCGCTCGCGCCGCTGACGTGCGTGAGCCTCCGCTACTACTCGAAGTGCTCGTGCCCGGATGAGGCGACGTGCTCGCTCCGCGACGTGATGCTCGACGTCCGCGACGCGATGCTGGCGATCCTCGACGATCAGACGCTGGCCGACCTGGCCGCCCGACCGGGCCGCGCCTCCATCGACCCGGCGGGCATCCACGCGGAGGCCCTCGCCGGACTGCGTCCCTGAGCCGGCGTTGTCGCCCCGCCGACAACCGCGTCACGCCCGGGCCGCGGGCGCGTTCTACCCGCCGACAGAGGCATCGAGTCCGCCTCGCCACCACCGCGAGAGGAGCCTCCGCCCGATGACCGCCTCCGGCCGTGCAGCCCGTGACGCCTTCGCCGCCTTCGTCGGGTTTGGTCGCGGCATCTGGCTGTTCCCGCTCGACACGATGTTCCGGACCGTCGGCCTCCGCTACGGCTGGCTGAAGGCCCTCTTCACAGCCGCCCCGGCGCCACTGATTCGCGGCATCGGGCTGTTGCGCGCGGAGCGGGCGGCATGGCGAGCCAGCCGGCGTGTCCCGGCGTACGACCGCTACCTCGAGGCATCGGGCGTCAACGTCGCATCGCTGTTTCCGCTCGGGATCCTGCGGCACCTGCCGGAGACCGACAAGAAGTCGTACGTCGACCGATACGGCCTGCTCGAGCGCTGCGTCGGCGGGGCGGTCCCCTACCCGGGCACCACGATCGACGAGTCGAGCGGCTCGACGGGGACGCCGTACAACTGGATCCGCGGCCGCAAGGAGCGCGAGGTCGCGCATCGCAACATCGGGTTCTTCGCGCGCTACGCGTTCGGGACCGCGCCGCTCGTGACGATCAACGCGTTCTCGATGGGCGCGTGGGCCGCCGGGATGAACATGAGCATGGGGATGATGCGCCACGGCATCGTCAAGTCGGTCGGCCCTGACGTGGACAAGATCCTCTCGACGCTTGCGTACCTCGGCCCGACGTACCGCTTCCTGATCTCGGGCTACCCGCCGTTTCTCAAGCACCTCATCGACGAGGGCGAGCGGCGCGGCTTCCCGTGGGCCGACTACGAGCTCCACGGGCTCGTCGGCGGCGAGGGCATGACCGAGGAGCTGCGGGACGTCCTCCTGGCCCGGTTCGCGTCCGTCTTCTCCGGCTACGGCGCGACCGACATCGAGATCGGCATGGCCGGCGAGTCGCCGGTGTCGATCGCCGTCCGCCGGCTGGCCCGGGCGCGGCCCGACATCGGTCGCGCGCTCTTCGGTCGGGACTCGCGCCTGCCGATGGTCTTCCAGTACAACCCGCTCATCCACTACATGGAGATCAACGCCCTCGGCGAGGTGATCTGCACCGTGTCGCGGCTGGACCTCCTGGCGCCGCGGATCCGGTACAACGTCCACGACGCCGGCGGGATCGTCGAGTTCGCGAAGGTCGCCCGGGTCCTGCGGACGTTCGGCTTCGACCTGGATCGGCTCGGCGAGTCACCCGAGGTCCACGGGCCGCGCGGCCCGCTGCCGTGGGCCCAACCAATCCCGCTGCCGTTCCTGTGGATCCACGGCCGGCGGGACGCGACGATCAGCGTCATGGGCTCGAACATCTACCCCGAGGACATCGAGTCCGTGCTCTACGGAGACCCGCTCGTCGCGCCGCGGCTCCACTCGTTCATGCTCTCGGTCGTCGACGACGAGACCGGCACGCCGCGGCCGGCGGTCGCGATCGAGCTGGCGAACCTCGAGGGCGTCGACGACGCGTGGCGCATGGCGGCCGCCGAGCGGCTCCGGGACGGGCTGGGCGCGCTGAACATCGACTACCGCTCGTCGCTCGGCGAGTTCCCCGGCGCGATGCTGCCGATCGTCTCGACCCACGGCGTCGGCGACGGGCCGTTCGCCGGCGACGCGACGCGGATCAAACAGCGCCGGATCGGCCTGTCGTGACCGCGGTCAATCTCGGGCGAGGCTCCGCAGCGCGGCCTTGACGCGGTCCTCGAGCGTGCCGCCGATCGTCGCGTCGGCGAGCGCGATCCGCGACGCCTCCCGCGCCTCCGCCAGCGAGTAGCCCAGGGCCTGCAGCGCCGCCACGACCTCGCTCTCGGCCGCGCCGACGCCGGCAACCGCGACCCCGCCCGCGCTCGCCGCGATCCCGGCCGCCGCGACCTTCTCCTTGAGCTCGAAGATGATCCGCTCGGCGAGCTTCTTGCCGATGCCCGGGATCGACACGAGCACGGCCTGGTCCTGGGCCATGATCGCGAGCTGGAGGTCGGGCGTCGGGCGGGAGCCGACGATCGCCAGCGCGACCTTGGGCCCGACGCCGGTCACGGTCAGCAGCAGCGTGAAGAACCCGAGGTCCTCGACGCTTCGGAATCCGTACAGCGCCTGCTGGTCCTCGCGGACGAGGTGGTAGGTGTAGAGCCTCAGCGTCGAGCCCGGCACGGCCGTCGAGAGGATGGCCGGCGAGGCGAAGACCTGGTAGCCGATCCCGCCGACCTCGATGACGAGCGAGTCGAACGCGACCGCGCCGACGCGACCCTCGACCGAGGCGATCACGCAGGCCGGTCGGCGGGCCGCTTCTCGCGAGCGATCGCCTCACGCACGGCCCGGTCGTAGGCGGAGTCGCCGCGCTCGATCGGCGCGACGGCCGCCCGATCCAGCACCCCGGCCCGCTCCTGCGCCACGGGACCCACCCGGTTCGCGATGCAGATCGCGACCGCGAGCGCGTCCGCCGCGTCGTCGGGCGTCGGCAGCGACGTCATCCCGCAGACGAGCTGGACCATCCGGGCGACCTGGCCCTTGTCGGCCGCGCCGTAGCCCGCGACCGCGGACTTCACCTCGCTCGGCGTCGCCTCCCGGACCGGTCGGCCGTGCTGGGCCGCCGCGAGCAGGATCACACCCCGCGCCTGGCCGACGGCCATCGCGGTCTGGACGTTGCGCGAGAAGAACAGTCGCTCCACGGCGACGACGGCCGGCTCGTGGAGCTCGATCAGGTCGGACAGGAGGGCGTGGATCGCCAGCAGCCGCTCGGGCATCGGCGTGTCCGCGGACGTCACGAGGCAGCCGTGGTCGACCGCCCGGAGCCGTCCGCCGCTCTGTTCGACGATGCCGTAGCCGAGTGCCGCGGTCCCCGGGTCGATCCCGAGGATGATCACCCGGCGATCTCGGCGAAGACGTCCTCGGGGATGTCGAAGTTGGCCGTGACCCGCTGCACGTCGTCGAGGTCCTCGAGCAGCTCGACGAGCCGCAGCGCCTGGCGCGCCTTGCCCGAGTCCAGCTCGACCGTCTGCTTCGCGATCATCGTGCTCTCGGCCGAGTCGACTGCGACGCCGGCGCCCTCGAGCGCCTTCCGGACCGACTCGAGATCGCCCGGCGACGTGTAGATCTCGATCGTCTCGTTGTCGTCGGTGTCGACGTCCTCGGCGCCGGCGTCGATTGCCGCGAGCGCGACCTCGTCGGCGTCGACCCCGCCGCGGCCGACCGCGATCAGGCCGCGCGGCTCGAACTGCCAGGCGACCGCGCCGGAGCCCGCGAGCTGGCCGCCGGTCTTCGTGAAGATCGAGCGGACCTCGGCGGCCGTCCGGTTGCGGTTGTCGGTCGCGGCCTCGACGAGGACCGCCACGCCGCCCGGGCCGTAGCCCTCGTAGACGATCTCCTCGAACTGCTCGGCGTCGCCGCCGCCGGTCGCCTTGTCGATCGTCCGCTTGATGTTGTCGGCGGGCATGTTCACCGACCGAGCCTTCTCGATCGCGAGGCGGAGCCGGTAGTTCGCGTCGGGGTCGCCGCCGCCCTGGCGGGCCGCCACCGAGATCTCGCGCGCGACCTTCGTGAAGAGGGCGCCGCGCTTCGCGTCATTCGCGCCCTTCTGGCGCTTGATCGTGGACCATTTTGAATGCCCGGACATCGCGGGCGGGAGTATAGCCGACTAGAATGGCCAAACCGCGGCCATCGCCCGCCCGCGAGGCCGCTTCCGAGAACCCCCGTCGCCGTCGCCCCGGCACCGCGAAGCGTGAGGTACGACCCGTCGATGACGATGAAGAGCGTCGATCCAGCACACCTCAGAAGCGTCGTCCTGGCGGGTCACGCCGGCGGTGGCAAGACCACCCTCGCCGAGCATCTCCTGTTCCAGGCCGGCGCGATCCAGCGGCTCGGCAAGGTCGATGACGGCAGCGCCCACCTCGACTACGAGCCCGAGGAGCAGAAGCGCCAGCAGACGCTGAGCCTGGCGGTCGCCACGTTTGAGCACGACGGGACCCGGATCACGCTCGTCGACACGCCCGGCTACCCGGACTTCGTCGCCGAGGTCGTCAGCGGCTTCGCCGCGGCCGACGGCGCGCTGTTCGTCGCCGACGCGTCCGGCACGGTCGAAGCCGGGCTGGAGACGGGCGTCGCGCTGGGCCGCGCGACCGGCCGGGCAGCGTGCTTCTTCATCAACAAGTGCGACAAGGAGCACGCGAACCCGACGGCGGCGCTCGACGCGCTCCGGAGCCGGTTCGGCAACAAGGTCGCGCCGCTCCACGTCGCGATCGGCGCCGGCGAAGGGTTCGAGGGCTACGTCGACCTCGTCCACCGCAAGGCCTACCGGTTCGACGGCGGGTCGGAGGTCGAGATCCCCATCCCCGATGGCCTTGCGGACGAGGTCGCCAAGCGCCGCGACCAGCTCCTCGAGGCCGCCGCGGAGGCCGACGACGACGTCCTGACGAAGTACCTCGAGGGCGAGGAGATCAGCGACGAGGAGCTTGATGCCTGCCTCCACCGCGGCGTCCGCGACTCGATTCTCGCCCCGGTCCTCGTCGGCAGCGCCGCGAAGGGCATCGGGATCAACGCGCTGCTCGACGCGTTCATCCGCTACATGCCGACGGCCGCCGAGGAGCCCGCGGTCGCGGCGAAGAACGCGAAGACCGGCGCCGACGCGACGATCAACCCGGATCCGTCGGGCCAGCTCGTCGCCCGGGTCGTCAAGACCGCGGCCGACCCCTTCGTCGGCCGGCTGACGTACCTGCGGGTCCTCTCCGGGACGCTCCACGGCCAGGCCCACGCCTGGAACGCGAACCGCGAGGAAGACGAGCGGATCGGCCAGCTGCTGCTCCTCCACGGCAAGGACCAGGAGCCGATCGGCGAGCTGACCGCAGGCGAGATCGGCGCCGTCGCGAAGCTGACCGTCACCGAGACCGGAGACACGCTGTCGTCGAAAGACGCTCCGATCATCCTGCCGCCGCTCGACTTCCCGGTCCCGACCCTCACGGTCGCGATCGAGCCCCAGACGAAGGCCGACCTCGACAAGATGGGCGCGGCGCTCCAGCGGATGCTCGAGGAGGAGCCGTCGGCGAGGGTCGAGCGATCGGCGACCGGCGAGCAGCTCCTCGTCGCGACCGGCGAGGCCCACATCGCGGTCATCGGCGAGCGGCTCAAGCGGAAGTTCGGCGCTGCGATCGTCACCCGGACGCCGAAGATCCCCTACCGCGAGACGATCCGGGGCACGACGAAGGTCGAGGGCCGGTACAAGAAGCAGACCGGCGGCCACGGGATGTTCGGCCACGTCTGGATCGAGATCGAGCCGAACCCGGGCGGCGGCGTCCAGTTCGCCGAGAAGGTCGTCGGCGGGTCGGTCCCGAAGGGCTTCTTCCCCGGCGTCGAGAAGGGCATCCGCGAGGCCGCGGCCGAGGGCGTCCTCGCCGGCTATCCGCTCTCGGACTTCAAGGCGACGCTCTTCGACGGCTCGTTCCACACGGTCGACTCGAACGAGCTCTCGTTCAAGATCGCCGCTTCGATGGCGCTCAAGAAGGGCGTCCTGGAGTGCAAGCCCGGGCTGCTCGAGCCGATCATGACGATCTCAGTGAAGGTCCCCGAGGAGTACATGGGCGACGTCAACCGCGACCTCAACACGCGCCGCGGACGGGTCCTCGGGATGGACACGTCCGACGGGATGCAGGTCGTGTCGGCGCAGGTCCCCCAGGCCGAGCTCTTCACGTACGCGACGGAGCTGCGGTCACTGACCCACGGCCGGGGGACGTTCACGGCCGAGCTGGACCACTACGAAGAGGTCCCCTCGCACATCGCCGAGAAGGTGATCGACGCCCACAGGAAGGAAGCCGAGCCGGCCGGCGGCCACTGACCCGGATCTCTTGCGGCGTCAGGCGGACGCCAGGGCCGCGACCGCTTCGCGGAGATCGAGCGTTCCCTCGTAGATCGCGCGGCCGACGATCGCGCCGGCGCAGCCGAGATCGCGCACGGCCTTCAGGTCGGCGATGTCCCTGATCCCGGCCGAGGCGACGAGCCGTCCGCCACCGAGGCGCCCGAGCCCATCCAGGAGCGCGAGGTCCGGGCCGCCGAGGAGGCCGTCGCGGTCGATCGCGGTGACCTCGAACCACGCGGCGCCGACGTCGGTCATCGCCCGGATCACGTCGGCGGCAAGCGGGCCGGCAGCGCCCTCCCAGGCGCTGCCGACTGCCCGACCGTCGCGGACGTCGACGGCGACGACGATTGACTCCGGACCGTGGGCGGCGACGGCGTCGCGAACGAGTCCCGGGTCCTGGAGCGCGGCCGTGCCGAGGACGACGCGGCCGGCGCCGGCCACGAATGCGGCCTCAACCTCGCGGATCGAACGGATCCCGCCGGCCGCCTCGACCGACGCGCGCGTCCCGACGGCCGCCGCGACACTCTGCGACGACGCCGAGTTGCGTTGGCTCCCCTGCCCTCGCTCCGTCCAGATCGACGACGTGCAGGATCGTGGCGCCGGCGTCGGCGAACCGCTCCGCCACCTCGACGGGGTCGTCGTCGTAGACCGTCTCCCGGCCGAAGTCGCCCTGCTGCAGCCGAACGACGCGACCGCCCCGAAGGTCGATCGCCGGGATCACGTCGAAGGCCCTTGCCACGCGCTCCTCGATCATGCTACCGTTTTAACACGCTAATACGTTAACACGCTGCTACGGCTGCGATGAGCGAGGCGACGAGGACCCCACCGATGGCCGAAGACTGGAGATCCGCCGACACGGAAGCGCTGATCGACGCGATCGTCCGCCTGAAGGACCGCGACGAAGCCGCCCGGTTCCTCCGTGACCTCTGCACGCTGAACGAGCTCCGCGACATGGCCCAGCGCTGGGCGGTGGCCCGGTTGCTCGACGACGGCCTGCACTACGCGCAGATCAGCCGCGAGACTGGCGCGAGCACCGCCACGATCACGAGGATCGCCTCATGGCTGAACCACGGCGAGGGCGGCTACCGGGAAGCCCTCGACCGGCTCGGCGAAGCTCGCAAGGCCGGCATCCCCTACCCCGCCGGGACGGAGCGATGAGAGAGCGCCTCCGTCTGGCGATTCCCAACAAGGGAAGGCTCGTCGAGCCGACGCTCGCGTTGCTCCACGACGCAGGGCTGATCTTCGACGAGCACGACCGGAGCCTCGTTGCCCGCGTCCAGAACTTCGACCTCGACGTGCTGTTCGTCCGGACGAACGACGTCATCGAATTCGTCGGCGACGGCGTGGCGGACCTCGGCGTGACCGGCGTCGACCTCCTGGTCGAGACGGGCGCGGAGCTGCCCCGCCTCCGCTCGCTGGGCTACGGCACCTGCCGCCTCGCCGCCGCGGTCCCGACGGACTCGCAGTACACGTCGGTCGAGGAGCTCGCGGGCCTCCGTGTCGCGACGGCCCACCCCAACACGGCCCGCCGCTTCTTCGCGGACAAGGGCATCGCCGTCGACGTCATCTCGATCTCGGGCGCCGTCGAGGTCGCCCCGAGGCTCGGCCTCGCAGAGGCGATCGTGGATCTCGTCTCGACCGGCTCGACGCTCGTGATGAACGGCCTCCGCCCGATCGGCGACGTCCTCGCGTCCGAGGCGGTCCTGATCGCCAACCCCACCGCCCACACCCAGCGCGCCGCCGACATCCTCGCGATCGAGACGATGATCAGCGCGGTGATCGCGGCCCGCGATCGCAAGTACCTGATGATGAACGCGCCCGCCGACCGGCTCGCCGACATCGAGGCGATGCTGCCGGGGCTCGAGTCGCCGTCCGTCATCCCCCTGGCCCACGCCGGGATGATCGCGATCCACGCCGTCGTCGGCGCGGACGAGGTCTGGCGGCTCTTGCCCCGCCTCAAGTCGGCCGGCGCGTCGGGCATCCTCGTCCTCCCGATCGAGAAGATCATCCCGTGACCGCCACCGCCCGCCCGGCCGCGGCGCCGTCGATCCTGCGCCGGCTCGATCTCGCGGCCGCGGATCCCGCGACGCTGGCCACGGTCGAACGCCTCCAGCGCCGGGCCGCGGTCCCGAACCCGGCCGTGCGCGATGCCGCGCGGGCGATCCTCGACGACGTCCGGACGCGCGGCGAGGCGGCGGTCGTCGAAGCCGGCTCGACGTTCGGCGGCGCGCCGGCCGATGGGCGGCTCGTAATCGGGCGGGCGGAGCTCGCCACCGCCGCCGACGCTCTCCCCGCCGACGTCCGGGTCGCGCTCGACCAGGCGATCGCCAACGTCCGCGCCGTCGCCGAGGCCCAGCGACCGCAATCCACCACCGTCGAGACCGCACCGGGCGTCACCGTCGAGCGCCGCTGGCTGCCGCTCCGGCGCGTCGGCTGCTACGTCCCGGGCGGCGGCGCGCCGCTGCCGTCGAGCCTCGTGATGACCGTCGTCCCGGCGCTCGTGGCCGGCGTCGACGAGATCATCGTCGCGTCGCCCGCCGGCCCGGACGGCGCCATCGACCCGATCGTCGCGGGGACCGCCGGCCTGCTCGGCGTCGGGACGCTGATCGTCGCCGGCGGAGCCCAGGCGATCGGCGCGCTGGCGTTCGGGCTGCCGGAGGCGGGCGTCGAGCCGGTCGACCGGATCGTCGGCCCGGGCAACGCCTGGGTCACGGCCGCGAAGATCGAGGTCAGCTCGGTCGTCGGCATCGACCTCCCGGCCGGACCGTCGGAGGGAATGGTCCTCGCCGACCGCGACGCCGACCCGGTGCTCGTCGCCGCCGACCTCGTCACGCAGGCCGAGCACGGCCCCGACTCGCCGGCCCTCCTCGTGACGACCGACCCGGGCCTGGCCGACACCGTCGAGGGAGAGATCGCGAATCTCCTGCCGCGCCTTGAGCGCCGCGACGTCCTCCGGGCCGCTCTCGGCGAACACGGCTGGATCGTCCTCGCGCCGGACCTCGGCGCCGCGATCGCGTTCGTCGACGGCTACGCCCCGGAGCACCTCTCGATCGACGTCGCCGACGCCGAGGCCGCCGCCGCCCGGATCCGCAACGCCGGCTCGATCTTCATCGGTCCGTGGGCACCGGAGTCCGCCGGCGACTACGCGACCGGGGCGAACCACGTCCTGCCGACCGGCGGCCTCGCCCGCTCGTCTGGCCCGCTGTCGGTCGAGGCCTACGGTCGCTTCAGCCAGATCCAGCGGCTGGATCGCGACGGCCTCGCCGCGATCGCCGACACGATCCGGACGCTCGCCACGACCGAGGGGCTCACGGCCCATCGAAACGCCGTCGACGCCCGCTTCCGCGATGACGCCGAGGAGCCGGCGCGATGAGCCCCACCCCGGTCACGTACTCGCTCCCGACCCAGCCGGCCTCGTACAGCTGGGAGGCCACCGACGAGGAGGTCGCGGCCCGCTACGGCGTCGACCCGGCGTCGATCGTCCGGTTCGACCTCAACACCTCGCCCCAGCCGCCGGACCTCGCCGCTCGGTTGCTCGCCGCCGGCCGCTTCGAGTCGCCGCTGTCCGAGTACCCGCCCTCGGACTATCGACGGCTCGTCGAGGCGGCCGCGGCGACGTACGGCGTCGGGACCGACGAGATCCTCGTCGGGGCGGGCGCGGACGAGATCCTCGACCTCGTCGGCAAGGCGTTCCTGCCGGCCGGCGGCGCGGCCGTGATCCCCACGCCGACCTACGCGATGTACCGCGTCGTGACCGAGCAGCGCGGCGCCGCGGCGATCGCGGTTCCGAGGCTGCCCGCGGACGAGGACTGGGCGCTGGATCTCGCCGCGGTCCGGGCGGCTGCCTCCGTCGCCCAGGTCGTCTGGCTGTGCTCGCCGAACAATCCCACCGCTCTCGTTGAGCCGCCCGGCGCGATCGCGGCCCTGCTCGACGGGATCGCCGCCGACGCCGCGGCAGGCGATCGTGAGCCCGCGATCGTCGTGCTCGACGAGGCCTACGCCGAGTTCGTGGACGCGTCGCTGCTGCCGCTCCGCCTGGACCACCCGAACCTCGTCGTCGTTCGAACCGCGAGCAAGGCCTACGCGCTCGCCGGGTTGCGGGTCGGGTTCGCGATCGCGCCGCCCGAGACGATCGCCCGGATCGCCCCGTACCGGCCGCCGGGATCGATCGCGACGACGAGCGTCACCATCGTCACCGCGGCCCTTCAGGCGCCGGACGCGATGCTCGCGAACGTCGCCCGCGTCGAGGGTGAGCGGGCTCGGTTCGCCGCAGGCCTCGCGGCCGCCGGCTGGCAGGTCGGGCCGTCGGTGACGAACTTCCTGCTCGTCCGCTTCGCGAGCCCCGAGGACGCGGCGGCCGCCGCCGAGGTGCTCCTCCGCAACGGCCTCGTGCCGCGGACGTTCGGCGCGGGCCATCCGCTCGCCGACTCGCTGCGGCTGACGGTCCGCGACAGGGCCGAGAACGACCGGCTGAGCGCGGCGGCCGCGTCGGTCGCAGGAGGGATCGGCTCATGACGACACCGCTCGGGTCACTCTCCGTCGAGACGTCCACGGACCGCCGGGCGAGCGTGTCCCGCGAAACGCGCGAGACGACCGTCGCGATCTCGCTCGACCTCGACGGCGAAGGGACCGCGTCGATCGCGACCGGCGTCGGGTTCTTCGACCACCTGCTGTCGTCGCTCGCCCACCACGGCCTGTTCGACCTCGAGGTCCGGACCCGCGGCGATCTCGGCGTCGACGAGCACCACAGCGTCGAGGACACCGCGCTCGTCCTGGGCGCCGCGTTCGCGGAGGCGCTCGGCGACCGAGCCGGCATCGTCCGCTTCGGCGAGGCGACCGTGCCGATGGACGAGTCCCTCGCGACGGCGGTCGTGGACATCGGCGGGCGGCCGTATGCCGTCGTCGAGCTGCCGTTCCGCGGCGAACGCGTGGGGGAGCTGCCGCTCCAGCTCGTCGAGCACGCGATCGAGGCGTTCGCCCGGACGGCCGGCGCGACGATCCACGTCCGGGGCAGTGGCCGGAACGACCACCATTTGGCCGAGGCCGCGTTCAAGGCGCTCGGCCGGGCGCTCCGCGCCGCCTGCGAGCCGGATCCGCGTCGCCGGGGAGTGGCCTCGACGAAGGGCTCGCTCGGGTGAGCGGCGCCATCCCGACCCAGCCCGGGCGGCGGCCTCGGTTCGCGGTCGTCGACTACGGCGCGGGCAACCTCGTGAGCATCGAGCAGGCGCTGGTGTCCGTTGGTGCGGCCGTCGACCGGGCGACGGGCCCCGACGACCTCCGGGACGCCGATGCGCTCGTCGTGCCCGGCGTCGGCGCGGCGGCGCCCGCGATGGAACGGCTGGAGCGGGCCGGGCTCATCGAGCCGATCCGGCACTGGATCGCCGACGACCGACCGTTCCTCGGGATCTGCCTCGGCCTCCAGCTCCTCTTCGAGGGCAGCGACGAGGACGGCGCGGCGACGCTCGGCGTCCTCCGCGGGCGCACGCGACGGCTCGAGGACGCGCCGTCGCTCCCCCACATCGGCTGGAACCAGGTCGAGCGGCGGCACGACCACCCGGCGTTCGCCGGGATCACCGACGCGGCGGACTTCTACTTCGTCCACTCGTACGCCGGCAGCGCCGCCGACAGGGCCGGCGACGACGTCGTGCTCGCGACGACGACCCACGGCCGGCCGTTCGTGTCGGCCGTCGCAAAGGGTCGCCTGCTCGGCGTCCAGTTCCACCCCGAGCGGAGCGGCGACGACGGGCTCCGGCTGCTCGCCAACGTCGTCGCGCTCGTCCGCTCCGAAGCCGTCGCGCGCGACGACCTCCCGGTGACCGCCTGATGCTCCGGATCCGCGTCATCCCCTGCCTTGACGTCGCGAACGGCCGCGTCGTGAAGGGCACGCGGTTCGTCGACCTCACGGACGAGGGCGATCCGCCCGAGCTCGCCGAGCGATACGCCCGCGAGGGCGCCGACGAGCTCGTCTTCCTCGACATCTCGGCGGCGCCGGAGGGCCGAGGCACCCTGCTCGAGATCGTCGAGCGGACCGCTCGCCGGGCGTTCATCCCGCTCACGGTCGGTGGCGGCGTGAGGAGCGTCGATGAGATGCGGGACGTGCTCCGGGCCGGAGCCGACAAGGTCTCGCTGAACACCGCCGCGGTCGCCGATCCAGGGTTGATCGGCGCGTGCGCCCGGCGCTTCGGGAGGCAGGCGGTTGTCGTCGCGATCGACGCCCGGGCGATCGACGCCGGTGGAGGTGCCTGGGAGGTCGTCGTAAAGGGCGGCCGCGAGGCGACCGGCCTCGACGCGGTCGCTTGGGCCCGCCGCGCCATGGAGCTCGGCGCCGGCGAGCTGCTCGTCACGTCGATCGACCGCGACGGGACGCAGTCGGGCTTCGACACGGCGCTGCTCCGCGCGATCACCGACGCCGTGACGGTCCCGGTCATCGCGTCGGGCGGCGCGGCGGGGCCGGATGACTTCGTCCGGGCGGTCGTCGACGGCGGCGCCGATGCCGTCCTCGCGGCCTCAATCTTCCACCGCCGCCAGCACTCGATCGCCGGCGTCAAGGCCGCGATGGCCGCTGCGGGGCTGTCGGTCCGGGCGGTCGCCGCGTGATCGACCCGGACACCGTCCGCTTCGGCGCCGACGGGCTCGTCCCGGCGATCGTCCGCGACGCCGCCGACGGCGAGGTGCTGATGCTCGCCTGGATGGACCGCGAGGCGCTCGACGCGACGATCGCGACGGGCGACGTCCACTTCCATTCTCGATCGCGCGACGCCCTGTGGAAGAAGGGCGAGACGAGCGGCAACACGCTCCGGGTCCGGGCCATCGCCGCCGACTGCGACGCCGACGCGCTCCTCGTCACCGCGGACCCCGCCGGCCCGACGTGCCACCGCGGGACGAGGACGTGCTTCGACGCCGTGGACGCGCCTCCGTCCCCGCGAGCCAGGACCCAGGGGTTCGCCTGGCTCGAGGAGCTCTGGTCGACCATCGCCGATCGCGCCGCGACGCGGCCGGAGGGCTCCTACACCGCCCGCCTGCTGAACGGCGGCGTCGACGCGGCCGCCCGCAAGGTCACGGAGGAGGCATCGGAAGTCCTGATCGCCGCGAAGGACGACGCAGCGGCCGAGTCAGCGGGAACGCCCCGCGAGGCGACCCGCGCCGCCCTCGCCGGCGAGACCGCCGACCTGCTCTACCACGCGCTCGTCGTGCTCGCCGAGCGCGACCTCGCCCCGGCCGAGGTGATCTCGGTCCTCCGGGACCGCGCCGGGTAGCTCAGCCGGCTCGCTCCACGATCCGGACGTTCTTCTTGCCGGTCCGGACGACCCAGTAGCGGCCGTGGACCGGCGCTGGCAGCGGGTCGTCGAAGCCCTCGACGCGGCGGTCGTTGACGTACAGCCCGCCCTGGGCGATCAGCCGCCGCGCCTCGCCGTTCGAGGACGCCGCGCCCGAAGCGACCGCCGTCGCGCCCGAGCCCGTCACCGGACCGTCGATCGCGACGACCGTCAGGCCCTGGATCGCCGCCCCGAAATCGGCCTCCGACAGGCTCAACAACCCGCCCGAGAACACCTCCCGCGACTGCCGCTCCGCCTCCCGGGCCGCCACGTCGCCGTGGACCCGCGACGTGACCTCGAACGCCAGCGCCCGCTGCGCCGCCCGCAGCTCGGGCGACGCCGCCTGCTCGCGCTCCACCGCCTCGATCGCGGGCCGCTCGAGCAGCGTGAAGAACCGCAGCAGCCGGCCCACCGCGTCGTCGGGCTGGCCCAGCCAGTACTGGTAGAACGCGTACGGCGTCGTGCGCTCGGCGTCGAGCCAGACGGACGTCCCCGCCGCCGTCTTGCCGAACTTCGCGCCGCGCTCGTCGAGCAGGAGCGTGAACGCGAGGGCGTGGGCAAGGTCCTCGCCGTCGGCCGCGCCGTCGGGCGTCGTCTCCGTCCGGCGGATCAGCTCGAGACCGGCCGTGATGTTGCCCCACTGATCGGCCCCGCCCATCTGCAGCTCCACGCCGAGCGACCGGTAGAGGTGCTGGAAGTCGGCCGCCTGGAGGAGCATGTAGCTGAACTCGGTGAACGACAGCCCGCCCGCGAGGCGCGACTGGACGGAGTCCTTCGCGAGCATGTACGGGATCGTGAAGTGCTTCCCGACGTCGCGGAGGAACTCGAGCACGGACAGCTCGCTCAGCCAGTCGAGGTTGTTGACCATGACCGCCGCGTTCGGGCCGTCGAAGGCGAGGAAGCGCTCGAGCTGGGAGCGGATCCCGGCGAGGTTCGCCTCGAGCGTCGGCGCGATCGAGCAGGTTCCGCTCGGCGGACGTCCCCGACGGGTCGCCGATCATCCCCGTGCCGCCGCCGACGAGCACGACCGGCCTGCCGCCCCGCCGCTGGAGGTGGACGAGCGCCGTGATCGGCACGAGGTGGCCGACGTGGAGCGAGGGCCCCGACGGGTCGAACCCGTTGTAGGCGGCGATCTGGCGGCCGGTCGACAACCGCCCGGCGAGACCGGGCGTCGCGTCGTGGAACAGGCCCCGCCAGCGCAACTCGTCGAGGAGTCCCGGCAGGCCGTCCGCGGGCCGCTCGGCAGCTGCCTCCGTCACGGCCGCCGTCACAGGCGCGGAACCCGAGCCGTCTGGGCGTGAGGTCGCGAGGGAGGCCGACCGAACATCCCCTCATGCTATCGTGCGCGCCGATATGCAAACGACTCTGGCGCGGCGCCAGCGACATCGTCGTCTGGGCATCCGCCAGCGGCCTCGCGGATCGTCCGCCCTCAAGCGGACCGCGATCGCGCTCCCGATCATCCTCTTCGTCGTCTTCCTGGCCGCCGGAGCGCTCGGACTGCTCGGGGTCGCCGCCGCCTACACCTACTACGCCAACGGCCTGCCGAACCCGGAGGCCGCGCTGACCGACCTCGCCTTCGATCAGCAGACGATCGTGACCGATCGGACCGGCACGATCGAGCTCGCCAAACTCGGCGAGCGGAAGCGCCAGGTCGTCACCTTCGCCGAGCTGACGCCGGAGATCCTCGACGCGACGACCGCGATCGAGGACAAGGATTTCTGGGACAACCCGGGCTTCGACTTCGCCGGACTTCGTCTCGGCGACCGTCGACACGATCAACGGCCGGCCCCGCGGCGGCTCGACGATCACCCAGCAGCTGGTCCGCGCTCGGCTCCTGCCGCCCAGCGCGTTCGACGGCAGCCGCGAAGAGCGCAAGATCCGCGAGATCATCCAGTCTGTCCGGCTCACCCAGGCGTACCCGGGCGAGAAGGGCAAGCAGCAGATCATCACCGCCTACCTGAACCAGAACTTCTACGGCAACCAGTCCTACGGGGTGAAGGCCGCGGCCCGCCAGTACTTCGGCAAGGACCTCAAGGACCTGACCCTGGCCGAGGACGCGATCCTCGCCGCGATCCCCCAGTCGCCCACGAAGTTCGACCTCGTGAAGAACGCCGAGCAGATCTGCGACGAGGTCGTCCCGGCCGGCGGCACGTGCACGAAGTTCAAGCTCGTCGTCCCGGCCGACAGCGAGGTCGTCACCCGCCGCAACTACATCCTCGACCGGATGAAGACCGAGAGCCCACTGAGTGGCCCGCGCCACTCCCTCAACGAGTACGAGGCCGCGAAGGCTGAGCCGGTCGTCCTCGCCCCGCAGCTGGGCAACCAGTGGAAGGCCCCCCAGTTCGTCTGGCAGGTCCGCAACCAGCTCGCGACGATTCTCTGCCCGGGCGAGACCGTCGACGCCTGCGAGAAGATCGACACCGGCGGCTACCACGTCACGACGACGATCAACATGGCGATGCAGGGCACGACCGAGAAGTGGGTCTACGCCGCGGCCCGGGCGCCCAACCTCAAGGGCACCGAGAGCTACCTCAAGAGACTGAAGATCCCCAAGTCCGACTACGCCTGGCTCAAGAACCTCAAGGGCAAGAACATCCACAACGGCGCGGCCGCCGTGATCGACTACCGGACCGGCCAGATCCTCGCGTACGTCGGCTCGGCCAGCTACACGAGCCCCGGCGACCCCACGTTCCAACCCCAGTTCGACGTCCTGTCGGACGGTTGGCGCCAGCCCGGATCGTCGATCAAGCCCATCGACTACGCGATCGGGATCGACGACCGGACGATGACGGCGGCGACGATGTTCATGGACGTCGTGACCGACTTCGGGCGGGGCTTCACGCCGACCCAGGCCGACAAGCTCGAGCGCGGTCCCGTGCGGCTCCGCTCCGCGCTCCAGTTCTCGCTGAACATCCCCGCGATCAAGGCCGGGATCATGAACGGCCTCGACCACTTCTACCAGCGGGCCCAGGACTTCGGCATCAAGTGGGTTCCCGGCAGCGGGCCGGTCGTCTCGATGAGCATCGGCACGATCGAGACCCACCCCATCGACATGCTGAGCGCCTACGGCGCGATCGCCGACGGCGGGGTCCTCGTCCCGCGGACGACGATCCTCCAGGTCACCGACTCGAACGGCAACGTCGTCTACCCCGACCCGAGCATCCCCCAGGCGAAGCCGACCGAGGTCATCAGCCGCCAGGCGGCCTACATCATCACCGACATCCTCGCCGGCAACACGAGCCCCAAGGTCAACCCGTTCTGGGGCGAGTGGGCGGTCTACGACGGCCGGACCCGCCGGCCGGCCGCCTACAAGACCGGCACGACGAACGACAACCGCGACGTGCACGCGTACGGCTTCCTGGCCCCGCCCAAGGACCCGACCCTCCCGGCCCTCGCGGTCGGGGTCTGGATGGGCAACAGCAACAACGCGCCCAACACCGACACGCTGTCGCTCGCATCGTCGGCGCCGCTCTGGTCGCGGATCATGCGCGACGTCAGCAAGGACCTGCCCATCGAGGGCTGGCATCGCCCGTCGGGGCTCGTCGAGGCGTCGGTCGACGCGTTCAGCGGCATGAAGCCCGGGCCGTTCAGCACGAAGACCGTGACCGAGCTGTTCATCAAGGGCACCGCGCCCAAGGACACCGATGACTTCCACCGCGCCGTCACGATCGACACGGCGAGCGGCCTGCTCTGGCAGGACGGCTGTGTCGGGCCGAAGAAGACGGTCGGCGCGCTCGACTTCAGCAGCGCCGAGGCGATCGGCAAATGGGGCTACTACGACCGCGGCTGGCAGAAGCGCGCCTCGAAGGGCTCGGGCGTCCGGGGCGGTCCCGAGGGCACGCGGACCGCGTACTTCTACGGCAGCGGCTTCTTCCCGTACGGCAGGAGCTGGGGCGGGATCTTCGCGCCGACCGAGCTCTGCCCGATCCCGGCGCCGCCGCCGCTGATCTGCGGGATCCCGTTCTTCCCCGACTGCCCGACCGACTCGCCGCCGCCCGGCCAGCCGACCCCCAAACCCGGGAAGACGCCGAAACCCTAAGTCGCGGGCTACCAAAGTCGGCGCGAGGGCGGTCGAGGGCAAGGCGGCGTCCGAGCACCGGAGCGAACGGGCTCAGATGCCCGTGAGTGAGGAGCGCAGGCGCCAACGCGGCCATCGGCCGTCATCGCGCCGACTAGAGCGTCAGAATCGATGCTCCGTCGCCGCCTTCGCCTCGCTCGCCGGCCCGGACGGACTTCACGAGCGGGTGGCTCGCGGCCTCCGACCTGACCGCGTCGCGCAGCGCCCCGGTCCCCAGGCCGTGGATGATCAGGACCTGCTCCAGTCCCGCGAGCGACGCGTCGTCGAGATACCGCGTCAGCGCTTCGAGTGCCTCGTCGACGCGGGCGCCGCGCAGGTCGAGTGACGAGGCCACGCTCCGTGCCCGCTCGAGGCGAAGTCCGGCGACGTTCGAGCCGCCGGCCGACGCCCGCCTCCCGGCCGACCCCGGCTCCGCGTCCGGATCCACGGTACCCGGCATGAGCGGCACCAGGTCGTCGAGGGCGACCGTCACCCGCATCCCGCCCGTCTCGAGCGTCGCTCGCCGCCCGCCGCGCTCGAGCGCCGAGACGCGGCCCTCCCAGCCGCCCGACCGGCTCTTCGCCCGCTCCCCCACCCGCCACTCGTGCGACACGGGCTCCGCGACCGGTGCCTCGGGCGGAGAATCGGGCAGACGGCCCAGCTGCGACTCCGCCCGGGCGACGGCCGCGTCGATCGCCGGCGCCGTCACCGTCTCTCGCTCGAGCGTCCGGCGCGTCTCGCGGACGTCGTCCCGCAGGTCGGCGACGAGCCGCTCCGCCTCCGAGCGGGCCGCCTTCACGAGCTCGTCCCGCTCGCGCCGCGCCCGGCGCCGCTCCTCCGACGCCTCGCGGAGCGCCTCGGCCGCCCGCTGCTCGGCCGCCTGGGCACGGTCGAGCGCCTCGCTCGTCGCGCCCTCCGTCTCGCGGATCCTCGCGAGCGTCTCCTCGAACGCCCGCTCGTTCTCGGTCAGTCGCGACCGGGCGTCGGCGACGATCGCCGGGTCGAGGCCCAGCCGCTCGGCGATCGCGAACGCCTGACTGCCGCCGGGCAGCCCGATCGTGAGCCGGTACGTCGGCGTGAGCGTCTCCAGGTCGAACTCGACCGACGCGTTGCGGGCGCCGTCGGTCGTGTGGGCGTACGCCTTGAGCTCGGCGTAGTGGGTCGTGGCCGCGACGAGGGCGCCGGTCCGGATGAAGTGGTCGAGCAGCGCCTGGGCCAGCGCCGAGCCCTCGGTCGGGTCGGTGCCCGCGCCCAGCTCGTCGAGCAGGATCAGCGTCCCGGGGCCGGCGGCCTCGACGATCCGGGTGATCGAGCGGAGGTGGCCCGAGAACGTCGAGAGCGACTGGGCGATCGACTGCTCGTCGCCGATGTCGGCGAACACGTCGCGCAGGATCGGCAGCCGCGAGCCGGCCGCGGCCGGAACGTGGAGGCCGGCCTGGTGCATGAGCGCGAGCAGCCCGAGCGTCCGCAGCGTGACGGTCTTGCCGCCGGTGTTCGGGCCGGTGACGACGAGCGCCGTGTAGCCATCGCCGAGGCGGATGTCGATCGGGACGACCTGTCCGGTAAGCCCAGGATGACGAGCGCTGAGCAAGACGACTTCCGGGCGGGTGGGGGTTTCTGCACGGATGCCGTCCATGTCCGCGGCAAGACTCGCCTTCGCCGCCCAGAAGTCGAACCGGGCGAGCGCGTCGAGGGTCCCGCGAAGCTGCTCGGCGTTCGCGGCGACGAGCGCCGACAGCTCGTCGAGGATGCGCTCGATCTCCTCCTGTTGGGCCGCCTGCGCCTCCCGCCAGGCATTGCCGAGCTCGACGACGACCATCGGCTCGATGAACAGCGTCGCGCCGCTGCCGGACGCGTCGTGGACGATGCCCTTGACCCGGGCCCGGGCCTCGGCCTTGACCGGGACCACGTAGCGGCCGTTGCGGAGCGTGATGATCGGCTCCTGGAGCGCGCCACCCAGCTCCGAGCCGACGAGCGCTTCGAGCCGCCGCCGCAGCCGGTCGTACGCGACGCGGACCGCGGCCCGCAGCCCGCCGAGGCGCGGCGACGCGGTGTCGAGCAGCTCGCCGACCGGGTCGAAGCTCCGGTCGAGGGTCGAGCGGACCGCCGGCAGCGGGTGGAGGTCGCGGGCGAGCGCGTGGAGCAGCGGCCGGCGGTCGTCGGCAAGCGACGTCTGCAGCCGGGCCGTCGCGTCGAGCGTGTCGGCGATCTCGAGGAACTGCGCCGGATCGAGGCGGCCGCCGCGTGCCGCGCGCTCGACCGCGGGCCCGATGTCGTGCGACCCGCCGATCCCCACGCCGCCCCGCTCGGCGAGCAGGGCCCGGGTCTGGTCGGTCTCGTCGAGGCCGCGGGCCACGATCACCGGGTCCGACGATGGCTCCAGCGCCGACGCCAGCCGCTCCGAGGGCGGGAACGAGGTCGCGGCCGCGAGCCGCTCGCGGACGAGCGGGAACTCGAGCAGCGCGATCGAGCGGGCGTCCATCGTCGCCGTCAGGGTCGGGTCGTGCGGGCGAGACGCGGGCCCGAGACCGAGGCGCTCGCGTGGTCGACGAAGCGCCACGGGACCTCGGTCCACGGCGAGCCTGCGTAGGCGATCCCGACCCGCGGTGTCGCGACGACCTCCGGACGCGGTTCGCCGGCCGGGGCCGCCTCGACGCGGAGCGGCGACGCCGGGTCCAGCAGGTCGAGCCCGGTCATCGAGCGGTCGATCGCGAACCCGGCCGCGACGAGCCCGGGCCCGCTAGTGAGGGCCGCCTCCGGCGCCGCCCGGAGCCGCGCCGCCTCGCGCGTCTGCGTGGAAGCGACTCCACCCTTGCGCCGGGCCCGCCACCAGCCGAGCCGCGCTTCGCGGATCGCGTCGGCGCCCTCGAGCGGCTCGACGGCGCGGACGAGGATCGCCGCCGGTCGTCCCTCGGCCTCCGTGACGATGTTCAGGCAGTCGTACATCCCGTAGACAAGGTACACGTAGGCGACGCCGGGAGGCCCGTACATGACCGCGTTGCGGCTCGTCCGCCCGAACCGCGCGTGCGATGCGCGGTCGTCCTCGCCGATGTACGCCTCGACCTCCACGATCCGCCCGACGCGGCGGCCGGCGTCGCGATCGTCGCGGACCAGCCTCGTCCCGATCAGCGCCGACGCGACCTCGAGGGTCGGCCGGCCGAAGAGCCCGCGCAGGTCGCTCAGCTGTTGATCGTCGGCGGGTTCGTGTAGAACGTCTGGACGTTGTCCGGGATGAGGATCCCGAAGATGTTGAAGAAGCCCGGGATCAGCTGCGTCCGGAACAGCTCGGCCGTGCCGGAGTCGGTGTAGAAGTCGAAGAAGCCCCGCAGGAACGGCAGCTCGCCGCCCGACGTGCGGCGCGCCCGGGATCAGGAAGTACGAGTCCAGGATGACGATCAGGCAGCCCACCAGGAACGCGCCCTGGACGACGCCGAGGATGCCGCCAAGGACCTCGTCCACGAAGTTGTACTTCGGGAACAGCGGCGTGTGGTGGTAGAAGCCCTGGATGATCAGCGAGAACGCGATGTTCGCGGCGACGAAGACGATCAGGAACCCGAGCATGACGGCGTATTCGTTCGGGAACTGGTTCCAGTTGTCGGCGAGGAACGGCCCGACCACATTCGTGAGGTTCGCCGCGAACAGGAACGAGAAGGCCATCGAGCCGAGGCCCAGCAGCCGGCGGATCGTCCCCTGCATGAAGCCCAGCACGAACATGCCGAACAGGAACAGCAGGAACAGCAGATCGAACCGGTTGAAGTTGAGGATTGCTTCCCCGACGTTCACGCGGTCTCCTCAGGGGTGACGGGGGCGGCCCGAACGAAGGGTCCGCCATGACAGGCGCCGGAAGCGTAGCAGCGCCGATTCGCGGGCCGCAAGCCGGACTCAGGTCCTGATTCGGGCGCCGATTCCCGCCAATAGTCCGGCCGTGATCGCGGCGATCGCGGCCTCGACCTCGGCCTCCCCGAGCGTCCGCTCCCTCGATTGGAACGTCAGCCGGTAGGCGAGGCTCTTCTCGTCAGCGGCGAGCGGGCTCCCGCGGTAGACGTCGAACAGCCGCAGTTCGGTGAGGGTTGGGCCCGCGGCGGCGCGGATCGCGGCCGCGACGTCGCCCGCGGCGACCGCCTCCTTGACGACGACCGCGAGATCGCGCTCGCTCGCCGGGTAGCGCGGCGGTGGGGCCGCGATCACGTCATCGAGGAGGCCGCCACCCAGGCCGGTCAGGTCCAGCTCGGCCACGACGACCCGGGCGTCGCGCAGCTCCCAGTCCTCGGCGACCGACGGATGGAGCTCGCCGACGACGCCGGCGAGCACGAGCGCGCCATCGCGCCGGGCCTCGACGCGGGCGGCCCGCCCGGGATGGAGCAGCGGCTCGCCGCGTTCCGGGCGATACGTCGGCTCGTCGAACCCGAGGCGCGCGGCGAGCAGCTCGATCGCGCCCTTCGCGTCGTCGAGGTCGTACGGCCGCCAGGGGCGATTGTGGGCGGCTGGCTCGCCTGCCCCGGTCGCGGCCAGGCCCAGCCGCCACCACTCGCGGACGCCGCCGGCGTCTCCCGACATGGTTGATCCGGCGGTCCCGGCGGGCGGCTCCGCGCCGTAGCCCTTGCCGACCTCGAAGATCGCGACGTCGTCGACGCCGTGGCGCAGGTTCGTCGACACGACCTGGACGAGGCTGCCCACGAGCGCGGGCCGGAGCACGGAGTGATCCGCGGAGAGCGGGTTCGTGACGAGGATCGGGCGGCCACCCTCGGCGGGTTCGCCCGCGACGCCGGCAACCGGCGACTCCCAGCGGAACGCGTCGGCGATCCGCGGCGACACCAGTGCGTGGGTGACGACCTCGGTAAGGCCGGCGCCGGCGAGCGTCTCGCGGACCGCGTCGCGGACCTCGAGCGGCGGGTCGCGGAACGGCGGCATCGGCGTGTCGGGCAGGATCTCCGGGATCGTCTCGTAGCCCCGGACGCGGGCGACCTCCTCGGCGACGTCGGCCTCGATCGCGATGTCGCGGCGCCAGGTGGGGATGAGGGCGAGGAGCGTTTCGTCGCGGCTCGTGATCGTGAGCGGCTTCGGGCCGGCCGAGACGGTGATCTCGATCGGCAGCGCCGTAGGCTCCGTCGCGATGCCGACGCGAGCGAGGAGGTCGCGCTGAAGGTCCTCCGGGATCTCCGTGCCGAGCAGCCGGTTCACGCGGCTCGGCCGGAACGCGACCCGCGACGGTCCCGGCTCGTCGGGCGCCGTGTCGACGCGCCCGGCGGCCACGGTGCCGCCAGCCCACTCCGCGATCAGTCGCGCCGTCCGGTCCGCCCCGAGCCGGGCCAGCCGGAACTCCTGGCCCTTCTCGAACCGGAGGCTGGCCTCGCTGCGGAGGGCGTAGCGCTGGCCGGTCCGCCGGATCGACACGGGGTCGAAGATCGCCGACTCGACGATGACGTCGGTCGTGCTGTCCTTGACCTCGGACGGCGCGTCGCCCATGACGCCGGCGATGCCGACCGGGCCGCGGGCGTCCGCGATGAGGAGGGTGTCCGGGTCGAGCGTCCGCTCGACGTGGTCGAGCGTCTCGATCCGTTCGCCGGGCTCCGTGCGCCGGACGATCAGCCGGTGGCGGCCGTCGGGCCCCGTCGCGACCCCTGCCGCGTCGTACGTGTGGATCGGCTTGCCGAGCTCGAGCATCACGTAGTTGCTCGTGTCGACGACGTTGCTGATCGGCCGGACGCCGGCGGCCCGGAGGCGCATCTGGACGCGATCCGGCGACGGCCCGATCGACACTCCGCCGACCCAACGGCCGACGAACCGCGGGCACAAACCCGAGTCGCGAACCTCGACGTCGACGAACCGCTCGACCGGATCGCCGGACTCCGGCGGGTCCGTGTCGGGGAACCGGACCTGGGCCCCGGTTACCGCGGCGACCTCCCGGGCGAGCCCGACGAGGCTGAGCGCGTCGCCCCGGTTCGGCTTGACGTCGACGTCGAGGACCGTGTCGCCGTAGAGCTCGACGAGCGGCCGGCCCAGCGGCGTTCCGGGCGGCAGGATGAGGATCCCGTCGGCGTCGGAGGTCATGTTCAGCTCGTCGCCCGAGCAGAGCATGCCGTTCGAGACGACGCCCATCTTCTCGGTCCGTTCGATCTTCCGGTCGCCGGGCAGGACCGCCCCGGGCAGCGCCACCGGGACCCGCTGGCCTGGCGCGATGTTCGTTGCGCCGCAGACGATCTCGAGCGGCTCGCTGCCGTCGCCGAGCGTCACGGTCGTCAGCGACAGGCGGTCGGCGCGAGGATGCTTCTCGACCGTCAGCAGCTCGCCGACGACGACGTTCCGCCAGTCGCTCCCCCACTCCTCGACGCCCTTGACCTCCATCCCGAGGAGCGTCAGGCGCTCGGCCAGCTGCATCCGTGCTCAGCTCGATGTCGACGTAGTCGCGGAGCCAGGAGAGCGGAACCCTCATCGGAACTGCCCCAGGAACCGGAGGTCGTTCTCCATGTACAGCCGGAGGTCGCCGACCGAGTGGCGGAGGTTCGCGATCCGCTCGACGCCCATCCCGAACGCGAAGCCCTGGTAGCGCTCCGGATCCAGGCCGCCGTACTGGAGCACGACCGGGTGGACCATGCCCGCGCCCAGGATCGTCATCCAGCCCGTCTTCGAGCAGGCCGGGCAGCCCGAGCCGCCGCAGACCAGGCACTCGACGTCGAACGCCACGCTCGGCTCCGTGAACGGGTAGTAGCCGGGCCGGAAGCGGGTCCGCTTGTCGTGGCCGTACATCGCCTTCGCGAACTGGTCGAGGAGGCCCTTGAGGTCGCCCATCGTCGTGCCCTCGTCGACCATCAGGCCCTCGACCTGGAAGAACTCCGAGGCGTGGCTCGCGTCGATCGCCTCGTAGCGGTAGCAGCGGCCCGGGAGCAGCGCCCGGATGGGCGGCGGGGTCGAGGTCATGACCCGGATCTGGCCGGGCGACGTGTGGGTCCGGAGGAGGTGGTCCTCGACGTCGACGTAGAGCGTGTCCCACAGGTCGCGGGCCGGGTGGTCGCGGGGGATGTTCAGCATCTGGAAGTTCGTCAGGTCGTCCTCGACCTCGGGGCCCTCGTAGGTCACGAACCCGAACTGGCCGAAGATCGCGGCGATCTCGCGGACGGTCTCGACGATCGGGTGGAGGCTGCCGCGCCGGATCGGGCGGCCGGGCGTCGTGACGTCGACCGCCTCGGTCGCGAGGCGCGTCTGGAGCTCGCTCCCGCGGAGGTCGCCGCCGCGCTCGGCGAGCGCCGCCTCGATCGCGCCGCGGACCTCATTCGCGACCGCCCCGACCTTGGGCCGATCCTCTGGCGGCAGCGCGCCGATCCCGCGAAGGACGAGCGTGAGCCTGCCCTTCCGGCCGAGCACGTCGAGCTCGATCGCCTCGAGCGTCGCGACGTCGCCGGCGGCCGCGATCGAGGCCCGCGCCTCGTCGCGCAGCCCCTCGAGATCGCGGGTCAGGTCGGTCAGCTCCACTCGTCCCTCGTCCTGAGAATCAGAAACCCTCGACCACTGTCTCTGGCCGAGGGTGTCCTCGGGCCGATGCGCTCCGGAGAGCGCGCTCGGACCTCGGAGAGCAATTGCCGGTTCCCCATTGAGGTTGCCGGCTTAGACGCTCTTTACGGCCTCGACGATCTTCGTAAACGTCGCAGCGTCGCGGACGGCGACGTCGGCGAGCGTCTTGCGGTCGAGCTCGATCTCGGCCTTCTTCAGGCCGGCGACGAACGCGCCGTAGGTCATGCCGTTCTGGCGGGCTGCCGCGTTGATCCGGACGATCCACAGCTCGCGCATCTGGCGCTTGCGCTGCTTGCGGTCACGGGTCGCGTAGGCCATCGCGTGGAGGTTTGCCTCACGCGAAGCCTTGATCAGCCGGGACTTCGTCCCCTTGCGGCCTTCGGCCGCGTTCAGCAGGCGCTTGTGTCGCTTGTGGGCGGTGACGCCGCGCTTGACTCGTGCCATCGGGTTCGGGTGCTCCTAGAGGTACGGCAGCAGGCGGCGGACCTGCTTTGCGTGGACGTCCTTCATCAGCGCCTTGCCGGCGTAGCGGCGGGTTCGCCGCGACGACTTGATCTCGAGGTGGTGCCCGCGCCACGCCTTGACGCGGATCACCTTGCCACTGCCGGTGGCACCGATCCGCTTCTGCGCAGCCTTGTGGCTCTTGATCTTGGGCACCTGTGCCTCACTCTCCTGTCGCTGCCGGGGCCGGTTCTGTCGATGCTTCCGTCTGTCGCGCTGGAGCGGCCGCTGGGGCCGCCGGCGCCGGGCGGGGTGCCGGGGCCGGGGCGACGGCTGGAGCCGCCGCCGGGGCCGGCGCCTTGGCCGGTGCCGCCTCGCCGTTCGTGCCGGCGCTTGGGGCTGCCGCTGGTGCGGCGGCTACCGGTGCGACGGCGGGCTGCTCACCCGACTCGGCGGGCTGCTCGCCCGCTTCGCCTGGCTCGTCGCCCTTCGGATGCTTTTGCGGCGCCTCGTGCTCCTTGGGCTTGTGCAGCGATGCGACCGTGAGGTGCATCGACTTGCCCTCGAGCAGCGGGGCCCGCTCGGGCGTCCCGTGTTCCTTGATCCTCTCGGTGAACCTCGTGAGCATGTTGCGGCCGAGCTCCGGGTGGGTCAGCTCCCGGCCTCGGAAGCGGACGGTGACCTTGATCCGGTCACCTTCCTCGAGGAACTCGATCGCCCGATGAACCTTCGTCTCGAAGTCGCCCGAGCCGATCTTCGGCGTCAGACGGACTTCCTTGAACGTCACCGAGCGCTGTCTGCGCTTGTTTTCCTTGTCCCGCTTCGTCAGCTCGTACTTGTACTGCCCGAAGTCGAGGAACTTGACGACCGGCGGGGATGCCATCGGTGCCACTTCGACGAGGTCGTAGCCGCGCTCCTGCGCCATCGCGAGGGCCTGGGGCGTGGGCATGACACCCAGCTGGGCCCCCTCTTCGTCGACCACCCGGACCTGTGGGATCCGGATCATCTGGTTGACGCGCAGATCTCGTGCTATGGCTGACCCCTTCGAGCGATTTTCGTGACTGACCTCCGGCCGCGAATCAGGCAAGCAGCGGCCCGGGCGGAGTCGCCGCGGGACTATAGCACAGGGCCAGAATCACGGGCAATCAGGTCGCCCGGCGGGCCGCTGCCTCCGCGGCGAGGCGGTCCGCGAACGACTCCCACGGCTCGGGCGGCTGCTGCTCGCCGGCGCGCGTCCGGGGCGACGCCGTGCGGGCGTCGATCTCGCGGTCGCCGAGCACGACCATGTACGGGATCTTCTGCTCCTGGGCGAGCCGGATCTTGTTCTGCATCCGGTTCGACGACCCGTCGACCTCGACCCGCAGGCCGCGACCGCGCAGGACGCCGGCAAGCTCCTCGGCGGCCTCGATGTGGCGGTCCGCGATCGGGATCACGACGGCCTGGACCGGCGAGCACCAGAACGGCAGCGCGCCCGCGAAGTGCTCGATCAACACGCCGATGAACCGCTCGAGCGAGCCGTAGATCGCGCGGTGGATCGCGACGGGCCGCTGCTGGTGGCCCTCCTCGTCGATGTACCAGAGGTCGAACCGTTCGGGCAGCATCAGCCGGTCGACCTGGATCGTCGCCGTCTGCCACTCGCGGCCAAGCGCGTCCTCGACCTGGATGTCGATCTTGGGCGCGTAGAAGGCGCCGTCCTTGGGCTTCACCCGGTACTTCAGCCCGGACTTGTCGAGCTCGGCCCGCATGATCGCCTCGGTCTCCTGCCAGTCCGCCGGCTCGCCGAGGTGGTCGTCGGGCATCGTCCCGAACGTCAGCGTCGGCTCGAGGCCGAACCACGAATAGGCCTCGCGGATCTCGCCCATGAGCGCCTCGATCTCGGCGCCGATCTGGTCGGGCCGGACGAAGATGTGGCCGTCGTCCGTGACGAAGTGGCGGACCCGCGTCAGGCCGCTGAACACGCCGCTCCGCTCGCTGCGATGAAGCACGCCGTACTCCGAGAGGCGCAGCGGCAGGTCGCGGTACGAGCGGACCTTGGAGCGGTAGATGAACGTCGACTCGGGGCAGTTCATCGGCTTGAGGCTGAACGTCTCGCCGTCGACGTCGACGAGGTACATCGAGTCGCGGTAGTGCTCCCAGTGGCCCGACTGCTCCCAGAGCTTGCGGTGGACGAGCGGCGGCGTGTAGATCTCCTGGTAGCCGCGCTTCTCCTGGTTCTCGCGCATCGCGTCACGCAGCGTCTGGTAGAGGCGCCAGCCCTTCGGGTGCCAGAAGGCGGCCCCCGGTGACACGTCGTGGAACGAGAACAGGTCGAGCTGGAGGCCCAGCTTGCGGTGGTCCCGCTTCTTCGCCTCCTCGCGCCGCCAGAGGTACGTGTCGAGCTCCTCCTGCGTCGACCAGACCGTGCCGTAGATCCGCTGGAGCGCGGGGCGCTTCTGGTCGCCGCGCCAGTACGCGCCGGAGACCGCGAGGAGCTTGAACGGCCCGATCCTGCCCGTGCTCTCGACGTGCGGCCCGCGGCAGAGGTCGACGAACGGGCCGTGCTCGTAGACCGTCGTCGGCGGCATCGGCGCGCCGTCGGCCTTCGCCTTCGTCGCGAGGTCGTCGAGGATCTCGACCTTGAACGGCTGGTCGCGCTGCTCGAAGAAGGCTCGTCCCTCCGCCGGCGGCAGCTCGCGCCGGACGAACGGGTGGTCGGCCTTCACGCTCGCCGCCATCCGGGCCTCGATCTTCTCGAGGTCTTCGGGCTTGAGCGGCCGGTCGAGCTGGAAGTCGTAGTAGAAGCCGTCCTGGATCGCCGGCCCGATGCCCAGCTTCGTGCCCGGGAACAGGTCGAGGACGGCCTCGGCCATGACGTGCGCCGCGGAGTGGCGCATCGGGTCGAGCGGGTCGCCGGCCCGGGCGTCGAGCAGCTCGTCCGCCGAGCCCTTCTCGGGCGCCTCGAACGCCTCCTCCGGCGCCTCGATCGCCTCGCTGTCCTTCACGTCCGACATGTTCTTGCCTCCCGAGAATCACGAAACCTCTCGTCCGTGCAGGACGAGAGGTCTGATCCTCCCGCGGTTCCACCCGCGTTCGCGACATTCGAGTCGCGCTCTCGTGGCCGCGCTAACGGGCGGATCCCGGGCCGGTTCGCCGGCCGCTCACGGGTGGTGCCCGGTTCGTCAGTCCGCCGCCGGGCTTCCAGCCTCGTCCCGGCTCTCTGTGGGCGGCGCCGATGGGTCTGTCCCGATCGTCGCGTTCAGGTTGTGGTGGGCGACACTGGACTCGAACCAGTGACCTCTTGCATGTCAAGCAAGTGCTCTAACCAGCTGAGCTAGCCGCCCCGGTTCACGAACGAACTTCCGTTCGTGGCGGTCAAGATTACCAGACGCCTACCCCGTCCCCATCCGGCTATCCACTGGCGAGATCGGCGCGCCGGATGCAGCGGAATCCGATGTGCCCGGTCGACGTGTCGAGCGCCTCGCCCTGGCGTGCGGCGGGACGATAGCGATGGCAATAGTTCGGCGCGCAGAGGTGCGAGCCGCCCTTCGTGACGCGGCGCGGGATCAAGTCGATGGGATTGGTCGGATCGTGGCTCGCCGCGGCGTCCACGACCCGCGGATTGCGCGGCGCACAGCAGGCATGGTCGACGGCACCGGCGTGCCGAGCCTGGAAGTAATCGACCGTCCACTCCCAGACGTTGCCGGTCATGTCGAAGAGGCCGTAGCCGTTCGCCGGGAACATGCCGACCGGCGACGTGCCCGCGAAGCCGTCGAGCTCGAGGTTCTGCCAGGGAAACTCGCCCTGCCATGTGTTGGCCATCATCCTGCCGTCGGGGGCGAATTCGTCGCCCCAGGCGTAGACCGCTCCGTCGAGGCCTCCCCGAGCCGCGAATTCCCACTCGGCCTCGGTCGGGAGGTCCTTGCCGGCCCACGCCGCGTACGCCGCCGCGTCCGCCCACCCGACCTGGGTCACCGGATGCTGCTCCAAACCGACGATCGACGTCTCGGGGCCGCCCGGGCGGTCCCAGCGAGCGCCAGGCATATACGCCCACCAGTTGCGGACGTCGCCGAGGTCGACCGGGCCGGAGGTGGCATGAAACACGAGCGCGCCTGGAACGAGGTCCTCTGCGTCGGCCAAGGGAAAGAGGGCGGGGTCGAGCGGCCGCTCCGCGATCGTGACGTAACCAGTCGCGCGGATGAACGTCGAGAACTCCGCGACCGTCACCGGGTGCCGGTCGATCCAGAAGCCGTCGACGGCCACGGCATGGGCCGGTGACTCCTCCGGGTACCACTCGTCCGAGCCCATGAGGAACGTGCCGCCCGGAATCCAGGCCATGGATTCGGCGGCGTGGCTCACTGCGTGGCCATGGCGACCCGGTAGCGTTCCTCGGGCGTGATCAGGTGGTCCGCGTCCTCGGCGTCGTCGCCCAGGTCGATCTGGACCCACCGGACCCGGCCGTTGAACTTGCTATCGCGGGGCCCGTAGTCGTCACTCACCGGGGTGGCCGAATCGCTGCCGAGGTCGGTCGTCTCGTCCGCGGAGAACATCAACGGGACGGTGGCATCCACGTGGCCGTTACCGACCGGAGCTCCGTCGAGATAGAGGGTCACGCCACCGCCCTTGGCGAGACCGCCACCGTCGTATGTGAACTCCATCCGGACCTGGTGGTCGCCTGACGGGATGGCGGCATCGCCATAGACCTTGAAACGCTGCAGGCCGAAAAGGTTGTAGCAATACGCCGGTCGGCCATCTGTCGCGTAGACCGCCCAGCCGCCGAACGCCCCGCCCTGCGAGATCAGGACTCCGTTCGCGACCGTGGCGTCGGGCACCATGACCTGGGCCGTGACGGCATGGCTCTTGTTCTTGATGTTGAGCACGGCGTTCTCCGTCAGCCGCCCCATCCCGCCGAACAGGATCTGGGTGTTGCCGTGGATCAGGCTCGGCCTGCCTGCGGTGTCGGAGTTGAAGCGCTCCACGCGACGATCGTCGAGCGGCAGGACGTTGTTCTTCGTGGCCTCGATGAGGAACAGGCGCTGGAGGTAGGCGAGGCGTGCCGGCTGCTCGGCGGAGAGGTCATGGGCCTGCGTCCAGTCATCGGGCCCGTAGAGCTCCCAGGTGTCGTCGTCGATCGCCGGCAGCGGCGCCATCACCCACGGCGTGCTGTGCCGGGTGACCGCGGTCCAGCCCTGGTGGTAGATCCCGCGGTTGACGAACATCTCGAAGTACTGCGTCTCGCGGTGTTCGGGAGCGGCCCCGTCGTCGAACGACGGCCGCATCGTGCGACCCTGGAGCGGCACCTGCTGGACGCCATGCACGAACGTCGGCTCCGGGAGGCCGGCTGCGTCGAGGACGGTCGCCGCCACATCGATGACGTGGCTGAACTGGCTCCGGATCTCGCCCTTCGCCTGGATGCCGGCGGGCCAGTGAACGATCGTGCCGTTGCGGGTCCCGCCCCAGTGCGACGCCACCTGCTTCGTCCACTGGTATGGCGTGTCCATCGCGTGCGCCCACCCGACGGCGTAGTGGTTGTACGCCGCGGGCGTCCCGAACAGGTCGATCTTGGACGCCAGGAACTCGGGGGTCTCGATCGTCGTGACGCCGTTGAGCGTCATCATCTCGTTGAAGGTGCCGTTCGGCGTCCCCTCGGCCGAGGCGCCGTTGTCGCCGACGATGTAGTAGACGAGCGTGTCGTCGAGGACGCCGAGGTCGGCGAGCGCGTCGACGAGCCGGCCGACGTGGTGGTCGGTGTGCTCGAGGAACCCGGCGTAGACCTCCATCTGCCGGGCGAGGACCGGCTTCATCTCGTCGGGCATGTCGTCCCAGGCGGGGATCTCGGCGGGGCGGGCCGTCAGCTTGGCGTCCGCGGGGACGACCCCCAGCTCCTTCTGCCGCGCAAGCGTCCGCTCGCGCAGGGCGTCCCAGCCGTCGTCGAACTGGCCCTTGTACTTGTCGGACCACTCCGGCCGCACGTGGTGGGGCGCGTGGGTGGCGCCCGGCGCGAAGTACACGAAGAACGGCTTGTCGGCCATGAGCGCCTTCTGCTGGCGCACCCAGTCGATGGCCTTGTCGGTCATGTCCTCGGTGAAGTGGTAGCCCTCCTCGGGCGTCTGCTCGGGCTCGATGGGCGTCGTGTTGTGGTAGATCGCCGGCGCGTACTGGTTCGTCTCGCCGCCGATGAACCCGTAGAAGTACTCGAAGCCGCCGCCGCCCGACGGCCAGTTGTCGAACGGGCCCATCGGGCTCGTCTGCCAGACCGGAACCTCGTGGCACTTGCCGAACTGCGCGGTCGAGTAGCCGTTGAGCTTGAGCGTCTCGGCGAGCGGCGCGCAGGTGTTGGGACGGAGCGAGCTGTAGCCCGGGCGCCGACGTGGCGATCTCGGTGATGCCGCCCATCCGACGACGTGGTGGTTGCGGCCGCTGAGGAGCGCCGCCCGGGTCGGCGAGCAGAGGGCGGTCGTGTGGAACCGGTTGTACTTGAGGCCGTTCGCGGCGAGGCGCTCCGCCGTCGGCGTGTTGATCGGGCCGCCGAATGCGCTGCTGGCGGCGAAGCCAACGTCGTCGAGCAGGATGACGAGGACGTTCGGGCGCACCGGCAGGCGGTCGGATGTCGCGGATCGGCGGATAGCTGGTCGCCGGGTCCTTCGCGTCGTAGGTCGTGAGGCCGACATGCGGCTGGTCGGGGATCGGCAGCACCGATCGGCTGATCTCGCTCACGGCGTCCCCCAGGGAGCATGACGGTCGCGTCGGAACCGCCCTAGGGACGGCCCGGCAATGGCCGGTCGATTGCACCGCCGCGTAACGACCCCGTCAATCGTGCGCGCCCGCCACGTCGGTCGAGGGCGAGAGCCGCGTCACACACAACAAGGCCCACGACGTAGAACGTCGTGGGCTTCGTGCGACTCCGGCAAACCGGACCCTGGCTGGGGGCCGTTCCGTCGGAGTCTGACCGTCGAATTCCGCATCGAACCGCGTCGTCGTCGCCGTTGAATGCGAGGCGTTCCATTCCTCGCCGGCGGCGTCGCCGCGTCCCGATTCGAGCCCGATGGCTCGGCGCATTGTAGCCGAGGGCCCGCCTGAACGACAACGACGCCGGCAGACCCGCCGGCGGCGCGAGGGGCCTCAGCTGGCGGGCCCGAGGTACGCGAGCGTCGCCGCGGTGGAGTTCTCCGGGTTCACGAGGATCGCGAAGAGGCGGCCGTCGGGCGCGAGCTGGAGACGGGCCTCGCCCGCGGTCAGGTGGGCCGGCCAGCCCGGCAGCGCCGCTCCCGCTCGGTCGAGCCCGACGACGTCGGTGCCGGCCGGGGCGTCGCCGCGGTACATCGCGACATAGGTCGCCATGCCGGCCGTGATCGCGGGATTCGGCTCCGGCGGGCCGGGCGCGCAGCCGCGGCACGAATAGGCGAACTCCGTCTGAGGGGCGAGCGGCCAGCCATCGAGCGACCGCCCGTCCGGCCCGATCGCGCTGAGCGAGCCGTCCGGTGCGGCGCCGCCGGTCGCGACGAAGACCGTCCCGTCGGAGGCGACCGAGGGTGTCGGCGGCCCGAAGCACGACCCGGTCACGCCGGAGACGGTCGCGGGCCAGCCGGCCAGGATGCGGCCGTCCGGGCCATACGCGAGTGCGTGCTTCGCCGCGTCGACCACGTACACGGTCCCGTCCTGCCCGACCGCCGGTTCCGAGCCGTAGCCGACGATCGCCTGCGGCCAGTCGGAGCGGGGCGCTCCATCAGGCCCGAGGATCGTGTAGACGGTCGTGCCGCCGCCGTGGCAGATGTCCTGGTCGGCTCCGACGTGCCACCAGGCGAGCAGGCCCGTCGGCGTCGCCATGATGTCGGCGCCGTCGCCCGCCTCGACCGGCCAGCCATCGGGGATGAGGCCAGTCGGACCGACAGCCATGAGCCCGTCACCCGACGCCGACACGACGTAGAGGCTGCCGTCGTCGCCGCGCTGCAGCCCGGTCGCGTTCCGGACGGTCGGCAGATCCGTGTCCCAGGCGGCGTCGCCGTTGGTGTCGATCGCGACCATGCGGCTGCCCGCGTCCGAGCCGCAGACCACGACGGCGTTGCCGGTCGCGTCGAGGACGGGGCCGGCGCAGTCGGTGCCCTTGTCGAACAGATATGGCCAGCCGTCGGCAGGCGTCCCGTCCGGATAGAAGCGACGGAGCTGATACGAGATGACGCCGGCGTCGTCATAGCTGAACGTGAGCACGAGGACGTCGCCGTCCGGCGCCTCGACGGGTCCGCCGCCGACGCCGTCCTTGCCCACCTCGACCGGCCAGCCCGACTTCACCGCGCCCGCCCGGTCCAGGGCAACGAGCTGGGACGGCTGGTCGCCGTTCCAGGCGAAGAGGTACGCCGTCCCGTCGGCGCCGAATTCGAGTGCTCGGATATCGCCGGTCGCGAACGTCCACGGGGCGACGGCGGCGGGCTGGCTCGACGGCGCCTCGCCCGATGCGGCCGGCGGCGATCCCGATGGCCCGCCCGACGACGCCTGGGCGCTCGCCCGGGGCGTGGCCGAGGACGGAGCGGCAGATGGGCTGCCGGGCGACGACCCGCAGGCCGCGACCATCGCGCAGACGACCGCCAGTCCGATGTACCTGTGACCACGCATCGCCGGGATCCCCTCTGTGCTGGGCTCGAACGATCGTGTGTGACGCCGGCGCGGTCGGCGTGTTGCGGTGGTGTCGGCGGCTTGACTCAGTAGCCGCCGCTGCCGCCGCCGTTGTTGCAGGCCGCGGCCAGCGCGATCACTGCCACCGTGACCGCGATCGCCCCCAGCCGACGAATCCGATGAACCATCGCGTTGTTCACCTCCACGACGCGGTACGCCCCGGGCCGCCGGCCGGTTCTCCACGCGCCATGATGCTCGCGAACGCATGACAGCGGCATACGAACTCCTGGACGCGGGCGACGGCCGCCGTCTCGAACGGTTCGGCGACGTCGTCGTCGACCGTCCCGCGGCAGACGCGGTCGAGGCGCCCCTCGACCCGAGCGCGTGGGACGCCGCCGACTTGCGCTACGAGCGGGATCACGGCTGGTCGGCGACCGCGGGCGACGTCCCAGCGAGCTGGGAGATCGCCGAGGGCGACCTCCGGCTGGAGCTGCGGCCGACCCCGACCGGGCAGGTCGGGCTGTTCCCCGAGCAGGCCCAGAACCGGGCCTGGGTCCGCGACGTGGTCGCGTCGAGCGGCGAGGCCGTCAGCGTCCTCAACCTCTTCGCCTACACCGGCGCGATGACGCTCTCGGCGGCAGCCGGGGGCGCTGCCGTGACGCACGTCGATGGGGCGCGTCCGGCGATCGGCTGGGCCCGGCGCAACGCGGCACTGTCCGGGTTGGCGGACCGGCCGATCCGCTGGATCGTCGACGACAGCGAGGCGTTCGTCGCCCGGGAGGGTCGCCGCAAACGCCGCTATGACGGCGTCGTCCTCGATCCGCCGAGCTACGGCCACGGCGCCGGCGGACGGTCATGGAAGCTCGCGGACCGGCTGCCGGACCTGCTCGCAGGGTGCGCGACGCTTACCGGGCCCCGGCCGGCATTCGTCCTCCTGACCGCGCACACGCCGGGCTTCTGGTCGGGCCGGCTCGCGGACGAGCTCGCGGACGCGTTCCGGCGACCTGTCGCGGACGTCGACGCGGGCGAGCTGGAGCTGAGAGCCCGAAGCGGGGCGCACCTGCGGCTCGGGGCGTACGCGCGCATCATCGGCCGATGACGCTGCCCGCGGCCCTGACCAGCCTCACGAACCCGCGGGTCAAGGCGGCGGTCCGGCTGCGCGACCGGCGCGAGCGCGACGCGACGGGCCTCACGATCGTCGATGGGCCGCGCGAGCTGCTGCGGGCACTCGACGGCGGCATCGACGTCGCGGAGGCGTTCGTCTGCGATGAGCTCGTCCGATCCGACGAGGCGCGCGAGGCGGTCCGCCGGCTGGCGGCGACGACGGGTTTCACCTCGGTGTCCGAGGCCGTCATCGGCAAGCTCGCGTTCGGTGACCGGTCGGACGGCGTGGTGGCGATCGTCCGCTCCCCGTCGACGCCGCTCGAGGCATTGATCGCCGCCCTCCCGGCGGAGCCGCTCGTCGTCGTCGTCGAGGGCGTCGAGAAGCCGGGCAACCTCGGGGCGATCCTGCGGACGGCCGACGGCGCCGGCGCGGACGCGGTGATCGCCGCCGACGCCCGGACGGACCTCTTCAACCCGAACGCGATCCGGGCGAGCCTCGGCACGATCTTCGCGCTGCCGGTCGCGGCCGGGCCGTCGGCAGCGGTCTTGGACGCCCTGGCGGGGAGCGGCGTCCGGCTCGTTTCCGCCCGCGTCGACGCGGAACGGGCGTACACCGACGCGGACCTCCGCGGCTCGCTGGGCCTCGTGCTGGGCAGTGAGGCCGAGGGCCTCCACTCGGCGTGGAACGACCCGCGGGTCGAGCCGGTCCGGATCCCGATGCGCGGCGCCGCCGACAGCCTCAACGTGTCGGTCGCGGCGGCGGTGCTCCTCTACGAGGCCGTGCGGCAGCGCTCGGCGGGCTGATCGGAGCCGTCGGGCGTCCGGCGAGGCACACTATCGCGATGGACTTCGACTTCGTGATCATCGGCGCCGGCCCCGCCGGCGAGGCCGCCGCGTTCAAGGCCCGCGAGCGCGGCGCGTCCGTCGCGGTCGTCGACCGGCGGTGGTTCGGCGGCAGCTGCCCCTTCATCGGCTGCCTGCCCTCGAAGGCGCTGCTCCACTCGGCAGCCGAGCACTGGGCGAACCCGCCGCGATACTCGTGGCCGCGGGCGTCGGCCCATCGCGACTTCATGATCAACCGCCCGGCCGGCGCCGAGGAGCCGGACGACGGGAGCCACGTCCGGCGCCTCGAGGACGCTGGCGCGACGTGCTATCGCGGGACTGCCCAGATCGTCGGTCGCGGCCGTGTCGAGGTCCGCCACGACGACCAGGTCCACGAGCTCCACGCCCGCGACGTCATCGTCGCTGTCGGCAGCTTCTCGAAGGTCCCGACGATCCCGGGCCTCGAGGCGATCGAGCCGTGGACGAACCGCCAGGCGACGCTCGCCCGCGAGCTGCCCAAGAGCCTGCTCGTCCTGGGCGGCGGCCCGACCGGCTGCGAGATGGCCCAGGTGTACGCGCGCTTCGGCGTCCCGACGACGGTCGTCCAGTCGGGCGACCGCCTCGCCCCGACCGACCATCCCCGCAACTCTGCCGCGGTTGCCGAGGCGCTCCGGGCGTCGGGCGTCGACGTCCGGCTCGGCGTGCGAGCCATGGCGGCCCGGGCTGGGGCCGGGAAGGACGGGGCCCACGTGATCGACCTCGACGACGGCACGACCTCCGAGGGCCACGCGATCCTCGTCGCCGTCGGCCGGGCGTTCCCGCTCGACGACCTGGGCCTCGAGCACTACGGCGTCGACACGACTGGACGCGTCTCGATGCCGCGCGACGGCCGCCTCCGGATCGCGGACGGGCTGTTCGTCGCGGGCGACCCGGCCGGGCCGGAGCTGCACACCCACCAGGCCCACTACCAGGGCGAGATGGCGGTCCGGCTGGCGCTCGGTGACGACGTGACCCCCGACTACCGGGCGCTGCCCCGTGCGACCTACACCGACCCCGAGGCCGCGTTCGTCGGCGTCACGCTCGACCAGGCGAAGGCGAACGGCGTGGACGCCTTCGAGCTCGTCGCCCCGTATCCGACCTCGACGAAGGGCTACGCGGTCGAGGCCACGATCGGCCACGTGACGATCATCGTCGACCGCGCGACGCGCGAGCTCGTCGGGGCGGCGATGGCCTGCCCCGACGCGTCAGCGGCGATCCACGAGTGCGTCGTGGCGATCCGGGCCCACGTGACGATGGAGGTCCTCGCGGACACGATCCACGCGTTTCCCTCGACGTCGCGGATCCTCAACGGGCTCTTCGCCGACGCGCTCCGCGAGCTGGACAAGCCGGGCAGCGTCGTCCAGGGCTAGCCGACTGGGGCGTGGCGGTCGCGGATGGGCGGCCCGGCGAAGGCGACGCAGAGCACCGGAGCGAGCGGGCCGGAGGCCCCGTGAGCGAGGAGCGCATGCGGCAACGCACGCCCGGTCGTCCAGGCGCGACCGCTAGGCCTCGAAGCCGACCGCGCCGTCGACGAGGACGAGCCGCGGCCGGGCCGTCGCGAGTGCGCCACCGGGCTCGACCGGCTCGGTCAGTGCCTCGATCGGGAGGACGACGAGATCGGCGCGCTGGCCCGGGACGAGGCGGCCGCGGTCGCGCTCGCCGGCGGTCACGGCCGGACCGACGCACGCGGCCCGGAGCGCCCGTTCGAGCGACAGCGCCTCGTCCGGCCCGAACGGCGCGGCGTCCGCGGGCCACGAGCCATCCCGGCGGGTGACCGCCATCGACAGGCCGGGCCACGGGTCGATCGGCTCGACGGGCGCGTCCGTCCCGAACGCGAGCACCGCGCCGGTGTCCGCGATCGACCGCCACGTGTAGCCGTTCGCCTCCGCGCGCTCGCCCCACAGCCGGCGCGCGGCCGCGGCGTCGGCGCGGAGATGGATCGGCTGGACCGAGGCCGCGATCCCGGATCGGGCGAACCGGCCGCGGTCGTCCGGGTGGAGCAGCTGGACGTGCTCGAGGCGGGGCATGAGCGGCAGCGTCCCGGCGGTCGGCTCGAGCGCGTCGAGCGCGGCCCGCACGCCCCAGTCGCCGATCGCGTGGACGATCGTCGCGATCCCGACGGCGTGGGCCTTCGTCGCGAGCGCCGCGAGCCGCTCCGGCGGCGTGATGAAGACGCCGCGCTCCGTGCCGGCCGGGAGCGGCCTTCCCTCCTCCGCCTCGATCGGCTCGAGGAGCGCCGCCGTCCGCGACGCGAGCGTGCCGTCGGCAAAGAGCTTCAACCAGCCGAGATGGGCGCGGCGGGCCTCCGGCCAGAGCGGATCGCCGCTCCGCAGCCCTGCCGCTGACGCTGCCTCGATCTGCTCCTCGCGGATGCAGGCGTGGACGCGGATGGGCAGCGTGCCGCGCTCGTCGAGCGCCCGGAACGCGGCGATCCCGGCGCCGAGGCCCTCCTGGAGCGACAGGCCGCCCGGATCGTGGACCGCGACGACGCCCAGGCGGACGAGGTCCGCCGCCAACTCCCGGATCAGCGTCTCGTAGCGCTCGAGCGACGCCGCCGGCACGTGGCCGGTCACGAGCCGGGCCGCCGATTCGTGGAGGACGCCGCTCGGCTCGCCGCCGTCGTCGCGACGGATGAGGCCGCCGTCGGGGTCGACGGTGTCGCGGCTGATCGCGGCGGTCGCGAGCGCCGCGCGGCTCACCCAGAGCGAGTGGTGGTCGTGGGCCCAGATCGCGACGCGCCGTCCGGGCACGACCGCCTCGAGGTCCTCGGCGGTCGGCCATCGCCCGAACCGGTCCGGGTCCCAGCCGTGGCCCTCGATCCAGCGCTCGCCTTCGGGCCGGGCCTCGCCCGCCGCCCGGACCGCGGCGAGGGCCGCCGCGAGCGACGGGACCTGCGACAGGTCGACCTTGTCGCGGGCGATGCCGCCCTCGGCGAGGTGGAGATGGGCGTCGGTCAGGCCCGGGATCGCGACCTCGTCGGGGTCGAGCTCGAACCGGACGGTGAACGGGTCGGCCCGCGTCTCGAGCTCGACCGCCGAGCCGGCGAACGCGACGCGACCGCGGCTGATCCCGACCGCCTCGACCCAGCCGAAGCCGGAATCGCCCGCGAGCGTGGCGATCCGACCGGTGACGAGGGCTTCGAGCGGCATCGGCCTAGCGTGCCACGGCCGCGGGCGTGGGATCGGCCAGCAGCGCGGCGAGGCCGGCCCGATCCAGCCCGGCGCCGAGACCCAGCGCGAGCGCGACCCGCGCCTTCGGTCCGCCGAGGTGACCCGCGAGCATCGCCCCTGCCCTGACCCACGTCGCCCCGCCGCCGGGGAACGCGTAGTCGGCCGACGCGGCGCCCGACGGCGACCGGGTTGTCAGCGCGACCGGCAGCCCGTCGGCGATCGCCCGTTCCGCGGCCGCGAGCAACGACGCGGCCGTGTTGCCCGCGCCGGTGGCCGCGACGACGAAGCCGTCCGCTCCCGCCGCCCGCAGCGCGTCGATCGGCGTCCCGTCCATCGCCACCGTCGCCGTCACGAGGTGGACGCGTTCCGCGGCGCTCGTCGCGGTCACGTGGCGGCGCGGCCCGCGGGCTCGTTCGAGGACGACGCGATCCCCGTCGACGCGGCCGAGGGACCCGCTGTTCAGGCTGCGGAACGTGTCGAAAGCGAGCGTGTGGGTCTTCGTCACGTCGTCGGCCGGCTCGATCGAGCCTGCGAGCACCACGACCGTGCCCGCGCCACGGAGCGCCGGCGCGGCGGCCGCGGCCACGGCCCGGCGGAGATTGGCCGGGCCGTCATAGTCGGGCGCGCTCGCCGCCCGCATCGCGCCGGTCACGACGAGCGGCGCCGCGCCGGCGTGGAGCAGGTCGAAGAAGAACGCGGTCTCCTCGATCGTGTCGGTGCCCTGGACGAGGACGACGCCATCGATCGACGGGTCGTCGAGCGACTCCCGGATCGCGGACCACAGCTCGAACAGGGCCGGGAACGTGAAGTGGCTGGCCGGCGTCAGGCCGCGGTCGATCGGGACGACGTCGGCCACCTCGTCGAGGCCCGGCACCTGGGCGAGGATCTCCTCGCCGGAGAGGGAGGGCACGTTGCCGCCGGCGACGGGGTCGTGGCGCATGCTGATCGTGCCGCCGGTGAACACGACCGCGACCCTGGCCACGGTCAGCTCTCGCGCGTGCGGATCGGCGGTGTCGCTGTCGGTCGCGGCACGGGTCGCCGGTCGCGATCGTCTCGCCGGTCGCGGTCCCCTCGGCGACGATCTGGCCGTCGGCCGCGAACGGACCCGCGCGCCGCGACGGTCTCGCCGCCCGGAACGATGGTCACGCCGCCAGCGCCGTCCTCGTCGTCGTCGTCCTCCATGTCGTACGCACCCTCGGGCATCTCCGCGCCCAGCGCGGTCGCGATCGGGTCGCGGCCGTGGACATCGGCCCGCAGCGCCATCTCCGCAGGCGCGAGGTGGCCGCGGATCAGGATCGAGGCCACTCCGCAAACGCCGACCAGGAGCCCGACAAGCAGGAACACGGCCGTCGTTCCAATCCACCCGGCGATCGCCCCGACAATGAGGATCGGCGCGAAGCTCGCGACCGACACGAGCATGTTCAGGACGCCGAACACGCGTCCGCGGACCTCTTCGGGAAGGTCCTCCTGGAGCTGCGTCTGGGACGGAATCGCGACGAATCCATACGCGATGCCAGCGAAAAACGCGAACCCGACGACGAGTGACAGCACCGACGTCACGGCGGAATAGTCCGGGAGCCCGGTCGCCGAGGTCGCGTTGCTGATGAAGTGGCTGATCTGGCCCGAGCCGGCGACCGCCGCGAGGAAGATTCCGAGCGCGACGAGGCTCCCCTCGATGACGCGCCGTCGCGGCACGAGGCGGCCGTAGGCGTTGAGGATCAGGATCCCCACGACGACGCCGATCCCGAGCGGCAGCACGACGACGACGAAGTCCTCGGGCTTCAGGCCGAGCGTGTTCTCCGCAAACGACGGTCCCAGGACGCCCAGGACGCCGACCAGCGAGGCGGTCACCGCCAGGTAGAACAGAGACCAGCGGATCTCGCGGTGGCCACGGATGTATTCCAGGCCTTCGGAGAGCTGCACGAAGACCGACCTGATCGCCTCGCCCTCGGTCATCGAGTGCTCGCCCTCGGCGACAACGTGAGGCACGGGCGGGGCCGAAGGCAGCGTCACGCAGAGGGCCGCGGCGATGAAGTACGTGATCGCGACGACGAGGATCAGCGTCTCCGCCCCCGCGATCTTCACGACGAGCGGGCCGAGCAACGCAAAGCCGATGGCAAACGCCGCGTTCAGCGTCAGCGTGAAGATGCCGTTCGCCGCGAGCAGCTGCTTGCGCGGGACGACCTTGGGGATCATCGACGCCTCGGCCGGGCTGAAGAACACGGTGACGGTCGAGGTGAAGATGTTCAGCAGGTAGATCAGCGCGAGGTTCGTTCCGACGAACCAGACGCCGACGAACGCCACCCCGCGCAACACGTTCGTGCCGATCAGGACAAGACGGCGGTCGAGACGATCGACGAAGACGCCGGCGAGTGCCGAGAACAGGACCGCCGGGACGAGGAACGTGAGGATTAGGGCGCTGACCGCGGCCGTCGAGTTCGTCGACCCGGCGATGATGATCGTCAGGCCGAAGATCACCATGTTGCCGCCGATCTGGGTGAACGCCTGGGCGAGCCAGAGGAACAGGAACGACCGGTTCTTGAAGACCGCCAGGGCGCCGCCGGACGGCGGCGCGCCGGGCGCCGGGGTCGTCGTCTGAGCCGTTGTCGCCGGGGCGTCCGTCACGAGGCCGTGTCGCGCGCGATCGGGCTGACCGCGGCGCTGATCGCCGGGTCGCCGCGGGTCACGAATCCGGCCAGCCGCCGCTCAACGGTCCGCCGCTCGATCAAGACGTGCCGGTCACACCGCCGGCAGCGCAGCCCGATGTCGGCGCCGAGCCGGTCGACGAGCCATTCGTCACCGCCGCATGGATGGGCGCGCCGCAGCCGCAGGACGTCGCCGAGGAGCAGCTCGATCGGGGGACGCGCCGTCATCCAGCCGAGCCTATCAGACAGCCGGACGCTCAGAGCCGCGGGTGGCCGTGCGCTCGGCACGAGGACGCGCGCCGAGGCCGGCAGCGTCATCCGCTCCGTCGGCTGGATGTCCAGGGCGGCGTCCTGATTCGTCGCCGCGAGCTGGGCGACGATGCCGCCGGCCCGGGTCAGCGACCCGGTGAGCGACTCCGTCGCTCCGATCGCCCGGATCGTGAACGGGTCGCCAAGCGGCGTGTCGTCGACGGAGATCGACCCCGGCAACCCGCCGATGACCGTGCCCGTGACGACCCTGACGTCGTCGATCGCGATCGCCTCGGCGCCGGCGTTGTGGAGCTCGTTGACCACGTCCTCGACGTCGGGCGCCCCGATCGGGCCGCGGATCGTGATCGTGATGCCGTCGCCGGCGACCGGGTCGAGCCCGGACCAGGCGCGGATGCGGTCCAGGTCGGCGCGGATGTCGGCGACCGAGGTCGCGCCGCGGGACCCGCCCAGCTCGAGCGAGTCGAGCTGGCGCTGCAGCCCGGTGATCTCGCCGCGCAGCCGGTCGTTGTCCGCGTTGAGGTTGCCGACGAGCAGCGTCAGGTCCTGGGCCGACAGCGTGGCCAGCCGATCGCCGGTGGTCTGGGACCGGATCTGGACGACGACGAGCAGGCCGAGCATGAACGCGACGAGCGTGAGGAGGAGCTGGCTGCGCGGGGCCCGGAGCGATCGGGTCATGGCGCCGGTCCCGACGGCGCCGACGACGGTCCCGGCGACGGCACGATGCGCGACGCGCGGAGCGTCAGGCTGCCGGCGAACGCCGGGATCTCGACCTCGGCCGGCTCGGCGAAGGAGACGTCGAGCCCGAACGTGCCGCGACGGGTCTGGATGAAGTCGCGCCAACCCTGCGACAGGCTCAGCTGGTCGAGCAGGTCGTCCGGGCCGATCGCCCGGACCTGGTAAGGCGGCGAGAGGTAGGCCGAGTTGACGAGGATGGTGTGGCCGATGTCGAGGACGCCGGTCGAGACGGTGACCCGCTCGCCGTTGACCGAGATCGCCTCGGCGCCGGCGAGCCAGAGCTCGGCGATGACCGTCCGGATGTCGCGGGCCGTCACGAGGTAGTCGGCCTCGTCGGCGCCGGCCGGCACCGGCAACGTCGAGTCGTTCAGCTGGAGGACGAGCCCGGTGCCCGTGAGCGGGATCAGGCCGGCCGCGATCCGCGCCTCCTCGAGCCGCTGGTTGAGGGTGCGGACGAGCTCCGTGGTGCCCTGGCCCTGGGCCTCCAGCGTGGCGATGTCCGAGCGGAGCTTCGTGATCTGGTCGCGGAGCTCGTCGTGCTGGCGCTGGAGCTCCGTGGCCGTCTCGACGAGCGGCGTCCGCTCCTGGGTCGTGTACCGGACGCGCGGCCCCTGCGCCGCGAGCTGGGCGGCGATGAGGAAGCCGAGGGCGAGGAGCGCGAACCCGAGCGTGATCTGCCAGCTCGGGATCGCCCGCAGTCGGCGGGCGAGCTGGGTCACGGCTGGGGCTGGTCGGGTGGTCGCGTCTCCGGCGACTCGGCTGGGGCGGGCGCGGGTGGAGGTGGAGGCGGCGCGGGCCGCGCCCACGGATCATCCGGCGGAGGCGCGTCGGCGGAGGCCTCGCTCGGCAGGGTCCACGGCACCGACCCAGGCGGCTCGGGCCGCGGCGCGTAGCCGCCGGTATCCAAGGATCCCATCCCGGCGGGCATCCCGGGCGGCGAGCGACGGTTGCGCTGGACCAGCGCGATCCCGCCCAGGACGAGGACGAGCCCGATGACAACGACGATCGCGATCATGCCGAGGCTCAGGCCGGCGGGCTCGGACGCGGGCTGCCCAACGGGCGAATTCGACGGCGGCGTCGCGGCCGCTCCGGGCCCACCCGAGGCGCCCGGCTGAATGCTCGGGTTGGGGGCTGCCCCGGACCAGCCCTGGGGCAGCGGCCCGACCGGCGCCGGCAGCGGCCCGTGGCGGACCGGCGCCTGCGCCCCGACCGACCCCAGCCACGCCTGCTGGAACGCCGCAGTGTCGAGCCCGAGCGCGCTCTTGAACGCCGCGTCGTCGCTCACGCCGTCGGCGTACGAGCGGATCAGGGCGATCAGCGCGTCACGGCCCTTGTTCGCGACGATCCAGTCGACCGCGGAGACGCTCTCGCCGTACGCCAGGAAGAACCGGTCGCGGGTCGTCGGGAACGCGCCGACCAGGCCGTCGAGCGGCATGATCGAGCCGTCCTTCGCCGCGCTCTCGACCTGGTTGCGGTAGCTCGAGGCGTAGCCCTCCGAGAGATAGACCGCCAGCCCCTCGTTCAGCCAGTGCGGCGGCTCGTGGTACGGGTTCTTCGTCGCCGTGTCGAAGACGAGGTGGGTCAGCTCGTGCGGGACGACGGTCGACACCCAGCTGTCGTTGATCTCGGCCGGCGTGATCAGGGCGAACATCGTCCGGATGTCGGCGTGGGCCTCGCCGCCGACGTTCTCGCGGGTCGCCGGCCCCAGTGCGTCATAGAACTTGTCCTGGTCGGCGTAGATGAAGAAGTCGATCGGGTCGGTCTCGGTCACGCCGAGAAGCTGCGACGTCTGGGCGACCGCGTCGTCGCCGATCTTCAGCGCGCGTTGACCGAACGAGTCGCCGCCCTGGTACCAGTGAACCGTGACGAGCTTGCCCTTCAGCGTCTTCCAGTCGACCCGCGTGTCGGCGTACGTCTGGCTGACCGGCGGCCCGACCCAGGTCTTGCCGTCGGCGTCGGTGACCCGCCAGCGGGCGACGAACGTCGTGTTCGGGACGATGTGGCCGTCGGCGAGCGAGACGCTGAACGAGAGCGTCGAGGGGCCCGACCGGGTCGGCGCGTCGACCTCGATGACGCCGGGCCCCGCCGCGCCGGGCGTCTGCAACAACAGCTCGACCCGTTTGGGGACCGTCGCAAGGTCGACCGGCTGCTTGAAGACGATCGACGTGCCGTAGGTGGAGGACGCGGTCGGCGTGCTGAACTCGACGGGGTCGGCGGCGACCGCCGGCGCGACGACGACGAGCATTGACGCGAGCGCCAGCGAGAACGCGAGCCAGGACGCGGTGATCCGGCGCCAGGCCCCGGTCGTCGGCCAAGACGTCGGCGGTCATCGGCCCTGCCACGCCAGCCCTGCCATGCGGGTGATCCCGAGGCCGTTCTCCTGGGCCCCGAGCAGCCCCGTCCGCGACAGCTTCCACTCGTTGTCGTACGAGAGCGGGATCACCGGCGCCTGGTCGCGGACGATCCCTTCGGCCGTGTCGAACGCCGCGCGGGTCGCGGCCGGGTCGGTCGTCGCGAGCGCCGTGGAGATCGCCTTGTCGAAGTCGGGGTTGCTCCAGCGGCCGTAGTTGTTCGACGACCCGGTCGCGAGGAGGATGCCCAGGAAGTCGTTGGGGTTCGGGTAGTCGGCGACCCAGCCCATCGACCACATCTGGGGCGGATCCTCGGCGAGCCGCGTGAAGTAGTCGCCGTTCGAGACCTCGTAGCCCAGATCGACCCCGAGCTGCTTCTTGATCTCGTCGACGACGGCCGCGTCGTACGGCGACCCGAAGGTCATGAACGTCGTCTCGGGGAAGCCCTTGCCGCCGGGATAGCCGGCCTCGGCGAGGAGCTTGCGCGCTCCGTCTGGGTCGTAGTCGGGCAGGAAGTCCGTGTCGCTGCGGCCCGGAATCCCGGTCGGGACCATGCCGGTGGCGACGGTCGCGGTCGGGCCGGCGACGAGCGACACGAGCCGCCGCCAGTCGACGGCCTTCGCGAAGGCCTGGCGAACCCGGACGTCGTCGAATGGCGGCTTCGTCGTGTCGAAGCCGTAGTAGCTCGTCGAGAGCGACGCACCCTGCCGGAGCTGCGGCCCCAGCGCGTCGTCGTAGGCGATCCACGTGGCGTCGAACGGGAAGACGCTGGTCAGGTCGACGTCGCCGTCCTCGAACGCCTGGACCGGGCTCCGCCCGCCGATGTCGTGGACGAGCTGGATCGTCGGGATCGCCGGCTTGCCGGCCCAGTAGTGGTCGTTGGCGGCGATCACGGTCTTCGTGTCGTCGGTCGACTGGAGCGTGTAGGCGCCGCTGCCGACGAAGCCCGCCGGCTCGAGCGCCCGCGGGTCCGTCCCGACGCCGGGCGGCACGACCGCGAACGTGGGGCTGGCGACGACCGACACGAAGTCCGCTGCGGGCCGCGTCAGGCGGACCTCGACGTCGAGGCCGTCGGCCTTGAGCCCGACGCTGGCGGGGTCGGGGTTCTGGCCGTGGGCGTAGGCGAGGGCGCCATCGACGTCGCCGATCAGCGACAGGAGCGGCGAGGGCGCCTGCGGGTCCATGATCCGGAGCCAGCTCCGGACGACGTCCTCGCCCGTGATCGGCGATCCGTCGGAGAACGTGAGGTTGGGCCGGAGGTGGAAGACGATCCGGCGGCCCCCGTCGAGCAGGTCCCACGACTCGGCGAGCGCCGGCCGGACCTTGAGCTGCGGGTCGAACGCGGTCAGGCCCTCGAACAGCTGGGCGGAGATCGCGGCACTGCCGATGTCGCCCTGGGCGGCGGGATCGAGGGTCGCGGCCGCGCCGATGAGGATCTTGACCGTGTCGGAGGGCGCGGCAGCGACGATGCGCGTGTCTCGCAGGCCGACCCACGCGGCGACGGAGGCCATGATGAGGATCGCCCCCGCGACCCCCGCGATGCGCCGTACCGGCCCGCGCCGACGAATCGACGTGCGATCGATCAGGTCTGAGCCCACGGCGCCTGTGCCCACCACGCGGCCGTCCTGGTCATTGGCCGGGCCCGCGAACCGCGCGCGTCGGCGCGCGAATCGGCCGGTTCCGTGAGCGATCTCTCGATCGGAACCAGCGGGCGGGAGCGAACGGTGTAGGCGTAACCATCCGCGGAGAACCCGGCGAGAAGCGCGACGATGCAGACCCAGCGGCGCATGGCGGGAGTATAGGGTGGACCCGGTTTGCGACCCGCCCAAGGGGTCGGGCGCGCTCGCCGACTGGTGGCGGGCTGATCGGCTCGCAACCCTGGAAGTTGCCTCTCCCAGCGGAAGGCGATGCGATTGGCCGGCCCGATTTCGCTGGGACCGAAGTCGGGCCGCCGAAGGGGCGGACCAGGCTCGGAACGTCAGCCCGCCGCCAGGGTGGTCGCGGGCAAGGCGGGCGAGAGCACCGCAGCGAGCGCACGAGAAGTGCGTGAGCGAGGAGCGCATCGCCCAACGCGGCCCCCGGCCGCCATGGCGACGGGCGTAGAAAGAGGCCTCGCTTCACCACACCGCCGGGGGAACGATGTCATTGCCGCGAGGCCTCTGCCCGGATAACGAGACATCGGCGGAATCGTTAGGCCGATTCCCGGGAAATTTCGACGGAGCCGTCCGGCCGACTACGATTTGCCGGTGACGCTCCGCCTCCGCAACACCCTGACCCGCGGCGTCGAACCCGTGGAACCTTCCGACGGGCGCCGCCTCCGGATGTACTCCTGCGGCCCGACCGTCTATCGCTTCGCCCACGTCGGCAACCTCCGGACATTCCTCCTTGCCGACCTCATCCGAAGGGCCGTCCTGTACCACGGCGTCGACGTCTTCCAGGTCCAGAACATCACCGACGTCGGCCACCTCCGCGACGAGCGCTTCGATCGCGGCGAGGACCGGATGCTCGTCGCGGCCGGGCTGGAGCACAAGACGACCCAGGAGATCGCCGACGCGTACGAGGCCGCGTTCCATGCCGACGCCGCGCTCCTCAACCTCCTCCCCGCTCACGTCTTCCCGCGCGCCACGGAGCACATCCCGGAGATGCTCGACCTGGCCGAGCAGCTCGTCGACGGGGGCCACGCCTACGTCAGCGACAGCGGCAACGTCTACTACGCGGTCGCGTCGTTCCCCGACTACGGGCAGCTCTCCGGCAATACGCTCGACGCGCTGCGGGCCGGCCACCGCGGCGAGGTCGAGCCCGACAAGCGCGACGCCGCCGACTTCGCGCTCTGGAAGGCCGCCGGCGAGGGCCGCCAGCTGAAATGGCCGACGCCGCGCTGGGGCGAGGGCTATCCCGGCTGGCACCTGGAGTGCTCGGCGATGGCGCTCAAGCATCTCGGGCCGCGGTTCGACGTCCACACCGGCGGCATCGACAACGTGTTCCCGCACCACGAGGACGAGATCGCCCAGTCGGCGCCGATCGTCGGCGGCCCGCCGGCCCGCGTCTGGGTCCACGGGGAGTTCCTCCAGGTCGGCGGCCAGAAGATGGCGAAGTCGGCCGGCAACATCGAGCGGATCGCCGACGTCGCGGATCGAGGCGTCGACCCGCTCGCGTTCCGCTACCTCGCGCTCACCTCGCGCTACCGCCACAAGCTCGAATACACGGCGGAGTCGCTCGCCGCGGCGGCTGCGGGGCTGGAGTCGCTCCGCGAGCGGTTGCGGGCGCTTGGCGAGCCGCCGGCGGACGGACCGTGGGCCGCCCCTCCCCCACTCCGCGCGGGCGCCGCGCCCGACCGCCCGATCGGGACGGCCGAGGGCGTCGCGGGCCACGGCGGCGGCGACGTCTCGCTGACCGACCGGGCCCACGCCCCCGCGTCCCCGCTCTCCCCGGAGGGACAGGCCCTCCACGACCGGTTCGTCGACGCGATCGACGACGACCTCGACCTGCCGACGGCGCTCGCGGTCGTCCGCGAGGCGGTCCGCGCGCCGATCGCCGACGACGAGCGGCGCTGGCTGGCGCTCGACGCCGACTTCGTGCTGGGCCTGGACCTCGACCGGACGTGGTCGACGCCGCACGAGGCAGCCGACGAAACGGCATCCGCCGAGGTCATCGCCCTGCTCGACGAGCGGACGGCGGCCCGCACCGCCAAGGACTTCGCCCGTGCAGACGAGCTGCGGGCCCGCCTCGCCGCGGAGGGCTGGGAGGTCGTCGACGGCCCGGACGGCTCGGTCGTCCGGCGCGCGACCTGACCTGCACTGAACCCCAAAACGCGCCGAAGCCGGGGACCAACAAATCGGTCACCGGCTTCGGAGTGAGGTCAGAGTCGAACGACCCCGGCGAGGGAGCGTCTGGGTGCAATCGAGCGAGGACTAGCCTCGCGGGAGCGCGATGGGAGCGGCGCCCGCGGTCAGGCGAGCGCCGGGGACACTAGGCGGAGCCCACCAGCGAGCGGATCTCCGACTCGACGCGAGCCATCGGCTGGCCCGTCTTCTGGCTGATCGTCGTGATCAACCGATCGGGGTCGCTCTTGGCGTAGTCGAGGTCCTGGTCGGTGACGCCGCTGAAGTGCTGCTTCAGCTGCGGCTTGACCTGCTGGAACTTGGTCTGGAGCTGCTGCCGGGTCTGCGGGTCGAGCATGAGAGAGCCTCCTTCTGCTCTGAACCGCTCGCCCGGGGCGCAGGCCCCGACCTCACGTGTGTCCATCTAGCCACTCCGGGCGTCAGGATCGAATCAGGTGCCCCGCTCGGTACCCTTTCACGAGGATTGCAGCGGCATAACACCGGCTCGGAGTCAGTCGTCCGGCAGCGCGTCGTTCCCGTCCAGCTCGTCGTCGGGTGTCGTCGGGTCGCCGTCGGGAACGATGATGTCGGGGCCCGGCGGCGGGTCCTCGTCGGCCTCGGTCGCAGGCCGCTCGACCACGTTTCCGGCCCTGTCACGGAGGATGATGTCCGCCCGCAACAGGATCGCCGCCTCGTCTCCGACGAGCGCAACGTTCGTCCGATCACCGGCCGGACCGGGCAACCTGGGCGAAAGCCGCCCGAGCGCGACGACGTCCTTCTTCAGGCCGTCGGCCAGGGCGAAGAACTCTCGGTCCGCGAGCTGCACCGCGAAGTGGCCGTCGCCGTCGATCTCGGCCGTCCCGTCGAACGGCTTGAGCGCCGTCAGGACGAGCGGCGGTGGCGCGGCCGGCGCCGCCGCCTTGAACGACCCGATGACCTGCATCGCCCGCGTCGGGATGGCGGCGTAGAGCGTGTTGCCGAGGACGGTGTGATACGCCTCGTACTCGATCCTGGCCTGTCGGCTGGAGATCGTGTCGTACGGCGGCTTCTCTGGCCGTTTGGCTGAGCCATGGTTGGGGTCCTTCCGGTAGACCTCGACGCGGGCAGGCTTGTTGCCCACGGCCGGGAACTCTCGGAAGCCGAGCATGACCACCGCATGGCGCATGTCGGCGACGTGCTTTCCGCCCTTCTGGGTCGTCCCGTTCTTGTGGGAGGGGGCCGCGGGAGGCGCCGATCCGTAGCGCATCCCATAGAACACGGGCCCGTTCTTCGAGGCCTCGAGCAGGCCCTTGAATGGCAGCCCGCGGACGACTTTCATCGGGATCTTCGAGTTCTTCAGGAACGTCGCCAGCTCGGACTGGACCATTCCTCGCTCCATGTTCATCGCGTTCCTGACGTTGGGCTTCATCCCCGCGCGGCGGTTGACCTCGTTCAACGTCGGGATCGTCCCGTTCCAGGCGAGCGAGAGGAACTGGCAGATCGTGTGCGTGCACGCCGTCCGGCCGTCGTGGACCTCGTTGTCGTTGCTCTGGCCGAACTGCTGCAGCTGCCGATTCGCCTCTGCGAGGGCCAGGAGCCGGTCGAGGATCGGGTTGTCGCTCACCCCCGCAGTCCACCACCGGCCTGTCTCGTGACCGTCTTCCGGGACTAGCTCGCGGCGAGGTCCTTGCGCGACCCAAACCGGTCGATGATCCGGTAGAAGTTGCGCTTGCTGAGCCGGTCTCGCTCCGCCTCGACAACGCTCGTCCAGCCGCGATGCTCGTGGCGCGTCGCCGGCAGCTCGATCGCGACCGCGCGGCGGGGGGCGGTCCCCTCCCCCTCGTCGCGGAGCACGAGGCTCCACCAGATGTCGAGGTTGCGGTAGAAGCGGAAGTGCTCGTCGAGCGGGCCCCGCGCGGCGAAGTCGGCACGGCGGAACGCGATCGCGTAGCCCTCGATCGCGGTCACGTCGCCCGGCGGCGCGTCGGTGAAGCGGCGGAGGTCGTCGCTGACGATCCCCCACCCGCCGACGACGCCGACCGTGGGGTCGTCGAGCGCTGCGACGAGCGGCGTCACGATGTCGCCGGTTGGCTCGACGCTCGTGTCGAGGACGACGACGACGTCCGCCGACGCCCGTCGCAGCCCGGCGTTCAGCGCCGCGGCCTGGCCGAGCCGTTGGCTCGTGCGGACGACCTCGACCATTCGGCCGGCCCCCCACCGCCTCGAGCGCTGCGTCCTGCTCGGCCGACGGCCCGTCCCCGACCACGACGACGGCGACACCGTCGGGCGACGTCTGGGCCAGGCCGTCGAGCGCCCGCTCGAGGTCGGCCGGCCAGTCCGTCGCGACGAGGATCACGGTCGCGAGGCCCGTCGACGGCTCATCGAGTCGCGACGGCACCGCCGACGACGATCCGAAGCGGACCGTCCCCGCCTCCTCGACGGTCGGCGCGGCGGCCGGCGACAGCGCGAAGTCCGTGCCGGTGTCGACGATCCGCCAGCCGGCCGCCTCGATCTCCGCTCGCAGCCGGTCCGCCTCCGGCCAGTTCCGCGCGGCGCGCGCCTGCAACCGGGCATGCGCGGCCGCGAGGACCGCGTCCGGGATCCGCTGCCGGGTCACGAACGGCGCGTTGCTGCGAACATCACGGGTCGAGGATATCGCCAGCGGGTCGGACTACCATGAGCCTCCCTTCACCAGCGACGAATCGGAGATTCCCCGTGACCGACGCCGTCGACTCGCTCGCCACCGACTACCAGGAGTTGCGGCTCCGCACGTTCCCGACCTGGGCCCACATGATCGGCGACTACGGCTACGTCGACCAGTTCGAGGAGGTCGGCCTCGAGGCCGAGGACCGCCAGATCGCCGAGGCCCGGGAGTTCGCCGCGCGGGCCGAGGCCATCCCCGTCGACGGGCTCTCGGCCGACGAACGGATCTCGCGGGAGATGGTCGCCTGGGACGCCAATGCCAGGGCCGATTTCAGCGGGGCCCGCCTCGACGAGTTCGGCGCCGACCCGATCTTCGGCGTGCAGGCGAGCCTGCCGGTCCGGATCCCGAAGCTGACGATCCCCGACGCCGACATCGCCGAGGGGTTCATCGGCAAGTACCACGGCATCGCGACGTACTTCCGCGACCTTGCCGGCCGGCACCGCGAGGGTGTTGCCCACGGCCGGACCCCGGCCGATTTCGCCGTCCGCCAGACCGTCGACCAGATCGACCGCTGGCTCGCGACGCCGCTCGCCGAGGACCCGCTGCTCAACACCGCCCACCCCGGCGGGATGAAGGGCGCCGACCTCGACGAGTGGAAGGGCCGCCTCGCCCGGATCATCGAAAGCGACATCCGGCCGGCGGCCGGGACGTACCGCGACACGCTCCGCGACGACGTTCAGCCACACGCCCGCGCCAACGACAAGCCCGGGCTGTGCTGGGTCGCCGGCGGCGACGACGCCTACGCGGCGGCGATCCGCTACTACACGACGGTCGAGCTGAGCGCCCAGGAGATCCACGACGTCGGCCTGGCCCAGGTGGAATCGCTGGCCCGCGAGTACCGCGAGCTGGGTCCCGCCACCGTCGGCACCGACGATCTCCATCGGATCTTCACCGCCCTCCGCGACGACGCGTCGCTTCATCACGACAATGCCGACGAGATCGTCGCCGCGTCGAAGGCGGCGATGGCCAAGGCCCGCGCCGCCATGGGCGGCTGGTTCGGGATCCTGCCCAAGGCCGACTGCGACGTCGAGGCGACGACGAACGGCGCAATCGCCTACTACTTCCCGCCGCCCAAGGACGGCAGCCGCGGCGGCGTCTTCTTCATGAACACCTCCGATCCGACCGGCTGGGGTCGCTACGACATCGAGTCGACCTCGTTCCACGAGGGCATCCCCGGCCATCACCTGCAGCTTGCGATCGCGGCCGAGCTCGACTCCATCCCCGAGTTCCGGAAGCGCGCGTTCATCGCCGCCTACGGCGAGGGCTGGGGCCTGTACACGGAGCGGCTCGCCGACGAGATGGGCCTGTACTCGAGCCCGCTCGACCGGATGGGCATGCTCTCCGCCGACTCGATGCGGGCCTGCCGGCTCGTCGTCGACACCGGGATGCACGCGCTGGGCTGGAGCCGGCGACAGGCGATCGACTACATGCTGGCGAACTCGCCGATGCGCGAGGGCCACGTCACCGCCGAGATCGACCGTTACGCGGTCACGCCGGGCCAGGCGTTGGCGTACATGATCGGCCGGCTCGAGATCCAGAAGATCCGGCGCGAGGCGGAGGCGGCGCTCGGCGACCGGTTCCGGATCAAGGACTTCCACGACACGGTCCTGGGCGCCGGGCCGATGCCGCTGCCGATCCTCGCCCGTCGCGTCGGCGAATGGGTGGACGCCGCGACTGTCGGCACGATGGCCTGAGCACCCGACGATGGCGCGGGCTGGGGTCGTCGTTGGGCGTCTCGCTTGCGCTCGCGCTGCTCGCGGGCTGTGGCGGGTCTGCGCTGCCGCCACCCGCCGCCGGGGATGCGCCATCGAACGCTGCCGCGGGAGGGGGTTCGCCGGCCGCGGGATCCAGTGCCGCGGCATCTCCGGGAGCGGCGTGCGGCGGCGCGGCCTCCGCGCCGCCGGGGTTCTCGCCGGCGCAGGCGCAGCTGTTCGCGTGATCCGTACCGACGCCCGGATCGGCTGCGCGCCACGGACCACGAACCTGCCGCCGAAGGCGACCGCCGGCATCGAGTGCGTCGTGGGCTCGAACCTCGTCGACCGGGTGGCGTCTACGCGTTCGCGACGCGCAGGAGCGCTTGCCGCGTACATCGCCCGGATGGCCGGCTACGGCGTGGCGCTCCGGAGCGGCGACTGCGCGACCGGCAAGGCCGGGACCGGCCTGGACGCCCGGCGACGGGCCCGGACGAGGGCGGCGACCAGCCGTGGCGGACCGGTGCTTCCTCGACGAGAACGGCAAGGCCAACGTCCGGGCGATCTGCGGCCTCGAGGCCGGTCGGGGAGGTGGCACGCTACATCGGCGTGCTGGGCGCATCGACGAAGATCAAGCCGCTCCTCGACTGGACGAACGCCTACGAGGACGGCGTCGACACACCGGTGCCTTCGCCGCCGGGGATCTGCATGACGGCGGCGCGGGCGGCGGCTGGAGCGGCCTGGACGCCACCACGCCGCCGCGGCGCGTATGCAATGCTCGCGCTCCTGCCGTGGGGTCGAGCACGAGGAGCCGTCCAAATGCAGCTTGATCCCGAGGTCGCCTACTGGGCCGAGATGTCGGAGGCGCTCGCCTGGGCGGACATCTACCGGGCGGCGGCCGCGCTGCCAGGCGACCCGGTCGGAGCGATCACGGCCCGGCCGGGCGACGGCGTCGCGCTTGCCTTTACTGGGCTCGACATCTGGTTCTTCAACCGCGCCATCGGGTCGGTGTTGCCCGGCCGGCGGTCGAATCAGACGTCGATGAGGTCGTCGCGTTCTTTGACGGAGCCAGGCGGGCGATGTCGGCTGCTCAGATCGCGCCGCACGCCGCCCCGGCGGAGCTCGTCGGCTGGTTCGAGGCTCGCGGCTTCAACCGGAGCCGGACCTGGGTGAAGATGTGGCACGACCTCGCGGCGATCCCCGAGGCGAAGACCGACCTCCGGATCGAAGTCATCGGGGCCGACCGGGCCGACGACTTCGGGCGGCTCGGGGTCGTCGAGGCCTATGGCTTTCCGGATGTCGTCGGCCCTGCCTCGGGCGCCACCGCGGGCGAGGCCGGCTGGACCCACTACATGGGCTTCGATGGCGACACGCCGGTGTCGACGGCGGCGATGCGGATCGAGGATGGCGTGGCCTGGTTCGGGTTCGGCGCCACATCCAAATCGCACCGCGGGCGCGGCGGCCAGTCGGCGCTGTTCGCCCGGCGGCTGCGCGACGCGCGCGACGCCGGCTGCCGGTTCGCGATCGTCGAGACGGGCAAGGAGACGGCCGAGGACCCGAACCCGAGCTACCGGAACATGGTCCGATCGGGCTTCCAGCTCGCCTACTTCCGCCACAACTGGGTGCGCAAGGGCCCGGCCGCATCCGAGGCCTGATCCGGGCGACCTCGCTCGGGTGGAACAAACGTCACAGACCTTGACCGACGCGCGGCCCACGATGCATCCGTGACCGCGGTCGTCGAGCCACGCCATTCGGCGCGCGCGGGCGGCGAGCCCGTGTCGCCCGGCGTCGACGCGTTCGCGTCGCTTCGGGCCCGCGAGTACGGCCGGCTCGACCGCAGCGGCGAGGTCTACCTCGACTACACGGGCGCGAGCCTCTACGCCGAATGGCAGGTCCGCGAGCATCTCGCACTGCTCCAACACCGCGTCCTGGGCAACCCCCACTCCGAGAACCCGACCTCGCGCGCCGCCACGCAGCTCGCCGACAGGTCCCGGGCGGCGGTCCTGTCGTTCGTCCGGTCGTCTTCACCGCGAACGCCAGCGGAGCCTCGAAGCTCGTCGGCGAGGCGTTCCCCTTCGCCGACCGGAGCCGGCTCGTGCTGACAGCCGACAACCACAACTCGGTCAACGGCATCCGCGAATCCGCCCGGGCGCGGGGTCGTCGCCGCCCTCGACGACGCCCCGGTCGGAGCGCGACACCTGTTCGCGTTCCCTGCCCAGTCGAACTATTACGAGAAGTAGAGGGCGTGTCGCGGCTTGGAGAGGTCCGCGCCCTGGTTCATCAGCTGGCCCAGCAGCGCGATGTCCTTGTACTTCAGCCCGGTCTGAGGCGAGCGAGCGTTCATGTCGACCGGCTCGTCGTCCTTCTTCTTGCGCCTGAAGAAGTTCACGGCGTCACTCCTCTTGAGCTGACGGTTGCAAGGCCAATGCTGCCGCAGCCTGTCACGATCTTCGCTCACGATGGCCCCGCCCACCCGACGCGTCCCCTGATGCGGAGCGAAGAGATGACCGTCGTCGACTGGCTGCTCGATTCCGACCCCGCGATCCGCTGGCAGGTCATGCACGACCTCACCGACGAACCCGCCGAGGTCGTCGCCGCCGAGCGTGCCCGCGTCGGTCGCGAGGGCTGGGGTGCGCGGCTGTTGGCGCTCCAGGCACCGGATGGCCGATGGGGCGGGCGGCCGTGGTCGCTCGACTACACCGACACCTTCCACACGCTCGAGCTGCTGCGGCAGCTCGGCCTCGATCCCCGGAGCGACGAGGCGATACACGCCATCGGGCTCGTCCGGGAACGCGTGATCTGGAAGGGTGGTGCGCCGGTCGAGACGCCCTGGGACGATCACCGATTCTTCGAGGGCGAGGTCGAGCCGTGCATCAACGGCAACGTCGTGGCAACCGGCTCGTACTTCGGCGTCGACGTAACTCCGCTGGTCGAGCGCCTGCTCGGCGAGCAGCTTCCGGACGGCGGCTGGAACTGCGAGGTCGAGAACGGGGCGACCGTTTCGTCGTTCGGTACGACGATCAACGTCCTCGAGGGGCTGCTCGCCTACGAGCGGGCGTCCGTCCGATCCGAGATGCTGACCGAGGCCCGCCGCCGGGGTGAGAACTACATGCTCGAGCGCCGGCTGTTCCGCCGGAAGTCGACGGGCGAGGTGATCGACCCGCAGTGGCTTCGCTTCTCGTTCCCGCCCTGGTGGCACTACGACGTCCTGCGCGGCCTCGATTACCTGCGCGACGCCGGCGTCGTGCCGGATGACCGGATCGCCGAGGCGATCTCGATCGTGGAGCGCAATCGGGAGCCGGACGGCAGGTGGCCGCTCCAGAACGTCCACGATGGCGCAATGCACTTCGAGATGGAAGACGGCGACGGCCGGCCCAGTCGCTGGAACACGCTGCGGGCGATGCGCGTGCTGCGGTGGTGGAACGATGCCCCGGCGGACCACGCCGCCGCCCTTGCTGCCACGGAGGTTTGAACCCATGACGAGCGCACCGATCATCCTCGTGCCCGGCTTCTGGCTGGGCGCCTGGGCCTGGGACGAGGTCGCGGCGAAGCTCCGCGCGACGGGCCACGAGGTCACGGCACTGACGCTGCCGGGCCTCGAATCGGCCGACGCCGATCGGTCGTCGATCACGTTCGACGACCACGTCGACGCGATCGTCGACGCCGTCGAGGCTGCCCCAGCGCCGGTCGTCCTCGCGGTCCACAGCGCGACCGGCTTCTCGGGCTACGTCGCGAGCGACCGCGTCCCGGACAGGATCGCGGCGATGGTCTACGTCGACACCGCGCCAGGGATCCCGCCGCTCGACCCCGGCTTCGAGGACGTCGAGAAGCCGATGGTCTGGAGCGACATCGAGGCCGAGGAGAACCTCGACGGCCTCACTGACGCCCAGAAGCAGACGTTCCGCGAGCGCGCCGTTCCGGTGCCGGGTGGCGTCCTCCGGGGCTCGGCCAGCCTGACAAACGACGCCCGGCGCGACATCCCCAGCACGCTGATCGCGACCGGCTTCACGTCGGAGGACTACAAGAAGGGCGCCACGGAGCATCCCGAGTGGACGTGGCTCGCGGGGATCCCCGAGCTGCGCAACGCGACCTGGATCGACCTGCCGACGAGCCACTGGCCGATGTGGTCGCGGCCGGACGACATCGCCCGGATCATCGGCGACGTGGCCGACGACGCGGGGAACGGGCGATGACCGGGACGACGGCCGCGACGACCGACGGGATCGGCGGGAACGCGTTCGAGGCGGCCGAGGGCACGGCCGACTGGCGGGTCGTCGGCGACGGCGCCACCGCGTTCTTCGCGACCGGTTCGTTCGGGGAGAGCGCGCGGTTCGTGGCCGCGATCGCGGACCTACCCGGGATCGCGGACCATGCGCCGGATGTCGACGTCCGGGCCGGCGGCGTGACCGTCCGGCTGCTGACCTACGCCGACGACTGGTACGGGATGTCACAGCGGGACCTCGACGCCGCGCGGCAGATTTCCGTGGTCGCCCGCGAGCAAGGCCTCGCCGCCGACACGTCGGCGGTCGCGAGCTTCCTCGTCATCCCCGGCTCGCTTTCGACCGCGGAGGTCTTCCCGTTCTGGCAGGCGGCCCTCGGCTACGAGCCGCGCCGCGACAGCCCCGAGGAGGATCTCGTCGACCCGCATGGGCGCCTGCCCGGCTTCTGGTTCGAGGCCATGCAGGAGCCCCGCGGCGACGGCGGTGGCGCGATCCACGTCGCGGTCTGGCTGCCGCACGAGCTGGCGGAGGCCAGGGTGAAGGCCGCGCTCGCGGCCGGCGGCCGGCTCGTCCGCGACAACAGCCCCACCTGGTGGACGCTCGCCGACGCGGCCGGCAACGAGGTCGACATCTCGACGATCAAGCAGCGCGACTGACGCCCGAGGCACGCGGCGTAGCTCGGCCGCAAGGCCGCTGACGCAGGCGCGCCGCGCCGCAGGGTCGCGTCCGCGATGAGGCCAGGCTGACCCTTCGCAGAATGGGACCACACGCGCCCGGCCCGGAGCCGGCAGTCGAGCACGCCCCCTCGTGGCCGCAGCGGATCGGCGCCGAGGCGATCGGGACCGCCGCACTCGTCTTCGTGGCCGCCGGCGCAGACGCGATGGCCGAGCTGGCGGGCGGCCAGATCGGGCCGGCGGCGCGAGCCGTCGCTCCCGGGCTGCTGATCGCGGCCCTCGTCTACGCGATCGGCGATCGATCGGGCGCCCACTTCAACCCGGCCGTTAGCCTCGGGTTTGCGCTCCGCGGCCTCTTCCCAGCCCGCTGGCTCGCGCCGTACTGGGCGGCTCAGGTCGCGGGTGCGCTCGGCGGGGCGTTCGTCGTCCGGGCCCTGTTCGGGACGCACCTCGAGGCCGGGGTCACGTCCCCCAAGCTCGTCGACGCTCCAACCGCGGTCGCCCTCGAGGCGATCCTGACCGGCGTCTTGATCACCGTGATCATCGGCACCGCCGATCGCTTCCGCGTCGTCGGGCCGAATGCCGCGCTCGCGGTCGGCGGCACGATCGCGCTCGCCGGCCTGATCGCGCTGCCGATCGAGGGCGCCTCGATGAACCCGGCGCGCTCGCTCGGGCCAGCAGTCGTCAGCGGCTCGCTGGGCGACATCTGGATCTATGTCCTCGGGCCGGCCCTTGGGGCCGTTGCAGCGGTCGCGCTCGCCCGGTTCCTGCACGGGCCGCCATCCGGCGACGCGAAGAGCATCGAGGCGGCCGAAGGACAGGCCGCCTAGGCTTGACCGATGTGCTGACACATGCTGGGTGCCGAGCTCCGGCCTGTCAGTAGACGGCAACCCCATACGCCTGGAGGGCGGGAATCACCGGCTGGAAGAACGTGGTCCCGCCGGACCTGCAGTCGCCGCTGCCGCCGGACGTTAGGCCGAGTGCCTTGGTCCCGTCATAGAGTGGCCCGCCGCTGTCGCCCGGCTCGGCGCAGACGGTGGTTTGAATGAGCCCGCGGACGGTGCCGCCGCCCTGGTAATGCACGGTCACATTCAGGGCCTGGACGGTTCCGGTGTGCGTCCCGGTCGTGCTGCCGGTGCGGGTGACGGACTCCCCGACGACGGCGTTCGCGGCCGTCGTGATGTCGTGGTTGCCGGCAACAGTTCCTGGGTAGTCCGTGAAGGAAGCGGCGTACTTGACGATCGCGTAGTCGTGACCGGGGAACGATGCGTTGGTCGTGTCGCCGAGCAGGGTGCTGTGGTTCGCCGTAGTCCACCAGCGGTTTTCCGCCTTGCCGCAGTGACCTGCCGTCAGGAAGTAGTGCGTCGAGCCGTTGACGACGTTGAAGCCGAGGGAGCAGCGGTACTTCGATCCGAAGATCGCATCGCCACCGGTGATGTCCAGCCTGAACGTTCCGGCGGCGAACGCGAGTCGCGCCGAGGCGCCGGCGCGCTGAACTGCGGCCCTGACGGCGGCGAGCCGTGAACCACGAACCGAGCTGTCGACGGTGACAACGACCTGGTTCCTCTGGGTATCGACGCCCCACGCGGTGCCGGCAAACGCCGCGCTATGGTCGAGATCGCGCAGCGTCGCGCCAAGCGATGCTCCATTCCTTGCAGTCGCCGGCGCGGCGGCGAGCAGCAGGACGGCGATGGTTGCGATCAGCGTCAGCGTGGCTGATCGCGGGGCGGCGAGACGAGCGCGGCTCATGGCAGCCTCCTCAGTTACCGGGTTCGCCACAGCATGAACGTCGCGCGTCTCGTGCACAACAGACCGACGGAACCGTGGATCGCGATCGGCCAACCCGATCATTCCGGAAGGCCAGCGTCCGGAATCAGTGGCATGTCCCGGAGCCTGACACCCGTCGCGTCGAAGATCGCGTTGGCGATCGCCGGCGCCAGGGCGATGATCGGCGTCTCCCCGGCCCCCGCCGACGGCACGTCCGGGCGGTCGAGAAGGACGACCTCGATGGCCGGCAGGTCGGTGATCCGGGGCACGCGGTAGTCGGTCAGCGACGCGTTCGTCAGGACGCCGCCGCGCTCGAAGTGGACCGCTTCGAACAGCGCCCCGCCGAGGCCCATCGAGATCGCGCCCTGGATCTGGTTCGTCAGGGCGTCGGGGTTCACGATCCGCCCGCAATCGAAGGCGGTGACGATTCGGGTGAGCACGGGCCGCCGGTCATCGCCGACCTGGAGCTCCACGGCGGTGACGACGCGGGCATCCTTCTCGATCCCGCCGGCGATCCCGACTCCCTCATTCTGCTGCCGCTCCCGGGTCCAGTCGATCCGCCCGGCTACTGCGCGGAAGGCGGCCGCAAGGCGCTCGTCGCGGAGATGGGCCAGCCGAAGCTCGAGCGGGTCGATCTCGAGGGCGACGGCGGCCTCGTCCATCGCCGACTCGCGGGCAAAGTGGTTGGCCGTCGCAGCAAGACCGCGGTACGACCCCTGTCGGAGTGGCGAGTCGGCGGCCTGGTAGTCGAGTCGCTGGTTCGGGACCTCGTACGGTCCCGCCAGCCCGAATGATCCGGAGTTGAGGTTCGTCATCTGCCAGGCCGTGAGCCGTCCGTCGCGGCCGGCCCCGACCCGGATGTCGATGACCGCTGCAGGCCGGACGTAGCCGTGGCGGAACTCCTCCTCGCGGCTCCACCGGACCTTCACCGGCGCCCCGACCGCTCGCGCCAGGCGGGCGGCCTCGAGGGCGACCTCGCCGGCGTGCTTGCCACCGAACCCGCCACCGAAGTCCGGGACGATGACCCGGACCGCCGACTCCGGGATCGCCGAGCGCCGCCGACCGCGTCCGCCCGAACCCCGAATGGCACCTGGGTGGCGGTCCAGATCGTGAGCCGGCCGTCATCCGTCCACTCCGCGACGGCGACGCGCGTCTCCATCGGGACGTGGGCAATGAATGCCGTTCGATACGTCGCCTCGACCCGGACCTGGGCGGTCGCGAGCGCCCGATCGACGTCGCCGCTCTCCCGGTGAAAGCCGCCCTCCCAGCCTTCGTCCTCGATCGGGTGGGTGCGAAGGTGTGATTCGAGATCGGCTTCGCCGGGCTGGTCGGCCAGATCCCATTCGGCCTTCGCGCGGGCGAGCGCGACCCGTGCCTGAGCGTCAGTCGCGGCCACGACGCCGACGAATGAGCCGTCGTGGACGACGGCCACGTCCTCGCCTGCGACGTCGCCGAGGTCGATTGACCGGAGCGTCGCGCCGACCGCGGGCGGACGCAGAACCTGGCCGTGGCGCATTCCCGGCAGGACGATGTCGGATGGGTAGCGCTTCGTCCCGGTCACGATCGATCGCCCGGTGACGCGCGGGACGCTCGGCGGCGTCCCTGAACTCCGATCGGTACCTTCCCCGCCTCGGCGGTTGGCATGCCGCGTCACCACGTCGACTCGCTGCAGTCCCTCGACGAGCGCGCCGATCCCGCGCTCCGGCATTCCGCCTGGAGCACTCGCCAGATCGTCGAGCACGCCGCGTGCCGCCTGCCCGAGGACCCGCAGCTCGCGCCCGGCATCCGGCGTCGAACGGCTGCCGAACGTCCCTGCGTCGTGGGGGCAGAGGTCGGTGTCGCCCATGACGAGCCGGACGTCGCCGAGCGGGACGCCGATCGACTCGGTCAGGATGATCGACAGGCCGGTCCTGTTGTCCTGGCCGGCGTCGACCTTGCCGGTGAACGCGGTCACGATCCCGTCGCCGCCGATGTGAAGCCACGCTCCGGACGTCGTCGACCAGCCGCCGGACCGGTCGGGCTCGAGGACGAGGATCAGTCCCTCGGGCAGGACCTCGAACCAGTCGCGCTCGGCGGTCGGGGTCATGTCCCAGGGCGCCTTCGGGCGGCGGTCGAGGGCAACGGGCCGTGCTTCAGCATCGACGTCGGATCGGCCGTCGAACTCCTCGGCGCGCACCACTCCGGCGCGCTGGACCGCCGCCAGGATCCGCGGATACGTGCCGCAGCGGCAGACGTGGTCCCCGAGCCTGGCATCGGATCGCGTCGTCATCGGGCTCGGGCGTGGACTCGAGCAAGGCGACCGTCGACAGGATCATGCCCGGCGTGCAGTAGCCGCACTGGAAGGCGCCCTCCGCGAGAAACGCCTGCTGAACCGGGTGGAGCCCGCCGGCCGGCGCGAGGCCCTCGATCGTCAGCACCTCATGGCCCTCCGCCGTCGAGACCAACGCCCGGCAACTCCGGACGGGCTGGCGGTCGACGAGGACGGTGCAGGCGCCACAGACGCCCTCGCCACAGCCGGGCTTTGGACCGGTGATGTCGAGCTCGTCGCGGAGGACGCCGAGGAGGGTCCGCTCCGGCTCACGGGGAACCGCGGCGGCGGCGCCGTTGACGATCAGGTGGAGGGTGCCCGACGGTTCGGTCGACTGCACGCCTCTGAGGCTAGCGCTTCGCGCTCGAGAGGGCCCCGCCGCGAAGTGGCAGGCGCGGGCGACCGGTGGCCGCCCGCGCATCGACGACCGGGATCAGCGCGCCAGGCGCTGCCAGGACTCGGCGCCCTCGGTGATCCAGGGCGGCGTCGTCGGGGGACCGCCGTCGGGATCGAGGAGGACCTTGGGACCGACGTTGGGCTCGAACTCGATTGTCGTGTCGTCCGGAGACCAGCTGTAGTGGATCCCGATCCCGTCGCCGTAGATGTCGCTGACGCGGATCGCAGCCTTGCTCCCGTCGCTCGGCGCGACGGACAGCCAGGTCTTGCCCCCGGCCCCTGTTCCATGAACAGGACACGTCGACCGTCGTTCGACAACCGTGGGTAGATCGTGCCGTTTCCCTCCATGCTCGGCTGGATCTGGACGTCGCGCCCACCGTCGACCTCGATAACGTGAACCTGTCCCCAAGGGGGATCCGAGGCGTAGACGAATCGGCTCCCGTCGGGCGTCCAGCCGCCCGCCCTGAACTGGCTCCCGAGGTATCCAACGGGCGCCAGGTATTCGATGCTTGTCGACGCCCGGCGTGACGAGCGCGAACCGGAGCCGATTGGGCAGGCTCTCCCGCGCGACGACGGCGAGCTGGCGTCCATCGGGCGGGCGCCAGAGGAGCGCCTCGTCGTCGAGGACGAGGCCGTTGATCATCCGGGCGTTGTCGGCGGCGGTATCGACGATCCAGAGCGAGCGTCACCGTCGCCCGCCGGCGACGGCGATCCATCGACCATCCGGCGACCAGGCCGGATGAGACACCTCGGCCAGCGGCGTCATCGGGATCTCGACCTGGTTGCGCCCGTCGGCATCCGCCACGACGATCACGCTGGCCGGTCCCGGTGGTCCGGGCGAATGCGAGCCGGGACCCGTCGAGCGAGTACGCCGGGCTCGCGTCGACGGTGGCGCCGGTGACGATCGCGGTTCGCGCGCCCGTGATCGGATCGACGGTGTAGATGTCGCCGTCCTTCGAGTACGCGACGAGGCCGTTGGCCGCCGCGCCGAACGGCGGCGGTAGGCGTTGAGGCTGGCTGCCGACGTACAGGGCGGCAGCGACTGCGAGGAGAAGGCCAAGGACGGCCAGGAGCCCGACGGCCCGCCACGGGACCGGTCGCAGGTTCACCCGGCCGAAGGTGATGACGCTCATCGGGAGCCACCTTTCGGAGAAGGTCCAGCGAGGCCGCTGACGCGAGACGGCGGTCTGCCGGAGGATGTCGTCGGTGTAGTCGGGCGTCGCCGGCGCGGCGGTCTCGCCGAACCAGGCGGTGATGTCGCGCTCGACGCGGTCGGTCGTGCTCATGCGAGCCCTTCCTTCTGCATCGCGGACTGCCCGGGCTCGGAGTCTGCCCCCAGCGTGTCGCGCATGACCGCGAGGGCCCGCGCGAGCCGGGACTGCGCCGTCCCGAGAGGCAGATCCAGGGTCTTGGCGACCATCGGGACGGTCATCCCGACGTAGTAGTGCAGGACGAGGATCGCGCGGAGGTCCGCCGAAAGGCGGCGGAAGCCGCGCTCGAGCTGGTCGCGGTCAAGGACGAGCCCGGTCGAGTCGGCGACCGACGTGCGGACTCAATGGCGTCAGCTCGACTTCGATCGCTCTGCGACGACGCCGCCGGGCGACGTCGAGGCAGGCATTGACGGTCAATCGGTGGAGCCAGGCGTCGATCTTGTCCGGGTCGCGCAGACCCGGCAGATCACGCCAGGCTCGGATGAAGGCCTCCTGGACCGCGTCGCGCGCGAGCTCCGGGTCCCGGAGGATGAGGCGGGCAACGGCCTCCAGCCGCGCGATGGACCCGCGGACGAGCACAGCGAAGGCGTCATGATCGCCTCGCCCCGCCCGCTCGACGAGATCCCGCTGGTTCATCGTCACCCCTCGTGACGCGCCCCACGTGGCCGCGTTCAAGGGTATAGGCGCCGCGACGTCGAGGAATCATTCTCGGCGACGGCGCTGGCCGGAAGGCCGTTGCGCGAGTAAGCGACAATGTGGGTTGGTTATCGACGTCAGGCGGTCGCGGAGGACGAGCGGTGACGAGCGGCGGTCGACTCGCACGATCGGGAACAGGATCGTGACGACGACGATGTCCCGGAGCATCGGGACCACGACGCCCCTCTGAGCGAGATCGAGCTGCGGGTGCGCGCGCTCGAATCGCTGCTCGTCGACAAGGGCCTTGTCGATCCGGCCGCGCTCGACGCAATCGTCGACACGTACGAGACGAAGGTGGGGCCGCGCAACGGCGCGAAGATCGTCGCCCGAGCCTGGGTCGATCCGATGTATCGACAGCGCCTTCTCGACGACGGGACCGCGGCGGCAGTCGAGCTCGGCTTCGAGGGCGCCCAGTCCGAGCAGCTCGTCGTCGTGGAGAACACGCCGCGGGTCCATAACCTCGTTGTCTGCACCCTCTGTTCGTGCTACCCATGGGCCGTGCTCGGGCTCCCGCCCGTCTGGTACAAGTCCGCGCCGTACCGCGCCCGCGCAGTGATCGACCCACGGGGCGTTCTCGCGGAGCTTGGGCTGCAGCTACCGGCCGATCGCGAGGTGCGCGTCTGGGACAGCACCTCCGAGATCCGCTACCTCGTCCTGCCCGAGCAACCCGCCGGCACTGATGGCTGGCCCGAGGAGCGGCTGGCCGAGCTCGTCACACGCGATGCGATGATCGGCGTCGCGGCGGCGATGGACCCGACGCCGTCGACGTGAACGGCGTCCATGACCTCGGCGGGATGCACGGCTTCGGGCCGGTCACGATCGAGCGAGACGAACCGGTATTCCATGAGGAGTGGGAGCGACGCGTTTTCGCCATGCTCGTTGCTGTGCGTATGGCGGGCCATTGGAACATCGACCAATCGCGGTTCGCACGCGAACAGATGCCGCCGATCGACTACCTCGCTTCGAGCTACTACGAGCGCTGGCTCTACGGATTCCAGCGGCTGCTCGACGACAAGGGACTTGTCAGCCAAGCAGAGGTCGCGGCGCGCATCGACGATCCGGTGTCTCCGTTCGACGATCTACCCGACGCCCTCGACCCGGTGTCGGTCGAGGACCTGCAGACGCGCTCCGGAAGCCGCAATGCCTCGAAGTCGGACGACGTAGTCGCGCCGCGGTTCCGCCTCGGCGATCGCGTCGTGACGCGGCTCATCCACCCTGTGGGTCACACTCGGCTGCCGCGTTACGCTCGGGGCCGACGGGGCTTCGTGACCCGCGACTACGGCGTCTGGGTGCTGCCCGATTCGTCCGGCAACGGCCTGGGCCCCAGCCCGCAACACTGCTACTGCATCCGGTTCGACGCCCGCGAGCTGTGGGGCGACGCGGCTTCGTCGGGCGACAGCGTCCATGTCGACCTCTGGGACGACCACCTGGAGCCGGCGTGACCTCTCCGGACATCGCCTCCCTGCCGGCGATCCCGCGCGACGACGACGGCCCGGTCTTCCGAGCGCCGTGGGAGGCGCAGGCGTTCGCGATGGCCGTGCTGCTCAACGAGCGAGGGGTGTTCACCTGGCCGGAATGGAGTACCCGGCTTGCCGACCAGATCGCGGCAGCCACGGAACGTGGGGAGGACGATGACGGGCGGCTCTATTACCGGCACTGGCTGGCTACCCTCGAGGGACTCGTCGCGAAGAAGGGTCTCGTCCTCGACGCTGAACTGAGCGCCCGCCACGAGGCGTGGGCCGAGGCCGCCAAGTCGACGCCACACGGCAAGCCAATCGTCCTGCCCGGGCGCTGACGGCCTGGCATCTGCGCGGCACGCCACGCTGTTGACTCACGGAACGAGCTCGCAAGAATCCGAGGCATGGTTCCGGAGCCGAGTTCGAGTCGCGCGGCGGAGCTCGCTCGAGACCTCGAGGACGCTTCGTCCGCGTTGATCGCCGTCGTCGCGGAGATCGAGCCGGATCGCTGGCGCCACGTCGCCGGCCCGGGCGTCTGGGCGATCGGCAGGGACGCCGAGCATGTCGTCGAGGCCGCCGGTTACCACGAATGGATCGTCCGGCTGACGATCGGCGACAAGGTGTCGTCGCGCCGCCCAGTCCTCGAACGGAGCCGGCTGACGTCCGAGCTCTCGCCGCAGGAGGTGGTCAGCCTCCTGCGGACCCGCAGCGGCGAGGGGGCAGCGTTGATCCGGGAACTCACGGTCGAGCAGCTGGCACTGCCGACGAAACCGCCGCGTGCCGGCGCGGCGCCACTCGCGGCGACGATCGAGCGCGTGATGATCGGCCACT
>CAWJUA010000019.1:0-224872 GCA_963845925.1 uncultured Chloroflexia bacterium
GTGACAGGCGCCGCAAAGAGGTGGAGCGGGCGCGCAAACAATTCAGACCGGCACACAAGCTCGGGAACTGGCCGTTCTACCATCGGTCTACGTCCGCAACTCCGGGTGGTTCGTGTAACCGGCATAGGGTGCACTGGATACCATAAAATTGTGGCGTGTAAGCCACACCGAAGACGACCGCCCCTGACTCCCGCTCCCGGTCGCGCGCACTCGCGTCTATTCTGCGCTATTCTGGGTTGTGGATGGCGCTACTCCGGGTTAATATGTTCAGGCTCGGCGCGAGATCCGGATAAAATGAGTTCCTGACGAGGGCCCAGCTACGCGGTCATAGAGGCGGTGGAGCGTGCGCCAACAGCGCGCGGTTTGCTGTGGAAAACTGTTTAAGATGCTGGTGCGGCTTGGCGTAGGCATCATCATTATGTCACTCCTTCGATTTGTACAGGCCGCGCCTCCGGAAACCTGCTCGTAATCCAGCCTGGTTCGCCACCATGTGGTGAGCATACATACGACAAACGCAACGAGTAAAAGCAGCGGCAACACCATCACCATATTGCTGCTCCAAAGGCCGCCGCGCAGCATCACCCACCACGGCGTCCTGCGTCACGAGAATCGGCAGGAGGACGCCGTGGTCGGTGATGCTCGCGGCGAGCCCTTCGAGCTCCGCCTCGCCCATGTGTCGACGGGGCTGGAGCGGGTTCGGCCGGATGCGCGCGAGAGGGACCTCGGTCGGGCCCGGGTCGGCGCTGCGCTGCGGGATCAGCGCGGCGAGGCCGCGCCCGAGTCCGCTCTGGCGTTCGGAATGGACGGTCATGCTGCTCCTGCCTGGACGGGTTGACGGACGGGCTGGGTTCGGGTCGTTGACTCGGCCCTCGCGATGAATTCCGCGGCGAGTGAGGCGTAGGCCTCGGCGCCCCGCGAGTCGGCTCGGTAGAGAGCGATCGGCTGGCCATAGCTGGGCGCTTCGGAGAGCCGGACGCTGCGCGGGATGACGGTGTCGTAGACGGCAGTCCCGAGATGCCGGCGGACCTCGTCGGCGACCTCCGCCGAGAGCTTCGTTCGGGCGTCATACATCGTCAGCACGACGCCGTTGATCTCGAGGCCGGGATTCAGGTGATCGCGAACGAGGTTCACGGTCGCCGTCAGTTGCGTGAGCCCTTCGAGGGCGTAGTACTCGCATTGGATCGGGATCAGCACCGCATCGGCGGCGGTCAGCGCATTCACGGTCAACAGCCCGAGAGACGGCGGCCCGTCGACGAGGATCCAGTCGTAGGTCCCGGCGACCCCGTCGAGCGCCCTCGCCAGGCGGCGATCCCGCCGCTCGAGTGAAACGAGCTCGACCTCCGCTCCGGACAGTTCGATCGCGGACGGGGCCAACGAGAGCCCGTCGATCACGTTCGGGATGACGACGTCCCGCAACGGCAGGCCGTCCACGAGCGCGCCATACATCGACTGATCGAGCCGTCGCCTTGTCGATCCCGAAGTCCGCTCGTCGCGTTTCCCTGGGGATCGAGGTCGACGACGAGGACCCGTCGTCCGGAGAGGGCTAGATAGGTCGCGAGGTTGACCACCGTCGTGGTCTTCCCGACGCCGCCTTTCTGGTTGACGCAGGCGATCGTCTGACCCACTCAGCAACCCTGCCGTGATGCGCTCACGATCACGAATTCTATCATTCGAACGGCCTCCCACGACGCCGTGAGGGTCGCAGATCGCCCTTATCTGCGGCTTCGGAACCCCTTCACCACGAGTTCACCGCCTCGCGAATGTTCCACGAGAAACATTTGGCGTGGCCCGACCGAGGGGCAAGGCGGACGGGCCCAAGCGTTGCCCGAAGCGGAGCCCCGTGGGATACTCCACCGCGACGTCGCCAACGCCCCGAACGTCAGGCCACGAACAACGCCGGGCGCGACCCTGGCCAGCTTGCCGAGGATCGTCAGCCATGTCCCTGTTCGTCGCCGCGATCGGAGCGACGGTGACAGCGATCGTCGAACTCACGGTCGGTCCATACATTCGGGTGGGCAATGCCCAGCCGCATCTTGTCTTCGTGTTCGCGGTCGTCTGGACGATCGCGATCGGTCTCGAAAGCGGCCTCGTGTGGGCCTTCGTGGGCGGCATCGCCCTCGACGTCCTGGCACAAAGGCCGTTCGGAACATCGTCCTTCGCACTCATTGTCGTCGTCGGTCTTGCGGCGGCGATTGCTCGCGTATTCATCCGGATCCGGCCACTCGTGGTCGTTCCGGCCGTCGCCCTACTCAGCTTCGTGTACTCGATGACCTTGTTCTTCCTTCTCGGCGCCCTTGGCTCGTCGGCCGCGGCCCACGACCCCATCGGCACGCTGCTCCCCGGCGTCGGTCTACGACACGGCTGTCGCCGTGCTCGTCGGCCCGCTCGCCGTCGCCATCCACGACCGGTACGTCGAGGAAGAGCGGGTCGACTGGTGAGCGGATACAGCTACCTCGACGGGCACCGCGCGCCGGCCCGGCCGCTGTCGCGTTTCCTCGTCTTCGCGCTGGCGGTCATCGTCAGTGTCGGGGGGCTGACCGCCCGACTGTTCTACCTGCAGGTCGTGAGTGGTGGCCAGTTCGCCGCCCTGTCCGAGGGCAACCGGACCGCGCTCGAGGCGATTCCGTCGAGCCGCGGCCTGATCTACGACCGCGCAGGCAACGTCCTCGTCACGAATGTGCCGACGTTCGCGGTCAAGATCCGGCCGGCCGACCTGCCCGAAGACCGGCGCGACGAGGTGGTCAACCGGCTCTCGGCGCTGACCGGCGTGGCCGTCGTCGATATCAACAAGGCGATCGACGGCAATCCCGGTTCGCGATACGACGCGGTGCGCGTGGCCCAGGACGTCCCGAAGGAGACGGCGAGCCTGATCGCCGAGGCGAGCTTCGAGCTGCCGGGCGTCGAGGTCGCCGTCGAGGCCCGCCGCCAGTACACCGACGGCGCCGCTGTTCTCGCAGATCCTCGGCTATACGGGCCCGGTGTCCGCGGAGCAGATCACCGGACTGAAGGCCGACGGCTACCTGCCGGACGACCTCCTCGGCAAGACCGGCCTCGAGGCGTACTACGAGAGCGACCTGCGCGGCACGTACGGCGAGCAGCGGGTCGAGCGCGACGCCTCCGGCACGCGACCTCCAGGTCCTCGAGACGGTGAACGACTCGCAGGCCGGCGACTCGCTCAAGCTCACGATCGACACGCGCGAGCAGAAGCTCGCCCAGCAGGCTCTCCAGTGGGGCATGAAGGCGGCGGGCCTCAAGCGCGGCGTGATCATCGTCATGAACCCCCAGACCGGCGAGATCCTGGCGATGGTCAGCCTGCCGACGTACGACGACAACCTCTTCGCCCGGGGAATCAGCGCGAAGGACTACGGCGCGCTGCTCTCGAACCCGGACAAGCCGCTCCTCAACCACGCGATCGCCGCGCACTACCCACCCGGCTCCACCTACAAGCTCGTGACCGGGACGGGCGTGCTCGCCGACCACAAGATCACGGCCAGCACGAGGGTCCAGACGAAGCCGTATCTGACGCTCGGATCGACCCGGTTCTACGACTGGAACCACCGCGGGTTCGGCGCCTGCACGATCTACTGCGGCTTCGGGCACTCGAGCGACACGTTCTTCTTCCAGATGGCGGGCAAGCTCGGCATCGACCGGCTCGCCCACTGGGCCAACCAGTACGGGTTCGGGCAGCAGACCGGCATCGACCTGCCGGGCGAGGTCTCCGGCATCGTCCCGACGAACGAGTGGAAGCTGCGGGCGAAGGGCGAGAAGATCTTCCCCGGCGAGGTCTACCAGGCCGGCATCGGCCAGGGCTACGACGTCGTCACGCCGATCCAGCTGATCAACGCCTACGCGGCCCTCGCCAACGGCGGCAAGCTCTACCAGCCGCAGCTCGTCCACGACGTCGTCGGGCCCGACGGCACCGTGGTCCGCCCGTTCCAGCCCAAGCTCATCCGCAAGCTCGACGTCCCGTCGGGCGTGCTGAAGACGATGCGCGCGGCCGCCCGTTCCGTCGTCACGCTGCGGCACACGTACAACCTCGTCGACCTGCCGATCATCGTCGCCGGCAAGTCCGGCACCGCCGAGTTCGGGACGCGCGACTCCAAGGGCCGCCTGCCCTTCCACTCGTGGTTCGTCGGGTTCACGCCGAAGGACCCCTACAAGCATGCGAACGACCCGGACGGCCTGAAGGCGCTGGCGAAGGGCGACTCGCAGCTCGTGGTCCTCGCGTTCGCCTACGACTCCCGGACGAAGGGCAACGCCGGCACCGAGATCGTGAAGTACTACCTGCAGCTCCACTACGGGATCAAGAAGGACTACCGCAACTTCGACCTCCTGAAGCGCGGCAACTTCTACCAGTCGAACTGATGCCAACACCGACGGTCGACCGATGGGCGTGATCCGGGCCGAACCGGCCCGCGTCAGCGACTGGGCGGCGCGCTCGATCGGCGCGGCGTGGCGGGCGTTCGACCTGCAGCTGGCGGCCTACGCGGCACTGCTCGGCGCGATCGGCCTGATCATGGCCTACAGCAACAGCGTGGAGCAGGGCCAGTCCCTGCTCGACGGCAGCACGACGTTCGTCCGCGGCCTGATGTGGACCGGCATCGCCCTGATCGCGTTCGTGGTCGCCACCGCCTTCGACTACAAGTGGCTCAAGACGTTCGCGTGGCCGCTGTACGGCCTCCAGATCGCGCTCCTCCTCGGCACGCTCGCGATCGGCAGCGGGGTCGGCGGATCCGCCCGCTGGGTGTCGATCGGGCCGCTCCAGTTCCAGTTCAGCGAGATCGCGAAGATCCTCATGATCGTCGTCCTCGCGAACTACCTCGGAGCCCGCCAGGGGAAGCTGACGACGCTGCCGTCGATCCTGGGCGCGTGCGTCCTCGTCGGCCCGCCGTGGATCCTCGTGATGGCGCAGCCCGACCTCGGCACGTCGCTCGTCCTGCTGGCGATCCTGGGCGGGATGCTGTTCATGTCCGGCGCGAGCCTGCGCTGGCTCGCCGCGATCGCGATCACGGTCCTGGCCGCGCTGCCGTTCGTCTGGAACAACGTCCTGCGCGACTACCAGCAGCAGCGGATCCTCAGCTTCCTCGAGCCGAGCAACGACATCCAGGGCGCCGGCTGGCAGATCCACCAGTCGCAGATCGCGGTCGGCTCGGGTGGCTGGTTCGGCAAGGGGCTGACGAACGGGACACAGAACCAGCTGAACTTCCTGCCGGTCCAGGAGAGCGACTTCGTGGCGGCGATCTACCTCGAGGAGCTGGGCTTCCTCGGCGCGCTGCTGCTGCTCGTGCTCTTCGCGGCGCTCCTGTGGCGGATCCTCGTCGGTGGCTGGCGCTCGAAGGACCCGTTCGGGACGATGTTCGCGGCCGGGCTGGCGTCGATGATCCTGTTCCAGCTCATCGTGAACCTCGGCATGGTCGTCGGGATCATGCCGATCACCGGCATCCCGCTGCCGTTCGTCTCGCACGGCGGGGCGTCGCTGATCAGCCTCGCGGTGGGGTTGGGGATCCTCCAATCGATCAACATCCGCCAGACCCGGGCGGAGTGGTAGCGGTCCCGACGCGCCTCAGCGCCTTCTGAACAGGCCGTGTCGGTCGGCCGCGTCCGCGGTTGAGCTTCGCCGCCGCCCGGCCCGCCGCAGGACCTGATCGATCTCATCGCGGTAGGCCCGACCGATCGACATCCGATCGAGCCACTCCAGGTATTCGAGATCGGTCCGGGCGATCTCGCCGATCGACCAGCCCATGTAGCGCCCGAACTTGAGGACGGTCCCCGACGGATTACCGGGCGGCGGACCGGCGGCGCCGTGGCCTTCCGTCTTGCGCATCGTCGCGGCGTCGTAGCCGCCGCCGGCTCCGGAGCGCCCGGACGTCCAGTCGCGGGACACCGTCTCCGGCGGCCGGTTCGCCCCGCCGACCGAGGGCGCGCTGGCCTGGGAGCGCCGCTCGCGGTTGATCGGGGAGCGGCCGGCGGCGGGGCCGCCGACGCGGGTGGGATCGGACGGCGCCGCGGCCGCGGGCCGGCTCGCCGTCGCTCGCGACGCGTCGTAAGCGGCCCGCCGCGCCGGGTCTCGCAGCAGCTCCCAGGCAGCGTTGATCGCGACCATCCGCTCGACGCCCTCGTCGTCGGGCTGGCGATCCGGGTGGTATTTCTGGGCGAGCCGACGATATGCGGCCTGGATGACCTCGTCCTCGGCCTCCGGGTCGACCTGGAGCGTCTTGTACGCGTCGATCGGGGGCGCCACGTCAGCCCGCTGCCCCGGCCGGCGCGGCAGGCGTCTCCGGATCCGGCTCGACGACCCGTGGATTCGCCCGGATCATCGCGACCGCCTCGTCGGGTGTCGCCGGCGGGTCGTCGACGCGGTGGAAGGCGTAGCGGAAGAGGTCGCGCGCGGCGGCCGTGATCGGGACCGCGAAGATCGCCCCGAAGATGCCCGCGATCGCGCCGCCGATCACGAGGGCCATGATGACGATGGTCGGGTGGAGCTCGACGGCGTCGCCCTGGATCTTCGGCACGAGCACGTGGTTCTCGATCTGCTGGATGAGCGCGTACAGGACGACCGCCGCGATGGCGGCGTCGACACCGGCCGTCAGGCCGAGGATCACCGCCGGGATCGCCGCGATGATCGGGCCGATGATCGGCAGCAGCTCGAGGACGCCGGCGATCACGGAGAGCAGGACGGCAAAACGCCCGAACACGGGGTCGACCGTCAGGCTCAGGACCTCGAGGCCGATGAACGTCGCGATGCCGACGACGAGTCCCAGGAAGACCTGGCCGCGGAGCCACTGCCCGAACACGCGGACCCCGAGTCCCGACGCCGCCCGCGCGTCCGGCCGCCATTCGGCCGGCAGCGACGCCTCCGCGGCCCGGGTGAGCGACGGCCGGTCCTTGATCAGGTAGAAGACCCAGACCGGCACGATCACGTAGCTGACGATCGAGCCGACGACGCCGGCGATCCCGGTCACGACCGGCAGCAGGTCTCCCGGAGTGATGCCGCCGACACCCTGGCCGAGGTTCGCGAGCCAGCTGTCGATCGCCTCGCGGACGGCCGCCGGGAGCTCGAGATGGGCGTAGAGGTCGGTCACCTGGGCCGTGAACGCCGGGAACTCGCGGATGAACGTCGCGACCTCGTCGGCCAGCGGACGGACGACGACGTAGATGGCGACGACGAACACGACGACGACGAGCGCGTAGACCAGCAGGACGCACGCCCAGCGCGGCAGCCCGGACCGCGACATCCGCTCGACCGGGACGTCCAGGACGTAGGCCAGGACCAGGCCGACGACGAACGGCCCGAGCGAGTGCCGCCCGAAGAACAGCGCCACCCCGACCACGACCGCGCCGATCAGCAGGACGAGCACGCGCGGCGTCAGCGGCGGAATGCCGCTCGTCATCGGGCGCCGGGTGGGGCCAGGGGCGACCGTCTTCGGCGCTGCGGGATCCCCGGAGGATGACGGGCCCGCCGCGTCGGGGGCGGCGGCCGGCTCGGGCCGGACGGGCTCGTCCATCGTTGCCGCAGACTACCAGACGTGATTCCCTCGTCCGACCACGTTCCCGACACGGCGGCGCCGCCAGCACCCGCGCTCGAGCCACGGCAACGCTGGCGGGTCACGTTCGGGCGCGCGGCGGCGACCGGCGACGAGGTGCCCAGCGGCCGGGACTACATCGGCCATTGGGAGGAGACGCTCCTGGCCTCCGGTCTGCCGGTGCTCGTCCTCTCGTCGGAGCGGCCGCGGATCGCGCTCGGTGCGCCGCTGCCAACCGGCTGCGCCGCCGAGGCCGAGCTGCTCGAGTTCTGGCTCACGGCACTCCGCCCCGCCTGGGTTGTGCGAGAGGGGATCGAGTCCGGCCTGCTGGCCGGCCACCGCCTCGTGGGCCTCGAGAGCATCTGGCTCGGCGCCCCGGCGCTCAGCGGTCAGATCGCGGCCGCCGACTACGAGGTCGCCCTGGACGGCGAGATCGCGACCCCCGAGCTTCGAGCTGCGGTCGAGCGCACCCTGGCGGCGAAGACGCTGCCGCGCGAGCGGCTCAAGGGCGGCGCGACGAAGACGTTCGACCTTCGCCCGCTGATCGTCGGGCTCGCGGCCGGCGACACGGGCATCACGATGCGGACGCGGATCCACCCGGAGCTGGGGACCGGCCGGCCGGACGAGGTCGTCGCGGCGCTGGGTGACGCCATGGGCAGGCCGCTCGCGATCGCCCGGACCGTCCGGCGGCGCTTGCTCCTGGCGGACGAGCTGCGGCGTTGATCAGGCGCCGGCGGCCTCGACGAGCTGCGACAGGAAGTGATCCCAGCCCTCGGTGTGGCCCTCCACGGCCTCGGCCACGAGACCGGTGTGCCGCAATCGGAGGATCGTCTCGTCGCCGTCGGGCACGAAGTCGACCTCGACCCGGCTGGCACCGGGCGGCGTGGCGTCGCCGGGGGCTTCCCAGCCCCAGGTGAGGACGATCCGTCGCGGCGGCTCGACCTCGACGAACGCGCCGACCGCGATGTCCGAGCCGTTGTAGTCGATCCGAAGCTCGCCGCCTGGTCGCGGGTCGAGCCTGACGTCGCGGCCCATCCAGCGAGCCATCTTCGTCGGGTCCGTCCAGAACGAGAACACCGTCTCGGGACGCGCCCGGATCCTGATCTCGCGGTCGATGACGCCCTCAGTCGCCACTCGTTGCGCGTCCACTGGCTTCCTCCTGTTCCGCGGCACGCTGGAGGCGCGCCAGCCCGTCGTCCCAGAACTCCTCGAGCCATGCCCGCAATTCGGCAATCCCGCTCGGGCGAGCGCGATACAGCCGCCGGGTGCCCGCTCGCCGCTCCGAGACGAGGCCGGCCTTGCGCAACACCGTCAGGTGCTGCGAGATCGCGGGCCGCGTGACGTCGAACTGACTGGCGATCTCGCCGGCCGCGAGCTCGCGCTCCCGCACGAGCGCCAGGATCTGCCGGCGTCGCGGATCGGCGAGCGCCTGGAGCGCGGCGTCCATCACGGCCGTAACGTTAGTCTGTGTTTACGTAAGCGTCAACTAACGCGCGACGACGAGCTCGATTGACGCTCGCACGACCCGGACATACACTTCGCCATCCGCGTTCCGGACTAGCCGGACGCCTTTCCATGTCCACCACCGCCGTCGCCGCGCGCGACCGCCGCACACGCCCAGAGGATCCATGTACGCAGTTATCGAGTCCGGCGGGAAGCAGTACCGCGTCGAGGTCGGCACCGAGCTCGAGGTCGACCTGCTCGATGTCGAGCCGGGCCAGGAGATCAATCTCGAGCGCGTGCTGCTCGTCGCCGACGGGGACGAGTCCTCGATCGGGACGCCGATCGTCGCCGACGCCGCCGTCAGCGCCGAGGTCGTTCGCCGGGCGCGCGGCGAGAAGCTCATCTCGTTCAAGTACAAGCCCAAGGCCCGGAGCCGGGTCAAGAAGGGCCATCGCTCGGAACTGACAATCCTTCGCATCACCGACGTCCGCCTCGGCAAGAAGAGCGCCGCCGACGAGAAGCGCCAGGCCGACGCCGCTGCGAAGACCGAGCGCGAGCGCCTCCAGGAGGCCGCCGCCAAGCAGGCCGCCGCGGACGCCGAGCTCGCCGCGAAGCTCGCGAAGCAGTCGAAGGCGAAGACCGACGAGAAGCCCGCGACCCGGGCGAAGGCGAGCGCCACGACCGCCAAGGCCGGGCCGGCCGACGAGAAGGCCCCGGCGAAGAGCCGGACCAGGGCGAAGGCCGCCGACACCGGCAAGACGGCCGCGACCGAGAAGGCCGCGACGAAGCCGGCCCCCAAGAAGACCACCCGCGCGAAGAAGGACGAGTAACCGAGATGGCCCACAAGAAAGCCGGCTCCAGCTCGAAGAACGGCCGCGACAGCGTTGGCCAACGGCTCGGCGTGAAGGCCGGCGACGGCCAGCTCGTCACGGCCGGCTCGATCATCGTCCGCCAGCGCGGCCAGACGTTCCTGTCCGGCCCCGGCACCGGGCTCGGCCACGACTACACGGTCTTCGCGACGACCGCAGGCCACGTCCGGTTCGAGCACGCCACGAAGAGCAAGAAGCGGATCCGCGTGATCTCGGCCGACGAGGTCGCGGCGGCTTCGATCAGGGCCGAGGCGGCCGAAGCCGCATCGGCAGCCAAGCGCGCAGGCAAGGCGGAACGGGCGGCTGGACGGTCCACCGCCGCCGCGCCCAAGCGACGCACCACCAAATCGACAACCGAATCGGCCTCGGCCGAGGCCTAGAACCAGCAGCCGGCGACCACCGGCGGGGCGAAGACCCTGCACGGACGGCGTCGGAGGAGAACGAACCCGTGAAGCCCGATATTCATCCCAAGTACTACGAAGCAAAGGTCCACTGCGGCTCGTGCGGCACCGAGTGGACGGTCGGCTCGACCCGCGAGGAGTTGCGCGTCGACGTCTGCGCGAATTGCCACCCGTTCTTCACGGGCAAGCAGACGATCATCGACACCGCCGGCCAGGTCGAGCGCTTCCAGAAGCGTCTCGAGCGGCAGGTTCGTACCTAGAGCGACGACTGTCGCCAGCAATGACCAACGGCGGGCCGAAAGGCTCGCCGTTTTGATTTCCGGGCCCCGCGGGGCCTACGCTTCGGGCGTGCTGGACGACGTCACCATCTGGCAGGGCGACAGCCGCGAGCTGATCAGCCGCCTCCCCGACGCCAGCGTCGACCTCATCTGCACCGACCCGCCGTACAACCTGGGCGGCTACTCGACCGGCAACATCAAGATGGCCTGGCGGTCGGACTTCAACAACGACGTCGCCGACTGGGACCAGATCGCCTTCGACCCCGAGGAGTGGCTCGCGCCGTTCCGGCGTGTCCTGAAGCCGACCGGCACGGTGTTCGCGTTCACGAGCTACAACCTGCTTGGGCGCTGGCACGAGGTCTTCGACCCGGCGTTCGACACGTTCCAGTTCATCGTCTGGCACAAGACGAACCCGCCACCGAAGCTCCGGCGGGCCGGCTTCCTGAACTCCTGCGAGCTGATCGTGTGCTGCTGGGACCGCGGCCACACGTGGAACTTCGGCCGGCAGCGGGACATGCACAACTTCATCGAGGCGCCGATCTGCGGCGGCAACGAGCGCGTCCGCGACCCGGTCCACCCGACGCAGAAGCCGCTCCGCGTCGTGCGCCGTCTGCTCGAGCTCGCGAGCGGGCCGGGCGACCTCGTGCTCGATCCGTTCATGGGCGTCGGCACGACGGGTGTGGCCGCGGTCGAGATGGGCCGGCGCTTCGTCGGGATCGAGATCGACGCGGGCTATGTCGCCGCCGCCGAGCTCCGGCTCGAGGCAGCGCGACTGAAGGCGGCCGCCGCCGGGTAACCGACCTACGTCGTTCAGCCGCGACAGCCTCCAGATCCGGTGGATGGACGATCGGGCCATGGGCCGTCAGGGCACCGGACGGTAGACTTCCCCAATGCCTCGCTACTCGTACGGCGGCCAGGCGCTCATCGAAGGCGTCCTGATGCGCGGCCGTGACGCGATCGCCGTCGCCTTCCGCCATCCCGACGGCCGCATCGTCTATGCCACGGAGCGCCTCGACTCGGGCGTCCACGGCACGCGCTGGTCGAAGCTGCCCCTCGTCCGCGGCCTCGTCGTGCTCTACGAGACGCTGATCATGGGGACGCGCTGGCTCGTCCGGAGCGCCAGCCTCCAGGCCGCCGACGACGGCGTCGAGCTGGGCAAGGGCTCGATCGCCCTGATGCTGACCCTCACGCTCGTCGCCGGCGTCGGCGTCTTCTTCCTGCTGCCGCTGTTCATCGCGAGCGTCACGACCGCGAACGTCCAGAACGGCATCGTCCAGCACCTCGTCGAGGGCCTGATCCGCGTCGGGATCTTCCTTGGCTACCTCGTCCTGATCGCTCAGGCCCCGGACATCCGGCGCGTGTTCCAGTACCACGGCGCCGAGCACATGACGATCCACGCCCTCGAGCACGAGGACCCCCTCGTCGTCGAGCGGATCCGCAAGTACCCGACGGCCCACCCGCGCTGCGGCACGGAGTTCCTCGTCGTCGTCATCATCCTGTCGATCGTGGCGTTCAGCCTCGTCGGCCGGCAGGAGCCGCTCGTGATGATCCTGAGCCGGATCCTGCTGATCCCGGTGATCGCGGCGGTCGGCTACGAGATCCTCCGCTGGGGCGCGCGGCATCGCGGCAACGCGATCGTCCGGGTCGATCATGTGGCCCGGGATCCTCGTCCAGAAGATCACCACGCGCCAGCCGACCGACGACATGATCGAGATCGCGATCGTCTCGATGGAGGAGGCGCTCCGGGCCGACGGCGAGCCGCTTCCCGCCGGCTCCGCCACGTTCGAGCGCGACCCGCTGGTGCTCGCCGGCAAGCCGGTTGGCGGCGAGCCGGCGCCCATCCCCGTTCGCGCGGAGGCCGAGTCGGCCGCGCCCGTCACGCTCGACCCGCCGCTCCCCGGGGCATGACCGTCGCGATGGCCGCGACCGACCTCGACTCGCGCCTCGCCGGGGTCGCCCGCCAGTACGACGACGTCCAGGCCGAGCTCGCCCTGCCGGAGACCTCCAGGGACCCCGACGCGCTCCGCCGGCTGGGTCGCGAGCTGGCCCGCCTCGAGCCGGTCGTCGCCGCGTTCCGTCACCTCGAATCGACCCGGAGCGAGCTCGCCGGCGCCCGCGAGCTGCGCGACGCCGAGCGACGGCGACGACGAGCTGCGCCAGATGGCGACGGACGAGATCGCCCGGCTGACGAGCGAGGAGACGCAGCTCCTCGACGACCTCAGGGTCCTGCTGCTGCCGCGCGATCCCAACGACGACCGCGACGTGATCATGGAGATCCGGGCCGGCGCCGGCGGCGACGAGGCCGCGCTGTTCGCCGGCGAGCTTCTCCGGATGTACCTCCGCTACGCAGCGGCCCACAAGTTCACGCCCGAGGTCCTGAGCCTCAACGAGACCGGCATTGAGGGCGTGAAGGAGGCGATCGTCCAGATCCACGGCGACGGCGCCTACAGCCGCTTCAAGTTCGAGGGCGGCGTCCACCGCGTCCAGCGGATCCCGGCCACGGAATCGAGCGGCCGCATCCACACCTCGACCGCGACGGTCGTCGTCATGCCCGAGGCGGACGAGCTCGAGATCGAGATCGACGAGGAGAAGGACCTCCGGATCGACGTCAAGCGCTCGTCCGGGCCGGGCGGCCAGTCGGTGAACACCACCGACTCGGCGGTTCGCATCACCCACCTGCCGACGGGCCTCGTCGTCGAGATCCAGGACGAGAAGAGCCAGCACAAGAACAAGGCGAAGGCGATGTCGGTGCTGCGCTCGCGGCTCTACGACATGAAGCTCGCCGAGCAGCGCGAACAGGATTCCGCGGCCCGGCGGTTGATGGTCGGCGGCGGCGACCGGTCCGAGAAGATCCGGACCTACAACTTCCCCCAGGATCGACTGACCGACCACCGGATCAAGCTCGACCTGTCGGCGCTGCCGCGGATCATGGACGGCGACCTCGACCGGCTGATCGACGCGCTGGTCATGGCCGACCAGGCCGATCGGCTGACGAACATCGGCGGAGCCGACGATGGCGCGTGAGACCCAGCCGCGAATCGCCGCGGCACCCCCGACGATCCCGCCGATGAGCGCCTCGACCGAGCCGGCCTCGGCCGTCCGCTTCCTCGAGCCGCGCGTCGGGCCCATCGAGAAGGCCACCGACCTCGGCAGCGTCCAGGTCCTCAAGCACGGCAACATGTTCCTGCTGACCGACCAGTTCGGCGACATCCACTCGGACTCGCGCGGACTGGGCCTCTACCGCAACGACACGCGGCTGCTCTCCTGCTCCGTGCTCCGCGTCGGCGGCGCGCGGCCGGTCGTCCTCCAGGGCTCGACCGACTCCAACTACCGGGGCGTGATCCAGCTCACGAACCCGACGCTCGACCGCAACCCCGACGACAAGATCCGGCCCGGCCAGGGGCTCGTCGGCAGGAAGCTGGGGATCACCCGGGAGCGGCTCGTCAGCGGCGACGTCCTGCGGGAGCGGATCACGATCGTCAACTTCGCCGAGGACGACGAGACGGTCGAGGTCACGCTCGAGCTGGCCGACGACGCGGCCGACATCTTCGAGGTCCGGGGCTATCCCCGCGACCGCGGCACGCTGATGCCGATCGCCGCCGACGACGAGCGGGCGACGTTCCGCTACGACGGCCTCGACGGCCACCGCAGCCGGACCCACGTCGCCTTCTCCGAGCCCGGCTCGCTCCAGGCCGTGCGGCCGGACGACGGCCGGGACCTGGGCGGCGCGGTCCGCTACTCGTGGAGCTGGCCGCTCGGAGCGGGCGCCTCGCACGAGCTGAGCTGGCTCGTCTGGTCCAGCGACGGGCCGTCGCCCAGCGGCGAGCGGGGCACGGCCGGGGAGGACGGCCACCAGGCGGACGGCGACGCGGCCACCGCGCTGTTCCCCGAGGCGCCGCGGATCGCCCCGGACGAGGGCCAGGCGGCGTACCACGCCTGGACGCGGAGCACGACCGCCGTCGCCACCGACAACGAGCTGTTCAACCTCACGGTCAGCCGGAGCGTCGCCGACCTGCGCCTGCTGGTGAACGAGGGTCCCGCCGAGGGCCAGCGCTACATCGCCGCCGGCGTGCCGTGGTTCACGACGCTGTTCGGCCGGGACTCGATCATCACCGCGATCCAGACGCTCCCGTTCCGGCCCCAGGTCGCCGTCGAGACGCTCGACGTCCTGGCGTCCCTCCAGGCGACCGAGGTCGACGAATGGCGCGACGCCGAGCCGGGCAAGATCCTCCACGAGCTGCGGATCGGCGAGACGGCCCGGGCCGGTGAGCTGCCCCACTCGCCGTACTACGGCAGCATCGATTCGACGCCACTCTGGCTGATCCTGCTCGGCGAGACGTACGACTGGACCGGCGACCGGGCGCTCGTCGACCGCCTCTGGCCGAACGCGATGGCAGCCCTGCGCTGGATCGACGAGTGGGGCGATCGCGACGGCGACGGCTTCGTCGAATACGAGCGACGCTCGAAGCGGGGCCTGCTCAACCAGGGCTGGAAGGACTCCGGCGACGCGATCCGCGACCGGCACGGCCGCGAGGCCAAGCCGCCGATCGCCCTCGCCGAGGTCCAGGGTTATGTCTACGACGCGAAGCACCGTCTCGCGGGGCTCGCGAGGATGCGCGGCGAGGTCGAGCTCGCCGTCCGGCTCGATCGCGACGCCGACGAGCTCCAGCGCCGCTTCGAGGATCGCTTCTGGGTCGAGGACCAGCGCTACTACGCGATGGCCCTCGACGCCGAGAAGCGCCAGGCCGACGCCGTCGGATCGAACGCCGGCCAGTGCCTCTGGACCGGGATCGTGTCGCCGGCCCACGCCCGCGACGTCGCCGACCGGCTGCTCGGGCCGGGGCTGTACAGCGGCTGGGGAATCCGGACGTACGCCGCCGACCAGCCCGGCTACAACCCGTTCGGTTACCACACCGGGACCGTCTGGCCGCACGACACGTCGCTCGCCGCGGCCGGCCTGAAGCGCTACGGGTTCCAGGACGAGGCGAACCGGATCGTCGGCCACGTGTTCGAGGCCGCCCAGCACTTCGAGGCGTTCCGCCTGCCGGAGCTGTTCTGCGGCTTCGACCGCAATTCGGCGCCGATGCCGGTGCCGTACCCGGTCGCCTGCTCGCCGCAGGCGTGGTCGGCCGGGGCGACGTTCATGTTCCTCTCGACGATGCTCGGCCTGCGGGCTCATGCCGACCGGCGGGAGCTGGAGCTCCTCCGGCCGAACCTCCCGGACTGGCTCGGCAAGTGCACGGTCACGAACCTCCGGATCGGCGACGCGTCGGTCGACCTGCTGTTCCACCGCTGGCGCGGGACGACGTCGGCGGAGGTCCTGCGCAAGGTCGGCGACGTCTCCGTGACGATCCGGCTCTGAGCGCCGTCCTGCCGCCCGCCGATCCGACCGACCGCGTGGCCACGTCCGGGGAGCTGCTCGCGAACGCCGGCGCGCGGCTGCGGGAGAGCGGCTCCGAGACGGCCCGGCTCGACGCGGAGGTCCTGCTCGCGTTCGCAATCGGCGCCGACCGCACGACGATCCTCGCCCATCCCGACGTGCCGATCGGGCCGGAGGCGGCGGCACGGTTCGAGGACGCGCTGGCGCGGCGGCTGGCCGGCGAACCCGTCGCGTACATCCGGGGGATCAAGGAGTTCTTCGGGATCGCCCTCGCGACGGACGCTCGCGCGCTGATCCCGCGGCCCGAGACGGAGCGGCTCGTCGAGGCCGTCGTCGCCGAGACGATCCGCCGCCTCACCGCGCCGGGGCGCCCGCTCGATGCCGAGCCGGTCCGGATCGCTGACGTCGGCACCGGCAGCGGCGCCGTCGCGATCGCGGCCACGGTCGAGCTCCGGAAGCGGCGCGTGCCGGTTGCCGACGTCGTGCGCATCCTCGCGACCGACCTGTGGCCCGACGCGCTCGACCTCGCCCGCGAGAACGCGGTCGCGCACGCCGTGGCCGACACCGTGACCTTCGTCGTGGCCGACCTGCTGCCGCCCGACCTGCCCGACGGCCGCCGCCTCGACGTCGTCGCCGCGAACCTGCCCTACGTGCGCTCCGAAGCAATCGCGGGGCTGCCGATCGCCGCGTCGTTCGAGCCACGATCGGCGCTCGACGGCGGCCCCGACGGTCTCGACGTCATCCGCGCGCTCCTGGCCCGCCTGCCGGACGCCCTCGCCGACGACGGCGTCGCGCTGCTCGAGATCGGCGGCGACCAGGGCACGGACGCGCCGGCTGCCGTGGCGGCGGTGCTGCCTGGCTGGAGCAGCTCCGTCGAGACGGACCTCGCCGGTTTGCCGCGGGTCATGCGGGTCCGCCGGTGAGCCCCACGCTCGTTCGCGATCGAGCCGCCCCGGAGCCGGCCGCGACCGCCCCGGAGCCGCTTCCGCCGCGCCCGGAGCCGACGTTCCCGATCGGCCTGATCGCGCTCGATCTCGACGGCACACTCGTCGGCGACGACCTCGTCCTGGGCGAGCGGACCACCGCCGCGATTCGGGCGGCGATCCGGCGCGGCGTCTCGGTGTCGATCGTGACCGGCCGGATGACGACGAGCGCGCTCCGGTTCGCCCGACAGCTCTCGATCACCGATCCGATCGTCGGGTACCAGGGCGCGATCATTCGGGCCGTGCCGCCGGACGGAGACGGGCGACTGGGCCGGCTGCTGGTCCACCGGCCGCTGGCCCCGGCGCCGGCCCGGGAGGCGATCGCCTATTCGCGCGAGATCGGGCTCGCGCCCCACATCAACCACCTTGAGCGGTTCGTGATCGAGACTGGCGATCCGGGCGCCGACGACTACTCGAAGTTCCTCGGCGGCCGGGCCGTCTTCACCGACGACCTGCTCGCGTGGCTCCGGCGGCCGGTCTCGAAGGTGATCTCCGTCGCCCCCGGGTCGATCGCCGACGGCGTCCTCGAGGCCGCCCGCGAGCGGTTCGCGGGCAGGGCGGAGGTGACGATCAGCCACCCCCGCTTCCTCGAGTTCCTCGCCCCGGGCGTGTCGAAGGGCGTCGCGACCGCGTGGCTCGCGCGACGGGCCGGCGTCCCGATGTCGGCCGTGCTCGCGGTCGGCGACCAGTTCAACGACCTCGAGATGATCGCCGCGGCGGGCCACGGGGCGGCGATGCCGCACGCGCCGGCGGCGGTCCGGGCGGCCGGGCGGTACCTGGCGCCGCCGCTCGCCGAGGAGGGCGTCGCGCAGCTGATCGAGCAGCTCGTCCTGGACGATCCGCGGTCCGCTGCCGGGGCTGCCGCGCGCTTCGCGGCCGAGGTCCCCGCGCCGGCGCCGGCGTGACGGCCATCGTCGTCCCGGACGACGTCTCCGGCTACGCGGCGGCGATCCGAGTCCTGCGGGACGGCGGCATCGTCGCGCTGCCGACCGACACCGTCTACGGCATCGGCGTCGCGCTCGACGCGGAGCGCGGGATCGAGCGCCTGTTCGAGGCGAAGCAGCGGCCCGCGGACCGAGCGATCATGCTGCTCCTCGACGCCGCGGACCAGGCGCGAGCCGTCGCCGCCTGGCCGCCGGCCGCCGCCGCCCTCGCCGGCGCGTTCTGGCCGGGCGGCCTGACGGTCGTCGTCGACCAGCTGCCCGGCGCGAACCTGCCGCCGGAGCTCACCGGCGGGCGTCAGACGATCGGGCTGCGGATGCCCGACCACGCCTGTCCCCGGGCGCTCGCGGCGGCGGTCGGGCCGCTGCCGGTCACGTCGGCCAACCTGTCGGGCCTGCCGCCGGCCCGCGACGCGGCGGAGATCGCGGCGCAGCTGGGTGATGCGGTGGATTGCATCGTCGACGGCGGACCGGCCCATGGCGGCCCCGCCTCGACCGTCGTCGACTGCACGGTCGACCCGGTGCGGATCCTGCGGGCCGGCGCCGTCCCGGAGGTCGACGTGGCCGCGTGCCTGGCGGCCATGCATGACGTCCGGCCTGAGGCTTCGTGACGGACGACAGGCGCCAAACGGCAGGGTCGTCGCGACGATAGGGGAGCCGCCGAAGCTCGGCGGCGGCGTCGCCCGTGCACGGCACGCCGGATCGTGAGACGGACCTGGACGGTGGTGCTCATGCGGCCGCGACGAAGCTTCTTGTTCTGGGGCCTGCTGCTGATCCCCCTCGGCGCGATCCCGCTCCTCGTCCGAGCCGGCGTGATCGATGTGTCGGGGCTGCTCGACGCGTGGAAGCTGTGGCCCCTGCTGCTGGTCGGGATCGGCCTCGTGATCCTCATCGGGCGCACTCGCGTGGCGATCGTCGGGACCGCGGTCATCGCGTTGACGCTCGGCACGCTGGGCGGCGTGGCCCTCGCGAGCTCCGGCAACCTCATCGGCCTGGCCACGCACTGCGGGCCGGGCGGCCTGACAGAGCACGTCAATCGGGACGGGACGTTCGCCTCGTCCGCATCGGTCGTCCTCGATCTCCAGTGCGGGACCGCCAATCTGACCGCCGACGACGCGACCGGTTGGACGGTCGACGCGGCCTACCGGGGCAGCGCGCCGTCGGTCGACGCCAGCGGCGAACGACTGACCGTCCGCTCGACAAATAACGGGATCAACGAGCACGACGACTGGACGATCCGGCTGCCGGCATCGCAGCTGGGTGACCTGTCGCTGACGGCGAACGCCGCAACGAGCGACCTCGATCTTGGGACGGCGGCACTGCAACGTCTCGACGCGACCGTGAACGCGGGCGATTTCCGGATCAAGGCGGGCAGCGGCGGCACCGCTCGAATCGACGTCACGATGAACGCCGGCCGGCTCCGCCTCGAGACCGGATCGGCCCCGATGACCGGGTCGCTCTCGGTGAACGCCGGGGCGATCGACCTGTGCGTCCCCTCCGACGTCGGGCTCCGCATCGACGCCACGGATCAACTCACGTTCTCGACGAACCTCGCGGCCGAGGGCCTGTCCCGCGCGGGGAGCGTCTGGACCCGATCGGCCGCCGCGGCCGCACCCACGATCGATCTCCACGTCGAGGGCAACGCGGCGAGCCTGACGCTGAAGGGCGAAGGAGCCTGCAGATGAACGACCGACTCTACCGATCCCGCGACGACCGTCTGCTGGCGGGCGTCGCCGGCGGTCTCGCCGAGTATTGGGACGCCGATCCATCGCTGATCCGGATCGTCTGGGCACTGCTCGCGATCTTCACCGGCGGGATCGCACTGCTCGTCTATGTCGTGATGGCGATTGTCGTGCCCGAGGATCCTGGTGTTCCGGTCTTCCAGGCCGGCGTCAGCGTCACGCTTCCCCCGACGGCCGACTGGCGTGCCCAGCGAACCGCGCACCGGTCGGCCGCACGAGAGGCCCGCCGCCAGGCGCGCGCCGCCCGGGCCGACGGGCCGCGGACGGGGACCCTGATCGTCGGGGCCGTGCTCGTCCTCCTCGGGGCGTGGTTCCTGCTCGAGGAGTTCGTGCCGTCCTTCAACGCCGATCTGTTCTGGCCGCTGGCCCTGGTCGCGCTCGGCGTGCTGATCGTCGCCATGGCAGTCCGGCCGTCGTCGACCGGTATCGCGCCCGCTGGTCCTGCCGCCCCGCCGGCGACTCCTCCTCCTGGTCCGCCTGCCGCCGGCGACCCCGCGCCGGACAGCCGCATCGACACCGGCAACTCGGCTGCGGCCCCGGCGAACCAGCCATGACCCGGACGCGGCGCGGGCCGATCGTTGCCGCCGCGTGGTTGATCGGCCTGGGCGTCGTTCTTCTCGTCAAGCAAACGCTGGGGCTCGGGTGGGACGAGGCCTGGCCGATGATCCTCGTCCTCGTGGGTGCCGTGGGCCTCGTCACGAGGATGCTTCGCGGCGTCCACGGCATCGGCGGGATCTGGGAGTTCACCTGGCCGCTCGTCTGGATCGTCGTCGGCGGCGCACTCCTCGCGAGCACGACCGGCACCATGGGAACGGGTCCACTCGAGCTGCTCGACCAGTGGTGGCCCGCGGCGGCGATCGCGCTCGGCGCGTGGTTCCTCGTAGGGGCGCTCATGCCCCGGCCGGGACCGGACGAGCAGCTCGTCGTCCCGCTCGACGGGGCGACGCAGGCTGCGGTCCGGATCCGCTTTGGCGCGGGCGAGCTGACCACCGTTCGCGCCCGGCCTGGCGACCTCATCGATGGCGAGTTCGTGGGCGGTGTGCTCATGCGCAGGACCTCGCGCGGACTCGAGCTCGAACAGGACACGGCGTTCGGGATCCCGTGGCTCGACCACGAATCGCGCTGGAATGTGGGGCTGAGCGGCGAGGTGCCGCTCGACCTCCGCCTCGAGACCGGCGCTTCACGGTCGCGACTCGATTTCTCCGAGCTGCGCCTGCGAACGCTCGAGCTTCACACGGGAGCGAGCGAGACCAGTGTTCGGCTGCCGCGGAACGCGGGCGCGACGTCCGTCCGGGCGGAAGCCGGCGCGGCGGCGCTGATCATCGAAGTCCCGACCGGCGTGGGGGCGCGGATCCGGAGCCAGGTTGCGCTCGGATCGAACGACGTCGACCAGGCGCGGTTCCCGCGAACGATCGACGGCTACGCCTCGCCGGACTATGCGACCGCCACGAACCGGGCGGACATCGACGTCCGCGGCGGGCTCGGCTCGGTCCAGGTCGTCGGGGTCGCCTGAGGGACCTGCTGAACGGCCTGATCGCTCTGAATTCCGGCCATTCGCCGCCACGTCCCGCCGTCGAGGTCGGGGAACGTGGGAAGATACGGCCCGATGACGGCCCAACCGCCGCTGGCGGCGAGCGGAGGATGCGAGCGATGACCATCTTGGAGCGCTCGGGCGTTGCCTCCGCCCGGATCGCGGACATCGACCCCGAGCTCTGGTCGGCGATGGAGGGCGAGCGCCGCCGCCAGCACGACAAGATCGAGCTGATCGCCAGCGAGAACTACACCTCGGCCGCCGTGATGGAAGCCCAGGGCAGCTGGCTCACGAACAAGTATGCCGAGGGACTCCCAGGCAAGCGCTACTACGGCGGATGCGAGTACGTCGACGTCGCCGAGACGCTCGCCCAGGAGCGGGCGCTGGAGCTCTTCCCCGGCGCGGAGCACGTCAACGTCCAGCCCCACTCGGGCGCCCAGGCCAACATGGCCGCCTACTTCAGCGTGCTCGAGCCGGGCGACCGGATCCTCGGGATGAAGCTCGACCAGGGCGGCCACCTGACGCACGGCATGAAGCTGAACTTCAGCGGCCGGCTCTACGAGGTCCACGCCTACGGTGTCCGCCAGGACACCGAGCGGATCGACTACGACGCGCTCGAGGTCCAGGCTCGCGACGTCCGGCCCAAGCTGATCGTCGCCGGCGCGTCGGCGTATCCCCGAATCATCGACTTCGAGCGGATGGCGGCGATCGCCCACGACGTCGGGGCGCTGCTCTTCGTCGACATGGCCCACATCGCCGGCCTCGTCGCGGCCGGCGTCCATCCCTCGCCGTTCCCGCACGCCGACCTCGTGACGACGACGACCCACAAGACGCTCCGCGGACCGCGCGGCGGGCTCATCTTCAGCCGCGAGGAGCTCCCGCCGGCCGTCGACCCGGCGACCTTCCCGACGGTCAAGGGCTCGCTCGCCGCGACCGTCGACAAGACCGTCTTCCCCGGGGTCCAGGGCGGGCCCCTCATGCACGTGATCGCCGGCAAGGCCGTCGCGTTCCGGATCGCGCTGGGCGACGAGTTCCGGCGCGACCAGCGGCGGACCGTCGAGAACGCCGCGATCCTCGCGGAGACACTCGCGGGCCGCGGCGCGCGCGTCGTCTCGGGCGGGACCGACAACCACCTCATGCTCGTCGACGTGATGCCGCTCGGCGTGACCGGCCGCGAGGCCGAGGCACTGCTCGACGAGGTCGGGATCACCGTCAACAAGAACCAGATCCCGTTCGACACCCAGCCGGCCAACACGTCGTCGGGGATCCGGGTCGGGACGCCGGCGGTGACATCGCGGGGGATGGCCGGGGACGAGATGCGCCTGATCGGCGAGCTGATCATCGACGCCATCGAGCAGCGTGGAGAGGCCGCCGCCCGGGAGCGGATCGCGGCCCGCGTCGCGGAGCTGACGGCCGGCTTCCCCGTCCCGGGCCTCGCCCGGCCCGATCCAGGACTCGGCGCTCCCGCCGCGTGAGGATCACCGCGCTCGCCTGGGCAGCCGTGCCCTACGTGATCGCCGCCTTCATCGCGGCGGCCCTCCTCGCGCTCGTCCTCACGCCGCTCGTCCGGGCGGTCGCGCTCCGCGTCGACGCGGTCGACAGGCCCGACCATCGCCGGGTCAACCTCGTCCCGCTGCCGCGCGGCGGCGGCGTCGCGGTCGGGGCCGCCTTCATCGCCGTCGTCCTCGCCTTCCTTTCGCTCAACACCCGGTTCGAGTTCGTCGCCGTCCCGACGACGATCGACACCCCGACCCTCATCGCCCTGCTGCTCGGCGGCGCGCTGGCGGTCGTGTTCGGCGTCCTCGACGACTACTTCGACCTGCGGGCGCGCTGGCAGTTCGCCGCGCAGCTCGTCCTCGCCGGGCTGGCCGTCGGGCTGGGGGTCACGATCGAGGTCGTTTCGAACCCGGTCGGCGGCGATCTGATCCGCCTCGAAGGCCTGGTCGCCGTCGCGTTCACGGTCCTCTGGATCGTCGGGATGCTCAACAGCATCAACTTCATCGACGGGCTCGACGGCCTGTCGTCGGGCGTCGTGCTCATCGCCGCGGTCACGCTTGGACTGATCAGCCTGACCTCGTCAGCCAGGTCTACGTCGCGGTCCTCTGCTTCGCCCTGGCGGGGGCGCTGCTCGGATTCCTCCGCTACAACTTCCACCCCGCGACGATCTTCGTCGGGACGAGCGGGGTGATGTTCATGGGCTACACGCTGGCCGTGCTCTCGATCGTCGGGACGGCCAAGATCGCGGTCGCCCTGCTCGTGCTCGCGGTGCCGATCATCGACGCGTTCTGGATCATCGTCCGGCGGCTCGCCCAGCGGCGGTCGCCGTTCTCGCCGGACCGTGGCCACCTCCACCACCGCCTGCTCGACGTGGGCCTGTCGCACCGCCAGACGGTCCTGCTGATCTACGCGATCTGCATCGGCCTGGGCGGGCTGTCGCTGCTGCTGTCGGGCGCCGGCCAGGTCTATGCGTTCCTCGGCGTGTTCGTGCTGATCGGGCTGGCCCTGCTCGCGCTCTCGCGGATCGATCTCGGTGGTCCGGACGAGCGGGTCGGCCAGAAGCGGGACGAGGCTCGCGACGACGGGCGCTCGCGGGCGCAGAGCTCCCAGACGCCCCGACCGGGCTGAGCCGGGGCCGTCATGCCGCTCCAGCTCGCGGTCATGGGCTTCGCGGTCGCAGCCCTCGTGGCGATTGCGGTCCGGTTCGCGTCGCGGGACGAAGCCGGCGAGCGGCGCCTGCCGCGGGTCATCGACGAGTCCGTCGGGATGTTCGCGATCCGGCGGGCCCTCGGGCGGCCGACCGAGGCGGCGTCGGACCGCGACGCCGCCCGTGCCGAAGCGGAGGCCAATGCCGCGGCTGAGGCAGCCGCGCGTCTCCACCAGGACGAGATCGCCTACCGGATCGGCGTGCCGGGCGCGCCGCCCCCGACGCTGCCGACGCGCTTCGTCGTCTCGAAAGCGCCGCCCCAGGCCCACCCCATCCCGCTAGTCGTGCCGGTCGCGACGCGGCCGGTCGCCGGCGCCCGGCCGATGGCTCGCCGGGGCGCCGGCGCGCTGCCGCTCCAGCGTCGGATCGCGGGTGTCTTCACGGTGCTCGTCGTCGTGCTCGCCGCGTTCGCCGCGCAGTCGCTGCCGCGCGGGCCGCAGGGCGAGGTGCTCTCGGCGACCGGCACGCCGGGCCCGTCGGAGACGCCGGGGGCGCCGAGGGCCAGCCAGGCGGGTGGCGATCCGACGGCGGCCACGGATCCGGGCGGCGGACCAGTCAGCGAGGCGCCAGTCGTGCCACCCGGTGCGAGCGCCGCGATCGCGGGATCCGCGCAGCCGAGCAGTGCCGCCGCGCCGAGTGCCGGCATCGCGACCTTCGCGGTCGGGCCGCCGACGCCCGCCGCGACCCCGCGTCGCACGCCCCGGCCCACCCCGCGCCCTACCCCTCGCCCCACGCCGAAGCCGACCCCCGCCCCGACGCCGACGCCGGCGCCGACGCCCTCGCCCCGCCCGACGCACATCATCCCGCCGCCTACCCCGACCCCCACCCCGGCGCCGACGCCAGAGCCCACCCCGGCGCCGACGCCCGGCCCGTAGCGGCCTCAACCGCACCCTCGACCGCCGCCAAAACAGGGTCGCCCGGCGGTCGCGACACCCGCTCCGCCGATGGCGACTCCGAAAGGCCCTCTGCTATACTCCCGCGGCCTTGTCAGGTCGCCCATGATCGAGCCCGGTCGGACCGGTGCCTATCTCGCGTTGTTCTCGGAGATCGGCATCATCCTCCTGGTCACGACCTTGGCGGGAGCGCTGGGTGGTCACTGGGTTGACCTGCAGCTGGGAGTCACGCCGCTGTTCCTCCTCGTGGGACTGCTCGGCGGCCTCGCTGCCGGGGCCCTGGTGATCTACCGGCTGATCTCCCGGTTCCTGGCCAGCTTCGAAGACTGACGACCTGACCCGAGCGCGGCGGAGGGCCCGCGTTCCTGCATGTGGGAGCCAGCTTGTCGAGTGACGATCGGGCAGCCGTGAGCGCCGCCCCACCGCCCGAGACCCCGAATCCGGACGCCCCATCCGAGGCGCCCGACGCGACCCCGGCGAGCCGCGGTTGGAGCAAGACCCGGATCGCGGTCGTGCTCGTCCTCGGCATCTTCGTGCTCGACGTGCTCGCGCTCGTGCTCGTCCCGCCCTACCCCAAGGAGCACCCGGGCGAGCCGATCCAGAACATCAGCGACCTGATCCTCGCCAACCTCGAGCTGCCCGCCCCGGAGATCGTCTACCCGGTGGGCCACGAGGCGCCGCCCGGCCTCGTGTTCTGGGACGTCAGCATCACGAACACGATCGTCACGACGTGGATCGTGATCGCGGTCGTCCTGATCATCGCCCTCTTCGCCCGCCTCACGATGCGCTGGCTGCCAGGCGGCTTCCAGAACTTCTACGAGTGGGCCTGGGAAGGGCTCGAGGGCTGGGCGTACGGCCTGGGCGGCGAGAACGCCCGCAAGCACATCCCGCTGTTCGTCTCGTTCTTCCTGTTCATCCTGTTCTGCAACTGGAGCGGCCTGATCCCGCTGTTCGGCAAGGTCGACTTCCTGCGGGCGCCCACGAGCGACGTGAACGTGACGATCGGGCTCGCCCTGGTCGTCTTCTTCTACTTCCAGTTCCAGGGCTTCCGGACGCTCGGCGTCCGCCGCTACCTCGGCAAGTTCTTCAACTTCAGCGGGTTCCGGGAGGGCATCGGCGCAGGCCTGATCGGCCTCTTCGTCGGTCTCATCGAATTCATGCTCGAGTTCATCAAGCCCGTCACGCTGGCAATGCGTCTCTTCGGCAACATCTTCGGCGGCGAGGTCGCGCTCGGCGTGATCACGGCGCTGACGATCGTCATCGTCCCGGCCGCGATGCTGCTGCTCGAGGGGCTCCTGAACTTCGTCCAGGCCCTGATCTTCTCGACGCTGATGCTCATGTACACGATCATTGCGGTCGAGGTCCACGACGACCTCGAGGAGCATCCGCCCATTCCCGAAGGGGGCATCGAGCCCACCGATCCCGGCCGGCGCGCCGGCCCACTGATCCCGGTCACCAAGCCAACCGTCAACGAAACAGAGCAACGGAGGAGCAGCATCCCATGGACATCACAGGACTCGGACCGATCGGCGCGGGCCTTGCGGCCCTCGGTGTCATCGGCCCGGGCATCGGCATCGGCATCCTGACCGGCCTCGCGGCGACCGCGATCGGCCGCAATCCCGATGCGACGCCGCAGATCCGCGCCCAGTTCATCCTCGGCGCGGCGTTCGCCGAAGGGCTCGGCGTCCTCGCGATCGTCGTCGCGATCCTCGCCCTCGTCCTCAAGTAAGGGCCGGGGGAGGATCGCATCGTGGATCTGCTCGCGATCGCGAGCGGCGTCGCCCACGGCTCGTTCGCGCTCGCGCAGGGAGAGCCGTCGGGACTCCAGATCAACCTGTTCTGGGTCATCGTCTCCGCGTTGAACTTCGTCTTCTTCGCGGTGATCCTGTACTGGCTGTTCGGCGCGCCGCTGACGCGGATGCTGAACGAGCGGCGGCAGCGGGTGGAGCAGGGCCTGGCCGACGCCGAGCAGGCGCGCAGCGACCGGGAGTCCGCGGAGTCCGAGCGCCTCGCGACGCTCCAGGAAGCCCGCCGCGAGGCGAACGACATCCTGGCCCGCGCCCAGAAGGTCGCCCAGGACTCGCGCGACACGGACATCGCCGCGACGAAGGCCGAGCTCGAGCGGCTGCGCGAGCGCGCGACGGCCGAGATCGACGCCGAGAAGCAGCGCGCGATCAGCGAGCTCCGCGGCGAGGTCGCCGACCTCGCCCTGGCCGCTGCCAGCCGGGTGGTCGGCGAGACGATCAGCACCGACCGCGAGCGGCGCCTCGTCGAGGAGTTCCTCGCCGAGACCGGCAGCGCGTCCGGCTCGTCCGGCTCCCGCGGCGCCGGCGACGCGACCAGCTGATGGCCCGCCGCGACACCGCTCCGCGCCGCTACGCGGACGCCGCCTTCGAGATCGGGCTCCGCGACGGGACCGTCGAGGTCTGGCGTCGCGAGCTCGACGCTGCCGCCGCCACCGCGGCGGACGTCTCGCTGATGGGCGCGCTCGCCAACCCGGCGATGCCCGTCGAACAGCGGATCGACGCGGCAGAGCGCGTGTTCGCCGACCTGAGCCAGCCCGTCCGCAACCTCGTCCTGCTCCTCGTCCGGCGCGGCCGGATCGAGCAGCTGCCGCGGGTCGCGGCCGAGTTCGCCCGCCTCGACGACAAGCGCAACGGCTTGACCCACGCCACCGCCACGAGCGCGAGCCCGTTGCCCGACGACGAGGTCCGCAAGGTCGCGGCCCGCCTCGAAGAGCTCACCGGCGGCCGCGTCGCACTCGAAACCAACGTCGACCCGGCGATCCTCGGCGGGATCATCGTCCGGATCGGCGATCGACTCATCGACGGGAGCGTCCGAGGCCGCCTCGAGCGGCTGCGGAACCAGCTCGCCTCGGGCGCCCTGTAGGAGAACCGTCCCCATGGCCATTCGCTCCGACGAGATCACCAGCATCCTGAAGTCCGCGATCGACCAGTTCGACGCCGGTGTCGAGACGCGCAGCGTCGGCACGGTCGTCGAGGTCGGCGACGGCATCGCCCAGATCTACGGCCTCGACGCCGCGCTCGCCAGCGAGCTCCTCGAGTTCCCGGGCGACGTCTTCGGCCTCGCCCTGAACCTCGAGGAGGAGACGGTCGGCGCGGTCATCCTCGGCAACGCCGAGGCGATCAAGGAGGGCGACACCGTCAAGACCACGGGCCGCGTCGCCGAGGTGCCCGTCGGCCAGGCGCTCCTGGGCCGGGTCGTCGACCCGCTCGGACGGCCGCTGGACGACAAGGGCCCGATCGCCACGACCGCCCGCCGCCCCGTCGAGCGGATCGCCCCGGGCGTCATCGTCCGCCAGTCGGTCGACACGCCGGTCCAGACGGGCATCAAGGCGATCGACGCGCTGATCCCGATCGGTCGTGGCCAGCGTGAGCTGATCATCGGCGACCGCCAGACGGGCAAGACCGCGATCGCGATCGACACGATCATCAACCAGAAGGGCAAGGGCCTCGTCTGCATCTACGTGGCGATCGGCCAGAAGCTGTCGACCGTCGCCCAGACCGTCGCGGTGCTCGAGCAGAACGGCGCGATGGAGCACACGATCGTCGTCGTCGCCGGCGCCGAGGAGCCCGCCCCGCTCCAGTACCTCGCCCCGTACTCCGGCGTCGCGATGGGCGAGGAGGTCATGGAGAACGGCGTCGAGGTTGCCGGGCAGGGCCTGGTCAAGGACGCGCTCTGTGTCTACGACGACCTCAGCAAGCACGCCTGGGCCTACCGCGAGATGTCGCTGCTGCTCCGCCGGCCGCCGGGCCGCGAGGCGTACCCCGGCGACGTGTTCTACCTCCACTCGCGGCTGCTGGAGCGGGCCGCGCGGATGAGCGACGAGAACGGCGGCGGCTCGCTGACGGCGCTGCCGATCATCGAGACGCAGGCCGGCGACGTGTCGGCCTACATCCCGACGAACGTCATCTCGATCACCGACGGCCAGATCTTCCTCGAGACCGACCTGTTCAACGCCGGCCAGCGGCCCGCGCTGAACATCGGCATCTCGGTGTCGCGCGTGGGCTCCGCGGCCCAGACGAAGGCGATGAAGAAGGTCGCCGCGCCGCTCAAGCTCGACCTGGCCCAGTACCGGAGCCTCGCCGCGTTCGCCCAGTTCGCGTCGGACCTCGACAAGGCCACCCGCGACCAGCTGACCCGCGGCGAGAAGCTCAGCGAGGTCATCAAGCAGCCGCAGTACCAGCCGCTGCCGGTCGAGAAGCAGGTCGCGATCCTCTACGCCGCGACGACCGGCCGCCTCGACGACATCCCGACGCCGCGCGTCAAGGAGTTCGAGATCCAGTTCTACCGCTTCCTCGAGACCGAGCACGCGAACGTCCTCGACGAGCTGGGCAAGACCAAGAACCTGACCGACGAGCTGGCGAAGGCCCTCGACGACGCGCTGGTCGAGTTCCGCGAGAGCTTCCTCGCCTAAGTGGCCAGCCAGCGCGAGATCCGGCGGCGTATCGCCGCCGTCCGCAACATCAAGCAGATCACCCGGGCGATGCAGTTCGTGGCAGCGTCCAAGCTGAAGCGCGCCCAGGACGCGACGCTCCACGCCCGGCCGTACAGCCAGAAGCTCGACGAGGTCCTCGCCGACCTCGCCGCGGTCCTCGGCGGCGACGAGCACCCGCTCCTCGCCCGGCGCGAGGGCGGCAAGCGGCTGATCGTCCTCGTGACGAGCGACCGCGGCCTGGCCGGGCCGTTCAACACGAACACGATCCGGTTCGCGGCCCAGGCGATCACCGACCATCCCGGCGACCTCGCCGTCGTCACCGTCGGCCGCAAGGGCCGTGACGCGATGCGCCGGGCGGGCGTCCCGATCGCCGCCCACTTCGAGGGCTACGGCGACCGGCCCGCGTTCGCCGACGTGCTGCCGCTCGCCCGCCTCATCACCGACGACTACCTGAACGGCACGTACAACCGCGTCGACGTCGTCTTCAGCCAGTTCTTCTCGACGCTCACCCAGAAGCCGGCGATGGACGAGCTGCTGCCGATCGAGCCGTCCCAGGACACCGAGGGCATCCCGGGCAACCAGTTCATCTTCGAGCCGGACCCCGGCACGCTCCTCGAGCGGCTCCTGCCGCGCTACGTCGCGACCCGCCTCTTCCAGGCCGTGCTCGAGAGCAAGGCGAGCGAGGAGTCGAGCCGGATGGTCGCGATGCGCAATGCGACCGACAATGCCGAGGATCTCATCGGCGACTACACGCTGGCCTACAACAAGGTCCGCCAGGCGAACATCACCCGCGAGATGATCGAGATCGCGTCCGGCGCCCAGGCCCGCTGGACGCGCGCGACCCGGACCAGGAGGCACACGACGACCATGGCGACCGCCGCCCCCACCGCAACCGGCAGGGTGATCCAGATCACCGGACCGGTCGTCGACATCGAGTTCCCGCCGGGCCAGCTCCCCGCGATCTACAACGCGGTCGAGATCCAGCGCGAGGGCGAGACTGCCGCTCGATCTGCGAGGTCCAGCAGCACCTCGGCAACAACTGGGTCCGCTCGGTCGCGATGACGACGACCGACGGCCTCGCCCGCGGCACCGCCGTCCTCGACACCGGCGGCCCGATCTCCGTGCCGGTCGGCGAGGTGACGCTGGGGCGCGTGTTCGACGTCCTCGGCAACGCGATCGACGGCAAGGGCGCGGTCGACCGCAGCAAGACGCTGCCGATCCACCGCTCCGCGCCCGGCGTTCGACCAGCAGACGACCGAGGTCGAGGTCTTCGAGACCGGCCTCAAGGTCATCGACCTGATCTGCCCGTTCAAGAAGGGCGGCAAGATCGGGATCTTCGGCGGCGCCGGCGTCGGCAAGACCGTCATCATCCAGGAGCTGATCCGACAACGTCGCCCAGGAGCACGCCGGGCGTGTCGGTGTTCGCCGGCGTCGGCGAGCGGAGCCGCGAGGGCAACGACCTCATCCACGAGATGACCGAGTCGGGCGTCATCGCAAGAGACCGCGTTCGTGTTCGGCCAGATGAACGAGCCGCCCGGCGCCCGCCAGCGGGTCGGCCTGACCGGCCTGACGATGGCCGAGTACTTCCGCGACGAAGAGAACCGCGACGTCCTCCTCTTCATCGACAACATCTTCCGCTTCACCCAGGCGGGCTCGGAGGTGTCGGCGCTGCTCGGCCGGATGCCGTCGGCGGTCGGCTACCAGCCGAACCTCGCGACCGAGATGGCCGCCCTCCAGGAGCGGATCACGTCGACGAAGAACGGCTCGATCACGTCGCTCCAGGCCGTCTTCGTCCCGGCCGACGACTACACCGACCCGGCGCCGGCGACGACGTTCGCCCACCTCGACTCGACGATCCGCCTCGAGCGGTCGATCGCCGAGCTCGGCATCTACCCGGCGGTCGACCCGCTGACGTCGACGTCGCGCGTCCTCGACCCGAACATCGTCGGCGAGGAGCACTACGAGGTCGCCCAGGAGACGAAGCGCGTCCTGCAGCGCTTCCAGGACCTCGAGCAGATCATCGCCATCCTCGGCATCGACGAGCTGTCCGAGGAGGACAAGGCGACGGTCGCCCGGGCCCGCCGGCTGCAGCGCTTCGCGAGCCAGCCGTTCTTCGTGGCCGAGGTGTTCACCGGACGGCCGGGCGCCTACGTCTCGATCAAGGACACGGTCGCCTCGTTCAAGGAGATCCTCGAGGGCAAGGTCGACACCCTGCCCGAGCAGGCGTTCTTCCTCGCCGGCACGATCGACGACGTTCGGGCGAACGCCGAGAAGCTCGCGAGCTAGCCGGATGCCGATCAAGCTCGAGATCGTCACCCCGGAGCGGCTCGTCTTCGACGAGACGGTCGACGGCGTGACGCTGCCGGGCAGCGAGGGCGAGCTGGGCGTCCTGCCGCACCACGCGCCGCTCGTGTCGACGCTCGGCGTCGGCGAGCTGCGGATCCGGGTCGGGGGCCAGGAGGAGTGGTTCGCGATCGTCGGCGGCTTCGTCCAGGTCCTGCCGGACAAGGTCGTCGTGATGGCCGAGACGGCAGACATGGCGTCCGAGATCGACCTCGAGAAGGCGGCCGAGGCGCGGCGTGACGCGGAGCGGGCGCTCGAGTCCGGCTACCACGAGGGCGTCGACCTGTCGGCCGCCCGGGCGTCGCTCCAGACGGCGCTTCTCCGCGAACGAGTCGCGCAGCGGCGCCACCGGGAAGGGACGAGGCACCGCGGCTAGCCGCGAACTGAATGGCCGACGCGAAACCGTTCCACTGGGAATTCGTTCCCGAACCTGTCGCCCAGGAGGTGTTCCGGATCGAGGGCGGCCGGCCGCTGTCCGGCACCGTCCCGATCAGCGGCTCGAAGAACGCCGCGCTGAAGATGCTCGCCGCGGCGACGCTCACCGGGGAACGCTGCCGGTTCACGAACGTGCCCGAGATCGAGGATGTCCGGGTCATGGCCGAGACGCTGCGCGACCTCGGCGTCGTCGTCGACCACCCGGAGGCGAACGTCTACGAGGTCGCGTCGGGCGACGTCGAGTGGCTCTTCGTCCCGCTCGAGGCGGCGGCCAAGATGCGGGCGAGCTTCATGCTGCTCGGGCCGCTCCTGAGCCGGTTCGGCCGGGTGATCATCAGCAACCCCGGCGGCGACCGGATCGGGCGGCGGCCGGTCGACCTCCACGTCGAGGCGATGCGGACGCTCGGCGCCGACATCGAGTACCGCAACGGCTACTACTTCGCGACGGCACCCGGCCGTCTCCGCGGCACCGAGATCCGGTTCCCGTTCGTGTCCGTCATGGGCACAGAGAATGCGATGCTCGCCGCCACGCTTGCCGAGGGCCATACGGTCATCCGGCCGGCCGCCGCTGAGCCGGAGGTCGACGACCTGATCGCGTTCCTGCAGAAGATGGGCGCGGAGGTTGAGCGGACCTACCCGGACACGATCGAGGTCGTCGGCCGGAAGCGCCTCCGCGGCGCCGAGCACAGGGTGATCCCCGATCGAATCGAGGCCGGCACCTTCGTCGTCGCCGGAGCGGTGACCGGCGGCCGGGTCACGCTCACCGGCGCCCCGTGCGACCACCTCGGCTCGTTCCTCGAGGTCCTCGGGCGGGCCGGCGTGTCGGTCACATGCGAAGGCGACACGATCAAGGTCGACGGCAGCTCGCTCGCGACCGTTGGGTTCAAGGCGTGCGACGTCGAGACCGCGCCGTATCCGGGCCTCGCGACGGACCTCCAGCCGCCGACGTCGGTGCTGCTGACGCAGGCGACCGGCTTCTCGAACGTCCACGAGGCGATCTTCGAGGACCGCCTCGAGTGGCTCTCGGAGCTCAACCGGATGGGCGCCCGGGCCGACATCATCGACAGCGGCCACGCCCGGATCTCGGGCCCCACTCGCCTCCACGGCGCCGACGTCGAGATCGGCGACCTGCGGGCCGGCGCCTCACTGATCCTGGCCGCGCTCGCGGCCGACGGCACGACCACGATTCACGGTGCGCACCACGTGCACCGGGGGTATGAGAACATCGAGCGCAAGTTCCTGGACCTCGGCGCCAGGATCGAGCGCCTGGCAGAAGGGACTGTTTCAACCACCTCATGAAGATCGGCATCGACCTCGGGACGGCCAACGTCCTCGTCTACGTCAAGGGCAAGGGAGTCGTCATCACCGAACCGTCCGTGGTGGCCGTCTCGGACGACAACCGCATCGTCGCCGTGGGCGAGGAGGCCCGCGAGATGATCGGCCGGACGCCCGGCAACATCCAGGCCATCCGGCCGATGAAGGACGGCGTGATCGCCGACTACGTCATCACCGAGGCGATGCTCCGCTTCTTCATCGCGAAGGCCACGAAGGGCCGGATCGGCTTCAGCAAGCCCGAGGTGATGATCAGCGTTCCCGCCGGCGTGACGTCGGTCGAGAAACGGGCCGTCCGCGACGCCGCGCTCAAGGCCGGCGCCAAGGAGGCCTACCTGATCGAGGAGCCGCTCGCCGCCGCGATCGGCGCCAACGTCCCGATCAGCGGCCCGTCCGGGAACATGGTCATCGACATCGGCGGCGGGACCTCGGAGATCGCGGTCATCGCGCTCGGCGGGATCGTCGTGTCGACGTCGCTGCGGGTCGGCGGCAACAAGTTCGACGAGCACATCGCGACGTACATCCGCAAGAAGTACAACCTGATGATCGGCGAGCGGACGGCCGAAGAGGTCAAGATCCAGATCGGGACGGCGCTGCCGCTCGAGCGCGAGCTCCAGATGGAGGTCCGCGGCCGCGACCTGATCGCCGGCCTGCCGCGGACGATCCCCATCACCTCGTCCGAGGTGATGGAGGCGATCGAGGCCCCGCTCCAGCAGCTCGTCGCAGCGATCCGGACGGTCCTCGAGCAGACGCCGCCCGAGCTCAGCTCCGACATCATCGACAAGGGCATGGTCATGTCGGGCGGCGGCTCGCTGCTGCGGAACATCGACAAGCTGCTCACCCAGGTGACCGGCGTGCCCTGCCACGTCGCCGAGAACTCGCTGAACTGCGTCGCGCTGGGCACGGGCCTGGCGCTCGAGCACTTCGACTTCTTCAAGAAGTCGCTGGTCTCCGCGGTCTGACGTGAAATCTCGGCCGGCCGCAGGGCGTTCCAGGGCAAGGCGGCGGTGAGCACGGACGCGAGCGCATCCGAACATGCGTGAGCGGCCGAGCGGAGCCGCCAACGCGGCCCTAGGGCGTCCTGAGGCCGGCCGCCGCGCCTTCGTGGACCTCCACGTCCACACGTCGGCTTCGTTCGACTCGCTCGCTTCGCCCGAGTCGCAGGTGAAGGCCGCGGCGGCCCGCGGGCTCACCCACCTCGCGATCACCGACCACGACACGATCGACGGCGCGCTCGCCGCCCAGGCCTACGTCGCCCGCGAGGGGCTCGGCGTCGCGATCCTCGTCGGCCAGGAGGTCCGGACCTCGTCGGGCGACCTGATCGCGGTGTTCATCCGGGAGGCGATCGAGAGCGGGCTCGCGCCGGCCGACGCGATCGCCGCGATCCGCGCCCAGGGCGGCCTCGTGGGGATCCCGCATCCGTTCGACAAGTACCGCGGATCGCTGCTCGCCGGCAGCGAGGGCAGCGCCGAAGCCCGCGACGCGGCCGATGACGAGGCTTCGGCCGAGTCCGCCCTGGCGGGCTCGACGGGTGCCACCGGGCCGGCCGAGCTCGCCCCGCTCGTCGACTGGGTCGAGGCCCACAACGCCCGGATCATGGTCGGCGATGGCAACGAGCGCGCGGCGGCGTTCGCCCGCGACCACGGGCTGCCGGGCGTGGCCGTGTCCGACGCGCATTCCACGCTCGAGCTTGGCGTCGCGTACGTCGTGCTCGACGGCGACCCTTCGACGCCCGATGGCCTGCTCGCGGCCCTGCCGGCGGCGGAGCTCATCACCGGCCGGGCGACGTACTTCGTGCGGGCGGTGACGCCGGTCGCGAAGGTCGTCCAGTGGGCCCGCGGCCGCGGCCGGCGTGCGCCGACCGGCGGGACGAAGGCGCTGCCGTGAGCGACGACGAGCGGCCCGACCAGGGAGCCAGCGCGAGTGGCGCGGGCGACGGCGCGGGCGAGAGCTCGACGGCACCCGACGCCGCGCAGCCCGACCGCCGCTCCGGCTTCGATCGCCGTCAGGGCAACCGCCGCCAGCACCGGGGCGAGAAGACCGACTCCGAGCGCCGCTCCGGCCTCGATCGCCGCGTCGCCCACCAGGAGCGGCGCCAGGACGACCGGATGGACCCCGACGCGATGTCGCTCGGCCGGCGGATGCGCCAGCCGCGGACGATCATCTCGCTGATCCTGCCGATCTTCCTGCTGATCCTCTTCGCCGGCGCGTTGCCCGGGTTCCACCTCGACGAGCTGCCGGCGCTGATCCTCGGCGCGAACGGCTGGCTGCTGCTCGCCGCGTTCGTCGTCTACTACCTGGGCTTCCCGCTGCGCGGCCTGCGCTGGGCGATCCTCGTCCGCGGCACCGGCTATCCGCTCCGCGTCGGCGACTCGACCGAGATCATCTTCATCTCGTGGACGGTGAACTGCCTCGTCCCCGCCAAGCTCGGCGACCTCTATCGGGCGTACCTGCTGAAGATCAACACGCCGGTCTCGCTGAGCCGGACGTTCGGGACCGTGTTCATCGAGCGCGTCCTCGACCTCTTCGCGATCGTCGTGCTCGGGCTGGGCGCCGGCTACTGGAGCTTCCGGAGCGGCCTCCCGACGGAGGTCCAGATCCTGTTCGCGATCGGCGTCATCGTCGTCGTCGTCCTCGCGGTGGCCCTGCTGACGATGCGCAACTTCGGCCGGCGCGTGCTCACCCGCCTGCCGTTGCCGCACAGCGTCCTGGAGCTGTACGACCGGTTCGAGGAGGGCGTGTTCGGGGCGCTCAGGCTCAAGCAGCTGCCGACGCTCGTCGTCGTCACCGGCCTCATCTGGGCGACCGAGGCGATGCGGCTGTTCCTCGTCGTCGAGGCGATGGGCTTCAGCGATGTCCACATCGGGATCAGCGGCGCGTTCTTCGTGGCGCTGACCGCGTCGCTCCTGACGGCGGTGCCCCTGACTCCGGCCGGCATCGGCTTCGTCGAGGGCGCGGTCGTGGGCCTGCTCACGTTCGTGTACGGCATCGGCCAGACCGAGGCGCTCGCGATCGTCCTCGTCGACCGGGCGATCAGCGTCCTGTCGGTGATCCTGTTCGGCTCGATCGCCTACGCGGTGTCGGGCAAGCGCCGCGGCGAGGGCCTCGACCCCCAGCCACCCAGCGTGGAGCCCGAACCGGCCGGTCCCTGAGGACCCAACGCCCCGATTACGGCGAGACGCTATAGTTCCGCGAACCCGGTGCCCTAACGCACCGGATCCGGACGGCCAGAGTCCACCCAGAAGGGCGCACGGCCGACCCGAGCAACACGTTCGAGTCGCTGCCCGTCATCCGAGCCCAACTGCGTGTCGTATCAGACCTCACAGCCCATGTCCGTCGACGGTCCCTCGCCCGCACCGGCGCAGACCGCACCGTACCCGCCCGTCGTCCCTTCGTGTGGCGAACGACGACCGGTACGAACGGGTGATACAGGGTGAGGCCGATCAGACCGGATAGTGCTGGCATCGCGGCGCCTCCTGCGCATGCGACCAGCGGAGCCCATTACAAGACGATGACCACCTCCCAGAACGGTCGCGCGTTCAACGAATGGCTGCGAGCCCAGCTCAAGGCCAAGAAGATGTCCCAGCGGCAGCTCGCCCAGCAGTCGGGCGTCGACCATTCGACGATCTCCCGCCTGATCCGCGGCGACCGCATGCCGTCGCTGGGCACCGCGACCAAGCTCGCCCGCGGCCTCCGCGAGCTCCGCGAGGATGCCGACACCGCCCAGTACCTCGGCCTCGTGGCCGCAGGCGCCGTCAACCCGACGGCTCGGGTCGAGTACGCCCTCCGGGCGGACGAGATGCTCTCCGAGCCGCAGGTCCGCCAGATCATGGAGTACTACCTCGCCGTCCGGATGCGCCGCTTCGGCCGCGCGTTCCAGCCGGCCGAGTCGACCCCCTCGCCGCAGCGCCCGCCCGACCGGACGATGCCGCGCTCCCAGCCCTCGGGCAGCGGGCCGGTCGTCGCCGGCGTCGGGCCGGCGATGCCGAGCAACTCGACCGCCCGGCCGATGGGCCGTTCGATGGGCGGCCGTCCGGGACGGTCCTAGCCGGCCCTTTCCTCCGACTTCATCCAGGGCACGACCCGGATCGCCCTCCACGTCCGGGTCTCGGGGACAGCGAACGCCGGCGTCTGGGGCGCCGGCGTTCGCATTCGTGTCGGTCCCGCGTCGTTTCCGCGGCGCTCGTCCGGCGGTCAGCGCGGCAGGTAGACCGAGACCCAGCGGTCCGGTGCCGCTTCCCACTGGTCGACGAGGCGCTGGTCGAACGACGCGACGGCCGCTTCCTCGGCCGGACCGCCGCATGGCGCCCCGATCGCGGCCTCGAAGAGGGCGTCGCAGAGGACGACGTGGGGGAGGGTCTCCCAGCCCAGCGTGTCGGACCACACCTCCGGCGCGTCCGCGCCGCGACGGACGAGCGGGAAGCGCATCGCGTCGGCCGACTTGAAGTCGGGCAGGCTCTGCAGCACGAGCGGGCCCGCGCCGGCTCCGCCGACGGCCCCGAGGACGCGCTCCGCGGCTGCGTCGCCGCCGGGCCAGCCGCCGTCCGGTGACACGGCGGGCGGCTGGCGGGTCAGGTTGAACGCGGCGAGCGCGACGACGATCGCGACCGCCACGACGGGGCCGAGCCTGGCCGCGGCGCTGGTCGATCCGGCTCGCCCGAGCCGGACGAGGGCCGCGACGCCGAGCCCGACGGAGACGAACACGATCGGGTCCACGAACGCGTGATAGTGGTCGTTCGGGAGCCGCGGCACGACCGTCGCCAGGCCGCTCGCTGCGACCGCAAGGGCGAGGGTCGCCCAGACGAGCGTCAGCCCGAACCAGCGACCGGCGAACCGCTCATTGGCCGACCCCGCGATGGACCGCCAGACGATCGCCCCGACGACGCCCGCCGCGGCGAGGATCGCGGCGACAGGCGCCTCGGTCAGCAGGCCGGTGAGCGGCCACGCCAGCACCCGCAGGCCGATCACGACGATCCGGACCGGGAGGCTCGTCGCCGACGGCTCGCCGCCGCCCGTCAGGAAGCCGATCGCGGAGCGGACCTCGCCGAAATCGGTCGAGGCCAGCTGGATCGCGAGCGGGACGTAGCTCAAGAGCAGCAGGCCGATGCCGGCGGCGCCCGCGAGCAGGAGGCGTCGCCGCTCCGCGCCGCTCCGCCGCCGGACGTCGAGGATCCACGGAGCGACGATCGCCGGCGCCAGGATCACGCCCAGAACGTGGAAGTGCATCGTGGCGATCGCGCCGCCGAACGCGACGATCCAGGCGATCGGGCGGGCTTCGTCGGCGGACCACGCGCGCCACGCGCCGGCGAACGCGATCGCGCTCGTGAGCGCGACGAGGTTGGGGTTCCAGATGAACGTCGACTCCTCGACGGCGCTCGCGGAAACCGCCATCAAGGCGCCCGCCACGAGCCCCGCGATCGGCCCGCCGATCGACCGGGCCAGCCACCACGTGACGGCGACGGCGGCGACGCCCGCGAGCGCGATCTCGGCGGTCACGGCCACCGGGTCCGCGGCCGACAGCCACGCGGCCGGCGCCAGGGCGTAGTAGTAGAGGACGCCGTGGTGGAAGTCGCCGATCGACGTCGGCGGGCCGACGAGCGGCCAGTGCCCGAGCTGCGTGAACTGGTACAGGACGAGCATGTCGTGGCCCTGGTCGGCCTCCCACTGGCCGCGGCCCGGCAGGTCGATGAAGCGAAGGACCGCGGCGACCGCGAGGATCGCGACGAGGCCGAGGAGCTCGCGCGCCGGCACTCCTCCGACCGTGCGTCGGTCCGAGAGCACCTGCCTCAGGCTCGCGTCGCGGCGGGGCCGGGGACGGGCTGGGGCGCAGGCTGCTCGGCCTCGGCGCCGTCCTGCGGGTTGGCCCTGGCGTCGTCGGGCTCGTCCGCGGCTTCGGCGGGCGCGACACGGCTGCTGTCACGCCGCAGCTCGAAGGCCTCGGGCGGTAGCGGCGCGAGGGACCGCCCGGCGGCGAGGTCGAGCGCCCGGCCGACGTTGACCGCGTCGTAGCCGTCCTCCATGCCGGGCGTCTCGAGGATGTACGTGACGCCCGCCAGGCGGGGTTGGACGAGCAGGCGCCGCAGCCCGGCCTCGCCGATCTGGCCGGCCCCGATGTGCTCGTGCCGGTCGGTCCGCGAGCCCAGCCCGGACCGCGTGTCGTTCAGGTGGACCATCGCCAGCCGATCGAGCCCGATCAGCCTGTCGAACCGCTCGACGAGCGCGTCGACCTCGTCGGGCTCGGAGATCCGGTAGCCGGCGCCCCAGGCGTGCGCGGCGTCGAGGCAGAACCCGACGCGCGCCGGGGCGACGCGCTGTCCCGCGATCGCCTCGGCGATCTCGGCCAGCTCCTCGAGCGTCGACCCCATCGTGTCGCCACCGCCCGCAGAGTTCTCGATGACGAGCAGCGGCGCGTCGGGCCCGCCGTCGGTCTCGGACAGGACCCGATGGACGCCTTCGGCGAGGTACGCCGCGCCGAGGATCCTTCCGGCGCCGCGGTGGGAGCCGGCGTGGACGTTGACGAACTGCGCGCCGAACCCGGGTGCGCCGTCGACGTCATGCTTCAGGACCTCCACCGATCGCTCGAAGAAGTCCGCGTGGCGACCCGCCAGGTTCACGAGATAGGCGGCGTGGACCGCGACGGGCCCGATGTCGAGCTCGCGAAGCTTCTCGCGAAACGCCGGCTGTTCCTTGGGCGGCTCGGCCCGCCGCCGCCACGCGGTCGGGTTGTCGCCGAAGACCTGGAGCGCGGTCGCGCCGATCGCGTGGGCCCGCTCGACCGCCTTGACCATCCCGCCACCGAGGGGCAGGTGGGCACCGAGCCGGCGTCCGTCGGGGAGCATCCGCGCCATCCTAGCCGACCCGCCGGACCGCCCGAACCCCGGGTTCGGTCCGCAGGTCCGCGGCACCCTCCCCGCCGCGCTCGGCCGTCATCCCTTGCTACCACGCTACCGTGGTAGCGTGCTGCCATGGCAGCCGAGGCCCGCAAGCTGACCGAGCTCGAGAAGGTGATCCGGGCGTTCGTGAAGGACGGCCGGCTCGTCTCGATCCCCGCGAAACCGAGCAAGCGTGAGTTGCTCCTGCCGTGGCTCCTCGATCAATGCTTCCCAGAGGACCGCGACTACGAGGAGAAGGAGATCAACCAGCGGCTCGCGCTGATGTACCCGGACGTGTCGGCGCTCCGTCGCTACCTCGTCGACGCGGGGCTGATGACCCGTGACCAGGGCATCTACCGGCGGGCCGCCCCGATGTCCGCGGACGGCCCGGTGCCCGATCCCTGGCCGGAGCGTGCTGCGACGGGCTAGTGGCTCCCGTTCCGGTGCGCCGCCTTCGTCCGACCCTTCGTGTACTCGCCGCCGATGATCGGTTCGATCAGGCCGAGGTCGCCATCACGCCGTTTGTAGAGGATGTTGATGTGTTCGTTCTCGGCGTTGACGAACACGAAGAACTGGTGGCCGAGGTCCTCCATCCGCGCCGCCGCGTCCTCCTCGAACATCGGCTCGATCGCAAAGCGCTTCGTCTTGACGATCTGGAGCTCGCGGTCGGTGTTGGACGTGCCGTCGGCGATCTCGCGGAGGATCTGCTTCTCCTGCTCGGGGCGGGCCCGGACGCGGGGCTTCTCGAGGTGGTCGACGGCGCGCCGCTCGAGCTTGTCGACGACCTCATCGACGCCCGCCCGGTGGCTCACCGCAGCGGCATGGGTCCGCAGCGTCCGGCCGTCGATGACGAGCGTGACCTCGACGATGTGGGAGTCGGCTGCGCTGCGATGCTGCTCGACGGACATCTCGACCAGGGCATCTGATCGATCGTCGAGGATCCGCTCCAGGCGCTTGAGCTTTCGCTCCGTGTAGGCGCGGGTCCGCTCGGGGACCTCGATGTTCTTCCCCTTGACGATCGTCCTCACGCTGACCTCCCCGAGGGGACGTGACGTCACCCTCGCCGCGGGCTCGGATCGGTTGGCGGGACCGACGGGTGCGACCCGCCGCACCCCGAGTCTACACCTCGTCAGGGCCCGGCAGCCTTAGCGCTCGCGGGCGACGGTGACGGCCGACACGCCGACTGCGCCGGCCTCGAGCAGCGGCTCCGCGCAGGCCGCGAGCGTCGCGCCGGTCGTGACGACGTCGTCGACGAGGACGATCCAGCGGCCTCGGAGCGGGCTGTCGTTGCCGCTCGGATCGGAGCCCGGCCGGGGCTTGAGGCGGAACGCGCCGGCGACGTTCGTCGCCCGTTCGGATCGGTCGAGGTCGAACTGGGCGATCGTGGCCCGGGCGCGCTCGAGGATCGGGGCGCAGGGCAGCGAGAGCGCGGCCGCGGCGGCGCGGGCGATGAGCTCCGCCTGGTCGTAGCCGCGGCGACGCGCCCGGTCGGCGTGGACCGGCACCGGGACGAGGACGTCGCCGCCGGCGCCGGCCCGCTGCCAGCGTCGCGCGATCGCCTCGCCCAGCGGGACCGCGAGTCGCTGCTCTCCGCTGTACTTCAGCTGGTGCAGGGCGCTCCGGACGAGCCCGGTGAACGGGGCGCACCACTCGAGCTGGAGCAGCGGCGGCGGCACGTCGGACGGCAGCCCGATCGGGATCCCGGCCGGCAGCTCCAGCCGGGCGTCGAGCGCCGGCAGGCAGTCGGCGCAGATCGGCGGCCCCTCCGCACCGCAACCGGGGCAGCGGGCGGGAAACGCCAGGTCGAGCGCGCGACCCACGAGCGATGCCATGCCGCCGATGGTGCCCGCGGGCGCTTATCGGGCGGTTTATCGGCAGGTGAGCGTCCGTTCGCGATCATCGCCCGATGGACGACCGTCAGATCGGACGACTATTTCGAGCCGTTCGTATTGGGCTAGACCTGAGGCAAGTGGACGTCGCCGAGCGGGCGGGCGTCAGCCAGACCGTCGTCTCGGATATCGAGCTGGGCCGGCTCGAGCGCGTCGGGCTCGCGACGGTTCGGTCGGTCGGTCGGGTCCTCGAGGTTCGGCTCGCGCTGACGGCGCAGTGGCGTGGCGGGCAAGGCGATCGGCTCCTCGACAAGGCCCACGCGTCGATCGTGGAGCACGTCATCCGTACGCTGCGTGATCTGGAGTGGGAAGTCCTTCCGGAGTTCACGTTCAACGTGTATGGAGATCGTGGATCGGTCGACGTGCTCGCATGGCACGCGAGGGAGCGGATCCTGCTCATCATCGAGGTGAAGGCCACGCTGACAGACGTTCAGGATCTGCTCTCGAGCCTGTCGAAGAAGCGACGTGTCGTCCCACGAGCGGTCCACGACGCCCTTTCCTGGCGGCCCGACCACATCGCGGTCCTCCTCGTGGTCGCCGGGACCACCGCCAACCGATCCATCGTCGCCCGCCATCACGCAACGTTCGCGACGGCGTTCCCACTCAGGACGCGCGCAGTCCGTGGATGGCTCGCCAGACCCGCGGGGCCAGTCGCAGGTATCTGGTTCGTGGCAGGTGATGCGATCGCGACGATCGCGCGAACGAGCCGGACCCGGGTGCGGCGCTAGGCCCGCACATCGCGGACAAAGGCAAGGGCGGTGGTATCGAGGCTGCCTGGCAGTCGCTCGAGCTCATTGAGCGTGGCCGACGTCCTGCCCACCGCGCGGGGTGGTATCAGGCACGTCACAGCGGTCTCGAGGCGGTTAGGAGGCCCCACGGCGGTATCTGCAACGTCGGGCGGGCGGCGGCAGGCGATGACGGCGTGCGGATCGACTGGCGGCGGCGGAATCGGCTGCGGCTACTCCCCCGCGATTGGCTCCAGCGCGATCAGATCGCCCACCGCCGTGCCACTCTCGGCGATCGCGCCGACCGGCAGCTCCAGGACGCCCTTCGCGCCTCGGACCAGCGGGACGAGCCCCGTCCAGGTACGGAGCGCCGGGTGGACGCTCACGACGGGCCGCGCCCCGTCATTCGACGGATCGGGTCGCCCCACGAAGACCGCGTCGATCGGGAACCGCATGAACATCATGTGGATCCCGTTGCTGTCGGGGAGCCACAAGGCGGCGTCCCGGGCGAGCGACGGCCGGCCCATCAGGCCCATGAACTTGGCCCAGAGCCCCGCGGCGTCCTCGACGCTGGCCGCGATGAACGCGGCCGCGGGTCAGGTTCCGCGCGCGCAGGGACGCCGGGCGGGCCGCCATCCCCGACTCTAGTGCCCGCTGGGCGTCAGGTTCAGGATGATCAGGATGATCGCCGGGCCAAGGATGACGATGAACAGCGACGGGAAGATGCACCCGACGAGCGGGAACAGCATCTTGATCGGCGCCTTGGCCGCCTGCTCCTCTGCGCGCTGGCGGCGCTCGATGCGGAGCTGCTCCGACTGGACCTGGAGGACCTTCGAGATCGAGACGCCCAGCTGCTCGGCCTGGATGATCGCGCCGATGAAGTTCGTCAGCGGCGGGACCTCGGTCCGCGGAATGATGTCGCGGAGCGCCTCGCGACGCGCCTTCCCGACGCGGACCTCGGCCAGCGCCCGGCGGAACTCGTCGGTCAGCGGCCCGTTGAGCTTCTCGACGACCTTGCCCAGGGCGGCGTCGAAGCCGAGGCCGGCCCGGACGGAGATCGTCAGCAGGTCGAGCGCGTCCGGGATCATCAGCAGGATCAGGTGCTGGCGCTTCTTGACCCGGCCGCCCAGCCAGAACTCCGGGATGGTGTAGCCGAGCATCAGGCCGATGACCGGCATCGCGAACCGCAGGATCGGCGGCAGCTTCAGGACGCCGATGACGATGAACAGCAGGGCGAAGATGAGCGCGCCGACAACGGCGCCAACGGCCTTCACGCCGAGCCAGTCGGCCACGCGCAGGTTGCCGGGGTTGCCCGCGAGCGCGAGCCGCTTTTCGGTCCGCTCCTGGAACGACGAGCTCGCGATGCGCGACATCGAGCCGGAGACCCGGTTCGCCAGCGGCCGCAGCGTCCGCTCGATGAACGGCTGCTGGAGCTCGAGCTCCTCGAGGTTCTTGGCCTGCATTGCCCCAAGCTGGGTGAGGCGGGCCTGGACCGGGTCGACCGAGGTACGGCTCGTCAGACCCAGGAAGATCAGGAGAATCGCGCCGGCTGCGACGGCGGCGATGAGGATCGGGAGGAACGGGGGCATCGGCTCAGACCTCGATGTCGACGATTTTTCGGATGAGCATGAAGCCGATGAACATCATGAATCCGCCGAACAGGAGGAGGACGACGCCGGCCGGCAGCCCGAGGACCGCGGGCGGGTTCAGGAACATCGCGTCCATGAAGTTGGGCGCCGCGATGAAGAGGAACCCGGCGAGGCCGATCGGCAGGAAGCCGACGACGTAGCCCGACAGGCGCTGCTGGGCCGTCAGCGTCCGGATCTCGCCCTTGATCCGGACCCGCTCGCGGATCGTGTACGCGATCGAGTCGAGGATCTCGGCGAGGTTGCCGCCGACGGTGTGCTGGATCGAGATCGCGGTGGCCATCAGCTCGAGGTCGTCCGAGCGAACCCGGCGGACCATGTTCTCGAGCGCCTGCTCGAACGGCAGGCCGAGGTTGACCTCGCGGATGACGCGGCTGAACTCGGTCGAGATCGGCGGCCGCGACTCGCGCACGACGAGCTCGATCGCCTGGAGGAACGAGGAGCCGGCGCGGAGGGCGTTCGCGAGGAGCGTGATCGTGTCGGGCAGCTGCTTGTTGAACGCGTTCAGGCGGCCGGCCTTGCGGCGGCTCAGCCAGAACCGCGGCAGCAGGAAGCCGATCAGCGCGCCGACGACGAGGAACAGCGGGTTGCGGAGAGCCGGCAGGCCGAGGGAGAACACGACCATGGCAAGCGGGACTCCGATGATCGAGACCGCCCAGATCGCGAGGAACTCGCTCGGCTTCAACTTGAGGTCCGCCCGGGCGATGTCGCGGGCGAGGTTCGCCCCGAAGTCGCGCTGCTCGACGACCCTGTTGAGCTGCGACAGGGCCGCACTCGAGGCGAGCATATCCTGGATGCCGCCCTGGCCGGTCGTCGCGGCGGCATTGTCCTTGCCCGATGCGTAGCGTTCGAGGCGGGCGCTGACCGCGGTGCCGCTGCCGGACGTGGCGATGCCGATCGCGATCAGGAAGATCGCGGCCGCGGCAACCCCGGCGACAGCAAGCGTCAATGGATCCACGGGTCAGCCTCCTCCCTGATCAGTACGTGTAGCCGAAGAGGCCCGGCGGCAGATGGATGCCCATCACCTCGAACTTCTCGACGAACTTCGGCCGGATGCCTGTCGGCTTGAGCCGGCCCTGGATCTTTCCTTCGACGATGCCCGTCTGCTCGAAGACGAAGACGTCCTGCATGACGATGACGTCGCCTTCCATGCCCTGGACCTCGGTGATGTTCGTGATCTTCCGGGTCCCGTCCTTGAGGCGGGACTGGTGGACGATCAGGTCGACCGCCGACGCGATCTGCTCGCGGATGGCGCGGACCGGGAGGTCGACGCCGGCCATGAGGACCATCGTCTCGAGGCGCGACAGCATGTCGCGCGGGCTGTTGGCGTGGCCGGTGGACATCGAGCCGTCGTGGCCGGTGTTCATCGCCTGGAGCATGTCCAGCGCCTCACCGGCGCGGCACTCCCCGACGATGATCCGGTCGGGCCGCATTCGGAGCGAGTTGCGGACGAGCTCCCGGATCGGGATCGCGCCCTTGCCCTCGATGTTGGGCGGCCGCGACTCGAGGGTCACGACGTGCTCCTGGCGGAGCTGGAGCTCGGCGGCGTCCTCGATCGTCACGATCCGCTCGTCGTTGGGGATGAACGACGAGAGGACGTTGAGCGTGGTCGTCTTGCCCGAGCCGGTACCGCCGGACACGAACACGTTGAGGCGCGCCTCGACGCAGGCTCGCATGAAGTCGAACATGTCAGCGGTTGCCGTGCCGAACCGGACGAGGTCGTCGACGGTGAACGGCGAGGCCGAGAACTTCCGGATCGTGATCACCGGCCCGACGAGCGACAGCGGCGGGATGATCGCGTTGACGCGGGAGCCGTCGGTCAGGCGGGCGTCGACCATCGGCGACGACTCGTCGACGCGGCGACCGATCGGGGCGATGATCCGGTCGATGATCCGCATGACGTGGTCGTCGTTCTGGAAGACGACGTTCGTCAGCTCGAGCTTGCCGGACCGCTCGATGTAGACCTGGCGCGGGCCGTTGACCATGACTTCCGAGATCGACTCGTCGCGGAGGAGCGGCTCGAGCGGCCCGAGGCCGATGATCTCGTCGGTGATCTGCTCGAGCATCCGGACGCGCTCGGCACGGGTCAGGGCGAGGCCTTCCTCGTCGATGACCTTGCCGAAGATCTCTTCGATCTGGCGCCGGACCTCGACCTGGTTGGACAGGTCGAGCTTGGGGTCGAGGTCCTGGATGACCCGGCTCTGGATCCGGAACTTGACGTCGCGGAACGACTCCCGGACCGGGGCCTGGGTCATCAGCCGGCCCGACGTCGTCGGCGGCTGACCGCCGGGTGCGCCCGGACCGGGCGGAACTGCCGGGACCCCCGGCCCTGACGCCGGGGCTGCCCCCGGCCGAGCGCTCTCGATCCTCTTGAGCAGTGACATCGCTACAGACCCCTTACCGCCCCGAGGGGGACGCTACCACCGACCGACATGATCATCGGAATGAGAACAGAGACTTTTTTTGCGTGTTCTTGCGGGCATCATCCGACCCCGCCGCGACGCGTTCGCCCGCGACCGCCTGGGCGAGCCGCAGGATGTCCTGGGAGACCTCGGCCTCCCGGTTGGACAGGAAGAAGGGTACGCCCCGATTGAGCGCGTACACCACGCTTCGACCGTCGCTGACGATCGTGTGGTCGACCTTCCGGCCGATCGAGTTCTCGACATCGGTCACCCGGATGCCGAGGCTGCTGTCCGCTCGATTGAGGACGAGCTTGACCTTGCCGTGCTCGTAGCCGAGCTGGTCGGCAACCTCGAGGAAGAGCCGCATGTTCTTGATGCTCGTGATCTCGAGGCTCAGGATCGTCAGGACGGTGTCGGCCGCGTCGAGGATCGCCAGCGTCGTCTCGTTGAACCAGCTGGTGCAGTCGACGATGACGAGGTCGTGCCGCCGGCGGAGCGCATCGAGGACGCGCTTGACGGCCGTCGGCGTGATCAGCTCGGCCATCTCGGGTGACGGCGGCGCGAGCAGCACCTGGACGCCGGCCGAGTGGTTGATGACGAACGTGTCGAGCGACTCCGGCTCGCCGGCCTCGAGCTCCGGGACCAGGTCCGCGATCGACTTGTTCTTCGGGTTCAGGTTGAGCAGGACGCCGACGTCGCCGAACTGGAACGAGCCGTCCATCAGCAGGACCGACTTGCCGAGCTCGGTCGAGGCCGCGATCGCCATGTTGACCGCGATCGTCGTCCGGCCGACGCCGCCCTTCGGCGAGAAGACCGCGATGATCTGGCCGTCGCGATCGCCGCCGCCGCCGGTCGGCGCCGCGGGCCCGGTGCCGTTGCTCGAGGCCATGACCGGCGCGGCCGCGCGGCGGCTCTGCTTCTCCTGCTCCCGCGCGTAGACCTGACGGATCGAGGCCGTGAGCTCGTCGCTGCTGAACGGCTTGACGAGGAACTCGCGTGCGCCCGCGAGCATCGACCGCCGGAGGTAGTCCGCCTCGCCCTGGACCGACATCATGACGACCGCGGCGTCGGGGACCTCGGCGGACAGCCGCTCCGTGGCCGCGATGCCGTCCATGTCCGGCATGTTGATGTCCATCAGGACGACCTCGGGCATCAGCTCGGCCGCGAGCTGGAGTGCCTGCGCCCCGGACGAGGCCGCACCGACCACCTCGATGTCGCTCTCGAACCCGAGGAGCTTCGTCAGGTGATCGCGGGTCTCCGGGATGTCGTCCACGATGAGGACACGGATCTGGTCGGCCATCGGGGGAAGTCTTCTACCTGTTCCTTCGAGTGGTGGATGGAACTCCGAGCGTCTGGACGGGCGCGGGACCCGCCGGTCCATCGCGCCCGTCGCGCTGCTCGGGGTTGGGCCGCGATCGCGGCCGCTAGAGGGTCGCTACGGATCACTGGGCCGGGAGGATCGCCTCGACGAGCTCCGGGCGAAGGACGCCGTAGCCGCCGTCGACGAGGGTCTTCAGGATCACGCCGGTGGTGCCGGCGGGGAGCGGCAGGACGGGCTGGCCGTTCTCGTCGAAGAAGTCCTTCGGCGAGCGCAGCACCAGCGAGATGCTGCCCTGGAGCTGGGCGAACTTGATGACTTCGGCCTGCTGGGCCGTCACCGAGAGGATCACCAGCTCCGTGCTGTCCTGGGTGAGGTCCGGGCCGCTGGGCGTGGGCGAGGCGCTCGGGTTGGGGGTCGGCTGGTTGCCGGACGTCTTGGTCTCGGGCTGGACGGTCGCGAGGACCTGCATGCCCTCGAGGAGCACCTTGACGCTCGTGCTGTTCAGGCCGGCGACGACCTGGATCGAGTTGTCCTGCGGGTTGAGCTGGACGACCGGGAACGCGTCGCCGGTGAGGCCGATGACCAGGTCGACGTAGTCGCCGGACTGGATCGCCGTCCCGACGCCGGACACGGCGTCGACCTGGACGGACATCGCGCGCTGGCCCGCCGGGACCTCGAACGTGCTGCGTCGTGCGGAGATCGTCTGCGGTCGTGATCTGCGCGCCCTTCGTCACCGACTGGCGGGCGATCTGGCCGACGACCTGGCTCGGGACCTGGAACGCGCCCGCGAGGCGCTGCGCCGGCGGCAGGTTCTCCGTCGTCAGCATCGCTTCCGTGATCGTCGCGCCGAGGGGGATGTCCTGGGCGGCGATGACGGTGCTGACCGGCGGCGGCGTGGCGTTCGTCGGTCGGGCTGCCAGGGCCGCTGCCGCCGAGCAGGATCACGATCAGGACGAACGCGACGACCGCCAAAAACACGCCGATGAGCAGGATCAGACGGTTAGAGCGCTTCAAGGTGGAATCTCCCGGTTCTCGTGTGACAGGTGGCACCACTGTAGCAGCGCGCACGAGCCGCGCGACTATACCAAAGGGCTAGGACCATTAGGAAGATTCGGCAGGAAACCGTGCGTGCCGCAAGGTGGATCGCAAGGTTGCCTCTCGGAGCCTTCCGGCCCCGCAGCGTGGTGCCTGCGGGCCCCAAACGAAGCGGCCCGTCCGGGAGCCGGACGGACCGCTGGTCAGCGCGGTGACGGGATCAGTTCTGGACTGATTCGAGGGTGCTGCCGATGACGCTGAGCTTGTCGCTGATTTGGCTGCCCAGGAAGATCAGGGCGATGATCGCGACGATCGCGATGAGTGCAAGGATGAGTGCGTATTCGGCCAGTCCCTGGCCTTCGTCCGAGCGTCGGACGCGTTCCACGATGGCGGAGAGTCGCCGGAGCAACGACATCCGCTTCACCTCCTTTCTCGAGGCTCACCCCCGGTTGAGGATGTCCCCGACCGATTCCGGTCTCGGACCGGTACGTTCACGGTATGACTTCGTGTTTGGGTGTCAATAGCCCGAACGGTGCCGTCGTCGCACGGGCGCAACGGCCGGTGAAAGAAGACCGCGCCGCCTTCCGGCGACGCGGCCCTCGACCAGCAAGGTTGCTGCAGCTCGAGTTAGATCGAGTTGCCGACGTTGCTGAGGATGGACGAGACCTGACCGCCCAGGAAGATGAGGGCGATGATCGCGATGATCGCGATGAGGGCGAGGATCAGCGCGTACTCCGCGAGGCCCTGGCCTTCCTCGTCGTTCTTGAAGGACGAGATAAGAGCGTTGATGAACTGCATGTTGGTGGGTACCTCCTTTCCTTTCGAGCTCCCTGATCGGCGTTCCCGTTCAGAGGCCAGCGAACCTTACGAGCGGCCGATTCGGGTGTCAAGTATCCAAACTGCCCTATTCCGGACCGCCTGGAGCCGGTGTCGACTCCTGGAACCGCGCACGGTGCCGGCGGCGCCGCGAACTGCCGGGAATCACAAGACCGCCGGGGCCGAAGCCCCGGCGGTCTAGGTGTCTCGCGAGACTCGAGTTAGATCGAGTTGCCGACGTTGCTGAGGATCGACGAGACCTGGCCGCCCAGGAAGATGAGGGCGATGATCGCGATGATCGCGATGAGGGCGAGGATCAGCGCGTACTCCGCGAGACCCTGGCCTTCCTCGTCGCGGCGAAGCGTGGCGAGGAACTTCTGAACGAGAGCCATTTGGCAATGCCTCCTGGATGAGTACTCACCCCCGGTCGAGGGCAGCGCCACTATGCCGTCGGGCCCATGCGAAGGCCACTAGGCTTTTAGTACCGAGCGGGTAGCACGCTGGGAGTGGCATCCGCGCACCGTTTGCCTCGCTTGTCGCGCGGATTTCAACTGCGCAATTGCGCAAGAAATCGCGGCCCGTTTGACGCACGGGTCCCACGGCGAATCGACGCTGCCGGTTGTGATGCGAGTCCCGGGAATATCCGCGAGGCCGGGCCGGGCCGCGGTCGCGCGGGCCGGTGCCGGGCCGGGCGGGCCGGGGCGCGCCCGCCACGCCAGGTATTCCCGCGACGTGCATCAGGAACCGCAGCCGAATTTCGCGCCGCGCCGCGCCGTCGCCGCCGCGCGGCCTCAGGACGCCCGCTCGATCGCCTGGCCGATCGCCTCGAGGACCGCCGAGATCGTCCCGCCGAAGAACACGAGCACGACGACCGCGACGAGCGCCGAAAGCACGAGGATCAGGCCGTACTCGACGAGGCCCTGGCCGACCTCCTCCGACCACCACTCCCGGAGCACCCGGCCGGCCGCCACCGGTCGGGGCTCAGCTCTGCTCGTCGGCGTCCGGGGCGGCCTCGGCGTCGGGCGTCGGGAGGTCGACCGAGATCCGGAGCTCGCCGCCGTCGCCGACGAGGTCGGCCTGGACGCCGACCGTCGCCGCGCGCTGCTGGATCTCGCGCCACGCGGCGGCCGGCAGGGCGACGATCGCCGACGACCGGGCGGTCTCGGTTGCGGCCTCCGCGGCGGCGCGCCGCTCGTCGAGCATCGCCGCCATCGCCGGCGGCAGCTCCCTCTCCTTCTCGCCGCGCCGGAACCGGCCCTTCTCCTCGGGCCGCATCTGGGCCTCGACCTCGGCGAGCTCGCGGTCGGCCTGCTCGATCGCGCTCGTCCGGTCGCGGCTGGCCGAGACATGACCCTCGAGCCGCTCGGGCGTCCAGTCGAGCCGCAGCGCGACCCGGTCCGGAACCGCGCCGAGATACGACGTCAGCGCCTCGTCGAAGATCCGGAAGAGGCCGCTCTCCAGCTCCATCGGCAGCCGCCGGTCCGTGCCCATCGACTCGAACTCGACGGCGACGCCGGCCCGCTGGCCGCGCTCGCGGGCGGATCGCCGCAGCGTCGGCACGAGCCCCAGGTCGTCGAGGACCATCGGCCGGACGTCGAAGATGAACGACTTCGTCGCGTCGAGCGTCTGCTGGACCATCGCGACGAGCTGGCGGACCTCGCCCTGGGCCATCGCCGGGTCGCGCGCGACGAGCCGGTCGACGATCTGGGCCTGGAGCACGATGTTCGTGAGGCTCTGGGCCGGGCCGTCGTGCATCGCCCGGGCGATGTCCCGGCGGAGGTCCTCCTGGGCGCCCATCACGATCCGGGTGACGCCGGTCGACGACGTGTCCACAGCAGCGCCGCCAGCACCGGCGGCCACCGCCCCGACCCCTTCCTCGAGCTCCGCGCCGCCCTCGACGGCGACGCCGAGGTCGCCGGCAAGCTCGGCGACCGAATCACGGAAGCGGGCCAGGGTCTTGCGCTTGCCCTCGAGCACTTCGACCTGGCTCTCCATCACCGACGCGCGGCGGGTCAGGGTGACGAGCTGGACGTGGGCCGCGATCACGTCGTCGGACGGGGTCGCCTCCGGCAGCTCGGCGAGCTTCTCCTGGGCCTGGGTCCGCTTCAGATCGTGGCGCTCCGCCTCGACCCGGGCCTGGGCGACGAGCATGTCGATCTCGGCCAGCTCCCGATCGAGCGTGGCCACCTGCGCCGCCGCGCGCGCGGCGACGTCGGCGAGGGAGCCCTGAGCCGTTTCTGCCTGGGACGATGCCACGGTTGGTCGATCAGTCCTCGGGCATCCGGATCCAGCCCTGGCGCATCGCGTAGACGACGGCCTGGGTCCGGTCGTTGACCGACAGCTTGCGGAGGATCGAGCTCATGTGGTTCTTGACCGTCTGCTCGCTGATCGACAGCGCGTAGGCGACCTGCTTGTTCGTCATGCCCTGGGCGATGTTGTCCAGGATCTCGACCTCGCGCGGCGAGAGCGGCGCGAAGATCGGGGCGGCCTCCTGGCCGTAGACGGCGAGCTCGCGGAACTCCTTGAGGACGCGCGACGCGACCGCCGGCTTCGCGAAGACCTTGTCGTTGATCAGGTACTCGCCGGAGTCGACGCGGCGGATGATCGTGACGAGGTCGTCCGGGCCGACGTCCTTGAGGATGAACGCCGCGGCGCCGGCCTTGATCGCGTCGAACAGCGCGTCCTCGTCCTCGCTGACCGCGAGCACGATGATCGACGTCGACGGCAGCTCGCGCTTGATCCGCTGCGTCGTCTCGATGCCGCCCGGGGCCGGCAGCGAGAGGTCCATGAGGATGATGTCGGGCGAGGTTTCGAGCGCCCGGTCGACGGCCGAGCGGCTGTCGTCGGCCTCGCCGACGACGTCGAAGTCGGACTCGCGACCAAGGATGTTGGCGATGCCGACGCGGAACAGCGCGTGGTCGTCGACGATCAGGATCGTCGTCCGATCACCCTCGGCCGCCCGCCGATCCGGTCCGCCCCGCCTGCGCTCTGGTCCCGAATAACTCATCAGGCCGTCTCCTCTGCTGCCAGCGGGATCGCCAGCCGAACGACGGTGCCGGCGTTGGGCCGGGATTGCACCTCGAAGCGGGCGGAGATCAGTTCTGCGCGCTCTTGCATGAATTGGAGGCCGAAGTTCCGGCGGCCACGGGCGGCGACGGCTCCGATGTCGAACCCTCGGCCGTCGTCCCGGACCGTCAGCACCCAGTCGTCGCCGTCGATTGCGCTGGCCACGATGACAGATGAGGCAGCGCCGTGCTTGCGCACATTCTGCAGCGACTCCTGCACGATCCGCAGCACGACCGTCTGCTGGGTCTCGTTCAGCCGGGCCGACGGCGCCTCGAGCTCCGTCGCGATCGCGAGGCCCGACAGCGCGGTCATCCGGGCGACGGCGTCCGAGATCGCGCCGTCGAGGCCCAGCTCGTCGAGGACCGCCGGGCGGAGCTGGCTGATGAACGTCCGGACCGAGCCGAGCTCGCGCCGGAGCAGCTCGCGCAGGAAGCGCAGCTCCGTCCGGGCGAGGCGCTCGTCGCTGTCGATGACGCGCTCGATGTACTCGACCTGGAAGATCGCGTTCGAGAGGACCTGGGCCGGGCCGTCATGGATCTCCTGGGCGAGCCGCGACCGTTCCGACTCCTGGGCCTCGACGATCCGCATCGCGAGCTCGGTCGGGAGTGCGGCGTCGCCGCTCACGAGGCTGTCGTCGCCGCGCTCGAGGAAGAGCCACGTGCTCTCGAGGTTGCGAAGCGCGACCTCGATCTTCGCCAGCTCGGTCTGGTGCGCGCCCAGGTCGTCGCCCAGCTGGATCACGTCCGCGCGGAGCGACCGGGCCCGGTCGTCCTCGGCGCCGGCTTCCGCGGCGTCGGCGGCCGCGGCCGGGTCGTCGTCCGTGGTGACGAGCCGCGGCCGGAGGTCGGGCGGGCGGCGCTCGAGCAAGTCGAGCTCGTCGCGCAGGTCCTGCCAGCGGGCGAGCTCTTCGGTGTAGGCGGTGCGGTAGCGCTCGCGGATGCTGCGCAGCGTGTTGCCCGCGTAACCGACGGCCTGGACGGCCTCGGCGTGGAGCGCGTCGATCCGCGGGTCGGCGGGCTGGGGCGGCTCGGCCAGCGGCTGACGGGTCTCGTCGGCGGCCGGCGGGCCGTCACGCGGGTCGCGCTCGTCGCGAGCGTCGGGGTGCGACCGGGCTGCGTCCATCTGCCGCCGAGTATACGGGTCGCCATTCACGGGCAGGCCACCTCGAAGACACGAACGTCGTCGAGCGCCTCGGCCTGCTTGGGGTCGGTCGGCACGGGAACCGCCAGCTCGTGGAAGCATTCCGTGCCCGGGCCGCCCTCGTCGAGCACCCCCGGCCAGTCGCCGTGCTCGTCGCCGACCATGACAAGGAGCCGGCTGCCGAAGTGGGCGGCGAGGTCGGCGACGGACTCGGGCGACTCGTTCGGCAGGGCGAGCGCCTCCGCGCCGGTCGCGACCCCCAGCCAGATCGGGAAGTTCGTGATGATCGGCCCCTCCTGCGTGATCGGGCGGTGCATCGCGGCCAGGGCGGCGTCGATCGCCGTGTAGCGGGTCACGAACGACTGGGACTGGCCGCCGACGAACGGCATCCCCGTCGGTGCGGCGAGGAACAGCAGCGACGCGGACACGGTGAGCGCGGCGCCCAGCCAGGCCACGGGCCGGGTCCAGCCGCGCCGGACGCCCACCCAGGCGATGAACGCGTCGAGCCCCAGCAGCGCCGAGACGATCAGCAGGACGTGGGCCGGGCCGGCGGCGTGGAGGTAGGTGCCCCAGGTCGTCGACACCGGGAAGACCAGGCTCGTGACGAGGAACGTCGTCACGGAAAGGATCGCGAGCGGCGCGACGGACCGCAGCCGGGCGAACCACGGCAGCGCGACGAGCCCGACGAACGACGTCGGGAAGCCCGGGATCAGCAGGACCGTGAACAGGTTGTGGGCGAGGCCGTCGACGCGCATCTGGAGCAGCCCCGCCGGCCCGACCGCGAGGTACCGCGACAGCGTCGGCGGGTCGGACCAGGCGAAGATGTCGAAGCCGGTCACCGAGAGCGCGTTCGCGAGCGCCTGGCCCGGCAGCGGGTTCCCGAACTCGAGCCAGTCGCGGACCATCCACGGGGCGAAGACGGCGAGTGCGACGAGCGCCGGCGCCACGACGAGGGCGACCTTCCGGCGGCCCGGCACGCCCTTTCGCGCCCAGACAACCACGAGCCAGGCGAAGCCGACGAACGCCGCCTCGTTGCGGGTGAGCGCGGCGAGCCCGATGAGGACGCCCAGGCCGATCAGCCGCCAGTCGACGAGGCGGAGCGTCTCGGCCTCGCGCAGCAGTCGCGGCATGAGGGCGCAGGCGCTCAGGGCGAGGACCGCGAACGGCATCGTCGAGTCGGGCAGGGCCGAGTGGAGGACGAGCGGCAGGTAGACGGCGGCCGTGAGCCCGGCGCCGACCGCGAGGACGCGGACGCGGCTCAGCGGCAGGCCGCGATCGATCGCCGCGTCGGCGCCGATCCGCCACGCCAGCACCGGCACCACCGCCCCGACGACGACCGACGCCCACTGGGCCGCGGCGAACGTCGGGCCGAGGATCGCCATCGGGATCGCGGCGAGGAACGTCGGCAGCGGCAGCCAGACCTCGAACGCTGGTCGCGGGAACGAGAGCGGCGGCGTCTGGAAGCTCCAGATCGCGTTGCTCGTCAGGCCGTGGCCGTCGAGCAGGTTCCGGGCGACGCCGACGTAGTACGCGGTGTCCTCGGGCTGGGGGAAGACGACGATCGACGCGGCGAGGATGCGGACGAGCAGCGCGACCGCGAAGACGAGCAGGGCCTGGAGGGCGAGGTCGCGGCGGGTCATGGGGTCAGGTTCCGGGGCGAAGCCGCCGCCGAGGCCGACGCCGTGGACGCGACCGTCGCGCAGCGCTGGTCCTGGGGGCTGACGCAGACCGGGTAGACGATCTCGGCCGGCTTCCCGTCCGGGCCCGGGATCGTGACGACCGGCGGGCCGATCCACGGCGGCCGGGCGCCGGCCACGACCGGCTCGAGGGCGGGGACGGAGTCGTTCGGCTCGACGACGAGCCACTCGATCCCGTAGGCCTCGGCGACCTGGCGGATCGTGTCGAGCGGGTCGTTGGGGCTGACGACGCCGCCGCGGCCCGTCCAGTAGCGGAAGCCCGCGGCGTCGATCGTCATGATCCTGGCGTCCGGGGCCGCGCCGGCGAGGTCGAGCGCCGCCCCGACGGCCTTGCGGTCGACGCGGACGCCGTCCCAGGTCCGGTACGTGCTGATCGCGCCCGGGATCGCGGCGAGGACGACGATCCCGAGGATGAAGACCGTGAACAGCCGCGTGGCCGCGTCGCGGTTCCAGCGCGGCCGTCGGGCCGCGATCCACGCGACGGCGACCGCGATCCCCTCGACCGCGAGGATGTAGGCGTGCGGCGCGAGCGCGATCGCGGAGTGGATGAACGTGCCGCCGGGCACATGGACCGCCGACACGATCGCCGAGAAGGCGAACAGGATCGCCGCGTAGGCGAAGTACGGCCCGAAGTCGACCGAGCGCCGCCGCGCCCAGCCGCCGATGATCATGAACGGCAGGAGGATCCCGGCCGCGACGAGCGTCGTGAAGATGACGATGGCGGCGACCAGCCCCCCGATCCGGCTCATCAGCAGCGGCCCAATCCCCATCCCGAGCAGGTGGTCGAGCGTCGCCGGCGTCGTGATCGAGTTCCACTCCCCGATGTCGCGGATGAACAGCACCTTGCCGGACGCGGTCGACGGCGACAGCGAGCCGAACACCGCGAGCTGGCGGATCCACCACGGGCCCATGACGAGGAAGAAGAGCGCGGCGCAGGCGATCGCCGCGGACCACGGGATCCGTGGCGGTCGGGCGCCGTCGGTGCGCCACGTGCGCCATCGGTCGTAGAGGAACGTCAGCCCGAGCACCGCGCCGACGAGCACGCCGTCGTTCCGCGACAGCGTCGCCAGCCCGACGAGCAGCCCGCCCAGCGCGAACGAGCGCGGGATGGCCCTTCAGCCCGCGGGCCGCCATCCAGAGCGCGCCGGCGACGAGCGGCTGGTACAGCCCGAAGTTGTCGGGCTGGGACATGAAGATCGTCATCAGGCCCGGGATCGCGATGAGCACGCCCGCGCCGACCGCGACCGCCGTCCGCGCACCCGCGTCGCGGGCGATCGCCCACGTGAGCGGGGCCGCGATCGCGCCGAGCAGCGCGAACGGCAGCGCGGACGCGAAGCCGGTCGGTCCCAGCAGCCAGATGAACGGCACCTGGACGATCGAGGCGAGCGGCATCCAGTGGGCGTTCGAGGGGATCGGCAGGACGGGGTTCGCCGGGATCGCTCCGCCGACCTCGGGGAAGATCCAGATGAAGTCGACGTTGAAGCCATGACCCGCGGCCACCTGTTGGGCCACGTCGACGTAGTACGCCGAGTCGACGTAAGCCGGGTCCGGGAACACGGCGACGAGGACGAGGCGGACGGCGACCGCAAGCACGTACAGGGCCAGGGGGATCAGCACGGTGGTGCAGCGTAGCACCGGGTCCGGGCCCCTCCGACCGGTACGAAATCGGCTATGCCGGGACCCCGTCCAGCGGGGCCATGGGGATCGGCGGTGGCGATGGGTAGGATGGCGCGATGGCCATCACCGGCGGGCTCGCAGCCTTCGACACGCCGAACGTGCGACGGGTCCTCGTGCTCGGGGCCGTCGTCGGGCTGCTGCTCGGGATCGAGACCGTCGTCCTCCACCTGACGACCGATCCGCTCGCCGACGTCCATGCCTACTACGACGCGGGCGCCCGTCTCAACGCCGGCCAGCCGCTCTACGACCAGCCGGCGACGACCGACGAGTCCGACTTCTACCGCTACCCGCCGCTTCTCGCGATCCTCTTCCGGCCGCTCGCGACGCTGTCGTTCGAGGCGGCCGCGGCGATCTGGATGGTCGTGCTGGGGGTCTGCTTCGCGTTGACGATCCTTCGCCTGGGGCCCAGGCGGCGCTCGACGTGGATCGTGCTGGGGATGCTCGCGCTGCCGACGGGCTGGAGCCTCGCCGTGGGCCAGGCCCAGGTCGTCGTCACGCTGCTCACGGCGCTCGGGGCGCCGTGGGCGATCGCCCTGGGGGCGAACCTCAAGGTGTTCCCGGCGCTGCTCGCGGTCTGGTGGCTCGGCCGGCGGGAGGTGCGGCCGCTGGCGTGGTTCGCCGCCTGGGCCCTTGCCCTGATCGCCGTGCAGTTCGTGCTCGCGCCGCAGGCCTCGATCGACTTCATCCGGACGTTCGGGCTGGGCCAGGTGGGGAACGTCGAGAACCGCTCGCTCTACGCCCTCTCGCCGATCCTCTGGGCGGCGGCCGTCGTCGCCGGGATCGTCATCGCGTGGCGACTGGCGCCGTCCCGCTGGGGTTGGGCAGCCGCGGTCGCGTTGTCGGTGTTTGCGACGCCGCGGCTGCTGATCTACCAGCTGTCGACGCTCGTCGCCGCCGTCCGCGATCCATCCGCCGACTCAACCGCCGACCGGTCCGCGGAGCCGTCCGCCGCGCCGGCCGCCGACCCGACGTCCGCGAGGCGCCGGCGTGAGGCGCCCGAACCCGGTCGTGCTGGGCCTCGGCGTCGTCGGCTGGCTGGGGCTCGTCTGGCTGGGTTGGACGATGTTCACGGCGTCGCCGCGGACCGCCGGGTTCGACCTCGAGCTCGTGCTCCAGGCCGGACGCGACGTGGCCGCGGGGCAGTCGCCGTACGACGCGTCGATGGTCGGCGGCGCGGCGCCGGGCTCGACGGACCTCTTCTACTCGTACCCGCCGCCGGTCGCCCAGTTCTTCAGCCTGTTCGCCGGCGTGCCGAGCGGCGTCATGCTCGCCGCCCTGTGGATCCTCTCGGTTGCGGGGCTGGCGGCCGCGGCCGTCCTCGTCGCGCGGCGGTTCGGACCGGATCGGCCCGCCGCGTCGATCGCGCTGCCGGTCGTCGCCATCGCGCCGTTGTTCCTGCCGTACTCGGTGGCGCTACTGTTCGGCAACCTCGATTCGCTCTTCCCGTTCGCGTACGGTCTCGTGCTCGTCGCCGCGGTCGCCGTCGCGCCCATCGGCGGTTCCCCGCGGAGTGCCCGCGTCGCAGGTGGCGCTTCGCTCGCGCTGGCGACGGTCGTGAAGGTCGCGCCGGGCGTGCTGAGCGGCTGGTTCCTGGGCCGTCTCGGGCGGGAGCGCGGCAGCGAGGAAGGACGCGGAGCCGCGATCGTCCTCGGCTCGGCGGCCGTCGTCGGGCTCGCGGTGCTGGGGCTCAGCCTCGTCGCCGGCGGCGCCCAGCTGTGGCGCGACTACATCCCGGTCGCCGGGGCCGCGAGCCGGGCCCAGCTGCTCGACCCGCGGAACGTCGGGCCGGCCGCCCAGATCGCGCTCGCGGTCGGCGGCGACGAGGCGCTCGTGCGGGCACTCCAGATCCCGATCGCGATCGGCGCGGTCGTGGCTACGCTCGCCGCGGGCGCGCTCCTCCGCGATCGGCTGCTCGGCATGACCATCGCCGCAGTCGCATCGCTCGTGATCCTGCCGATCACCTGGTACCACTACCCCGTCGCATTGATGCCGTTCGCCGTCGCCGCGATCGCTCGCTCCGCGGGCAGCCCCGCCTCGTCGCGCGTCATCGGGCTCGTCGCCGCGGCCACGGCGGTCGCGTCGCTCTCGATCGCCTGGGTCCCGGGCGTCTGGATCGCGGTCGCGCTGCTCGTCGCGGCGGTCGCCGTGGGTCGCGCGGACGCGGCCGCCACGGCGCGGGCGATAGCCGCCGACGCCGACACCACCGGAGTGCCGGCATGACGCCGGTGACCGTCCGTGGCACGAACTCGCGATGATCGGCGGCCCTGCCGTCGCATTGCGAGAAGCGTCACCGGGGGTACCATCTGCCGCACCCGGGCCGCGCGAGCCGAGGCACGCGCATCCGAGATTCGCCCGCGGGCCAGGAGCACGGGGTAGGACGACCTATGCAACACCTATTGCTGTACATCGATCCGGGATCCGGCAGCCTGATCATCCAGGCCGTCATCGCGACGATCGTCGCCGTGCCGTTCTTCTTCCGCCAGCAGATCGGAAGGTTCGTCCGGACGGTCCGCCACACGGACACGCCGCCCGCGCCCCAGGAGTCCGGCGACTCGCCCGACAGCCCCTCCTGACCTCGTCCTCAGGCGACGCCGATGACTGACGCGCCGCCTGCGTTCGCCCGCGCCGTCCGCGACCCCGGCTCGTTCCGCGACCCGTCGGGCTTCGTCTACCGCCGCGACGGCGTCCTGTACCGCCAGGTCAACCAGTCCTTCGCCGACCGCTGGGACGACCTCGTCGCATCCGGCCTGCTCGCCGAGCTCCAGTCGCGGGGCCTGCTCATCCCGCACGAGACGGCGCCCATCGAGGCCGCGGCCGACCCCGACCTCGCCCACGCGGTCATCCGACCGGAGCCGATCCCGACGATCTCCTACCCGTACGAGTGGTCGTTCGGGATGCTCAAGGACGCGGCGCTGGCGACGCTCGACGCGCAGGTCGCGGCCGCGGAGCGCGGCTTCGCTCTGCGCGACGCGACCGCCTACAACGTCCAGTTCCGCCGCGGCCGGCCGATCCTCATCGACACGCTCTCGTTCGAGCGACCCGAGCCCGGCACGCCGTGGATCGCCTACCGCCAGTTCTGCGAGCACTTCCTCGCCCCGCTCGCGCTGATGGCCCGGCGCGACGTCCGACTCGGGCTCCTGCTGCGCGACCACATCGACGGGATCCCGCTCGACCTCGCCGCCCGGCTCCTGCCCGGACGCTCGCGCTGGAACCTGGGGCTGGGCGCGCACATCCACGCTCACGCCCGGGCGCAGGGCCGCTACGCGGACGCCGGCACCGACGCCGCCGCGGCGACGAAGAAGGCGACCGTCAGCGAGTTCAAGCAGCAGGCCCTGATCGACAGCCTGCGGCGGACGATCGCGAAGCTCGACTGGACGCCGGAAGGCACCGAGTGGGCCGACTACGCCGACAACACCTCGTACGGCGACGCCGGCACGGCCGCCAAGGAGGAGCTCGTCGGGCGGTTCCTCGCCGACGCCGGCGGCGCGGTCGTCTGGGACCTCGGCGCGAACACCGGCCGCTACAGCCGGATCGCCGCGGGCCTCGGGCGCGACGTCGTCGTCCTGGGACATCGACCCGGCCGCGGTCGAACGCAACTACCGCCAGGTCCGGCGCGACGGCGACGAGCGCGTCCTGCCGCTCGTGCTCGACCTCGCCAACCCCAGCCCGGGCCTCGGCTGGGCGAACGAGGAGCGGCGCTCCGTGCCCGAGCGGGCGAACGCCGACGTCGTCCTCGCGCTCGCCCTCGTCCACCACCTCGCGATCGGCCGCAACGTGCCGCTCGACCGGATCGCGTCCTACTTCGCCGGGCTCGCCCCGCAGCTCGTCATCGAGTTCGTGCCCAAGGACGACCCGATGGTCCGGACGCTCCTCGCGACGCGCGAGGACGTCTTCGACGACTACACGATCGACGGCTTCCGGGCGGCGTTCGACGCGCGCCTGGGAGATCGTCGACGAGGCGCCGGTGTCCGACACGCCGCGGACGCTGTTCAGGATGGCGAGACGGCGTTGAGCGATGCGGCGCCGCGAGGGGCTGGCGCCGCTGGGCGAACCAGGGGTCGCTGGTGGCTGATCCCGTGGTACCCGGCCGCGTTCCCCATCGCGTTCATCCTCTTCATGTGGACGGGGACCGGGATCGAGCCGATCTGGGTCGTCCGGCCGATGCTGATCGCCGTCGCGTTCACACTGCTGGCCACGTTCCTGCTCGCCCTGCTCCTGGGCGACCGCGATCGCGGCGCGCTGGCGGCGACGGCGTTCGTGGTCGCGCTCGCGCTGGGCAACGTCCTCGCCGCGGCGGGCGTCGCGCTGATCGGCCTGCTGGTCGTCGTCGAAGGGCTCGTCAACCGCGGGATCGCCTGGCAGCTCGGGCGGACCGCGACGCGCGCGCTGTCGGCGCTCGGGGCCGCGCTGATCCTCGTCGTCGTCCTCGCGGGCGTCCAGCAGGGTTCGTTCGCGCTGGGCGATCGAGGACATCCAGGCCCGCCTCGCCCGGCAGCCGATGGCCGAGTCGTACGACCCGGCAGCGCCCGACATCTACGTGATCCTCCTCGACGGCTACCCGGGCGACGACGCGGCCGAGCTCGAGCCCTCGTTCGACGCGAACGCCTTTCCCGAGGCGCTCGCAGGAGCGCGGCTTCGACGTCCAGCGCCGATCGAGGCCAGCGACCGCTGACCCGGAAGACGCTGGAACACAATCGTTCCGGAAACGGCGAACACGTCGCCGACGATTCGGCGCTCGCGCATGCCATCAACGGATCGACGTGCAGAGCCAGGACAACCGTGCGGCTGCGCCGCTCTCGAGGACGGGTTGCGATCAGGAGGCTGCTCGATGACGAGGGCAATACGAGCGGATACCTGCGCCGATCTGGGGCGCTCGATCTCGGCCGTTCAACGGGCGTCGACCGCGTCATGCAGGAATCCCGGCTGCGGGAAGTTCGAGTTCGGCCTGCGCGAGATCACGACCGCAGGCCGCGTGATCGATCCCATTCGAACCGGACCTCGACTAGCCGACAAGATCCGCGCTGCGAAGGTTGCCGGCGTCGCGAGGCGAGGAAGGTGATTGCCGCCGAAGTGCATCAGATCGGCCCGGGTCCGTCGATCGGCCACGTGATGCCGCCGAACCCGCCGGGCCTCAATGACGCGAGGACCGCACCACCCACTGGTAAATCCGATGTGCAAGCTCATTCGATCGAGCGCGCGCGAACGTAGGCAGGTCGGCGATCGCGCGTCAAGCCGCGTTCGAAACGGAACTTTGCGAGTCGCGAGGAATCGAGATGGTCGATGCGAACCGGTGACGGGGCGAGCCCTCGGTCATCGTGGTCTTATCTCATCACGGAATCGGCACCGAATCCGACGGGCGCCACCCATTCGGCTGCGAGCTGAACGAGCGAGCGACGCAACGTCCAGCGCCAGTAGAACCCCCGGCCAGCCCGGACCTGCTGCGAGCGAAGACAGTCACGCCCATCAACGTCCTGCCGCGGATTCTGATACCTGCTCGACGCCGGCTGCCTATCACTCGCGACACGACCTGAGCCGGGACGCGCGGCCAGTCGAACCTCGACACGTCGATCGCATGTCGCTCCGCCGACCAAGGACCTTGCACAGTCGATGCCGGTATCCGGAGAGGACGAAGAACCCGGGTGACGCCAACGAACCCACGAACGAGCCGGCAGGTTTGCGCCGACGGCACGTAGCGCCCGAGCGAGCTCCGGCCCACGGTCCGAAGTAACCCGTGATGTCGAGGATCAGGTCGGCCTATGCCCCGTGTCGTAGCCACGTAGACGAGCCCCACCCCGCCCGCGTTGCTGAGCGGCCCGGTCACGCCGTTCTCCCGGACGTCACGCGACAGGGAAGTTCAGCGTCGACGGTCGTCGGCGCGATCGTCGCGGTCTGCGTCAGCGCGACGTAGCCGGCCTTCGTCTGGCCGACGACCGTCAGGTTGCCCGTGACGCGCGATCGCCGCGGCCGGGACCCCGACGTGGCCTTCGATCGGCGAGCGTCCGGCGCCGTGTTGGCTTGAACGTCGCCGCTCAGGCCGATGCCGTTCCGCGTGTCGAGGACGCGGCCGGGCTCAACGGATAGAACTTCGAACCCGGTGAGGTTCTGGACGTAATAGCCGGTGACGTCGAACAGGAACTCCGTCCGTCTTGCCCGCGAGCGATCCACACGAGCGAAAGCGAACCATCGCCCGCCAGGCGCGACCGTGATCCCGTTCGCCGCGACGTCACCCGTCGGGAAGTTGATCGTCGAGGTCGGAGGGTTGTCGGTGACCGCCGGACCAAGCGTCGCGTAGCCGACGGCCGTCTGGTCGACGACGGCGAAGTTGCCGGTCACGGCCGTAGCGTTCGGCCGGAATGCCGCCGTGACCAGCGACGGCGAACTTCTTCACCGTATGCGACTGAATCGCGGGCCGGTGAGGCCGTTAGCCGACCCGGCTGTCGAGCGAGGCGGACCGGCGTCGACCGTGTAGTAGGTCGCGCCAGCGTTGTTCTCGAGGAAGTAGCCGGTGACGTCGAGGAGGAAGTCGGTCTTGGCTCCCGGCGGTGCCGTAGCGAGGCTACGGCTTGCCGCCTGACGACAGCGGGCTCGTGATGTTATTGCCCGAGATGTCGCCAGCGGGAAGTTCAGGCCGAGATCGACAGATCGTTGGTCGGGCGTGGGCGTCGATCGCCACGTAGCCGGCAGTGGTCTGACCGACGACCGTGACGTTACCGGTGATCGCCACGGCGTCGCCCGGGATGCCGAGACGGCCCGCGACCGGGACAGTCCGGGCCTATGTTCGCGTTGAACTTGCCGGAGAGCCCAACCCGCTCCCGGGGCGGCAGTCGAGCATCGCGGACCGGGTTGATCGGCGATGAACGTGAGTCCCCGTGAGGCGGCGGCGGCGGGGTCGTCCCGATCGATGAATGTCCGTGTCGACGAGGTCGAGATCGTGTTTCCGGCCGCGTCGAGCGCCTTGACCCGCCAGCAGTAGGAGCCGTTGGCGTAGGCCGTGATCGGCGCCCAGGCGGTCATGACGGTGACCTGGCTCGAAGTCACCGGGTGAACGCGCAGGTGGCTGCGACTTCGATCCGATACTGGACTGCACCGCTGACGGCGGTCCAGGTGAACAGGATCGTGTTCCGGCGACCGTCGCCGCATTGGCCGGAGCGGTCAGCGCGGCGCCGCCGCCTGAAGGTTGAAGGTCCGGGCGTCCGACCAGGGGCCGGCGCGGTTGTCGGCGTCGTTGCGGCGAACGCGCCAGGCGTAGTCGCCCGAAGGCAGAGAGGTCGTCGGCGCCCACGCCGAGAACTTCGTCGTGGCGTTGAGGACCTTGTTCGCCGGCGAGAACAGCGCGTCGCCGTTCTTGTAGATCTCGATGAGGTAGGTCGCGGCGTACGCCTGCGGCGTCCACTGGAAGAACGGCACGCCCGACTGGGTCGAGCCGTTCGTCGGGAACGTCGGAACGACCTTCGGCGAGGTCTTGTTGACGAGCCGGGCTGGGCTCTTCGTCAGCGTGTTGCCGCTGCCGTCGATCGCCTGGACGCGCCAGTAGAGCGGGCCCCTCCGGGTAGGTCTTGCTGAACGGCGTGTATGTCGTCTGGTCGACCGTGGCCGTGTCGAAGATCGTCGAGAAGTCCGCCGCGAGCGAGACCTCGATCTTGTAGGACTTGGCCTCCTGGTCGACCGGCGGGATGAGCGCCTGATTCGTCACGAGGTAGTCGGTCCAGTTGAACGTGATCTGGTCGGCGATGTTGTCGGCGGTCGAGGTGGGATTGTCCTGCGGTGGCGAGACGAGCTCGACGGCCGCGGAGTTCTTCCGGAACGCCGACGCGTTGGCATTGGCATTCGTGTTCGACGCCGGCCCGCAGCGCGAGAGCGCCGGCGTCGACGCACGGCCGGACGAACCAGTAGATCGCCTGGCCGGCCTGCTGGTCGAGAAAGGACTCACGCGGCGTAAGCGTCGTGAAGACGGTCTGTAGCGCTTGATCTCGTTCGTGAAGTTGGCGTCGTTCGCGAGCGTGACCTCGTAGCGCCGGCGCCGGGCAACCGAGTTCCAGGAAATCGTCGGCGTGTCGGCAAGCGTCGTGCATGTCGCGATGAGCGTGCAGCGAACGGGGGCCGTGTAGTCGCCGCTGCCGAGCGTCGCGGGCCGGTGATCGTGAAGTCCACTCGGCGCTCGATGCGATGGGGAACGTCCGACTCGCGTTGAACGCCTCGATGAAGAACTTGTAGGTGCCGGCCGGAAGCGGGAGCCCCGGGTAGGTGAACCCTGCGTACGGGAGCTCCGCGGTGCCGCTGAGCGGCGTCGCGAAGTAGAGGCCGCCCTGGACGCCGTACCAGACCTTGTAGTAGGTCGCGCCGGTGAATGGCGCCCAGTTCATCCGCGGCATGCGCGAATACGAGCCGCCGTTGGCGGGGCTCGAGATCGAGAACGACGTGTCGGTTGTTCGCGGGGTCAACGAGAAGTGGAACCAGTCGGCACTCGACGGGATGACGCTGGCGTTGCCGTTGCCGTCGATCGTCGTGACATACCACGAGAAGGGGCCGTCGGCCGGAGTTGAGGGCCGTCGGCCGGCGTAAAGGACGTGGCGTACGTCGTGACGGTGAAGGGCAGGTCGTGCCGTTCTGCTTCTTGACCGTCAGGACGTAGCGCTCGATGTTCGGGACGGGGTCCCAGATGAACGTCGGCGACCCGAACGTCGCCGTTGTCGGGGGGGGCCACGAGATTGGGCAGCTCGCTGATGTAGATGAACCGCCACGTGTCGGTCGGGTTCATCTCCGAGAAGATGCCGATGATGCCGCCGATGGCGTCGATCGCGCGGACCTTCCAGTAGTAGGTCGTGCCGGGGTGAAGGAAAGTGCAGCCGCCCGGCTCGCCGCCGGGGCCGCTCGACGCGGACGTACGGCGTGACCTTCGTCCGGTTCGTGAAGCAGACGTCGTAGCGATCCCGGGCGAGAAAGCAGGTCGGTGCCGATCCAGATCTCGTAGTGCGAGGCGAGCGGCACCGGGGTCCACTCGAGTGTCGGGACGCCGACGATCGGCGTCGTGATCGCCGTCATAGAACGGCGCGACCTCGTCAGGATGCTGCGGCCAGTCGCGCGTGAACTGCCGCTCGTCGACCAGCCGCCGTTGTTCGGCGTGCTCTTCGCGTCCTTGGCTCGGACCCGCCAGAAGTACAGTCGTTGTCGAGCGTCGTCGGTGAGCGAGTACTTCGTGCTCTTGACCGTGACGTCGATGGGCAAGGTTGTTCGCCCAGTCGCCGTTCGGGCTCACCTGGAGCTCGTACGTCTTCGCGCCGACGACCGGGTTACCAACTGAAGACGATGTCGCTGGACCTCGATGCCGACGCTGTCGGCGGGCGTCAGGAGCGTCGGGACGGTCGACCAGGTGTAGGTGTACTGGCGGGTCTGGGCTCCAGTCGGTGACGACGCCGCCGGTCGAGGACGTCGCTCGGAGCCGCCAGTAGAAGGTCTGGCTGATCGTCGGCGGCTCGGTCAGCGTGAAGTTCGTGTTGTTCGTCGTGAACGACGTCGCGCCGATGAAGTCAGGGGCGTCGTCGATCTCGAGCGTGTACGACTTCGCGCCGGCGAGCGGCTGCCAGCGGAACAGCACGGGCTGCGGTCGGGAAGTTGAAGGTGTCGTCGAGGTCCGGCGAGGTGATCGTCGGCGCCGCGCCCCACTGCTTCGTGAAGCGTGCCGGTCGTGAAGCTCCCGACGCCCGCGACCGCCGTCCGTGGCGGCAACCCGCCAGTAGAGGAACCCAAGCGGGAGGTCGGCCGGGGGCGTCGCCTTCCGATTGACGGTGTCGACGTTGTAGACCAACGGCGAGAACGACGGGCTGGTCGAAACCTGGACGCGGTACTTCACCGCGCCGCCGACCGCGGTCCACGAGAACGTCGGGTTCGACGAGACGGTCTGGCCCTCGGTCGGGGACAGGAGCGTCGGCGACCCGGACGGCGGCGCCGCGGCGACCCCGGCAGGGAGCAGCCCCACGAGCATGACGAGGCCCGCGAGGGCGGAAGCGACGCGCGCGTGACGAGAGCGCGGAGCGCTGGAGACCATGGACATCCTCCCAGACGCCGGGATGTTTGCGGTGACGACCACCGCGAATAAGAACAGCCCGCAATCGCGGGCGGGGCAACTCTACCGTGCGAATCCGGTCGCGGAAAATACGTAGGTAGGCCGAGTTGGTTAGTACCTTCGGGCCATGCGGCAACTCGCGCGACAGCGTTTACCGTTGCCGATCAATCGGGTGCTTCCGGGCACCGGCTCGTCCTCCATCGCGATCATCCCGGCCGGCTGGCCGCCTTTCTGTGGAGTCCGCCAGATGCATCTCGCCGCGCTCGCCGCCTACATCGATCCGGGGTCGGGAAGCCTCATCATCCAGGCGGTCATCGCCACGATCGTCGCGATCCCGTTCTTCTTCCGCCAGCAGATCGGCCGGGTCGTCCGGACGCTGCGACGCGATGGGACGGCCGATGAGACCGTGACGCCGGTGCCACCGACGACGCCAGACCCGCGCTGATGTCACCCTCGACCTGATGGCCGGTCGAGGGATGCGAAGCGCGACACCACTCGGAGCCCGACGATGAGGTCGCGGCTCCCGTTCGCCATCTACCCGGCTGCGATCCTGCTGCTCGTCGCGCTCCACCTGTGGGCGGCGTCGGGCGTGAGCCCGTTCGCGGCGACGCGGGCGCTCCTTGTCTGCGCCGTGGTAGGCGTCGGCGCCTGCGCGCTTGGCGCGGCGATCATGCGCGACCGCCACCGCGGCGGCCTGTTCGCGACGCTGATCGTGATCCTCCTGCTCGTCGGCGGCCGGCCCGCGGCGATCCCGATCGTCGTGATCCCGATGGTGCTGCTGCTGATCGAGCGCTACGGTCCCCGCCGCTCCACGCTGAACTGGCCCTGGATCGGGCGGATGGTGAGCCGGGTCACGGCGATCTTCGCCCTGGCCGTGCTCCTCGAGGCGATCCAGCTGGGCCGGCCCGGTGACCTCGTCACCGCGCTCCGGACGGAGACGCCGCTCGCGCCCGGGCCCACGGCGCAGCCGCCGGCGGACGCCCCCGACGTCTACGTGATCCTCCTCGACGGCTACGCCCGGGCGGACGTCCTCGCGAACACCTTCGGCTACGACGACTCGCCGTTCCTCGACGGCCTCCGGTCCGATGGCTTCGAGGTCGCCGACGCGAGCCACTCGAACTACCTGGTCACGAACCTGAGCGTCAGCTCGCTCCTGAACTACCGCCAGCTCGGCGACATCCCGGCGCTCCAGCCGCTCATCGCGGATCCCGCCGCGACCGAGGGCGGGCCGGTCCACCGCGCGATCTCCGGCGCCGCGGTCCTCGACGACTTCCGGAGGCTCGGCTACGAGACCGTCGGCGTCGGCTCCGGCTTCGAGCAGCCGGCGGTCCGCGGCGCGGACCGGTTCGTCGACGATGGCGAGCTCAACGAGTTCGAGATCCAGATGCTGCGGGCCTCGATCATCCCGCCGATCGTGACCGCGATCGCGCCGGACGCGTTCTCCGGCAATCAGCGCCAGCGGATCGAGTCCGTCTTCGAGACGGTCGAGGGGCTCGCGGCGGACCACTCGGGTCGGCCGCGGTTCGTGTTCGCCCACGTCCCCAGCCCCCATGGCCCGTGGGTCCAGAAGGCGGACGGCTCGCCGCGGGTGATGACGAGCCTCGAGACGTGGTACTTCGACACGCCCGAGACGACCGGCCTGAGCCGCGAGGATGTGATCCAGGGCTATGTCGGCCAGTCGGCGTACCTCGGCCAACGGGCCCGGGCGGCCGTCGAGGCCATCCAGAAGTCGAGCACCCGGCCGCCGGTCATCCTCCTGATCTCGGACCACGGCTCGTCGCTCGACGTGAGCGCGGCCAACCCGGAGCAGCGGCTCCGGAACCTGTTCGCCGCGTCGACGCCGGGCCATCCGGGGCTCTTTGCCAGGGACCTCACACTGATCGGCGTGTTCCCGACGCTGTTCGACGCGTACTTCGGGGTCGAGTTGCCGCGCCCGCCCGAGACGATGTTCACCGGCGGACCGAAGGGCCTGTTCGACCCCGTCCCGATCGAGCCGTGACCGAGCGCCAGGGGGAGTCGGTCGGCCGCGGCGTTGGGCGGGACACTTCCGCTCTTTGTCCCGACGTTCTATCCGGTCGTGGTCGCGATCACCTACCTCGCGCTTCTGGTCGTCGGGCTGGGCATCAGCGTCTATTCCGTGGCATCGGTGTTCGTCGTCGTGACACTGGCGATCGCGACGTTGTCGGTCGTGATCAACGTGATCGTCCGCGACCGCAATCGCGGCGGCTTGCTCTGCCTCGCGCTGGTGTTTCTGGCGCTCTTCGGCAATGACCCACGCGTGGTCGCCGTGATCCTGGCTGTCGCGGCACTTGTGGTCGCCGAGCGTGTGATCTCGTTCCGGAGGGCGACGCGGGTCCCGTGGCGGACCATCACCCTCGTCGGGAACACCGTCGCCGTCATTCTGGTCTTGACGCTCCTCGTCTCCGGTCTCCAGAACGGGGCGTGGGGTCGGGTGGTCGAAGAGCTGACCGCGCATCGCCCCGAATTCCGCCTCCGCCTGCGGACACCGCGCGCTTGCCCGATGTCTACGTGATCCTCCTCGACGGATATGAGCGGCCCAACAAGATGCCCGAGGTGTTCGGCTTCGACGACAGCGCATTCACCGGCGCCCTCGAGAGTCGAGGATTCCGAGTCGCCTCCGACAGTCGATCGAACTATCTCCTGACGGCCCTTTCTGTTCCTTCCCTTCTGAACATGCGTCACATCGGGGATCTCTTCCAGGCGAAGCCCAATTACGACGCGCACGTATCGGGCGTTGGTCCGCTCGTCTTCGGCTGACAACGCGGTCTTCGAGCAGATGCACCGTCTCGGCTATGAAACGGTCTCGGTCGCGAGCGGCTTCGAAGAGGTGAGGATCCGCGACGCCGATCGCGTCATCGACCCGGGACCGCTGAATGAATACGAGATCGCGATGGCCCGGACCACGGGGTTCGGCCAGTGGGTCAACTCGGTGGCTCCGACGCTATTCGCGGACGCCCAGCGCAAACGCGTTCTCGACACCTTGGACGACGCTGCGCAACAAGCGGAACAGCCCCACCAGAGGTCGCGGTTCACCTTCGTCCACGTTCCCTCGCCACACGGCCCGATCGTGTTCGGCGCCGATGGCCAGCCGCTCATCGGTCCGGGCTTCAACAAGTTCTTCACGGACGATGCCCACGACCTCGGGCTCACAAGGAAAGAATTCGGCAGGCGGTACGTCGGGCAAGTGGCATACCTGAACAGTCGCGTGCTCGACACGGTCGATCGGATCCTCGCTGCCTCCGCCAAGCCGCCGGTCATCATCCTCCTGTCCGATCACGGGTCGGGGTCAGGACTGAACTGGCAGGATCTCGCGCATTCCGACCTTGACGAGCGGTCCGCCAACCTTCTCGCCACGTACACGCCGGGGCACCCCAACGTCTTCCCGGACAACATCACGCTCGTGAATTTGTTCGGAACGTTCTTCCGAGCCTATTTCGGCATCGATGTGCCGCGGCAGCCAGACACCATCTATCGCTGGGATGACGCGTTGACGCACCTCATCCCAATTTCATCTTCTCTTGCCACCCAATGAGCGCCGTTCTCGCTGGTCGCACCTACCAGGGCGGGACCATTCGCCCGTGTCGGACCCTCGATCGGACCCCGTAGACTGCGCGGCGATGACTGCACGCACCATGTCGATCGTGCTGCCCGCCTTCAACGAGGCGGAGCGGATCGGCCCCGCACTCGACGAGCTTTTCGGCTATCTCGACCGGCGGGGGACTCAGGCGCGCGACGGCGCACCGGGCTCGGCCGAGCTCCCGGCCACGATCGACGTCCTGGTCGTCGATGACGGCAGCACAGATGGCACCGCCGACCTCGTCCGCGCCCGACGCGAGATGAGCGACGGGCGCCTGTCGGTGCTCGTCGTGCCGCACGGCGGCAAGGGCGCCGCCGTCCGGGCGGGAATGCTCGCGGCCGGCGGCGAACTCGCCATCTTCGCCGACGCCGACATGGCGACCCCGCCCGACCAGATCCCGCTGCTCATCGAGGCCCTGGCGACGAACGACGTCGCCCTCGGCAGCCGGATCCAGCCCGACGGCTCGGACATGCGCAAGTCCCAGCCGTGGTACCGGCGAATGCTCGGCAAGGCGTTCCATTTGCTCGCGTCGGTGTGGGTCGTCGGCCCGGTGCAAGGACACCCAGTGCGGGTTCAAGGGATTCACGCGCGTCGCGGCCCAGGACCTGTTCGCACGGCAGCAGATCCTGAGCATCGTCTTCGACGTCGAGCTGATCTTCCTGGCCCGCAAGCGCGGCTACGAGCTCGCGATCGTGCCGATCCGCTGGAGCGACAAGCGCGGCTCGCGGATGCGTGCCGGGCCGGGCCTCGCACTGCGGGTCGCGTGGGACCTGTTCCGGATCCCGCTCATCCACCGCCGCGTCGCCCGGCGCGTCGAGTCGGCGTCGCTCGCGGAGCCACCCGCGTCCCGATGACCGAGCCGCGGGGGTCCGCCTTGGCGACGATCGTTCGCGTCCTGCCGATCGTCGCGATCGTGACGTTCGTCGTCGTCGTGGGAGCCGTCGCGCTCGCCGCCGGGCCGCTCCTCGGCTACGACTTCCAGGCGTACGTCCAGGCCGCCCAGCGACTCCTCGACGGCGGGCGGCTCTACGACCCGGCGGTGAACGTCGCCGGCGGGTTCGCGATCTACCTCTACCCGCCGCCATTCGCCGTCGCGTTCATCCCGTTCGCGCTGCTGCCGGAGGGTGCGGGCGTCGGTCTCTGGACGGTGCTGCTCGGCGCCGCGGTCGTCGGCGCGGCGCTGCTGATGCCGGTCCGCCGCGAGATCCGCTGGCTCGTCGTGCTGCTCGCGGCGTTCGACTGGCCGGTCCTGTACTCGATCAAGCTCGGGCCAGGTGGGCCCGATCCTGCTGCTGCTGTTTGCGATCGGCTGGCGCTGGATGGATCGGCCGGCGGTGCTGGCGACGTCGATCGTCGCCGGCGGCGTCACGAAGCTCCAGCCGCTCGCCCTCGCCGGGTGGGCGCTGTTGACCGGCCGTGTCCGGGCCGCGGCGTACGTCGTGGGCGCGATCGTCGTCCTCGGCGTCGCGTCGGTTGTGGTCCTGGGCCCGTCGACCGTCGGCGACTATGTGGGACTGCTCGCCCGCGTCAGCGCGCCGGTAACAACGCCGCACAACTTCACGCCGGGCGCGGTCGCGTTCCAGGCCGGCGCGTCCGAGGCCGTGGCCTCGGCGATCCAGCTGGCCACCGTCGTGTTCGCGGTCGTTGCCGCCCTCGTCGCGATCCGCGTCGCCGACGACGAGGCGTCGTACATGGTCGCGGTCGTCGCCACGCAGCTCGTCTCGCCGCTGCTCTGGGACCACTACGCGGTGCTGCTCCTGCTGCCGGTCGCCTGGCTGCTCAATCGCGGCCAGTGGTGGGCCGCGCTGCTGCCGCTCGCCACCGCGCTGCCGGTGCTCGGGATCGTGCCGGCCGCGGTCTACCCGATCGAGTTCGCGATCTGCCTCGTCGCGCCGATCATCGTCGGCCGACGTCGGGCGACGGCAACCTCGTCCGCCGGCCGGGTCGTGGTCGCGACGTCATGAGGAGCCAGATGACGTGGACCCGGATCGCTCGCGACTCGCTGGTCCTCATCGGGATCATCGCCGCGGTCGTGTACTGGGTGTATCTCACGAAGACCGGCGGCGCGCCCGTCGACGTCCACGCCTACTGGGCCGCCGACCCGGCGAACCTCTACCCGCATCCGGAAGCCGGCGAGCAGAACGGCTTCAACTACTCGCCGCTCTTCGACTGGTTCGTTGCGCCGGGGCCGTCTGCTTCCGTTCGAGGTCTTCGTCGCGATCTGGCGGGCGATCCTGCTGATCGCGCTCGTCTATCTCGCCGGCCCGTTCACGATCTTCGTCCTCTTCACGGTCCCGGTCGCGTCCGAGATCAACGCCGGCAACATCCAGATCCTGCTGGCGCTCGCGGTCGTCAAGGGCTTCCGATGGCCGGCGACCTGGTCGTTCGTCGCTGCTGACGAAGGTCACGCCCGGGATCGGCTTGCTGTGGTTCGCGCTGCGCCGCCAGTGGCGGGCGCTCGCGATCGCGTTCGGGGTCACGGCGGCGCTCGTGGCCGTGTCGTTCCTCGGCCGGCCCGGCGATTGGTTCGACTACCTCGCCGCTCTGGACGACCAGCCGGCGCCCGCCGTGTCGCCCTACTACCTGTCGCTCTGGCAGCGGTTGCCGTTCGCGGTCGCGTTCATCGTCTTCGGGGCGTGGCGCGGCTACCGCTGGCCCGTCGTCGTGGGCTCGACACTCGCGTTGCCCGTCTACTACATCATCAGCACGTCGATGCTCGTCGGTGTGCTGCCGTACCTGCGTGAGGCGCTCGGCCGGATCCTCGCCGAGCGCCGCGCGACCGCGCCCGCGATCGACATCCAGCCGACCCCGGCTGCGGGATGACCGCGTCGCGGCTGGCCGCGCAGTTCGCACCGCGACAGGTCTTGCGGTGGACGCTGCCGTCGCCGCTGCTCATCGTGCTCGCCGCGATCGGCGCGGTGCTGCTCGTCGTCGTCGCGACAAACCGCTGGGCTGTCCCGAGCGACGAGCACGCCTACTGGCTCGCGTCCCAGCGCCTCCTCCACGGCCAGCCGCTGTACGACCCGTCGGCGACGATCGTCACGCCGTACGCCTACTGGTATCCGCCGGTCCTCGCCCAGGTCCTCGCGCCGGTCGCGGCCATCCTGCCGTCGGAGGCGTTCACGGCGGCGTGGACCGTGCTGCTCCTCGTCTGCATCTGGTTCCTCGGCGGCCGGACGCTGCTGGGCGGCCTCGCGCTCATCGCGTTCCTGCCGGTCGCGGTCGAGCTCTGGTTCCGGAACATCCACCTCGTGCTGGCCGTGATGGTCGTCCTGGGGCTGCGCCGCTGGCCGGCGCTGTTCGCGGTCGGCGCGTCGATCAAGCTCGCGCCGGGCCTCGGGATCGTCTACCTCGCCGCTCGGGGGCGGTGGCGGGACGCCGGGCTGGCGACGGCGGTCGGCATCGCGATCCTCGTCGTGAGCGTCGCCCTCTCGCCCGACGCATGGCGCCAGTTCGTCGAGATCCTCACGGCCCGCGGGGCGGGCGAGACGAACGGGTTCCTCGCGGTCCCGTACTTCGTCAGGGCGATCGTCGGGATCGCGCTCGCGATCGTCGCCGGGCGGTTGCGGCCGGCGCTGGGTGAGCCGCTGCTCGTCGTCGCGATGACCGTCGCCCTGCCGACGCTGTGGTTCACCGCGCTCAGCATGCTCGCGGCGATCGCCGGGCTGCTCACCTTCCGGTCGCCGGAAGCGGCTCCCGTCACTTCGCCCACGGCGCCCGCCGCGACCTCGTCCGACACGCTCGCCGCCCGCGCCAGGTGACCGCCCGATTCGACCGGGCGACGCTGGTCGGCCTGGGCCTGACCGCGATCGCGGCCGTCGTCTACTGGATCTGCAACCGCGACTTCGAGGCGGGCCACCCCGACTTCTTCTACCTCGCCGACGCCTTCCTCCACGGCCGCGTCTGGATGGACTTCGCGACCGGGCCCCAACGACGTGATCGTCGAGGGCAGCAAGGTCTTCGTGCCGTTCGCGCCGTTCCCGGCGATCGCGTTCATGCCGCTCGTCGCGATCATCGGGCCGGTCACCGCCGACCACTTCGAGACCGCGATCAACGCGGTCCTCGCCGCGGGATCGGTCGGGATGGGCTGGTGGCTGCTGGGCCGGCTGAACGTCCGGTCGCTCGTCGACCGGTTCTGGCTCGTGCTGCTGCTGGGCTTCTCGACCCAGATCTGGTGGATCACGACGCGCGGCGGCGTCTGGCACACGGGCCAGCTGATCGCGACCCTGCTGACGCTGGGCTGCCTGATCGAGATGAGCGGCAAGCGGCGGGCGTGGCTGATCGGGCTGCTCGCCGGCGCGGCGTTCCTGTCGCGGGCGCCGCTCGCGCTCGCGATCCCCTTCTACGCGCTGCTGCTGGCCGGCGACCGGGTCTGGGAGCCGCGCCGCTGGCCGGTCGAGTCGTGGCTGAAGCTCGCGTTGGGCGTCGCGCCGTCGGTCCTGTTCTTCTTCTGGTACAACGCGGCGCGGTTCGGGTCGCCGTTCGAGTCGGGCTACGCGCTCGCCACGGTTCCGCCGTTCCTCGAGGCGCAGCGCGAGATGGGGCTGTTCTCGATCCGCCACATCCCGATGAACCTCGACTACCTGTTCATCCACCTGCCGATCCTCAACGAGGTCAACGGCCAGGTCGTGTTCCCGTTCCTCCGGCCCGACGGCCTGGGGATGTCGATCCTCATCACGAGTCCCGGGCTGCTCTACGCGGTCCGCGCGCCGTGGCGCGAGAGCCGGACCTGGTGGCTCGCCGGCGCAGCGCTCGCGGTCCTGATCCCGACGCTCCTCTACTACGGCGGCGGCTGGCTCCAGTACGGCTACCGCTACGCGCTCGACTCGATCCCCTTCGTGTGGGCGCTGTGCGGCATGGCGGCGGCAAGTGACGCGGCCCGCAACGCGTTCGTCGGGATCGCGGGTCCCGCGATCGGCGTCGGCTGGCGGTGGCTGATCGTGTTCGGCGTCTTCGTCGGCCTCCTCGGCTGGTACTGGGCCTACCACCTCTGAAGCGGCTCCGGTTCGTCGCCGAACGGGCCGGAACAACCGCCGGCATGGGACACTCCCGCCGTGCGCCATCCCCGACTCCTCCTGGCGATCTTCGTCCTGTCCGGCGCCGCCGGGCTCATGTACGAGGTCGTCTGGTCCAGGCAACTCGTCCTCGTGTTCGGGAACACGACCCAGGCGGTGGCGACGATCCTGACCGGGTTCTTCGGCGGGATGGCGATCGGCAGCGTCGTCGGCGGGCGGTTCGCCGACCGGGTGCGCTCCCCGATCCGCCTGTACGGCGCGATCGAGCTCGTCCTGGTCGTCGTCGTCCTCCTCACGCCGATCACGTTCCGGCTGCTCCACGAGGTCTATCGCGGGGCGTACGGCGCCCTCGAGACGACACCCGAGGCGCTCGCCCTCGTGCGCTTCGGATTGGCGGTCCTCGCGCTCGCTCCGGCGACGGTGCTGATGGGCGCGACGCTGCCGACGCTGACGCGCGGACTCACGCGGAGATGCGCATCTCTCGAGAGCATTTGGCCGCTTGTACGCGGCCAACACGCTCGGCGCGATCATCGGAACGTTCGCGGCCGGGCTGGTTCTGATCGAGCTGTTGGGTCTCACGGGGACGCTCGCGTTCGCAGCCGCCTGTTCCGGGCTCGCCGGGCTCGGGGCGCTCTGGCTGAGCCGCGAACAGGCAACGGACCTGGCGCCGGCTGAAGTCGCGCCCTCGCCCGCGACCCCCGCCCGACCCGGCCCGGAAATCGCCCGGTCCCGCCCGACGCTCGCCATCGCCGTCGCGTTCGTGTCCGGGCTCACATCCCTCGGCTATCAGGTCCTGTGGACCCGCCTGCTGTCGTCGGGGACCGGCAACTCGACCTACGTCTTCACGATGATCCTCGGCACGTTCCTGATCGGGATCGCGATCGGCGCCGCGGTGTTCACGGCGCTGAGGTCCCGCATCGGTCGCCCGGTCGGAGCCATCGCGGTCGCCCAGGTCGTCGTCGCGGCGCTCGCGTTTTCAAGCCTGGTTCTCGTCATCGGCCACCCCGGTCCACTCGACCCCAGCCGCGTCCTCGAGTCGGCGATGGCGATCGTCGGCCCGGTGCTGCTCGTCGTCCTCCCGACCACGATCGTCATGGGCTTCACGTTCCCGGCTTCGTCGGCGCTCCTGGCCGACGACCCGGCCCGCGTCGCATCGAGTGCCGGCAAGCTGCTCGCGGCGAACACGCTCGGCGCGATCACGGCCACGTTCGCGATCCCGTTCGTGGTGATCCCGCGGGTCGGCTCACCGATGGCGGTCGCGGTTCTCGCGATGATCAACGTCGCGACCGCGCTTGCCCTGGTCGCCGTCGCGAGGAACTGGAACCCGTCCTTTCGCGCGGCGACGGCCGTCGCCGCGAGCGCGGTGGCTCTCGTCATCGTCGTGGGCGCGGCGACACCCGGCACGGTCGTCGACCCGGGCACGGCTCGCGTGCTCGAGAAGGGCGGCACGATCTACGCCAGCCGCGAGGACGAGATCGCGTCGGTCCAGGCGGGCCGGATCAACGCCCAGGAGCTCTGGGTGACCGGGACGTCGATGACGCTGCTCACGGTCGACGCGAAGCTCATGCCGGTCCTGCCGCTCATGCTTCGTCCGGAATCGAAGACCGCGTTGACCGTGGCGTTCGGGATGGGCTCCGCATTCCGGTCGGCGCTGATCGCGGGACTCAAGACCGACGCAGTCGAGCTCGTCCCGTCGGTCCCGCTGATGTTCGGGTACTTCTACCCCGACGCGAGCTCGGTCCTCGCGAACCCCGAAGGCCACGTCATCGTCACTGACGGCCGGAACCACGTGGAGCTGACCGACAAGACCTACGACATCATCGTCACCGACCCGCCGCCGCCGATCGAGAGCTCGGGCGCGTCGGTCATCTCGTCGCTCGAGTACTACCAGGCCGGCCACGCACGGCTGAACCCCGGTGGCGTGATGATGCAATGGACGCCGTACGGATCGATCAGTCGACGAGTTCAAGGCCCATCTCCGCACGTTCCACGCGGTGTTTCCGCACGTCCTCATCGCGTTCGGGCCCGGTGGCTACGGCTTCTACCTGTTCGGCTCCGACGAGCCGATGGCGTTCGACGACGCGTCGATCGACGAGGTCCTCGCCCGGCCCGGCGTCCTGAAGGAGATCTCGTCGGCCTACGACTCGCCGCGAGTCGACGGTCGACGGCTGGCGCGAGCCTGATCCACAGCCTCGTCTGGATCGCGGACGACGACGGTCGCGCAGTTCACCGGCGACGGGCCGCTCATCACGGACGATCGGCCGCTGCCCGAGTACTTCCTCCTGCGGCGGCTGTTCGGGCCGCCATCGCCGCGAGTCACGCCAACCGTTCTCCTCGCCGACACGTCCAAGAGGTGACGTTCCACTCCTTGGTCAGGGCTGCGATCGCGGTCCATCTCAGGCAGCCGCCAGGATCGATTCACCGTCGCCCTTGGAGCCCGCTCCTTGAACTCGCGAACGTCCTCGTCCCTCGAGCGCCACATGGCCCGTCTCGCCGAGCCGGTGCTGCCGCCCGTTCCGAGGCTTGCGACGCCGCCCGTGCAGCTGTTCATTACGAGCGCCCTCGTGTTGTTCGTCGAGCTGCTGCTGATCCGCTGGATTCCCGGCAAACGTCGTCTACCTCGGGTTTCTTCCGGAACTTCCTGCTGATGGCGAGCTTCCTCGGGATCGGCGCCGGAATCCTGTTCGGTCGCGATCCGCGGCGAATACCACTTTCGCCGTTCGCCCCGGTCCTCCTGGCGATCGTCGCCCTCGTCGGAACCTTCACGCTCCACGCCTATCATCGACCTGTCGGGCGAGATCGCGTTCGGCATCACCAACGAGCCTCGGGCAGACCCGGGGTTCCTGGTCCTCGCCCTGATCGTGATGCTGACGTCGATCATCATGGCCGCGGCCGCTCTGCCGCTCGGCCGGCTTCTGACGTCGATGCCGCCGCTTCGCGCCTACGCGATCGACATCTGCGGCTCGATGACCGGCATCGCCGCATTCGCTGCGCTGTCCGGCCTCTGCGACGCCTCCGGCAGTCTGGTTCGCCGTGGTCGCCGTCGTTGTCTCGGCCTGCTCGCCCTCGGTGCTGGCGTGACTCGCTGGTCGCTCGTCGTCCGGGGCCATGCTGCGTCGGCGACGGTGGTGCTTGTCGATCCTCCAACAGGGACCATCGACGACATGGTCGTCTTACTACCGCATCGACGAGATCGCCGAGGGCAGCCTCCGCGGCATCTACGGTCAACGGCATCCCCCACCAGGCCATGTGGCCGGTCGATCACCCCGCACGACCGGAGTTCTACGACCAGGTCTACAAGTGGCTCCCGGAACGGACGTTCGATCAACGTCCTGATCGTCGGCGCTGGGACCGGAACCGACGTCGCGGTTGTCCTCGCCCACGGCGCCAAGCACGTCGACGCGGTCGAGATCGACTCGACGATCCAGCAGATTGGCATCCGGGACCATCCCGACCGTCCATACGACTGACCCGCGCGTTACCGCGCTGGATCGACGACGGCCGCTCATTCCTGCGCCAGACCACCGCCGAGCTACGACCTCGTCGTGTTCGCGCTGCCTGACTCGCTGACGCTCGTCAGCACGACCGCGAGCATCCGCCTCGAATCGTTCCTGTTCACGAACGAGGCCTTCGCCTCGGTCCGCGACCACCTTGCTGATGACGGCGTGTTCGTCCTTGTACAACTACTACCGCGAGCCGTGGCTCGTCGCGAAGATCGGCGGGATGCTCGCGCGACACGTTCGGCGGACCGCCGCTCGTGCGCCTCTACTCGGGTCGGGGTCGCGGCTCGGCCGCGATCCTGGCCGCCGGGCCGGCCATCACTGCCCTTAACGGCGGCCCGCCGCCCGGCGGCAACGTTCGACGTGATCAATACCGACGGCGCGCCCCAGCCGGCGACCGACGACTGGCCGTTCCTCTACCTGCTCGCGCCGAGCCTGCCCAGCCACTACTTCATCGCGCTCGGGTTGATCCTCGCGTGGGGTGTCGCTGTTGATCTCCCGTGCCGCGCACCGGAGCGGGACGTCGCTGCGACGGTTCAGCCCGCACTTCTTCGTCCTAGGGATCGCGTTCCTGCTCCTCGAGACCCGCAGCATCGTCACGTTCAGCCTGCTGTTCGGGTCGACCTGGCTGGTGAACGCGCTCGTGTTCTTCGCCGTCCTCGCTAGCGTGCTGCTCGCGATCCTCGTGGCGAGCCGGTTCACGATCCGCCGCACGTGGTGGCTCTACGCCGCGCTCCTCGGGTCGATCGCGCTGGCGTACGTGGTCCCTGCCGGCGTCGCTTCTGATCGAGCCGCCGTGGCTCCGGTACGTCGCGGCTGGCGCGCTTGCATTCGCTCCCGTGTTCTTCGCCAACCTCGTGTTCAGCTACTCGTTCCGCGATACCCGCACGGCGGACATGGCGTTCGCGTCCAACCTCTTCGGTGCGATGGTCGGCGGCGCGATCGAATACGTCGCTTTGATCACCGGCTACCAAGCGCTCCTTCTGGTCGTTGCCGGGCTCTACATCACGGCCTATGTCCTTGCCGAGCGCGTCCGCCTGCTCGCGGACGTGGACCTTGCGACCGGGCCGGAGACGAGCCCAATCGCCGAGGCACCCGCTCCCGCCTGATCGGGCCGTCGAACCGGGATCCCACACCTCGTCGTATTCCGACGCAGGCGGCGGACGCCCGCGGGCAAGGGCCGTCCGCCGCCCTTTGCCACCCGAATGCGATGGGGCCGCTCGAGGTGCGAGGTCGTCACTCCGTTGCCCCTGCAACGATCTCGAGGACCCGATGCTATCCTCGCCTCAATGACCAGCCCTGCCCTCGACCTCGAGCCCGCATGTCCGGGCGCGCCGTCAGGGCCCACGTCCACTCCTTCCGCCGACCGGTCTGACCGCGCCCTCCAGGTCGAGCAGCGGCCCTTCGACGCGATCCCGCGCGACGCCTGGGACGAGCTCGCCGCTGCGACGCCGTGGGCGACCCCGTTCAGCTCCCACGCCTTCCATCGCGCGTGGTGGGACGCCTACGGCGCAAACGCCCACGAGCAGACGCTGATCGTCTGCCGCGCCGACGCGAGCCAGCCGCTCGCGATCGTGCCGCTCATGCACCGCCACCAGGTCGAGCCGACCGACCAGCTGACCCAGTCGACGATGCGCCACGGCGGCCCGACGACGCTCACGCCCGTCGCCCCGACCGCGAAGGCGATCTTCTTCGGCGCGACCTACCACGCCGACTACGCCACGGTCCTCGCCGCGCCGGAGACCCTGCCTGAGGTCGCCGAGGCGGTGGCCGCGCATCTCGCCGCCCCGCCGTCGCCATTCGATCCGCATCCGTCGCCATGGGACGTCGTCGACCTGCGGCGGCTGCGCTGCGGCGATCCGGCCGCCGACGCGCTCGCGGCCGCGTTCGGACGGCGCGAGATCTCCGAGGGCTGGACGCTCAACGTCGAGCGCGAGGACGTCTGCCCCGTCGTCCACCTGCCGGAGGGCGCGTCGTTCGACGACTATCTCGGGACGCTCGGCAAGAAGGAGCGGCACGAGATCCGGCGGAAGATGCGGCGAGCCGAGGCGGTCGGGGACGTCGCGCTCACCGATTCGACCGACCCGCTCGCCGACCTCGAGGCCTTCATCGACCTGCACCAGCGCAAGTGGGGAGAGCTTGGCCTCTTCCCGCCGACGCCCGGCGGCGAGGCCTCACGAACGTTTGTTAGGCGCATGTTCGAGGAGTTCGGAACCGACGGGCCGCTCCGCCTCGCGTTCCTGACCGTCGGCGATCGACGCGTCGCCGCCGGCCTGATGTTCAGGACCGCCGACCGCTATCTCTACTACAACGCCGGCGTGGATCCCGATGCCCGCGACCTGTCGCCCGGCGTCCTTCTCGTCGCGGAATACGTCCGCCGGGCTCTCGACGAGGGCGTCCGCCGATTCGACTTCCTCCGCGGCGACGAGTCCTACAAGTACGAGTGGGGCGCCGTCGACGAGCCGATCCAGCGGATCCTCGTCCGGCGCGACGCGACGAAGGTGGCGGTCTGATGGGCGCTCCCGGCGGCTGGGACCCCTGCGTCACGCCGATCAACCGCAAGCGTTCGGCCGGCCGCGAGCGCATCCGGGTCATCGAGGTCCTCGCGACGGGCACGAACGGTGGCGCCCAGGAGCACGTGTTCGGGCTGATGAGCCGCCTCGACCCCGCCCGGTTCGACGCGAGCATCGTCGCGCTTTCGGCCGGGAGCGCGGTTCGCAAGCTCGAGCGGGCCGGATTCCGGGTCACGCTCATCGACGAGCACGACGACGCCGCTGCGGTCGCGGCCCTCGCGGCGTACTTCGCTCGCGTTCGGCCCGACGTCGTCCACACTCACATGTACCGCGCCGACGTCATCGCCACGAAGGCGGTCCTCGCGATGACTCACGCCGGCAATCCGCGGCCGTATCTCGTCTCGACGGTCCACTCGTCGCGCGTCCGCTCGGCGGAGGACCGCGAGACGCTGCGCTGCCTCACGCCCGACATGGACCAGCTGATCGCGGTGTCGAAGGCGATCGTCGCCAAGATCGCCGAGGAGCGGCCGGGCCTCGCGCCGGTCCGGCTCATCTACAACGGCGTCGACCTGCGGCGCTACGACGACCAGCAGCCGGCCTCGAACCTGCGCGACCAGTACGGGATGGAGCCGGGGTCGAAGGTCGTCGGCGTCGTTGCCCGGCTGGAGCCCGAGAAGGGCCACCAGACGCTCATCGACGCGTGGCCGCACGTCCTCCGATCGGTGCCGGACGCGTACCTGCTCGTCGTCGGCGAGGGATCGCTGCGCGACGCGCTGGAGCATCGCGCCGCCGCGAACCGCGTCGCCCACCGCGTCGTGTTCACGGGCCGCCGCGACGACGTCCCGGCGGTCACCGCCGCGTTCGACGTCGCGGTGCTGCCGTCGCACCGCGAAGCCCAGGGTTTGTCGATCCTCGAGGCGATGGCCCTGTCGCGGCCGGTCGTCGCCTCGGACGTCGGCGGGATTCCCGAGATGGTCGAGGACGGCGTGACCGGCGTCCTCGTCCCGCACGATCAGCCCGAGGCCCTCGCGGCCGCGATCGTCCGGCTGCTCACGGACCGGGCCTTCGCCGAACGGATCGCGAAGGCGGGCCACGACCTCGTCCACGACCGGTTCTGCATCGAGCTGATGGTCCGCGCGGTCGAGGACCTCTACGAGGAAGGCGCCTCGCGCGTCCGCCAGCCGAGGGTCGCCGCGGGCTAGCGCGACTCGGCCGGCTCCGAGCCCCGAGCGATCACGACGATCACAGCCGCCGAGGCGACGAATCCGAGCACTGCCGCGACAGCGCGCCCCGGCCTGTCCCATCCGATGCCGCTGACGAGGAGCGTCATCAGTAGGCCCCCGCCGAGGAAGGCAAAGAACACCGACCATACCGTCGCGTACAGCGATCGCCGCGGTGGCGGTTCGAGGTCGCCGGCCGGCAGGAATCGGCGGAGGCGTGGGCTCGTGATCCGACGTCCGAAGACGTCCGTCGAGATGCCGAGGACGCCAACGAATACGGCGAACACGCTGATGACCGGGACGATGACCGTGGGGGCGTCCGGCAGCGTCACGGCAACGACGTCCGCGTCGCCGGGATGAAGGACGCACACCCCCACGTCGGGTACTCGGTCGACATCATCGATCACCTTATCGCGACGGACTCCAGCGGGGTTCGACGCCCGGAGTTAGGACCATCGGGTTGGTGCGTCACCGCAACGGCGGCGCGTACCATCGCCCCGTGACGTCGCGAACGGCCACGCTCGATCTCGCGCGCCCGCGGATCCCCGCGGCGAGGTTCGCGCGCCCCGCTCGCGACGGGGCCTTCCTGGCGGGGCTCGCGTTCGCGTTCCTCATCGGCGCCGGCCTGCTGCCGTTCGCGGTCGACGCCCACGCCTACTGGGCCGCCAACCCGCTCGATCCGTACAGCGGCGCCGCCCTCGCCGACTTCGACGCGTACTTCTACTCGCCGGCGTTCACCCAGGCGATCTGGCCGCTGCACTGGCTGCCCTGGCCGATCTTCGCCGGGTTGTGGACCGCGGCGATCGTGGTCGCGTTCCGCTGGCTGAGCGGCCTGTGGCTGGGCCTCGTGATGCTGCTGCCGCCGGTGTTCATCGAGGTCGCGATGGGCAACATCCACGCGTTCATCGCGATCGCGATCGTGGTGGGGTTCCGGTGGCCCGCGACATGGGCGTTCGTGCTGCTGACGAAGGTCACGCCGGGCGTCGGGCTGCTGTGGTTCGCGGTCCGCCGAGAGTGGCGAAACCTCGCGATCGCGCTCGGCGCGACGGCCGCGATCGTCGCCGTGTCGTTCGCGATCAAGCCCTCGCTCTGGGCCGAATGGATCGACGTCCTCGTCAACCGCTCGACGGGCCCGAATACCGCCGGCATCTGGGGCGCCATCCCGCTGCTGGCCCGCCTGCCGGTCGCCGCAGTCCTCGTCGTCTGGGCGGCTCGCACCGACCGCCGCTGGCTCGTCCCGGTCGCCGCCGTTCTCGCGATGCCCGTGATGTGGCCGAACGCCTACTCGGTCGCCGTCGCGGTCATCCCCCTGCTCGCCCTCGACCGAGCCCTCGCGGCAGCCGCCGCGCCGTCAGCCGCCGCGCCGCCGACGGCGTCGCCCGCCGAGGCCTGAGCGCGACCCGACGATGACGACGGGGATCCGGAGCCTCGCGCCGAACGTCGGGAGCGGCCGTCCGGCGCTCGTCCGGGCGGTCCGCGACGGCCTGTCGGTCGCGGGCGTGCTCCTGCTGATCACGTTCTTCCGCGTCGGCGGCTCGCCCGGCTACGACTTCTACGCCTACTGGTCGGTCAACCCGTCCGACCCGTACGCGGTGAAGGAGGGGTTCGGCGCCTTCCACTACGCGCCGCCGCTGATCTGGCTCGTCGGGCCGCTGAAGGCCATCCCGTGGCCGCTCGCGTACTGGCTGTGGTTCGCGGTCCTGTTCGCGGTGCTCGTGTGGCTCGCCCGCGACTGGTCGCTGGCCTGGCTGGCGTTCCCGCCGGTCGCGTCGGAGCTGTACCACGGCAACATCCACCTGCTGATCGGCGCGGCGCTCGTCCTGTCGATGCGCTGGCCGGTCGCCTACGCGTTCCTCGTCCTCTCGAAGGTCGCGCCCGGCGTGACCGCGCTGTGGTGGGTCGTCCGACGCGAGTGGCGGAATCTCGCGATCGGGGTAGGGAGTGCCGCGCTCATCGTCGCGATCTCGTTCGCGCTCTCGCCGGCGACGTGGTTCAGCTGGATCAGCCACATCTCGACCGAGTCGAACCAGGCGTTCAACCTCATCCCGATCCCGCTGCTGGTCCGGCTGCCGTTCGCCGCGCTCGTCGCGATCTACGCGGCTCGCACCGATCGAGCCTGGCTGCTGCCCGTTGCCGCGACGCTGGCCCTGCCGCTGCTCTGGGTCCACGGCCTGGCGATCCTCGTCGCGATCACGCCGCTGTGGCGGCTCCAGGCCCGACGACGCGCCGCCGCGGCTGCGGGTACTGAGGTGGCGGCATGAGCCGCGTCGTGGCCCGCCTCGACCGGCTCCTCGATCACCCGGCGATCCTGCCCGGGCTGATCATCGCCGGCGTCGTGTTCGTCGCGTTCCAGGTGATGGGCGCGGCGTCCGGACATCCCTTCGCCGCCTACGACGTCCATGCCTACTGGCTCGCCGGCGGATCCGACCACCCCTACTCGGCGACGATCGCGAGCGGCTTCGACGACTCCGTCAATCTCTACAAGTACCGCTACCCGCCGCCGCTGGCGCAGGTCTTCGCCGTCCTCCACCTGCTGCCGTTCCCGCTCGTCGCCGGGCTCTGGATCGGGATGCTCTACGCGATCGTGCTCGTGCTCGGCGGCCGCTGGGCGCCGCTCGTCCTCCTGTTCCCGCCGACGCTCGCCGAGCTTTACCTCGGCAACGTCAACCTCCTGATCGCCCTCGCGATCGTCGTCGGCTTCCGATGGCCTGCGACCTGGTCGGTCGTCCTCCTGACAAAGATGACGCCGGGGATCGGCCTCGCCTGGTTCGCGTTCCGGCGCGAGTGGCGCGAGCTGGCGATCGCGCTCGGGGCGACGGCTGCGGTGACGGCTGTCTCGTTCGTCCTCGCGCCTCAGCTCTGGCGTGAGTTCATCGAGGCACTGACGGTCCAGGCGCCGGCCGCGATCGACGTCCCGCCGGCGGCGATCCAGATCTCGCTCCCGATTCGTCTCGCGCTGGCCCTCGTCGTCGTCGGCTTTGGCGCCCGGACCGATCGCTACTGGCTCGTCCCGGTCGCGGCCACGATCGCGGCGCCGGCGCTGTGGTGGAACGTCTTCGTGATCCTGGTCGCGTGCGTGCCGCTGCTCGAGGGTCGCGGCGTCACGAAGCCGCTCATCGCCCCGTGGCCCGTGCGACGGGCGGCGGCCCCGGCCTCGGCTCCGGCGAGCTCCTCGGAGGCGACGGCCGCCCGTGCGTGACCGGCTGCTGCGCGACGGCTTCATCATCCTGTCGGTCGTGTTCGTGGCGTTGCGCCTGTTCGGGATCGACCCGTGGGCCGACAGCGTCGACGCCTACGCCTACTGGACGACGCGCAGCGGCGACTTCTACGCGGCCGCGGAGACCGGCCGGATCGGCGCGTACCTCTACTCGCCGGCCTTCGCCCAGCTGCTCGCTCCGCTGACCTGGCTGCCGGTCAACGTGTTCACCGCGATCTGGACCGCGATCAACTGCGCGGCGGTCTGGTACCTCCTGCGGCGCTGGTCGCTGCCCTCGCTCCTCTTCCTGCCGATCCCGTTCGAGATCATCTCGGGCAACGTCCACCTGCTGTACGCGGTCGCGATCGTCGTCGGCTTCCGCTGGTCGGCGTCGTGGGCCCTGATGTTCATCACGAAGGTCACGCCGTTCGTCGGCGTCCTGTGGTTCGCGGTCCGGCGCGAGTGGCGGGCGTTCGCATTCGCGATCGGCGTGACGGCGGCGATCGTGGCGGTCTCGTTCGCGCTCGACCGAGCGGCGTGGGAGCAGTGGATCGCGATCCTCCGCGCCGACCTGGCGACCGGCGCCGGCCAGGGGACGCTCGACACGCCGGGCTGGTATCTGGCGGTGCCGCTACTGCCACGGCTGGTCGCCGCCGCCGCGCTCATCGTCGTCGCCGGCCTGACCGACCGGCGCTGGCTCGTGCCGTTCGCGGTCGTGCTGGCGCTGCCGGTGATCTGGCTGAACGGCCTGGCGGTCCTCGCCGCGGTGGTTCCGCTGTGGCAGGCACGAACAGTGACCGCGACAGCGACCGCGGCGCCCGCGACGGCCCCGCGAGGGACGGCGGCATGACCGGCGACGTGGCGGCCGCCGACACGCCAGCCGTTGACGCGCCCGCGACCCGGCGCAGCCCGCTCACAAACGGTCGCTTCGCATTCGCCGCCGGCCTGACACTCCTCGCGATCCTCGCGATCGGCCTGCTGCCGACGATCCTTCGCGAGCAGACCCGCGACTGGATCGCCTACGAGCAGGCCGCCGATCGCCTGACGGCGGGTGGGCCGCTCTACGTCTTCGAGCTCGCCAACCCCGACAAGGAGTACTACCTCTACCCGCCACCGACGGCCGCGATCTGGGCCGCGGTCGGCAGCCCCGAGGGCCTGCTCGCGATCAAGGTGCTGGCGCTCGTCGGCGTCGCGGCCCTGATGGTCGTCGTCATGCCCTCCATCTCGAGCGTGGGACCGCTGGCTCGCCAGCGGGGCACTGGCAGCCGCCGCGGTCCTCGCGCCTTCGGACCTCCACGACCTCGTCCTCGGCAACGTGATGGCGCTGTACGTGGGCGCCGTCGCGATCTCCGTGGCCCGACCCGGCTGGCTGGGCTCGGGCGTGCTCGGGACGGTCTGCGCCGTCGCGCTCAAGCCGGCGATCGGGCCGTACCTGCTCTGGCTCGCGTTCCGCCGGCCGCGGGACTTCGTCCGGACGCTCGCGGTCGGGCTGGCCGTGTCGGTGGCCTTCGCCGTCGTCGTCGGGCCCGGGCGGTACGTCGAGTACCTCGAGGCCCTGCCCCGGATGAGCGTCCTCGTCGGCCTGCCGAGCGGGAACGTGGGCCTCTCGGCCGTCTCGCCCGCGCTGGCCCTGGCCGGCGTCGTGTTCGCCTACGTCGCGACGATCTGGGCCGGGATCCGGCTCGATCCGGGTCGAGGAGCGGCGCTCGCGATCGCCGCGTGCCTGCTCGCCCAGCCGTCGATCGGCTTCAACTACGCGGGGCTGCTGCTGCCGGCGGTCGTCATGCTCTGGTCGGCCGACCACGTGGCGGGGTTCACGGCGGTCCTCGCGACGCCGATCGTCGCGGTCGTGAGCCCGCCCCTCGCGTCGCTCGTCGTGATGACGCTCGCCGCGGTCCGGCTCGGGGAGCGATTGGGGTTCGCCCGGCCCACGGCGTCGGCGACCGCCGCCACGACCGCCCCGCCGTCCGCGTCTGTCGCCCGCCCCGGATGAGCTTCGCGCGCCTCTGGGCCGTCCTCGCGATCCTGCTGCCTGCGCTCGCGGCGCTGATCGCGAACCTCTCGAGCGTCGACCTCGCGTACCACCTCCGGGCGGGCGGCGACATCCTCAATGGCGCCGGGATCCCGCGCGCCGACGCGTGGACGTTCACCGCGCTCGGCCAGCCGTGGCTCGACCAGCAGTGGGGCGCCCAGGTCATCCTCGCCGCCGTCTACCGGCTCGCCGGCTGGACGGGCCTCGTCCTGCTGCGGGCGCTGCTCGTCGGGCTGCTGTCGGCGCTGGTCCTCCTGGTCTGCGTCGTTCGCGGCGCCGACCTCCGACGCGCGGCGTGGCTCGTCCTGTCGGCGTTCGTCGTCTCGGCCGTCGCACTGGGCCTCCGGCCGCAGCTGTTCGGGATGGTGCTGCTCGCGCTCGTCCTGCTCGTGCTGGCACTGCGGCGCGACCGGCCGCGCCTGATGTGGGCGATCCCCGTGATCGTGGCCGTCTGGGCGAACCTCCACGGCAGCTTCTTCCTGGGCCCGCTCGTCGTCGGCCTCGCCTGGCTCGAGGACGTCGCCGAGCGCTCGCCGCGGGCCCGCGAGACGTTCGCGGTCGGGGTCGTCGCGGCGTTGGCGTCGCTGATCAACCCGTTCGGGCCCCAGGTCTGGGCGTACGCCGCGGGGCTCTCGACGAACGCCGAGGTCACGGCGCGGATCACCGAGTGGCAGCCGACGACGCTGCGGACCGTGCCCGGGATCCTGTTCTTCGCGTCGGCGCTCGCGGTCGTCGTCCTCCTCGCGCGGCGCGGCGTCCGCACCGCCTGGCCGACGCTCGCCTGGCTCGGCGTGTTCTTCCTGATCGGCGCCTACGCGATCCGGGGCGTGGCCTGGTGGCCGCTGGGTGCGGTCTTCGCCGTCGCGCCGCTCGTTGCCCGGCCGGAGCCGGTCGAACGGCCGCTTGCCGCCCTCGCCGCCCGGCTCAACATCGTCATCGTCGGTGCGATCGTCGTCGCCGGGATCGTGCTGCTGCCGGTCTGGCGCCCGACCGACCCGGGCCTGCAGGCGCCGTCGGGCGTCGTCGGCAACGCCCCGCCCGGGATCACCGGCGCGCTCCGCGAGCAGGCGAAGGACGGCGACCACCTCTTCAATCCGCAGCCGTGGGGCTCGTGGTTCGAGTTCTCCTTCCCGACGGTCTTCGAGGCGCTCGATTCGCGGATCGAGGTGTTCCCGCCCGATGTCTGGGACGACTACGAGGCGGTGACCCAGGGCCGCGACGGCTGGCAGGCGATCCTCGATCGCTGGGGCGTGACCCTGGCCGTCGTGCCGGCGGGCGACGACGCCTTCCACGACCGGTTGACCGCCGCCGGCTGGTCGGAGCTGTTCGCCGACGACGACGGCTCGCTGCTGCGCGCGCCCTGACGCCTCATCGAGTCCGATCGGCTAGGCTCACGGACATGGCCGACAATCCGCCACAGAACCGCGAACAGCGCCGGGCCGCCAAGTTCGGGCGCCATCGACACGACGCACGCGATACCCCCGATGCGTGGCCGGCGAGCGAGCCCAATCCGGCGCTCGGCGACAGCGCGGCCGCCGATATCGCCGACCCCGGTCAGGCCGGTCCGACCGCCACCGCGATCGGCGACGCGACCGAGCCGGACGGCGCAGCGCCGGAAAACGAGGGCGACAGCGACCCGAAGAGCAAGTCGACGGGCTAGACGGCCCTCCTGATCGGCGTCAGACCTCCGTCGAGAGGGCGATGTCGACGATCTCGCCGGGCCGGAACAGGATCTCGAAGATGCGCGCCGCCTCCGCGCGGTCGTCGTCGCTCCGCGACGGCTCGACGAGGACCTGCTCCGCGTAGCCGACGACGTCCTGCGTCGCCCAGGCGTGGCGGTAGTAGGCGAGCGCGACCGGGTCGACGTCCGCGTCGCCGTAACCTCGCAGGAAGCTCGCGGTCGCCGGCTCGCCAACCAGCTCGCGGCTGATGCCGCCGATGAAGAACATCAGGTCGCGCTCCTTCGGGGCGGCAACGACCTCGTCCCAGTCGAAGACCCACAGCTCGCCGGCCGCGTCAACGAGGACGTTGCCGGTGTGCAGGTCGGCGTGGCAGGTGACGAACGGGAGGCCGCGCTCCGCCGCCTCGCGACCGAGCGTCACGGTCCGCTCCACGATGCCAGCGATGACGTCGCGATTCCGCCGCCAGGCGGCGGCGACGTCGCGAGCCTCGGCGGTCGCATGCGTCGTCTCCGCCGCCGCCCGATCGACTCGCTCGAACACGTCGACCTCGCGGATCCGGAACGTCTCGCCTCGGGATCAGCCACTCGAGATCGGCCGGCAGCGTCACCTCGTGGAGCGCCCGGGCGAACCGGCCGAGGTGCTCCCAGTCGGCGTCGCCCAACCCGACGTCCATCGCCCGGCGGCCCTCGACGAACGGGAAGAGCGCGAGGCTCGCCTCACCGGCGCGCACGGCGAGCGAACCGTCCCGCGCGGCGATCGGAGCGACGACCTCCCGGAAGCCCCGGTCCCGGAGATGCGCGGCGATCCGCCCTGCGACCTCGAGTCGCGAATCCGCCGGCCGCGCCTTGAGGAAGAACGCGTGCTCGGAGGCGGCCGTCGCCACCCGCCAGGCCCGCGTGACCGCGTCGTGGCCGCTCGTCTCGGGGACGACCGCGGTCGGCGCGATGCCCTGCTCGGTGGCGAGGATCGCCGCGATCTCCTCGGGCCCGAGGACCGGCCGCCGCCTTCGATCCTCGGGTTCGACGCCGATCAGATTGCCTTCGTCGACCAGTAGCGCTCCGCCGAGCTGCCGATCCCGCCGAGCAACGCGACCTTCCGGGCATGGGCCCGGACCTGGCGCGCCATCTCGCTGGACCCGCCGAACAGCCGCTCGAGCTGGCTCTCGTAGAGCGTGATGCCTTCGATCTTGCGCTCGATCTGGTCGGAGATCTCGGCGTAGTCGGGGGTCAGCGCGATGTCGTCCGGGACGTCGAGGAGGGCGTCGGCCGGGAGATCGCCGAGGCTGCTGAAGTCCTGCCACCAGGCGTACGGGAAGTCCTCGTAGAACGTGACGATGCCCGCGTACTCCGGACCCGGCATCACCCACTTGCGGCTCTCGGCGAGGAGCCGGATACCCGCATCGCGGCAGAGCTGGTGGTCGACGTGGTTGCCGACCCCGAGCGGCAGGTAGACCTTCTGGGGCTCGAGCCGGTTGATCTCGCGCCGCAACGCCTCGTAGAGCGGGTCGTCGTCGTCGCGCGGCTCGCCGAGCAGCTCCGCGTCGCCGTCGTAGCCGCGGTACACGGCGTCCGGCAGGTCGAGCCAGACGATCGAGGCCTCGGCGAACAGCGCGTACCGCTCGTCCTCGAGCCGGCGCTCCGCGACGACGTCGCCCTCGGCTGCGTCGTCGACGCGCTCGCCGGTCAGGACCGCGCCCTGCGTCGACAGGTCGTCCATCACCGGCTGGCCGGCCAGCGACTCGGCCCGGATGCTCGCCCGGCGGTACCACGACGAGCGCTGCCAGAACCGCTTCGCTGCCGCGTCGGCGTCGGCCTGCGTCGCCTCGAGCTGGGTGTCGGTCGCGGCCCACGCGGGCAGCGCGTCCGGGGCGTAGACCGCGTGGTCGGCGCCGATGTGGGCCCGGTTGAACGCCTCGGTCACAGGCCACATCGCCTTCGACCCGAAGCCGAGCGCCTCGCGCTGGTAGGAGCTGAGGCCCTCGCCAGCGGCGCCGCCCGAGAAGACCGTGATGATCGCCACGTTCTGGCCCAGCTCCCGGAGGCTCGCGATCAGCCCGCCACAGGAGAGCGCGGCGTCGTCCGGGTGAGGCGCGACGAAGACGTGGGTCATGGCCGGCCGAGTGTACCAAGCGGCCCCGTCCCGCCGCCCGCCACCTAGCCCGGGAAGCCCTCCGCCCCGACGAGCGGCACGAACACGCATGGCCCGTCGTTCGTCTCGAGCCACTCGTCGCCATGCCGCCGCACCAACAGCAGGTCCTGGCGGTGCCGGTCGCCGACCGGGATGACGAGTCGTCCACCGTCCGGCGACAGCTGCTCGCGGAGCGACGCGGGGATCGAGGGCGCGGCGGCGGTCACGATGATCCCGTCCCACGGCGCGCCCGCCGCGTCGCCGACGCTGCCGTCCCCGATCCGGACCTCGACTGCGCCGCCGAGCCCCAGCCTGGCGAGCCGCTCCCGGGCGAGTGCCGCCAGCTCTGGCTGCCGCTCGATCGTCAGGACGGCCGACCCCAGCAACGCGAGGATCGCCGCCTGGTAGCCCGACCCCGTCCCGATCTCGAGGACGCGGTCGCCCGCTCGCGGCGCGAGCAGCTCGGTCATGCGGGCGACCATGTAGGGCTGGCTGATCGTCTGGCCGGCCTCGATCGGCAGCGCCTCGTCGGCGTAGGCGAGGTCGCGCTCGGATTGCCGGACGAACTCCTCGCGCGGTACCTGGTTCATCGCGAGCAGGACCCGTTCGTCGGCGATGCCCCGGGCGCGGAGCTGGCGAGCAACCATCGCGGCGCGCGCCTCTGCGCGCTTGTCCCGCTCGACCGCCCCCGATGAGCCGTCGCTCATCGACGCAGGATACGCCCGGCCTCCGGGCGCCATGGAGGACTCGCTAGGGCGAGGGCGACGCCGATGGCGAGGACGGCGCCGAGCCGGAACCCGACGGCGCGGGCGAGGCCGCGGCAGGCGAACCCGACGCGGCGGGCGAACCCGACGAGGCCGGCGAACCCGACGGGGCCGGTGAGGCAGCCGACGACGGCGACGCCGCCGGTGACACGGACGGGGCCGGGCTGGGCGACACGTACGGGTTGAACGCTCCGTTGGTCCCGAACAGCACCCCGTTGAGGCCAATCACCAGGAAGACCAGCAGCGTGATCAGCACGAACGCCGCCGACCAGCGGTCGCCGATGTGGATCGCCGGGAGCTGGCTCGCGACGCCGGCCGCCTCCGCGGCTTTCAGAGCCCGGAGCTCACGACGGGTCGGGGCGCGCCCGCCTGGCGGCGTCACGACGGCCGTATCGTCGAGCGGGGCCTCGTCGTCGGCTTCGGCGAGCTCGTCGGCCTCATCGAGGTCGGTCGCATCCTCGTCGGCGTCGGGCTCGAGGTCGTCGGCTGGCTCGGCCGCGTCGGCGACGGGCTCGGGTTCCGGCTCGGGCTCGGGCTCGGGCGCCGCTGCGGCGACCGGCTCGGGCGTGGGCTCGGGTTCTGGCTGCGGCTCCGGCTCGGGCGACGCTGCCGTCTCGGGCGCGTCGGCGGCGTCGGCCGCCGGCTCGGGCGTCTCGGGCGCCTCGTCCTCGGTCGGCTTGCCGGACGCGTTGTCCTGTGGCTCGGTCATGCGGATCGTGTCACTCCTGGGCGCGCGGCGCGGCTGGGGTACGGCGCACGCGGCAGTGTACCCAACGTCAGGCGTCGCGGACGGCCGGGACCAAAAGACCGGCGAGTCCGGCGAACATCGTCATCAGCCCGAAGACCACCAGCACAGGCCCGACGCCGACGACCTCGGCGATCAGCCCGCTGACCGCCATCGCCAGCGTCATCGACCCGAACACGAGCGCGAACCGGAAGCCGACGACCCGGCCCAGCATCTCGGGCGGCGTCCGTTCCTGGAACATCGTCTGGCTCGGGATGATGAAGACCATGTTCGCGACGCCGGATCCGAACATCAGCCCCAGCGCGATCGGCAGGTTGCCGGTCACCGCGAGCAGCGCGATGCAGAGGCCCCACACCGTGTAGCCGGCGATCACCGTCCGGCCGCGGGCGAGGTGCGTCCCGATGAAGCCGATGACGAACCCGCCGATCAGGTTGCCGACGCCGATCGCCGTCTCGAGGAAGCCGTACGCCGTCTCGCCGCTGACGGCGTGGCCCTGGACGATCCCGAGCGCGTAGTACGGCGTCAACGCCGTCAGCGCACCGATCGTGAACTGCCCGACGGTCGCCTGGAGGGTGTTCGCGAGGAGCACCGTCTCGCCGCGCAGGAAGCGGTAGCCGGCCTTGAGGTCGGCGATGACCGTCGGCCGCTCGCTGTCCGGCATGTCGGCGTTGCGCAGCGGCGGGACGACGATCGTGGCGATCAGCGCCGCCGACGCGGCGTAGGTCGCGGCGTCGAACCAGAAGGCGAGCGGAAGCGCGGCGCCGAGGAAGCCGACGAAGATCGCCGCCAGCGGGTAGCCGATGACGTCGGCGATCGTCTCGCCGATCCACATCGCGCTGTTCGCGGTCAGCAGCTCGTCCTCACGGACGATCCGCGGCAGCGCGGCGACGCGGGCCGGCCGGAAGAAGATCGAGATCGAGGTCACGAGGAACACGAGCGGATAGACGAGGAGGAGGTTCGACACCGCCGCGATCGGGATGATCAGGATGATCGCGGCCCGCAGCAGGTCGCTGACGACCATGACGTCCTTCTGGTCCCAGCGGTCGACGTACGTGCCGGCGATCGGCGAGAGGAAGAGGTTCGGCAGGGTCGCGGCGACGAACACGAAGGCCACGGCGACCGGCGAGTGGGTGACCGCGAGGACGAGGAACGCCAGGGCGATCTGGTGGACCCGGTCGCCGAACAGGCTGATCACGCCGCCCGCCCAGAGCGCCGAGAAGGACGGGTTGAGGGCGAGGCGGACGTACGGATGGCGCCGCAGCCGTTCGCCGACAACGACGAGCGGCTCCTGGAAGGTGACGGCGCCGTCGCCGCCGGCCTCCTCGACCGTCCAGACGGGCGCGAGGGCGACGGCCGCCGAGGAGCCCGGGGCCGACAGGCCCGTGCCGCGGCTGCCGAGGACGATCCCCTGGTCGAGCGTCGACGCCTCGGCCAGGCCGGACGCGAGGCCGGTCGCGGGGCGGACGCGCCGGCCCAGGTCGGTCGCCTTGACCCCGCGGCTGACCAGGGCGGTCCCGGCCAGGCCGCTGGAGTAGCCGCCCGCGGGCCGTGGCGCGTCCTCCGCCTGTGCCTGCTCGGGCGAGCGCAGAACGGTGGCGAACAGGAAGAAGCCCAGGCCGGCGGTCAGGAACAGGTCGCCGATCGAGGCGACGTTGCGGACGAGCGGCAGCGGAATCGGGATGACGTCGCCGATGGGCCCGGCGTGGAGGAGGAAGTCCGCGTTCAGCGTGCTGTTGGCGAGGATCACGTGGAACTGCGAGAGGATCGTGCTGGGATCGAAGCCGGCGGCGACGAGGCTGGGCCGCCAGATCGGCATGTGGCCGCCGTTCACGACGACCGCGATCGCGTTCAGCAGGATGCCGATGAGCGCGAGGCTCAGGCCCGGCTGGTGGCGGTTGACCCAGAGGCCGCCGAGCAGCAGCCCGAACGACGAAGCGAAGAGCGGCAGACGGAACGTCTCGGCGAACGGGATGCCGGCGTTGAGCGCCCACTCGGTCGCGAAGCGGATGACGACGGCGAGGAAGAGGACACCGATCCAGCGCAGCCTGACCGCGGCGAGATTCGCGAGGTGGCCGCCGGCGAGGAGGCCCGTGACGAGGCCGGCGACGATGCCGCCGATCAGCATGTGAGCACGCGATTCGCGGTCACGCCGGAGATCGCCCCGCGATCAGTCCCCGACCCGCCGCTCCCTGGCGGCCGACCTGGGGCGGCGCCGGGCTTGTCCCGGTCAGACCCGCTCGACGGGCGCCGAGTCGGAGCGCGCCGCCGCCTGGGACATCCGGTTCGCCGCCTGAGCGATGAGCGGGATCGGCTTGGGCTCGAATCGCCGCCCCGGGTCATGGACGCCGTCGGCCCAGGACGTACGGACGAAGGCGTCGACGACCTGCGGATCGAACTGGATGCCGGCGAACTTGCGGAGCTCGAAAACGGCCTGCTCGATCGTGAGCGGCGTCATGCGATACGGCCGCTGAGCGGTCATCGCCTCGAACGCGTCCGCCACGTGAAGGATCCGGGCGAGCTTGGGGATCTCGTCACCGATGAGGCGGTCCGGATAGCCGGAGCCGTTGTACCACTCGTGGTGGTGGCGAATGATCGGCAGCTCCGGGGCGAGCTTCGTGACCGGGGCGATGATCTCGGCGCCGAGCACCGGATGGGCGTTCATCACCATCCGCTCGTCGCGCGTCAGCCGGTCCTGCTTCTTGAGGACGCTGTCGGGCACGCCGATCTTGCCGACGTCGTGGAGGAGACCGCCCCACTCAAGGGCCTCGAGCTCCGGCTCCGAGACGTGCATCTCCTTGCCGATGTCGACGGCGATCGCCTTCACTCGATGGCTGTGCTTGCTGGTGAACGGATCCCGCTTGTCCACGGCCCCAGCCAACGCGCCGATGGTCTGGGTGAACATCTCCCGCATCTCAACGAAGCGACCATGGGCAACGCGGGTTGTATAAAGGGGAAGGCCGAACAGCAAGCGTTGCCCAGGGAGCAAGCAGGTACACCTGGGCCATGAGCCACGAGAGAGGAGCCAAGGCGAACTGGCTTGTCCAGAAGCCTTGTCGCGTCACCGACAACGACCACCATAAGCCGTTGACCGGAACGTAGAGCTACGACGACTGCAACCAGAGAGTTATTCGTCAAGGAAGACGACTGTCGCGCCCACCATCGTGGCCACAAAGGCCAGTGGGTTCGGAGCCAGAGGAGCACCTAGGAACTCGAAAACAAGTCCGCCGACCACGGCGGGCAGCACCATGCCCGCGTGATTAGCGGCGGTGCCGTACCAAGGGACCTCTCCCCTGACCTCTCGCAGTTCAGTGGTTCCGAGTAGCGCAACCCACCCGGCCGCGACGGGCCCGCCCAAGACCATCGCCGTGATAACAGGCGCGATCGAAACGCTAACCAACGTCCCCCGCGGCATCCTCACTGGAAGCGCGCCCGCAAAGAGAGTGACCACAATCCAGAACAGCAGTCCGAGGAGGACATTGGCCTCCTGTGACGCCGTAAGCGGGAGCGCGAGTTCGTATCGAATGCCTAGGACGTAGGTGTGTCCATCGGAAAAGCGAGTTGGGCAAACAGATAGCTCGTGAGCAGGAGCGCTAACGCGCTGAAACTCACGAGCCATGCGATGTAGAGCTTTAGGGACCTGGACATCGGTGCCCCATACGTTGGAGATCGACGGAAACTCTACACCCTCCCGGCCCCCTTCGACACAAAGCCAAACGTACTAGAAGCCCTTAAGAGACGCGCCTCCCGCGATCGCCACTGCGGCGACCGCCGCGACAACGGTCAGGAAGTCGGATCGCACGATGTTTCATCGATTCGCCCGCCGTCCTAAAAGCCCTTGCTTCCGCGCTCGGGTTCCACGCTCGTTCCTCCTTCGGCGGCCCTCGTGCCCCTCGGGGAACACGAAAACCGACCAGACACATTGGTCGGTCGGTTGCACTACTCGCTCAGCTCCACCCTAAGTGCCCATTTCAGGTGGGGCGTCCGCGTCCGAGCGTCTTAACTCTGCTTCCTAGTACCTCCGTACTGGGAAGTCGCCCGGACTATAGGGAGCGCCCAGCCTGGTCAATACGTCAATCTACTTATCTCGACATGCCTAGAGTGAAGAAAGTGGAGGCGCGTCCACGCCGAGCTCCTCTTTGAGCATCGACGCGTAGTGTGCGTATTGCTCTGCAGCCGCGGCGTGAGCGCCCGTCGCCCGATATAGGCGAAGTAGCGCAACTTCGAGGCTTTCGACGGCCGGATCACGGTCGAGAGCCCTGCGCGCGAGTTCGATAGCGCGGTCCTGGTGGCCGGACGCCATGTCTTGGGTGACCGCCGATTCGATGATTTGTAGGTATGCGGCATGGAGGGCGGTCCGGAATGGCACGGCCCACTCTTCGTACGTGAAATCCAGAGCAAATCGCTCGGTGTATGGCGTCGCTCAATCGGGCGACGAGTGTCGGGTCTAGGTCAGAACCTATGGCGTCGATGAATCGAGAAACATCGCGCGCTTCGACTCGTGACGAGTTCTGGATCGAGCCAAAGCACGTCGGAGCTGTGGTGGACGTATCCAGCCGATAGGTCCTCTTGGTACGTCGGCTCGAAGACTCGCCGCAGGAAGTACACAGTCTGATTTAAGGAATTCATCGCAACATCCGGGGCGAGTTCGGGCCACAGTGCATCGATAACCTCGTCGCGCGTAGCGGCAAAGCGGGGCCGTGTTAGAAGGAACGTCAGCATGGCGAGCACCTTGCGTCGAATAGACGTTGCCGCCACGACGATCCCGCCGTACCGCACCTCGATGCGCCCAAGATCTTCGACGATTACCCGCGTCGCGAGACGTCGCGCAAGGGTCCGTCCCAACAGACTCCGCGGGGCTGTTCCACGATTGGTCCGGGCGAGAGCACGCAGAAGCGAGACGTCCTGGGCGGTTCCAATTCGGTCCAAGATTTCTCCCGCGCGCCATCGACTCGGAGAGTTTGTGTTGGCGACCTCCGCTCGCAGGGCAGGGAGCCATCGCTCGCGACGGCGACTCGCGTGGATGGCGATGCGCTCCACCGTTGCCTCATCGAAAGTTGAGAAGTGCGAGGAAATCAGCTCTGCGAATGGATCGAAGGTCGGACATCTCGTCGTCCGAGATCCTTCGGGCCAGGGTTTCGACCGAGCGTCCGGATTCGGGCGTCCGAAGAGCCTTCAGGACGCGTAGGTACCGAACCCACGGGATCGCACCCTGTTTCTCCGCGAGCGCCAGCGCTTGTGAAAGAAGATCATCGGCACCGTCCAAACCACCCACGACCGCGACATGGGCTTGGATGGCAAGTTGCCGGCTCATGAAACCCAGGGACCTCTGAAGGGCTCCCCACTTCGAACGCGTTGGCTCGGTCCCGTGCCAAATCAAACTGCCCAAGTCGAAGTGCTAGACGCGCCTCGATCGTGATGGCGTAGTTGCGCAAGGTGCGGAGCATCGCCGTAGCGCGTGCCTCGTCGAGGAGTGACGCCGCGGTATCCGCACTTCCATAGGCAACCTCGATGTCGGCCGTCTCAAGCAGCCACTCGGCGCGCCACGACATTGGCACTACGTCACGCGCGGCCGTGACGTCATCGCGAGCCGATTCCAACCTCCCGCTAGTGGCGGCGACGACGGCTCGAGCGAGATACGCGGAAGCGAGCTCGTCGCTTTGGTGGGTCTGGGACAGTTCTTGAACCGCAAGGTCTGCGTGCTCCAGCGCCGCGGCCGCGTCACCCTTCGCCTGTTCAACGAGAGAGAGGTTGAGATAGCTGACGCCGGCAAAGTGAGGTAGCGCACTTGCCTCGCTAAGTTCGCCCAGGTCCTTTAGGACGTCGACTAGGTCTTGAAGGCTTCCATCCAGCGAGGCTTCATATCGGAGGCAGTTTGCCTTTGCGATGCCCCGAAACAGATAAGATGTGGACGATGCCGCCAAGCCCTTGGCGAGCGCCCAGCTCGCATCGTGGTCGCCAACATTTGCGTACATCGTGATCGCATTGTTGATTACTGCGTCCGAATCCGGTCGCAGTGCCAACGCTTGCCGAGCCCGCTCGACGGCTGACTCGTTTCGCCCATTTCGGTGATCCATGCGCGACAAAATGATTTCAAAACTGGCGGTCCTTACCGTCGGCCTGTAGCGCCGCAGATAGTCCGCAGCAACTTCGTATCCGGCCTGGCCCGAAATCGTGTCGATGGACGTGTCGATGACGTCATGAAGCGCAGCGATGTTCGAGGCGGCTTCGAAATGGTGGCACGCAGCGCGCCAGTCTGAGTCGCGGGCCCAGTCTCCAGCCGCCTCGTGTAGTGCCTTGACGCCCCCGTCGCCAACCGATGCTTTCAGGCGCGCCTCCAAGAATTCACGCACAAGCGGGTGGTATCGGTAGGCACCTGAGGCACTGCTTCGCCGTGAGATCAGTCCAAGACGCTCCGATTGCTCCAACAGCGACACTGATTCGGGCGGCGTGAGGCCGGATAGCACGGCGGCTGCCTCGGCCGTAACCACTTGGAGGATCGAAGTCCGCATCAAGAACTCCTGATGCCCGTGGCGTAGATCACCAATCACTTCCTCGGCTAGGTAGTCGTACAGCTCGTCCTGCCCCCCAGATAGACCTCGGATGAAGTCGCGGGCTTCAGCTGAGGTTCGGTCGCGAACGGCCGCATGGACAAGCTGCAGTGAAGCCGCCCAACCCTCCGAGCGGCGGTTCAGCAAGTCGAGCGATTCGGGGTCGAGATGGCGACCGTCCTTCGATTCGAAGAGATCGGCGATTTCGCTTTCCGAGAACTGGAGGTCGCGCGTCCTCAGCTCAGCTAGCTCGCCTTGGGCGCGAAGGCGCCCGACCGCGACTTCAGGCGTTCGTCGGCTCGAGATGACGATCGTCAGGCGCTCGGGGGCTCTGGTAATCAAGGACTTCGCGACGTAGGCGACATCGCCGGACCCGTCTGCGACGTGGTAGTCGTCGAGGATCAGGACGGTCGGTGTCGGGGCGATGTCCGGGAGCTCCCGAAGGAACATCGCCACGGCCTCGTCGCGAGTTGCCCCGCCGGGGCCGGTGTCCTGGAGCATGGCGTGCGTTCTGGGCGCGAACTCGGCGTCGTGCTCGCGGCCCGCCGCGACCAGGTACGAGAGGAACGTGACCCAGTCGCGGTCCTCCTCGTCCATCCGGTACCAGAGCGTCCGGAGGCGGGTCCGCCGGGAGAAGTCGGCGAGGAGCGTCGTCTTGCCGTACCCGGCGTCGGCGATCACGAACACCACGCGGTTGTGGATCTTGACGTCGAGCCAGTCGAGCAGGCGGTGGCGCGCCAGCGTCTCCTCGCGGAGCGGCGGGCGCTGGACCTTGCCGATCTGGATCGGGTAGCCGCTCACACCGTCGCGCGATGCCCCTCCCAGCAATGCCGGCGTGCTGACGCGTCGGCCCCCGTCGACCGTGCCAATGGAGCGGCCACCCCGCGCCATCTCCAGGGCCTGGACGTCCGACGGATCGGGCGGCGCGAACGATACGGAGCCGTCGAGGACGGTGTCAATCATGGCAAGTGAGTCCGGCCGGGCCATGGACTCCATGGTGCCCGGCCGGGCTCACCTGCGGATTAGCTGCGACCCCCGAAACGCGGGTTGAGGCGGGTCGGCCTATTCCGACTCGCCGGGGAGCAGCGGTCGAAGCGTCAGCGAGTACGTCTTGCCGTCGGGGGCCTTAACGATCACGCCCTGGGCCCCGCCGGGAACGTCGCCGAGCTTCAGCGCCGCGACCTCGTCGCCCGTCAGCGCATTGTGCGGGAACGTCGGGCCCGAGGTCCCATCACCTTCCTTGAAGTCGGTGATCTTGAGCGCCGGCCACGGCCATTCGAGCGGCGTGGGACCCGGGACGTTGGGATCGACCTCGCGCTCGACGAGCACGCCGCGATAGGCGGTCGGGGCGTAGACATCGGTCGAGATCGTGCCGCCCTCGTCGAAGTCGCGGAACCGATCGGCGAGCTTCTTGAACTGGGCCCGCGCCGCGTCGTCGGGGCCGCCGCTCGGCTCCATGCCGAGCGCGTTCACGAGGACGGTCTTCTTCAGTCCGCCGGCGTTGATCGTGAAGATCGTGTTGGGCGCGTCGGCGATCCCGTTGTTCATGTAGCTGTCGCGAGCGGTCCCGAGCCCGCCGGGCCCGAGCGCGAAGGTGAGGACCTCCTCGATCTGGCCCTCGTCGAGCCGAGCCGTTCGCCACGGGATCTGCTTGACGATGCCGTTCGCGTCGGGCTCGGGGAACGTCTCGACGAGCGGTTGGAAGACAATTCGGCCGTCGCCGTAGAGGGTGAAGACCGGCGCCTGGCTCGCGGCGAAGTCGATCGGGACAAAGCCGCCGCCCTCCTCCATCCGGAGGACGACGTCGGTGGCGCCGGTGGGGTGGTCGATTCCCGATTGCGTAGGGCTGGCGGGAGGCACGCTCCCGGCGGGCGGGGGTGATGCGGCGCCCGCGGAGCTGCAGGCGACGGCAATGAGGGCGAGCGTGACGGTGGCGAGGGGCAGTCTGATCGTCGGCATGCCGCCCCGGACGCCGGTCGCGGGCGGCAGGTTCCCGGTCCGTCGGTGCGCGCCGACACCGGCACACGGGCCGTTTGGCGCTCGCGCGGCGCGGCTTCTGCGAAATCTCGCACGAGATTCACGACCGAACTGCAAATCTCTGATGCCGCACCGCTTGACTCCGCCAGTATTCTGCCCGACATGAGTCTCGGTTCCGGGACCGAGGATCGAACCCGCGCACTGCCCTCCTGTCGGCGCGAGCGACGTCCGAATCCCGTATCGGGGGTCGAGGCCGAACCGTCACGGCGACGACGCTACAGGAGGCTCAGGAGAGGGTGTACCAGGACCGAACTCTGACCTGCCGCGACTGTTCGGAGGAGTTCACCTTCTCCGCCGGCGAGCAGGCGTTTTTCTCGAGCAAAGGCCTGCTCAATGACCCGCAGCGGTGTCCGTCATGCAGGGCCATCGCCAAGCGGGCGAGGACCGTCGGTGGACCGAGGGAGTTCCACGCGGCGATCTGCGGCAGCTGCGGCGGCCAGGCGATGGTGCCATTCGAGCCGCGGAACGACCGCCCGGTGTACTGCAGCTCGTGCTTCGACAAGGTCCGAGCAGGAACGATGGAGGAGACCTCCGCCGGCGTCTGATCGAACTCCAACCGTCGTTACTCGAGGCCGGCCGACGAGGCCGGCCTCGTCGATTCACGGGGCTAGACTGGGCGTCCCGATCCCAACCCGACGATGCCGAGGAGGTCCCCATGGGCGTGATCATCATCCGCGAAATGGTCGGAACGAGCCCGAGGTCGTGGAGCGATGCCGCCCGACAGGCCGTGGCGACCGCCTCGAAGACGGTTCGCAATATCCAGACGGTCGAAGTCGTGAAGTCGACGGCCGTCGTCGAGAACAGCGAGATCGTCGAATATCGAGTCGACCTCAAGATCGGGTTCGAATACGAGGGTTAACGCGACGACGTCGGCTGTCGGACGCAGGAGCGCCTACCCGGCTTCTGCGTACCTTTCCCCGGCGTAGGAGACGAATCGCGTCTGGCGCTTCTTGAACCAGAGCTGGACCTCGCCCGTCGGGCCATTGCGGTGCTTCGCCAGCTTCAGGTTCATGACCTCGCCGTCGGTGTCCTGGTCGTCGGCGCCGCGCTCCTTCTCGCGCCAGAGGAAGAGGACGAGGTCAGCGTCCTGCTCGATCGCACCTGATTCGCGCAGGTCCGACAGCCGCGGCTCCTTCGACTCCCGCATCTCCGGCTGGCGGCTGAGCTGGCTGAGGGCGATGACCGGGACGCTGAGCTCGCGGGCGAGGGCCTTGAGCCCGCGCGAGATCTCCGACACTTCCTGGACGCGGTTCGAATCTCGGTTCTGCGACGTCGCCTGCATGAGCTGGAGGTAGTCGACGATCACGAGATCCAGCCCGGACTCCGCCTGGAGACGTCGCGCCTTCGTCCGGAGCTCCATCGCGCTGATGCTCGGCGTGTCGTCGATGTACATCGGCGCTTCCGACAGGGCGTTCATGGCGGGCGCGATCCTCGCGAAGTCCATCTCCTCGAGGAATCCACTCCTGAGGCGCTGGCTGTCGATGTTGGAAACACTGGAGAGGAGCCTGAGGACGAGCTGCTCCTTGCTCATCTCGAGGCTGAAGACGCCGACACTCTTCTTCTCGTTGACGGCCGCATGCTCGGCGATGTTGAGCGCAAAGCTCGTCTTGCCGACGCTGGGGCGGGCCGCCACAACGATGAGGTCGCTCTTCTGGAGGCCCGTCGTCAGCGCATCGAGGTCGGTGAAGCCGGTCCGTACGCCGCTGATCTCCCCACGGTGGGCGTGCAGATAGTCGAGCCGGTCGTACGCCTCGTGGAGGAGCGACTGAAGGCGGTGGAAGCCCGAGTCGATCCGTTTCTGGCTGACGGCGAAGAGCTCGGCCTCCGCCCGGTCGATGGCCTCCTGGACCTCCGCCGGATCCTCGTAGCCGATCCCGGCGATCCGGCCGGCCGCGCCGATGAGGTTTCGCAGGACCGCCTTGCGCTCGACGATCCGCGCGTACTGGACGGCGTGGACCGCGGTGGGGGTCTGGTTCGAGAGGCTCGAGAGGTAGGCCCGTCCACCGATCGTCTCGAGCTGTTCGCTCCGCTCAAGCGCCTCCGAGACCGTGACGATGTCGATCGGCTCGCGGCGCTCGAACAGCTCGAGAATCGCCGCGAAGATCGCGCCATTCGCCTGGCGGTAGAAGTCCGCCGGACGCAGGAACTCCGCGACCTCGACGACGGCGTCGCGGTCGATGAGGATGGCGCCGAGCACGGACTGCTCGGCCTCGAGGCTCTGCGGGGGCAGGCGGTCGATCATGCGCTCCCTGACCATGGCGGGCTGCTGTGACAGCTCCAGTGTCACGGGCGACCGAGGTCGGCCGATAGGGTCTTATCCCCGAAATGCGTCCACCGAATCAGGGCCGCCCGTTAGCGCTGTGTGGAAACCATGTGGACGAATCATCAGGGAGGCGTGACTGCGTTCGTCCAAACGCGACAGCCGCTAGTCCAGCCTCCGGATCACGCCGATCAGCTTCCCCTGGATCCGGACGTCGTCGTAGAACTGCGGCGGGTAGTTGGGATTGGCGGGCTGGAGGCGGATCTTGTCCTTCTCCTTGAAGAACCGCTTCAACGTGACCGCGTTCTCCTCGACCTGGGCGACGACGATGTCGCCGTTGCGGGCCGTCGACTGCGGCCGGATCAGCACGAAGTCGCCGTCCGCGATGTGGGCCTCGATCATCGAGTCGCCACGGACCTTGAGGACGTACGCGTCGCCCGACGGGGCGAGCATGTCCGGGATGCCGATCGTCTCCGATGCGTCCTGGTACGCCTCGATGGGGCCGCCGGCGGCGATCTCGCCGATGACCGGCAGCGTGTGGGCTTCCATCGCGGCTGACTGCGGGACGAGCTCGGCGGCGAGGCCGAGCCGCAGCGCCGCGTACGGCGTGAGCCGGATCGCCCGCGACTGCGCCGCACCGCGCTCGAGGTAGCCTTCGCGCTCGAGGATCAGCAGGTGGTGGTGGACGGCCGACGTCGACGCGAGACCCACCGCCTTCGCGATCTCGCGGACCGACGGGGGGAAGCCCCTGGCGCGCAGCGTCGCGGCGATGAAGTCGAGAATCTTGACCTTGCGGTCCGCGTCGTGTTTGGTCACCCGGACCTCCTTTGGGGGCATCATACCGAACGGACGTTCGATGTCAAGGTTGGCCGCCGAGGGCGACGCCGGGTTGGCTCGGGCGCGGATGGTAGACTCGGCCGCCCGGGCACGCGGAGGAGCGGTCCGCCCGGCTGTCACGAGGTCGATCCAGGGCGATGGCAGACGAGTCCCACGATCGGAAGGGGAACGACCGCAAACGGCGCCGGCGCGGGCCGGGCCTGCTCGGTCGGGCGCTCGGGATCATGGCGTTCCTGCCGCTCGCCAGCCGCGCCCCGATCTATGCCCGGCTCATCTTCGCCCTGGCCCTCGACGAGCGGATGCCGGCCAGCCGCAAGGTGCTTCTCGCGGGGGCGGCCGGGTACCTGATCGTCGGCCGCGACATCATCCCGGACGAGGTTCCGATCCTCGGCGGCCTCGACGACCTCGTGGTCGTGGTCCTCGCCGTCGACCTCTTCCTCGATGGCGTGCCGGCCGAGCTCCTCGCCGAGAAGCTCAACGAGCTCGGGATCGACCGGATGGCGTTCGACCAGGACATGGCCCGCGTCCGACGGCTCACGCCGGGACCGGTCCGCAAAACGCTCCGGCGAGTCCCGGGCATGGTTGCCCAGGCCGGCGGTGCAATCGAGAACAGCGGGGTCGGGCCGCGGGTCCGCAACTGGATTTCCAAGGAGGAATCGATCGCGTGAAGGTGATCCTGACGAAGGACGTGGCGACGCTCGGCAAGAGCGGCGAGCTGAAAACGGTGGCCGACGGCTACGCCACGAACTTCCTGATCCCACAGAGCCTTGCCGTCCCCGCCGCCGGCGGCGCGTATCGCGCCTGGCAGCACGACATCGCGAGCCGCGAGGACAAGCGCAAGCGCGAGCGCGACGATGCCGATATCGCGGCAACCCGGATCGCATCGACGACCCTCACGATGGGCGTCAAGGTCGGCGAGGGCGGCAAGCTCTACGGCTCGATCACGACGAAGGACATCGCCGACGCGCTCGCCCGCCGCGGCATCGAGATCGACCGCCACAAGATCGACCTCGAGGAGCCGCTCAAGTCGCTCGGGACATACAAGGTCGCGATCAAGGTCTACTCCGGCCTGGCGCCCGAGGTCACGATCGTCGTCGAGCCGAAGGGCTGACCGAGCCGCGCCAGAGGGCGCGGACAGGATCGAACATCCGGTCGAAATCGGTCGACGGCGGTGCGATCATCCAGGGGTGAGCTTCGAGCCTCCGCCCGACCGGACGATCCTCCACGTCGACCTCGACGCGTTCTTCGCCGCCGTCGAGCAGCGCGATCGGCCCGAGCTCCGGGGCAAGCCCGTGATCGTCGGCGGCGGCGGGCCCAACCAGCGGGGCGTCGTGAGCACTGCGAGCTACGAGGCGCGGGTCTTCGGCGTCCATTCGGCGATGCCGCTTCGGACGGCCGGCGCGCTGTGCCCGCATGGGATCTTCCTGCCGGTCGACGGCCGCAAGTACAGCCGGGTCAGCAAGGAGGTCCTGGCGGTGCTGCGACGGTTCACACCACTCGTCCAGCCGATCTCGATCGATGAGGCCTTCCTCGACGTCACCGGGTCGCGGAAGCTTTTCGGCGACGGCGAGACGATCGGCCGGGCGATCAAGTCGGCCGTGACCGACGAAGTCGGGCTGACGATCTCGGTCGGCGTCGCTCGAACGAAGCTCGTCGCGAAGATCGCCTCGGATCTCCGGAAGCCCGACGGGCTGGTCGTGGTCCCGCCCGGCACCGAGGCGGCGTTCCTCGCGCCGCTGCCGATCGCCCGGCTGTGGGGCGTCGGGGCGAAGTCCGCCGCGATGCTCAGCGAGTACGGGGTTCGGACGATCGGCGACCTCGCGGCGCTGCCGGATGACCTCCTCGAACGGCGGTTCGGCAAGGTCGGGGCGATGATCGGCGACCGCGCCCGCGGCCTGGACGCTGACACCGTCAGCGAACGGGACCCGGCGAAGTCGATCGGCCACGAGCACACGTTCGACGTCGACAGCTCGGACCGGGAGGTGATCGAGCGGTCATTGCTCGGCCTGTCGGAGGGCGTGGCGGGGCGGCTGCGGGACTCGGGGGTCAAGGCGTCGACGGTGACGGTCAAGATCCGCGACTCCTCGTTCCACACGATCACCCGACAGCGGACGCTGAAGGAGCCGACCGACCTCACCGAGCCGATCTTCCGGACTGCGCTCGAGCTCGCACGGCCCGAGGTGCGCGGCAAGAAGATCCGGCTGCTCGGGGTCACCGCGTCGGGCCTTGGGGAAACGGACCAGCTCTCGCTGTTCGGGTCCGACGATCCGCGCCGGCGGCGCGTGGTCGAGGCCGAGGATCTCGTCCGGCATCGCTACGGCGACCGGGCGATCACACGCGCCCGGCTCGTCCGCTCGCGCCTGCCGGCGCCGTTCGAGCGCGACCCGATGACGCCAGTCGACATGCGAACGCACGCCCAGGACGACGCCCTGCCCGCTTCGCCGGCGCCGCTCGAGGCTGGCGAAGAGCCCGATCCGATCGCCGACGACGACGAGGTTCCGGCGTAGCGGTGCGGTCGTGACAGGCTAGCTGTCACGAAAGCGACCGAATGTTCGGTTGACCGCTTGACATCGAACACATGTTCGAACAAGATCAGGTCAGCAACAGAACAGGCGTTCTGTCTCGGATGTGCCCCGCGACGGACGATTGCCCACCGCGCCGCCGTGAAGGAGCCACAACGATGACGATGATCAAGGTGGAACCGGTCCAGGTCCGCGTGCGGACGGGCTGGTTCGATGGGACCCCTCGAGAGATCACCTGGGGAACCGAGCGACTGCAGGTCACGCGGCTTGCCGCGGTTCGCGAAGAGGCTGCGGCCTACCCGGTCGTGACCGGCCCGCGGACGCTGTTCGAGGTGGACACCCCCAGGGCGCGACTCGCGCTCACGTACATGCATCGCTCGCGGCGATGGACGATCACGGCACTCGACGACGAGCGTCGCGCCGCCTGACCTGACGTTCCCTGGCGAGCGCCTCCCGCTCGTCGCTGTCGGATGGCGGGGCGGGCGCGCCGGTACCGCGTCCGCCCCGTTCCCGACCTCCGGTCCGCTTGCCGTTGATGGGTTCCGCAACGCGGCCGGGTTCGCGTCCGGATCGCAACCTACAATCGCCGGGTGCCAGACGACACAACATCGGGTGCGCGGTTCCGCGAGCTGACCCTCGGCGGGTTCGTCGACCTGTTGGGGTCATCCGAGCCCGTGCCGGGCGGCGGCAGCGCGTCGGCGGTCGCGGCGGCCCTTGGCGCGTCGCTCGTCGCGATGGTCGCCTCACTCTCCCAGGGCCGGCCGAAGTACGCAGCCCATGCCGCACTCCACGCGCAGGCGGTCGAGCGGGGCCACTTCCTTGCGAAGCGGTTCCTCGACCTGGCCGACGAGGACGCCGACGCATACGCTGAATTCGCGCGGGCGATGAAGCTTCCCCGCGACACCGCCGAGGAGCAGGCGGCGCGGTCGGCGGCGCTGCGGGCCACGGCGCGGGGCGCCGCCGGCGTGCCGATGCTCATGGTCGAGGCCTGCGTCGAGCTCGTCGCCCTCGCCGAGGCGCTCGTCGGTCGAAGCAACGTCAACGCGTCGAGCGACCTGAATGTCGCGGCGATGCTCGGCGAGGCCGCCGCGCGCGGCGCCGCGGAGAACGTGATCGTGAACCTCCCGGCGATCGGCGACGAGGCGTACGCGGGCGAGGCCACGGTCCGGGTGAAGACATTGCTCGACGACGTCGAGACGACGGCCGCGGCCACGCGCGAGGCGGTGCTCAGCGGCGTCGTCCGCGAGCCGCTCGCCGGCTGACGAGACGGCAGTGACGAGAGGGGACGCGCGGCTCCTGCTCGGCGGGCCGATCGCCGCGGAGATCCGGCTCGCGGTGGCGGAGGACGTCGAGGCCTATCGGGCGCGGACCGGCCACCCGCCGGGCCTCGCGGTCGTGATCGTCGGTCGCGACGCCCCCTCGACCGTCTACCTCCAGCAGATCCTGAAGAGCTGCGACCTGGTCGGGATCCGCGAGCTGGCTGATCGAGGTCGAGGGTGAGGCCACCGAAGCTCGCGTGACGGAGGTCATCCGCGCGCTGAATGCCGATCCGCTCGTTCACGGGATCATCGTCCAGATGCCGCTGCCGCCGTCGATCCGCCTCGGCGCCGTCATCGACGCGATCGACCCCGCCAAGGACATCGACGGGATCCACCCGCTGAACGCCGGCCTCCTGCGGCTGGGCTATGACGGCTTCCTGCCCGCGACCGCACACGCCGCGGTCGAGATCCTGCGTCGGTCCGGCATCGAGATCGAGGGCCGTCGCGCGGTCGTCGTCGGTCGGTCGGCGGTCGTCGGCATGCCGGCGGCGTTCCTGCTCGTCCGGGAGAACGCGACGGTCACGGTCTGCCACTCGCGGACCCGCGACCTGAAGCATCACGTGAAGGACGCCGAGATCCTCGTCGTCGCCGCGGGCAAGCCCGGGCTCATCACGGGGCCGATGCTCCGGCGTGGCGCGGTCGTCGTCGACGTCGGGATCAACGTCGTGGACGACAAGCTCGTCGGCGACGTCGACTTCGAGTCGGCGCGGCGGGTCGCGTCCGCGATCACGCCCGTTCCTGGCGGCGTCGGGCCGCTCACGAACGCGCTGCTGCTCGCTCATCTGGCGCGGGCCGCCCAGGCCCAGGCCGACGCGGAGCCGGGAGCCGCCGCCCCGTCACGAACCCGCGCTTCCGCGGGAAGCGCGAACCAGCCACTCACCAGGGGAGCCACATGACGTTCCCGTCGGATCTCGAGATCGCCCGTTCCGTCACGCCCCGGCCCATCGCCGACGTCGCCGCCGACCTCGGCCTGCACGACGACGAGATCGAGCTCTACGGCCGGTCGAAGGCCAAGATCACGCTCGAGGGGATCCGCCGCGTCGAGGCCGAGCGGCCCCGCGGGAAGTACGTCGTCGTCACCGCGATCACGCCGACGCCGCTCGGCGAGGGCAAGTCGACGACGACCGTCGGGCTGGGGCAGGGGCTCAACCACGTCGGGCACAAGGCCGCGATCTGCATCCGCCAGCCGTCGCTCGGGCCGGTGTTCGGGATCAAGGGCGGCGCGGCCGGCGGCGGCTACAGCCAGGTCATCCCGATGGAGGATTTCAACCTCCACCTGACCGGAGACGTCCACGCGATCGGCGCGGCCCACAACCTCGCAGCGGCGTTTCTCGACAACAGCCTCCACCACGGCAACCCCCACGGCATCGACCCGTTCTCGATCCTCTGGCCGCGGGTGGTCGACATCAGCGACCGGGCCGTGCGGCGCGCGGTCATCGGCCTAGGCGGCAAGGAGAACGGCGTCCCCCGCGAGACCGAGTGGGTGATCACGGTCGCGTCGGAGGTCATGGCCGTCCTCGCCCTCGCGACCGACCTCCACGACCTCCGCGCCCGCCTCGGCCGGATCGTGATGGCGACGACGACCGGCGGCAAGGCCGTCACGTGCGAGGACATCGGCGTCGCGGGCTCGATGACGGTCCTGCTGATCGACGCGATCAAGCCGAACCTGCTCCAGACGCTCGAGGGCGGCCCGGCGTTCGTCCACTGCGGGCCGTTCGCGAACATCGCTCACGGCAACAACTCGATCATCGCCGACCGCGTCGCGCTGGCCACGAACGAGATCGTCGCCACCGAGGCCGGCTTCGGCGCCGACATGGGCGCGGAGAAGTTCTTCGACATCAAGTGCCGGGCGTCGGGGCTAGCCCCGGACGCGGCCGTCGTCGTCGCCACGGTCCGGGCGCTGAAGATGCACGGCGGCGTGGGCAAGATCGTCGCCGGCAAGCCGCTCGACCCGGCGCTGCTCGAGGAGAATGTGAGCGCCGTCCGGACCGGCGCCGCGAACCTTGCGAAGCAGATCGAGAACGTGACGATGTTCGGCGTCCCGGCGGTCGTCGCGATCAACTCCTTCCCGACCGACACCACCGCCGAGGTCGAGGCGATCCGCGAGGTCGCCCTCGAGGCCGGCGCGGACGACGCGGTTGTCGCGACCCACTTCACGGACGGCGGCCGCGGCGCCGCCGACCTGGCGAACGCGGTCTGGGCGGCCGCCTCGCGCGGCTCCCAGTTCCAGCTGCTCTACCCCGACGACGCGCCGCTCGGCGAGAAGATCCTGACGATCGCGACGAAGGTCTATGGCGCCGCGGGGATCGAGCTGTTGCCGGCGGCGAAGAAGGCGCTGAAGCTCTACGAGGATCTCGGGTTCGGGCGGCTGCCGGTCTGCATGGCGAAGACCCAGTACTCGCTGAGCCACGACGCCGCGCTGAAGGGCCGGCCGTCGGGGTTCACCGTGACCGTTCGCGACATCCGCCTGTCGGCCGGGGCGGGGTTCATCACGCCGCTCCTCGGCGAGATGCGGACGATGCCCGGGCTGCCGTCGCGACCCGGCGGCGAGAAGATCGACATCGACGCGGACGGGAACATCGTCGGGCTGTTCTGACCTCGGCGTGGCTCCGCCACGCCTCCGCGTGGCTCCACCACGAGGACCGGGCTAGCTGCTCGTCGCGATGACGAGCCCGACCGCCGGGACGAGGCCCAGCGCGGTTCCGAGCAGGAACGCCGCCCAGAGCTGGACGTCGACCGGGCCGAGCTCCTCGGGGCCGTGGGCGTGGTCGTCGTGACCATGCGTCTCGCCGTGGTCGTCCGGTCCGTGGGGCTCGTCCTCGACGTCGCCCGGGTGATGCAGCTCCGACGGATCGTGGCCGGGATCGTGGGTCATCGCGGACGGCACCTCCGGCTGCATTTTCGCACGTAGACTCGGCGGCGCATGACCGACCCGACCGACGCCGGCCTGATCGTCAGCCTCCGCGGGCTGACCCGCGACGGACGGCTCCTGTTCCTGACCCGCGTGCTCCGGATGTTCTCGTACGGCGCGCTTGCCGTCGTCCTCGTCCTGTACCTCGCCTCGCTCGGGCTCGACCCGCTGACGATCGGGGCGATCCTCACGCTCTCGCTGATCGGCGACACGCTGATCTCGCTGTGGCTGACGACGAACGCCGATCGCCTCGGCCGGCGGCGCGTCCTGATCGCCGGCGCGGCGCTGATGGCGATCGCCGGCGTGGCCTTCGCGCTGACGAGCGTCGTGGCGCTGCTCATCCTCGCGGCGACGATCGGCGTGATCAGCCCGACCGGCAACGAGGTGGGTCCGTTCCTCGCGGTCGAGCAGGCGGCGTTGAGCGAGACGACGCCCGACGTGCGCCGGACGGCGACGTTCGCCTGGTACAACCTCGCCGGCTACGTGGCGACGGCGTTCGGGGCGCTGGCGGCGGGCATCGCGACCCAGGTCCTGATCGATGCGGGCTGGGCGGACGTCGACGCCTACCGCGCGATCGTCGTTGGCTATGCGGCGCTCGGGCTCCTGATCGGCCTGACGGTGTCGTTCGTCGGCGCCGAGATCGAGCCCCCACGGCCCGCCGCTGCGGCCAACTCCGGGATGCGGCGCCGCCTCGGCCTCGGCCGGTCGAAGGGGATCGTCGCCCGGCTGTCGGGCCTGTTCGCGATCGACGCGTTCGCTGGTGGCTTCGTCCCGCAGGCGCTGATGGCCTACTGGTTCCACCTCCAGTTCGGCGTCCCGCCGGCGGCGCTCGGGGCGCTGTTCTTCGCCGCTAACCTGCTCGCCGCGGTGTCGTCGCTCTCAGCAGCGGGCATCGCCGCCCGGATCGGCCTGATCAACACGATGGTGTTCACGCACCTGCCCTCGAACGTGCTGCTCATCCTCGTGCCGTTCATGCCGACGCTGCCGTTGGCGGTCGCCTGCCTGCTGGCGCGCTACGCCCTGAGCCAGATGGACGTCCCGACGCGCCAGTCGTACGTGATGGCGGTCGTCGACCCCGACGAGCGGTCGGCTGCGGCCGGCGTGACCGGTGTCGCCCGCACGACCGGCGCGGCGATCTCGCCGTCGATCTCGGCCCCGCTCATCGCGAACGCGGCGTTCGCAGGGGCGCCGTTCGTCATCGCCGGCGGGCTGAAGATCGTCTACGACCTGCTGCTGTTCGCGGCGTTCCGGGCGCACCCGGCACCGGGCGAGGCGGCCGCGGCGAAGGCGTAGGCGAACGGGCTAGGACGTGGGGCGACGACGCCTGCCCGGCATCCCGAGCCGCCACCACACGAAGAGCACGATCCCCAGCCCGGCGATCACCGCGATCAGCAGGTCGAACGGCTGGAGCGCGTGGCGGATCGCCGTCCAGTTCGCGCCGAGCTGCACCCCGGCGAACACGAGCAGCGTCGACCAGAGGAAGGCGCCGGCCGTCGAGTAGACGACGAACGTCACGATCGGCATCCGGGCGACGCCGGCCGGGAAGCTGATGAACGTCCGGACGATCGGCAGCAGGCGGCTGAAGAACGCTGTCGCCGCGCCGTAGCGCTGGAAGAAGTGCTCGGCCAGCTCGATCTCGTGGGGCCGGATCAGCAGGTACTTGCCGTAGCGCTCGAGGAACGGCCGGCCGCCCCACGCCCCGATGGCGTAGGCGATCAGCGAGCCAAGGGTGTTCCCGATCGTCGCGAAGATCACGACCAGCCAGAAGTTCCAGGGCTGGCCGGTCAGCGGCTCGATCTTCGTCGGGTCCGACACGAGGAAGCCGGCATACGGGAGGATCAGCTCCGACGGCAGCGGGATCATCGCCGACTCGATCAGCATCGCGACCATGACGCCGAGGTAGCCGGCCGCGCCGTACAGCGAGTTCAGGAACGGGATGACGATCTCGTCGATGAACGCGAGCAAGGACGGCTCCGTGGCGGGGCTGGGACGAGCGCGAGGATAGCCGACTATCCTCGTCATCGTGACCGCCCCGATCGGCCCCAGCCGGACCGACCCGATCGTCCTGACCGGCGCCGACCTGTCGATCGCCGACGTCGAGGCAGTCGCCCGCCACCGCGCCGGCGTGACCCTCGACGACGCGGCCCGCGGCCGGATGCAGGAGGCCCGCGACGTGATCGAGCGGCTCGTCGCCGCGGGCGAGATCGTCTACGGGGTCACGACCGGGTTCGGCGCCCTGGCGACCCGGTTCATCCCGCCGGAGGACGCGGCGCGCCTCCAGGAGAACCTGCTGATGAGCCACGCGGCGGGCGTCGGCGCGCCGTTGCCCGTGGAGGTCGTCCGGGCGATGCTGCTGCTCCGGGCGAACACGCTCGCCCTCGGCCACAGCGGCTGCCGCCCGCTCATCGTCGACCGGCTGCTGGCGTTCCTCGAGCGCGGCGTCCATCCGATCGTGCCGGAGCAGGGTTCCGTCGGCGCGTCGGGGGATCTGGCGCCGCTCGCCCATCTCGCGCTGCCGATCGTCGGACGCGGCTGGGTCGACCTCGGCGGGCAGCGCGTGCCGGCCCTCGTCGCGCTGCGCGAGGTGGGCCTCGAGCCGCTCGTGCTCGAGGCGAAGGAGGGCCTGGCGCTGCTGAACGGGACGCAGCTGATGACCGGGATCGGGGCGCTGCTCCTGGCCGACGCCGACCGGCTGACCCGGACCGCGAGCGTCGCCGCGGCGATGAGCGTCGAGGCGCTGCTCGGCACGGACGTCGCGTTCGCCGCGGCCTACCAGCTCGCCCGGCCGCACCCCGGCCAGATCGCCGTCGCCGCCGAGCTGCGCTACCTCCTGCGCGACTCCGCGCTCCAGGCCAGCCACAAGGGCCTCGATCACAAGGTCCAGGACCCGTACTCGTTGCGCTGCGTGCCGCAGGTCCACGGCGCGGTCCGCGACGCGCTCGACCACCTCCGGCGCGTGCTGGACATCGAGATGAACAGTGCGACCGACAACCCGCTCGTGTTTCCCGAGGGCGGCGCGACCGACGAGGGCGCGGCCGCGACGGGCGGCGGGCTCGTGATCAGCGGCGGCAACTTCCACGGCGAGCCGGTCGCGCTCGCGCTCGACTTCGCGAAGCTCGCGGTCGCTGAGCTGGGGGCGATCAGCGAGCGGCGGACCGCGCTGCTGCTCGACGAGCGCCTGAACGGCGGGCTGCCGGCGTTCCTCGCGTCGGGTTCCGGCCTCGATTCGGGGCTGATGATCCTGCAGTACACGGCGGCGGCGCTGGTTTCCGAGAACAAGGTCCTCGCCCATCCCGCCTCCGCCGACAGCATCCCGACGAGCGCGAACCAGGAGGACCACGTGTCGATGGGCCCGATCGCGGCCCGCCACGCCCGGACGGTGCTCGCCCACGTCGAGCAGATCCTTGCGATCGAGCTGCTCGTGGCGACGCAGGCACTCGACGCGCGCGTCGGCGCCGACGGGCCGCGTCCGGGGGCAGGCGTCGCGGCGGCGCGGCAACGCGTCCGCGGCCGTGTCGAGCCCCTGGGCCCCGACCGCGAGCCGGGGCCCGATCTCGCGGCGGCGCTCGACCTCGTCAGGACCGGCGCGCTGGCCGGCCTCGCGAGCGCGTAGGCCGCCACGGACGCGACGTAGACTCGGCCAATGGCGATCCGGATCGTCGACGTGACCGACAGCGGGACCTTCGGTCTCGTGCCGCCGTGCGCGGACCCGGGCTTCGACCACCGGACCTGCGACTACTGGGAGGACGCAGACCGCGGATCGAAGGCGAGCCGAGCCGCCTGGCTCGAGGCGGCGCCAGCCGGCCCGCCGCAGCGCCCTTCGACCCCGGCCAACCCGTTCGCCCCGGACGACGCCGACGAAGTGGTCAACCCGTTCGCCCCGGCCCCACGCCGGGCACCGGCGATCAACCCGTTCGCGACCGACGACGACCCGCTCGCCGACAACCCGTTCGCCCCGACGCGCCCGGCCCGGCAGTCGGTCGGCGCCGATGCGCCGCGCAAGCTGACGCTGCTGGGCCGCGGCCTTGGCGTGTTCGGCAGCTACGCGAAGGTGCTGCTCGACGGTGACGAGGCCGCGGCCTACGCCCAGTTCGGGCCGCTGTCGGCCTATCCCCGGGCACAGCGCCTGCGCGACCTGTACCCGCAACTGCCCAGCGCGCCGCTGCCGGCGGTCATCACCTGCATCGCCTCGACCGCGGCCGGCCGGCATCGCGGCCACGCCCGGGCCCTCGTCGACGCCGTCTGCGACGACCTGGAGCGGCGCGGGTTCGCGGCCGTCGAGGCGTATCCCGAGCGGGACACCCGGCCGGACGCGACGAGCGCGGCCACGCCGGAGTTCTGGCTGAGCGCCGGGTTCCGGATCGCCGCCGACGACGATCGGTTCCCGGTCGTCCGCCGCGAGCTCTGAAGGGCTGTCGCGCCAGGACGACGCTGGCTGCGTTGGACCCCTGCGCGGCTCGCTCAAGGGCCTGCGGGCCCGCTCGCTCCGCTGCTCGGGTCCGCCTTGCCAGCGTCGCCCGCCCGCGACGAACGCAGTCGGCGACGAACTCAGTTCGGGCGGTGCTACCGTCCGCCTGACACGGCGGCAGCAGGTGGGAGTCGGCGATGGCGATGATCCAGGCGCTCGGCAACGTCAGCAAGGTCCGGGGCGCGCTCGTCTTCGTCGAGGACATCGAGGCCGAGATGCGGTTCTACCGTGACGTGATCGGGATGCGCCTCCTGTACCGCACGCCGAAGTTCGTCCGGTTCGACGCGACGCAGGGAACGAGCCTGTCGCTGATCGCGGGCGGCTTCGCCTCGGCCGAGCCGAAGGATTTCCGGCACGGCGGCGTCGTGCCCGAGATCATCGTCGACAACCTCCGCCTCGCCCTCCTGCGCATCGAGGCCGCGGGCGTCCGCCGCGAGGCAGTCGTCCGCACGGACTGGGGCCAGTTCTGCTTCCTGTGGGATCCGGAGGGCAACCCGCTCCAGTTCTACGAATCGGCGTTCATCCGGCCCGACGTCGACCCCGAGCGGCTGCCCGGGTGAGTTCGCGCCCGAGCTCCGGCCGCCGCACCGCGGCAGCACCCATCGTGGCTCTCGCCGCCCTGGTCGCGGTCGTCGCGATCGGCTGCGATCCCGCCCGGCCGACACCGCCGGCCAGCGCGCCGGGCGGGGCCGCGTCGGAACCGCCACCGTCAGCGGCCGGCCCCTCGCCGGGCCCATCCGGCGCGGCCGCCCCGTCGCCGCTCGTCGCGATCGACCCTTCCCTGCTCGACCTGTTGCCCAAGTCGATCGGCAGCATCCCGATCACACCGTCCCCGGAGGCGGCCGCGGAGCCCGCCGCCGACGCATCGCTCGCGAAGTCGGCGCAGTCGCTCGCCGTGGGCCTCGCCGTCGACCAGGCGACCGGCAATCTCGTCGTCGCCTCGGTCGTGAAGCTCAAGCCGGGGGTCTTCAGCGACGAGTTCTTCCGCGACTGGCGCGACTCGTTCGACGAGGGCGTCTGCGGCCAGGCAGGTGGTGTGGCGGGTAACGCCCAGGCGACCGTGGACGGCCGGACCGTGTTCATCGGGACGTGCGAGGGCGGCGTCCACACCTATCACGTCCACCTCGAGGGCCCCGATGTCATCGTCTCGCTGAACGCCGTCGGCAACGGCCGGATGGGCGAGCAGCTCATGGACTCCCTGCCCGACTGACGGTCGGACGGGCCGCGCGGCCGCGTATCCTCGAACCGATGACCGCTGATCTCCCGCCGGCCGCCGGCGCCCGCCCCGTCCGCGCCCCGCGAGGCCCGGACCTGAGCTGCCGCGGCTGGGGCCAGGAGGCGGCTATGCGGATGCTGATGAACAACCTCGACCCGGAGGTCGCGGAGAACCCCGACGCGCTCGTCGTCTACGGCGGGACCGGTCGCGCGGCCCGGAGCTGGGAGGCGTTCGACGCGATCGTCCGCGAGCTGCGCCGCCTCGCCGACGACGAGACGCTGCTCGTGCAGAGCGGCAAGCCGGTCGCCGTGTTCCGGACCCACGAGTGGGCGCCGCGGGTGTTGATCGCCAACTCGAACCTCGTCGGCCGTTGGGCGACCTGGGACGTCTTCCGCGAGCTCGAGCGGAAGGGCCTGACGATGTACGGCCAGATGACCGCCGGCTCGTGGATCTACATCGGGACGCAGGGCATCCTCCAGGGCACGTACGAGACGTTCGCGGAACTGGCGCGGCAGCACTTCGGGGGGTCGCTGCGCGGCCGGGTCACGCTCACGGCCGGCCTGGGCGGGATGGGCGGCGCGCAGCCGCTGGCGGTGACGATGAACGACGGCGTCTGCCTCGCGATCGAGGTCGACGAGGTGCGGGCCCGGCGGCGGCTCGACATCGGCTATGTCGATCGGTTGACGCACGTCCCGGACGAGGCACTCGCGTGGGCGCGCGGCGCGGCCGCGGCCGGCAGGGCGGAATCGATCGCGCTCGTCGGCAACGCGGCCGAGATCGAGCCGGCCTGGGCGAAGGCCGGCGAACGGTTCGACGTCGTCACCGACCAGACCTCGGCCCACGACGCACTCGCGGGCTACGTCCCGTCCGAGATCTCGCTCGATGACGCCCGCGAGCTGCGTGGCGCCCTTCCCGACGAGTACGTCCGGCGCTCGATGCGCGCGATGGCCGACCACGTCCGGGCGATCCTCGCGTTCCAGGCCGCGGGCGCCGTCGCCTTCGACTACGGCAACAACCTCCGGGCCCAGGCGTTCGAGGCCGGGGTGGCGAACGCCTACGACTACCCGGGCTTCGTCCCCGCGTTCGTCCGGCCGCTCTTCTGCGAGGGTCGCGGCCCGTTCCGGTGGGCCGCGCTCAGCGGCGACCCGGCGGACATCGCCCGGACCGACGAGGCGATCCTCGAGCTCTTCCCGGACGACGCCGGGCTGCACCGCTGGATCATGATGGCCCAGGCGAAGGTCCCGTTCCAGGGCCTGCCGGCCCGCATCTGCTGGCTGGGCTACGGCGAGCGGGCGAAGGCCGGCCTCGCGTTCAACGACCTCGTCGCGCGCGGCGAGGTCTCGGCGCCGATCGTCATCGGCCGCGACCACCTCGACGCGGGCTCCGTAGCCTCGCCGAACCGCGAGACGGAGGCGATGGCCGACGGCTCCGACGCGATCGCCGACTGGCCGCTCCTCAACGCGCTCGTCAACACCGCGGCCGGCGCGACGTGGGTCTCGATCCACCACGGCGGCGGTGTCGGCATTGGCTACAGCCAGCATGCGGGGATGGTCGTCGTCGCCGACGGCACGGAGCTCGCGGCCCTGAAGCTGGAGCGTGTCCTGACGACCGACCCCGGGATGGGCGTCGCCCGGCACGTCGACGCGGGCTATCCCCGGGCGGTCGAGGTCGCCCGCGAACGCGGCGTCCGGATCCCGATGCTGGAGCCGGCCGAGGAGCGTTGACCGGCGGCTAACGCGGCGCGCACACGCACCCATCACGGTGCAGTGCTGAGAGGGCTGGTGCGTTTTGGTATGGCACCGCCTCGTACGATGGACGCCTGCCCGTGGCATTTCCCTGGCGACTTGGGAGGGCTCCGCTGTGTCCCCATTTGCTCCTCGCCCTGGCCGGCGCTTGCTTTCCGCGGCGGCGACCGTCCTCTTGCTGGCCGGCCTGCTGCCGGCAAGCGCGATGCCGGTCCTCGCCGCTGGGAGCGTGCCGCTGAGCACGATCGACCTGGCCTACTCGCAGGATTTCGACACGCTCGCGAACACCGGGACCGGCAACACGTTGTTGCCGCTCGGCTGGGCCCTTACCGAGGGCGGCGGCGGCAGTCGCGACAACGAGCAGTACGCGGCCGACGACGGCTCGTCCCTGACCGGGGACACCTACAGCTACGGCGCGACCGGCTCCACGGACCGCGCCTTCGGGGAGCTCCGGTCCGGCAACCTGATCCCGATCTTCGGGGCGTCCTTCACGAACTCCACTGGCGTGTCGATCAGCTCGATCGATGTCGCGTACACCGGCGAGCAGTGGCGGCTTGGTGCGGTCGCCACCGGACGTGTCGACCGCATCGACTTCCAGATCAGCACCGACGCGACGAGCCTTGCGACGGGCACCTGGGTCAACGTGGATGCCCTCGACTTCACGGATCCCATCGTGGGCCCCACGGCGGGTGCGCTCGACGGGAACGTGAGTCCCAACCGCACGGCGGAGGCCGCGTCGATCGCCGGCCAGGACATCGCCGCCGGGTCGACGTTCTGGATCCGGTGGACGGACGTCGACGCCACCAGCAACGACGACGGCCTGGCCGTAGACGACTTCTCGCTGACGCCGCACACGACCAGCGCGTCCACCAATCCAGGCGGCACCGGGGCGGCCAATCCCTCGAGCGTCGCCGCCGGCGCCTCCATCCTCCTGACCGTGACGGTCAGTCCCGGCACGAACCCGACGAGCACCGGTCTCGCGGTCGCGGCCGACCTCAGCGCCATCGGTGGGTCCGCAACACAGCCATTCTTCGATGACGGGACGCACGGCGACGCGGCCTCTGGCGACAACGTCTTCTCCTTCCAGGCGGTCGTCGCCGCCGCCACCAGCCCGGGCTCGAAGAGCCTCCCCGCGACGATCACGGACGCCCAATCCCGCAGCGGCGCGGCGTCGATCGCCCTGGAGGTGGTCGGGCCGGCCGCGGCCATCACGATCAGCGAGGTCTACGGCGGCGGCGGCAACGCGGGGGCCACGCTGAAGAACGACTTCATCGAGCTCTACAACCCGACCGGCAGCTCCGTCAGCCTGGCCGGCTGGTCCGTCCAGTACGCGTCGGCCGCCGGATCGAGCTGGCAGGTCACGCCGCTGACCGGGTCGATCCCGGCCGGCCGGAACTACCTCGTCCAGGAGGCGGCCGGCACTGGCGGGTCGGTCGATCTTCCATCGCCGGACGCGACCGGCACGATTGCGATGGCGGCCGGTGCCGGCAAGGTCGCCCTCGTCAGCGCGACCACGGCGCTCAGCGGCACCTGCCCGACCGGTGGCGCGATCGTCGACTTCGTCGGCTACGGCACGACCGCGAACTGCTTCGAGGGATCGGGTCCGACGCCCGCCCCCTCGAACACGACGTCGGTCCAGCGGAAGGGCGGCGGCGCCACCGACACGAACAACAACGCCACGGACTTCACCGTCGCCGCGCCGGATCCGCACGCCAGCGCCGACCAGGCCCCGACCGTCGCATCGACCTTCCCGGCCAACGGCGCGACCGACGTCGACGTGAGCGCCAACCTGACGGTCACGTTCAGCGAGGCCGTCACGGTCACGGACCCGTGGTTCGACCTGACGTGCAACTCGCTGGCCAAGCCGGCGACGTACTCGGCCGGCCCCGGCCCGACGACGTTCACGATCGACCCGGTCACGAACTTCGCGGACGGTGACGTCTGCTCGCTCACCGTGACCGCGGCCAACGTCGCCGACCAGGACACGATCGATCCGCCGGACACGATGACCGTGGACTTCACCGTCGGGTTCACCGCGGTCGACGCCTGCGTCCACGCGTTCACGCCGATCTACGACATCCAGGGCTCGGGCTCGACGGCCGCGATCACCGGCAACGTCACGACGGCCGGCGTCGTGGTCGGCGACTTCGAGGGCGGCGCCGCCGTCTCGGGCTTCTACATCCAGGACGCCGCGGGCGACGGCGATCCGGCGACCTCCGACGGGATCTTCGTCTACACCGGCGGCGGCAACGCGAACACGGTCAGCGCCGGCGAGTTCGTCCGGGTCACCGGCTTCGCCCGGGAGCGGTTCGGCCAGACGACGATCAATGGCGCCGACGACAACAACGCGGCGGTCCCGGCTGGTGGCATCGTCCACTGCGGGACAGGCTCGGTCTCGCCGACCGAGGTCACGATGCCGTTCGCCTCAACGACCTTCCCGGAACGCTACGAGGGCATGCTCGTCAACTTCCCGCAGCCGCTCGTGATCTCGGAGTACTTCAACTACGCGCGCTTCGGCGAGATCGTCCTCGCCCAGCCGCTCGACGGCGAGGATCGGCCGTTCACCGGCACCTCGGTCGACGAGCCCGGCGCCGCGGCGAACGCCCGGACCGCGGCGAACGCCGTCCGGCGGATCACGCTCGACGACAACGTCTCCGCCCAGAACCCGGCCGTTCTGCGCCACCCGAACGGCCAGCCGTTCTCGCTCACGAACCGGTTCCGCGGCGGCGACACCGTCGCGAACACGACCGGCATCCTCGGCTTCGACTTCAGCCTCTATCGGGTCTACCCGACGGCCCCGGCCGACTACACCGCGGCGGATCCGCGGCCGGCCGCGCCGGAGAACGTCGGCGGCACGCTCCGCGCCGCGGCGATGAACACCCTGAACTTCTTCCTGACGCCCGACGCGATCCAGGACGACTCGGGCGCCGACAACCCCGCCGACAACGTCTGCGGCGGCAACGCCAACCTCGAGTGCCGCGGCTGGGACGGCGACCAGCCGGCCGAGTTCGACCGACAGCGCGACAAGCTGCTCCAGGCGCTGGCCGGCCTCGACGCCGACGTCATCGGGCTCAACGAGCTCGAGAACACGCCCGGCGTCGAGCCGCTCCTCGACCCGACCCGCGGCGTCGTCGCGGGACTCAACGCGATGCCCGGCGTCGGGCCGTACGACGCGATCGACACCGGCGTCATCGGCACCGACGCGATCCGCGTCGGGATCATCTACCGCAGCGACGTCGTCAGGCCGGTCGGCGCCTACAAGATCCTCGACTCGACCGTCGACCCAAGGTTCATCGACACGAAGAACCGGCCCTCGGTCGCCCAGACGTTCGACGTCATCGCGACCGGCGCCCGGTTCACGGTCGTCGTCAACCACCTGAAGTCGAAAGGCTCCGACTGCAAGGACGTCGGCGACCCCGATGCCGGCGACGGTCAGGGCAACTGCGCCGGGACCCGCGAGCAGGCGGCCAAGGCGCTCGTCGACTGGATCGCCACCGACCCGACCGGCAGCGGCGACCGCGATTACCTGATCCTCGGCGACCTCAACTCGTACGCGATGGAGGACTCCGTCGACGCGATCAAGGCCGGTTCCGACGACACGGCCGGCACCGCCGACGACTTCACGAACCTCATCGCGAAGTACCAGGGCCCGTTCGCCCACTCCTACGTGTTCGACGGCCAGTCCGGCTACCTCGACCACGCCCTGGCCAGCGCGACGCTGATCGGCCAGGTGACCGGCGCAGCCGACTGGCACATCAACTCCGACGAGCCCGACATCCTCGACTACGACACGACGTTCAAGCCGCCGGCCCAGGAGGCGCTCTACGAGCCGAACCAGTACCGGACCTCGGACCACGACCCCGTCGTGGTCGGCTTGAACCTGCTGAGCTACCACTTCAACGGGTTCGAGGCGCCGGTCGACAACCCGCCGACGCTGAACATCGCCAAGGCCGGCCAGAGCGTGCCCGTGAAGTTCCACCTCGCGGGCGACCTCGGGCTCGGCGTGCTCTTCGGGACGCCGTTCGCGACGCAGCACACGTGCGGCGGCGGCGGCCCCAGTGACACGGTCGACGCGATCAATCCGGGCGGCAGCGGCCTCCAGTTCGATCCAGTCAGCAACACCTACACGTATGTGTGGAAGACCGACAAGGACTGGACGAACCAATGCCGCACGTTCGAGATCACCTTCGACGACGGGACGTACCGCCGGGCGGAGTTCAGCTTCACCAGATAGCGATCGCGGGCTGACCGCGACAGGGGAGGGCCGTCCGCGACGGGCGGCCCTCTTCTCGTGGCCGGGCTCAGGCGGCGCTGGCGGCCACGGCGCCCGAATCCGATCCGGCGTCCGCGTCGGTGTCGGGATCGGTGTCCGGGATCTTCGCGAGGCTCCGGACGGGCGAGAAGAACACGAACAGGAACGGCAACAGCCCCAGCAGCGAGCCGACCCACACGGTGCTGCGGACCCCGATGATCTCCGACAGGCCGGCGCCGATCAGCGACCCGATCGGGATCGTGCCCCAGACGAGGAACCGCATTGTTGCGTTCATCCGGCCGAGGAACCGCTGGGGCGTGATCGCCTGGCGCAGGCTGACCTGGTTGACGTTGTAGACGACGTTGGTGATGCTGCTGACAAAGAACGCGACCGCCAGGTACGGCAGCGCCCCGCCGACCGGGGCGAGCGGCACGAGCAGGCCGGCGATCCCGCCGATCACATTCGGCCAGACGATCGCCCGGCCAACGCCGAAGCGCTCCCCGACCCGGCTCGCGATCAGGGCCCCAATCAACACGCCGGCTCCGCCAATCCCGCCGATCAGGCCGACGAACTGCGGCGACAGGCCCAGCTCGCGGTAAGCGAAGACCGCGAACGTCGCGAATGCGATGTTGTTGAAGAGGTTCGCGGTGGCGGTCGTCGGAGCGATGCTCCGCAGGTACTTGTTCCCGGCGATGTAGCGGAGCCCGCTCATGATCTCGGTTCGCATGCCGGGCTTGGCGGCCGCGGGTTCCTCGGTGACCGCCGCTTCCGTCGCGACGGTCACGCCGCCACCGGCCGGTTCCGCGGCCGCGATCGCCTCCACCGCAGCTGCGCCCGAGGTCGCGTCCTGCGACACCTCCGGACGCCGGATCGTGAAGATCAGCAGCGCCGAGGCGACGAAGCTCAGCGCGTCGACCGCGATCGCGATCGGCGCCGTGAAGAGGGCGATGACGCCACCGCCGAACGGCTGGCCGAGGATCATGGCGGCCGACTGGCTGATCTGGAGCTTCGAGTTGCCGTCGACGAGCTCGTCGCGCTCGAGGACCGTCGGCAGGTAGGACTGGTCGGCGACGTCGAAGAAGACCGTGAAGACGCCGTTGACGAACCCGACCAGGTAGAGCTGCCCGATCGTCAGGACCCCCAGCGCATAGGCGATCGGGATCGACGAGAGCATGATCGCCCGGCCGATGTCGGCGATGACGAGGATCCGCTTCCGCGAGAAGCGGTCGACCCACACGCCGGCCGGCAGCGTGAACAGCAGGAACGGCAGGAAGTCGACGGTGACGAGCAGGCCGACCTCACCCGGCGACGCCCCGAGGACCACGGCCGCGATGAACGGGATCGCGATCTGGGTGACCTGGGTCCCGAACAGCGAGACCGTCGCGGCGGTCCAGAGGCGCGCGAAATCCGGCTTGCGGAAGAGGGAACGGCGTCGCGGGGCGGCGGCTTCGCTCACGGCTGACCTCGTTGAGGCTGGGCGGGGAGTCAGCTGGGGACGTTAGTCTATCGTCTAACATGAGTTAGTCAACTGCGGTCAGAACGCGGCGCGGGCCGCGCGACCCGCGTGGCCGGATGGCACGATTGCGCCATGGCCCACCCCAGCCTCGCCGAGCGTCTCGTCGAGTCCGTCCCGAACGTCTCCGAGGGCCGCCGGCTGGAGGTCGTCGAGCTACTCGCGACGGCGATCTCGAGTGTCGACGGCGTCCACCTTCTCGACCGGACGAGCGACGCGAGCCACAACCGGTCGGTGTTCACGATCGCCGGGCCGGCGGGCCAAGTGGGCGCTGCGCTCGAGCGGCTCGTCGCGGCCGCGATCCACGAGATCGACATGGAGCAGCACTGGGGCGAGCACCCCCGGATCGGGGCCGTCGACGTGATCCCGTGGGTCCCGCTGGCCGACACGACGATGGACGAGACGGTCGAGCTCGCCCGGGCGTTCGGGAAGCGGATCGCCGAGCGCTTCGACCTGCCGGTCTTCCTCTATGCGGAGGCGGCGACCCGGAGCGAGCGGGTCAAGCTGGCCGACGTCCGGCGGGGCCAGTACGAGGGGCTGAAAGCGGAGATCGGCCACCGAGGTCGCGAGCCGGACTTTGGACCGAGCCGGATGCACCCGTCGGCGGGCGCGGTCGCGGTTGGGGCCCGGCCGTTCCTCATCGCCTACAACATCAACCTCGAGACGCCGGACCGTGAGCTCGCGGTCCGGATCGCCCGCCGGATCCGGGAGTCCGGGGGCGGGCTGCCGCGGCTCCAGGCGAACGGCTTCTTCATCGAGGAGCTGGGCCGCGCCCAGGTCTCGATGAACGTCCTCGACTTCCGGGTCACGCCGCTCTGGCGCGTCTGGGAGACGGTCCGGGCCGAGGCCGCCGAAGATGGGATCGAGCTGGCCGAGTCCGAGCTGATCGGGCTGGCCCCGCTGGCCGCCTTCCTCGATGTGGCGGACCACGTCGAAACGCCATCCAACGCCCCTGTCGACGATCGACTCGCCGCCGCCGCGGCGTTCCTCAAGCTGCGCGACTTCTCGCCGATGCAGGCGCTCGAGTTGCGCCTCGCAGCCGCTCGCGCTGTCGCCCCGGACTGACGGCGGACCGGGGACCGTGGACCTGCGCGTGATCCCCGGCGGCCGGAGCGAGGCCGCGCCGGGGCTGCTCGTCGTCGGCGCCGCGGAGGTCGTGACGCTCGCCGGCGGGCTGCGGACCGGGTCAGGCCAGGCCGAGGTGGGCCGCCTCTCGGCGGCGGACGCCGGCGGCCCGAACGCGCCCGGCGCTCCGGTCGTCGCCGCGTGGGAGGGCCGGATCGTCGCCGCGGGCCCCCGCGCCGAAGTCGAGCGCCGCGTCGAAGGCGCGGGCTACCCGCTGGGCCGGTTCGCCCGGCTCGACGCGTTCGGCGGGGCGGTCACGCCCGGCCTCGTCGATCCGCACACGCACTTGCTCTTCGCCGGCAGCCGCGAGGACGAGCTCGAGCTGCGCCAGCGCGGCGCGGGATACATGGAGATCCTGGCCGCGGGCGGCGGGATCCTCTCGACCGTGGCGAGGACGCGGGCGGCGAGTGCGGGCGACCTCCACGACCACGGCCGGCGCTGGCTCGACGAGATGCTGAGCCACGGGACGACCACGATCGAAGCGAAGTCCGGTTACGGCCTGGACGTCGAGACGGAGCTCCGGCTGCTGGAGGTCGCGGAGTCGCTGGGCCGCGACGGCCCGATCGACGTCGTCCCGACGTTCCTCGGCGCCCACGCCGTCCCGCCCGAGTTCCGCGACCGGCCTGACGGCCGCGAGGCCTACGTCCGGAGCGTCATCGACGACCAGCTGCCGGCGGTCGCGGCGCAGGGCGCGGCGCGGTTCTGCGACGTGTTCTGCGAGGAGGGCGCGTTCTCGGCCGACCAGTCGAGGCGGATCCTCGAGGCGGCGGCGGCGCTCGGGTTGCGGCTGCGGCTCCACGCCGACGAGCTCGTGCCCTCGGGCGGGGCGGAGCTGGCCGCGGCGATCGGGGCCGTGTCGGCGGATCACCTGGCGACGCCGTCGGGGGCCGGCGTCGACGCGCTCGCCGCCGCGGCCGCACAGGGCCGGCCGGTCGTCGCGACGGTCCTGCCGGCGACGACGTGGTTCCTGATGAAGCCCCGCCACGCCCCGGCCCGGACATTTATCGAGCGCGGGATCCCGGTCGCGATCGGGACCGATTTCAACCCGGGCACGTCGCCCACGCCGTCGCTGCCGCTGGCGATGACGGTCGCCTGCCTGAACCTGGGGCTGAGCCCGGACGAAGCGTTGGCGGCGGTGACGATCAACGCGGCCCACGCGATCGGGCTGGGCGACGAGGTCGGTTCGATCGAGGACGGCAAGGCAGCCGATCTCGTGATCTGGCGCGTGCCGACGACGCGGCAGATTCCCTACTGGCCGGCCGCCGGCCTCGTCCGGACCGTGGTCAAGCGCGGCCGCGTCGTCCTGGAGCGCCCCTCCGCCTAGGGCCTAACCCTTGCCGCGCGACTCGAGCAACACGGCTGTTGTCTCGGCCGGCAGCGTCGAGATCGAGACCGAGAGCCGCGGCTGGGGCGTCGGGTCGCCGCCCATCTCGTGGAAGAACTTCGCGAGCGCCTCGGCCGTCTCCGGCGCGTCCTCGTCGAGCGGCATCGCGACGACGATCCGCGGGTCGAGCTGGGCGACGAGCTCCGCGGTCTTCGTCGTCGAGAGCAGGCCGCCGATCGGGACGCAGGCGATGTCGACCGGCCCGATGTCGCCGAGCTTCTCCTCGGTCAGCAGGTGGCCGATCTCCCCGAGATGGATCGTGTGCATGCCGTCGAGCTCGACGATGAACGCGGTCTGCTTGCCGCGGTCGACGCCCTTCGCGTCGTCGCGATACGTCCGGACGCCCGTCAGCAGGACGTCCTTGACCTCGTACTCGCCGGGCCCGTCGAGGACGAACGCGTCGTCGAGGGAGCCGGGCAGGAGCGTCTGGCCGTCCCGCGAGCGCTTGCCCTTGGCCTTGGGCAGCGGCCGATCGTCGGGGTGCGAGTAGGTGACGATCTCGGCGGTGATGCCCCGTCCGGTCGGCCCGACGACCGACTGATAGGGATCGTTCACGACGACGGCATCGCGCCCGCGAAGACGGATGCATGTCCGGCCATACCAGCTCAATTCCATGGCTCGCGATTCTGACACACGCCGTTGCACGCGGGCTCACCGGTCCGACAGGTTCTGGCGGTAACGCTTTCTTAATCGGACTGCTTCTTTGGTTTGAATGCACCAGGTCTAGGGTTCGATTCGGACCGAACCCCTTGGGTTCCATCCTCCCTCCCTCCGACCGGGAGCGCCGATTGGGCAGGCGCTCCCGGTCTTTCTGTGTGTCAGAGCCCCTCAAGCTGAGTGCGACAATCCCGCCGATGACTGCCATCCGACCCTCCCCCGGAGGCCGCCGCGCCTTCATCGCGCTCACGGCCGCGCTCGTCCTCGTCGTGGCCGCGTGCCAGTCGGCGGCGCCATCCGTCAGCCCGTCGCCGTCGGCCAGCCAGACGCCCGCGCCCACGGCCTCGCCAAGCGCCGGCGGCTCGGTCGCCCCCACCGCGCCCGCGTCGCCCGCCGACCTGTCCGCGACGTACGCCTCGATCGAGGACCAGGTCCGGACGATCCGCGGCCTCGCCGCGAAGAAGCCGGTCGACCCGGTCGTCCTCGACGACGCCGGCATCAAGAAGGTCACCGCCGACGGCTTCCGCAAGGACAATCCGCAGGCCCTCGTCGACGCCAACGAGCGGCTGCTCAAGGGCCTTGGGCTGCTGCCGCAGGACGCGAACCTCGGCGACCTTTACGTGAAGCTCCTGGGCGAGCAGGTCGCCGGGCTGTACAGCCCCGACGACAAGCAACTCTACGTCGTGTCGCGCTCCGGCAAGCTGGGCCCGACCGAGAAGACGACGTTCGCCCACGAGTACACGCACGCGCTGCAGGACCAGAATTTCGACCTCGGGTCGCTGAAGCTTGACGAGGTGGGCGAGGGCGACAAGGGGATCGCGGGCCTGTCGCTCGTCGAAGGCGACGCGACGCTCGTCATGTCGCTCTGGCAGATCCAGCACCTCAGCCAGGTGGAGCTGCTGCAGCTCCTCAGCGAGTCGCTCAACCCCGAGGTCTCGGGCAGTCTCGACGCGATGCCCGCGGTCCTCCGCGAGTCGCTGCTGTTCCCGTACACGGCCGGCCTGAGCTTCGTCCAGGCGCTCCAGGCGAGCGGCGGCTGGGACGCCGTCAACGGCGCGTTCCGCGAGCCGCCGGCATCGACCGAGCAGGTCCTCCATCCCGAGAAGTACGCGTCCCACGAGGCGCCGGTCGACGTCACGCTTCCGGCGGACCTGCCGACGAAGCTGGGCCAGGGCTGGTCGAGGGGCCTCGAGGACACGCTGGGCGAGTTCCAGCTCAAGGTCTGGCTCGACCAGGTCGCGGCCGGGTCCGGCGGTCCCTCCGCGGACGCGGCAGCGGCCGGCTGGGGCGGCGACCGGGTCATGCTTCTCGACGGGCCGAACGGCGCCCGGGCGATCGCCCTCAAGACCGCATGGGACACGCCCGCGGACGCCTCGGAGTTCGCGGCGGCCGCCAACTCCGTGGTCGCGAAGCTGGGCAACGGCGCGGTGATCCCGGCCGCCGACGGCACGGGCGTTAGCGTCGTCCTCGGGTCGAGCCCGGACGTGCTCCAGTCGCTGCGGAGCGCCCTCGGCGCCTGACCGCGCTACATCTGCTCGGGAGCGGAGATCCCCAGCAGGCCGAGCGCGTTGGCGAGCGTCGCCTTCGCCGCGGACACGAGCGCGAGCCGCCCGGCGGACAGCTCCGGCTCGTCCGGATCGACGACGCGCGCGTCGCGGTAGAACGCGTGGAACTGCGTCGCCAGCTCCGTGGCGTAGGCCGTGACGCCGTGCGTCTCCTCGGCCCAGACCGCGTCCTCGACGACCTCCGGGAACCGGGCGACGATCCGGGCGAGGTGGGCCTCCGGTGCGCCGGCGAGCCGGCCCGCGACCGTCGACGCCGGCTTCAAGCCTGACTCGGCGGCCTTGCGCAGGATCGAGGCGATCCGGGCGTGGGCGTACTGGACGTAGAAGACCGGGTTCTCGGCCGACTGCTTCTTCGCGAGCTCGATGTCGAAGTCGATCTCGGTCGTCGCCCCCCGCGACGCGAACGACCAGCGGGCGGCGTCGACGCCGACCTCCGCCAGCAGCTCGTCGAGCGTCACGAACTCGCCGGCCCGCTTCGACATCGAGACCTCGACGCCCTCGGAGATGAACCGGACCCAGGCGTAGAGCAGGACCTGGACCGCGTCGCGGTCGTAGCCCATCGCCCCGGCGGCGTTCCGCAACCGGGCCACCGTCCCGTGATGGTCGGCGCCCCAGATGTAGATCAGGTGGTCGAAGCCGCGGCTGAACTTCTCGGTCACGTAGCCGATGTCCGCCGCGAAGTAGGTCGGCACGCCGTTCGAGCGGATCACGACCCGGTCCTTGTCGTCGCCGAACGTGGTCGAGCGGAACCACAGCGCGCCGTCCTGCTCGTAGAGGTGGCCGGCCGCCCGCAGGCGCTCGATCGCCCGGTCCACCCAGCCCTCGGCGTGGAGCGAGCCCTCGCTCTTCCAGACGTCGAAGCGGACGCCGAGCCGCTCGAGGCTGGACTCGATCCCCGCCCGCACCCGGCCGGCCGCCCAGTGCCCGACGACCGCATCGGCGTTGGCGCCCTCGGCGGTCGCCGCGGCCCAGACGTCGTCGGGGAGAGCCGCCGCGAGGTCGTCGACGTACGCCCCGTGGTAGCCGTCTTCGGGGACCGCCACTCCTCGCCGCAGCGCCACGACGGACGCACCCAGCTTGTCGATCTGGCCGCCGGAATCGTTGAAGTAGTACTCCCGCGTGACCGTCTGACCGCCGGCCTCGAGGATCCGGCAGAGCAGGTCGCCGATGAACGCGCCGCGGGCGTTGCCGATCGTCAGCGGGCCGGTTGGGTTGGCCGAGACGAACTCCACGTTGACGCTCCGCGGCCGGATCGGCGCGACCTGGCCCCATGTCGCGGGCGACGCGAGGATCGCGTCGACGGTCTCCTCGAGCGCCGCGTTCGACACCCGGATGTTGATGAAACCGGGCGCGGCCGCGGCCGCTGCTGCGATGGGCGACCCGGACGTGCCAACCTCCGCTTCAAGAGCCTCGACGATCGGCTGAGCGATCGCCAGGGGCGCCATCCGCAGCGGCCGGGCAAGCTTCATCGCCAGGTTCGTTGCCAGGTCGCCGTGCTCCGCCTTCGCGGGCCGGGCGATTTCGACCGCCGGTGGCACGTGCTCGGAGGGGACGCCAGGGAGCGCGCCGGCGTCGATTGCCGTCTGCCAGGCGCGCTCAACCGCCTCGCGAGCGCGGTCGCGGATGGTGCGCGCAGGCGGTGTCTCAGGCGGCGCCGGGCTCGGTTCGACCTTCATCCGGGTCCTCGTCATCAGCCGCTAATGCTAGCGGTCGGCCCTCCCGCCGCGCCTCGCCGAGGACCTTCGTACCGGGGGGTCCCGATTCGGGGGCGATCGAGTATCCTCCGCAGGTCCTGCCCCGACGGTGACCTCCGTCAACGCATTCGACCGTCAACGAGTGTGTCGTCAAGTCGGCAGCGGTGACATTTGGGGTAGAAATAGGTACTTGCTACTAGTACTTTTTCTGTTCTCGCCGCCGTACGATGCGGCGGCACTCGGATCAGGGGACCGTTACGCAGGGGAACCGGAAGTACCGGCCTTTAATCGGGCCTTAACGGTACGGCCGACCCTTGCGACGTTTCCAAGGCACTTATCAAGGGGTTCCTATCGTGGCATCGATCTCGGGGATCGGGAGGTAAATGGACATGGGGTCTCGGGGCCTTCTGGCGATCATGAGCGCCCGGACCAGGCGGAGCTTGACGCTCACCTGGACGGCGCTCTTCGTTTTGTCGCTGCTGTTGCAGTACGCAAGCTTCGCGGCCGCGCCCGCGGTATTGGCCGTCCACGACGAGGGGTTGTTCGAGCTCGACGGTGACACCGTCGCCAACAACGCCACGTCGCCGATCGGCCCGGCAGACGACTGGGACAGCCATCCCGGCGCGACCGGTAACCGGTCGCTCTTTATCACGGACCAGCTCGGCCTCGGTGACGACATCTTCACCGGCGGTGCCTCGAAGGACGACCTGAACACGACCGGCTGGAAGTGGAAGATCGGCAGCGTCCAGGACAAGGACGACATCGAGCACGCGTTTGCCGTCTCGTACGACAAGAGCGGCCATACGTTTGTGTACTTCGGCATGGACCGCTTCTCCAATGGCGGAGACGCGTTCACCGGCTTCTGGTTCTTCAAGAACGGCATCTCGAAGACTGCGGCCGGCGGCTTCACACCGGCCCATACCGTCGGCGACCTGCTCGTCCAGGCCGACTTCACGAACGGCGGCGCCACCTCGACGATCAACCTCTACGAGTGGGTTGGCAGCGGCGGCGACACCAACGGCACCCTCAACAAGCTCGCGAGCGGCCAGATCTGTACCGGTGCGCCCGTGAACGACAAGGCGTGCGCGGTCACGAACAGCGGGGACATCAACCCCTCCTGGCCGTTCATTGACAAGGGCAACCCCGGGACGAACGACCCGATCCCGGCCGAGTCGTTCTTCGAGGGCGGCATCGACCTCGACAACCTCTTCGGCGGCAACGCCCCCTGCTTCAGCAGCTTCCTTGCCGAGACCCGCTCGTCGCAGGCCGTCGACTCGACCCTGAGCGACCTCGCGACCGGCGACTTCAACACGTGCGTCCCGCCGACCATGACAACGAGCCTCCTCGTCCAGCACGGTCGACTTCGGCGGGACCGTCAGCGACACCGCGACGCTGTCCGGCAACGACGGCCCGGCCTCGGGCACCGTCTCGTTCTTCATCTGCACCCCGGCCGAGGTCACCGCCGCGGGCTGCCCCGTGGGCAGTGGCTCGGCGGTCGGCTCAGCCGTCAACGTGACGACGAGCGCAAACGGCGGCACGGCCACATCGGCGAACTACACGGTCGGGCTGACATCGGCTGCCGTCGGTAAGTACTGCTGGCGCGCCGAGTACGCGCCCAACGCCGCGTCGCAGTACCTGGCGGCGACGCACACGAACGCCACGACCGAGTGCTTCACCGTTGCCCCGGCGACGATCGACATCACGAAGGTCGCCAACCCGGCCGGCCCGGTCAACGCCGGTGGCAGCATCGGCTTCGACATCACCGTCACCAACATCGGCACGGGCACCGCGCTGAACGTCGTCGTCAACGACCCGCTTCCCGCGGGCGTGAACTGGTCGATCAACCCGGCGGTGTCCGGCTGTTCGATCACGGGCGCCGTCGGCAGCCAGGTACTCGGCTGCACCCGGGCGTCTCTCGCCGCGGGCGCGAGCTTCCTGGTTCACATCCAGGGCGTGACCGACGCCGCCGACTGCGGCACGGTCAGCAACACGGCCGGCGTCCAGACCAGCAACGACGGGTCCGACACGGCGACCGCCACGGTCGTCGTCAACTGCCCCGACGTCTCGGTCGCGAAGACCCCGGACAACGGCACGGTCCAGGCCGGCCAGAACGCGACGTTCACGATCGTCGTGAGCAACGCCGGCCCGGGCACTGCCACGGGCGTCACGCTCTCCGACAACCTGCCGGCCGGGTACACCTGGTCGGTCGGCGGCGCGGACGGCGGCAGCTGCTCGATCAACACCGCCCCCAATCCGGACGTCCTGTCGTGCGCCTTCGGCCCGCTGGCCTCGGGCGAGACGCGGACGATCACCCTCACCGCGCCGACGAGCGGCGCGAACTGCGACGTGATCCCGAACACGGCGACGGTCGCGGCCACGAATGAGCCGGCGAACGCGCTCGGCAACAACACCGACAGCGGCTCGATCGACGTCCTCTGCGCGAACATCACGATCGTCAAGGACGCCAACCCCGTCGGTCCGGTCAGCGCCGGCGACGAGATCGGCTTCGACATCACGGTCACGAACACCGGCGACGGCATCGCCACCGACGTCCACGTGTCCGACGACCTGCCCAACGGCGTCACCTGGACGGCCGACGCGCCGACTGGCTCGACGACCGGGCTCACGTGCGCGATCGTCGGGGGCGACCTCGTCTGCGACGACGCGTCGATGGCCGCGGGCGACAGCTTCAAGGTTCACGTCCACGGCCTGACCGACGCCGCCGACTGCGGCACGGTCAACAACACGGCCTCGGTCACCACCGGCAACGACGGCTCGGGCAGCGACTCGGCGTCGGTCGTCGTCCAGTGCCCTGACATCTCGGTCGTGAAGTCCGGCAACGGCCCGCTCATCCCGGGTGGGACGGCGACGTTCACGATCACCGTCAGCAATGCGGGCCCCGGCGTGGCCAAGAACGTCCACGTCGCCGACACCCTGCCGGCTGGCGTGACCTGGGCGATCAACCCGCCGGTCGCCGGTTGCGCGATCGCAGCCGGGGCGCTGACCTGCGACTTCGCGACGCTCGGCGTGGGGGCGGCCAACCAGATCGTCATCACGATCAGCGGAGCGGTCGACAACAACGACTGCGGCCCCATCCCGAACACGGTCACGGTCTCGGCTTCGAACGAGCCGGCCGGCGTTACCGGCAACAACTCCGATGACGCGACGATCGTCGTGCAGTGCGCAGACGTCTCCGTCGTGAAGTCGGCCGACCAGTCGCCGATCAGCGCGGGTCAGACAGCGTCCTTCTCGATCACCGTCACGAACAACGGTCCCGACACCGCCGTCAACGTCGTCCTCGACGACACCCTGCCGGCCGGCGTCAACTGGTTCGCCGGTGGCGCCACCCTCAACAACCTTCCAATCGCCAACCCGTGCGATCCGATCGTCGCCGGAGTGCTCCACTGCGACCTGGGCGACCTGGCCAACGGTGCTGTCTTCGTCATTCACGTCGGCGGCGACACGGACTTCGCCGACTGCGGCACGCTCCACAACACCGTCACGATCGGCGCGGACAACGAGCCCGCCGGCGCCGACGGGAACAACACGGCCCAGGCCGACATCGTGGTCAACTGCCCGGTCCTCGGCATCGCCAAGACGGCCGACCACGAGGCTCCGGTCCTGATCGGCAGCCAGATCGGCTTCACGATCACCGTCCACAACGGCGGCCAGGGCACGGCCTTCGGCGTCAGTGTCAGCGACACGCTCGACTCGCGCTTCACCTGGTCGATCGAGTCGCAGACTGGCGATCTCACCTGGCAGCTGACCGGCAACGTGCTGACGGCTTCCGGCGATCTCGCCCCCGGCGACGCTGTCGTCCATGTCGTCGCCAACACCGACATCGCAGATAGCGCCCAGTGCGGCCTCGTCCCGAACACGGCGACGCTGACCCAGGGCGAGACCGTGTTCCCGCCGGACTCGGCCGCCGAGGCGGTCCGATGCCCGGAGATCGGCGTCACCAAGACGTCCAATGACGCCGACGGCAAGGTCGACGCCGGCCAGACCGTGACGTTCACGATCCTGGCCAAGGTCGTCCAGGGTCCCGTGACCAACGCGGTCGTCACGGACACGCTCCCGGCCGGCCAGACCTACGTCGCGGGCTCGCAGTCCTCGACCCCCGCTGCGACCTCGTTCGCGGTCTCGCCCGACGGGCGGACGCTGACCTGGACATACGCCACCCTCAACGACGGCGATCCGGCCGCCACGATCACGTACAACGTCACGATCGACGCAGGCGCCTCCGGCGCACTGACGAACGTCGCTGAGCTCTGCGTCTCGGAGCTTCCCGACTGCGTGACGGACACCGTGACGGTCACCCCGATCCCCGTGATCGGCATCGACAAGACCTCGAACGACGCGGACGGACAGGTCGACGCCAACCAGGTCGTGACGTTCACGATCCTGGGCAAGGTCGCCCAGGGCCCGGTCACGGGCGGCACCGTGACGGACACCCTGCCGGTCGGCGAGACGTATGTTTCGGGATCGGAGGCCTCGAGCCCGGCTGAAAGCTCGTTCACGGTCTCGGCCGACGGCCGGACCCTGACGTGGACCTACGCCTCGCTCAACAGCGGCGATCCGGCCGTCACGATCACCTACGACGTCACGATCGGCGCAGGCGCCTCCGGCGACCTGGTCAACGTCGCCGAGCTGTGCGTCTCGGAGCTGCCCGACTGCGTGTCGGCTGACGAGACCGTCACCCCGATCCCCGGCGAGCTCGGCATCCAGAAGAGCAACGACGCTCCGCTGGTCGCGACCGCCACGGGCAGCGGCTCGACGGTCAATCTCCCGACGGCCGCAGAGGGCGCGACGGTCACGTACACCCTCGACTACACCGTCAAGGAAGTCGTCCACAACGGCGTCATCACGGACGTCCTGCCAGCAGGCGTGACGTACGTCGACCTCAGCGCGAGCAGCGACGCCCAGTTCACCTTCGACAACTACAACCCGTCGACCCGGACACTCACCTGGAAGGCGGCCCTCGTCAGCGAGAACGGCTCGCTCACATACAAGGCCACGATCGACGAGGGCGCGGCGGAGCTCGTCCAGCCGCTCGTCAACGTGGCGACGATCGACTCGGACGAGACGGAACCCGCTTCCGACAACTCGCCGGTCTTCGTCGCGCCGCTTCCCCTCGAGCTCACGCCTCCGCCGACTGACGCGCTTGCTCCGTCGGCTCCCGCGAGCAACCCGGGCTTCGCCCTGATGCTCATCCTCCTCTCCGTCGCTGCCTTCGCCCTGGCGATCGGGTTCATCACCCCGGTCCCGGAGCACGTCCGGCGGCGGGACCGCCTCGGCTGAGCCGGAGCGGGTGACCGCCGGACCCCAACCTTGGGGTCCCCGAGACCCGGACGGGGCGTCCCTCGCGAGAGGGACGCCCCGTCTGATTCTGTCCGGGAGGTCGAGCGCGGCCGCGCCGGGCTCAGCCGCCGATCGCGACCTCGAGGCCGGGCTCAGCGACGAGGACCGGCCCGTCGAACCTGGAGCGGACCGCGGCAGCCGTCGCCTCCGGGTCGTGGCCCATCTGGATGTGGGTCAGCAGGATCCGTCCGGGGTGCGTCGCCGCGGCGAGCCCCGCGATCGCGGGGGCGTCGAGGTGCTCCGCGCCGGGCGGCACGGGCCCCTCGCCGAAGGACGCCTCGACGAGGAGGTCGTCGCCGGGCCGGACGAGTGGTGCCAGGTCCATCGCCGCGCCGCAGTCGCCCGAGTAGACGAGGCCTGCAGGCTGCGGCGACCCGGCGTCGCCGGCGATCGACACGCGGAACGCGTAGCTGTCGGCCGTGTGGCGGACCTTCCGTGCCTCGAGCCGGAGCCTTCCCACGTCCCGGGTACCCGGCTCGAGGTCGGCGACGTCGAGCGCCGCGGCGCTGAAGCCCGGCTCGTCGTGGAGCGCGTCCAGCCGGCCCGCCAGGCCGCGCGGCGCCACCACCGCCACGTGCCGGGCCGGGTGGAACTGCCAGCGCAGGTAGTGGCGCAGCGGGACGAGGTCGATGAAGTGGTCCGGGTGGAGGTGGCTGATCGCGACCAGGTCGACCGTGCTGGGTTCGAGCGTCGCCGCCAGCTTCGTGAAGCTGCCCTGCCCGATGTCGAGGAGGACGTGGGTCGGGCCGTGCCGGACGAGGTATGACGCGCCCGTGGCGCCGGGACGGTCCGTGTAGGCGGGGCCGGCCCCGAGGACGAGCAGGTTCATCCCCGATCCCCCGGGGGCGGCTGGCGGCGTCAGGGCGTCAGCCGCCCGATTTGCCAGGCGGCGTCTTCTCGGGCCGAGTGGTCGGCTTGGCCGGCGGGACCTTCGGCGTCGGCTCGGCCGCTCCGCCAGCCGGCGCCGCCGTCGGGTGCGGGGCCGGAGCGGGCGGCGAAGCCTTCGGCGTGGGCCTGGGGGTGGGCGCCGGCTTCGGCGTCGCCTCGGGTGTGGCGGTCGGGCCGGCTCCGGGCTGCGCACCACTGCCGCCGGCCGGGCCGTTGCCGTTCGGGCCGGCGTCGATCCGCTGGATCGCGGCATCGTTGTGGTTGATCGCCTTCTCGATGTTGCTGTTGATCGACTCGGCGGCCTGAGCCGGGACCTGCGACGCGACCAGCTCGAGCACTGCGACATGGCGATCGAGGGCCGCGAGGAGCTTGTCGATCGCCGCCTGGTCCGTGCCGGCTCCGGCGAGCGCCTCGTCGGCGATCTGCTCGTACGCCGCGAGGGCGGCGGCGGCGGCCACGCGGTCACCGCTCCGGACGGCGGCCTCCAGCTCCGACATGCGCGACTCGAGGCGGGTCAGCTCTGCCGCCGCCCGGGCGGCCGGATCGCTCGGCAGCGTGACGGTCTCGATCCAGACGCGCGCCGGGTAGAGCGGCCCACCGGCGCCGGACGCCGCGAGCGCCCCACCAACGGCGATCAGCGACAGCACGGCCGCCGCGAGCAGCGCCGTCGCGCGCCGCATCGCCGCCCGTCGGCTCCGGGCGCGAGCGACGGTCAGCTCGGCGGAGACCGTGGGCGCGGCGGCGGCGCCGGACGCCTGGTCGGCGAACGCGAGGCGGGCTTCGCGCATGACCCGGGCACGCGACCGCGCCTTCGAGGCGGCGGACGGGGTCAGACGGCCGCGGGCGAAATCGTGCAGCCGCCGCTCGACCTCCAGGTGCGCTTCCAACGAAGCCTGCATCGGGTCATCCATCGTTCGCCGCCCCGGCCTGCCGTGACAGACGGATCTCCCTGCCCGCTGCGACCGGCTCGACGGTGATGTCGAGCTCTCGGCGAAGTGCCGCGATCGCCCGGAACTGGAGTCCTCGAACGGTTCCTTCCTGCTTGCCCATCGCGTCGGCGGCCTCGCGGGCGGAGAGCCCGGCGAAGAACCGCAGCGCGACGGCTTCACGCTGCTCGTCCGTCAGCTTCGAGAGCGCGGCCCCGACCGCGTCGAGCTCCTGGCGAACGATCGCGATCTCGTCAGGCCCGATGTCCCCGTTCGCCCGTTCCACCACCGCTTCCAGTTCGGCGTGGTCGTGGCGGGTCCTGACGAAATCGATCACCGCGTTCCTGGCCAGCCGGAAGAGCCAGCCCCCAAAGGGGACTCCGCGCGGCTCATACCGCGGCAGCGCCTCCAGGACCTTGACGAACACGAGTTGCGTCAGGTCCTCCGCGTCCGACGGGCGATGGACGCGGCTGGCGATGTAGCGGTAAACCGGCTCGTGGAAGTGATCGAAGATCATTCCGAACGCCCACTCGTCCCCCGACTGGGCTTCAGCCACGAGTCGCTCGATCGCGACTTCGTCGATGGTCATAACGACGGGACGGGCGCCTCGTTAGGTCGAGCCGGTTGACGGAACCGGGCCGGAAGGGCCACGGCGACCCTCTCGCCGCCTCGACGGAACGCCAAATCGCGCGCCCCGGCGGCAAGAGCGACACGATACCCCGCCTCGAGGCCCGATGCGAAGGCCCGTTCGTCATGGGCGTCGGACCCGGCTGAAAGTCCGGTGCCTCCGAGCACCCAGAATCGGCGCACGACGGCCTCGCTCGGATAGGTCTCGCGGGGTGCCTGGCGGAGGCCGCTCGTGTTCACCTCGAGCGAAGTGCCCGTCTCGACGAGGGCCTCGAGCAGCGGCTCGTACAGCTCCGGCGCGGCGGCGAGGTCGGCCGGCGTCACGTGCGGCATCAGGTAGCGCTTCACGAAGTCGAGGTGGCCGATCGTGTCGAACAGCCCGGACCGGATCGCGCCGAGGACCTCGCCGAAGTACGGCGCGACGATCTCGGCCAGCGGCCGGCCGGCAACCCACGCCGCGACCCGGGACGCGTGGAACGGCGAGTCCTCGTAGACGTGGACGCTGCCGATCACGAAGTCGTAGGCGTGGCTCCGGAGATGGTCGCGGATCGCCGCCTCGTGCCGCGAGTCGTACGTGATCTCGGCCCCGAACCGGATCGCGACGCCTTGCGGTGCCCAACGCTCGGCGGCCTCGCGGACGGTCCGCTCGCGAACCTCGAACGGGACGAAGTCGTAGGCCGGCGTGCCGGGCTCGAAGTCGACGTGGTCCGTGATGCAGATCTCGGCGATCCCGCGCTCGAGCGCCTGCGCGGCGTAGGCGTCGATCGGGACGCGGCTGTCCGGGGAGAGGTTCGTGTGGAGATGGCTGTCGAGCGGGAGGTCGCGGGCCTGGACCGTCGGGTCCGAGCTCTCGCCTTGCTCGCTCAACCTCCGATCAGCCCCAGCTCGCGGCCCGCCCGGGCGAACGCCCCGAGCGCCCGGTCGAGCTGGTCGTCGGAATGGGCGGCGGTGACGATCGTCCGAATCCGGGCCTTGTCCATCGCGACCGTCGGGAAGACGACCGGCTGGGCGAAGACGCCGTCCTCGAAGAGCCGCTGGCTGAAGCGGCCGGCCGTGTCCGGGTCGCCCATCATCACCGGCGTGATCGGCGTCTCCGACGCGCCGGTGTCGAAGCCGAGCCGGGCGAGCTCGGCCTTGAACCGCCGGGTGTTCGCCCAGAGCCGCTCCATGAGCGCCGGCTCGTCCTGCATGACCCGGATCGCTTCGCGGCACGCGGCGGCGACCGCCGGTGGGTGCGACGTCGAGAAGAGGAACGGACGGGCGCGCTGGACGAGGATGTCGCGCAGGTCCTGCGACCCCGCCACGTACCCGCCGAGCACGCCGACGGCCTTCGAGAGCGTCCCGACCTGGATCGCGACCCGGCCGTGGAGCCCGAAGTGGTCGACCGAGCCGCGGCCGTTCCGGCCCAGCACGCCGGACGCATGAGCGTCGTCGACGAAGACCGCCGCGCCGGCCTCCTCGGCGGCGTCGACGATCCCCGGCAGCGGGGCGATGTCGCCGTCCATGCTGAAGACGCCGTCGGTCACGACGAGGATCAGCCGATGGGGCGCGCCGCTGCCGTCGCGGCCCTGTTCGCGAGCCTCGCGGAGGACCGTGCGCAGACCTTCGACATCGGCGTGGGGGTAGATCTTCCGGGGCGCCTTCGAGAGGCGCATCCCGTCGATGATCGAGGCGTGGTTGAGGGCGTCCGAGACGATCAGGTCCTCGTCGCCGGTGATCGTCGGGATGACGCCGGTGTTCGCGGTGAAGCCGCTCTGGAACGTCAGGACGGCCTCGGTGCCCTTGAACTCGGCCAGGTCGTGCTCGAGCTCCTCGTGGAGGTCCATCGTCCCGGCGATCGTCCGGACCGCGCCGCTGCCGACGCCGAACTCCTGGACGGCGTTGAGCGCCGCCTGGCGGAGCCGCGGGTGGTGGGTCAGCCCCAGGTAGTCGTTCGAGGAGAGGCTGATCACCTCGCGGCCGTCGACGACGACGAGCGGGCCCTGCGCCGACGACATCACCCGGAGCGGGCGGTAGAGGTGCTTGTCGCGGAGGTCCGCCAGCTCGTCGCCGAGGAACGCCAGCGGATCGCTGCGGAGCTGCGTCATCAGGAAGCCTCCCCGCTCCAGTCCATGATCACCTTGCCGGAGTCGCCGGAGCGGGCCGCGGCGAACGCCGCCTCGTGCTCGCGGAACGAGAATCGATGGGTGATCGCCGGGCGGATGTCGAGCCCGGACTGGAGCATCACCGACATCTTGTACCACGTCTCGAACATCTCCCGGCCGTAGATGCCGCGGAGCGTGAGCATCTTGAAGATGACGTGGTTGAAGTCGATCTGGACGTCGGCCGTCGGGATGCCGAGGATCGCCATGCCCGCGCCGTGGGCCATGTTCGCCAGCGCGTCGCGCATCGCCGCCGCGTTGCCGGACATCTCGAGGACGACGTCGAAGCCCTCGACCATGCCGAGCTCCGCCTGGGCGTCCTGGAGGCTGCCCTCGCGAGGATCGACGACGAGCGTGGCGCCCATCTTCATCGCCAGCTCGCGGCGGAACGGGTTGGGCTCGCTGACGACGACGTAGCGGGCGCCGGCGTGGCGGACGACGGCGGTCGCCATCAGCCCGATCGGGCCCCGCGCCGACGACGAGGACGTCCTCGCCGAGAACGGGGAACGCGAGCGCGGTGTGGACCGCGTTGCCGAACGGGTCGAAGATCGCCTGGGTCTCGCGGTCGATCCGCGGCCAGTGGTGCCAGACGTTCGTCACCGGCAGCACGACCTGCTCGGCGAACGCCCCGTCGCGGCCCACGCCCAGCCCGATCGAGTTCGCGCAGAGATGCCAGCGGCCGGCCCGGCAGTGGCGGCAGCGGCCGCAGACGACGTGGCCCTCGCCGCTGACGATGTCGCCGATCGCCAGGTCGTTGACGTTGCTGCCCAGCTCGAGGACCTCGCCGACGAACTCGTGGCCGACGACGAGCGGCGGCCTGATCGTCTTCTCCGCCCAGGCGTCCCAGTCGGCGATGTGGAGGTCGGTGCCGCAGATGCCGGTCTTCAGGACGCGGATCCGGACGTCGTCGATGCCCATCGGCGGCTCCGGCACGTCGCACAGCTCCAGGCCGGGGCCGGGACTGGTTTTGACAAGTGCGAGCACCTCGTCAGTTTGCCGCCACGAATAGCGGCTGTCGCGTCTGGACGACGCTGGACTGCGTTGGCCGCTCCGCTCCGCGCTCACGCACCTGCGGGTGCGCTCGCTTGCGGTGCTCGCCGGCCGCCTTGCCAGCCTCGCCCGGCCGCGACGATCGCAGATTGGGTTAGCGCAGCGGAGATCACCTGCCGCGCGGGTCGTCGGTCCAGTCGACGATCGGGTTCTCGACCGAGCCGATGCCCTCGATCTCGCACCGGACGCGGTCGCCCGGCTCGAGGAAGATCGGCGGGTCGCGGAACACGCCGACGCCGGCCGGCGTGCCGGTCGCGATGACGTCGCCCGGGCTCGAGCGTGATGTGGCGGCTGATGAACGCGATCAGCTCCGGGATGCCGAAGATCAGGTCGGACGTGGTGCCGTCCTGCATGAGCTGCGGCTCGGTGGTGCCCGCGGGGAGGCGCCACGAGCGCAGCCGGAGGCCCGCCGCCGGGTCGAGCGCGTCCCTCGTGACGAGGACCGGGCCCATCGGCAGGAACGTGTCGGAGCCCTTCGCCCGGAGCCACTGGCCGTCGCCCTTCTCGCCGTCGCGCAAGGCCGGCGGGCTGCCCTGCCAGTCGCGGGCCGAGACGTCGTTGACGACGACGTAGCCGGCGACGTGGCCCATCGCCTGGTCTTGCGGGACGCGGCGGGCCACCTTGCCGATGACGACGCCCAGCTCGACCTCGAGGTCGAGCGCATGGCAGCCCTCGGGCCGGACGATCGCCTCGCCGTCGCCGATGACCGCATTCGCGAACTTCGAGAACAGCAGCGGCCGATCGGGGATGTCCCGGCCGGCGCCCTCGGTGACGTGCGACCGATAGTTGAGCCCGACGCAGACGATCTTTCCCGGTCGTTCGACCGCCGGTCGGGCCATTTCGATCAGCTCGGGGCGGCCGATGGGCTGGGGCTCGCCGCGGGCGACGCGGGCGCCGCGGCGGGCGACGCGGGCGCGGCCGACCCGCTCGGCGCGGCCGACGAGCCGGGCGCCGCGCTCGACCCCGGCGCCGCGCACTGCGGCTCCGGTGGCGCCACGAACGCGCCCTCGGCATCGAGCCGTTCCGACTCGGTCGCGTAGAACTGCAGGGCGAGGGCCGGGTCCCATTCCGGCAGCGGCAATACCCGGTCCCAGACGAGCGCCGCGTACGGCCACTTCATGTCGTCGAACCGGGCGATGACCGGCGAGATCTGGCCCGCGGGCTTTTGGCAGATCGGGCTGGGCGGGAAGCTGTTGAAGAAGGTCTTGAACAGCGCCTGACCGGCGTCGGTCGCGCCCGGGCTGTCGCCGCGGTAGAGGATCACCATCCCGCCGTGCTCGAGGTTGTGGATCCAGTTGGACGGCCCGACGCTGTCGCTGGGCCCGTAGACGCGCGGCACGATCGGGCCGAGCACGCCCGGCTGGTTGTAGTGGTTGCCGCTGGCCGGCGGGCAGAACGTGTAGCGCTGCGGCCGCGAGACCTGGTGGATCGCGCCCATGTTGTCCTGGGCGAACCCCAGCCGGAAGCTTTCGCCAGGCGACGGCGACGGGGTGGGCGAGGGGTCGAACTCGATCGAGCAGGTGTAGGACGCCTGCGTCGACTGGACGAAGATCAGCCCGACCGCGACGGCGGCGATCGCGACGACCACGACGCCGATGATCGCGGTCCGGTAGCGCTGGATGAACGGCTTCTTCGTCTCGACGTGGCGGACGCGCTCGCGGCGTCCGGCCCGGCTCGCTCCCGATGGGCCGCTGCTGGGATTGCGGGCGGCCACTCGGGCATTGCGTGACGCCCGGCGGGACTCCTTGCTCACGGTTAGGTCATGCCTCGCTATGACGATCGTGGGTTCGGTCGGGTCGCCGTCCGGCAGGGCCGTTCAGACAGCGGAGCGGCTCCGTCAGGCGGATCGCTCCGGCAGAGGGTACCGTCAGTCGTCGCCGCGTGCCGCGCAGGAACCGCGTCCCGGCCGCGTGGCCACAGCCGGCCCGGCCGGCGTCAGGGCTCGTTCAGGTACGCGCGAACTCGCGGGCTCAGCAGACCCCGGAAGAGGATGAACGCGAACGCGGCGACGACCGCGGCCTGGATCGGCAGCCCGGTCAGCAGGAGGTACGGGGCGAGCGGCACGGTCAGGCTCGCGAGGCCGAGGGCGAGGCCACGGCTGGCCTCCTTGCGCTGCAGGACGAGCGTCGTCGTGAAGATCGTGTACGCGAGCAGGACCATGACGACGACGCCGACCGGGCTTACCGGCGCGCCGATCGCGAGGTCGATGACGAACCGCAGCGAGATTCCGATCCCGGCGAGGATCAACAGCGCATAGACGAGGAACAGGGCGACGCCGGGTGGCATCTCACGGATCCGCGTTCGCATCAGGCTTGGGATCGTCGCATACTCTGCCGCCGTGGCCGACCTCCCCCTCACGCTCCCAGGTCCCTATGCCGACGCGCTCCTCGGCGCGCTCGACGTCGAGGGCAAGATTCCCCGCGCGCTCGAGGCCCTCGGGCCGCTTGCCGGGCGCGACGTCGCGGTCGTCGGCGGCGGACCGCGTGAGCTGGCGGGTCTCGTGGCGGTCGCCGGGCAGGTGATGCGCATCGCCGCACCGGCGGGCCCGGGGTCGCTGGCGCTGGGCGTGCCGCCCGAATCGGTCGACGCCGTCGTCGCCCGCTGGTCCGCGTTCGATGGCGCCGACCCCCGCGACCTGGCTGAAGCCGAGCGCGCGCTGCGGCCGGACGGTCGCCTGCTCGTCGTCCACGACTACGGCCGCGACGACGTCTCCCGGCTGCGCGGCGACCTCCCCGCCTACGGGCTCTGGAGCCGGCGCGACGGGCCCTTCCTCTCGGCGGGGTTCCGGATCCGGGTCGTCCACTGCTTCTGGACGTTCGCCTCGCTCGAAGTGATGACGGCGTTCCTCAGCGGGGCGTTCGGCGAGGTGGGCGCGGCGCTCGCGGCGACGCTCAAGCGACCGCGACTCTCGTACAACGTGGCCGTCTACCACCGCGCACGAGGCGGTGCCGTTCAGCCGACCGGCTGACGGACCTCCCGCTCGCCGGCGGCGCTCTCGATGACCTCGGCGAACGTCCGCTCGTAGTCGTCGACCATCCGCTCGACGCCGAACCGCTCCTCGGCCCGGCGCCGGCAGGCTCGTCGGTCGATCCCGTCGGCGTGGTCGATCGCCCGGACCAGGCCCTCGACGTCGTCCACGACGAAGCCAGTGACGCCCGGGTCGACGACCTCCGGCACGCTCGCACGCCGCAGGCCGATGACCGGCGTGCCGCAGGCCATCGCCTCGATCATCACGAGCCCGAACGGCTCGTCCCACTCGATCGGGAACAGCAGCGCCCGGGCGTCGGCGAGGAGCTGGCGCTTCTGGGCGCCGTCGACCTCGCCGACGTAGCGGATCAGGTCGCCGTCGATCTGCGGCTCGATCACCTCGGCGAAGTGGGCCGCGTCGACGGCGTCGGCCTTGCCCGCGAGGACGAGCCGCCGACCCGCCAGGCGGGCCGCCTCGATCGCCCGGTCGGCGCCCTTCTCGGGCGAGAACCGGCCCAGGAAGAGGAGGTCGCCGCCTGGCCGCTCGCCGAACGGGAACGACTCGACGTCGATCCCGTGCAGGATCGGCGCGACGGCGCCGGCGGTTGGGAACGTCGCCGCGCTCGCGGCCGACAGCGAGTTGTGGGCCCACGGGTACGCGTCCCACGCCGGCTGGATCGCGGGCAGGTACGGGTTGTGGTTCGTCGTGAGGACCGGCGTCGACGACGTGGCGCCGAGGACAAGCCCTTCGAGCCCCGCGTGGTTGTGGACGATGTCGAACTCGCCGGCCTCGGCGTCGACGAAGCAGGCCTGGGCGTTCACGAGCTGGAAGTACTCGGCGTGGCGGACGCCGTCGACGATCTCGCCATAGCGCACCGCCCGCGGCGTGATGCTGCGGAGCTCGGCGGCGGTCTCGGAGTCACCGCTGGCGTAGAGCGTGACGCGGTGGCCGCGCCGGACGAGCTCCTCGGTGACGAGGCTGACGATGAGTTCCGTGCCGCCGTAGGTCGCCGGCGGGACGCGCTCGAACGTGGGCGCGAGTTGGGCGATACGCAATCCGAATACCCCCTTTGGGGCTCGGATTGTATGGGGCGCGTGATTTCACCGCCCTGCTACGCTCCGCCGCGATGACAGACCGACGCCGATCGAACGGAGTGCGCTACGGCGCCCAGGCCCGGCGCGCGGCGCCCCCCGAGTCCGGACCGCACGTGGGTCCGTTCCGGATCACCCCGACGGGCGTGCTGCTGATCGTCGCGCTCATCGGCTCGATCGCGTACTTCCTCTACGCGCTGACCGTCCGCGAGGCAACGCAGATTCCGCTGCTCGCGGCGGGCCTCGTCGTGCTCGGGATCGTGTTCGCCGCGATCGCCGGTTTCGGGCTGCGCGCGACGTGGCGGTCGAGCGTCGACGGCCGCGACGGCCGGGCGCTGGCGCACGCGCTCGTCGGTGGCTTCGCGTGCCTGGCGGCGGCGAGCTGCTTCGCCGGCGCGATCATCCTCGCGATGGTGAGCCGAGGGCTGTAGCCCGTCCTTGCAGACGGGACGGCACGAACGGCCAAGCGAGTCGCGCGTGTTGACGGTTGGCATAGGATTCGAGTCCGACGGGACCGGTTCCGACCTGACGACCGCGGCCACGCCCTCCCGGGCGACGCCCGCGGTCCTGTATCCGCGGGACCTCCTGGATGTGTCGGCAATCGGCCAACCGCCAGTGAGCCAATTGCCGGGGCGAGAGCGCGCGTGGACGCAAGGGGGATTCCATGCCATCTCAGGGGCCGAGGCCCCGAGCGTCCCTTCCGGTTCGCGCAGCCCTGGATCGAGGGCGGCTGCGAGAACTGGGACGGGACACGATGCGGCGTGATCGAACGGGCGATGGCCGCTTGACCCGAACCGGGAGCCGACGCGCCTGACGGCTTGCCTCGATGCCGCGCCGACACGTGCCGCGCGTTCAAGCGGGACGGGCCGGAAGCGTGCAAGTCGTGCCCGCTCATCGTCGCTGACGTGCAGGACCGCAGGCGACACCTCGTGAGCCAGGTGGTCACGCCCGTCCGGCCGTGAGCGTCGAGCGCAGACCCAGAAGACGGAGACGCAGGAGACATGATGACGAAGCCAAATGAGTCGCCCACGATCAACGTTTCCGCCGGGGAGATCTTGCAGCCCGGAGCGACGATCGAGATCCGATCGACTCGCGCCATCGATCGGCGCTTCGCGCAGTCCGCCGTTCGTCTGACCCGACTCGGGATGCCTGTCCCGATCACGGTTCGGGTGACCGCCCGCGGCCGAGTCCTCGTCGTATCGACCGCTGACTTGCCACCCGGATCGTACGAACTCGAGGTCCGCGAGCTCCTCGGGTCACGGGGCGAGCGGCTCATCGATCGGCTCGCGATCCCATTCGCAATCGTGCCGGTCTCAGGTGACCTACCTGGTGCCCTCCGCGTCGAACACGCTGTCCGGGTCGTCGTTGGAGACCTCGCCGTGGAGCGCATCGAACCAGGTGGGCGCTCGGACCGCGGGCACGTCGACGTCGTCAAGGCGGTCGATCGCGACACCGGCGAGGCGATCGAGCTGGCATTTGATCAGGATGGATCCAGGGTCGACATCGACAAGCTTCTGGAGGCCGTGGCAAAGCGGCGCTTCGAGAAGTTTGGGCGAGTCCACGAAACGCTCTGGGCTCGCATCGAGGGAATGGGGGATCGCGACCGCATCGACATCGTGATCTGGCCACGCCTCGACCTTCCCCCTGCCCCATTCGAGAAGCAATCGGATGAGCCTCTCCGCGAGGCCCCGCCCAACGAACGAAAGATTGCCGAAACCGTCCGGCGGTCAAAGGGCGAGCTGGCCGCGGCGCTGAAACGATCCGAGGTAGCACTCCGCCGATCAGAAGACGGCGACGAGTCAGATCCGTTCCTGCGCGCGACGGCAACAGCCGGTCAGATCCGAGATCTGGCCCGGAGCGACGCTGTCGGAGTCATCCTCTACGACGACACCTCGGAGATCGCAGACCTGGGCGACTCGATTACCGTCGCCCGTTCGAATCTCGCCCACCTGGCCGGTTTCGACGGGACAGGGATACGAGTAGCGGTCTGGGAATCCGGGCCTAGCGTCACGACCAATCTCGTGTTTGCGGGCCGCTTCACGACCTCACCCAGCGCGAGCAATCACGCACGCTTGACGTCGGCGGTGGTCAAGAACACGGAGGCGAACCGGCCACCCGGCCACGCTCCGGATTGCGACCTCTATTCCGCCAACACTGGCGGCACAGATGCTCTTCGCTGGGCCGTTCGCGATCAGAGCTGCACGGTCATCAGCCAGAGTTTCCACCGGGGATCTGAGCCCAGCGGATCGGGGTTGCAGGCCGACGATCTGCTCAAGGATTGGCTCGCCCTGCGGTGGCCTTATCCAACGATCCTGCAAGCCGCTGGCAACTACTGGCTGGGCGACGACGACAATATCTCCCCTCCGCAGGACGAGTACGTCAATCACAAGGGATACAACTCACTGGCCGTCGGCAATCACAACGACACGGCCAGCGCCATGGCGGGCGACTCCGTATTTCGCAATCCCGCAACGAGCCATGGCGATCGCGAGCTTCCAGAGATCGCCGCCAACGGCACAGCGGTCACAGCGAATGGGCAGACGATGTCCGGCACGAGCTTCGCAGCTCCCGCGGCCGCAGGCGTGACCGCGCTCCTTCAGGATGTGGATTCCGTGCTCTGCTCCTGGCCGGAAGGCTGCCGGGCGATCCTTCTGGCGTCTGCCGCGCGCAATGTTTCCGGCCGGAGCTGGTGGCCAGACGTCATTGGGGGTGTCGACGCGTCCGACGGCGCCGGGGCGGTCGACGCCCAGGCCGGCGTCATGATCGCCCAGCAGCGTCGCTGGCGAGATGCGCCCGCGACTCGGCGTGGCTGGGACGTCGGCACGCTCTCAACGGCGGCGATCGGTCGTGACCGGCTGGCGACGTTCCGGTACCGGATTGCCGTGCCCGGGTCGATCCTCTTTCCCACCGTCAAGGTCGCGCTCGCCTGGGACAGCGCCGTGACCTCGTCGGGCGACACGGCCACCGCATCGACGCTCACGGTGGACCTGGATTTGCTGGTCCGCAACAGCGCCGGCGCACAGGTCGCAGTCGCCGCTTCCTGGGACAACAGCTACGAGGTGGTCGAATTCGCAGCCACGCGCGGCGAGACCTACGAGATCGTCATCCGGCGATGGTCGGGGACGGACAGCGTGTGGTACGGCGTGGCGTGGACGGTCACCGGATTGGCCCTGTTCCAATCCATCGGCGTCGCCTCGCTCGAGTCGGTCGTTCAGCTCGCCTGAGGCGAGTGCCCCAAGGGGATTCGAACCCCTGATCTCCACCTTGAAAGGGTGGCGTCCTAGGCCTCTAGACGATGGGGGCGCAGGCGTCGGCCGAGTGTACCAAGCCCCATCGCCTGCGTCCGCCCGACCGACGGTCCCTGCGCTACCATCCCGAACGTGGAGATCGTCAACGTCAGGATCACGACCGTCACCGACGACAACGTCGCGCGGCGCTGCGACGGCTGCCTAGAGGTGATCGCCGGGACGCCATGGCGGATCAACATCCTCGACATCGTCGCCCCGGAGCGGGCCGCCGACTGGACCGACGCGCCGGCGATCAACCCGGGACCGTTCGAGTTCCACCCTGATCCGGACCACGTCCGGCGGTGGATGGCGGCGAAGGGCTACCTGTTCTGTCGGAAGGGCGAGGTCCGCGAGATCATGCGGCCGATCCCGATCCCGGCCGCCGACGGCGGCTCAGTCCGGTGGGGCCTATGCGACGGGATCCACCGCGACGAGCACGAGTTCGTGCCTGCCTGAGGTCTTGGACCCTTCGTTTCCGGTGGGAGCGGCATATTCGGGGGTTGGACGGGCATAAGCCCCGCTGGCAAGACCCCGAACGTGCACGGCCACGTTCGCGGATCGGTCCGGGCGGCCGCTTGATGGGTGTCTTGCTCCTGAATTGCCGGTGGGAGCGGATATCGCACCCGGAAGGGCTGCCTCGGCGCGCTGCAATCCGCGGTTGACGCGGAGCTGAGCGGCTTCTATCCTCCGCCCGCCGCCGCGGCCCACGGCGCACCCAGGTTTACCCAGATTTCGCGACCTGAGGTTCCCGATCGTCGCCGTGGCTCACCAGTCCGTCCCCGCCGAACCCCATCGCCTGGCCCTCGGCCCCGCCGCGCGCCTGCTCGGCGTCGACCCCGACACACTGCGACGCTGGGCCGACGACGGCCGGGTCGAGGCGTTCACGACGCCGGGCGGCCACCGCCGCTTCGACCGGCGCGAGATCGAGCGTCTCCTCGAGGCCCGCCATCCCGGCCCGGGCGCTCCGCTCGCGTCGATGGGCGCGACCACCGATTCGATGTCGCGGGCGTACCGCCGGAGCTACGACTCAGCCGCGCCCGACGACGACGTCCGGGCTGCCGTCCCGGCCGCCCACCGCGAGGCGTTCCGGACCGACGGTCGGGGCCTCGTCTCGTCGCTCGTCGCGTACCTAGACGCCGAGAACGACGCCGCCCGCGTCGCGGCGGAAGCCCGGGCCGCGGCCCTCACCGAGGACCTGGGTCGCCGTCTCGCCGCGGCCGGCCTGAGCCTGACCGAGTCCGTCGGGCTGTTCGTGACCGCCCGCCGGCCGTTCCTCGCCGAGCTGGGCGCGATCGCCCGCCGTCGGGCGCTCCCGGCCGATCGTCTCAGCGCGATGTTCGAGGACGCCTCGGCGTTGCTCGACCGCCTCCTCATCCGGCTCGTCGCCGCCCACCAGAAGGTCGTCTGATGCCGCTCTGGCTGCTCCCCACGCTGACCGCGACGCTCTCGTTCGTCTTCTCGATCGCGCTGCTCGACCAGTGGCGCGAGCGGCACGGCGCGTTCCAGCTCGCCTGGGCAATCGGGATGCTGCTCTACGGCATCGGCGCGGGGGCGGAGGCCATCGCCGCTGCGGCCGGCTGGAGCGACCCGCTGTACCGCGCCTGGTACCTCGCCGGGGCGGTGCTGACCCCGGCCTGGCTCGGCCTGGGGACCGCCTTCCTGCTCGGCAAGACGCGCTTCGGCTACACGTACGCGGCGCTGCTGTTCTTCTCGGGCCTGATCGCGCTGATGATCCGCAACTCGCCGCACTACGCGGGCGCCGGCCCGCTGCCGCTGCTGTACCTGATCGCGGCCGCGATCCTCGCGATCGCGATCGCGACCGAGACGTACTTCCAGAACGACGGCTGGACGCGGTTCGCGGCCGCGGCGGTCGTCGGCTCGACCGTCCTCGCCATCGTCCTGATGGCGCTGACGACGCTGCCCGCGCCGGGCTACGCGCTCGACCCGACGACCGGCCAGCCGGTCGGCGACCTGATGCCCGGCTACCTCCGCCTGCTGACGCCGATCCTGAACTTCACCGGCGCGCTCGTGCTGGTGCTCGGCGCCGCGTTCTCGATCTACATCTTCATGCCGAAGAAGCGAGTCCTGCCGTACTCGCTCGACCCGAACCAGCCCGGCGACCACTTCCTGTTCAACCTGCTGATCGCGCCGGTCGCGATCCTCGTGAACCTCTTCGCGTCGCTGCCCAGCGCGGGCCGGGCGCTCCTCGCGGGCCAACTCCACAGCCGCGTCCCGGCGACGATCCTCATCTGCGTCGGGGCGTTCATCCCGACCGTGACCGACTCGCTGAACCGGGCCGGCTCCACGGAGCTGTTCCAGGCCGGCAAGTTCCTCGGCGTCGTGTTCCTGTTCACCGGCTTCCTCGTGTCGATCGAGACCTTCCGCGAGATCCGGGTGCCGTTCACGTCGATCAAGATCCGGACCGCCCGACGCGAGCACGAGCTGGTCCCGGCCGGCGCGGCCGCCGCGACGACCGTCGAGCCGGCCGATGCCGCAACCGCCGAGGCGCCGGGCACCTGAACCGCCGGTCGAGCACTTCCGTTCCGGGGCGGGCGGGACGGCGAGCGCCGTCGGGCGCAGTCGAGCGATGATGTCCCCCGACGCCTCCGCGACCACCGTCCGCCACCGACCGCACGAGGGAGCAACCGTGACCGAGACCGGGACCATCCGCGTCGTGCTCGTCGACGACCATGGCGTCGTCCGGCGCGGGCTCCGCGGATATCTCGAGCTGCTCGACGACATCGAGGTCATCGGCGAGGCCGAGAACGGGCTGGAGGCCGTCGACCTCGTCGACCAGCTGATCCCCGACGTCGTCCTCATGGACATCGTCATGCCCCAGCTCGATGGGATCGGCGCGATCACCCGGATCAAGGCCGCCCACCCCGAGGTCCAGCTCGTCGCGCTGACCAGCTTCATCGAGGAGGAGAAGGTCACCGCGGCGCTCGAGGCCGGGGCCAGCGGCTTCATCCTCAAGGACGCCGAGGCCGACGACGTCGCCGCCGCGATCCGGGCCGCCCACAACGACGAGGTCCACCTCGACCCTGCCGCGGCCCGGATCCTCGCGAAGGGCATGCGGACACGGTCGACGCAGCCGGCGACGGAGCCGCTGACCGAGCGCGAGCTCGAGGTCCTGGCGCTCGTCGGGCGCGGCCGGAGCAACAAGGAGATCGCGACCGACCTCGGCATCACCGAGCGGACGGCGCGGACCCATGTCAGCAACATCCTCGGCAAGCTGGGCCTCGCGAGCCGGACCCAGGCGGCGCTCTACGCCGTCGAACGAAAGCTCGTCCCCGGCCACGAGTGAGCCGGCGGGCCGTCCCGGGCCCGACGGATCACCGGACCACCGCCCCGCGATCGTCTTCGTCCACGCGACGCGCCTGACCGGCGCGCAGTGGGCGAGCCAGGTCACGGAGCTGTCCCACGACTTCCTTTGCCTCGCCCCCGACCTGCCCGGCCACGGCGCCGCGGCCGGCGTCCCGTTCACGCTCGCCGCGGCCGCCGAGGCGATCGGCGCGCTGATCGAGCGCGAGACGCCCGACCGCCGCGCGATCGTCGTCGGACTGTCGCTGGGCGCGTACGTCGCGATCGAGGTCGCGGCGCGCTGGCCCGACCGGGTCGCCGGCCTCGTCCTCGCCGGCGCGACCGCGGAGCCGCGCGGTCCTCGCTCGCTCCTGTTCCGGGCGCTCGCCGGGCTCTACGGCCTCACCCCGGAGCGGTGGCTCGTCCGCGGCGAGACGTGGCAGTTCCGGCGGGGCTACCCGGCCGCGGTGAGCGACCCGATCCTCCGCGACGGCTTCAACCACCGCGCGGGCGCCGTGGCGGTTCGCGCGCTCGTCGGCGAGTCCTTCCGGCCGCGCCTGGCCCGCTACCCCGGCCCGACGCTCCTCCTGAACGGCCAGCGCGACCTGCTCTTCCGGGCCGGGGCGCGATCGTTCGCGGCCGCCGCGGCGAGCCCCCGGCGGGTCGTGATCCGGGGCGCCGGCCACCGCTCGAACCTCGATCGGCCGGGCGCGTTCACCGCCGCCGTCCGGGCGTTCGCCGCGGAGGTTTCCACCGCCGCGGACTGAGCGCGAGGCGGTCGCAGCGGACCCGCCGCGTATACTCGACTGGCCCACGTCACCCACTTGTCGAGGTTCGATGCGCGTCCGAAAAGCCGTCTTCCCCGCCGCCGGCTGGGGCACCCGCTTCCTGCCGGCAACCAAGGCGCAGCCGAAGGAGATGCTGCCGCTCGTCGACAAGCCCGTCATCCAGTACGCCGTCGAAGAGGCGGTCGCGTCGGGCATCGAGCAGGTCATCATCGTCACCTCGAGCCAGAAGCGGGCGATCGAGGATCACTTCGACACCTCGTACGAGCTGGAGCGGCTCCTCGAGGAGAAAGGCGACATCGAGATGCTCCGCCAGATCCGGCACATCTCGGATCTGGCCCAGGTGACCTACGTCCGCCAGAAAGAACAGCTGGGCCTGGGCCACGCGGTGCTCGTCGCGAAGGAGGTCGTCGGCCACGAGCCGTTCGCGGTGATCCTCAGCGATGACGTCGTCGTCGGCGACCGGCCCTGCATCGGCCAGCTCATCCACGCCTACGACCAGACCCACGCCTCGATCGTGGCGGTGATGGAAGTCCCTCGCGAGGACACCCAGCGCTACGGCGTGATCGCCGGCGAGGAGGTCGAGGGTGCCCTGAACCACGGCCGCCTCCACAAGGTCAGCCGGCTCGTCGAGAAGCCCAAGCCAGAGGACGCGCCCTCGGACCTCGCGATCATCGGCCGCTACGTCCTGACCCCGAAGATCTTCGACAAGCTGGAGCAGACCCAGAAGGGCGCCGGCGGGGAAATCCAGCTCACGGACGCGATCGAGGACCTCATGCAGGAGCAGGCCGTCTACGGCTACGAGTTCGAGGGCACGCGCTACGACTGCGGCACGACGATGGGCTGGCTGAAGGCCTCGGTCGAGCTGGCGCTGCAGCGGCCGGAGCTCGCCCCGGAATTCCGGGCGTACATCCAGGGCCTGGAGCTGTAAGGGGGTCGGCCCGACCCGAGGGCCGGGCCGACCTGAACGTCAGTGGGTCCGGTTCGGATTCGGGCCCAGCGGCGTGTGGTTCGGGTTACAGAAGAAGCCGGGGTTCGCGACATGCGGATCGGCTTCGCCCAGCTTGACGTCCTGTCCGTACGACTGCGCCTGAGGGCCGGTCGGCCCTTCGCCCTCGAGCTTGTCGTTCAGGCCGGAGAACGAGCACCACGATCGACCCTGGTTCTGGTCGATGTTCTTGCCGCTGCCCGTTACCTCGCCGGCCATGACGGCACCGGCACCCAGGCTCAGGACAAGCATGGCCACCGCGGCCGCAACCCCGAAACGCCCCGTAAATCGACGCAACATGCGCCACACCTCCGCAGCGGGGGTCGGTCTCGCCACTGGCATGCGGCACGCGCGGGCGACCGGATTCGATGGACGCCGTGCCGTGGAACCTCCCCCGACGTCCCTGCTACCCCTGCGGGCCAGATGATTGCACGTGGGGGCCCGCCTCAGGCAACGCGTCTCCGACGCTGGTGGTGCGGGCGTGCACCGGCCCATGGCCCGGAAAACCACGCGACGCGGACCGCGGTACGCGAGCGACCGGTCTCAGTGGCCCGTACGGTACGATGCCAGCCGGTGCTTCCCGGCCCTCGACCGGCCAACGGGAGGCCACACGGAGGGCCAGCGTGACGGAGATCGGGACGGTTCTGGGCGGCCGGTATCGCCTCGTCGAGCTGCTCGGCCAGGGCGGCATGGCGACGATCTACCGGGCCCACGACAACCAGCTCGATCGTGATGTCGCCGCGAAGCTCCTGCGCCCGGAGTACGGCCGCGACCCGGAGTTCGGCTCGCGCTTCCGCCAGGAGGCCCAGAGCGCCGCGTCGCTGAACCACCCGAACATCGTCTCTGTCTACGACTACGGCCAGGACGCCGCCGGGCCGTTCATCGTCATGGAGCTGGTCGAGGGCGAGGACCTCGCCTCGATCATCCGCCGCTCCGGCGCCCTTCCGCCGCGCCAGGCCGCCCGGATCGCCTCCGACGCGGCGCGCGCTCTCGAGGCTGCTCACGCCCGGGGCATCGTCCACCGCGACGTCAAGCCGAGCAACATCCTCATCAGCCGCGACGGCCGGGTGAAGGTCGCCGACTTCGGGATCGCCCGCGCGGTCGCCGAGGCCCAGATGACGCTACCAGGCCAGACGTTGGGCTCGGTCCATTACTTCAGCCCCGAGCAGGCCCGCGGCGAGACCGCCGACGCCGCGTCGGACATCTTCGCCCTCGGCATCGTCCTGTTCGAGATGCTCACCGGCCAGCGGCCGTGGGAGGGCGACACCGCGGCCGCCGTCGCGATGGCCCGCCTCGCGGGTCCCACCCCGGATCCGGCGTCACGCCGCGCCGGCATCTCGCCCGAGCTCGCCGCGATCAGCCGCAAGGCGATGGCCCAGCTGCCGGAGGACCGCTGGCCGTCGGCCGAGGCGATGGCCGACGCCCTCGACGCGTTCCTCGCCGGCACCGCGATCCCGGGCATCGCCCCGATCGGCGCCGCGGCCGCGGGCTCGGCAGGAGCGCCCACAGCGGCCGGCACGGCGGCGGGTGTCGCGGCCGGCGTCGCCGCCGCCGGCGCGATGTCGGCGACCGCCCGGGCCAACCCCAACGCGATCCCCTATTCGCCCGACGCCTACGCCGGCGGGAACCAGGCGACCCCCGCATCGGCCGTGCCGCCCTACCCGGACGAAGAGGAGAAGGCCGGCTCGAACACGATCGGCTGGGTCGCGGGGATCATCGCGGTGCTCATCCTCATCCTCGCCGGGTTCCTCGTCTTCAACCTGCTGTCGGGCGGCAGCAAGGCACAGACCGGCCCCGTCGCCGTCCCGAACTTCGTGGGCATGCTGTTCACCGACGCCCAGAAAGCGGCCGAGGACGCGGGGCTCACGGTCGTCCAGGACAAGACCGAGGTCGTCCAGGATCCGACCCAGGTCGGGAAGGTGCTCGCCCAGGACCCGCCGACTGGCGCCACGATCGACCCCCGGACGCCGGTCAAGCTGACGGTTGCGGTCGGAGTCGCGACGGTGCCCGTCCCGGACCTGCGGAACAAGACCGAGCAGGACGCGTTCAACCTGCTGTTCACGGCCGGTCTCGCGCCCGGTACGAAGACCGAGGTGTTCGACCCGGTCGTCCCGATCGGCCAGATCGTGACCCAGGCGCCGGGCCCGGGCGTCATCGTCAACCAGGGCACGGCGGTGTCATACGCGGTCTCGAAGGGCCCCGAGCCCTCGCCGACCCCGACACCCTCGCCGACCCCGACGCCCACCCCGACCCCGACCCCGCCGCCCACGCCGCCGCCCCCCACCGCGCCGCCGACGCCGACGCCGATCGCGGTCAACGACTACAGCTGCCTGACGGTCGCCGACGCGAAGGCGGCGATCGAGGCCGACGGCTTCACGTTCGGCGGGAACATCACCGCGGGCGGCACCGACGCCTGGTTCGTGAACGGCCAGACACCGGCCGCGGGTGGGACCGCGCCGCCGAATTCGTCGGTGTCCGTCAGCTCCGCCGAGACGAAGCCCGCGAGCTGTCCCTGACCTAGGGGTCGAGGTCCGACCAGAGCATCCCGTCGAGGGTCAGCGCTGGGTCGGCGACGATCGGCGCCGGTACCGCTTCTGGCGCCACCGGGATCGAGGCCGGCTCCGGCGGGCCGGCCACGGCGACCGGCAGCGCGTCGACCAGGACGAAGCCGCTCAGGTAGAGCTCGTCCGGGTTGGGCGTGATCGCGTCCCCGGCGACGACCGGCGCGGGCCGCGGCGCCTCGTCCTCGAGGACCAGCGGCCGGCCCTCCCAGCAGCTGCGGACCTCCGCGCCTGTGAGCGGGTCGTGCCCGCGGTCGAGCCCGCAATAGCCGATCCGCGCCGCGACGGACGTCCGGAAGTGGCGGCACGTCGCGCAACTGGTGGAGGAGCGCCTGCAAACCCAGCACCGTGCCGCCACGGGCTGGGGCGTGCCGCAGTGGGGGCACCGCCACAGGGCCATTGGGCGAATGGTAGCTGCGACCGGCCGATTGCGCTGCGGCAAGGCGCAGCGAGTTTCGCTCGTGTGTTCGATGCCGGCGCTACTTCGCGATGTTGATGACGGTCTGGTCGGTCGCGTTCCCGAATCGCGCCGTCTGGACGATGACCGTGCACGAGACCTGGCCGGTCGTCGCGCCCTTGGGGATCGTCGTCGACCAGCCAGCCGAGCCGTCGCCCGCGGTCTGGATCCGCTTCGAGGTCACCGCGGGGACACCCGGCGCGGCCAGCGTGAACGTCACTCGGGCTCCCTCGAGCGGCCGCCCGTCGGGGTCGGTCACCGCGACCGACAGCGTCACCCGCTCCGGCAGCCTCGAGACCTTGATCGTGTAGGCCGACGCCGACAGCGTGGCCTCGAGCTTGCCCGAGCCCTTCAGCACCGACATCACGAGGTGGCCGACGTTGCCGGCCGGGTCGATCGCCGTCACGCCGATGTCGTTCTGGCCGGCGACGATCGGTAGCGAGATCGCGAACTTGCCGTTCTCGTCGGCGGCGCCCGACACGGTGAGGTTCGAGGTCGCGTTCCAGATCCGGACCTCGCTCCGGGCCTGCGTCTCGCCCTCGATCGAGGCGGTCTTCGCGTTGACGACGGCGCCGTCGCGGGGCTTGCTCACCACGATCCGCGGGATCGTCGCGTCGAAGACGTACGTGACGACCGGCGACGGGTCCGACTCGCCGGCATCCGAGACGATCGTCGCGGTGAACGCGTTCGAGCCGTCCGCCAGCGTGATGTCCGGGACGACGAAGCGGACGGTCCGGCCGACAGGGATCTCGGTGACGACCCCGGGCTCGCCCTCGCCGATCGCGACGTAGATCCGGATCCGGTTGCCGTCGATGCCCGCGGCGCCTTCCGGGATCGTCCCGACGAGGTCGACCTTCGGCTCGTTCGTGTACGGCTCGTCGGGCTTCTCGATCAGCGGGGCGTCGGCGAGCGACGGTGGGATCACCGACGGGACGGGCGTCGAGGTGATGTCGTCGACGAAGCCCGTGAGCGTCGAGCCGAGCACGTCGGCGACCTTGCCGACGCCGCCGGTCGCGGCGAAGAGCACACCCGCGCAGAGGCTGACGACGGCGGCCACGAACAGGAGGCGGAACGGCAGGGCGAGCCGGCGGGTGGTCTCGACGCGACGGTGGGCGGCAAGCCGGCTGGGGGCCGGAGCTCGGCCCCGGGCCTTGGTCGGAGCGGGGCGGCCCGTTGAGGGCGGTCGGGGTCGAACCTGGGACGGCCGCCCCTGCCGACTGGTCATCGGCGGGATTGTCGCATGGCTGTCGCGGCTGGACGACGCTGGGGGCGTTGCCGGCTGCGCGCCTCGCTCACGCACCTGCGGGTGCGCTCGCTCCGGTGCTCGCCGGCGCCTTCCCAGCGCCGCCCGGCCGCGACGAACGCAGTCGGGATCGTTCCGGGTCGGCCGCTGTGCGCTGGACGGCGCGGGCGTCGGGTTGGTGACATGTGGGCCGGTTCGGAGCGTTGTAGTCTTGCGCGGTCGGCGCGCGTTAAGGGGGGCTAGCCCGTCGCACGCCACTTCCGAGGGATGGAGTGCAGGCACGAGACCCAAAGAGCGGGCGCCCGTCGGGCGCAACCGGTCGGCCGGCGTTCGGCGTCGGACCCATCGCCCGCGTTCAGCCGTCACCGCTGACCCGGTCCCAGACCGCGGCACGTCCCGGCCTCCCGCCTCTCCCCATCGCCCGCGGCGGCTTCGGCCTGCCCAACCTCCGGCGGAACGTCTGCCCCCACTTCTACATGACCGGCTCGCGCGGCGCGATCCCGATCCAGGCACCGCACCTGCTGAAGGCGCTGATCCGGCAGGACGCGAACGTCTCCCGCTGCCAGCTCCGCGGCGGGGTCCATCTCGAGCAGGGCTACGTCAACGACGTCTGCCTGACGCCCCGCTTCAACCAGTGCGTCTTCTACGAGGACGACCTCACCCGCGAGTGACCGTGGCGACGAGCGACGAAGCCGCCGACTACGCCGACGCGCTGCGCGCGCTCGAGGAGCGCGGCCGGTACGGGATCCACCTGGGCTTGGGTCGGGTTCGGGCGCTGCTTCGCGCGCTCGGCGACCCGCAGCTCGCCGTACGCGGGGCGCTGGTCGCGGGTACGAACGGCAAGGGCAGCACGCTCGCCCTCGTCGCGGCCGCGCTGCGAGAAGCGGGTCTCCGGGCCGGCGAGACGCCCAAGCCGCATCTCGTCACGTACCGCGAGCGGATGCAGATCGGCGGCATCCCGGTGTCGCCCTCGACGTTCGCCGGCCTCGTGTCGCGGGCCCTGGCCGCCGCCGACCGTGTGCCGCGCCGCCTTGGGCCGCCGACCGAGTTCGAGCTGCTGACCGCGATGGTCTTCACCTGGTTCGCGGAGGAGCGCGTCGACCTCGCGGTGGTCGAAGTCGGGCTCGGCGGGCGTCTCGACGCGACGCACGCGTGGGACGGCGGCGTGGCGGCGATCACGAACGTCGACCTCGACCACATGGATCGCCTCGGCCCGACGATCAAGCACATCGCCCGCGAGAAGGCGGCGATCATCGAGCGGGGCGACGTCGCGGTGACCGGGGCGACCGGTGACGCGCTCGCAATCGTCCGGCGGCGGGCGGCGCGTCTCGGCGTGCCGCTGCGGATCGCCGAGCCGGCCCCGATCGTCGGGCTGTCGCGGGACGGCATCGAGGTCGAGCTGCCGCGCCTGGGGCGGACGGCGATCGGCCTGCGCGGGCGGCACCAGGCGGCGAACGCGGCGGTGGCCGACGCCGTCCTGGACGCGCTCGAGGAGGCCGGGATCGCGTCCGTGCCGGCGGCCGCGCGACGGACCGGCTACGCGAACGCGCGCTGGCCCGGCCGCCTGGAGCTGCTGTCGATCGCGGGCGTCGACGTGCTGCTCGACGGGGCCCACAACCCTGCCGGCGCCGTGGCGCTCGCGACCGCGCTCGACGACCTGCGGCCGTTCCTCGCACCGGGCCGCGTCAGCGTCGTGACGGCGTCGATGGCGGACAAGGACGTCGACGGCGTCGTGGCCGCACTCGCGCGCTCTACGGCCCTCCGCGGCGCGCGGTTCATCGCGACCCAGCTCGACGTTCCGCGGGCACTCCCCGCCGACGAGCTCGCGCAGCGCTGGGCGCGCGCGTCGGAGCCGGGATGGGAGGTGTCGACCGAGCCCGACCCGGCGACGGCCCTCGACCGGGCGCTCGCGACGGCCGACGGGCCGGTCGTCGTTGCCGGTTCTCTGTACCTCGTCGGGTTCGCCCGGGCTCGCCTCGTCGACGACCCGCTGCTGCGCGACCCGGCGCCGGCGGCGCCCCGATGACGAGCGACCGCGACCTCCCGCGCGACGGCGCCGTCGAGGACGCCGTAGGGGGCGCGCGCGGGGGAACTGCGACGCCGTCGTTCCGACTCCCGCCCGACGCCGAGAGCGGCATCCCCGCCGGGCCGCGGCCGCTCGCGATCGGCCCGGCGACGTTCCGCTGGGGCGAGCGGACCTACGTCATGGGCATCCTCAACGTGACGCCGGACTCGTTCTCGGGCGACGGCCTCCTCGCGGCCGGCGACCCGCTCGGCGCGGCCGTCGAACGGGCGCGGGCGATGGCCGACGAGGGCGCCGACATCCTCGACGTCGGCGGCGAGTCGACCCGGCCCGGCCACGCGATCGTGAGCGTCGAGGACGAGATCGCCCGCGTCGTGCCGGTGATCCGCGCGATCCGCGACGCGCTGCCGGAGATGCCGATCAGCGTCGACACGACGAAGCCCGCCGTCGCCGATGCAGCCCTCGACGCGGGGGCGAACCTCGTGAACGACGTGTGGGGCGTCGCCGCCGACGACGCGGTGAGCCGGCTCGCCGCCGCCCGGCGGCGTCCCGATCGTCCTGATGCACAACCGGGCCGAGGCCCGCTACACGAACCTCATCGCCGAGGTCCTCGCCGACCTCCAGGCCGCGATCGACCGGGCGCTCAGCGCCGGTGTCGCCTGGGAATCGATCGTCGTCGACCCCGGATTCGGGTTCGGCAAGACGCCGGAGCACAACCTCGAGCTGCTGCGCCATCTCGACGCGTTCCGGCTGCTGGGCCGGCCGGTGCTGCTGGGGACGTCGCGCAAGTCGACGCTCGGCAAGGTCCTCGACCTGCCGGCCGACCAGCGGGTCGAGGCGACACTCGCGACGACCGCGCTCGCCGTCGCCGCCCGAATCGACATCGTCCGCGTCCACGACGTCCGCGAGAACGTGCGTGCGGCCCGCATGGCGGACGCGATCGTCCGCGTCGACAATCGGTCGACGGATCCGCCGACCGCCGAAGGAGACCAGCGCTGAGCGACCGGATCGTCCTCCGCAACATGCAGTTCGAGGGCAAGCACGGCTACTACGACCACGAGCTGTTGAACCCGCAGCCGTTCGAGGTCGACGTCGAGCTGGTGATGAACCTCCAGCCGGCGGGGATCGACGACGACCTGGAGAAGACCGTCGACTACGGCAAGGTCTACGACGTGACCCGCCAGATCGTCGAGTCGACCTCGTTCCGGTTGCTCGAGGCACTCGCCGAGGCGATCGCCCACGAGGTCATCGCCGACTTCCCGGTCGCCGAGGTCGGGGTCCGGGTCCGCAAGCCGGAGGTCCAGCTGGGCGGCCCGCTCGACCACGCGATGGTTGAGATCTGGCGCCGCCGCCCGAACGGCTGAGCCAGGCGCGGGCAGCGGACGCGGGGGCCGCTGCCTGAAGAGTTACGGGTTGCTGGGGCGGACTGCCAGGGTGACGTCGACCGTCGACTGCTGGCCGCCGCGCAGGATCGAGAGCTGGATCGTGTCGCCCGGCGCGTTCTGGGCGAGGACCGCGTCGAGCGGGTGCTCGGTATCGATCTTCGTCTGGCCGATCGCTGTGATGATGTCGCCCGGCTGGATGCCCGCGGCCTCGGCCGGGGAGCCCGCGGTGATCGGCGGGTTGCCGTTCTGGTCGGCCTCACGCGAGACAAGCGCGCCGACCTTGACGGGCAGGCTGTCTTCCTTCGCGAGCTGGGCGTTGATGTCCTCGTAGCGGATCCCGATGTACGGCCGCTCGAGCTGCTTGCCGGCGAGGGCCTGGGCCATCAGCGGCTTCGCGATGTTGATCGGGATCGAGAAGCCGATGCCGGTCGAGTCGCTGGCGATCGCGGTGTTGATCCCGATGACCGCGGAGGAGGCGTCGAGCAACGGGCCGCCGCTGTTGCCGGGGTTGATCGCGGCGTCGGTCTGGATGAGGTTCCGGAGGCTCGAGCCGCTGGCGTTGATCTCGCGACCCTTGGCCGAGACGATCCCGCTCGTCACGGTGTTCGAGAACGTCCCGAGCGGGCTGCCGATCGCGACGACGAGCTGGCCGACGCGGAGCGCGTCGGAGTCGCCGAGGCCGGCCGCGGTGAGGTCCTTCGCGTCGATCTTCACGATCGCGAGGTCGGTCAGCGTGTCGATGCCGTAGATCGTGCCGGGGTACTGCGTCCCGTCCTTGAGCTCGACGGTGAGCTTGTTGCTGCCGGCGACGACGTGGCGGTTCGTGAGGATCCAGCCGTTCGGGTTGAAGATCACGCCGGAGCCGATGCCCTGCTCGGGCAGGTTCGTGGCGTTGGGGTCGACGCCCTCGGAGACGATCCGGACAACCGCCGGGCCGGCGTTCTTCGCGACGTCGATGACCGCCGACGACTCGTCGATCGTGACCGGCTGGGTGACCGAGGTGTTGTTCGCGTTCGACGGGGTCGTCGAGGCGGGCCGGTCGAGCGCGCCGGTCGCGGTCAGCGCGGCGAACGTGCCACCCGAGGCGAGGACCGCGGCGAGGAGTGCCGCGGAGACGATCGTCCCGATGCCGCTGCCGGACCGGCCGCCGGCCGCGGGCTGCTGGGCAGGCTGCTGCCACGACGGAGCGGGAACGGTTGGCGCAGGCGCCTGCGGGGTGGCCGGCGAGCTCGAGGGCTCGAACCAGTGCTCGGGCGTCGCCGGGTGGTTCGGCGGGGCGGTCCAGCTCGCTGACGTCCACTCGTTGCGCGGTTGGGGCGCCGGGGAGAAGAACGAGCTGTCGATGGGCTGGGTGTCGTCGTCCTGGGGGACGTTTCGTTCGTCGGTCATGAATCCATCAGCTTGGAGGGATCGGGCGGGCCGGCACGATTTCGGCCAGTGCCTGGGGTTTGGGGGAAGCCTGATGCATCGCCGTTCAGGCAGGGGGTCCCGGTCGGTGAAGAATCCGCCACCTTCGAACTGATCAGATGGTCCTCTCGCGAACGGGACCGGTGACCGGCGCCGTGGAGGCAGGTGCCGCCGGTGCATCCCAGACGGCGGCGTCGGCGTCAATCGCGGAACTCGCGGCCGGGCCGCCGGCGGGCGGCGCCTCGTCGGTTCGCGGGTCGCGCGGCAGGAGGACGGTGAACCGGCTGCCGACGCCGAGCCGGCTGTCGACGGCGATCGTGCCGTGGTGCATGTCGACGATCGAGCGGACGATCGCGAGGCCCAGGCCGCTGCCGCTGCCACGCGCCTCGTTGGCCCCGGAGCCGCGGTAGAACCGCTCGAAGATCCGCGGCAGCTCGCTCGGGTCGATGCCGGCGCCGGTGTCGGCCACGTCGATCCGGGCGCCGTCGCCGTTGGCGGCGACGCTGACGTCGATCCGGCCGCCGGGCGGCGTGAACTTGATCGCGTTGCCGACGAGGTTGTTCACGACCTGGCCGATCCGCTGCGGGTCGTGGCGGATCCGGAGCGGGACGTCGGGCATCGACAGGCGGAGCTCGAGGCGTCGCCGGCGGGCGGCCGGCTGGGCCTGCTCCACGGACGACTCGACGGCGGCGCGCAGGTCGTCGGGCCGGAGGTCGAGCAGGACGAGCCCGGAATCCAGCTTCGAGAGCTCGAGCAGGTTCTGGGCGAGCCAGTCGAGGCGCTCGAGCTGGACGCGGCTCGAGTCGAGGAACTCCGCCCGCGCCGCCGGGTCGGCTGCCGCCTGGTCCTTGAGCAGCTCGTTGAACGTGAGCAGCGCGGCGATCGGCGTCCGCAGCTCGTGCGAGACGTCGGCCAGGAAGTCGCGGCTGCGATCGCGGTCGCTGCGGATGATCGAGACGCTCTCCTCGAGCTTCTCCGCCATCGAGTTGAACTGGAGCGCGAGCTCCGTGAGCTCCGACGAGCCGACCTGGACGTCGGCGGGGTCGATGCGCTCGGTGAAGTCGCCCTCGGCGATCGAGCGTGACGCCTCGGTCAGGCGGCGGAGCGGCGTCGTGAAGCGGTGGGCGACGGCCGCGGCGACGATCATCGCGAGGCCCAGCGCCACGACGCCGACGGCCGCGAGGAGGCTCGTGACGTTGGCCAGGGTCGTCTGGCGGACCGTGTACGGGTTCTCGAGGCTGACCCCGATGATGTAGCTGTCGACGCTGCCGGTCGAGTGGTACGGCACGAGCTGCGACTGGAACAGCTCGCGCGTGCCGGCCGGCGGCGGGACCGTGACGCCCGCGGCGAAGTGGCCACCCTGGACGGGCACGATGCCCCGGCCCTCCCCTTCGTCCACCCAGAGGTTCACGTCGACGTCGGCCTGGGCGAGGAAGTTCGCGATTCCCTTGATCTGCTCCCTGATCGCCGTGGACGCCCGCGGGTTGAGCCGGCCGTCGACGACCGCCGGCTGGCCCTCGAGGGCGATCCCGACGCGCGTATCGATGAACGCGGCGACGAGCTTCGCGCGGGCGGTCACCTCGGCGTTCTGCTGCTGGGTGAAATAGTCGTCGAGCCGGTTGAGGACAACGATCGCGACGAGGCCGAGCGTCAGCGCGACGACGCCGACGAAGGCGATCGTCAGGCGCGCCTGGAACGTTCGCGGGACGAGCCGGCGAAAGAGCCTTGGAACCGCCCGGCCACCGGCCTCAGCGTTCGGCGAAGGCGTAGCCGACACCGCGCACCGTCTGGACGAATGCCGGCGCGGCGGGATCGTCCTCGATCTTGTCGCGCAGGTGGCTCACGTGGACGTTGATCGTCTTCTCGTCCTGGTCGAGCGCCTCGTAGTCGCGGAGCAGCTCGAGCAGCTCGGACCGGGTGTAGACCCGGCCGGGCCGCGAGGCGAGGTGGCGGAGGATCTCGAACTCCGTCGGCGTGAGGCTGATCCGGCGGTCGCCGCGCTGGACGCGCCGCCGCTCCAGGTCGATCACGAGGTCGCCGTGGCGGATGACCCGGCCGCCGGCCGCGTCGGCGAGGTCGCCGTAGGCCCGCCGGAGGAGCGCCTTGATCCGGCTCATCAGCTCGCGCAGGCCGTAGGGCTTCGTCAGGTAGTCGTCGGCGCCCAGCTCCAGCCCGATCACCTTGTCGACTTCGTCGTCGCGGGCGGTCAGGACGAGGACCGGCGCCTTCGAGCCGGTAGCGCGGAGCCGGCGCAGGACCTCGAAGCCGTCCATCCCCGGCAGGCGAACGTCGAGGACGACGAGGTCGGGCGCCTGGTTCGTCGCGAACTCGAGGCCCTCCTCGCCGCTCCGCGCGACCGCGACGGTGTAGCCCTCCTGCTGGAGCGCGTACTGGATGCCGCGGGCGACGGCGAACTCGTCTTCGACGATGAGGATCGTGGCGCTCATGAGGGCGCGACTGTACACCGACATGACGTTCGTCACGGTCGGCGAGGTCAACGCGGTCACGCCTCGTTCGCGACGGCCGTGACTGGGCGCGAGCCGGCCGCGGCCCGAGGCTGGACGCGAACCAATCGACCACAGGAGCTCGCGATGACCTCACTCATGACCGCGTCCACGGTGCCGCCACCCAGGGCGGGCCGTGACACCGGCGCCACCAGATCCAGCGCGGTCCGCTTCGATGGCGTGACCCGGCACTACGGCACCACCGTCGCGCTCGACGGGATTAACCTCGAGATCGCGCCCGGCGAGACCGTGGCGCTGCTCGGGCCGAACGGTGCCGGGAAGTCGACCGCGATCGGGCTGATGCTCGGCCTGCTCGACCCGACGTCGGGCAACGTCCGCGTCCTCGACGACGAGCCGCACGCCGCGGTCCGGTCGGGTGCCGTGGGCGCGATGCTCCAGGAGTCGGGGCTGCCGATCTTCGCCCGCGTCGGCGAGCTGATCGAGCTGGTCCGGCACCTCTCGCCGCGACCGATGCCGACCGACGCCGTCCTCGCCCGGGCCGGGCTGACCGCGCTGGCCGACCGGCCGACGGAGACGCTCTCGGGCGGCGAGACGCAGCGTGTCCGGTTCGCGATGGCGATCGCCGGCGACCCCGACCTGCTGTTCCTCGACGAGCCGACCGTGGCGATGGACGTCGAGTCGCGGCGGTCGTTCTGGTCCGACATGCGGGCGTTCGCCGCCGAGGGCCGGACGATCCTCTTCGCCACCCACTACCTCGAAGAGGCCGATCAGGTCGCCGACCGGATCGTCGTTCTCGACCGCGGCCGGATCGTCGCCGACGGCACGGCCGCGTCGATCAAGAACGCCTCGAGCAGCCGCCACGTCCGGTTCCGCTCGGCCGCGCCGGACCGGGCGTTCCTCGCGGCGCTGCCGGCCGTCGCGGCCGTCGACATCGCGGGCAGCCGAGTCGACATCGCGACGGCCGATTCGGACGCGACGGCGCGGGCGCTGCTCCGGAGCGACCTCGACGTCCGCGACCTCGAGATCTCCGGCCCGGATCTCGAAGCCGCGTTCCTCGCCCTCACCGGCGGCGATCGCACCGCCGCCACCACCCGGGAGATCCACCGATGACTGCACTCGCCAGCCCCCTCGCCAGGTCCGGGGTCGACCCCGTCCGGGCGATGGCCGCGTACCTCGGCCTCGAGCTGCGGCGCTCGCTCCGCAACCGGCGCTACTTCGTCTTCGCGATCGGCTTCCCGGTCGTGTTCTACCTCCTGTACACGGCCGTGCTCCAGGGCGGCGGCGGCGCGACGACCGACCCGCGCTGGCCGGCCTACTTCATGGTCTCGATGGCGGCGTACGGGATGATCGGCGCGTCGCTCTCGAACGCGGTGCCGATCGCCCAGGAGCGGGCCAGCGGCTGGACCCGCCAGCTCCGGATCACGCCGCTGCCGGCGCCGGCCTGGATCGCGACGAAGCTCGCCGTCGCCTACCTCACGGCGCTGCCGTCGCTCGTGCTCGTCGGCCTGGCAGCGGTCCTCGTCAACCACGTCGGCCTGCCGGCCGGCACCTGGCTCGCGATCGGTCTGTCGCTCGCGCTGGGCGTCTTGCCGTTCGCCGGGATCGGGCTGCTGTACGGGTTCCTCTTCGACGTCACGTCGGCGCAGCCGGCGGTGATGATCAGCTACATCGCGATGGCGATCCTCGGCGGCCTGTGGGTGCCGGTGACGACGTTCCCGGCGACGCTCGCTACGATCGCCCAGATCATGCCGACCTACCACTTCGCGAACCTCGGCTGGGGGAGCCTCGTCAATGGCCTGCCGGACCTGACGGACATCGCGTTCGTCGCGGCCTGGGCGGTGGCATTGTTCGGGCTCGTCGCCTGGCGCTACCGCGTGACCGAGCTGCGGGCCCGCGGATGACCATCGACCCGGACGACTGCCGGCGGCGCCGCGGGCGCCGTCGGCGACACCGACGAATCGACGATCCTGGGCACGCCCCGCGATGGATCCCTGCGACCGCTCTTCGGAGTGGTCGCAGTGCTGTTCATCGCCTTCCCGATCCTGAATCTGATCTCGACGAACGCCGATCTGGTCGAGACCACTCTCGTGGTCATCGGGACGGTGGTGTTCGCCGGCCTGATGCTGGCGACGAGCCCCTTCCTCGGAACGCGCGTCCGGGAGGGCAAGGCCGTCCACCGGCTGCCGCCGTCCGCCCGCCGGATCGCCGCGTCAACCGCGGCCGTCATCGTCCTGCTGGCGATCGCTGTGACCCTCAGCCTCGCCTACCCGAGCCGCGGGCTGGTTCGCGCTCTTCTACTACTCCTCGACCGGCGCGAGCACGATCCGCTCCACCCGAGTCGCGGTCCCCTTGATGATCCTCGCCGGCGTGCTGGCCTCGCTGACCTTCTTCTCGGCCGAGCGCGACTCGGCGGCGCCGTCGTCCAGGGACTGTCGGTGACGATCATCGGCTTCACGGTGTTCAGCGCGATCGCCGTGCGACGGACGAACCGGGCGCTCGTCGCCGCGCGCCACGAGCTGGCGAGGCTCGCGGTCGCCGATGAGCGTTCGAGGATCGCCCGCGACCTCCACGACACGCTGGGTCACAGCCTCTCCGTCATCGCCCTCAAGAGCGAGCTCGCGGGTCGCCTCGTCGACGACGATCCGGTCCGGGCGAAGGCGGAGATGGCCGATGTCGAACGGGTCGCGCGCGAGTCGTTGTCGGCGGTCCGCGAGACGATCGGCGGGTTCCGCCAGCCGACGCTCGCCGCGGAGCTCGCTGGCGCGCGGTAGCGCGCTCGCCGCAGCGGGGATCGACGGTCGTGTCGAGCCGGCGCCCGAGGGCATCCCGGCCGCCGGTCGACGCCGTCCTGGGCTGGGCGGTCCGCGAGGGTGTCACGAACATCGTCCGCCACGCGCGGGCCGGGTCTGCGGAGATCCGGGTCGAGCTGAGCGAGGCCGCCGCGGGCGTCGACATCCGGAACGACCGGCTCGCCCCGGTGCGGCCGCGCGGCGACGCGAGTGCCACTCGACCCGGCGAGCCGGCACGGGGCTCGCCGGGCTTGCGGGAGCGCGTCGCGAGCTTCGGTGGAGTCGTCGAAGCCGGCCCGGTGGACGACGGCGGCTTCCGGCTCCACGTCTCGGTGCCCATCGCGTGATCCGGATCCTCATCGCCGAGGACCAGTCGCTCGTCCGCGGCGCGATCGTCGCGCTGCTGGGCCTCGAGCCTGATCTCGAGGTAGTTGCGGACGTCGCCCGCGGCGACGAGGTCGTGCCCACGGCCCTCGAGGTCCGCCCCGACGTCGCCCTGCTCGACATCGAGATGCCGGGACTCGACGGCCTCAGCGCCGCTGCCCAGCTCCGGACCGCCCTGCCGAGCTGTCGGACGATCGTCGTGACGACCTTCGGGCGGCCGGGCTACCTCCGCCGGGCGATGGAGGCCGGCGCCTCGGGGTTCCTCCTCAAGGACGCGCCAGCGGCCCAGCTCGCCGAGGCGATCCGGCGCGTCGCTGCCGGGGGCCGCGTCGTCGACCCGGCGCTCGCACTCGACGCCCTGGCCGAGGGCACGAACCCGCTCTCGCCCCGAGAGCGCGAGGTCCTCGCCGCGTCGACCGAGACGGCCACGATCGCCGGGCTCGCCCAGCGCTTGTCCCTGTCGGAGGGTACGGTCCGCAACCACCTCTCGGCGGCCATCCAGAAGGTTGGCGCGCGGAACCGGGCGGAGGCCGCGCGGATCGCCGAGGAGAAGGGCTGGCTCGCCCCCGACGTGGAGCCCTGACGAGGAGGCACGCGGTGGGTTTGATCGGCCGCGCATGCTATCGTTGCCGCCGCTCATCGAGCGCGTCCTCGGCGTCGCCTGCTCCGCGACGCGCCCACATCTGAGGTTCCACAACTCCCATGGCCACCGCCACGTCCTCTCGTCCCACCCTCGCCGCCGAGCCGCGCGAACTCGTCGGCAAGAAGGTCGCCTCGCTGCGTCGCAACGGTCGCCTGCCGGCGGTCGTGTTCGGTCGCGGCCTGGAGTCGACGAGCGTCAGCATCGACAGCCACGACTTCGAGCAGCTCCGTCGCCATAGCGGCCCCAACGCCCTCGTCGACCTGTCCGTCGACGGCAAGAAGGCCCAGCCCGTGCTCATCCACGGTGTCCAGGTCCACCCGGTGACGCGGCGGCCGCTCCACGTCGATCTCTTCCTCGTGCGGATGACCGAGGAGCTCACCGTCGACGTCCCGCTCATCTCGACCGGCACGTCCGTCGCGGTCGTCGACGAGGGCGGCACGCTGCTCCACGGCCTGGAGTCGGTCCGGATCAGGGCGCTGCCGGACCACCTGCCGCAGTCGATCGAGTACTCGATCGAGAGCCTCGTCGACTTCGACGCCGCGATCCACGTCCGCGATCTCGAGATCCCGTCGGACGCGACGCTGCTCACCGATCCCGACGAGGTCGTCGCCAAGGTCCAGGCGCCGCGTGTCGAGGTCGAGGAGGAGCCCGTCGTCGCCGAGGGCGAGGCGGCCGAGGGCGCCGAGGGCGAGGCGGCCGAAGGCGAGCAGGCCGAGGGCGAGGCCGGCGACACCGGCAGCGAAGGCTGACCTCCGGCGACGGCCAGGTGACCGCACCGGCCCGCCAGGGCGTGATCGAGACCCTGCGCGACACGGTCGCGCCATTCATCTCGTTCTTCAACGGCCCGATCTGGGCCCGCAACGGCGAGCCCGGGATGGCGAACTTCGCCGTCGGCAACCCGCAGGACATGCCCCTGCCCGGCTACGTCGCGGCACTCCGCGACAAGGTCGAGCCGCGGTCGCCTGACTGGTTCGCCTACAAGCTCAGCGAGCCCGGGTCCCAGGCCGTCGTCGCGGCGAGCCTGACCGAGCGGACCGGGCTCGAATGGGACCCGGCCGACGTCGCGATGACGAACGGCGGCTTCGGGGCGCTCGCGGTCGCGTTCCGGGCGATCCTCGAGCCGGGTGACGAGGTCGTCTTCCCCACGCCGCCCTGGTTCTTCTACGAGCTCCTCATCCAGGCGGCTGGCGGGACCGCGGTCCGCGTGGCCCTGCCACCGCCCTCGTTCGACCTCGACGTCGACGCGATCAGCGCGGCAATCACGCCCCGGACCCGGGCCGTCCTCGTCAACACGCCGCACAACCCCAGCGGCCGGATCTTCCCGATCGAGGACCTGCGCCGGCTCGGCGCCGCGCTCGACGATGCGAGCGCTCGCCACGGCCACCCCATCTACCTCGTCAGCGACGAGCCCTACAACCGGATCGTGTTCGACGGCCGGACCTTCCACAGCCCGGCCGAGGTCTACCGGTACACGATCACGACGTACTCGTTCGGCAAGACGCTGCTCGCCCCGGGCCAGCGGATCGGCTATCTGACGGTCCCGCCGACGATGCCCGACCGCGAGGGCTTCAGGGAGCGGGTGCTCGTCGCCCAGCTTGCGACCGGGTATGCGTTCCCGAACGCGCTGCTCCAGCACGCGATCGAGGATCTCGACAAGCTGTCGATCGACGTCGCTGCGCTCCAGCGCCGCCGCGACCGGCTGGTCCCGGCGCTGCGCGACCTGGGCTACGAGACGACGTTTCCGGAGGGCACGTTCTACATCCTCGCGAGGAGCCCGATCGACGACGACGTCGCGTTCGCCGAGCTGCTCGCGGAGGAGGGCGTCCTCGTCCTGCCCGGGCAGATCGTCGAGGTCCCCGGCTGGTTCCGGATCTCGCTGACGGCGACCGACGAGATGGTCGAGCGGGGACTCGGCGGCTTCGCCCGGGCCCGCGAGCGCGCGCTCGCGACGGCGGGGTCGGCCGCCGGCTAGGTGCGCACCGCGCTGGCCGCGACGACCGGCAGCCGCAGCACGAGCTCGTCCGCGTCCCGTCGCGCGAGTCGCCTGCGGAGCGATTGCTCGAACCGCCGCCGCTCGGCCCGGTCGAGCGACTCGTACGTGTCGGCCTCGTCGAACTGGGTGATGAACGCGACGTAGCCGTTGATGTCGAACGGGTGCTCGAGGAGCCCCCGGGTTGCGGTCACGTCGCGGTAGCCCGCTCGCCGCAGCTCGAGGATCGCCCGCTCGACGCTCGGCACATCGCCGGGCCGGCCCTCCGGCTCGCGCGGACCGATCCCGACCTCGTCGAGGGCGTCGTCGAGGTCGGCATCCGGCGCGAAGAGACGGTCGTCGGCGAGCCAGCTCACGTACGCGAGCGTCCCGCCCGGTCGCAGGACGCGCCGCGCCTCGCGGAGCGCCCGCGCCCGATTCGGGACGAGCTGGAACACGAACGACGACATGGCCGCGTCAAACGACCCGTCTTCGAACGGCAGCTCGTCGGCGAAGGCGACCCTCGTCTCGAACCGCCGACGATCCGGGCCCGCCAGGAGTCGATCCGCCTCGCGACCCGCCGCCTCGGCCATCTCCCGTGACGCGTCGATCCCGACGATCTCGACCGACGGCCAGCGCCTGATCGCCTCGACCGCGAGCGTCCCCGTCCCCGTCCCGATGTCGACGATCCGGCGGGCGCCGGCCGCGACGACCGGCTCGAGCAGGTCGAGCGCGTCGACGGCCCGCGGCGAGATGACCGGCGCCCACCAGCGGGCATAGCCGGCGGCGATCCGGTCGTAGCGCTCGGCCTGGTCGGTCATGGAGCAATCGTGCCACGGGCCACTGGCCGCGCGCCGCGGATCGGCGGGCGACACACCGGCCGTCCCCGAGCCGTCCCCCAGCGAACACCACCAGTCGAGACCGGAGGATCCCGGATGGAGAGGATCGTCGCGCGCCGTGCGCTTCTCGCCGCCGCCGTCGTCGGCATCGTCGCCCAGGCCCTGTTCGTCGGCCTCGCGTTCGGCGTCAACGTCGTCGTCGCGACCGCGCTCGTGCTCGCCGCCGCCGCGGCGCTGGGTCGCCTCGCCGGCCGTCGCCCCGATCCGCTCGACGGCTGGCTCCCGATCGCCGCCGGCGTCGTCGCGGCCGGGACCGCGCTCCGGTCCGACGACACGCTGATGTTCCTCGACGCCGTGACCGCGGCGACGCTCGTCGGCGCGTCCGTGGCCGCGTTCGCCGGGGCGGCGGTGACGCGCCGATCGATGCTCGCGATCGTCGGGCTCGGGTCGGTCGTGCTGCTGTGGGTCACGATCGGGATCCTCAGGCTCAGCGAGACCGCCCGGCGACCCGGGCCGGACGGGCCGCGACGGTCGCTCTCGGCGCCGGCTCGTGGCGTCGTCCGTGGCCTCGCGCTCGCCATGCCCCTGCTGCTCGTCTTCGGTCTGCTGTTCGCCTCGGCCGACGCGATCTTCGCGTCGTTCGCCGGGCACCTCGTCGACTGGCAGGTCGACCTGGGCGAGCTGCCGCTGCGGACCGGCGTCGCGTTCCTCATCGCGTGGGTCGTGGCCGGACTGCTCGCGGTCGCGACCGGGCTCGGCGAGATCCGGCTCCCTTCCGATGCGCACCCGGCCGCGCCCGTCGCTGGCGCTCCACCGCCGATGCAATCGCTGGGCGCGATGGTCGCGACGCCGGCACCGGCACCGGCCGCGGCAGCCGCGCCGCGCCTCGGGACGGTCGAGGCGCTCACGATCCTCGTTGCGGTCGACGCGCTGTTCGCGCTGTTCGTGGGGCTCCAGTTGGCCTACCTGTTCGGCGGACTCGACACGATGGCCGCCGGCGGCATCACGTACGCGACCTATGCCCGGCGCGGCTTCTTCGAGCTCGTCGCGGTGACCTGCCTTGCCGGCTGCCTCGTCGTCGGGCTCCACGCGGTCGTCGTCGAGCGGACCCGGGCGTTCGTGGCCGCGTCGCTCGCGCTCGCCGGGCTGACCGCGATCGTCCTCGTCTCTGCTGCGTTCCGCCTCGCGCTCTACCAGGACGCCTACGGCTGGACCGAGCTGCGGCTGTACGTCGCGGCGACGATCGTCTGGCTCGCGATCGGGATCGCGGCGGCGGCCGTGCTTCTCGTCCGCGACCGGATGCGCTGGCTCGGCCATTCGATGGCGATCGGGGCGCTCGCGGTGCTCGTCGTGATGAACGCGATCGGGCCGCAGCGGGTCGTTGCCGAGGCGAACGTCGCGCGCCTCCTCGATCCATCGCTCGTGCCGCCCGACGGCCGTCAGGGGATCGACCTCGACTACGTCCTGACGCTCGGCCACGACGCGGACCCCTCGCTCGTCGCGGCGCTGCCGGCTCTCACCGGGGCGGACCGGGAGCGACTCGTGACGGACCTCGAGGCCCGGTGGCTCGACCTCGGCCGGCCGGATTACGCGGGCTGGCCGGCGTGGAACCTCGCCCGGACGCGGGCGGCAGCGGCGCTCGACCCGCTGTTCGTGACCCGCTGATCCGCGGGCGTCAGCCCTCCGCGGGAGTTGGCGGGGCCGGGGGCATCGGCGGCATGGGCGGCGCCGATCGTCGGAACAGCCCGAACCGCCGGCCGACGACCACGACGGCCGCGATGACGAACCCGACCACCGCAAGGATCGGCAGCCAGACGATCACGAACCAGATCCCGGCCGTGGCTAGCCCCTGGACGAAGCCGACGAGGCTCGCGCCGGCCTTGTCGATCTCCGACAGGGGGTCCCAGCTGTCGGCGGCCGTCTGGATCGCCTTGTCGGTTACGCCGAACGTGACCGCCAGCGTCGCGTACGCGACCTGGTCCGCCAGGCTCGCCTGCTGTGCCGTGAGCTGTTCGATCTGGCCGCGCACGTCGGACAGGCGGGACTCGATCTCGAGGATGTCGTCGACCTTCGTCGCCCTCTCGATGTAGCCGACGAGCGCGGTCTCGCTCGCCTTGAGGTTGCGGATCCGAGCGTCGAGGTCGACGAGTTGGCCGGTGACGTCGGCTGAGTCCGTCTTCTCGCTGACCTCCGAGCCCAACCGGCGGAGCGCGTCGAGGGCGTCCTCCCAGCGCTCGGCCGGGATCCGGTACGTGATCGTCGCGACGGTGTTGTCGCCGTCGCGGTACTGCTGCGACGCGCCGATGAAGCCGCCGAGGCCCTGGATCGCGGTCCGCGCCGCGCCGAGGGCCTTCTCGACATCGCCGACGTCGAGCTGGAGCGAGCCGGTCCGGATGATCTTCGCCCCATCGCGGACCGCGGCATCCTGGCCTGCCTGAACGGGCCCTGGCGCCGAGGCGTCGCCCGGAGCAGCGGGGGCCGGGCTCGCGGCCGGGGCGCCGACGGCCGCGTTGCCGCCATCCACGCCGCCCTGCTCAGGCGGCGCGGCTCCCGACGACCCGCACGCGGCAGCGCCAAGCGCCGCGGCGGCGAGGAGCCCGAGAACGGAGCGGCGCCTCGCCGCTCCACGAAGGATGCGCTGCATGTGACGTTCCTCCGAGGGCCGCTGCCTCAGCCCGAGTGCGGCGTCGCCCCGACGCCGGCCGCGACGGACGAGTTCCGCGGTCGGATCGGCTGGCCCGACTACACTCGGTTCATGAAGCTGCCCTTCGATCCGCCGCTCGAGCCGATGCTTGCGAAGGCATCCGACGGACTGCCGACCGGCGATGGCTGGCTCTTCGAGCCGAAGTGGGATGGCTTCCGGGCGATCGTCTTCCGCGACGGCGACGAGGTGTTCACCCAGTCGCGCGACCTCAAGCCGCTCGACCGTTACTTCCCGGAGCTGGCCGAGCCGCTCCGCAGGGCGCTGCCGGACCGCTGCATCGTCGACGGCGAGGTCGTCATCGCGGCCGACGGCGAACTCCAGTTCGAGTCGCTGCTGCTCCGGATCCACCCGGCGGAGTCGCGGGTCCGGATGCTGGCCGAGCAGTCGCCCGCGTCGTTCGTGGCCTGGGACCTGCTCGCGCTCGACGACCGCGACCTGCGCCCGACGCCCCAGGGCGAACGTCGCCAGCTCCTCGAGCAGGCATTTGCCGCTGCCTCGGGCCACGACTCTGTCCATCTCACGCCGGCCACGACCGACCGGGCCCTCGCCGAGGACTGGTTCCACCGTTTCGAGGGCGCCGGCCTCGACGGCGTCGTCGCGAAGAAGCTCTCGGAGAAGTACCTGCCGGGCAAGCGGGCGATGCTGAAGATCAAGCACCAGCGGACCGCCGACTGCGTCGTCGCCGGCTTCCGCTGGCACAAGAACGGCCCGGGCACGCACGTCGGGTCGCTGCTGCTGGGGCTGTACGGCGACGACGGCAAGCTCAACCACGTCGGGATCACGTCGTCGTTCACGTGGGACCGCCGGGCATCGATCTCTGACGGAGCTGGAGCCGCTCCGCGAGAACGCGATCGAGGGCCACCCGTGGCAGGAGTGGGCCGAGTGGTCGGTCGCCGGCGCGGCCGACGCGTCGGGTCAGCGGCTGCCGGGCGCCACGTCGCGCTGGAACCGGGGCAAGGACCTGTCGTGGGAGCCGCTCCGCGCCGAGAAGGTCGTCGAGGTGGCGTTCGACCACCTCCAGGGCGACCGGTTCCGGCATGGGACGACGTTCAAGCGCTGGCGCCCCGACAAGTCGCCGGCCGACTGCACGTACGCCCAGCTCGAGGAGACGCCCGCCTACGAGATCGCGAAGATCTTCGGCGCGTAGGCCTCAGCTCGCGGGCTTCTTCCGCGGCGCCCGCTCCAGCTGGCCGGCCCGGTCCGGCCACTCGTAGCCGGCCCACGGGTCGTAGTCCGGGTCGAGCGCCTCCTGCGGCGGCCGGTCCGTTTCCGGGACGTGGCTGAGGTTGACCCGGACGCGGTACCAGAGCGAGGAGCGGCCGCGCATGCCGTCGACGAGGACGTCGGCCGGCTCGAGGTGTGGCGCGGCCTCGGGATGGCGCTCCTTCCAGCGGTCGAGGCCCTCGAGCGCCTCGGCCTTCGTCGCGGCCCGGCTGATCTCGATGACCGGGATGCTCGTCTTGCGGCGGCCGGTCGGCGTCGGTCGGGAGCCCTCCCACTCGGTCGGCAGGCCGGCGTTGCGATCGCCCGCCGCGACCGCGGCCGCCCGCTCCGCGGCGACGTCCGGCGGCGGGCCGCCCTCGACGCCGCGGCCCTCCTCGTACTCGGTCTTCGGCCGGCGGGCTCGGGACGGCTGGACGCGCGGCGGCTCGCCCTCCTGCTTCGCGTAGTTCGGCGGCCACGGGGCGTCGCCCTGGCCCTCGGCCTCGTGCCGGGCGCTGAGCTCGAGAAGCCCCTCGAGCGACCCGACGGCGTCGTCGATGCCGTCGCCGGCGTCGCCGCGCTCGGCGTAGAGCCGCGGCACCGTCGCGATCGTGAACTCCTCCGGCTGGACGTCCGGCACCTCCGACCAGCGCAGCGGGAACGAGACTCGCGCGTCGGGCAGCGGCCGCACGGAATAGGCCGATGCGACGGTCCGGTCCTTCGCGTTCTGGTTGTAGTCGAGGAAGACGCCGTGGCGCTCCTCCTTCCACCACTTGCTCGTCGCGATCGACGGCGCGCGGGCCTCGACGTCCCGGGCCAGGGCCAGCGCCGCCCGACGGACCTGCGAGTACCCCCAGCGCCGCTCGATCCGGACGTTGATGTGGATGCCGCGCGAGCCGGACGTCTTCGGCCAGCCGACGAGCCCCACGGCCTCGAGCGCCTCCTGGGCGACGAGCGCGACGTCCCGGATCTGGGCCCACTCGATGCCCGGCACCGGGTCGAGGTCGACGCGCAGCTCGTCGGGGTGGTCGAGGTCGTCGGCGCGGACCGGGTGGGGGTTCAGATCGATGCAGCCGAGGTTCGCGACCCAGGCGAGGCCGGCCGCGTCGTCGAGCACGATCTCGTCGGCCGTTCGGCCGGACGGGAACGTCAGGGTCGCGACCCGCAGCCAGTCGGGCCGGTTGTCGGGCGCCCGCTTCTGGAAGAACGCCTCCTTCGTGATCCCGTCGACGAAGCGCTTCAGCGCCATCGGCCGGCCACCGGCGCCGCGGAGCGCGCCGTCGGACACCGCCAGGTAGTAGTGGACGAGGTCCATCTTCGTGTAGCCGGAGTCGGGGAAGTAGATCTTGTCGGGGTTCGTGACCGTGACCTCGCGGCCGTCGATCTCGAGCACTTCCTTGCGAGTGGGCATGGTGCGATGCTAGCCGTAGACCGCAATCCGGAGGGAACGAGTGCTGGGCAAGACCTGAGCCGGCCTGCCTGCTGATCGCCGACATCTCGGGCTACACGAGCTTCCTCGCGGACGCCGAGCTCGACCACGCCCAGGACGTGCTGGCCGACCTCGTCGGGATGGTCGTCAGCTCGCTGCGGCCGACGTTCCGGCTGGCGAAGCTCGAGGGCGACGCCGCCTTCGTCTACCTGCTCGCGGAGTCCCTCGACGCCGCGGCGATGCAGGACGCGGTCGAGCGGTGCTACTTCACGTTCCGCCGGCGCCTGCGCGACATCGGCCAGGCCTCGAGCTGCGACTGCAACTCCTGCACGCTCGTCCCGAAGCTCGACCTGAAGGTCGTCGTCCACCACGGACCGATCGTCCGGCAGCGGATCGCCGGGCGCGAGGAGCTCGTCGGCAGTTCCGTCGTCGTGGTCCACCGCCTGCTGAAGAACCACGTCACCGACGACGGCGGCCCGCGGGCCTATGCCATGTACACCGACGCCTGTGTCGCGGCGATGGGCCTCGACCCCGCCGCCGCCGGCCTCGAGCGGCATGCCGAGCCGTTCGAGGGCGTCGGCGAGATCGTCGGCTGGGTTCGCGACCTCGAGGCGGCGTGGCAGGACGAGCTGGACCGGGCGCGCGTGGTCGTCGCGCCGGCCGAGGCGTCGCGGACCTACACGGCGAACCTTCCCGCGGCGCAGGCCGTCGTGTGGGACTTCGTCACCTCGCCGGGCCTCCGTCCGCAATGGCAGCACGGCGTGACCGGCGTCGAGGAGCAGCCGGGGTCGGCCGGCCGGCGCGGCGTCGGGACCGTCAATCACTGCATCCACGGTCAGGACGCGGTCGTCGAGGAGGTCCTCGACTGGCGGCCGTACGACTACGTGACGTACCGCTCGCAGCTGCCGATCCCGGGCACGCCGCCGATCGTCAACACGTTCACGTTCGAGCCGGACGACGCCGGCGGCACCCGCCTCGAGCTCCGGTTCGCCCGGCCGCGCTCGGCCAAGCACCGGGCGATCCTCGAGCCCCTTCTGCCGGGCCTCGACGAATCCATCGAGCACGGGCTGGCGGCGCTGCGAGCGGCGATCGACGCACACTCGGCCTCGCGCGACGCTGTCGGCCGCATCGCCGCGCCGGAGCCGCCAGTGCCCGAATCGGCCGGCCGGTATCTCAGCGAACCCATTTCCGGGACGGCCTGATACTGTCGATCCGGATCTCGTTCGTTCGTCGTCTGGGCAGGAGGTCGCGGTCGCGGCCCCGCTGGCAAGGAGGCACCCGATGCGCTACCTGCTCCTGATCTACGCCGAGGAGCCCACCCAGGCCGTCCCCGAACAGCGGATGACCGAAGAGTCCGCCGCCTACAACGAGTTCACCGCGGACATCAGGAGTCGCGGGATCTTCGAGGCCGGCGAGGCGCTCGTGCCGACGTCGAGCGCGACGACGGTCCGGGTCAAGGATGGCGAGACCGTGACGACCGACGGTCCGTTCGCCGAGACGAAGGAGGCCCTCGGCGGCTTCTACCTCGTCAACGCGAAGGATCTCGACGAGGCGATCGAGCTCGCCGCGAGGATCCCGGCCGCGAAGCACGGCTCGATCGAGGTCCGCCCCATCTGGGAATACGGCGCGGCGGACGCGGCGGGCTCGGCGGCCGAGACCGTCGGCGCCGCCGGCTGAGCCGCAGGGACCGGGTCCGAGTCCTGGTCCGCGACCCCCGGTCATCGCCCGCGCTCGGGGCCTGATGCCGCCCGTCGATCCGCACGCCGTCGTCGACCGTGTCTTCCGCGAGGAGCAGGGCCGGGCGGTCGCAACGCTGATCCGCGTCCTCGGCGACTTCGACCTCGCCGAGGAAGCGGTCCAGGAGGCGTTCGTCACCGCCCTGGAGACGTGGCCCTCGCGCGGCGTGCCCGACAACCCCGGGGCGTGGATCACGACCACGGCCCGGAACCGGGCGATCGACCGGCTGCGTCGCCGGCGGCGGCTCGCCGAGAAGGAGGAGCTGCTCAAGCGCGACGCGGCGATCCAGGCGGAGCTCGAGGCAGTCGACCCGGACGCGGCCATCGAAGGGGAGGCCGGCATGAGCCCGATCGCGGACGACCGGTTGCGGCTGATCTTCACGTGCTGCCACCCGGCCCTGGCGATGGACGCCCGGGTGGCGCTGACGCTGCGGACGCTCGGCGGGCTCTCGACGCCCGAGATCGCCCGGGCCTTCCTCGTGCCCGAGGCGACGCTCGCCCAGCGGCTCGTCCGGGCGAAGCGCAAGATCCGCGACGCGGGCATCCCGTATCGCGTCCCGCCGGACCACGCCCTGCCGGAGCGGCTCGACGGCGTGCTGCGGGTGCTCTACCTCATCTTCAACGAGGGCTACGACGCGACGGCCGGCGACCGGCTGGTCCGGCGCGAGCTGTCGTCGGAGGCGATCCGGCTGACGCGGGTCCTCGCCTCGCTGATGCCGGACGAGCCGGAGGTCCTGGGGCTGCTGGCGCTGATGCTCCTCCACGACGCGCGGCGCGAGGCGCGGACCGGGCCGGGCGGCGAGCTCGTGCTGCTCGAGGACCAGGACCGCGCGGCGTGGGACCGGGCCCGGATCGACGAGGGGCGGGAGCTGCTCGACCGGGCGATGCGGATGCGGCGGATCGGGCCGAACCAGCTCCAGGCGGCGATCGCGGCACTCCACGACGACGCGGGCACGGCCGTAGAGACGGACTGGGAGCAGATCGCGGCGTTGTACCTGGCGCTGGGGCGGATCGCGCCGTCGCCGGTCGTCGAGCTGAACCGGGCGGTCGCAGTCGCGATGGCCACCGGCCCGGAGCGCGGCCTGCGGCTCGTCGAGGGGGTCGCCGCGACGGGCCAGCTCGAGGAGTACCCGTACCTCCACGCGGCGCGGGCCGACCTGCTGCGGCGGCTCGGGCGCCTCGACGAGGCCGGTGCGGCCTACGCCCGGGCTCGGGAGCTGACCGCGAACGAGGCCGAGCAGGCGTTCCTCGACCGGCGGATCGCGGAGGTCCGCGGGAGCTGAAGCTGCGTCGAGCGGCCGTGCAGATCGGGCCAATCGGCGGGTGAGCCCGCGTGAACCGGGCGGTGAGCGGCGATCGACTCCCGGGTGAGGGCTCGTCCCTACCCTGCCGGCATGTCGAAACGGAAAGCCAAGCCCACACGGCCGCTCGGGCGGCGCGTCCACCGGCTGCCGGACGGGCGGCGCGTCGAGGTCTACGAAGGCCCGCTCGCGTCGCCGCATGTCGTGACCGCGGACCTCGAGACGGTCCTCGCGGCGCTCGAGGGGTTCGATCCCGAGATGCCGTGGAAGAAGGCCCGCCACGAGGTCCTGCCGATGCTGCCCCGTGTCCGGCCGCTGCCGACCCCGGAGCTGGACCTCGTCCGGGCGATGCTGCCGCCCGGCATCCTCGTCGGCTTCGGGATCGACATCGGGCCGGCGATCACGTTCGTGTCGACGACGCTCCTCGAGCGCTGGCACGTCGACCCGGCGGGGCTCGCCGGGGCGGCGCTCGCGAACCTCCGGCGCGCCGCCCAGGGATGCGGGCCGGCCGACGTCCTCGACGACCACATCGGCGACGTCCCGGTGTCGGTCGTCCAGACCGGCCGCGGGATCGCCGCGTCGCTACTGCTCGTGCCGGACTGTCTGGAGCGCGTCCTCGGCGGGCGAGAGCGCCTCCTGCTCGCGCCGATGCGCGACATCCTCATCGCGCTGCCGGCCGACGTCGACCGCGGGTTCGCGGCGTGGCTCGCGGACGAGTGGGAGGCGATGGACCCCAACCATCTCCATCTCGGGGGCTTCCGGTTGCGGGCCGGCGTCGTCGCTCCGGAGCCGATCGACGAGGCGCTCGCGAGGGCGTGAGGTTCAGCGGCCGGTCGCCGCCACCTCGACCGGGGCCGCGGCGGCGACGACGGACTCGAACGTGCGGCGGACGTCGTCGCGAGCCCGGTCGTCGAGCCGCGCTCCGGCGAGCCGGCAGCGCGCGGACCCGATGACGCCGCGGAGCCGCCAGACCTCCTTGCGTGCCGCGAGGTTGAACGGCGGGAACGCCTCGAGGCGGATGAGCGGCAGGAGCGAGGTCCACTCGCGCTCCGCGGCTTCGGGGTCGGTCGCGAACGTCCGGACGATCGAGACGAGGTGCTCGGGGACGGCCAGCCCGGTCATCGCCCCGGTGGCGCCGGCCCGGAGCTCGTCGATCAGGAACGTCGCGCCCAGGCCACCGACGACGCCGAGCCCCGGGCAGCGTTCGCGAATGGTCGCGATCGTGCCGCTCGTCGGCGGCGCCTCGGCCTTGAGCCCCACGACGAGCGGCTGGGCCGACGCGACCGCGACGACGTCGTCGACGCCGATCCGCACGCCGGAGCCCGCCGGGAAGTCCTGGATCACGATCGGCAGCCCGCCGGTGGCCGCCGCGGCGACGGCCTCGGGAAGCGGCAGCGTCGCCGTCGGGCTCACCATCAGGCCGCGGACGCCGGCGACGGCCGCTGACCGCGAGCGCGCCGCGACCACGTCCGCGTCCGGCCCGGTCACGCCGACGACGACCGGCGTCGGGCCGGCCGCCTCGACGACCGTCGCGAGCACGAGCGACCGCTCGTCCTCGGTCAGCTCGGCCGCCTCGCCCATGACGCCGAGCGACGTCAGGCCCGCGACACCCGCGGCGACGTTGGCCCGGACGAGCGACGCGGTGCCTTCGAGGTCGAGCGAGGCGTCATCGTGGAACGCGGTCGGCAGAACGCTGAAGACGCCCTCGACGCGGAGATCCGGAGCCACCGCGACACGGTAGCACCGCGATCCGGGCCGGACGCCTCAGGCGGGTCGGTAGGTCGCGATGACGACGCCGGTCGATGTCGTCGACGAGTCGACGAGCTGGAGCTTCGAGACGCCTTCGTCGGCGCCTTCGAACAGCCGGATGCCGTCGCCGAGGACGAGCGGATGGATCTGGAGGATCAGCTCGTCGATCAGGTCCCGTGCCAGCAGCTGCCGGACGACCTGGCCGCTGCCGAGCACGATGATCCCGGGCCCGTCGCCGTCATGGAGCCGCGCGACGGCGTCGATGGCGTCGCCCTCGAGCAGCTGCGAGTTCTGCCAGTCGAGTGGCTCCCGCAGGGTTCGCGAGGCGACGTACTTGCGGGCCGCGTTGAGGAACATCCCGAACGGGTTGTCGGGCTGGTTCGGCCAGACCGAAGCGAAGTCCTCGTACGTCACGCGGCCCAGCAGGACCGCGCCCGTGTCGGCCATCCCGGACGCGGCTGCCCGACCGGCCGCTTCGTCCGCGTAGGGCATGGCCCAGCCGCCATGCTCGAACCCGCCGCGCCGGTCCTCGTCCTGGTACGCCGGCGCCTGCATGACGCCGTCGAGGGTCACGTTCTCGAATGCCGTGATCTTGCTCATCGATCCGTCCTCCCTGTCGGCTGCACCCGCGGCCACGATACGCTGGGATCGTGCCCACCTCGGTCAGCTGGTCGTCTGCCCTGGCGTGGCGGCTGGAGCGGCAGCTGCTCGACCCGATCGGCCGTCGGTCCGTCGCGGACGTCGTGCGGCGGCTCGGCGGCGTCCAGGCGCAGGTCGCGTCGGCGGCCGAGCTTGGCGTTCGCGTCCGGCGCCGCACGTCGCGTCCCGGAGAGGTCGAGCGGGCGCTCGCCGACGGGCGGCTGATCAAGACCTGGGCGATGCGCGGGGCCCTTCACCTCGTCGCCCCCGACACGGGCCCCGCCCTCCTGTCGCTGATCGCTGCCGCGAAGCCGTGGGCGCGGCCCGGCTGGGACCGCTACTTCGACATGAACCAGGCGCGCTGGTCGGCCTACTTCGACACCGTCCGCCTGGCGCTCGACGGGACGACGCTGAGCCGCGAGGAGCTGGTGGCGGCGATCGCGGCGACGCCGGGCCTCGGCCACCTCGCCGATGGGCTCCGCTCAGGCTGGGGAACGCTCCTCAAGCCCCTCGCGTGGTCGGGCGAGCTGTGCTTCGGCCCGAGCCGCGGCACCCGCGTCACCTTCCGCCGGCCGGCCGACGCCAGCACCGAATGGACCGGTCTGCCGGCCCCGGAGGACGCGGCGCCCGTCGCGGTCGAGGCGTACTTCGGGGCGTACGGTCCGGCGACGCTCGAGGCGTTCGGCCACTGGATGGGCGGCGGCTGGCTGCGCAAGCGGGCCCTCCGCGAGATGGTCGACGCGCACGGCAGCAGCCGCCTCGTCGAGGTCGACGTGGAGGGCCGGCGGGCATTCGTCCTCGCCGAGCACGTCGATGGACTGGCCGCCGCGCGTCCCAGCTCCGCCGTGCGGCTCCTCCCGAACTTCGATGCCTGGGTCCTCGGCCCCGGCTCGCGCGACGAGCAGGTCGTGCCGACCGCTCGGCTCGCGGCCGTGAGCCGCCAGGCCGGCTGGATCTCGCCGATCGTCGTCGCCGGCGGCGTTGTCGCCGGCATCTGGCAGCTCGACGGAGAGCGCCTCGCAGTCGTCTGGTTCCCGGAAGCAGGCGACCTCCCGGCCGACAAGCTCGAAGCCGAAGTCGATCGTCTATCCAACATCGTCGGTCGTCCGTTATCGCTGCGCGTCACCCGCTCGTAGGGAATCCGCCCCGACGAACATGGAACCGCTCAAATCGGAAGTCCCGCCCCAGAGACCCCCGCCGCAGATGGGCGGCGCTGGCAAGGCGGCCGCGAGCACCGCAAGCGAGCGCATCCGCAGATGCGTGAGCGCGGAGCACAGCGGCCAACGCAGTCCAGCGTCGCCCAGATGGGGTGGGGGAGGGCGCCTCGACGTCGAAGCCGGCCCCCAGCCAGGTCTCGACGTCGAGGCGCAGGAGCGGGAAGGCGGTGTCGGTCAGCGAACCTCGCTGGGGGCGACAGGGATCACGGCGTGGATCCGGGTTCCCATGCCCGGGTAGGAGTCGATCGTCAGGTCGCCGCCCATCACGTCGACCCGGTCGGCGAGGCTGACGAGCCCGACACCCACCTCGACCCGGGCTGGATCGAAGCCGATCCCCGAGTCGTCGATCGAGAACGTGATCCGGTGCGGCTCGCCCGTGAGCCGGATGAGCACCGTGGCGTTGGGGCCGGCGTGCTTGGCGGCGTTCTGGAGGGCCTCGACGCAGCAGAAGTAGACGCCGCGCTCGATCTCCCGCGAGTAGCGTCCGAACCCCCGCGACTGGACCGTGACCTTCCGGGGCGTGTGGGCGGCCACCGACTTCAGGCACTCGACGACGCCGCTCCGGAGCAGCAGCTCCGGCGAGCCGTCGCGAGTCACGTTGCGGATGTCGGTCAGCGCCGCCTCGAGGTCTGTCCCGAGTGCCTCGATCGCCGCCCGGTCGTCCTCGGTCGCCGCCTCCTGGGCGAGCAGGCCCATGTGGATCCGGATGCTGACGAGCCGCTGCTGGGCGCCGTCGTGGAGATCACGCTGGATCCGCTCCCGCTCGGTGTCGACGGCGTCGAGCGCCCGGACGCGGGCCCGCCGCAGGTCCCGCTCGAGCGAGAGGCTCTCGAGGCGCAGCCAGATGAGGCCGGCGATCGTCAGCGCGAGGGGAAGGAACTGGAACGGGGTCTCGTCCAGAACGGCGAAGAGGGCCAGCGGGAGGGCGACGAAGATGATCGCGCCGACGACGAGGAACCGCCGGAACGAGCGCAGCGATCGGCGCCCGGCGACGAGCGTCAGGGGAAGCGGAAGGGCGTCACCCTGGTCCGTGTCGGCGCTGCGGCTGACGAGCATGCGTTCCTCCCCGGGCGAGAACAGGACCTCCGGGGAGGCAGGCAGTTAGCGTCCTTCCCCCAGACCCCGACGCCTTCGACGTGACGCTCGATGAAGTGTGAGAACCCCTGCGCCACCCGTCCATCATCGGACTGTCAATTCACCCGGGTGATTTTCGCGCTTCTGCTGTCGAATTGTCCATCAGACCCAGCTCGCGCGCCCGCGCGACCGCCTCGCTCAGCGAATGCGCGTCGAGCTTCTGGTACAGCGACCGGACGTGCGAGTGGACCGTGTTGTACGACACGAAGAGCTGGTCGGCCGCCTCGCGCTTCGAAGCGCCCTTGGCCATCGCCCGGAGGACCTCGAGCTCACGCTTGGACACCTGGTCCGACGGCCGCCGGCCGCGGCCGCCGCCCGGCCAGGAACGGCGCATCGCCACGAGGCTGGCGCCCGGGTCGTGGAGCGAATCGATGATCGCGACGGCCTCGCGCTGGAGCGTCACGGCCTCGGCCCTCCGCCCGACCGCGCGGCGGGCCTGGGCCAGGACGAGCAGCGACTCGGCGATCGACAGCGGCTCGCCGAGCGCCCGGATCGCCGGCAACGCCTGCTCGAGCTCCTCCGCGCCGGCCGCCGGATCGCCTCGCCGCACGAGGACGAGGCCGAGGATCGACTGGGCATAGGCAAACGTCGGCGTCGCGGCGAGGCCGCGCTCGTCGGCGAGGTCGATCGCGTCGCGGGCGTAGCGCTCGGCCGCGTCCGGGTTGCCGGTCTCGAGCTCGACGCGGGCAAGCAGCGTCCGGGCGCCGACCGCGTCCATCCAGAGGCCCAGCTTCGAGGCGAGCTCGACGCCGAGCAGCAGCGGCTCGCGCGCCTCCTCGAACCGGGCCGACCGGACGAGCGCGAAGCCGAGCAGCACGTGGACGGTCGTCCGCCACGGCGAATCGCGGTTCGCTTCGAACTCGAAGGCGCGACGAGCCGAGGTGAGCATCCGGCCGACGTCGTCCCCGGGAAACGCCGCGCCGATCAGCGCGGCCGTCGCGTCGATCGAGCTCGCGCCGTCCGGCAGCGGCCCGGCCGCCGTCGGCGCCCGGATCGCGTCGACGAGCGCCGCGTTGCCCTCCTCGTGGCGGCCCAGGAAGTGCATGGTCCACGCCTTCACGACGCCGAGCCGGCGGTCGCTCTCGACGACGTCGGCCGGCATCGATTCGAGCCACCCCAGCAGCGTCGTCGTCCGGCCCATCTCCAGCCACTGCAGGTAGTGCTCGCCGATCACCTGGGCCGCGAGGTCCATGTCGCCGGCGGCGATCGCGTGCCGGACCGCGCGATCGGGGAGCGCATGCTCCGCGTACCACGCGGCGGCCCGCTGGTGGAGGAGCGGCTTCGTGTCGGGCTGGCGGCGATCGAGCTCGATCGAGAGCAGCTCGGCCAGGAGGTGGTGGTAGCGATACCACTCGCGCCGCTCGTCGAGTGGCGTGATGAAGACGTTCGCCCGCTCCAGCTCGGCGAGCCGGAGGGCGCTCCCCGAATCGCCGGTGATCGCGTCGGCGAGGCCGCCGCAGACCGCGTCCACGATCGAGGTCGCCAGCATGAATCGCAGCAGGTCCGGGTCCAGCGCGATCAGGACCTGTTCCGTCAGGTAGTCGATGACGTGGCGGTTCGACGCGCCGAACGTGTCGACGAACGCCTGGCGGTCGGGCGCCGCCTGCATCGAGAGATACGCGAGGTACAGGCCGGCCGGCCAGCCCTCGGTCCGCTCGTGGAGGGTCTCGACCGCCGCCGGCTCGAGGTGGAGCGCGAGGATGTCGTTGAGCAGCTCCTCCGATTCGTCCGGGGCGAACTGGAGGTCGGTCGCGCGGAGCTCGACGAGGTCGCCGATCGCGCGCAGGCGGGCGACCGGGAACGGCGGGTCCGACCGGCTCGCGATCGCCACCTGGACGACCGGCGGAGCGAGCTCGACGAACCGCATCACGCTCTCGTGGCACTCGTCGTTCTCGAGGACGTGGTAGTCGTCGAGGACGAGGACGCACTCCTCGTCCAGGGCGTCGATCTCGGCCGCGACCGCCGCCGCCGGGTCGGGCTCCCGGGCGAGAGCCTCGAAGCTCTGGCTGCGGCGGCCGCTGTCGACGATGCGACCGAGCGCCGCCGCGAGGTACGACCAGAGGACCGCCGGGTCGTTGTCGAGGACATCGATCGCCACCCAGGCGAATGGCCGCGGGTCGACGTCGGCCCAGTCCGCCAGCAGCGACGTCTTGCCGAAGCCGGCCGGGGCGACGGTCAGGTTGAGCGACGGACGGGCCGCGACCAGCAGGCTCGTCAGCCGCTCGCGGCGGACGGTGCCAGGGCGCAGGCGCGGCGGATGGAGCTTGGTCGCCTGGAGCAGTGGCCCGGGCCGGTGGGACGGCGAGCCGCTCGAGCTCTCCACGGCGCTCACGTCAGGCCGCCGACCGGCTCAGTACGCCGTCGATCCGCCGCGCCGAGCGTTCGAGAAGTAGCCGCTGCCGTACGAGGCGAGATCGAGGAAGAGCGCCAGCCCGAGGAGGAGCCACTCCAGCCCGGTGACGCCGCCGAGGTAGGTCGCGACGAAGGTGATCGTCGTCCACGGCAGGAAGAGGACGCCGAGGAGCGGGAGCACGAACGAGCCGTTGAACGCCGCCTGCCATCGAACCGGCTCCACGATCCACCAGATGATCCCGAAGCCACGTGCGCCGATGAGCATGAGCGCGGCGAGCAGACAACACATCCTCGACCCCTCCCTGCGAGTTGGCGCCCGATGGCCCTCAGCGTCGCCACCGCCGCCCGGCGCCGCAATGGTCGACGCACCCATCGGCCGATGGGGCGGGCACGCCCGACGCCGCGGCCGGGATCAGGGTGCACGCCATATTGTTCGTCCGGAACGCCGCACCCGGCGCGCCAGCGCGGCGTCGCGCGGCGTCTCACGGGCCGCGTTCGTCCGGCCGCGTCGTTTGCGGACGGCGCGGTTGTGCTGTACGGTCGGTTCGAGGAGACCAAACCCCAGCCGCGCGACCGAGGGGGCGTGCGAGGGTCTCCGTGGGGAGCCGCCATTTGACTGGAACTGCCACGCGATCGTCCGATCCGTCGATCGGGACGCTCATTGCCCGGGCTCGCACGTCGGATCGCGCCCGAGGCACCGGGGTCGAACGGGACGGCCCCATCCGGGTCCTCCTCGCCGACGACTCGTATCTGATCCGCGAAGCGCTGCAGGAGGTCCTCGGGCCGCTCGACGCGGTCGACCTCATCGGGTCGTACGCCGACGGCGACGCCCTGCTTGCCGCGATCGACGCCGAGCCACCGGACGTCGTCATCCTCGACATCCGGATGCCGCCGTCGGGCGACGACGAGGGGATCCGCGTGGCCCGGCGCCTCCGTGAGAGCCATCCCGCCGTTGGCGTCGTCGTCCTGAGCCAGTACGCCGGGGCCCGCTACGCGCTGGCCCTGCTCGAAGGCGGCGCCGAAGGGCGTGGCTACCTCCTGAAGGAGCGTGTCCACGACCGGAGCGAGCTGCTCGCGGCGATCGAGGTCGTCGCGCAGGGCGGGACGACGATCGACCCAAGCCTCGTCCAGGAGCTGCTCGCCGCCGATCGCCAGCGGCACGCCTCGCCGCTCGACGAGCTGACGCCGCGCGAACGCGAGGTCCTAGCCGAGATGGCCGAGGGCCGCAGCAACGCCTCGATCGCGGAGTCGCTGGTGCTCACGAAACGGGCCGTCGAGAAGCACGTCGGCGCGATCTTCCAGAAGCTCTGCCTCGAGGACGACGGCATCGTCAGCCGCCGCGTCACCGCGGTCCTCCTCTTCCTGGCCGAAGCCGACAGCTGACGCGCGCGGGCCTCGCGAGGGCTCGAGCACGACGTCCCCGGCGCTCGCGCCCATGCCGATGGTCGTGCGGCTACCCGCCTGCCCCTGTGCGCGCTCGCGCAGGAGGGCGGTTCACGCCATTGGCGGCCTGCTGCCGCGGCGCAATCCTGCCCCGAACGGACGGCGGGGCCGTCCCCCGCGATCGGCCATTCGAGAGTCGAGGGTGACGCAGTGGGCTCCGTGCGAGTCCTGACGGTCGACGATCACGCGACCTTCCGAGAGGCCGCGCGAGCGCTCGTGGCCGCCACGGCAGGGTTCGAGATCGGTCGGCGAGGCGACGACGGCGGAAGACGGCATCGCCGCCGCGATCCGCCTCCACCCGGACGTCGTCCTGCTCGACGTGATGCTGCCCGGGATGGACGGCTACGAGGCGGCCCGACGGATGGCTCCGGCATTGCCCCATGCCCTGATCTGCCTGATGTCGGCCACGGACGGCGCGATCCAGGGCGACTTCGCCGCGCGCTGCGGTGCGACCGCGTTCGTCCGCAAGCAGGACCTCCGGCCGGGGTTGCTCCAGACGCTCTGGCAGAGCCACGCGAGGGCCCACGCGGGCTGAATCGGCGCCGCCCGACCGCTCGAACGAAAGAGGCGTGCCGACGCCCGACGCCGGAACCTGCCGACGCCATCCACGCTCGGCCGCGGCCCGCGCATGGTGACCCAAACGGCCGTGGCATGGCCCTGGGCAACGCGGGCAGTGGAGGTCATCGAGCATGGACATTCGAGCCGAAGCGAGACGGCTTGCCGGCGTCGCCACGATCTTCGTCTGGGTCGGCTGGTTCTTCGTCCTGTACGCGATCCTGGCCGGCACCTTCTGGTGGATCGGTCTCGCGTCGAAGCCGTCGATCAACTTCCTCGAGGCGCTGGGCGCGTCGCTCGCCGCGATCGGCGGGCCGATCTTCCTGGCCCTGATCGTCGCCGGCATGGGCCACTTCCTGCGCCTGTTCGCGCTCTGGGCGGCCAGCAACCCGAACGCCTGACCGCCCGAATCGGACGCGTCACCTACACATCGAGGAGCACCCGATGGACATCCGCAACGAAGCGTTCCGCCTGGCCACCGTCGCGACGATCTTCGTCTGGGTCGGCTGGTTCACCGTCATCTACGCAATCATCGCCGGGGTCTTCTGGTGGATCGACCTCGCCCAGAAGGCGTCGATCAACTGGTTCGAGGCCCTGGGCGCGTCGCTCGGCGCGATCGGCGGGCCGATCTTCCTGGCCCTGATCGTCGCCGGCATGGGCCACTTCCTGCGCCTGTTCGCGATGTGGGCCGCCGGCTCCGAGGCGATGGCCGTCGGTGAGGGCGAGCCGCTCGTCTGAGGCCGCGGGTCCCTGATCAGGCTCCCTCGGACAGGTTCTCACGCTCCCACGCCCGCCCCAGCACCCACAGCGCGATGTTCAGTGCCAGGACCCAGAGGAACAGGACACTGAGCGCGATCGCGGCGAGGAGCAGGAGGGTGCGGAGGCTGTCGATGGCGCTGTCGGCCCGTGCCTGAGCGCCCTGGATGTTCGTCGAGAGGCCCGTGACGGCGGTCGCCGCGGCCGTCAGCGCATCCTTCAACGGCGTGGCCCGGCCGGCGAGGGCATCGGCGACGGCCTTGCCAGGCTGAGCGTCTGAGACGCTCGTCCACGTGGCGACGATTGCGTCGTCGATCGCCTTCAGCTTGGCGTCGACCGCCGTCAGGTTGTCGCCCAGGCCTTCGGGGACGCGAACTCCCGGAACGAGCTCGGCGATGCGCTGGACCGACGAGGTGGCCGCGACAACGGTCTCGCGGGCGTCGGCGTAGCGCACGCGGAGGTCACGGTACTTGTCCGCGAACTGGCCGAGCCGGGCCTGGAGCGCGTCGAGTCGCGGGGTGTCCGGATTGGCGTTGGCGGCCAATTCGACGGCGTCCGCTCGCATCTGGTCGATCGACGTGGCGGCATCGTTGAGCCCCCCGGCGACTGTGTCCGTCACCGTGATCGCCTTGCCGAACCCCGTGTTGACGGTGTTCCCGAGGTTGTCGACCGCCCGGGAGACCGTGCCCAGGCTGAACCAGACGATGACGATGATCACGAGGCAGATGACGACTCCGACGATCCCCGCGATCTTGGCGATCGCCGGCTTCCGGGAGCGGGGCTGCGTCGAGACCGGCTTGAACATCGGGCTCGTCGCGGGAGTGGGCGTGGGTTCAGACATCGGGCAGACTCGGATGCTGATTGGGCCGCGATGATCGTCCGGCGATCGGCCCCTGTCAGCGGCGCCCGCGCGACGATCGCGAGGGGTGTGCCCCCTCGCGCGCGGCGGCCGGCGGCGTGACAGCCGCTCGGGCCCCGGCCTACAGTGCGGGCGTCGTGGCGGCGCCGTCGATCGGTGTCGCGTGAGGGAGACCTGGAGGAATCATGGCCAACCGACCGCTCGGGGTGACGATCCTGGCCGCGCTGGCGAGCGTCGCGCTCGTGCTGAGCATCGTCCACCTGCTGCAGGCCATCGGGATCCTCCCGTACTTCATCGGCCCGATCTCGATCCGCGACTTCAACCTGTGGTACGTGCTCCTCTGGGGCCTGATGATCTGGGTCTGGCTCTGGGTTGTCCGGGCGTTGCTCGTCATGGATCCGTCGGCGTGGCTGTTCCTGCTCATCGTCAGCGGCTTCAACCTGATGTTCGACTTCTTCACGATGATCTCGACGCCGACGACGAACACCGACCTGACGATCAGCTTCCTCCTCAACCTCGTGATCTTCGGCTACACGATGGTGCCGAGCACGAAGCGCTCGTTCGGGATCGAGTAGCCCGGCGGCTCGATCTCGTCCGCGATCCGGCCCGTCTGCGCCGCGCGCGGGCGGGCGACCCCCGCCAGTCCGCGTGCCTGCGCCATGGGCGCGATTCGGATCGATTTGCGAGACTGGGCGGGCACTGGGCCCTCGGCCCGCTCCCACGCATGCGCGAGGAGACATCCCCATGACCCGGACGGCATCGCGGTCGCTCGCGGCCGACAGGAGGCCCGTTCTCATGAAGCGATCCCTTGCAGTCGCGATGGCCGTTGCGGTCGTCGTGCTGTCGTCGTTCGCGCTCGTGGGCCGGACCCTGGCCGCCGTCACGAGCCTGACGGGCACGATCACGTCCGCGGAGCCGGTGACGCTTTCGGGCAACGCCACGGCGGTCGTGACGCTGGTGGACCAGACGGCGTCGCCCGACGCCGGCGGCATCATCGGCGAGCAGCGGATCGACGCCGTCGCGTCGCTGCCGGTCGCGTTCGACGTGCCGTTCGACGACGCCCGGATCGACCCCACGCACGCCTATGCCGTCCTGGCCTCCGTCATTGACGGCGACCAGGAGTGGACCAACATGGAGCCCGTGCCGGCCATCACCGGCGGACCGACCGTCAACCTCGAGGTGCCGGTCGTCCTGAAGCCGAAGCCCGACACCGCGATCACCGGCGACGTCACCGTGCCGGCCGGCGTCGTGCTCAGCAAGGACGCGGTCGAGACGGCGGTCCTGATCAAGCAGGAGACCGGAACGCTCGTCAGCAGCGACACCGACGACAAGATCCAAGGCGACACCTCGATCTCGTTCGAGCTGGGCTACGAGGCGGACCTCGTCGACCCGGCCGCGAACTACGTCGTCCGCGTCGCGATTGTCGACGGCGCCACGACCTGGGGGACGACCGAGCCCGTCCCGGCGATCGTCGGCGGAACGCCCGTGGCGCAGCCGCTCGAGGTCACGGTCGAGCAGCGGGCGGAAGAGATCCCGGGATCCAGCCCCGAGCCGTCCGCCAGCGTCGAGCCGTCCGCCAGCGTCGAGCCGTCCGCCGAGCCGACCCCGAGCGAGGCGCCGACGCCGAGCCCGACGCCCGCCCCAACCCCGACGCCCGCCCCAACCCCGACGCCCGCCCCCACCCCGACCCCGAAACCCACCCCGACCCCGACGCCGACGCCCGCGCCGACCCCGACGCCCGCGCCGACCCCGACGCCAACGCCGACCCCCGTGCCAACCCCGACGCCAACTCCGACGCCCGCGCCAACCCCGACGCCCGCGCCAACCCCGACGCCCGACCCCGACGCCCGACCCCGACCCCGACGCCGACCCCCACTCCCACGCCCACGCCGACACCTTCGCCGAGCCCTGTGCCGTCGGAGAGCGCGGCGCCGTCGCTCAGTCCCTCGCCGAGCACCGCACCCACGCCGACGCCGAGCCCGAAGAACGGCGCGATCACCGGCACGCTGACGTACCACGAGACCGCCGCGCTGTCGGCCCAGGCCCGGGCGGTCGTGGTGCTGGTCGAGGGCGCCGGCAAGCCGACCGCCGGCTCGATCGTGGCGAACACGCTTCTGACGGACGTCGGCCAGGTGCCGATCGCGTTCGAGCTGCCGTACGCGAACGTCGACATCGATCCGAACACGACCTACACCGTCGTCGCCGCGATCCAGGACGGGACGCGGACGTGGACGACGGCGTCGGGCACGGCGGTCATCACGAAGGGCGGCCCCGACGAGCGGCCTCGACCTCGTCCTGACCTACCGGGCAGACCTCGCGAAGGGCAACGTCACCGGCGCGATCAGCGGCGTCGACATCAACCTGAGCGCCACCGCGTTCTCGGCGACGGTCGTGCTCGACCTCGCGAGTGACACCTCCGTCGGGCTCGACGTCAACCTCGAGCCGATCGGGGTCCCGATCGCGTTCAAGGTCCCGTTCGACCCGGCGAACATCGACCAGAGCCGGGATTACGTCGTGACGGCCGGCATCTTCGACGCGAGCAGCCGCTGGGTGAACGACACCGGCGTCCCGGTCATCACCAAGGGCAACCCGCTCGCCGGGATTACGGTCCCGGTGGCGCCACCCGGAGCCGCGGCGAGCGACAACGGGCTGGGCACGCTCGGGACGATCCTCGCGATCATCGGGATCATTGCCCTGATCATCGCGATCGTCGTCTTCATCCGGTCGCGCCGCCCACCGACGGCCACCAGCACCGCCGCCCCCGTCCCCGCCGCCGGTCCGGCCCCGGAGCCGGGTGGAGGACCCGGGCCGGCCTGAGCCGCGCGCCGCTCTGCTCAGCCCTGCGGCTGGCTCCGGCCGCGCCGGCGCTGGCCGCCCTCGACGGTCGTCTCCGGGGCCGCGGGTGGCGGCGTGCCGTTCTCGGGCAGCGTGTGCATGAGCAGCGAGGCGGCGACGTCGCCGCCTGGGCCGACGTTGATCATCGCCCGGGTGTTCGCGGCAAGCGACCGGGCGACCTCGAGCCGCTGCGACTCGACGTCCCAGTGCATCGCGTTGGGGTACTCGCGAATCCGCGTCTCGAGGCGCTCGAGCCGGGCGACCTCGTTCGCGGCCTCCAGCTCGATGGCTTCGCGCCGCGCCGAGATCCGCATTCGATCGAGCTCCTCGCGGTCCGCCTGGCGGAGCTGCGCGAGCGCGTGGTGCTCCTGCTCCTCGGCCCGCTGGATCGTGGCGAGGCGGCGCGCCTCGCGCGACGCGACGAACTCCATCGGCGGGCTCACGTGGGTGATGACGACCCGGACGACCTCGACGCCGTATGCCCCGAGCGTCCCGCCGATCTGCGTTGCCAGCCGATCGGTGTCGGCCGTGCCCATGTCGAGGACCTCGTCGGAGTCCTTGTCGCGGACGAGCAGCCGGACATTCTCCTGGCACGTCGCCTGGCAGATCTGGTCGAAATCCGGCGCGGAGATCGTGAACACGAACTTCTCGGGCGACGCGATCGTGAACGTCATCAGGATGTCGACGTTCGTCCGGACGCTGTCGCGGGTCGGGATCGAGGCGGCGGGCGCATCGAACGGCGTCTCGCGGGTCGTGACGATGTGGCTGACGATGATCCATGGCGGGGCCCAGTGGTTGCCCGGTCCGAGCGTTCGCTGGAACCGGCCGCCGCGGAGCAGCACGGCCTGCGAGCCCTCGGGGACGGGCACCCGGAACGACTGGAACACGCCAAGGACGATGAGGAGCCCGGCGATCCCCAGGAATCCGCCGCGGGCCGGCAGCGTCAGATCGAGGAGGAGGCCGATCACCAGGACGACCACGCCCGCGATCACGAGCTCGTTCCGGATGCGCAACGCGTGGCGGGGCAGGACCACGATCGGCAGGCGGCCTGCCGAAATCCGGCGTGGCCAGCGCGTCCGCCGCCTCATCGAGCGGGACGCGCACCTGGGTCAGCTGGATGGTCATCCCCGGCGCGGCGGCCGCGAGCACCGAGGGCGGGATCGCGGTCGGGCCCGCTGCGGCCTCGGCCGGTAGGTCATCGGCCATCGCGCGTCATCCCTCCAGTCATGTCGTGGTGGTCGCGCTCGCCGCCTGCGAGGTGGGCGGCGGCGCGGCCGCCGTCAGGAGCGGCGGCGGCGACGTAGCCGCGCGGTAGACGGATCGGCCGGGTCGGAGGGCGGCGGCGACGGGATGGTCGATCGGCACCGCCTCCGGGGTTCGGGGCAGGACACCGGCCGGCAGCGGCGGCTCGGACAGGCGGCCGTGGACGTACCGGACGAGGTCGACCGCGATCGCGACGATCGGCGCCGAGAGCAGCAACGGCAGGATCCCGAACTGGCCGATCATCACGACGCCAGGGACGAGGATCGCGGGGTGGACGCCCAGCCGGCGCTCCATGAGCCGCGACCCCAGGACGCTCGCGCCGAGCACGCGCGCCCCGACGTAGACCGCGAAGTACGTCGCGGCCCGGCCCGGGTCGATCGCCAGGAGCAGCAGGGCCGGAGCCGCGCCGAGGATCGGCCCGACGATCGGCACGACCTGGGTCGCGCCGGCCAGCGTCGCGAGCGCGAGCGGCTCCTGGAACTGCGGCCCGCCGAGGCGTGCCGATGCGATGAGGCCGACGTACGTGAGGATTCCCACGAGGAACGCCGCGACGACGTAGCCCCGGAGGTACGAGCCGGCCGCCCGGTCGACGATCGCCGCGGCCGCCCAGGCGTCCCCGCGGAGGCCCGGCGTGATCCGGGCGTCGATCGCAAGCTTGGCCCGGCGCTGCTGGGTCATCAGAACCAGCATCCACGTCGGCAGGACGATGAGCCCGAGCAGCGCGCCGATCGCGTTGAGCAGTGCCGCGAGGCCGGCCCTGATGACGTCGTCGAGGCCGCCCGCCGCGCCCGAGAAGACGTCCCGGACGGTCGCCGTGAGTGTCGAGACGACCGGGATCAGGACCGCCGCCGATCCCTCTGGGAGCGACCCCAGCTGGCGCTGGAGGCGGGCGATCGCGTCGTCTACCTGCTGCGGCGTCGGCAGGGAGCCCGCGAGCCGGACGAACGCGTTGGCGAGCGGCGGGATCACGATGACGCCGATCGCGACGACGACCGCCAGGGCCGCCAGGACCGAGACGAACGCGGCGAGGGATCGCGGCAGGACCCGGTCGAGGGCGTCGACGACGGGCAGGAGCTGGTAGGCGAGAAGCCCGCCGATGACGAATGGCAGCAGTGCCGGCCAGCTCGCAGCGGCGAGCCACACGGTTCCGGCGATCGCGCCGAGGGTCAAGGCACCGCGACCAATCGCCTGGGGCGTGATCGTCCGGAGCCGGTCCCGCAGCGCCGCCCACTCAGCGGCCGCGTGCGCGCGCCGGGCGGTCGCGGTGGCGTCGTCGGTCGTCATCACGCTGTTCCTCAGCATCCTCCGGGCGGCTGGTCGGGGCGATGGCGCTCACCCATTGGTCGGTCAGCGTGCGCGCACCCGCGTCCGCGGGACGGTATCAGAGAATCCGCGCCGACCGCCGCATCAGCCGCTCCCAGGCCCGCCGGTGGATCTGCCCGGACGGCTCGACCGGCGCCGACGCCGCGACCAGCTCGGCGAAAAACGGCTCGGCGAGCCCCGGCACGGCGGCACCCTCGAACCGCAGGTCGAGCTCGTCGTTGCGATAGAGCGACTGGTGGTCGAGGTTGCAGCTCCCGACGAGCAGGATGTCGTCGAACCGGTAGACCTTCGCGTGGGCCATGCCCGGGTGCTGGACGATCGTCACGCCCGCCTCGAGCAGCTCCGGGATCCACGCCCGGAACGCAGCGAGCGGCTGCGGTGGCCGGGGATCGGCCGGGACGACGATCCGGACCGCGGCGCCGCGTTGCGCGGCCTCGACGAAGCCACGGATCACCGCCGGCGTCGCGATGTACGGGTTGACGATGTCGATCCGCTCACGGGCGGCGGCAAGCGATTCGAGGATCGCCTCGCGGATCGGATGATGCCCGGTGCCTGGGACGTTCATCAACAGCGTCACGCCGAGGTCGGGGACGGGCGGGCCGGCCGTGACGACGTCGTCGAGGAAGAGGCCGACGAGATCGGGCGGCTTCGGGCCGCCATCCTTCGCCCAGCTCGTGAGGAACGCGAGCTGGATCTGCGACACGATCGGGCCGGTGACCCGGCACATGACGTCGGTGAACCGTCCGTCGGCGAAGTGGTCCTCGATGCCCGTCCCGCCGACGTAGGCCACGCGACCGTCGATCACCATCATCTTGCGGTGGTCGAAATGGAGAGCGTCCTCGGCGTGGAACCGGATGCTCCTGTTGCCGATGCGGCCGCCGCGGACGATCGCGATGCCGTCGTTCGCGACGACCTCGACGCCGGACGCCCGCATCCGCTTGTACAGGCCGCGGCTGGTCGAATCGACGCCGCTCCCGATCGCGTCGACCGCGACCTTGACCTCGAGGCCGGCCTGCGCCCGCTCGTCGAGCGCATCGACGACGGCATCCGCGATCGTGCCCGGCCGGATCGCGTAGAACAGCATGTGGATGTGGTCGCGAGCGGCCGCGATGTCCTCGAGGATCCGCGGGAAGTAGCGCTCGCCCTTGAGCAGCAGCTCAACGCTCGTGACGTGCGTCGGGGCGAACGTGATCGCCTCGTCGCGGCGCTGGACCTGGGGCAGCGCCATGAGCTCCGCGGCCTTCGCCATCGCCCCGGCCGGCGAGATCGCCTGGGTCGAGGTGGGTCGCCGGCGCGGGATCGGCCGGCGGCCGCGGCGCCGGACCGCCACGACGGCGCCACCCACGGCGCCAGCTGCGGCGCCGGCTCCGGCGACGAGCAGCGCGGACCGCCGTCGCTTGCCGCCCACCGGACCCGCGTCCCCGCCGCCTTCCGTCATGCTGGCTAGCGTCGCCCCGCCATCGGCTGGCCGCAAGTGGGTGGGCACGGTCGCCACACGGGCTCAAGCCGGCGCCACGGACGGCGATGACAGGGTCAGGGTGTGGGCTGCCTTGCGTCGGGTGCCGGACAGCCGCCTATCCTGAGCCTCGGAGGGACCGGCGCCGAGCCGACCGCGCGGAGAGGGGACGATGAGCCGACTGATCAGCTTCTACGGGACGCAGCTGCGGGTGCTGTGGGAGTGGCGGGGCGGCCCGGTTGCCCTCGTGAAGCGGCTGCTGGTCACGCTCGTCGTCGCGGCGGTGTCGTTCCTGCTGACGGCCTGGATCATCCCGCGCCTCACGGTCGACCGGGTCATCGACGCGGTGATCGCCGTGATCCTGATGGCCCTCTTCAATGCGCTCGTCCGGCCCGTCATCCTGGCCCTGGCCGCGCCCATCTCCCTGATCCTCGTCGCGGTTCTCGTCCTCGTTCTCCAGGTCGTCGCGTTCCTCGTCGTCGCGCAGTTTGCCCCGGGCGTCCACGTCGATGGCTTCGGCACGGCGCTGATCGCGTCGTTTGTGTACGCGATCATCAACACCGTCCTGACCGCGATCCTCGGCATCGACAGCGGCGACTCGTACTACGGGCTCCTGGTCCAGCGCCTGCTGGTCAAGCGATCGACCGGCCAGTCCGAGTCGCCGGGCCTCGTGATCCTCCAGATCGACGGGCTGGCCCACCCGATCCTGGCCGCGCGCATGCGGGCCGGCTCCGTGAACAACCTCGCCAGCTGGGTCCGCAACGGGACCCACAAGCTGTCGCGCTGGGAGGCGATCCTGCCGTCGATGACGTCGGCGAGCCAGGCCGGCATCCTCCACGGCAACAACGACGGCATCCCGGCGTTCCGCTGGTACGAGCGCGATCGCAAGCACCTGATGGCGTCGAGCAACCCGACCGACGCGACGCTGATCCTGTCCAGGATCTCGAATGGCGAGGGCCTGCTCTCGAACAACGGCGCGAGCATCTGCAACCTCATGACCGGCGACGCCACGCGGTCCTACCTGACGACCGCCTCGATCAAGGCCGAGGGCGGCGGGATCGGCGAGAGCAAGGCGTTCCTCGGCTTCTTCTTCAGCCCATCCGGCTACCTGCGCTCGTTCACGCTGTTCCTCGGCGAGTTCATCAAGGAGCTGACCCAGGCGCGCCGGACCCGCCGTTCGGGGATCCAGCCCCAGATGCACCGAGGGGCGAAGTACGCCGGCATGCGGGCAGCCAGCAATGTCATCCTGCGCGACGTCAATGTCGCCCTGATCATCGACGAGATGTATCGCGGCACAAACGTCATCTACGCGGACTTCACCGACTACGACGAGCTCGCCCACCACTGCGGGCCGGAGCGTGTCGAGTCGTTCCAGGCGCTCGACGGTGTCGACGAGGCGATCGGGACGCTCGTCAAGGCGACCGAGGAGGCTCCGCGGCCGTACAAGTTCGTGGTCCTGTCCGACCACGGCCAGAGCCTCGGTGCGACGTTCAAACAGCGCTACGACAAGAGCCTCGGCGAGTACATCCGCGAGCTGATGGGCGGCCGGGCGACGGTCGTCCAGTCGACGTCGAAGGCCGAGGGCTCGATGTTCGTCAACGCATTCCTCTCGGAGATTACGAAGGCCAAGGGCGTCGGTCCGACCGTCGCCCGGGCGGCGCTGTCGGGCCGGACCACGGATGGCGTCGTCGACCTCGACGCGGAAGATGAAGCGCCGGCCGCCGACGAGTCGGCGATCGCCGTCGTCGGGTCGGGCAACCTCGGGCTCGTCTGGTTCACTGGCAACGACCACCGGCTCACCGTCGAGGAGCTCGAAGAGCTTCATCCCGGGTTGATCTCGTCGGTCGCCGCCCATCCCGGCGTCGCGATGCTGATGGTCCGCTCGGCGGAGCACGGCGCGGTCGTGTTCGGGCCGAAGGGGACGCGTTATCTGGACCAGGACCGGGTCGAGGGCGAGGACCCGACGGTCCCGTTCGGACCGAACACCGTCATGAGCCTCAAGCGCGAAGACGCGATGACCCACGCGCCGGACCTGCTCCTGCTCAGCCAGTACAACCCCGATCTCGGCGAGGTCGCCGCGTTCGAGGAGCTGATCGGCTCGCACGGCGGCCTCGGCGGGCCCCAGACGGAGCCGTTCATCCTCCATCCGGTCGAGTGGGAGCTCGACGAGGCGGTCCCGCTCGGCGCGCCGGCCATCTACCGCAACATCCGGCGCTGGCTGGAGTCGATCGGGATCGCGCTGGGCCCGCAGCCCAAGTCCGCGCCGGCGCCCGCCGAACCCGTCGCCGAACCGGCCGCAGCGGGAAGCGGAGTCGCCTGACCGCCGATCGCGCGGCGATTCCCGCACGACGAATGACCTTGACAGGCTCGTCGCGACGCGTATTATGCCATTAGGTTAATTAACCGAAAGGCGAAATGCAGACCACGACCGATCCACTCAGCACGACCTTCGCCGCCCTCGCCGACCCGACCCGCCGGGCGATGCTCGCCCGGCTCTCGAAGGGCGAGGCGACGGTGACGGAGCTGGCCGCCCCGTTCGAGCTCAGCCTCCCCGCGATCTCGAAGCACCTGAAGGTGCTCCAGCGGGCCGGCCTCGTCGAACAGGGCCGCCAGGCGCAGTGGCGGCCATGCACCCTCAAGCCGGAGCGGCTCCGCGACGTCGCCGACTGGGTCGGCCAGTACCGGCGTCTCTGGGAGGAGAGCTTCGAGCGACTCGACGACTACCTGCGCGAGCTGCAGGAGAAGGAGCGGACCGATGACGACCGAGACGGTTGACACCACCACGGAAGGGGCGCCGGCGATGGCAGTGCGAGAGCTCGGCAACGAGCGGACGAGGGTCTACGTCGACGGCCTTGACGTCGTGTTCGAGCGGGTCTTCGACGCCCCGCTCGAGCTCGTCTGGCGGGTCTACACGGAGCCCGAGCGGATCGCCCGCTGGTGGGGGACCCACGGCTCGACGACCGAGGTCCTCGTCATGGACCTCCGGCCGGGCGGGCGCTGGCATTACCTCAGCCACGCCCCGGACCGGGAGCCGATCGGCTTCCTTGGCGACTACCTCGAGGTCGAGCCACCCCATCGGATCGTCCGCACGTTCGCGGTCGAGGGAGCGGACTTCGCCCCGGGTCGCGAGACGATGACGCTCGAGGACCTCGGCGACGGCCGGACCCGGATCCGGGAGACCGGTCACTTCGGGTCGCAGGCGGAACTGGACTTCCAGGTCGGCGTGGGCATGGTCGAAGGCGCACTGGACCAGTACGACCGGCTCGCCGGGGAGATCGCCAAGGGCTGACGGCCCGGCTCGCCTCGCAGCATCGGCCCCTCGGACAGCCGTCCGGGGGGCCTCCGATTCTCGGCTAGCGCGTTCGCCTCGACCGGGGCTCCGTACTCCTGCGGGTGCTGCTGGCGGTCCTTCGCCTTCGTCCGCTCCATGATGTCGAGCGTCTCGGCGACCGAGCGGCCGTTCTCGTCCGCGGCGCGCTTGATGTCCTCGTAGGTGATGTTGCTCTCGCCCATCTCGAGGTGGGCGTCCATGCAACCGCAGGTCAGGCACATGTTCGAGCTCCTTCCTTGAGGGTCCGGAGCGACCAGTCTGATCGCCGTGCGGGCTGATGGCGCGATGGCGGGCCTCGCACCGGCGTTGCAAACCGCGGGCAGTCGTGCGGGCGGGCCTGCCCTCGGCGGCGTGCATCCGTTCACACGATCGGGTCTGTGGCCCGCAGTACGATGCGCTCGTTGGGTGCTGCGGGGACCGTGACCGGCGGCGCCGCAGAGCCGCCGTCCCGTCGCTACGTCAGCACCCGCGCCTCGTTCATCGGCGTCGGGGCGATGGTTGGGGCGGATCTTCTCGCTCCTCGTCCCCGGACCGCGCGGCGTCGACGAGCGCTCGGTCCATGCCTCTCCGACCGTTGTGTGCGTCCCACAGTGGGCCGCGTCACCCTCTATGAGTGCGAAGGTCCCCGCGCGGGATTGATTTTCGGCGAAAGGGTCAGACGCCGCGTTCGGCGGGGAGTGTGCCCGCGTCGATCGCGGCCACGAAGGCCGCGTGGTCCCGCACGGTCTGGTCGGCATAGGCGTCGGCGAACCGGCCGATCGCGTCGTCGAACGCGTCGTCCCCACCAAGGTAGCCGGCGATCTCGGCGGGCTCGCCGGAGCGGGCGTGGCCGCGGGCAAGGGCCCAGCCGCAGAGGTCGCCCCATGCCGCCAGGTCGTCGATCGTCATCGCCTCGACGACCGCGCCGCCCTTCTGGTCCTGGAGCTGACGGACGTACCAGTGGCGGCCACCGGGGCCGACAAACCAGCCCAGCATCACGTCGCTCACGGCCTGGAGGCGATGCTGGCCCGAAACCACGCGGGCGCCGTGGCTGGGCTGGCGGCTTGGTCCCAGGAACCGCTCCAGCACCGACGCCTCGGCCTGCTTCACCTGGAGGAAGAGCGGGTCGTCGTCGCCCTCGCCCATGAACAGCGCGGCAAACGACCCGAGACCCACGCTCCCGACGCCGACCACCTTCATCGCGACGTCGACCATCTCGTACCGGTCGAGCAGCACGCGGCGGTCCTCCGCGAGGCTCTCGCGGTAGGCGCTGAGCGATGCCGTCGTGATGTCCTGGCTGGCCTCGGGCCGGTGGGTGATGACCGGGGGCCGGTCAACGATCCGTCGCTTGCCGTCGGGACCCACCTCGGTCAGCTTGGGCAGCTGGTGCAGCGCGTCGTGGCGGACGGCCGCCTTGACGGTCTGCTTCAGGAACGGTCGCGCCCGCTTCTCGACGTAGGCGAGGACGCCTGCGGTGTCGACCCGGGCGTAGTAGACGTCGATCGCTCGCGTGACCGCGTACTCGGCGATGTGCGTCCGGTACGAGCGGACCGCGCGCATCGCGGCTCGACGGCAGTCGCGAGCGGGGAAGCCCCGATCCCGGCCCGCGACCACGATGCTGCCCGCGAGCCGTTTGAGGTCCCACTCGAACGGCCCGTGGCGGGTCTCGTCGAAGTCGTTGATGTCGAAGACGAGGTCGCGCTCCGGCGACGCGAACAGCCCGAAGTTCGAGAGGTGGGCGTCACCGCAGAGCTGGACCGTGATGCCGGTCGATACCGTCGCGGCGAGATCGGCGGCCATCGGGAGCGCGGCGCCGCGGTAGAACGTGAACGGCGACACGGCCATGCGGCCGTGGCGGATCGCGACCAGGTCGGGAAAGCGCGTGGCGGCCTGCTCGGCGATCAGCGCCACCGGGTCCGGCCGATCGCGGGCCGGGCTCCAGGCAGCGTGGCCGGCGATGGGGACTCGTTTGGCGGTCGCGCGACCAGCGGCCCGCAACTCGTTCCGGCTTCGCCGGCCGGCGGGCGTGTCCGGCGAAGTCTTCGAGCTCACGTCGCGGCGGGATCAGCGCCCGACTGGATCTGACGAGTGTACGCAGCGAGCACGTCGTGACGGCTCGGGTAGAAGGCGTCGGCGCCGATCTCGTCGGTGAGCCCGTAGGCGTCGAGCAGCGCCCGGACCCGGTCGTCGACGTTGCTCAGGACCAGCACGACCTTGCGCCCGCGGAGCGTCTCGAGCACCGCCCGGAACGTCTCGGCGCCGCTGTAGTCGACGTCGGCCATTGCCGAGCCGTCGATGGACAGCCAGCGGACGGGCGGGTCGGCGCCGGGCCTCGTCAGCTCCTCGATCTCGGCGGTGAAGCGGGCGGTGTTGGCGTAGTAGAGGCTCGCCCCGAACCGGTAGATCACGAGCCCGGGCAGCGCCTCGGCCCGCGCCTCCACCGGCTCGGACTGGTAGTCGCCGTCCGGCGCCGGCGTGAGGAGCCGGTTGAACGGCCGGTAGCTGTGGGTGATGTGCTCGACGACCGACAGGGCGATGGCGAGGAGGATCGCCTGCTCGATCCCGACGACGACGACCGTGAACGCGGTGACCGCCGCGACCGCGAACTCGCCCCGCCGGACGAGGGCGATGCGCCGCATCCCGACGACGTCGATCAGCTTGGCGCCGATCAGCAGGACGACGGCGGCGAGCACGGCGTTCGGCATGTAGGCGAGGGCCGGCGTCAGGAAGAGCAGCACGACGAGCGTCACGATGCCCGCGGTCACCTGGGCCAGCTGGCTGCGACCGCCGGCGCTGTCCACCATCTCGGTCTTCGTCGGGCTGCCGTTGACCATCCAGGTGCCCGACAGGCCGGCGCCGACGTTGGCCGCGGCCAGGCCGATCAAGTCGACGTTCTCGTCGAAGCTGTCGCGGTACTTCATCGCGTACGCGCTCGAGGTCGCGGCGCTCTGGGCGAGGATGATCAGGAAGCACGACAGCACGATCGGCAGGAGTGCCAGGACGTTGTCGATCGTGATGACGCCCTGGGGCACGCCGAACGGCGGCAGCCCGCCCTGGACCGGACCGAGGAGGCTGACCGATGCCGGCAGGATTCCGAGGTAGCCGATGACGATCATCCCGACGACCGCGATGAGCGCGCCCGGGATCTTCTTGCTCAGCCGATCGCTGCCGAGGATCACGACCCAGACGGTCACCGCGACCGCCACGGTCCCGAGGTCGGCCTGGGGGATCAGCCGGAGCGTCGCGACGAACTGCTCGAGCGTGCCGCCGGACGGCTTCGGGACGCCGAGCACGCCGGCCAGCTGGCCCATCGCCACCTGGATGCCGACGCCCGTGAGGAAGCCGACGAGGACGCTGCGCGACAGGAAGTACGCGAGGAAGCCGAGCTTGAGGACCCGCGCCAGCAGAAGGATCGCGGCGACCATCAGCGCCGCGAGTCCCATCATCGCGATCCACTCCGTCGATCCGCCGACGAGCCCCAGCCCGGTCAGCCCCGCGGCGATCGTGATCGCGGTCGCCGAGTCGGCGGCGACGACGAGGTGCCGCGACGAGCCGAGGATCGCGAACAGGAAGACCGGGATCAGGAGCGTGTAGAGGCCCGCGATGACGGGCATCTGGGCCATCGACGCGTAGCCCATCGTCTCCGGGATCGCCAGCGCGGCGAGCGTCGCACCGGCGATCGCCTCGGACGGGATCCGGGCTGTGTCGATCGGCAGGATCCCGTCGAAGAACGGGAGACGCTGTGGCTTGGGTGTTGCCGTGGACGTCATCTGGAGGCCCCCTGCCCGGTCGGATCGTGCTCGGAGAGGATCGCGACGCGAGCTCGCGCTGGCGGGAGTGTGGACGCGAAGCCACGAGAGGGCACGGGCGTGCCCACGACGATTCCTGACAGCACGCGGCACCAGCCCGCGAGTACGGTTGGGGCCATGGGCGACGCGACGATCCGATCCGCCTACTCGAAGTGGCCGGACTACAACCGGCGGCTCCGCGACGTCATCACCGGGTTGACCGCGGAGCAGCTCGCGCTCCAGCCCGCCCCGGAGCGCTGGCCGCTCTGGGCGACGCTCGGCCATACGTTCTGCCAGCGCGTGTTCTGGCTGTGCGACTTCGCCGGCGAGCCGGGTGCCGACACGACGCGCTTCACGAACGCCGGCTACGACTGCCCAGGCGACGACGACCTCGAGCACGTGCTGAGCGCCGCGGACCTCGTCGAGGCGCTCGATTCGACGTTTCGGATCGTCGATCGCTGCCTCGACACGTGGACCGTGGCGTCGCTCGACGAGGTCCTTCGCCGCCCGGAATGGGACGCGAGCTGGGTCCACACCCGCGCGGCGGTAATTCAGCGCGTGTTCAGCCACGACGTCTACCACGTCGCCGACGCGAACGCCGTGCTGGGCGCGGCCGGGTTGCCGCAGATCGACCTCTGGGATTAGGCCGTCCGGCGGCGCGGGTGCGGGCCATCGGACCCGGGCGCGGGCCGGGGCGCTCGGGCACACTGGCCCGTGGAGGTCCCATGAACATCAAGGACAAGGTCATCGCGGTCACCGGTGCGGGCAACGGCGTCGGCCGGGCGGTCACGCTCGAGGCGCTCCGCCGCGGCGCCCGGATCGCGGCCGTCGACGTCAGCGCGGCCGGGCTCGAGGAGACGGTCCGGCTCGCGGGAGCCGGCGACCGGCTATCGACCCACGTCGTCGACATCACGGATCGCGCGGCCGTCGCGGAGTTACCCGGCGAGATCGCGGCCCGGTTCGGCAGCGTCGACGGCCTCGTCCACCTCGCCGCGATCATCCACCCGTTCCTGCGGGTGAAGGACCTCGACGACGCGACGATCGATCGGGTGATCGGGGTCAACTGGTGGGGCACGCTCAACCTGAATCGAGCGTTCCTGCCGGTCCTTCTCGAGCGGCCCGAGGGCCACATCGTCAATACCTCGAGCATGGGCGGCTTCATCCCTGTGCCCGGCCAGACGATCTACGGCGCGTCGAAGGCGGCGGTGAAGCTCCTCACCGAGGCGCTCTACGCCGAGTGCCGCGGGACGCGCGTCCACATGACGGTCGTGATCCCCGGCGGCATGTCGACGAATATGCCGGCCAACTCCGGCGTGACGATCGCGCTGCCTGCCGGCGCCGACGTCGAGAAGCTGGCGAAGAACCTCACGACGCCCGAGCAGGCGGCGAACGCGATCCTCGACGGCATGGAGAAGAACGCATACAGGGTGCTGATCGGGCGCGATGCGAAGCTCATGGACGTCCTCTACCGGGTCTATCCGAAGGGCGCGGCAGGGTTCATCGCCCGCCAGATGAAGTCGCTCCTGGCCTGATGCGCGCGGTTGGGGCCTGCCGCTGGCTACCGGGCCAATGACCGCGCCGCTCGAGCTCAGCCGGGCCCAGGTCCTCGCCCACCGGCGGCGCGTCGGCGCGCTCGAGGGGCGGCTCCCGCAGGGCGCCGACTCGCTCCAGCGGGCTGCCTGGGCCGGGCTCCAGGACAGCATGCCCCGGGCCGCGCTGCTCTCGATCCACGCCCGCGTCGAGGGGACGCAGCCGACCGCCTGGGAGGATCCCTCGCTCGTTCAGGTCTGGGGCCCGCGGTTCAGCGCGTACGTCGTCGCCGCGGTCGACGCCGCGGTGTTCACGCTCGGCCGCCTCCCCGACGATCCGGCGGGGCTGAAGCGAGCTGAATCGACGGCCGACCGGCTCGAGGCATTCCTCGGCGGCCGGACGATGTCCTACGCCGATGCCGGCCACGGCATCGGCATCGACCCGAACACGCTCCGCTACGGCGCGCCGACCGGGCGCATCCGGATCCGCTGGGAGGGCGCCCGCCGGCCGACGATCTGGACCGTCCCCCGGCCAGATGTCGAACCGCCCGAGGCGCGGCGCGAGCTCGCCCGTCGCTATCTGACGGTCCTCGGGCCCGGGACCGCCGACACGTTTGCCGAATGGGCCGGCATCAGGGCTCCGCGGGCCCACCGGATCTTCGACGACCTGGCGCCGGAGCTGACCGCGGTCCGGACCCCGATCCGGCGACGGCTGGATCCTCGCCGCCGACGAGCCTTCGTTCGGCCGGGCCGCGACGGAACCCGACCCGTCGGTCGTGCGACTCCTCCCGAGCGGCGACGCCTGGTTCCTGCTCTGGGGCGCGGCCCGCGCGCTGCTCGTGCCGGACGCGGGCCGCCGCGGCGAGCTGTGGACGTCGCGCGTCTGGCCCGGGGCGATCCTCGTCGGCGGCGAGATCGCTGGCGTCTGGCGGCGAGCCTCGGGGACAGTCTCGCTGTCGACGTGGCGAGCGCTCTCTCCGACGGAGCGCGACGCCGTCGTTGCCGAGGCCGAGTCGTTGCCGCTGCCGGACGTCCCGGGACCAATCCGGGTCAGCTGGGAGGACGCCGCCGTCTGATCTGGCGGCTTGGGCCCGCTACGCCTCCCTGGTCAGCCGGACGACCGGGATCTCCCGATCGGTCTTGTCAACGTAGCCACCGAACGCCGGGGCCTCGGCGACGATCCGCTTCCAGGCCGCCGCCCGCTCGTCGCCGGCGAGGATCTCGGGCCGGACCTTGAACCGGTCCCGGCCGATCTCGATCCAGACCTTGTCGGGGTTGGCGGCGAGGTTGTGGACCCAGCCGGGATTCCAGGCCGCGCCGCCGGCCGATCCGACGATCAGCCACTGCCCGTCACCCTCCTCGAACCGCCGAGTGAACGCGACCCGGCCCTGGCCCGAGCGGGCCCCGACCGTCGTGATCAGGAGCGCTTCACGCCCGGTCCGGCCGCCCGTCAACCGGTAGAGCCCCGCGATGAAGCGGCTCGACCCGCGCGCCAGCGCCCCTCGCGGCATCCGCGTTCCGTGCGTTCCCGAGTCGGGAACCTGCAGGGTCATGGGCGTGCCTCCGCTGCGTTCGCGTTCCGATGTTCACGATAGCGATGCCCGCTAGTTCGGTATTGACTTATATAAGTCGACTGCTTCTAGACTCGGTGGCATGCACGCGTTCGACGTCCTGGGAGACCCCGTCCGTCGTCGGATCCTCGAGCTGCTCGCCGATGGCGAGATGAGCTCGGGCGCGGTCACCGCGACCGTCCAGGCGGAGTTCGGGATCTCGCAACCCGCGGTGTCGCAGCACCTCAGGGTGCTCCGCGACAGCGGCTTCGCCACCGTCCGGCCGGAGGGCACGCGGCGGCTCTACGCCGTCGACAGCGCGCCGTTCCGGGAGGTGGACGGCTGGCTGGAGCACTTCCGCGGGTTCTGGGACCAGCGCCTCAATTCGCTCGAAACCGAGCTCGCCCGCGGCAAGCGCGAGCGCCGCCTCCGGGCGGCCGCCGCCGAGCCCTCAGCAGGAGACCCAGCCCGATGATCGACATCGCCCGCGAGATCGAGTCCACCCAGCGCGAGGTCGGCGAGGACCGCACCGCCGACGGCGCCACCATTCGTACGGTCCGCCTCCAGCGCGACCTGGACGCGCCCATCGAGGACGTCTGGGACGCCTTCACGAGCCCGGAACGGATCGGCCGCTGGTTCCTGCCGATCAGCGGCGACTACCGCGTCGGCGGCCACTATCAATTCGAAGGCAACGCCGGCGGCGAGATCCTTGCCTGCGAGCGGCCGAACCTGTTGAAGGCGTCGTGGGTCATGGGCGAGATGGCCGGTGGTTTCTCCGAGGTGGAGGTGCGGCTGTCGGCCGTCGACCCGGAGACGACGCGACTGGTCTTCGAGCACAGCGCGACCGTGCCCGAGGAGATGTGGGCCGAGTACGGGCCGGGCGCCGTCGGTGCCGGCTGGGACGGCGGGCTGCTGGGACTGACGCTCCATCTCCGCGGCGGGTCGGTCGGCGACGGCGAGGCGTGGCAGCTCTCGGACGAGGGCCGCGCGTTCTTCGTCCGGAGCAGCGAGGCCTGGGGCGAGGCGAACCTGGCGTCCGGCGCGGATCCGGAGGCGGTCGCCCGCGGCGTCGCGAACACGACGCAGTTCTACGCCCCGGACCCGGCGCCGACGTCGTAGAGGCGCCCGGAGCGGCTGGCTCCGAGCGCCCGCATCCCGGTCGTCAGCAGGTCGTGCCCGAGGCGGTCGCCGTCGCGACCGACCCGAGCCGTGCCGTCCGTGCCGCCCCGCCGGCGGAGGACGTCGCGAGATGGAGGTTGCCCCAGTACGGGTAGAACGGCGGCGAGACGTCCACGACGTCGTGGAAGCTGAGCTCGCCGGAGGCGCCGGCGAACCCGCCGGTGCCCTTCTCCGCGTCGATCGGGTGGTGGCAGCGGCCGTGGATCTCCGGCGACGTCGGCCACGGTCCGTCGGTCTTGGCCGTGAACGAGTAGGTCGTGTCGAACGACCCGCAGACCGAGCCGAGGCAGCCCTCGAAGTGCTCGGTGCCGGTTGCCCGGTAGTGGGCCTTGTCCTCGCCGCCCTTCGGCACGAACGTGAGGATCCACCAGCAGCCCTCGAGCGCCCCGGTCATCGCGTAGCCCTCGCCGTGCTGCTCGTCCTCGCAGGAGCCGAACGCGAGCTGCGTCCCGCGGACGGTCGTCGCCCCGGTCGAGCCGCCGGCCAGCGCCGCCGGCGCCGCAAGGGTGAGCGACGCGGCGAGGACGGAGATTCCGAGCGCGACGGCTCGGACGCGACGGTGCGTGGTCATGACGGTCCCTCCAGCTGGTCGAGGCCGGCGGCGCGCTCTGGGCCGTCGTCGCCTCGAACCGAGACCGAGGCTGAGGCGCGGGGCCGGGGAACGCCAGAGACTGACTGGTCATCCCGATGGCAAATCGGACACGAGCCGGGTCGGCTCAGGGCGGTCCTGGGCGGGTCGGGTCGGGCGGTCAGGCGCTCAAGCCGCCGACTGGTTCGGCGCGGGGCGCGGCGATCGGCGCGTACTTCCGGCGGTACGCCGCGGGCGTGACGCCGGTCGTCCGCCGGAAGAGCCGGCGGAAGAACGCCAGGTCCTCGTAGCCAACCTGGTAGCCGACGTCGTCGATCGACCCCGCGCCGGCCTCGATCAGCTGCCTCGCCCGCTCGATCCGGAGGGCGTGGACGTAGTCGATCGGGCGGCGGCCCGTCGCCGCGGTGAAGCGCCGGGCGAACGTCCGCCGCGACAGGCCCGACTGGCCGGCCATCGCCGCGACCGGGATGGGTTCCGTGAAGTGCTCGTCGATCCAGGCGAGCGCCGTGCGGATCGCCGCCGTCGCCGGTCCGGCTCGGTCGGGTCATCGCCGCGAACGGCAGCTGGCCGTCCTCGTGGCCCGCGAGCAGGTAGACCTTGGCGGTCCGGACCGCGTGCTCGTTGCCGCACAGCCGGGCGATCAGGTGGAGGGCCAGGTCCTGCCACGCCGTGACGCCGCCGGCCGTGATGACCCGGTCCGGCTCGAACGCGAGATCGAGGACCGCGTTCGCGTCGAAGCTGACCTGCGGGTAGTCCGAGCGGAACAGGTCGCCGTACGCCCAGTGGCCGGCGCACGAGCGGCCGTCGAGCAGCCCCGACTCGGCGAGGAGCACGGACCCGGAGCAGACCGAGGCGATCAGCGTCCCCTGGTCGTGGAGCCGCCGCAGCCAGGCGATCTCGGTGGCGTACCGGCCGCGTGGCGCGGTGTGGATCGGCGTGTACATGTCGCAGACGATCACCGCGTCGGCCGCGTCGACCTCGTCGATCGAGAGGTGGGGCTCGACGAGGATGTTGCCGAAGCAGCGGAACGGCTCCTTCGTCGCGCCGACGATCGACACGTCGAGCAGCGCGTCGCCGGGCTCGCCGGTGGTCATGTCGGGGTAGACCGCCCCGACCGACAGCAGCACGTCGTAGAGTCCGTAGAGGACAGACGCCGAGGTCTCGGGCGCGGCGAGGAGGGCGATCCGCCGTCGATTTCGGTGTCATCTTTGCCTCGTTTCGGTCGAATCCGACCCTTCCAGCATCCCATGCCGGGGCGCCATTGTCGTCACGACGCCTGCAGGCCGGCCGGGTCAGACCTGGAAGCCGGTGCACGAAGGAACCGCCAGATGCTCATGACCGACGACCTGGCCACGCTCCGCGGCGCGATCCGCGGCCGCGTCATCACCGCCGCCGACGACGGCTACGACGACGCCCGGCGCGTCTGGAACGGGATGATCGACCGCCGGCCGCGGCTCGTCGTCGAGGCCGCCGATGCGGGCGACGTCGGGCCGGCGATCGCCTTCGCCCGCTCGACCGGGCTGCCGCTCGCGATCCGGGGCGGCGGCCACAACGTCGCCGGCAACGGGACCGTCGACGACGGGATCGTGCTGGATCTGGGCCGGCTGAACGACGTCGAGGTCGACCCCGACGGCGCGGCTCGTCCGCGTGGGTGGCGGCGCGCGGCTCGCCGACGTCGACCGCGCCACCGAGCCGCACGCCCTCGCCGTCCCGCTCGGCGTCGTGTCCGGGACGGGGGTCGCGGGGCTGACGCTGGGCGGCGGCGTCGGCTGGCTGACCAGGGCCCACGGCCTGACGATCGACAACCTCGTCTCGGCCGATGTCGTGCTGGCGAGCGGCGAGACCGTCCGGGCAAGCGCGTCCGAGCATCCGGACCTGTTCTGGGGCCTGCGCGGCGGCGGCGGCAACTTCGGCGTCGTGACGGCGTTCACGTTCCGCGCTCACGCGCTCGACCCGGACGTCTTCGCCGGGACGCTCGTCTACGAGCGGCCGCGCTGGACGGCGGCACTCGAGGCCTTCGTCACGTGGACCGCGGACCTCCCCGACGAGCTGACGACGCTCATCACCTTCACGGTGCCGCCGCCCGACTGGGAGCTTGGCGACCGTGTCCTGATGTTCCTCGGCTTCGCGTGGGCCGGCGCCGATCGGGCCGAGGGCGAGCGCTGGATCGCCCGGCTCCAGGAGGCCTGCCCGCCCGACGTCGCGGTCCTCGATCCGACGCGCTGGATCGCGTTCCAGTCCGCGTTCGACGCGATGATGCCGAACGGCTCACGCGCCTACTGGCGGAACCACTCCTTCGAGCGGCTCGACGCGAGCTCGATCGAGGTCCTCGTCGAACACTGCGGTGCGCAGGCGTCGATGGGGACCGCCGCCGACCTCCACCACATGGCCGGTGCGTTCGGGCGGGTCGCGGAGGACGAAACCGCGTTCCCGAGCCGCGCCGCCCAGTACTGGCTGAACATCTACGGCTTCTGGCGGGACGCCGCCGACGACGCGGCCCGGACGGCGTGGGTCAAGGGTTTCTCGGACGCGATCCGGCCGTCCGCGATGGCCGCCCAGTACGTGAACTTCCTTGGCCACGATGACGCCGACGCGCGCAGCAAAGCGCTGGCGGTCTACGGCCCGGCGAAGGTCGAGCGGCTCGTCGCCGTGAAGCGGCGCTACGACCCCGCCAACCTGTTCCGCGTCAACCACAACATCCCGCCGGATGGCTGGCCCGACGGGATGGCTTCCCGGGGCTGATGGTCTGGCGGCCGCGTCAGTCGGCGAAGCGCCAGCGGGTCGCGCCGCCGGGCTCGGAACCCAGGACGCCGAAGACGGTCGTCGGGGCCAGCGCGTACAGGTACCACGGCGGCGGTCCGGCGCTCGGCGCGCTGTAGTCGTACGTGAAGGCAGCGTCCTCGACCCTCGCCGGCCAGCCGGTCTCGCCGTAGCGCTTCGCGAGCCGCTGGAGCGTCTCGTCGTCGGTCACCCGCTTCGGCACGCCTTCGAAGACGAGGTCGATCCCGGGCAGCGACACCGAGATCGCGCAGTTGGGGTTCTCGGCGAGGTTCCGGCTCTTGCGGGTCCCGGGGCCGCTCGTGAACCAGACCTTGTCCTCGTACCAGACCGCACCGACGCCCGCGACGTGCGGCCGGCCGTCGGGCCGCGTCGTCGCGAGGAACCAGGTCAGCATCGGCGGCTGCGGGCCCTCGAGCGCCTCGAGGGCGCGCGACCACGGGATCGCGTCGAGGCTGTAGAGATCGGCGAGGTTCCTGGTCTCCATGGGGCTCCTCCCAGTGACTGTTCGTGCCCATTGAGACCGATCCGCGGCGGCGGATGTCATCGACGGCGGTCAGCCGACCCACTTCGGCTGGGTGAGGCTGAACCAGTTGCCGGAGTCGTCCCGGAACAGCGCCTCGACCCCGTACGGCCGCTCGGCCGGCTCCTGGAGGAAGGTGACGCCCCGTCCCGACAGCTCCTCGAACGTCTTCTGGCAGTCGGCCGTCTCGAACACGCCGCCGCCCAGCGAGCCCTTCGCGACGAGCGCGCGGACCGTCTCCGCGTCCTCGGGGCTGAACATCGGCGGGGCCGGGTAGGCGAGGAGGATGTCCAGGTCCTTCTGGTCCTTCGGGCCGACGGTCAGCCATCGGAAGCCGTCGAGGGTGGCGTCGTTGCGAAGCTCGAACCCGAGCGTCTCGGTGTAGAACGTCTTCGCCCGGTCCTGGTCGAGCACGAACACGTTGACGTGATTGAGGCGGCTGATCATGGCTGCTCCTTCGGCTGCGGTTCTCGGGTCACCGTAGCCGGACCGCGCGATGCCGCGCTTCTCCCCGCTTGCTGACCGTCCGAGTGGGGCCGCGTCCACATCATCACGACGCAGCCCGGGATCGGCGGGGCGCCCGCCCGAGCGACCGCTTCGTCGCGGTACTCGCGGGGCGACTGTCCGACGAGCTGCCGGAATCGGGCGCTGAACGAGCCCAGGCTCGAGAACCCGACGAGGAAGCAGATCTCGGTCACCGAAAGGTTCGCCGTTCGGAGCAGCGTCTTCGCGCGCTCGATCCGGCGCCGGGTCAGGTACGCCCGTGGCGTCTCGCCGTATGCGGCAGCGAACGCCCGGGCGAAGTGGAATTGCGAGTAGCCGGCCTCGCGCGCCATCGCGTCGAGGTCGAGCGGCTCGGCGTAGTCGCGATCGATCAGGTCGCGAGCTCGGCGGAGGGCGGGCAGGAGGAAGAGCGCGTTCTCGGTCACAGTCCATCCATCGGGGCATCCCGCGCCCGAGCGCAAGGGACGGGGATTGGCACTACCGTAAGGCACGTCCAGCGCACCGCGGCGACATGGCCGGTCCGTGTGCATCCAGGGGAGAGGAGCTGCCCGATGTCCCAGGCGCTGCGGCACCCGGTCGCAGGTGATCCGGCCGACCGCGAGGCGATCCGTCCGTTCACCTTCGACGTCTCGGACGAGGAGCTTGCCGACCTCCGTCGCCGCGTCGGCTCAACAAAGTGGCCCGACCGCGAAACGGACCCCTCGCAAGGCGTGCGCCTCGAGACGATCCAGGCCCTGGCCAGCTACTGGGCGACGGAGTACGACTGGCGCGCCTTCGAGAAGCGCTTTGCGGCCCTGCCCCACTTCATCACGGAGATCGATGGCGTCGACATCCACTTCATTCACGTTCGCTCGAAGCACGAGGCGGCGCTGCCGTTGATCGTCACGCACGGCTGGCCCGGCTCGACGATCGAGCAGCTCAAGATCATCGAGCCGCTCACGAATCCCACGGCCCTTGGCGCTGGCGCGGCGGACGCCTTCCATCTCGTGATCCCGTCGCTGCCGGGCCACGGGTTCTCCGGAAAGCCGACCGAGACCGGCTGGGACCCGATTCGCATCGCTCGCGCATGGGTCGTGCTGATGAGGCGGCTCGGATACGGGCAGTTCGTGGCCCAGGGCGGCGACTGGGGGAACGCCGTAACCGAGCAGTTGGCCCTGTTGAAGCCCGAGGGCCTGCTCGGGATCCACACCAACATGCCCGCGACGATCCCGCCCGAGATCTCGAAGGCGCTGAAGATCGGCGCTCCGCCTCCGGACGGTCTCTCGGCCGATGAACTGAAGGCATACGAGATCCTTGACCACTTCTTCAAGACCGGTGTCGGCTATGCCGGCGAGATGGCGAACCGTCCGCAGACGCTCTACGGCATCGCCGACTCGCCGGTCGGGCTGGCAGCCTGGATGATCGATCACGACGTGGCCAGCTATGAGCTGATCGCGCGCGCGTTCGCGGGGCAGCCCGGCGGATTGACCCGAGACGACGTCCTCGACAACGTCACCCACTACTGGCTGACGAACTCGGGGGTCTCGTCGGCCCGTCTCTACTGGGAGAGCCACCTGGCCTTCTTCGACATCAAGGGCGTCGAGATCCCGGTCGGCGTGACCGTCTTCCCGGACGAGCTCTATCCGGCACCGCGAAGCTGGGCGGAGGAGGCATATCCCAAGCTCATCCACTACAACCGGGTAGCCGCAGGCGGGCACTTTGCCGCCTGGGAACAGCCCGGGGTTCTCTCGCAGGAGGTCCGCGCCACGTTCCGAACGCTGCGCTGAACCTCGCCCCGAGCGTCTCGCGCCCGGTGTCGTCAGTCGCGGTCAGGAACGTCGTTGTCCGGGTCGAGCGCGAGCGCCGCCGAGTTGATGCAGTAGCGGAGGCCGGTCGGGTTTGGGCCGTCGTCGAAGACGTGGCCGAGGTGGCCGCCGCACGTCGCGCACATCGCCTCGGTCCGGGTCATGAACAGCGATCGATCCGTCTTGGTGTCGAGCGCATCGCTCGCGATCGGCGCGAAGAAGCTTGGCCAGCCGGTTCCGGACTCGAACTTCGCCTCGGAGCTGAAGAGCTCCGTCCCGCATCCCGCGCAGCGGTATGTCCCGGGGCGATGCTCGTCCCAGAGGGCGCCGGTGAAGGCGCGTTCCGTCCCCTTGCCGCGCAGGACGCGGTACTGCTCGGGGGTCAATTCGGCTCGCCATTCGATGTCGGTCTTGGTGAGCGCTGGAGCTCGCTTGGTGTCGTTCATGCGCCAATCATGATCGCTCGGTGTGTCATTCCAATGACTCGCCGTTCGCATGAATCACTCGGATCCGGGAGTGGTGCGGTCGTCAACGTGGATGCGGCCAGGGAGATGGCGTCGAGCGGTCTCGCCCGACGCCATCGAGGGGAGGATCGGGCTGCCGCTAGCGCGCTTCGATCGCCAGCGAAGCCATCATCGCTTCGAGCTGTGCCGTGAGTCGGCCGGAGTGTTCGCGCTCATCGGTTCCGGGCAGCTTGACCCGGCGGGCAGGCCGCCGTTAGCGGTGACGCAGGTAACGCAGCTCGACGATCCCGTTGCTTGAGGCGTCGCTCGACACAAGGTCGAGCTGGTAGGACGTTGGGACGCCGTCGAATAGCCGGGTGCCCTCGCCCGCAATGTAGGGAAACATGCTCAGCCGGAGCTCGTCGAGGAGGTCGAGCTGCATGAGCGACCGCCAGAGGCCGACGCCGCCCCAGACCACGATGTGCCCGTCGCCGTCTTGCCTGAGCTTGTCGATCTCCGCCGTCGTGTCACCGGCAGCGATGGTGGTGTTGGCCCAATCTGCCGTCTTCAGGGTCCGGGAGAACACGACCTTGGGCGCAGCGTTCAGGATGCCGGAGAACGGGTGCTCGGTGGCGGTTGTCATCGACCGGGAGATGCCCTCGTAGGCGGTGCGGCCCATGACATGGGCGGACGCGGTTCGGAGAAAGTCGAGTTGCGCCGAATGTCCGGTTGGCGGTTTTCGGGCAGGCTGAAGCAGAAGTCCCAATACGCGGTGCCCTCGTCGGCGAGAAGGCCGTCAAGCGAGTAGTTGAACACCGTCGCGATGAGCTTCCGCATGGTCAGACCTCCGTGGGCGTGGCTCGCCTGGGGACCGTGCTTGCCGGGGAACATGCCTGTCGGGCCGCAGCCTCGCGTGCCTGGGCGTCCCTGGCCTGTCCGCCACCGGTTCAGACGCAGCTTGCCGACCCGAACTCATCGGTGCCCGGAAGACGCAGGTCTTCCGGGACCGAAGAGGGGGAGTGGAGCCGAGAGTTGGAGTTGAACCGAGGTTGCCGACGGCGCGGATAATCGGACGGCAGTTGCTCGGTTACGGCGAGGCACAGATGAATTCCGCGGCGGCCGATTCGCTTGAGCCAGGCAGGGACGCCGTCAAGCGCCACGCCTGGGCGGAGGCGGTCGAGGCATTCGCCGCGGCCGATCGCGAAGAGGGTCTTTCGCCCGAGGACCTCGAGCTGATGGGCGAGGCCGCCTGGTGGTCGGGCAGGCCCGATGAGGCGTCCGATACGCTCGAGCGGGCGTTCACCGCCTACGTGGAGGCCGGTCGACCGATCGAAGCCGCTGGCGTGGCCTTTCTCCTCGCGTACATGTTCTTTCGCCGCCAGGCGCCGTCGGTCGGCGGAGGGTGGGTGGGGCGCGCCGCGGGTCTCCTCGAGGGCACGCCCGAGTCAGGGATGCACGCCTGGCTCCATCTGTTCGCCGGCATGAGCGCCGTCTTTGACCATCGGATGGTGGACGGCCTCGCCCACGCGGATCGCGCCCTCGCCGTGGCCCGCGAGCACGGCAACGCCGACGTGCAATTCATGGCGACGAGCTTCAAGGGTTACGGCGAGATGCACCAGGGCAACGTTACGGAAGGTCTGGCGTTTCTCGATGAGGCGGCGGCTGCGGCGACCTCTGGCCAGCTCGATCTCCGGGTCGCGAGCGACATCCTGTGCAACACAATGGCCGCCTGTCGGAACATCGGCGATCTCAAGCGCGCGGGCCAGTGGGCCGATGAAGGCGAGCGCTGGATGCTCCGTCAGGGAGTGGGCGGATATCCGGGCGTCTGCCGGGTTCACCGGGCGGAGCTGAAGATGCTCCGCGGCCAATGGCCAGAGGCCGAGCTGGAGGCGCGTCAGGCCTGCGAGGAGCTCCGGCGGTTCGGCCTGAACGACAGCCTCGGTTTCGCCCACCACGAGATCGGGGAGATCCGGCTTCGGATGGGCGACCTGCAGGGCGCTGCCGATGCCCTCGAGCGCGCGTACGAGCTGGGCGATGACGGGCAGCCCGGCATGGCGCTTCTCCATCTGGCCCGCGGCGAGCTCGAGGATGCCTGGCGCTCGATCGAGCGGTCGCTGGCTGCGACAACGACAGGCGAGGTTCCGGTTGATCAGGCCACGCGGGGACGTCTCCTGCCCGCGGCGATCGACATTGCCCTTGCCCGCGGCGACTTGGACGCTGCGCGCGACGCTGTCGAAGAGCTCGAGTCGATCGCGGCGGGGTACAAGCGACCGCTGTTCGAAGGGGGCGCCCTGATGGCGAAGGGCGAGTTGCTGCTCGGGGAGGACCGGCCTTCGGAGGCGTCCCCGATCCTGGGTCGATCGTGGCGGCTATGGATGGAAAACGACCTCCCCTACGAGAGCGCCCGAGCCCGGCTGCGGTACGCCGAGGCGATTGACGCCGAGGGCGACAAGACGACGGCCCACCGGGACCTTCGGGCGGCTCGAGCGGTCTTCGAGCGCCTCGGCGCGACCCTGGACCTGCAGCGGGTCGACGCGCTGCTTGGGGAGGACCAGGCGCCCGCTACATCAGCGGAGCGCGTCACCCGGGCGTTCATGTTCACCGACATCGTCACCTCAACGGACCTCGTCGGACTCGTGGGCGACGAGGCCTGGGGAGAGCTCCTGTCGTGGCACAACCGAGAGCTTCGGTCGGCCTTCGCGAGCCACCGCGGCGAGGAAGTCAAGACCACCGGGGACGGCTTCCTTGTGACATTCGACACGGCCGAGGAGGCGATCGAATGTGCGGTCGACATCGAGCGGCGGCTGACCAGGCACCGCCGCGAGCATGGGTTCGCGCCTTCGGTGCGGATCGGTATCCACCTGACCGAAGCGACGCGCGATGGCCGTGACTACCGCGGCCATGGCGTGCACGTCGCGGCGCGCATCGGCGCCGCGGCATCCGGCGAGGAGATCCTGGCCTCCGCGCGAGGTTCTCGAGCAGGCGGGCCAGAGCCGGTTTAAGGTCTCGGAGGCCCGCGCGCTGACGCTCAAGGGTGTCCGCGAGCCGGTCGAAGTTCGAGCCATCGACTGGCGCTAGCGCTCACCCTCCGAGAAGCGCGACTTGGATGTGTCGGCCCCCAGCCGCGTCGCAACGTCGACCGCCACCTGGCTGACCCGACGTCGGAGCCGCCTCGATCGCTTCCCGCTAGCGCTTCCGGGCGTCCTCGCCCGGGATGCCGCGCTCGGCCAGGGCCGCGGCGAACGCATCAACGTCGTCGACGCCCACGTAGAACGCCGGGACCTTCACGCGCAGCCACCGGATCGGCGTCTGGAAGTCGACCCGCACGCCGCCACGGGGGCTGCCGGCGAACGACGTCTCGCGGTTCAGCCAGTTCATCCGCACGCCGATCGCCGTGATCCACCGCCACGGCCCCTCGATCCGCCACCGGGTGATGTTGGCGACCGGCGTCTGGAACGCGAACCGACCGAACTGCGCAGCGAGCTGCTCGGCGCCGTCCGTCCCGGGACGCAACTCCGCCCACGCATCGTCCTGTCCGCGCACCCCGAACAGCCGGAGCAGCGGCATCGATCGCCGACCGAGGCGGATCGGGTAGCGCAGCGCGGTCATCGGATGCAGGCTACGTCACGTGGCGCCGACGTGGCCGGCGCCGGTTCGTCGCGGGGACAGGGCATGGAGGGTCGGACGTGGCGAAGGCGCAGTACGACGTCCTGATCGGGCGATCGCCGGGGGACGTGTTCGACTACATCACGCGGGTCGAGACGTACGCCGAGTGGCAGCGCAAGGGCGGCATCCAGAAGGTCGACCGGCTGACCGACGGGCCGATCGGCGTCGGCTCCAGGTTCCGGATGGACCGCTCGATGGGCGGCCGGACGGCGGCCATCGACTGCACCGGTCACCGCGTTCGAGCCGGGCAAGCGGTTCGACTTCACGAGCGTGGATACCAGCGGCTTCCGCGGCGTGTTCTCGACGACCCTCGCGCCCGACAGCGCCGGGACGCGGCTCCACTGGGACGTGTCGATGCAGCCGCCGAACCTGCTCTACCGGCTGCTCGACCCGATGATCGGCCGCGAGATCCGGAAGTCCGCGGCCGTCGACTTCCCGGAGCTGAAGCGGACGCTCGAAATCGGTGGCCTGACCTGCCGACCCTAGCCTCAGGCGGTGGGTGGCGGGATCGGTGATCGACGGTCCGGATGTCGGATCGCCGGCTACGTCATCCGTCCCGCCGAGTCGGGTACCCGGGTCGATGGGCGTGCTCGGGTCGCTGCCGCAGAGTGCGAGTCACCGGAACGCCGCCGGTGGGGATCCGAAAGGATCTGAGGACCGGGCGGACCGAACAACCGAAGAACAACCGAATAGCCTCCTCCGACTCCTACGACCGCACTCGACCACCCGCGAGTGCGGTCGTTCTCGTCGGCCGATAGGGCCCATCTGCCGCGTTGGTCGCTGCGGTGCTCGCTCACGCACGTCCGAGTGCGCTCGCTCCGCTCCTCGCTCCCGCCTTGCACCTGGACCCTCTCGGCCGACGAGCGCCCCATCCACAGGGCCCATCTGCCGCGTTGGTCGCTGCGGTGCTCGCTCACGCACGTCCGAGTGCGCTCGCTCCGCTCCTCGCTCCCGCCTTGCACCTGGACCCTCTCGGCCGACGAGCGCGCCCCATCCCACAGGGCCCATCTGCCGCGTTGGTCGCTGCGGTGCTCGCTACGCACGTCCGAGTGCGCCGCTCCGCTGGTCGCCGTTGACCGGGCCGGCCGCAGCGCGCCGCGTCCCGGACCGCTGGGCGGGCACGGCGCGTCAGGTGATCCTGAACGGGCCACAGCGTGCGGTGACCCGTGCGGAAACCTCATCCAGACCTCATGTCCGGGCACCCGATGGCATGTCTCGCCAGCGCACCGTGCAAGACAGCGCGGGGGGTCGATCCACGACGCACACGCGCGGGAAGAGGTCACCGAGATGCCGATCGACCACGCGGCGCGGAGCGGACGGGCGCCGATGCTACTGACCCTGAGGCTGCTGATGGCGGGTGCCCTGGTGCTCGGCGTGGGCGCCGCGCCGGTCCTCGCGCACGGTGGGCGCGACGCGCACTCCACCTTCACGAAGTACGTCACCGTCGCGCCGGAGATGGCCGGCGTCGTGGGTGGCGACGTCGGGGCCGGCACGTTCAGCGGGACCGTCCTGTCGGCCATGCCCGGCCCGACCACGTTCATCGAGGCGATCTATCGCTTCAACGGGGCCCACCACGCATTCGTCGCCCGGGTGCACGTCCAGCAGACCGGCCTGACCGCGGTGATCACGGGGAACGTCACCGACGGCTGGCTGGCCGGCAACCAGGTCCGGGGCGAGTTCACCGAGATCACGTGCTCGCTGAGCGGAGCACCCACGCTCTGCTGGACCGGCAGCGTCGACATCCTGCGGGGCACGAAGGGCTGACCCGGTCGATCGACGGGCCGGGAGCGGCGAGGGGACCCGGCCCGCAAGCGATCCGCGAGACGCTTCTCGTTGACGTCGCGCGCATGCTCACGGCGTGAGGCAACGATCCAGGACCGCATCGAAGAGCGCGCCGGCGCGCTGATCGGGCGCGAGCGGGAGTCGGCGGCTCTCCGACGCGTGCTCGATCCCGACGGCCCGCTCGTGGCCTACGTCCATGGGCTGGGCGGCGTCGGCAAGTCCGCCATCCTCCGCTCGTTCGAGTCGGAGGCAGCGGCCGCGGGTGCCGCCGTCGTCGCGCTCGACGGGTCCACCATCGAGCCGACGCAGCGCGGCTTCCTTGCCGCCCCTGTCGGTGGCCGTCGGTGGCGAGCTCGCGAGCGTCGAGGGACTGGCCGACCGTCTCGGCTCGCTCGGCGCAATCGTCGTGGTCGTCCTCGACGAGTACGACGCGCTGCGGGCGATCGATCCGTGGCTGTGCCGGGTCGTCGTGCCCGCGCTCAGCGACCGGACGCGCCTCGTGATGGCCGGCCGCGAGGCGCCGATCCCGGACTGGCCTGCCCGGCTGGGCGAGCTCCTCCAGGTCATCGCCGTCGGGAACCTGCCGCCCGCGCGGGCCACCGCGCTGCTGGCCGCCGAAGGGGTCGCCGCGCCCGAGGCGGCACGCATCGAGCGACTCGCGCGTGGTCACCCGCTATCGCTGCCGTTGGCGGCCGCTGCCCTCCGGGACGATCCCGCGCTCGTCTCAGGCGATCCGGGTACCCATCGGGATCATGTCGCCGATCGCCGGGCTCTATCTCGATGCGCTCGACCCGGTCACCCGCAGCGTGGTCGACGCGGCATGCGTCGTCCGCCGCCCCACGCGGTCGCTGCTGACGACGATGCTGCCGGACGGGCCGCCGGATGCGTTCGAGCGGCTGAGCGGCCTGCCATTCGTCGAGCCCACGGTCGATGGCCTGGCGGTCCACGCCACTGTCCGCGAGGTCGTCGCGGCCAGCCTGCGGGCCGACGACCCGGAGCGCTCGCGCGCGCACCGGATCGCGGCATGGCGAGCGCTCCGCCGCGAGGTCGCGGAGGCCTCACCCACGAACCTGTGGCGCTACACCGCTGACCTGCTCTACCTGGTCGAGAACGAGACCATCCACGACGGCCTTCTTCCCGACACACAGGGGATCGCCGATACGTCGTCGACGAGGCGAGACCCGAGGACTGGCCGGTCATCCGCCAGCTGTCGACGCAGCACTTCCCGGGCGAACCCCAGGACGATCTGGAGGCGTGGTGGCGGCACGCCCCGTGGGCGTTCCGGGTCGCGCGGAGCCGGACAGGGGACGCGGCGGGGTTCGCGGTCCACGCCGAGCTCGACCGCCTTCCGCGCGTCCTCGTGGACGTCGATTCCATCGCCCGGCACTGGCGCGACCATCGGCGGCGCTACCCGGTTCCTGCGGCCGGACGAATATCAGCACGCAGCGGTTCGAGCGAGCCGATCCCGGGAGTCGAGAGACGCGTCGAATTCCGCGCCTCGCTCATCCTCGACCTCTACCACGCCTGGATGGCCCAGCGACCGGGCCTCGCGCGTCACTCAATGGATCGGGCCGGACGCCATAGGGACATGGAGCGGGACCCTCCCGGTCGACGGGACGCAGGCGCTGGCCGACGCCCCGACGCTGGTCGGCGGCTCCCCGCGCTATCCGTTCGTCATCGACTTCGGGGCGGGGGTCGGTCGACGGCTGGCTCGCCGGGCTGGAGGCCGCAGGGGAGCTGCGCATCGACGACGCGCCGCTCCTCGACGTAGCCCAGCGCGAGATCGTGCGCGCGGAGGTAGTGGCGGATACGCCGGTTCACGACGCTCGAGTTCGCCGTCCTCCACTACCTGGTCGAGCGCCCGGGCA
>CAWJUA010000020.1:0-390581 GCA_963845925.1 uncultured Chloroflexia bacterium
TCCGGTAGTCGCCCTGGAGCAGCCCGCTGCAGCCGGCGGACGATCGTCCAGTCGACCCGCTGGAGGATCCGCTCAGGCGCCGGCGCGGACGCGGTCATCGGTTCGCAGCGGGACGACCTGGAACTGGGTCTGGTCGACGATCTGGCGCAGGATCTGGTCGCTTGTGACGTCGTCGGAGAGGGCCTCGAACGACAGCACGAGACGGTGGCGGAGGACGTCGAGCGCCATGTCGCGCATGTCCTCGGGCAGCGCGTAGTCGCGGCCCCGGACGAACGCGAGGGCGCGGGCCGTGAGCGTCAGGTTGATCGATGCCCGGGGGCTCGCGCCGTAGGTGATGTAGCGCTTGAGGTCGGGCAGGCCGTACGCCTCGGGCCGCCGCGTGGCGGTGGCCAGGCGGACGCCGTAGGCCATGAGCGCCGGGTCGACGAAGACCCGGTCGGCGGCGCGCTGCATCTCCAGCAGGCCCTCGGTCTCACGACCCGCTGGGCGGTCGGCACGATGCCGGTCATCCGCTCGACGATGACGAACTCCTCGGCCGGTCGGGTAGCCCACGACGACCTTCATCATGAATTGGTCGACCTGGGCCTCCGGCAGCGCGTACGTCCCCTCGGTCTCGATCGGGTTCTGCGTCGCGAGGACGAGGAACGGGTCCGGGACCTTGTGGGTCTCCCGGCCGATCGTGACCTGGCGCTCCTGCATGACCTCGAGGAGCGCGCTCTGGACCTTGGCCGGCGCCCGGTTGATCTCGTCGGCGAGCAGCAGGTTCGCGAAGACCGGCCCCAGCGACGTCCCGAACTCGCCGGTCTTCTGGTTGTAGATCCGGGTGCCGACGAGGTCGGCCGGGACGAGGTCCGGGGTGAACTGGATCTGCTTGAACTCGCCGCCGATCGTGTCGGCCACGGCCTTGATCGCCATCGTCTTGGCGAGCCCAGGGACGCCCTCGACGAGGAGGTGGCCGCGGACAAGCAGCGCGATGACGAGCCGCTCCAGGAGGTGGTCCTGGCCGACGATGACCTTCTTCACCTCGTAGAGCAGGCGCTCCATCGGCGCCGACCGATCCTGTCCGTCGTGACGTTCCACGCGCTTCTCCCGATCCAGGGGCGAGTAGGGCGGCAGGCCGGCGGCGCCGCCGGCGACGTTGATGGGGACGGCGAGCCCGATCCCGATAAAGACGTCCTCCGACGTCGGGTTGACGAGGGCGGTGACGATGCCGATGAACCGGCCGTCGCGATCGACGAGGGCGCCGCCGCTGTTGCCGGGGTTGACCGCCGCGTCGATCTGGATGAGGCCGGTCAGCGTCCGCCCGGAGTCGCGCATCGTGAACGACACGGTTGAGGCCGGAGATGACGCCGGCCGACACCGATCCGTACAGCCCGAACGGCGAGCCGAGCGCGTACGCCTCGCTGCCCTGCCGGATCGAGGCCGGGTTGCCGAGCGTGGCCGGGACGAGCGCCGCCGGCGGCTGCTGGGCGCGGACCACGGCGATGTCGTGCTCCGGTTGGGTCGTCACGATGTCGCCGGCCGACTTCGAGCCGTCGGCGAACGTGAGCTCGATCGACTTCGCGCCGTCGACGACGTGGAGGCTCGTGAGGATGTCGCCGGCGAGCGTCACGACGACGCCGCTGCCGAGCCCGGAGCCTTCTTCCTTTGGGTCCTTGCCCTTGACGCCGGTCGTCTCGATGAGCACGAGCGACGGCTGGACGGCCTGGTAGACGGTCTGCGAGAAGGCCGGCGGCGGCGTCACCGAGGCGAGGGCGCTGGCGATCGCCGCCTTGACGTCCTGCTGCGTCGGGCCCGGGGTCGAGGGGTTGAGGAGGCCGTACACGAGGACGACGGCGAGGGTCACGACCGCACCGATCCCGAACGGGGCGAGATTCGCGGTCGCCGAGCCTCTACCGCCGCCGGGGCGGCGGCGCCACGGGCGCGACGTCCCAGGGTCGTCGGGGGGCGGCGTTCCGATCGCTGGCGGCGTCGGTGCCTCGGCCATCCGGAAAGGCCTCGCGGGAGCGGCTTTCGAGCGCGCCGACGGCGGATGGCCCGGGCGACCGGGCAAAGTCGTTCAGCGCGCAATCAGTCTAACGGGGCTCCGCGAAAGCGACCCGCGACGACCTCCGGTGACCGACTGCGGCCCCGGCCGGCCGCCGGGTCAGGCCGTGGCGGGCGGCACGTTCTGGTTGCGGTGGAAGAGGTTCGTCGGGTCGTAGCGGCGCTTGATCTGGGCGAGGCGCGACCAGGTCTCGCGGGGGTACGCGTCATGGACCCGCTCCGGCCCCTCGTCGTTGAGGAAGTTCACGTAGGCCCCGGGCACGCCCTGGTCCAGCGAGGCCATGAAGCCGTCGACCCAGCGCTCGTTGGCCTCGCGCACCGCCGGGTCGAAGGTCAGCCCGGCGAGCGCGGTCATGATCGGCGCCGAGCGATGGGCGAACGCCGTCGCGTCGGCCGGGACGCGGGCCATCTCGCCGCCGAGGACCCGGATCTGGGCGACGCCCATCTTCGAGGGCGCGGTCGTCGATCGTGTCGACGATCGACTGGGCGACCTCGCGGTCCACCCGCTTCATGAACAGGATCCGCGAGGACGGGATGAAGTGCGGCGCGCCTTCGGCCTGGGGCTCCTCCGGCGGGAACATCTCCGGGTAGCGCATCGGCCGGACGAAGTCGGCGAGCGGCGTCGCGAGTGCCCGGAACGGCGCCACGATCTCCGGGCCCTGCTCCGGCGGACCGGACCAGAAGATCATGCCCATGATGATCAGCGAGCCGTGGAGCTCCTCGGGGATGAACGGCATCGGCGGGCAGTTCATGACATTCGCGATCGTCCCCAGCTCCTCGGGCGCCGCGTCGGCAGCCGCGATGAAGCCGGCGATCGTGTCGGCCGTCGCCGGCAGGAAGAGCATCCCGCCGTAGGCGTCGCCGAGCTCGTTGAGGCGGTACTGGAACCGGGTCACGACGCCGACGTTGCCGCCGCCGCCGCGGATCGCCCAGAAGAGGTCGGGCTCCGTGTTCGCGTCGACGCGGCGGAGCTTGCCGTCGGCCGTGACGACGTCCGCGGCGATGAGCGAGTCGATCGTGAGGCCGTGCTTCCGGGTCAGGTAGCCGATCCCGCCGCCGGTCGTGATCCCGCCGATCCCGACGGAGCCGGTGTCGCCGAATCCGACGGCCAGGCCGTGGGCGTCGGCGGCGGTCGCGACGTCGGCGGCGGTCGCGCCGGCCTCCGCCCAGGCCGTCCGCGAGGCAGGGTCGACGTCGACCTTCTTCATCTCCCGGAGGTCGATCACGAGTCCGCCGTCGGTCGTCGAGTGGCCGGCGCCGCTGTGGCCGCCGCTCCGGACGGCGAGCTCGAGGCCGGATCCGCGGGCGATGTCGACGACGGCGGCGACGTCCCGCGCGTTCGCGACCCGGATGACGGCCGCGGGGTGGAGATCGTCGTGGTCGTAGAGGACCCCCCGGGCCTCGTCGTAGCCCTCGTCGTCGGGCGTGATGATGCGACCGGCGACGCGGTTGCGAAGGTCCTCGAGAGGCAGCTGGGCGGTGGGCACGGACATGGGTTCGACTCCTTCCGGTTGGGCGTCGTCTGGGTTTCTAGACCTGTGTCGGAGCCGGAACTCATCGCTCGACATCGCCGCGGAACTCGGCCGCGCCGACAGGATCGCAGAGGCAGTGGCCACCCTCCGTCAGGTTTGCGTAGTGCGGCTGACACCCGCAAACTCCGGGTAGTTCGGCCCTTGCCGAGTGTCGGCCTGCCGGTGTATTCCATCCGGGTCGACATCGACGCGCGACTGGAGGCCGGACCAGATGACAGCTGACGCCCGACGGCTCGTGGTTCCGGTGGCGATCGTCGCCGCCGTGCTCCTCTTCCTGCTGATCAACCCGTGGCTCAAGGTCGAGCCCGGATCGACCCTGAGCACGATCGTCACGGTCGCGTTCTGGATCCTGGCGATCGCGGTGATCGTGCTGATGTACATCGACAGCCGCGATCCCGAGACGCCCCAGGTCGAGGTCGAGAGCCCGCGGTTCGCGAAATACCTCTTCGGGAACACCCGGGCGGGCCTGTTCTGGCTGCCGATCCGGCTGTTCGTCGGCTTCGCCTGGCTGTCGGCCGGCTGGGGCAAGTGGACCGGGACGGGCTGGACGGACGGCGGCGCGTCCCTGCTCGGCTACTGGCAGAACGCGGTCGCGGTCCCCGAGGCCGGCCATCCGCCGATCACCTACGACTGGTACCGGACCTTCATCCAATGGCTGATCGACAACGACGCCCAGACCTGGATGGGCGTGCTCATCCCGATCGGCGAAATGGCCGTTGGGCTCGGGCTGCTGCTCGGGGCGCTGACCGGCTTCGCGGCGTTCTTCGGCTGTGTGATGAACATGTCGTTCATGCTGGCCGGCTCGGCATCGACGAACCCGGTTCTGTTCACGCTCGCGATCGGGCTGATCCTGGGCTGGAAGGTCGCCGGCTACTACGGGCTCGACCGCTGGCTCCTGCCGGTTCTGGGCGTGCCGTGGCGCAGCCACGTCGACGTGCCGCACGCCGACCTCGCCACCATCGCCGTCAACACCAGCGCCGCCACCCCAGGACGGCCGCGACCGGCTGACCGACTTCGCGCTCGCGTATCAACGAGGCCGCGGCGTTCATGCCGCGGCCTCGTCGTTTGCGGCTCGACGGGCGGGGTGCCCGCCACCCAGTCAGCTCAGCGCGAGCGGACCTCGACGACCACGAGCCGGTTCCCGTCGGGGTCGCGGAACGCGAACATCGGCACCGGGAAGGGGATGATCGCGGCGTCCGCGTCGACGCCGTTCGCGACGAGGCCGGCGTGGGCCGCGGCCGCGTCGGCGGTCGCGAGCCGGATCCGGGTGTCGATGCCGGCCGGCGCGTCGGGCGTCGCCTGCATGAGCGCCAGGGACGCCTCGCCGCCGGGCGGCGCGACCTCGATCCAGCGCTGGCCGGGCGCGAATTCGCCGTCAAGCCGCTTCTCGAAGCCGAGCGTCCGCTGGTAGAACTCGAGCGCCCGGTCCTGGTCGGCGACCGGGATCCCGACCGCACGGACGCCGGTGAAGGTGATGGCCGTTTCGGTCGACATGTCGGCTCTCCTCCTCGCTAGCCGGTCTGGATGACCGACAGGACGTTGCCGGCCGGGTCCTTGAACCACGCGATCGGCGGCGGGTACTGCCTGGCGATGCCCTTCGCGTCCTGGCCGGAGCCCTCGTAGTGCTCGAACGCGACGCCCTTCGCGGCGAGGTCGTCGACCGCGGCGTCGATGTCGGCGACCTCGAAGTTCAGGACCGTGAACGTCGCCGGCACATGGTCGTCCTTGGGGTAGATGAGGACCCGCTGGCCGCCGGCCAGCTTCAGGTTCAGCATCCCGTGGTCGTCGCTGACGTCGACGCCGAGCGTCTCGCCGTAGAAGCGCTTCGCGGCCTCGATGTCGTTCGTCGAGAAGCCGGAGAACGCTGGCTTGTCCTTGAGCATCGGCTCACCTCCGTCGGGGCAGGGTACGTCTGCATCTCAGACCCCGCAGGTGGCCGGGATTCATCGCTGCCGTCGCCGGCGCCGATCCCTTACGGCTCCGCGCCCTCCGCGGCCGGGGTCGTGGAAGCTCGCCGGCCGGCAGGCAGAGCGTCCGGGGCGGTGACCGCGGTCGCCGCGACCGGCTGTGACTCTTCCGGGTCGAAGAGGTGGAGGACGGTCCGCCACGAGTGGGAGATGATCGAGATGATCGGCACGACGATCACCATTCCGAGGAGCCCGCCGATCGCGCCACCGGCCGGGATCGCCATCAACACGACCGCCGGGTGGATGTTGACCGTCTTGCCGTACACGAGCGGCTGGACGACGTTGCCCTGGACGATGTTGAACACGATCGTGAAGATGAACATCAGGATGACGTCCGCCTGGCTGCCGACCGAGACCGCCACGAGGAACCCGAGTGAGGTCGCGACCAGGCCGCCGATGTAGGGAACGAAGCCGAACAGGAACATCAGCACGCCGATCGGGAACGCCAGCGGCAAGCCGAGGATGACCATCGTGAACCACTGCAGGATCCCGCCGGCGAGCGAGACGATCGCTGTCCCGATCATCGTGCCGCGGAGGATCCCGGCGGACTGCCGGCCTACCTGGTCGACCCGGCCCCGGCGGGCCGTCGAGACGTTCGTCATGAGCCTGGCCCACCACGTCTCTCCGTCGCGCAGGAAGAAGAACACGAGCAGGACGGAGATGACGAGGGCGAAGATGACGCCGGCTGCGCTCGCGATCAGCGACGCGGTGGTCTCGATCAGCCCGCCGCCGAACCCGCGGACGAAGCCCGCCGCCGTCGCCCCGATGCCCAACTTCTCGGCCCCGAGCGCCCCCTGGTTGATGATCTCGGGCAGCTGGGTTGCGACCGTGTAGATCGTGATCGCCATGACGACGACGATCACGGCGATGGTCGCGGCCGTCACGGCGAGCGCAGCGGCCGTCGGGCCGAGGCCGCGCGCGCGAAGGGCCGCCATGAACGGGGAGAGGGCCGGCGCCAGCAGCGCGGCGAGCACGATCGGGACGCTGAAGAACGGCGCGACGGCGACCGTCACGAGCAGCCAGGTCAGGCCGAAGACCACGAGCAACCGCCAGCTCCATTGGCCCAGCCGGTCGAGCCACAGCGGGACCAAGGGGTTCGCCGACGCCTGGTGGCCGATGGTCCCGAGGCTCTCGACGATCGCCGGCGCAAACGCGTAGATGACGGCGATGGCCGGGAGCGTGATGAACAGCCCGGCCACACCGAACAGCGCCAGCCCGGCTGGGAGTGCGAAGACCGCGAGCGCGACCGGGATCCGGGCCACGGGGCCGTAGGCCAGTGGCGCGAGGTAGCGCGCCTGGAGCACGTTCGTCAGCCCGATCAGGGCCAGGATCGCCGCGGCCGCGAGCCAGCCCTGCGTGGCCAGCGTCACGAGCGCGAGGATGCTGGCGGTGACGATCCCGCCGAGGTACGGCACGAACCCGCCGATGAACACGATCACGGCGAGGGGCCCGGCGAGCGGGACCCCGAGCAGCGTGAGATAGACGAAGTCCGAGAGGCTATCGGTTGCGGCCGTCACCGTGGTGCCCCGGAGGTACCCACCCACCTGCTCGAGGGCGACGAGGCCTCGACCGGTCAGCCGCTCGACGCGCCAGTCATCGAGCTCGCTGGTGGCGGTCTCCCATGCGTGGTCCCCGTCCTCGAGCAGGTAGAACGTCAGGAACCCGCCGAGGATCAGGATCGTGACGAACGTCGCGATCGGCGCCACGAGCTGGCTGATCGCCGACAGCGACCACGCCTCGAGACCGTCCGCCGCGAGGTGGACGACGCGCAGCACCGGTTCCGGGGCACCCAGCTCGGTCAGGCGCTGGGTGACCATGTCGATCCCGGCGTTCAAGGCGCGCAGCACGTCGGCGATGTATGGGACGAACGCCAGGGCGATCAGCACGATCGTGACGAGGACGGCGATGAGCGCGAGGAGGCTCGCGAAGCCTGCCGCTCGCGCCCGTGACCAGCCCCGGTCGCGGAGCTGCTGCACGAGCGGATAGACGGTCGCGGTCACGACCAGCGCGACGAGGATCGACCCGGTGACGGTTGTCAGATACAGCGCGGCGGCGCCGATCAGGACGATGAGCGCGACCGTGGCGAGGACGCGCCAGCCGATCGCCGCGAGCCGTGCCAGCCAGCCTGGGACCAGCGCCGTTCCGACGGCGGTCGGGGCAGCCGGCGCGGGCGGCCGTGGCTCGGAACCGGCGGTGTCCGCAGTCATGGGCACAGCGTGACGAGATTGCCGCGCGCTCGCAAGGCGGCCCGCCCGAGGGTCAGGATGGTCGACGACGCGGAAGCGAGCTGAGGACGAGCGTCGCGATCGCGAGGATCGTTGCCGCGACGAGCCAGAGGCCCGGCGTCTGGTCCGGCGAGGACGGCGCGTCGGTCGCCGGCAGTTCGGCGCCGCTGGGCGTCGCTGATGCCGGCTCGACGCCGCCGATCGGCGAGTTTGTCACGGCGGCGAGGGTGTACCCGCCGGAGGCGTCGTCGTCAGGGGAACAGGCCTCGACACCACGCAAGACCTGGCAGTTCTGCGGCTGTGTGGGGATCACATACGTGACGAGGATCGGAGGCGAGGAATCGAGGCCCGGCGGAGAGATCGACTCCGTCACCCAGTAGTCGCCGGGGCCCGGCGGGGTCCAGACGGCGAAGCCGGACGTCGCTTCGATCGTCGCGAGCACCGGCGCGTCCGCCGTGTCGGGCTCGTACACGCCGTTGCCGTTGTCGAGCCGGAACTCGAACGTCGCGCCGCCGGTGATCACGTCATCGTCGACATCCGGCGTGCCCTGGTCGTTGACCTTGGCGACGATCAGGGGCGGCGGACCGGGCGGCTCCGGCGTCGGCGGCGAGGGCGTGATCGGCGTCGGCGTCGGCTGCGAGGGCGTGGGGGTGGGTCGGCGTGGGTGTGGGCGTGGGCGTGGGCGTGGGCGTCGGCGTCGGCGTGGGCGTGGGCGTGGGCGTGGGCGTCGGCGTGGGCGTGGGTGTCGGGGTCGGCGATGGAGACTCGGAAGGCGTCGCCGTCGGCGTAGGTGTCGGCGTGGGGGTCGGAGCCGGGTCGCGTCGGCGTCGGGGTCGGGGGCGTGGGAGTCGGGCTCGGCGTCGGCGGGGGCGTCTCCGGGTTGCTGCAATCGATGATCGCGTCCATCCGCCGGTTCACGGGCGCGGCCGTCGCGGACATCGTCAACGGCACCATCTCGGCGTGGATGTTCAACGCCCCCTCGCCGAGGTAGCTTCCAGGAGCGATGTGGAAGGACGCCTCCCAGCCTTCGATGTCGACATACGCGAAGTCCGGCGGGGTCCCGTTGTTTCCGCTGTTGCCGTCGACGAGCTTGTCGGTCTGGCCCAGCTTGACGTAGTTGTCGCTGTTCGATGGCAGGATCACCCAGCCGCGGATCGAGACGACGAAGATGTAGAACGTCTGGGTCGCACAGTCGTAGCGGCCGTAGGCCCTGGCGAGCACGTCCTTGGTCGGGTTGCCCGCCTCGAACATGTCGGTCAGGAAGTCGAGGTCCGGCGTGTCCCAGTCCGCGGGAGACCCGTCGATCGTGATACCCGCCGGGGTGATCTCGCGGATGTTCGGCGCGGCGGCGAGACCCGCCTGGGGCGGCAGCGTCGCCAGCAGCCACACGACGATGACGGCGGCGACGGCGAGCGTGCGGAGGATGCGGCGATCGCGGGGAGGGGCCGTGACCGTCACAGCTCTTCCTCCGGCTTCGACGGGGCAGGCTGGGCGGCCCCGGCGGCGCCAACGTGACGCGCGGCCTGACGCGGAGCAAGGGTGCGCACCCGCTGACGTGCCTGACGGCGCCGGCCGACCTCGGGCACGATGCGCGGATGCCGTCACGCCGAGACCGCGAAGAAGACGACCAGCCGCGCCGCTCGCTGCCGATGTCGCACCGGCGCTCGTTCGTCGCCCACCACACGCGGCTGCGGCCCGTCCCGGGGCTGCCCTCGATCCGCCTCCACCTCGCCGACGACGCCGTCCCGGTCTGGCAGGCGACCGAGGCGGCGACGGGCGCCGACGGCGCCCCGATCCCGTTCTGGGCGTTCGCCTGGGCCGGCGGCCTGGCGATGGCCCACTACCTCGAGGAGCGCCCCGACGAGGTCCGGGCGCGGACCGTCCTCGACTTCGCGACCGGCAGCGGGCTCGTCGCGATCGCCGCGGTGCGAGCCGGCGCGGCGAGCGTGATCGCGGCCGACATCGACCCGTTCGCCGAGGCCGCGGCCGGCCTCAACGCCCGGGCGAACGGCGTCCGGTACGAGTTCGTGTCGCGCGACCTCCTGCTGGAGGAGCCACCCGACGTCGAGGTCCTGCTCGCCGCCGACACGTGGTACGAGGGCCCGTTCGCCGAGCGGGTCCGGCCGTGGCTCCAGGCGGCCGCCGACCGCGGGATCCGCGTCCTCGTCGGCGACCCGGGCCGGCGCTACCTGCCTGACGGCTGGCTCGAGGAGCTCGCCGCGTACGAGGTCGAGACGACGACCCTGCTCGAGGACCACGCCGTGGTGACCAGCCGGGTGTTCGTCGTGCGACCTGGCCCGTAACGTCGACGCCGTTCACGCGTTCACTCGGTGGTAGATCACCGCGCACCATTGCATCACTCACCCGGAGGACCGCCCGTGTCTCTATCCCGGATCGGCGGCGCCCTCGTCGCCGCGGCCGCCGCCCTGCTGGCCGTGACGCTCGTCGTTGGCCTCAACGGCGGCTCGATCAGCGTCCGCGGCGACGGGCTCGGCAGCCTCACGCTCACCGTAGCTCTCGTGCTGCTCGGTGCCGGGCTCCTCGTTCTCGCGATCGGCGGGCCGCGGCCTTTCGGCGGGCGCCTCGTGCGGACGGGCTTCTTGATCGTGGCGGCCGGTGGAGCCGCCGAGCTCGCGTCCGCGAGCGCCACCGCCGACAGCCCACTCGTCTACGTCCTCCTCCTCGGCGGCCTCGCGGTCGTTGTCGGTTTGGTCATCAGCGGCATCGGCTTGCTCGGAACGCCGGGACGCCCGCGGTGGGTCGGGCTCATGTTCGTCGCGGGCGTCGGGCTGGCGCTCGTCGCCGGGGCCGTCGCCAACGACCCTGGTGTCGCCTTCTCGACCGACACAGGGGGACTCCGGGCGGCGATGAGCATCGCGGCCGTGGTCGCCGCCGGTTTGATGCTCGCGGCCCTCGCCGGCATCGGCCTGCTCGCGTTCACTGGCGGGCCCCGGGCCGCCGTCGCCCCGGAGCCGCTCTCGGCCGAATGAGAGGCCTTGCCGACGCCGGTCCACTGCGATTGGCGAGCGACCGCCCGATCCTCGCGCGGATGGCCATCTCGATGCCGCATCCGCTCCCCGAGCGCGCCGCGCTCCCCGCGGTCCCCGCGCCGGATAGCCACGTCGCCCGCCGCTGGGAGATCTGGCACGCGTCGGCGCCGCTCTTCGAGAAGCACGGCTTCCGGGCGGTCACCGTGGACCAGCTGGCGTTCGCGAGCGCGATGAGCCCGGCCGGGCTCTACCACTACTTCCCGAACAAGGCGGCGATCGCCTGTTCCCGCTGGCCCACGGCAACGGCCTGTGCGTGACCTGGGACGCGATGGTCGCCCGCCTGCCCGACGACCCGGCGGCCCGGCTCCAGGCCCTCGTCCTGTTCGCCGCCGAGCACGCCGCGACGTGGCGGCTCTCGATCGCGCTCTCGCGCCAGATGACGCAGACGCCGGCGCTCGAGCGCTACGCGAGCCGGCTGATGCGTATCCGCCGATCTTCGTCGGCACCGTCGTCGCCGTCGCCCTCGCCGCGGGTGGCGCAGGCGCCGGTCAGGCCAAGGCCGCCGCCCCGGCAGTCGAGAAGCACCCCGTCCCGGTGGTCGAGTCCACCGTTGCGCTCGGCGCCCGCAAGCCGGTCCGCCCGATCGACGTCGTCACGCCGATCGTCGTCGACAAGGGCGGCTGGACGAACGATCCCTACCTCACCTAGTCCTCGCCGACCGTCTGGCGCGGGCATTCGGTTCGCCGGATGCCCGCGTTGTTATGTCTGCGGGTCGGGCGGGATGTCCGTGTCCGAGGCAGAGGCGAGCGCTTCGTCCTCGTCTGCGGCCGACCCGGGCGCTTGGGCCGGGCCTGCCGCGGTCGCCGAGCCGCCAGCCGCGCCCGGTGCCGCGTTGGCCTCCGCCATCAATGGCGGCGTGTCCCAGCGGCCGGTCCCGACCGATTCCGCCGCCAGTGCGGCGGCCACCCGTCGCCGCAACTCGCTCGTCGCCGCGCCGCCCTCGCCCGGCGGCACCCGCCGCTGGACCCGCAACGTCGCGCCGTCGAGCGTCAGCCCGGTCACCGATGTCGTGATTTGGGCCTCGCCCGTCGGGGCGTCCCAGCCCCGCTCCGCGCCGAGCTCGCGAGCGACGCGGCCGGCCACCGCTAGTGCCCGGTCGAGGTCGGCCGGCCTGAGCACCTGGACCTCGACGGTGGCCAGGGAGTAGACCCGGGTCGTGTTCGACGAGACGCGGATCAGCCCGTTCGAGACCGAGTGGAGCTGGCCCAGCCCATCGCGGAGCGTCGTCCGGCGGAGCGTGATCTCCTCGACCTGGCCTTCGACGTTCACGCCCGCGCCGTTGATCGCGATCCAGTCGCCCTGGAAGTAGGGACCCTCGATCAGGATCAGGATGCCCATGAGGTAGTCGAGGACGATCGCCTGCCCGGCGAGCGTGAGGGCGGCCGCGAAGAGCCCCAGGCCGGCCAGGACCCCGAACAGGTCGAACACGCCGAGCACCAGCAGGACGACCCCGAGGAGGAAGGCGGCGCGGATCAGCTTGCCGAGGACGTCCTGCAGGGTCGAGGCCCGCTTCTGAAGCTCCGCCTCGGGCGCGCCGCCGGAAAGCGCGGCCTGTTGGACCTGGAGCAGGCCCGTGACAAACCGCGGAACGAGCGACGTGGCGACGCGGTAGAGCGCCAGGAGGATCAGGCCGCCCACGATCAGGCCCAGGCCGTGGGTGACGATCCAGCTCGAGAGCTCGCTCAGGGTCATGGCGTCAGAGTAGCCCGCAGGAACCCGCGCGGTTCGACGCAGCACTTGACCGCCTCCTCTCGATCTGTAACGCTAGCGTACACTATCGATAGACCACGATTTCGGGAGGCACGTCATGGGGACATCGGCTGAGCCAGTACGGCTCGCGCTCCGCAAGCTCTGGTCGGATCACGTCATCTGGACCCGCGAGTACATCGTCGCGGCGGTGGCGGGCACGCCCGACGCCGACGCGGCCGCGGGCCGCCTGCTCAAGAACCAGGAGGACATCGGCGCGGCGATCGTGCCGTACTACGGCCAGGCCGCGGGCGACGCGCTGACCGGGCTCCTCAAGCAGCACATCCTCATCGCGGTCGACCTCGTAGCCGCGGCGAAGAGCGGCGACAACGACGCGTTCGCGACCCACGATGCCCGATGGACCGCCAACATCGGCGAGATCGCCACGTTCCTCTCCGGGGCGAATCCCAACTGGCCCGCAGAAGGACGTGCTCGACCTGCTGGCGCTCCACCTCAAGCTGACGAAGGACGAGGCGGTCGCCCGGCTGACCGGCGACTGGGCCGCCGACGTCAAGGCGTTCGACGACATCTTCACCGAGATCCTCGTCGTCGCCGACACGCTCCACGACGGCCTCGCCGCCCAGTTCCCCGACCGGTTCAAGGCCGCATGACCGCGATCGACCTCGCCGGCCCGGTGGCCGCCGGGCCGGTCCCGCCGGCGATCGGGGAGCTGGGCCCTTCGTTCGACGGCCTCCTCGGCACAGACGGGCGGCGGCACTCCCTCTCGGACCTCGCCGACCACGAGGCGGTCGTCCTGATCTTTTCGTCGAACCGCTGCCCGACGGCGAAGGCCTATGGCCCGCGGATGAACGCGCTCCAGGCCGAGTTCGGGCGGCGCGGCGTCGCGCTCGTGGCGGTCAACGCCAACGACCCGCACCTCTATCCCGACGAGAGCTACCCGCGGATGATCGAGCGGGCGGCCGAAGACGGCTACAGGTTCCCGTACGTCGTCGACGAGGGCCAGCGTCTCGCCCGGGCATTCGGGGCGAGCTGCACGTTCCATGTCTTCGTCCTCGACCGCGAGCGGCGGTTGCGCTACCAGGGCCGGTTCGACGACGCCCGGATCCCCGAGCGCGTCACGAGTCACGATCTCGCCGACGCGCTCGAGGACCTCCTCGCCGAGCGGGCGGTCCGGACCCCGGTCACCCGCCCGTTCGGCTGCTCGCTCGACTTCGTCTAAGCCCTCAGCGGAGGGTCCGGAAGAATGCTTGGACCGAGCTGAAGCGCACCAAGGACGCGATCGAGGCGATCCGGCGGACCGTGTCCGCCGCGGACTGACGGAGCGCGGCGGAACAATCGACCTCGCTACCCTGTTGGCATGCCCGGGAGTACGGCGGCCCGCTTCAAGGACTGGTTCTGGCGGCCGCCGCGGCCGCACGGCGAAGCGCTCCGCGACAGGAGCGTCTCGAACCTCGAGCTGCTCTACGACCTCGTCTACGTCGCGGTCATCGGCCAGGCGTCGCACGCGCTCGCCGAGGACATCACCGGCCGGGGCATCCTCGAGTTCGCGATCGTCTTCGGCATGGTCTGGATCGCCTGGACCAACGGCTCGCTGTACGTCGAGCTGCACGGCCGGCAGGACGGCCGGACGCGGATGTTCGTGTTCGTCCAGATGGCGATCCTCGCGCTTCTCGCGGTCTTCACCGCCGGCGCGGCGACGGACGACGGCGGCGCGTTCGCGATCACGTACGCGGTGTTCCTCGCGGTGGCCGGCTGGCTCTGGCTGTCGGTCCGGCGTCGGGATCGCCCGGAGTTCCTGGCGATCACCGGCGCCTGGCTGGCGTTGATGGCCGCCTCGATCCTCGTCGTGGTCGCGAGCGCCTTCCTGCCACCCGACCCGCGGCTGGCCGTGTGGGGCATCTTCGTCGTCGCGTGGCTGGTCGGGATCAAGCTCCTCGGCGCCCGGTCGCGGATGTTCGCGTCCGGTATCCGGCCGACCGACTCGATGGTCGAGCGGTTCGGCCTGTTCACGATCATCGTCCTCGGCGAGGTCGTGATCGGGGTCGTCGTCGGGCTGACGGCGGCCGACCAGGATCCGCTGACGATCGCGACCGGCCTCATCGCCCTCGTGATCGGCTTCGGGTTCTGGTGGATGTACTTCGACGTCGTCGGGCGGCGCCTGCCGCGGGCCGATGGCGCGGCGGTGGCCACGTGGATCGTCGGCCACGTCCCGATCACGCTCGCGATCGCCGCGTCCGGCGCCGCGATGGTGTCGCTGATCGAGCACGCCGGCGACCCCATGGTGCCGCCCGAGACCGCCTGGCTGCTTTCGGGGGCGGTCGCCCTGGGCCTGGCCGGACTGATCCTCACCGCGACGGCACTCGAAGATGCGCGGCGTCTGGCCGTCGTGTACCGCCCCGTCGCGTGGGCGATGGCGGCCGGGGCGGTCGCCGCGCTCGCGGTCGGCTGGCTGAATCCCGCGCCGTGGCTGCTTGCGCTGCTCCTCGTGCTGATCCTCGGAATCCTCTGGGCGGTGGCGCTGGCAGCGTTCCTGCGGGCCGACGCCTGGGCGGAGGCCGACGAGCCCTCACCCGGCGAACACCAGCCCGAAGCACGCCCGGCCGGCTGACCCGGCGGCTGTACGCTGTCGCGATGGCGCAACCGACTCCCTACGCGGCCGAGCTCGAGGCCGAGCGCGTTGGGTGGTACGAGATGACCGAGCTCGTCCGCTCGCTGACTCCCACCGAGTGCCTCGTGCCCGGCTATTACCGCGATCCGGACTGGACGGTCCGCGACGCCGTCGCCCACCTCGGCACGTGGCTGGCCGAGGCCGCGGGCGAGCTCGAGCGGCTGATCGCGGGCACGTACGAGGGCCACGACGTCGACATCGACGCGCTCAACGCGGTCTTCCTCGCTGCGATGCGCGGGCCAGCCGTGGGACGTGGCGTGGGTCCAGGCGAACGCCGGGCGGAGCCGGATGCTCCAGGTTCTGGCGGAACTCCGCGAGCCGAGCGACGAGGCGGCCTGGTGGATCGGCAAGGCCGGCCGCGACCACTACGGCCAGCATCTGCCGAGGCTCCGCGAGTGGGTCGCGGAACTGCTCGCTCGGCGACCGCCGGACAGTTAGGCGTTGCGGATGTGCGGCACGGACCGCGCCCTGGCGCCGCGTCAGGCCGCCTGCCGGGCGAGGCGCCTCGCGTACTCCTCGAGCCGCGTCAGCTCGTCCTCGTAGACCGGCCGGAGAAGCCGCCCGGCGAAGAGTCTCGTGAGGACGCCCGCGAGGCCGGGGTCGTCGATCACGGTCTCGAACCGGACCACCGCGCCGTCCGGGGCAGGGTCGACGGTGAACGTCGTCTCGACGTCCTCCCCGGTCTCGAGCAGGGTGCGGCCTGGCTCGGGCTCCGTGATCGTCGCCCGGATCGAACGCGGCCGGCCGCCGGTCGTGACCGTCCAGCTCGCTTCGGTCCCGGCCCCGACGCCGCCCCGGATGATCTGGAAGTCCGAGAAGACCGGCGGCAGGAAGCCTTCCGGCCGGTGGTGGTCGCGGTAGTTCGCGAGGCAGAGGTAGAGCAGCTCGGGCGGGGCGGCAAGGCGTCGCTCCGCGATGATCGTGGTTCGCATCGAATCGACCTCGGCACGTGTCTGTACCAATCGGTACATGTACCAGATGGTACACTCCGTTCGTGAGACGTCAAGAGCTGCTCGACGCGGTCGTCGCCGAGCTGGAGCGGTCCGGCATCGGCGACCGGTCGCTGCGCGACATCGCCGCCGCGGTCGGCACGAGCCACCGGATGCTGATCCACCACTTCGGGTCGCGCCAGGGCCTCTTGACGGAGGTCGTCCGGACCGTCGAGGCGAACCAGCGGGCGTTCCTCGCGTCGCTCGACGTCCCGCCCCAGGACGCGATGGTCGCGATGTGGCAGCGCCTCCGCGATCCGCGACTGTGGCCCGCGGAGCGGCTGTTCTACGAGTGCTACGCCCGGGCGAGCCGCGGCGAGGAGCCCTACGCGGCGCTGCTGCCGGGCCTCGTCGACGACTGGCTCGACCGGGCGATGGCCGCGGCCGGACCCCCACTGGCAGGCGCCGACGAGCGGCAGCTCCGGGCCCAGGCCCGCCTCGGGCTCGCGGTCTTCCGGGGCCTGCTCCTCGACCTCGTCGGGACAGCCGACCAGGCTGGCGTCGACGCCGCATTCGAGGAGTTCCGGGCTCTCGTCGAGCGCGACCTCACGCGCGCGGGTCAGGGCCCTCCTACGGACCGGCCGTGAATGACGTGCTCGCGACCATCAGGCTGAGGATCGCCGAGTTGTCCTTGAATGCCTGGTCTGTTGCAGCGCCGGACGTCCACATCGAAACGCTGCCGGAGCTGCCGACGTTGACGATGTAGGTGATCTGAGACGTACCGGTTGGGATGCCGGCCGCGTCGCTGTTCGACGTCGCGGCGATCAGCGTCGCCTCGAGATTGTCGATCGTCGTCGGCGTCTGCGACTGGACGGTCCAAGCCGCCGGATTCGTCGCGGCGGTGACGGCGTCGGCGAAGGCCTGTTGCGGCGCGGACGCGCGGATGGCGCTCGTCAGCGTCGCCGGATCCGCGGGCACCGTGATCGCGTTCGGGTCGAAATACTGGCAGGCGAGGTTGACGGGCTCGGCGACCGTGTGCCATGCGCCCGGATACGCGACCCGGGCGACGGACGTGCCAGCCGGGTTCTTGAGGTCGCAGAACGCGGCCGTCGGCGGGATGGAGGGCGGCGGGCTGGGCGGTGCCGCGGACGCCGGCGGCGCGGTCGGCGGCGGTGTCGGCGTGGGAGCCGGCGTTGGCGTGGGAGCCGGTGTCGGCGTGGGAGCGGGAGTGGGTGACGGGCTCGGCGCAACCGATGGCGCCTCCGAGGCGGGCGCGCTCGGCTGCGGCTCGGGCGACGGTGCGATCTCCGGCGTCGGCCGCACGAGCGCGACCTTCAGCGAGCCGCCCAGGTCGGTCAGGTTCACCTGGTTGTTCCGCGTCTCGATCAACGAGGCGCCCTCGAGCGCCTGGAGGAAGGCGGTCTCCTGGGCCATCACATCGTCGGGACAGGCGAGGCGTGTCGTCGCCAGCCGGCCGACACGGACCACGTTGCCGTTCGTGCCGTAGGTCCCGCTGAACGAGTTGCAGCCCGAGAACCCGCCAACGGAGCCGATCCCGAACGCGACGTCCATCGTCGTGCCCGGCAGCAGGATGGAGACGGTGTTCGGCTTGGTCTCGAAGCTGTCGACCTGCCACTTCCCGAGGAGCGGGTTGCGCGGCGCGGCATCGAAGACGAGCGACGTCGAGCCGACGCTGTCGAAGATCGTCAGCGTGTCACCCCGGGCGCTGTAGAAGCGGCTGCCGTCGAGCAGCTGGAGGTACGCCTGCTCGAGCGCCATCGCCTCGGGCGGGCAGGCCATGAGGGTCGACGCCGGCGCGCTGATGAACAGCGTCCGGCCGCCGGAGCGGTACCGCGCGTTGAACGTGTTGCAGCCGCTGAAGCCGGTGGCCCGGTTCGAATCGAACTCGATGTCCGCGTACTGGTTGTCGGGGACGAGCGTCAGCGTCCCGGCGCTGTCGTACGAACGCAGGATCCACTTCGTGCCCTGGAGCTCGCCGCCGGCTCCGGGTCCCGCCGAGCACGCCGCGACGAGCGCGACGAGCCCGACGAGGGCCGCAATCGATCGGATGCGCATCGGACCGCCTCCCGGCCGGCGGCGGCTAGGCGCGCCGGGTCGCGACGAACAGCGCGAAGAGACGCAGGAAGTAGCCGAGGCCGCCGACGAGGAACGCCCCGAACACCGGCAGCGCGATCGCGTTGGCGCTGATCGCGAACGCCTCGAAGATGTTGAACGCCTGGCGCTGCGCCAGGTCGATCCACCAGACCACGCCGGCAATGACCGTGTAGATGATCCCCACCCAACCGACGACGATGAAGAAGGTGCCCACGGTGGCCAGCCGTCGCGCGTCGCTCTCGATGTCCACGTTCTCGATCCTCCTCGTGTCTGACCGACTCCGCGCCCGATGATGCACGGCTCCGCCGCCCGGCGCACGGGTGCCGGCAACCGGTCCGGCTCGATGTGGACGCGAGGTCGGCGCTGGTGCGGTGAACGTTCAGCCGGGCCGGGCGCCGGTGGGCCATCATGGCGGCCAGCGTGAGACGCCTGCCCGTTCCGTCGTTCCTGCGTGATCTCGGGTCGCCGCCCAACGGACCCCGAGTCCTGCTCGTGGCTGGGCTGTCGATGGCCGCGGCCGGGTTCAATCCGCAGGTCCTGTCGCCGGCGGTGTCGTCGGTCCAGGCGGCGATCCGCGAACAGCCCACGATCAACACGCTCGTCCTGCTCGTGACGCTCGGGGCGGCGGCGATGCTGTTCGTCGGCGGCGTCCTGTCCGACACGAACGGGCGCCGCTCGATCCTGCTCACGGCGCTCGCGGCCCTCTGCATCTCGAACGCCGTCAGCCTGGCCGCCGCCGAAGGCCTGTTCTTCTCGATCTCCCGGCTCGTCGGGGCGGCCGCCGCGTTCGCCGTCGTCCCGTTCGCGCTCGCGCTCGTCGCGACGACATACAAGGGGGTCGTCCGGGCGACCGCGATCGGGATCGTCTACGCGGCGTACGGCGGCGGTACGGCCCTCGCCCCGGTGCTGCTCACCCTGCTCGGCCCGACCGGGCCGTGGTGGCCCGCGTTCGTCGTCGGCCTCGCGATCTCCGGGCTGGCGCTGTGGTGGGCCTGGCCCAGGGCGCCGAACCTCGAGGCCGCGGCGGCGGGTGATCGGGGCTATGTCATCGCGACGGCCGTCTGGGCGTTCGCGATCGTCGTCATCACCGCCGGTGCGGTGGACATGGGCAACCGTGTCGCGAGCCCGATCCGGCTCGGGCTGATCGGGTTCGGCCTGGTCCTCATCGGCGCCTACTTCGTGTGGGACCGGCGGCGGTTCCGCGGCTCGTCGCGGCAGCAGCGCATCGGCCGCCGCCCGGTGACCGTCGCCGTCGCGGTCGGCGTCGTGATCGGGTTCGCCCAGGCCGCGCCGCTCTTCCAGCTGCCGCTCTTCCTCCACGTCGTGGTCGGCTACGGCGTCGTCCTCTCGACGGTCGCCATCGCGCCGTTCATCGTGGCGCTCGTCGTCGCCGGCCCGGTCGCAGGCTTCCTCATCACCCGCTTCCAGCCGCGGACCCTGGTTGCCGCCGGCCTCGCCGCCGTCGGCGCGGGCAATGTGCTCGTCGGCCTGGTGCTCGGCCGCGACCTCGCCTACGCCGCCCTGATCGGGCCGCTCGTCCTGATCGGCGCCGGGTTTGTCGTGGCGACCACCGTCCGGACGGCGATCATCTTCGCGAGCGTGTCGCGCGGGCTGCCCGGCACCGCCGCGGCGCTGAACGAGGCGTCGATCCTCGTCGGCAGCCGGATCGGGCTCGCCGCGCTGACCGCGCTGATCACGCAACGCGCGCTCGACCTCTACGCGACCTCGTTGCCGACCCTCGATCCTGCGGCGCGGGAAGGCGCGATCGGGGCGTTCCGGGACGTGCTCGTCGCGGCCGGGAGCCCGGTGATTGGCCAGGTGCTGGGGGCGCTCGATCGGACCGACCTCGCAGCCTACGGGGCGGCATTCGTCGAGGCCTCCCGGGAGAGCCTGATCGGGACCGGCCTCCTGGCGCTCGCCGCCGCTCCGCTCGCCTGGCTGCTGCTCGGCAGGCGCGACCCGTTGACGACGGTCTGGGACCACGCCGAGGAACGGCCGGAGGCGGCGAGGTCGGCGGCCGTCTGATCGCACGACCCCGCCCCTCGCCGGGCCGTTCCGCCCCGCGGGTGAAGGGATCCGCGGGCGGGCTGGCAGCGCCGGTCCGGGCCCGATGGCCCTGTCCGAGGTCCGCCACATCGGCTCTGATTCTCGAAGGGACGGTCTACCCATCGCTCGCTTCGTGCGGACCGTCTCGTGGAGTTGCGCAGACCGCAGCCAGGAGGAACGTGAGATGAAGCGGACGTTGGCCCTCGTCGGAGTGTCGATCGCAATCAGCATCGCGGTGTCGGTGCTCGTGACGACGGTCGTCAAGGTGGTCCCCCGCCTCATGGCCCGGGACGAGGAGGCGGAGGAGGCGATCGAGCCATGAAGCGCGTGGTCGGAATCGCGGCCGTTCTGGCCGCCGGACTTCTTGCGTTCGCGCCCGTCGCCCTCGCCGCGGATCCCGGTGCCGGCCAGGGGCGCGTCATGATTTCGGTGCACGGCGATGTCACGCTGCCGGCCGGCGAGAGCGCAGACACGATCGTGGTCGTCGACGGCGTGGCAACGATCGCCGGCGACGTGAAGACGCTCGTCATCGTCGAGGGGTCGGCGACGCTGGACGGCGCCCAGGCCGGGACGGTCTGGGCGGTCCGCAGCGACGTCGAGCTGGGGCCGGGCACGGTCGTGACCGGAGAGGTCATGACCCTCGACTCGCCGGTCCACCAGACCGGCAATGCGTCGGTCGAAGGCGGCATCAGCGAGATGACCGGCAGGCTGATCGCGATGGGCGCGTTCCTGGCCCCCGCGATCCTGCTGTTCTGGCTCGGAGCCGGGCTGGCCACGATCGTCGCGGGCCTGCTCCTGGCCGGGCTGGCCAGCCGCCAGATCCGCTCGGCGGAGCTGGTCATCAGCCGCGAGCCGGTGCCGGCATTCCTCGTCGGCCTGTTCGGGCTGATCGTCTTCCCGATCGCGGCCGTGCTGCTGATGATCACGATCGTCGGTGCCCCGCTCGGCTTGGGCGTGATGTTCATGCTCTGGCCGCTGCTGGCCTACGTCGGCTATCTCGTGGCGGGCATCTTCGTCGGGGAGTGGCTGCTGAACCGGTCGCCGGGAGCACCGGTCCGTGAGCGGCCGTACCTCGCGGCCGTGCTCGGCCTGGCGCTTCTCCAGCTGATCGGGATCGTCCCGGTGGTCGGGATCCTCTCGGCGATCGCGAGTGTGTTCGGCTTTGGTGCCGTGCTCGTCCTGGCCTGGCGGACGTTGACGTCCGGGCGGGCCGGCACGCAACCCTTCGCCGCACCCGCGCCGATGCCTGGATGACGCACCGCTCCACCAGACCCGGCGGTTGAACCGGCGCCGGCGGCCCAGCCGCCGGCGCCGTCGTTCCTGCTCGAGCTCGCCCGACATGCGGGCCTGCGCCGGGCCGTCGTTCGGCCTCACGCCTTCGGGCGCAACGGCACTGGGCGGGGTCATGCGGGAGCGGGACGCTCTTCACGGAAACACCAACGACGCTGTTCGTGGGTCTCGTGCCGAGGGCATCGCGTCATGCAGATCGTCCACCTCGCTCGCTCCGGCCGCCGATGACGATCCAGGTCGAACCACCGGTCCACTTGGCCGCCGACGCGCGTGTCGAAACGACCGGGTCGCTCGACCCGGCGTTCGAGCCGCTGGCGATCGCCGTCGACCGCTGCAAGGGCTGCAGCCTGTGCGTGTCGGTCTGTCCGAAGCACGTCCTCGAGCTCGACGAAGGCGTCGTGAACCCGCTTGGCTACCATCCGGTCCGCCTGATCGACGGCACGGCCTGCACGAGTTGCGCGCTCTGTGCCCGGGTCTGTCCGGATGCCGTCTTCGCCGTGTTCGCCCCGCGGAAGGTGGCATGACGATGGCCCCTCCGAGCGCCACGCATCCCGCACCTGACCAGCTGCCGGTCCGGCCGGTGCTGATGAAGGGCAACGAGGCCATCGCCGAGGCGGCCATCCAGGCGGGCTGCGACGCCTACTTCGGCTATCCGATCACGCCCCAGGCAGAGCTGCTCGAATGGATGGCCCGCCGGATGCCCGAAGAGGGCCGGGTCTTCGTGCAGGCCGAGAGCGAGCTGGCCGCAATCAACATGGCCCTCGGCGCCGCCGCGACCGGTGCTCGCGTCCTCGTCTCGTCCTCGAGCCCGGGCATCAGCCTGATGGCCGAGGGGATGAGCTACCTGGCCGGGTCGGAGTTGCCGATGGTGCTCGTCAACGTGATGCGCGGCGGTCCCGGGCTGGGCAGCATCGGGCCCGCCCAGGCCGACTACTTCCAGGCCACGAGGGGCCACGGCCACGGCGACTACCGGGTCCCGGTCCTCGCCCCGTCGTCCATCGCCGAGGCCGTGGAGCTCGTCGCCGACGCGTTCGAGCTGGCGGAGCGCTACCGGACGCCGGTGATCGTCCTGGCCGACGGCGTCATCGGCCAGGCGATGGAGCCGGTTCTGCCGACGTACCGCACGCCGCCGCGCGCACCGGGTGGCTGGGAGCTGACCGGCGCCGACGGCCGGCCGCCGCGCGCGATCCACTCGCTCCACCTTCGGCCCGAGGATCTCGAGACGCACAACCGTCACCTCCAGGCGAAGTTCGCCCTGATCGCTGACCGCGAGGTGCGCTGGGCGGCCGAGGACCTCGACGATGCCGAGATCGCGATCGTCGGATACGGGACGGCGGCTCGCGTCGCCCGGACCGCCATCGAACGGGCGAGGGCGGACGGGCTCCCCGCCGGGCTCTTCCGGCCGATCACCCTCTGGCCGTTCCCGGCCGACGAGCTCGCCGCTCGGGCCGAGGGCCTGCGGGCGATCCTCGTCGTGGAGCTGTCGGCGGGCCAGCTGGTCGAGGATGTCCGGCTCGCGGTCGAGGGCCGATGCCCGGTGTTCCACCACGGCCGGATGGGCGGCATGGTCCCAACCCCGGGCGACGTCGTGGACGCGCTCCGGCGCTCCTGGGCTCTTTCGCCGCCGGCCGCCCGTCGACCGTCCGCGGAGGCGGTCGTCGCCGAGGCCGACCCGCTGAGCCTGATCGAGGACGGCGCGTGGGCATCACGCGATCGGGAGGCGGTGAGGGCATGACGATTGCGGTACCCGCCGCGAGGCGGCCGATCTACCTCCGCCCGGCCGCCCTGACCGACCGTGCCACCCACTACTGCCCGGGCTGCGGCCACGGCATCGTCGAGCGCCTCGTCGCCGAGCTGCTCGGCGAGCTGGGCGTGACCGGGCGGACGATCGGCGTGGCGTCGGTTGGGTGCAGCGTCTTCATCTACGACTACCTCGACGTCGACTTCGTCGAGGCGCCCCACGGCCGCGCGCCGGCGGTCGCGACCGGCGTCCGGCGGGCTCGGCCCGATGCCTTCGTCTTCACCTACCAGGGTGACGGGGATCTGGCCGCGATCGGCACGGCGGAGATCGTCCACGCGGCCGCCCGCGGCGAGCGGATCAGTGTCGTGTTCGTCAACAACGGCATCTACGGCATGACCGGCGGCCAGCTCGCACCGACGACGCTGCTTGGCCAGACGACGACCTCGAGCCCCCGCGGCCGCGACGCCGGATCGGCCGGCTACCCGCTTCTGATCACGGAGATGCTCGCCCAGCTGCCCGGCGTCGCCTACGCGGCCCGCGGCTCGATCGCCGATCCGGCCGCCGTCGGGCGGACGAAGGCCATGCTCAAACGATCGTTCGAGCTGCAGCTCGCGGACGAGGGGTTCTCGATCGTCGAGGTCGTCTCGACCTGTCCGGTCGGCTGGGGCATGACGCCGGTCGAGGCCATGGAGCACCTGGCCCGGGACGTCGTCCAGACCTATCCGCTGGGCGTCATCCTCGATCGCCCGCGAGCCGCCGCGGCGACGGCCCGGATTTCGGCAGCGGCGAGCGAGGCAGGCTGATGGAACGGGCCACGATCTTCGGCGGCTTCGGCGGGCAGGGCATCCTGTTCGCGGGCCAGGTCCTCGCCCAGGCGGCGGTCCTCGAGGGTCGCGACGTCTCCTGGATGCCCTCGTACGGCCCCGAGATGCGGGGCGGCACCGCGTCGTGCACGGTCATCGTCGCCGACCGTCCGATCGGCTCGCCGATCGTCGACCGCGCCGACGTCGTCATCGCGCTCACCCCGCCGTCGCTGGCCAAGTTCGAACCAATCCTCGTCCCGGGCGGCCTGCTCGTGCTGAACACGTCGCTGATCGAGGCGGAGCCCCGACGCGCGGACATCGAGGTCATCGGCGTGCCGTGCACGGCGCTCGCCCGGGCCGCGGGTGACGACCGGCTGGTGAGCGTCGTCGCCCTGGGCGCCGTGATCGCGCAACGTCCGATCGTGGATGAGGCCTCGATCCGCGAGGCGCTCGTCGAGCTCGTCGGCCGGAAGCATCCCGAGCTGGTCGCGGCCGATCTCGACGCCCTTGCGGCCGGCGCATTGCACGCCTCGGCCGCCGGGGTGCGTGGGGGCTGACGGGTCATGGGCATCGCATCGCTCGAGACGAGGCCGAACCTTCGGGGCCATCCGACAGCGCTCGTCATCGGCGCCGGTTCGACGGGGGCCGCCACCGCCCACGACCTCGCCCTGCGGGGCGTCGCCGTGACGCTCGTCGAGCGCGGCGAGGTCGCCTCCGGAACAACCGGCCGCAACCACGGCCTGCTCCATTCGGGCGCTCGGTACGCGGTCAAGGACCCGGAGTCCGCGGTCGAATGCATCGCGGAGCGCGACATCCTGGCCCGCATCGCCAGCGAGGTCCTCGAGTTGAACGGCGGCATCTTCGTGGCCGTCGACGACGCCGGTCTCGCCTATCGCGAGCCGTTCCAGGAGGCCTGCGCCCGGGCGGGGATCCCGGTCCGGGACCTCTCGGGCGCGGAGGCGCGAGACCTCGAGCCTGCATTGAGCGATCGTGTTCTCGCGGCATACGAGGTCCCCGACGGCGTATTCGACCCGCTTCACCTCTGCCTGGCGTTCCTCGCCACGGCCGTCGCCAACGGGGCGCAAACCATGGCCTACGCGGAGGTCGAGGACCTCGTCCTCCGGGGCAGCGCGGTCGAGGGCGCCATCGTCCGCGACCGGCGGACCGGCGATCGCCGCCGGATCGAGGCGGACGTCGTCGTCAACGCAACGGGACCGTGGGCCGGGAAGATCGCCGCGCTCGCCGGCCTCGACGTCCCCGTCGTCCCGACCGCCGGCGTCATGGTCGCGGTCGCCGGCCGCAGCGTCGATCGCGTCGTCAACCGGCTCGACAAGCCGTCGGACGGTGACATCGTGCTGCCCCAGCGGCAGACGGTCGTGATCGGCACGTCGTCGTGGCCGGTGGACGACCCCGACTGCATCACGATCCCCCGCGACCACGTCGCCCTCATGTTCGAGCGCGGCGGCGAGCTCGTGCCGTCCGTCAGGGGCCGGACGCCACGGGGGGTGTTCGCCGCCGCGCGCCCGCTGATCGGCCGGCCCGGCGACGTGACTGGCGGGCGAGAGCTCTCACGGACGTTCGAATGCTTCGACCACGCCGGCGACGGAATCGACGGGTTCGTCACGATCAGCGGCGGCAAGACGACGACGGCCCGGGCGATGGCGGAGGCCACGGCCGACGTCGTGTGCCGGAAGCTCGGCATCACGACGCCGTGCCGGACGCGGGACGTCCGGCTGCATTCCTACCGGGACTACTTCGATGCGTGACGCTCGGCTCCGGCTGCGCCTCTGGCGGACCGCCCGACCCGGTCGCGCCCGCGCCGGGTTCGACGACGTCGTCGTGTCGGCCGATCCGGCCGCCGACAGCGTCCTCGACGTCATCGAGCGCGCCTGGGCGGAGGTCGACCCGACACTCGTCTTCCGCCACGCCTGTCACCACGCGTCGTGCGGGACGTGCGCGGTCCGGGTGAACGGCCGCGAGCGCCTGCCCTGCGTCACGAACCTCGGCGAGGTGTGGAACGGCCGGTCCGCGCTCACGATCGAGCCCTTGCGAAACGTCCCGATCGTCGCGGACCTGGCGGTGGACCCCGCCGCGCAGCTGGCCCGGCTCGCCGAGCTGCGCTTCCCGTACGTGCGAACGGTCGAGGCCGACGTGCGCTGCGCGGTCAGCCCCGTCGCCGACGAGGACATCGGCACGGCCGAGCGGTTCGAGGACTGCCTCGAATGCCTGGCGTGCGTGTCAGCCTGCCCGGTCGCGTCGGGCTCGCCGGAGTACCTGGGGCCGGCCGTCCTCGCGGCCGCGCAGCGCATCGTCGAGGAGCCGCGCGACGACGACGTGAGCCACGTCCTCGATCTCGTCGACACGGATCACGGCGTCTGGCAGTGCCGGTCGGTCTTCGCCTGCAGCGCGGTCTGTCCGTCCGGCGTCGACCCGGCGGGCCGGATCATGGACCTGCGGCGACGCCTGCTCGAGCGGGCGCCGGCGGCCGTCCGAGCGAGTGTCTGACATGTCGGCCCAGGTCTCGACACCGATCGCGGCACCCGGCCTGTTCAGGCGACTCGCCTACTGGCTCGAACCGCGCTGGCGCGATCCGGGCTGGTGGGCGTTCGCGCTGAACCGGCTGACCGGCCACATCCTCATCCTGTACCTCGTCCTCCACCTCGTCGTGCTCAGCCAGCTCGTCGACGGCCCGGCCGGCTGGGATCGCCTCCTCGGCGTCTTCGGCTCCCGGCCGTTCCTCGTCGCCGACACGCTGCTGATCGCCGCCGTGGTCTTCCATGGGCTGAACGGCGTGCGCGTCGCGGCGCTGACCTTCGGGGTCGGGGCCAGGCACACGGCGTCGCTCATCGTCGCGGTGCTGGTCGCGACCGCGCTGATCGCGGGCCTCGCCGCCTGGGCGATCCTCACATGACGACCGGCGACGATCGGCCGATGGGCCGCTTCCTGGGCCGGCCGGCGGGTGCCGACCCCGGCTTCGTGCCGCCGGATGAACGGCGCGATCTCCACGGGCCCGACGCAATGGGCCAACGCAAGACGTCGCGAGCTGGTCGCCTCTGGCTCGGCCAGGCCGTCACCGGCGGGCTGCTCCTCGTCTTCCTCGCCGTCCACCTCGTCGCGCAGCATCTCCTCGCGCCTGAGGGCCTGCGCGACCACGAGGCCGTCCTCGACTACCTGCGGCAGCCGGTCGCCCTCGCGGCGGAGATCGGATTGCTGGCGTCGGTCATCGCCCACGCGTCCCTCGGCATGCGTTCCTCGCTGGTGGACGTGCTGGGGACGTCGGGCCTCCGGCGCGCGTCCCGCGTCATCGCCGCCGTCGGGATCGCCGCGTTCGCCTACGGCGTGTGGCTGACCGTGACGATCCTCACCTAGCAAGGTACCTTCGATAGTCCGTCCCGCCCGCGCGGTGAAGGCCGATCGGACCTAGACCTGCCCGTCGCCTCGGCGCACAGTCCAAGCCGTGCTGAAGATCGACAGTCTGCGCAAGCGGTTCGGCGAGGTCCAGGCGCTCGACGGCGTGACGTTCGACGTCCACCCGGGGGAGGTCTTCGGATTCCTCGGCGCCAACGGCGCAGGCAAGACGACCACGATGCGGATCGTCCTCGGGTTCCTCCACGCGGACGAGGGCCGGGTCACCTGGAACGACCGCGAGACCCGGGACTGGCCGCGTCGAACGTGGGGCTACATGCCCGAGGAGCGCGGCCTGTACCTGCGGATGCCGGTCCTCGACCAGCTCGAGTTCTACGGTTCGCTGTACGGCATGCCGCGGTCGAAGGCGCGCGCCACCGCGCTCGAGTGGCTGGCGCGGTTCCGGATCGCGGAGTACGCCGACCGCCGGGTGGAGAGCCTGTCGAAGGGCAACCAGCAGAAGATCCAGTTCATCGCGACGGTCCTCCACGACCCGGACGTCATCCTCATGGACGAGCCGTTCGTCGGGCTCGACCCGGTCAACGTCGCGCTGCTGAAGTCGGCGTTCCTCGAGTTGCGCGACCGCGGCAAGACGCTCGTCTTCAGCACCCACCAGCTGGAGATGGCCGAGGAGCTCTGCGAGTCCGTCGCGATCATCGACCACGGCCGCGTCGTCACGACTGGACCCACCCGCGAGGTGAAGCGATCAACCGGCCAGCAGACCGTCCGGCTGGCGATGAGCCGCGACGGCGACATCGACTGGCTCCGGTCGCTGCCGCACGTCACGGTGACGCGACCCGGTGAGGACTACACGGAGCTTCACGTCGAGTCGGGCGGCGACCCGCAGGACGTCCTGCAGGCGGCCATCTCGCACGGTGGCGACGTCCTGCGCTTCGAGGTGGCCGACCCGTCGCTCGAGGAGGTCTTCGTCGAGCGCGTCGGGGCGCTCGAGCACGAGGAGACGACCCTGGCCACGCCGGGGGTCCCGGCATGAGCGGCATCCCGAACATGCTGGCCATCGCCCGTCGCGAGTTCCTCGTTCGCGTCCGGACGCGGACGTTCATTCTCGGGACGGCGCTCCTCGTCATCGCCGTCGTCGCGGTGGCGATGCTGCCCGTGATCATTCGCTACGTCGACCGGTCATCGCCGCAGGCGATCGGCGTGTGGGTCGGGACCGACGACATCGCCTCGGATCCGGTCGCGGACCTCGAGCGCCTGCTCAACGCGTCGGCGGCACAGGCTGCGCCCGGCACGACCGCCGCGGACTTCACCGTGACCAGCTACCCGGATCTTGCGGCGGCTCGCCAGGCGGTCATGGACGGCAACCTCGTGGCCGCGCTCGGGATCGAGCGCTCTGCCGGCGGCGAGCTCGCGTTCACCCTGTACACGGACGAGGCCACCTCGTCGACAGAGCGCATGGCCGTGCTGGCCACGACGTCGCTCGCGATCGCCGACCGGCTCGACCGCCTCGGCGTCCAGCCCGCCGACCAGGTTGGCCTCTTCGCGCCCTCGAACCTCGCCGTCAGCTGGCCCGACCCGAACAAGGCCGGCCCGGGGCCGGACGCCGGCCAGACCGGGACCGACTACCTGCTGGGGTTCGGGCTGTCGATCCTCATCTTCATGTTGATCGTCCTCTACGGGAACTGGATCGCGATGAGCGTGGTCGAGGAGAAGTCATCGCGCGTGATGGAGGTGATCCTCAACGCCGCGACCCCCTTCCAGCTGCTGACTGGCAAGGTCCTGGGCGTCGGCGCGGTGGCGCTCACGCAGTACGGCGCCATCCTCGCGGCGGGGGTCCTGGCCCTGCTCGCCCAGGCTCCGATCGCGTCGACGGTCCTCGGCGAGGGCGGCGCTGATGTTGCCTTGCCGGCCGGCCTCACGATCGGCATGCTCCTGCTGCTCGGCGTGTTCGGCGTCCTCGGCTTCCTTCTCTACGGGGTGCTGTACGCGGCGGCGGGATCGCTCGTCAGCCGACAGGAGGACGTCCAGGCGGCGGTGATGCCACTGGCCTTCGTGTCGACCGCGGCGTACCTGGTCGCGGTGTACTCGGCGACGGGTCTTCTCGACATCCGCGACGGCTGGATCTCGATCATCGCCCTCGTGCCGTTCGTGAGCCCGTTCCTGATCCTGAGCCAGGTCACCGCCGGCGTGGCGACGGTGCCGGAGGTGATCGTTGCGATCGCCCTCCTCGTCGGCTCGATCGCGATCGCGCTCTGGATCGCGGCCCGGATTTACGCCGCGGGCGTGCTCTTGTACGGCCAGCGACCCGGCCTCCGTTCGATCTGGAGGATGGCCCGGACCGGGATGTAGCTCGCCGGTCGGCTCGGAACGACTGATCCACTCGACCTGAGCGGCGGTCGACTCGACCTGAGCGACGAGGGCCAGCTCCCAGGTCAGGGACATCGGTCACATCGGCGCGATCTCGCGGGTCACGAGATCATGGCAACAACCCCGATGCAACCGATGAACGACCAGGAATGGCTCGCCGAGCGCTTCGAGGCCAACCGCTCCCACCTCCGGGGCGTGGCCTATCGGATGCTCGGCTCCCTGCCCGAAGCCGACGACGCCGTCCAGGAGGCCTGGATCCGTCTGAGCCGGACCGACACGAGCGACGTCGAGAACCTGGGGGCGTGGCTGACGACCGTCGTCGGGCGCGTCTGCCTGAACATGCTGCGATCGCGCAAGACGCGCCGCGAGTCGTCGCTTGAGACGTACGTCCCGGACCCCATCGTCAGCCCGGAGGAGGGACTCGATCCCGAGCAGGAGGCGATCCTCGGCGACTCGGTCGGGCTCGCCCTGCTCGTCGTCCTCGACGCGTTGACGCCGTCCGAGCGGGTCGCGTTCGTGCTCCATGACGTGTTCGCGGTGCCGTTCGACGAGATCGCCCCGATCGTCGGCCGGACGCCGGCCGCGGCGCGCCAGCTCGCGAGTCGCGCCCGGCGGCGCGTCCAGGGCGCGCCCGAGCCGGACGTCGGCCTCGACGAGCAGTGGGCGGTCGTCGACGCGTTCCTCGCCGCGGCCCGCGACGGTGACTTCGAGGGCCTCCTTGCGGTCCTCGACCCGGACGTCGTCGTCCGGTCCGACGGCGGCGCCGAGCGGCCGGAGCTCGTCTCGTTCGTCCGCGGCGCGCAGGCGGTGGCGGCGCAGGCGATGTCGTTCCGGCGTTTCGCCGAGTCCTCGACCCGGGTCCTCGTGAACGGGCTCCCCGGCGGCGTCGCCTGGCTGCCCGACGGCCGGCCGTTCGCTGTCCTCGCGGTCACCGTGCGGGGCGGCCGCATCGCGGCGATCGAGGTCCTCGCGGATCCGGAGCGCCTCGCCCAGCTGGATCTCGACGCCGTCGCCACCTGACGTTCCGATGTTCGCAACCCGGAAGGACCTGACATGACCGAACGAACCGCTGCCGCCCAACATGCGACCGCGCCACGGCGGGTCACGATCTTCAGCCCGATCGCGAGGCGGCTCCTCGCCGCCGGCGTCCCGCTCGGCTTCAACGGGCTCGTGACGATCACCGGCCGGAAGAGCGGCCAGCCCAGGACGACGCCGGTCGCGATCATCCAGCACGAGGGCCGGCGTTGGATCTGGGCCCCGTGGGGCGACGTCCACTGGGTCCGCAACCTCCGGGCCTCCGGCCGGGCGACGATCACCGTCCGCCGCCGCGAGGAGGAGGTCACCGCGACGGAGCTCGGCCGCGCCGAGCGAGAGGCGTTCTTCCGCGACGTCCTGGGCCCCGTCGCCCGCTCGCTCCCCGGCGGGGCGTGGTTCATCCGGACCGTCGACGGGGTGGATCTCGCCGACCCGGTCGAGGCGTCGGAGGGCCGGCCCGTGTTCGAGCTGCGGCCGGTTCCCTGACCTTTGGCGGCCGCGCGGCCCGGACTCAGGTTCGGTGGCGGCGCACCACCGTGTCGACGCCCACCGCGGCGACGAGGACCAGCCCGACGACGATGTCCTGCCACGCGGTGTCGACGCCGATCAGGACCATGCCCGACGACAGCGACTGCATCGTGACGGCGCCGAGGACGCCGCCGGCGATCGTCCCGATCCCGCCCGAGAACGACGTGCCGCCGATGACCGCAGCAGCGATGACCTGCAGCTCGACCCCGGTCCCGAGGCCGACGTGGCCGCATTCAGCCGGGCGGACGTCACGGCCGCCGCGATCGCCGCCAGCATGCCCATCGCAATGAACGTCTTCATGACCGTCCAGCGCGTGTTGATTCCGGCGAGGAGCGCCGCGTCTCGGGTTGCCGCCGATCGAATAGACGTACCGGCCGAATCGGCGTCGAGTCGCGAGGAACGACATGACGATCGCGATCCCGAGGCCGATCAGGACCGGGAATGCGATCCCGGTCGGGATCTGCAGGCCGCCTGGCGGGATCGGGATGTTGTTCTCCGTGGCGTAGCGCTGGGCGAGGGTCACCGGCCACGGGTAGCTGTTCGCGACCAGGACCGCGACACCGACGGCGAGGCTGCCGGCGATGCCGAGGAAGACGTCCGCCCAGAGCGGCCGGAGCTGGAACCCGTAGTGGCGCCGGCGACGCCGGCTGGCGATCAGCCCGTAGGCGATCGCGATGATCGCGATGACGGCGACGAGCCAGCTCAGCGTCGCGCCCAGCGAGCCGGTCGGGCCGCCGCCGAGCAGCTGGAACGTCGAGTCGAGCGGCGCGATCGTCCGGCCCTTGGCGAGCTGGAACGCGGCGCCGCGCCAGACCAACAGGCCGCCGAGGGTCACGATGAAGGACGGGATCCCGATGTAGGCGACGAGGTAGCCCTGCAGGCCGCCGATCACCGCCCCGACGACGACGCCGAGCAGGACGACCGCGACCCACAGGAACGACGGGTCGAAGCCGGGGCCAAGGAAGTTCGGGATCCACTCGGTCTGGGCCAGCCCCATGACCATCGCCGTGAAGCCCACGATCGAACCAATGGAGAGGTCGATGTTGCGCGACACGATGATCAGGACCATGCCCGACGTCATGATCGCGACCGCGGCCGACTGGACGGACAGGTTCCAGAGGTTGCGGGGCGACAGGAACAGGCCGTTCGACATGACGTTGAACGCCAGCCAGAGGACGATCACGGCGCCGACCATGCCGAGGAGCCGGAGGTCGACTTCGAGACCGGCCAGGGCGGACCCGGCGGACCGTTTCGAGGCGTCTCGCTGAGCGTCGGCTGGTCGATCGGCTTCGCGGCGGTCATCAGCACGCCTCGGTGGAGGGGCCTGTCAGGTCGAGGGCAACAAGAGAATGCAACGCCCCGCGGTGGGGACGCAGGGCGTTCGGCTACTGGATCGGGGAGCGGACTAGCCGCACACGTTGACCGTTCCGGCGGGGACACCCTTGCAGAGCTCGTCCTTCGTCAGCCACTTGGCGTCGAGGATCGTCTGCAGGTTGTCCTTCGTGATCGGAACGGGGTTGAGGAGGACGCGACGAGCTGGCGAGGCCCGCCGGTCGTCTTGGAGGCCGTCGCGCCGGTCACCTTCGTGATGTCGGGGTTCTTGCAGAGCTCGAGAGCGGCCTCGCCGGCCTTCTGGCCGAGCTCGGTCGCGTCCTTCCAGACGCTGACGACCTGGGTGCCGAGCGCGACCCGGTTCAGCGCTGCCTTGTCGGCGTCCTGGCCGCCGATCTTGACCTTGCCACCGGGGTTCCCGCCGAGCGCCGCGGTGACGCCCGTCGCCATGCCGTCGTTCTGCGAGAGGACGGCCTGGATGTTGTCGTTGTTCGCGGTGAGGATCTGCTCCATCGTCGATCTGGGCCGTCTCGGGCTTCCAGCCGTCGATGTTCTCCTCGGCCACGATCTTGATCGCGCCGGAGTCGACGAGCGGCTTGAGTGACTTCGTCGAAGCCCTGGCTGAGGAACAGCGGGTTCGTCTGGGTCTTGTCGCCCTTGATGATCGCGTAGTTGCCGGTCGGCTGAGCCTTCGTCACGGCTCGTGGCGATCATGTGCCCGACTTCGACGCTGTCGTGCGTCATGAAGAGGGCCTTCGAGTTCTCGAGCTCGCGGTCATACGCGATGACCGGGATGCCGGCGTCGACCGCCTTCTGGATCGACGGCAGGATCGCCTGCGGATCTGGGCGTCGACGACGAGGACGTTGACACCGGCCGCGAGCAGGGCCTCGACGTTCGCGGCCTGGGTCTCCGGCGAGAGCTTGGCGTCGTTGCCCGTGTACGTCCCGCCACCGGCCTCGACGGCGCCCTTCAGCCCGGGCTCGTCGCGAAGGCCGTAGCGCTCCTCCTGGAACGTCGGCCACGACACACCGACGTGGCAGGCAGTCGCGGCCGCGCTGCCGGCGCGGAGCTTGCCGCAGGCGCCGACGCCGGCGCGGCGGAACTCGCCGCAGGGGTCGCACCGCCGCCACTACAGGCAGCGAATGCCACGGCTGCGATCGACAGGAACGCAGTCGCCTTTCGAATAGACATGGGTTCGTCTCCTCCAGTTGGGTGTTCTACAGCCAGGCGCTGTCGCCTACCCCACGGGCGGCGGCCTGGACGGCGTTGGGCCGGCGGATGTCAATCCACCGTGACGCCGACGGGTGGCAACTCGTCCCCAGGGTCCTCCTTTCGTGATCCCTCAGATCGCTGCGGCTTCGAGGGGTTCCCGGGCTGCCGGCGAGGCGCCGTGCCGGTCGCAACCGGCTTGGGCCATGTCGTCGGCGTAGGCCGCGAGCGCGTCCGGGTCGCGCGCCGAGGCAGGGAGGAATTCGATGGTTCGCGCGACGCCCAATTCGCGATAGGCCGCGAGACGGTCGATGCGCTCCTGGCCCGGCGCGACCTTGTCGTGGCGCGAGATGTGGACCGAGACCCGGAGCGAGCCGGGGTCCCGGCCGATCTCCTCGCAGCGCGACCGGATGATCGGCAGGGCCTTCGCGACGTCGGCCGGCGTCGCCTTGTCGAGGTTGACCTCGTCGGCGAAGCGCGCGGCGAGTCGCCAGGTCACGTTGGGGCCGTTGCCGCCGACGACGATCGGCAGGCGCTCCTGGATGGGGCTTGGGGACGTTGATCGCGTCCTCGACGCTCGCGTGTTTGCCTTGGAACGTGGCGTGGACCGTCCTGCCCGGCGCCAGCATCCGGGTGATCACCTCGAGGTCGTCGCCGAGGCGGGCGAGACGCTCCGGCGTCTCGGGGAACTCGTAGCCGTAGGCGACCCACTCGTCGCGCTTCCAGCCGGCGCCGATGCCGAGCTCCATCCGGCCGCCGCTGATCACGTCGAGCGTCGCGACCATCTTCGCGACGAGCGCGGGGTTGCGGAAGCCGGCGCAGACGACGAGGTGACCCAGCCGGACCTGGCTGGTCGCCGCCGCAAGGGCCGCGAGCGTGGTGAACGATTCGAACGTGATCTCGTCGGTCGGGTCCGGGAACGTGTGGAAGTGGTCGAAGACCCAGATCGACTCGTAGCCCAGTTCGTCGGCTTCCCGGGCGACCCGAACGGTCCGCCGCCAGGCGACCTCGGCATCCCAGCCGTCGTACTCGCCCGTCCAGCCCTGCGGGACGATGATTCCGACCTTCACGCGCCAGCCGGCTCGGACTCGATCATCACAACCCCTCACGCCTCCGCCAGTCGCCCACGAGAACTGGTCTGACCGGTTAGACCACCGACTGGTAGGATGGTTGCACTTCGGGTTACGTGGCGTCAATGTCTGGCTCAGGTGAGGGGATCGAATCTCCGTGAGCGACACGGTGAAGAGCACTGCCCGCTCGGATCACCCAACGCGTCGCGGCGGCCCGATGGGGACTCAGTCGCGGAACGCGGGCGACGCGATCGCGGAGGTGCTCGCGGAGCGGGTCCTGTCGGGCGAGTACGGGGCCGAGGACCGGCTTCCGTCGGAACGCCAGCTCGCCGTCGAATTCGGGGCGAGCCGGCCGATGGTTCGCGAGGCGCTGCGATCCCTCGTCGAGCGCGGGCTCATCGACGTCGAGCCCGGCCGCGGCGCGTTCGTCCGGGGCGACACGGGGCCGCGCAGCTTCCAGCCGCTCGACCTGGAGTACCGCCGCCGCGGCACGACCGCGCGCCAGCTGTCCGAGACGCGGCTGATGCTCGAGACGGAGGCGGCTGCGCTCGCGACCGGCTACGCGGACGAGGCTGACCTCGCGGTCCTCGCGGGCGCGCTCGAACGTCTCGAGGCGAGTGCGACGCCGTTCGAACGGGTCCGGAACGACCTCGCCTTCCACGCCGCCCTCGTCGCGGCGGCCCACAACCCTGTCATCGAGACGATGTTCGCCTCGATCCGAGGCCTCACGGTCGAGCTGATGGTCCGGAGCGCGTCCGACGCCGAGATCATCCGCCAGAGTGAGCCGTACCACCGCGTCGCGTACGAGGCGATCCGCGACCGGGACCCGGCCGCCGCCCGCGCGGCGATCGAGGCGCATCTGAGCATCGCGGCGTCGACGTACGGCGACGACTACGACCGGCGCCTCGACACGACCGCGACCCGGGCACTCCGCGTGATCGGCTCGGGGGCGGGCCTCGAGGAGTTCCTCCGGACGGTGCTGCCCGACGGCTCGGGATCCTGACGCGGAGGCCGGGACACAGATGACCATCGGCCTGGGGCGCACCAAGACGTTCCGGCCTGGGGGGAAGGTCGGAGTCCATAGCGCCCGCACAGGACCGAAGGCGCCCTCGAGGCTACGCCTGAACGCAAGCCCCAGACGTGCAACAGCCCCAAACACGCAACAAGAGAGCCGGGAGTCCTGGCTCTCTTGTTGCTCGCCATCCCCCCAGGCTGGCGTCGATGCGTTCAGACCACATCCTCGACTTGGCCCGGAGCCCCGTCTGCAAGTAATCTGGCATAGGCACGAGGACCCGCGCGGGAATCGGGACATGGCCAACAGTTCTCGCGAACAAAATCACCTCCTGGCGGCACTCTCGGAGGATGAGCTCGCTCCTCTCGAGCCGTGGCTGGAGCTGATCAGCCTGCCTCGCGGGGCCGTGCTCGCCCGTCCGGGAGAGCCGATCGAGTACGCCTATTTCCCGACGAGCGGAATGGTTTCGATCGTGGCGCTGATGTCGAAAGGGCTTGGTGCCGAGGTCGCGACCGTCGGCAACGAGGGGATGATCGGTCTGCCGATCTTCCTGGGCGCCGGAAGCTCGCCGTTCCACCTCATGGCTCAACTCAGCGGCGAGTCGATCCGGATCCCGGCGGGGCGGCTTGAGAAGGTCCTGATGTCGGACTCGCGGCTCGCTTCGCTGCTGCGCACGTACTCGCAGGCGTTCTTCGTGCAGACCGCCCAGAACGCGGCGTGCAACGGGATCCATCCGGTCTCGATGCGAGCCGCTCGCTGGCTGCTGGCCACGCACGACCGAGCCGAGTCCGGGTCGTTCTACCTGACCCAGGAGTTCCTCGCGTTCATGCTTGGCGTGGCGAGGCAAAGCGTCGGGATCGCGGTCGCCGAGCTCGCCGATCAGGGATTGATCTCGTACGCTCGTGGCCAGATGCGCGTCCTCGACCGCCCCGGCCTCGAGCGCGCGTCGTGCGAGTGCTACGACATCGTTCGCACCGAGTTCGATCGACTCCTGGGGATCGCCCGGGCGTGAGTTGGCTCAGGCCCCCGCGACCGGCTCCATCTCCAGGCGCCGCGCCAGGTGCTGCCCGGTGAGCGATCCCTCGGCTCGGACGAGCTGGGCCGGCGTCCCTTCGAAGATCACCCGGCCGCCATCGTGGCCGCCGCCGGGACCAAGGTCGATGACCCAGTCGGAGCGGGCGACGACGTCGAGGTTGTGCTCGATGACGATCACCGTCCGACCGGATTCGACGAGCCGGTCGAGCAGGCCGATCAGGTTGTCGACGTCCTGCATGTGGAGGCCCGTCGTCGGCTCGTCGAGGACGTAGACCTCGGTGTCGCCGGACATCTCGATCGCGAGCTTGAGGCGCTGGCGCTCGCCGCCCGACAGCGTGTCGAGCTCCTGGCCCAGCGCCACGTAGCCCAACCCGACGTCGGCGAGGCGGTCGAGCATGACCCGGACCGGACGCTCCGTAAAGAACTCGCGGGCCTCCTCGACCGGCATCGCCAGGACCTCGACGATGTTCCTGCCCCGGAGCCGGTAATCGAGGACGTCGTCGGTGAATCGGCGGCCCTCGCAGACCTCGCAGATGCTGACCACCTCGGCCATGAACCCAAGGCTCGTGTAGGTCTTGCCCAGCCCGTTGCAGTTGGGGCAGGCGCCCTCCGAGTTCGCGCTGAACAGCGCGGCCTTCACGCCGTTCGCCTTCGCGAACGCCGTCCGGATCGGGTCGAGGATGCCGGTGTAGGTCGCGGGGTTCGAGCGTCGCGAGCCGCGGATCGCGGACTGGTCGATGACGGTCACGGACGGTTCAGTCCGGGGCAGGCAGCCGTGGATCAGCGAGCTCTTGCCGGAGCCCGCGACGCCCGACACCGCGACCAGCACGCCGAGCGGCACGTCGACCGAGACGTCCTTGAGGTTGTGGAGCTTGGCATTCCGGATCGCGATCGAGCCGCGCGCCGCGCGCGGCGCGGGCTTCAGTTCCTGGCGGACATCGAGGTGGCGGCCGGTGGCCGTCGCCGAGCCGACGAGGTCCTCGACCGCGCCCTCGAAGACGACGGTCCCGCCGTGAGGGCCGGCGCCCGGGCCCATGTCGACGACGTGATCGGCGATCCGGATGACCTCAGGGTCGTGCTCGACGACGAGGACCGTGTTGCCCTTGTCGCGGAGGCGCTGGAGCAGCGAGTTCATCCGCTCGACGTCGTGGGCGTGGAGACCGATCGTCGGCTCGTCGAAGACGTACGTGACGTCGGTCAGCGACGACCCCAGGTGGCGGATCATCCTCGTTCGCTGGGCCTCGCCGCCCGAGAGGGTGCCGGACGGCCGGTCAAGGCTGAGGTAGCCCAGGCCCATCTCGACGAACGAGTCGAGGGAGTCCCCCAGTGCCGCCAGCAACGGCCCGACCGATGGCTGGTCGAGGCCGCGGACCCACACCGCGAGGTCGCTGATCTGCATCGCGCAGGCGTCGGCGATGCTGACCCCGTCGATCTTCGATGACCGCGCCGCCTCGCTGAGCCGGGTGCCACCGCAGTCGGGGCACGAGCTGAACGTAACCGCCCGCTCGACGAAAGCCCGGATGTGCGGCTGGAGCGCGTCGACGTCCTTCGACAGCATCGACTTCTGGATCCGCGGGACCAGTCCCTCGTAGGTCAGGTTGATGCCGTTGATCCGGACCTTGACCGGCTCCTTGTAGAGGAAGTCGTTGAGCTCGGTCTCGGCGTAGTCGCGGATCGGCTTGTCGGGGTCGAAGAAGCCGGAGTCGGCGAACAGCCGGGTCGACCAGCCATCCGCGGTGTAGCCGGGGACCGTGATCGCGCCTTCGGCCAGCGATTTGGTCTCGTCGTAGAGCTGGGTCAGGTCGATCGCGTTCGCCGTGCCCATGCCCTCGCAGCGCGGGCACATCCCGCCGGCGACGCTGAACTTCCGGCTCTCGGTCTTGCCGCCGCCCCGCTCGATCTTGATCGCCCCGGCGCCCACGACCGAGGGGACGTTGAACGAGTACGCCTGGGGCCCGCCGATGTTCGGCTTGCCGATCCGGCTGAAGACGACCCGCAGCATCGCGTTTGCGTCGGTCACGGTGCCGACGGTCGAGCGGACGTTCGCGCCCATCCGCTCCTGGTCGAGGATGATCGCGGTCGTGAGGCCTTCGAGCGAGTCGACGTCGGGCCGGGCCAGGGTCGGCATGAAGCCCTGGACGAACGCGCTGTAGGTCTCGTTGATCAGCCGCTGGGACTCAGCGGCGATCGTCCCGAAGACGAGCGAGCTCTTGCCCGAGCCCGAGACGCCGGTGAACACGGTCAGCCGGCGTTTCGGGATGTCGAGGCTGACGTCACGGAGGTTGTTCTCGCGGGCGCCGCGGACCTCGATCGCGCCCCAGTCGCGGTCCAGCGCTCAGCCCACCGCTTTCTTCACGAGGTCGGCGATCTGCTTCTCCACCGCCGGGGTCACCTTCGCGACGTTGAACGCGACCGGCCACATGTCGCCGTCGTCGAGCTTCGCGTGCTGCTCGAAGCCGAAGGTGGAGTGGCGCTCCTTGAACTTCGACGCAGGCTTGAAGAAGCAGATCGTCTTGCCGTCCCTGGCATAGGCCGGCATCCCGTAGTACGTCCTCGGCACGAGCGTTGGTGCGCTGGCCGTGACGAGCTCGTGAATGCGCTGCGCCATGGATCGGTCCGGCTCGGGCATCTCGGCGATCTTGGCGAGCACCTCCTTCGCGCCCGCGGCCCGCTCCTCCTCCGGGGAGCGCTTCGACGCGGCCTTGCGCTCCTTCGCGCTCGCCTGCATCGCGGCCCGCTCTTCGTCGGTCCAGACATTCTTGGCTGCTTGCTTCGTGGGCATGTCGTGTTCTCCTTGTTGAGGGCCGAGGCTCAGGCGGTGACCTTCTCACGGGTCTTCGCGGGCTGAAGGATCCGGATCGCGTTGCCGAACGGATCGCGGATGCCCATGTCGGTGCCGTAGAAGTGGTCGGTCGGCTCCTGGGTGAAGTCGGTCACGCCGCGGGCCTTGAGGGTCTCGTACAGCGCCCGGGCGTCGTCGGTCTCGAACACGAGGCCGCCCATCGCGCCCTTGGCGATCAGCTCCCGAAGCTGCTCGGCGGTCGCCTCGTCGTGGACCGGCGGGCCCGGCTCCTCGAGGAAGATCTCGACGCTCGGGTCGTCCGGGAACTTCACGGTCAGCCAGCGGAACGGACCCTGCTTGATGTCCTGGCCCTTCACGAGGCCGAGCTTGTTGACGTAGAAGTCGAGCGCCTCCTCCTGGTCGAGGACCTTGACGCTCGTGACGCTCAGCTTGGTGGTCATCGCTGCTCTCCTTGGTCGTCGTTCGATCGGAACGAGGTTCAGGCTACGGAGCGGCTGCCGCGAGCGCTTCTCCAAAACTGCTCGATTTGACGGCCATCGGCGACGCGACGAGCGGCCGCATCGCCAGCAGCTGATAGCAGTTGGGTGCGTCCATCGGGCCGTGCGCGGCGCGATAGTCGGACGGCGACTCGCCAATGATCTCGCGGAACGTGCGACTGAACGTTCCCAGGCTTGAGAAGCCCACGTCGAGGCAGATGTCGGTGACGCTGCGGTCGGTCTCGCGCAGGAGGAACATCGATCGCTCGACGCGCCGGCGCTGGAGGTAGCGGTGGGGCGTCTCGCCGAACACGGCCCGGAAGCTCCGGATGAAGTGCGCCTCGGACACGTGGGCGACCGCGGCCACGGAGCGGACGTCGAGCGGCTCGGCGTAGGCGCGGTCCATGGCGTCGCGGGCGCGCAGGAGGCGCCGATTGAAGTCTTCGACGTCGCGACTCACCACCCAACGCTACGTCATCATCGGCGACCCTGCGTCATGCGGCCGGTCGGCGGATCATGCTTGGCGTAGACGCGGGAAGCACGAGGAGTCAGTCATGTCCATGCAAGGGCCTGATCGGTCGATCAGCTTCGAACAGGACATCAAGCCGCTCTTCCGGCCGACGGATCGCGAATCGATGACCTTCGCCTTCGATCTCTGGGACGTCTCGGATGTGCGCTCGAACGCCGACGCGATCCTCGCCAGACTCCGAGCCGGGACGATGCCGTGCGACGGTCGCTGGTCGCCCGAGAACGTCGAGCTGTTCGGCCGGTGGGTCGCGACGGGCGCGTCCGACTGACTCAGAGCGACTCGGGCACGTCGAGCTTCAGCTCGAGGACGTTCGCCACACCCGGCAGGACCAGCGCACGAAAGGCGTGGTCGACCTGCTCGGCCGGCAGGTGGTCGTTCTCCTCGCGCATCCACCAATCCATGAAGCCGATGAACGTCCCGACGAGGAAGCGGACGACGGTCTGGAGCCTGAATGCATCGAGCTTCCGGGTCACCTTGAGTCGCGACAGCTCGGCCTGGACAAGCTCCTCGAGGCGCCGAGTCGTCTCGCGCCGAGCCAGTGACCCGCTCTGGCCGCCCGCGACCGCCTTGAAGAGCCGCTTGCCGGAGCCGAAGTGCCGGAAGAGCGCCAGCGTCCAGCCGAAGGCGGGGTCATCGGCCTTCCAGCTGCCGGGGTCGAGCCCGGGCATCTCCAGGTCGGCGAGGACCGCCATCAGGAGGTCGTCCTTGTCGACGAAGTGGGCGTAGAAGGTCGACCGACCCACGTCCGCGCGATCGATGACGTCCTGGACCGTCACGGCCTCGTAGCCCTTCTCGAGGATGAGGTCGGTGAGGGCCTCCTTCAGCGCCTTCCTCGTCTTGCCGATTCGTCGATCCGGCCTGGATCGCGTCTCGTCGCGTCGGATCGCCACCGCCTGTCACCTGCTTCCTGAACATCGGCCCGGCAGGCGTTCGTCACCGAACACAGGGGTGCCGGTTGTCGGTTGACGAGCCTCCACTTTATCAAACACAGTGTTCAGCAACGCATATCTTGGCAGGAAACAGATGCGGTGAGCGGAACGAGGACGTCGACATGGGAAAGATCGTCGTAAGCGACAACGTCTCACTCGATGGAGTGATCGAGGACCCGGTCGGCGACGAGGGCTTCGCGCGAGGCGGTTGGGTCGGCCTGATTCAGGACCGCCCGGAGCTCGCCAAGATCACATTCGACGAGACGATGACCGCCGACGCGATGCTCATGGGCCGGCGGACCTACGAATGGTTCGCCGCTCGCTGGCCGTCCCGAACTGGCCCGCTTGCGGACAGGTTGAACGGCATGCCCAAGTACGTCGTGTCCTCGACCCTCGAGCATCCCGACTGGAACAACTCGACGGTCGTCACGGGCGACGTCCTCGACCACGTCGCGAAGCTGAAGGCGGAGCTCGACGGGAACATCGTCATCCCGGCCAGCACCCGGATCGTGCGCAGCCTGATGGAGCACGACCTGGTCGACGCGATGTGGCTGAAGGTCTTTCCGGTCGTGCTCGGCGGCGGCGAGCGCCTCTTCGGCGAGACGAGCGGCACGAAGCTCATGCGCCTCGTCGAGACGAGGACGCTCGACGGGGACACCACGTATCTCGCGTTCGAGCGAGACCGAGCCGCGTAGCTACCGAGGGACCGCCTGCCCGCGCACGTGCTCCGCCGCTCGACGGAACACCGGGGCTAGACTGCCGAGCATGGGGTTCCTGCGCCGGATCTTCGGTGGCGGCCGCACCAGCGGCGACGACGAGGCGACAACCAGCGTTGACGACGACGGCGAGGCTGGATCGGTCGACGTGGACGCCGATGAGCGCCAGCACGAGCTCGATGTGCTGCGCGCGGAAGCCGAGCGCATGGACGAGCTGGCCCAGCGCCAGCTCAAGTACGCGGAGTACGCCTGGCAGCCGCCGGACCAGGGCGGCGAGCGCCGAGCCGACGAACAGGACTGACCCGGGCCCAGACTGCCAACGGCCTCAGATGCGGCCGAGGACCAGCCCTGCGACGATCAGCACGCCGAGGGTGTTGAGCGTGCAATGGACCGCCATGCCGAGGTAGACGTTCTGCTTCCAGCGAACCGCGTAGACCGTCGGGGCGAGCCCGATGATGCGAGCCATCACTTGCCACGGCGACCAGAAGTGATACAGCGAGAAGAGGGTGACGTTGACGAGCGGCGCCCAGCGGCCCAGTCGCTCCATCCGGGGCAGGAGATAGCCGCGGAAGTAGAGCTCCTCGACGATCGGACCGAGAAAACCGTTGATCGCCAGGTACGCAGCGAGGGTCACGATCCACGCCGAGGCACTGTAGTCGCCGATCTGATCGACCAGGATCGGTGCGACGTACCAGTCGGGTAGCCAACCGAAAAATCGGTCGATGAGCGCGGGCTCGATGGCCTGACTCAGCCCGAAGCCGAGAAACGCCAGGACGATGAGGGTGGGCACCAGAACCGCCCACTCACGCCCGGGCATGCTGCGTCGGTAGGGGATGAGGTCCGCGACCCCGGCGTCGTCGCGGCGAGCCGCCCACCACAGGACGCCGAGCTCCGTCGGCACGAGGATCAGCACGATCGCGGCGAGCAGGGCCGCGATCGGTGGAAAGCCGAGAGAGTCGATGACCGGCGCGAACAGCACGAATCCAGCCGTCATGAGCGCTCCGGGAACAATGCCGAGCACGAGGAGCGCGGACGTCGAGAGTTGGGTCGTGTCGGCCGGCGTTCCGGCAGACCGTGGCGCCGCCGCCAACGATGTCGTCGTCATGGGATCTGACCCTCGCGTGACGGCCCGAGTCGTCTCGGGACCTCCATGGGCGATCCTCCGAGCTGGTGGGCGCCCCGCCATCGGGGCCAGCGGCCGAAGCGGGAGAGGGTCAGCCCGGAGGAGGGGACCGCGGCGGCGCGGACTGGTCAGGCAGGCGTCGCGACAGCAGTCGGTACCGGGATCCTCGCGAGGAGCCGCGTGCCGCCGCCGACCGGGCTGACGACCTCGAGCGAACCGTCGATCGACTCCAGCCGATCCGCCAGGCCCCGGAGTCCGGTCCCGGACGATGCATTGGCCCCGCCGATCCCGTCATCGGCGATCTCGACGGTCAGCTGATCGTCACGGAAGTCGGCACGGACGAGTGCTCCGCTCGCCTCGGCGTACTTCGCGATGTTGGTGAGCGCCTCCGAGATCGTGAAGTACACCGCGCCCTCGATGGCCGCCGAGAAGCGAATCGGCACGATCTCGACCCGGACATCGACAGGTGACCTCGCGGCGAGCGAGTCGACCGCGGGTCCGAGACCGGCCTCGGTGAGGATCTGGGGGTGGATGCCGCGGGCGAGTTCGCGGAGCTCGGAGAGGGCGGCCTTCGCCTCGGCCGAGGCCTGGTCGAGGCTGAGCTTCGCGGACGGGTCGAGGTCGTCGCCGAGGCTCGTGCGTGCCAGGCGCAGCGCGAGCGCCAGCGATACGAGACGCTGCTGTGCGCCGTCGTGGAGGTCGCGTTCGACCCGCTTTCGCTCGGCGTCGCCCGCCGCGATGATCCGCGTCCGCGACGCCTTGACTTCGTGGAGCTGGGCCTCGATCTCGGCCTGGAGTCGGGCGTTGTCGGCGGCGAGAGACTCGAGGCGCTCGTCGACACGAGGGTCGACGACGGGACCTGGTCCGAGCCCGAAGACGAACCGCCGCAGGTCGCGGATCGCCCGATCGAGGCCTTCGACCGCTGCCTGGAGGCTCGCCCGAATGGAGGCATCCTGGACCGTCGAACCGAGGGCCTGAAGCGCGAGCGCGACGCCAAAGAGGAGTTGGATGACCCGCTCGTGCAGATCGCGACCAATCCGGTCGCGCTCGGCGGAGATCGCACTGGAGCGAAGGCCCGCTCGGACACGCTCGAACTCGAGCGCGATCGCCACCTGCACCCCGTACGCCTCGATGAGGCGGACCTGGGACGCCGTGAACGGCGGAGCGCCGACCGGCCGGCCGATCGCCATCACGCCGAAGCGCCGATCGCGGATCACCAGTGGCACCGACACCATGGGGCCGATCAGCTCGTTGACCGCGCGGGGAAGCGACCGGGTGACCGACGACTCCGTGATCGAGGCGACAACGACCGGCCGACCAATGGCGATCGCCTCGCCCGCGGCGGTCTCGCCGATCGGGATCGTGTCGCCGACGCGGCGGCCAGGCAGATCGGGCCCCGCGAGCGTTCTCACGAAGACCCCGGTGCCGTCGTCGGAGAGCGTCCCGATCAGGGCGAAGCGGGCGTCGGCACGTTCCACGAGCTCGTGGGTCAACGCCTTGAGGATCTCGTCGGTGGGCGCGTCCGCGGCCGCGATCCGAGCGAGCTCACCGATGACGGCAATCGTCCGGTCGCTGGCGCGGCCCGTGGGAGGCGCAGCAGCGGTCGATGTCGGACGTGAGGATCCGGTCGTTGCCGGGGCAGGACTCGCCACGTCCGGGCCTGCGTGCGGCGCCGATTCCCGGAGCTCGACGACGTAGCCACCGATGGTCTCGATCGCCGCATCGAGCTGCGCGACGGCCTCGCCAATCCCAGCCGCCAGCCGCGGGTCGTCTGTCCCGTCGGCGAGACCGCGGACGCCGGCCTGCAGGTCGCGGAGAGCACTGACGACTCCGCCGTGGAGCTCGCCCGCGATCCGCCGGCGCTCGGCGCCGACCTCCACCGCATGTTCGGCGGATCGAAGTTCGAACAGCTCGATCGCGGTCGCGGCCTGCGCCGCGAACGTGGAGACGAGGCTGATGTCGGCCGGTCCGAATGACGGCGAATCCACCGTTCGTGCCACGACCATGACGCCGCGCGCGCTTCCGATCTGGGCCAGGGGCGAGGCGATCAGCGGGCCTGTCCCGGTCGCGGCCGCGAAGGCGCGCCCCGCCGGGGGGATCTCGCCGGCATCGCGGGCGACGATGTTCGTCGCCTTCGTGAGTGCGAGCTCGGTCAGTGTGCCGCGGACCGGCATGACGTGGCCGAGCTTGAGCGGACCGACGCTCAGTCCATCGACCCCGCGGAACGTCATCTCCCCGGCGTCCGACACGGTCACGACGACGCCGGAAACGGCATCCACGAGGACGCGTGCCTCACGGGCGATCCGGCCGAGGAGCTGCTCGAGGTCGTCGCCGTCGAGGACGGCCTGGGTCAGCGCGCCGATCGCCCGAAGGTCGCGATCGACTCGGCGGGAAGATCGGGCCGATTGCCGCCCCATGAGGTCCCCTCGAAGAGACCGTCAGTGTACGGGTCGGGCCAAGCGCCTCCGGGCGTCGGTCAGTCCGGCATCGGCTTCGGCTGCCACAGCTCGATCTTCGTCCCTTCCGGGTCGAGGATGTGAGCGAAGCGGCCGTTGGGCTCGTCGGGCAGGACGTTCGCCTCGACGCCGTGCTCTGCGCAGCTCGCCAGCACGCCGTCGAGGTCGTCGACCGCGAGATTGATCATGAAATCCTTGGTCGAAGGCGCGAAATAGGTGGTGTCGGTCTCGAACGCGCTGAACACCGTGGCGGCGCCAGGATGGGCGGCCATCGCCGCGGGCCTGAAGACGACGCCGCCCCAGTCCTCCAACTCGACGCCGATCACGTCGCGGTACCAGTTGATGAGCGCGCCCGGGTCCTTCGACTTGAAGAACACGCCGCCGATCCCGAGAACTCTGGCCATCTGTCCCTCCTGATCGGCCGAACATACCCCAGCGTGGCCAGGCCGTTCCGAGCTTGCCCGACAGGAGTTGAGCGAGCGGATGCCATAGATATCCGGATCCCGATTGAAGGGACCACTTTGGCCTCATGGCCGAAGGCGCCTGATCGCAGGCAGTCCCCGAGTGGTCGGGCGCATGCCATCGTCACCCCTGGCGGTGGGCGGGCTGGAAGCCGAATGGGCGACTTACCGCCACCTCCCTAGGCTGTAGGACGACCTTGCCCCGACGGTGACCGTACCCGTAGGCCTCCCCAGCGGCTTCGAGCGGAAAAACCTCCGCCACCTCGACTCGCAGCTTGCCGTCGTCCACGAGCCGCGCGAGCTCCGTGAGCTCGGCTCGATCAGGCTCGACGATGAAGAAACGCGCGCTGAGACCGCGCCCCTCTGGAAGGGCGACCTCCGGTGGAGCGGCCAGACTGATCAGACTGCCGCCGTCGTTGAGGACGGTGATCGACGCCTCGGCAATCTTGCCTCCGAGGGGGTCGAGCACGACATCGACATCGCGGACGACCTCTTCGAATGGTGTCGCCTTGTAGTCGATGACGAGGTCAGCCCCGAGCGAGCGGACGTAGTCGATGTCTCCAGCGGAGGCCGTCGCCGACACCCTGGCTCCGAGGACCTTGGCGATCTGGACGGCAAACACGCCGATGCCACCTGCTCCCCCATGGACAAGAACGTGGTCCCCGGGCTTGACGTGCGCCTGCTCGGTGAACGCCTGCCACACCGTCAAGGCGGACATCGGCAGCGCCGCGGCGTGTACGTCGTCGAGGCTGACTGGCTTGGGGGCCAGATCACGAGCCCGAACCGCGACGTACTCGGCAGCGGCACCGTCACGGTCGAATGGGACCATCCCGTAGACGTTCTCGCCGACCGTGACGTGCGTCACCCCGTGCCCCACGGCCTCGACGACGCCCGAGAACTCGTGTGACGGGATCGTTGGTGTGCGGTCGTGACCGTTGCCGTCGACCCATGTCTCATCCCACCCCAGCTCAGAAGGCGTGATTCCCGCCGCATGAACGCGAATCAGGGCTTCGCCGACTCGCGGTTCCGGCCTCGGCGCCTGATCCAATTGCAACTGCCCAGCGCCACCCGGGGTGTGAGCTCGAACGGCTCTCATCGTAGACATTGGTGTACCTCCTGCGGCGGTACCGGCACGCGGTCCGCCGATCGGCGCACGGCTCCTAGGACCGTCGCCGATCCGCGCGACTAGCGTCGCCCTAACGCGACTGGACAGCAACCAAGGTCGGCCGGGAAGCGCTCCGTCCCGCGCCCGTGACAGCTACTGGTCGATGCACGGGTTCCGACGAGGGCGCCTCGTCGAACGTGCTACCAAGGGGTTACCAACGAACCGTCATGGACAAGGCGCGCTAGCCACGCGCAGCGCAGTGTCGACCGCCCTCAGCCGCCGTGTTCCCAGGACCCGCTCGGTCCATTCGTTCTCGTAGGCAAAATCACTCGGGCTCCGCCGCCTCCGCCGCGGGTCACCTGCTCGAGTGCCGTTGCAGCCTCCGACAGGGCGTAGGTGCCGGCGATCGCGATGCTCAAACCTCGCGCGGCCAGCGTGGCGGCCGCGGCCTCGAGCGCACCACCGTCGGGGGCGACGTAGAGGTCCGTGATGGCGATGCCGCGCTCGCTCGCGGGCGGGTCGCCGGTGATGGTCACAAGCCTGCCCCCATCGGCGACCAGATGAAGTAGCCCGGCTGCCGCGCCGCGAACGGCGTTGACCACGACGCTGAACCCGAGTGGCGATGCGCCCTTCGCCAAGGCTCGCCAGGCCGGATCGCGATAGTCGATGGCCTCGCTGGCGCCGTAGCTTCGGACCCGCTGCGTGCCCTCCGCGGAGCTCGTCGCGACGATCGTCGCGCCGGTCGGGGCAGCCATCGCCACGATGAGCCCGCCCGTGACCCCGCCCGCGCCATGAACGAGGACCGTGTCGTTGGGCCCGCAGGCGGTCGCGCCAACGACTTGCAGAGCGGTGAGGAGCGGCACCGGCAGTGTTCCGGCGACGGCCCATTCCAGCTCGGTCGGCATCCTCGCCACGTCGGCCGCGTCTGCCAGGAATAACTCGGCCCATGCCCCCTGGTAGCGGAGCGGCGCACTGTGGACGATGACCCTGTCGCCGGGTACGAAACGGCTCAGGGGCGTCCCAACGACCCGCACGATACCCGCCGCCTCCACGCCCAGAGCCATTGGCGGTCTGATGCCCACGTCCCAGCCGCCGGTCCGCACGACGTCGTCCCAGTTGCCGACCCCGGCTGCCTGCACCTCGATCAAGACCTCGTCAGCGGACGGGGCGGGCGGCTTGGGAAGCATGATGGCTTCTGTGGGATCGCCAAGCGCCCGCACGCCGGCCGCTCGCATCAGGCGTCCTCCGCCCGATCGGACTCCATGGGAAAAGGCTACGCCGCTTCGGTTCGGTCAGCCAGTCCTGGTGATGGCCCCGGGCGAGGAAACAGAACATCCGCCCTGGCGCGCCCGACAGGGTTTGAGCGCGCCGATACCCCCAAGATGCGCCCAAAGAGGAAGGTGAGCGCCTTGTCCGAGCTGAAGTTCCTGGGATAGTCGCCTTCGGCGCTCAACCAAACGAGCAGCGCAGGCTCACCTTGTCGAGCGCGCGCTCGAGCACGGCGAGCTCCTCGTCGTCGAGTCGCTCGATGAACAGCGTCGAGACACCGTTGAGGTGGACGGGCACCGCCTCCTCGAGCCGCGCCTGGCCGGCATCGGTCAGCGCGACGACGACTCCGCGGCCGTCCGCGACCGAGCTCGTCCGCCGGACGAGCCCCTCCTCGACCAGGCGGTCGACGCGACGAGTCATCGCTGATCGTGAGCTGAATGCCTTGGCCGCCAGCTCGGTCATCCGTAGCTCGCCGCCGGCACCCGCCAGCTGGGCGAGGACGTCGAAGTCGCCCAACGGCAGGTGGGCCTTCATCGCCAGGTCGGTCGACAGCTCCCGCATGAGCGACGCGTGGGCGTTCAGCAGCGAGCGCCAGGCTCCCATGCCTCGCTCATCGGGAAGTGCATCCCTGACGAGGCGGTCCAGGACGGCCGCGGGATCGGTTGTCGAGGGTACTTGCATGTGCACCTACTTTGGCGTATGGTGTTTGCAGGCGCAAGTATATGGGCGGAGCCCTGAAGGAACAACCAGGATGATCACAGCAACCCGCCAGGCCGAGACGGCAGCCAGCGATGGGTTCGGCACGCCGGCAGACGAACTTCATGTTCGGCAGGCCGCCGCCGCTCTCGAATTGAACGGCTTCATCGTGCTCCGAGCAGGAGACGCAGCGGAGGCCAAGCGCCTCGTCCTGGACCTGATCCCCATGGGGACGAAGGTCCACCACGGTGCATCGCAGACCCTCGAGGTCACCGGGATCGCCGAGGAACTCGACGCGTCCGGCCGTTACGAGCCGATCGGCCCTCGAATCCGGGGCATGGACCGGGCGACGCATGGCGACGAGATCCGGCGAGAGAGCGCGGCCCCGGACGTCATGGTCGGCAGCGTCCACGCGGTCACCGAGGGCGGCTCGCTCATGGCCGCATCGAGCAGCGGCAGTCAGCTGGCTGCCTATGTCGCAGGCGCGGGCCGAGTGATCCTCGTCGTGGGCACGCAGAAGGTCGTGGCGGACATCGATGAGGGTCTGCGACGGATCAACGAGTACGCCTTCCCGCTCGAGGACGCCCGAGCGCTCGAGGCGTACGGCATCCACAGCGGCGTCAACAAGGTCCTGATCGTCAACCGAGAGATCGTCCGCGGGCGCATCACCGTCGTCCTCGTCGACCAGGTCCTCGGCTTCTGACCGCGAGAGCGAGGCGAGCGTCGGCGCCGATCAGAGGAACGCGCCGGTCCCAGATCGCGGTGCTGGGACCAAGGGCTGCCTCGTCGTCTCGGACGCCGTGCCACCCGGCCGGCCCGACCGATAATTCAGCAGCCGTCGGGGGTCTTCATTGGTATACGGCGGCGCTGCAGGAGATCGACCATGTCCGGGGACACGACACAGGCCACCTATGACGTCGTCGGGACCCGCGTCCTTGACGCGCCGGTCGAAGAGGTCTGGCGCGCCTGGGTGGAGCCCGAGCTCATCAAGCAGTGGTGGGGCCCGACGGGCTTCACCGTTCCCGTCGCCGAGATGGACGTCCGCGAGGGCGGGGAGTCGCTCGTCTCGATGTTCGTCGCCGGGTTCACGGTCTACAACACGTGGACGTACAGCCGCGTCGAGCCGCTCGAACGACTCGAGTTCATCAATCGCTTCGTCGACGCGGACCGGCAGGTCAGGGATCCGCAGGCATTCGGCGTCCCGCCGGGCGTGCCCCGCGAGGTGCCGCACGTGGTGAGGTTCCGCGCGCTGCCCGACGGCCGGACCGAGATGACGCTCACCGAGTCCGGCTACGAGACCGCCGAGGCTGCGGCAGGCTCGAGCGCCGGCCTCGAGCAGACCTTCGACAAGCTCGCCGCGCTCCTCACACGCTGACCGATTGCGCGGGGTTGATACCGTCGTGAGTTCTACCTCTGCCCCGGGCATTCCCGAACCAGATGCTCCAGATCGGGTAGAGGAAGAAGATCCCGAGCCACCCAACGAAACCGAGCCAGATCCAACCCGGCGCCGTGTCCGCGTTGTCGACGCCCATGGCGATGCCCGGGGCGACGACGATCCCCAACGCCATGACGATCCCCGCCACGAGCCCGAGGTTGCGGAGCTGGCGGGACCATCCTGAAGCGGCCGCCGACCAGTTCAGGGCGATCAGCCACAACCCGATCAAGGCAAAGCCCAGGCTCTCGACGAGGCCCGCAAGCAGGAATCCTGTCGTTTGCGAAATGACGAGGGCCGATCCTGCGACGACGATCGCCGCTCCGACAACGGCGACCCCCGTCGAAACCACCCCAGGACCGGGCGGACCAGCCACGCCTCGGTTCCGGATCATCGCAGCGAGCAGGCCGCTGAGGACCCCAACGAGTCCGATCGTCCAATCGTTGATCGCGCCAAACGGCTTCCCGACGGCGAAGAAGAGGGCCAGGCTGGCGACGCTGATCAGTGCCACGACCCCCGTGGCGACGGCCACGCCGGCGACGGAACGATCGCGACGGTGTCCATGGGTGAGATCTCCTTGGTAGTGTCGAAACGCCGGGTGGCCGTCTTCAAGGTCGTCTCCAAGCTGGTGTCCCTGATCGGTGGTACTGGCGCAATAAACGACGAGACTCCGGTCGATGGCCAGGGCATCGAGCGACCGGCTGATCACATGCGTCGCCAATGTCGCGACTGATGACAATGGCGCGCCCAAGGACAGGATTTAACCGCGCGGATGCCATAAGTATTCGCGTCCGATTGAAGGGGCGGAGAAGATCGGGGAAGCCACGGCATGAGCGCGTCCGCGAAGACGTGCTCTTGGCGAACGTCGCGCCCAGGCGGATTGATCGCGTGAGCCGCCTCGACGACTCTCGGGTCCCCACGCTGCTCGACTCGGACGTCGCCGGCGGCGTGCATCACAACTGCACGCACTTGGCTGAAGGTATCGCCCGACTCATGGTCAGTCGCTGAGTATTCCTCGTCCAACCGTTCACCCAGCGCCCACATCGCGAGCGGGTCATTGCCCGGGTCGACGATCCACGCCATCCACGCGAAGCCCATGGCTGCGATTCCGTGTCCGCCTTCAGGCCCGGTAGTTCTTAGCAGCCGCGCGGTATGCCGCGAGTCCGGCCGCCGCACCAATCGCGATCAGGGCGACATCCGTCGTCCAGGCGGCAAGCTCGTCGGATTGCCGCACGGCGAGCACCCCATACAGCAGGGTCCACCCCAAAGCGACGACGTTCGACGCGGAAACCACCGGCATGCTCGGCCGCGCTGATGAGCCATAGACCAACAACGGCAGCGACAGCGCCGACCGCAATGGTCACGACCCACTGGAGAGCATCAATCCTGAATATGATCGTCATCGCGATCGCGAACGCGGCCGCTGCAATCCAGATCACTCCAGCGTTTGCGAACCTATTCATCGGTGCCTCCCTATGCGGGGACTGGCGCGCCTGACCCTCGAAGGCGCGCCTCCCCGTCCGCACGAACCGCCGCCTCGAGAAGCGTCCGCTGCGTAGTCAGCCGTTGGCATGGCTGCGATCTCGGTGGCAATGGCGCCGGCCGCCTCGCGGAACGTGGTTCGTGGAGCAGTCGCCACGTCCCATCGCGAATCACGCCGGGTCCGGCGGCGTGAACGGCGGCGGCCCGGCCTGCGGCGGTCCGGGGAGCTCGGGCTGGATCACGCCGAGGGCGGCTCCGGCGGTGATGCACCGCTCAGCGTTGTACGGCTGATCCGCGCCCATGGGAAGCAGGAAGAGCGGCAGTCCGGCAGCGAGCGCGGCGGAGACCGTTCCATACCCACCATGGCTCACGACCACGCTGGCACGCTCGAGGATCCTCGCCTGTGGCAGATAACCGCCGACCAGGATATTGCCGGAGACCTCACCAAGAGCTTCACGCGAGATACAATGCCCGAGTGCGATGACTACGTCGAACGGCTGGTCCGCGAGCGCATCGGCGATCAATCGGAAGAGCGGCACGTTGCCGTTGAAGACGGTGCCAAGAGTCGCATAGACGAGAGGTCGCCCGCCGAGATCGTCGAACCATTTAGGCAGCTCGCCGCCGCCGTCGATGGGCTCCGGCTGGATGTTGATCGGATTTGGAGGGGCGACATAGTCGGGCAGCTCGAGGCTGGGCGGGGTTCGATGGATCCGGAGGATCTCGAAATCGTTGGACGTCACGTGCTCGCCATCGAGACCATGCTCGGCGGTCGCGCGGGCGAGGCCGGCCGGATCAGTGGCCAATAGATCTTGTTGGCGGCGGCAGCGATAGAGGCAACGGGTAGCTCGAGGATCGCACCGGCGACGAGACCGCCGACCTCCGCGCTGCCGCGGACGATGCATCCGCTCTCGTCGCGGTGGCTGCTCGAACGACCCCTTCGACCATACCCATGCGGGCCAAGTCCACGAAGAACTCGCCGGCGATGATCTTCTGCATGACCGGATCGCCGAGGTTCTCCAGCCAGGCAGGTCCCGCCGGGTGCGCCTCGAACCCGGCAGCCTCGATCGCCGGGGCGAAGCTCGGCGAGGCTGCAATCGAGACATCGTGCCCACGACGCTGCAAAGCACGCCCAGTCGGAACGATCGGATGGAAATGCCCGGAGCCAGGGATGGTCGTGAACAAGAAGCGCATGTGGGTCCTCCATCGTCGACGTCGCGCCCCGCGGGTGCCGTCGCCGCAAGCAGCATTCCCTGAACCTGCGCTGTTGCCATCCGTGGTCCTACTCAGGTGGGTACCTGGCTACAGGGATCACAAGACCATCCGAACGACTGTCGACCACGGGTCACGGGCGCGGGCCCTCGCGCCGCGCGTCAGCCGTTGACGAGGTTCGTGTGAACCAGACTGCCACCTGCGCGCGGTTGTCCAATCCCAGCTTGTTCATGACGTTGAGCAGGTGGTTCTCGGCGGTTCGGACCGATAGGCGCAGCCGCGTGGCCACCTCCTTGTTGGTGAGGCCATCGGCAACGAGGCCGGCGACCTCCAGTTCGCGATCCGTCAGTGGATTTCGTTTGCTTGTCAGCGCTTCCATGGCGGCCGCGGCGCGCTTGGCGGAGCGGCTCCATGCCGAGCTCCGCTGCCTCTCGCGTCGCCGCCTCCAGCATCGCGCTCGCCCGTTCCCGGTCACGCCCCTGTCCATGACGCAGCAGAGCGGTCGCCCAGTCGAGGCGGGTTTCTGCAAGTTCCGCGCGCGCGCCAGTCTCGAGGTTGCGCCGCATCGCAGGGCGAAGTCAATCTCGACACGGTCCCAGTCGGCCATGAGTGCGGCCATCTGGCCAAGATAGCGACTGACGCTGCCCAAAGAGGCTGCTTGCCCCGCTGTTGACACAGCCAGCTCATCGGCGAACGGCTGGAGAGCCGGCATGGATCGACGGTGCGGTATCGCCCTGGTTCAATGCCCACGCGACCGCCGCGAGGGCCGCGTGGGTCTGCACCTGGAGAGCGCTCCCGTCGAGGCTCGTGCATAACGGGCACCGCCAGAACGAAGAGCGGCGCCGCCTTCTCGAGGTCGCCGGCTTCGGCAGCGAGCATCGCCGGAAAGACGTGGAAGACGTCGGGGCCGTTCTGGACGAACCGGAACCCGGGTTCGAGCGGCCCTCCGCTCGTCTTGAGGCGACACGCGCTCACGAGGATCCGATACGTGAAATCTGCCGCCTGATGACCGCCACGAATTCGCCAGCTCGAGCGCTTCGCCGCCGATCCGGACAGCGTCCTCGAATCGACCTTCGTGATAAGCCAATTGTGCTCGGGCCATCTTCCTGCGCCACTTCGCCAGCGCGTTGTTATGGCGGTCCGCGTACTCCTCCAGTCGTTCAATGGCGTTATCGAGCGCTGGCCGCCGGCTGAGCTGGAAAAGGACGTCGACACGCCAGCCCAGTGGCCATGCCAGGTCATCGTCGAGGTCCGCATCCCGGCAGAGGCGCTCGACGCGCTCGGCGATCTCCAGACGACGTGCCACTGCCAGGGGCCCGGCGGAGGCCATGTGCAATGCATGCAGCGACTCGACCAGGGCGCGCACATCGCCCAATTTCTCGGCAACGTCTACGTTCTGCAGCGCCTCGGAGCCCTCGGTCGGCACTCTGGCCAAATCCGACGAGAGCATGATCACCTGGCTCTGCAGGCGTGACCGCAGGACGGTGTCATCTCCGACACGTCGAAGGGCGTCGCGGCAGAAATCGAGCAGGACGGCGCAGGTGTCGCGATCGGCGATGCCACGCACGACAAGGGCCGCATCGGCGAGTAGTCGTCCATCACCAGCAGCCCGGGCTTCGCTGGCGACCGTCCGGCACAGCGCGAGGGCCTCGGCGAAGAGCCCGGACCGGAATAGGCACTGCGCCTGGCGGATCGCTAAAGGCCCCGCGCGGACATCGCGTTCGCGAGCCGCGACCTCGACAGCGCGGCGCAAGAGCTCCGCCGCAGCGCCCCAGTCGCGTGACCGCTCGGCGGCATCGGCGGCACCTTCAAGAGCGCCGAGCGCAGGTCCGAGACCCAGGACCGCGACGGCACCAGTTCGTTGCTCCGCAATGCCCTGTAGGTCACGCGGTCGAACCCGTTCGAGAACGTCGGCGGCATGGGCGTGGGCCGTCGCCTGCCCGTGCGATCCAAGGTCACGGTAGGCCTGTTCGCGCATGCCGGGAGCGAATCGAACGAGACCGTTCTCGATGACCACAAGCCTCTCGCGCTGCGCGGCATCCATGGCCCGGAGGAGATCGGCCGGAGCGAGGCCGCTGATCTCGGCGGCGAGCTGGACATCGAACTCGTCACCGAGCACGGACAGCGCTCCCATCAGGCTCGGTGCGGTGCCCGCGCTTCCATCCACCCGTCGACAGTAGCCCCTGAGTACCCGGCTGGGTGAGTCCACCGGATGGCAAGTGGTCCGGCAGTCTCATCGTCAATCACCGACCCTGTGACTTCGGCCTCGCGCTACGGCTCGACTGGGCCTGAGCCTCGCCTGAAGGCCTCGGTCTGCCGTCCGCAAAGCGGCGCCGCGTCGATCGCCGCCGTCCAGACCGACGGGCTGCCGACTACAAGCGACAGCAGCGCAACCCCGGTGTCGACGGAGATGCGTGGAGGGTCCCGACCAGGAGATTCGCTCACGATCGACCACGGCTGGCGCGACGTCGCCGATATCGCTCTCCCGTTCGTCAAGAGAGTTTGCGTAGCCATGGCGTGCCAGGATCGTTGCTCGACCGGTGATCTCGGGGCTGGGTCCGTCGGCTGCGATGGCCGGCGCTTCGCCGGACACCGGCGGCGCGCAGCAGCGGCAGCATCGAGGTTCGAATCGACGACCCCGCGGGCCCCGCGCTCGACGACCGTGGCGATCGCCGCAGACGCGGTGGGGAGGGGATGGGCGCACTTCACGGCCTCCGCGCCGGGGACCACCGGAGTGCACGCGGTCTGCCTGCATCGACCCAGATCGGGGCGAACTGGGGCTATGTCGCGTTCTTCGGCTTCAACCGCGAGCCGCCGCAGATCGCGTAAGAGCAGGTCGGACCACAAGCGCGGTCGAGATCGCAGGAGCGGGACCCGGCCTGGCAAGAGTGTGGGGTGCTGTCGGAGATGCCCGGCCCCTCACTCGTCGCTCGTGCGGAGCACGCTGAACACGTCGACGGACTCCACGCTCATGAACGGCGGTCGGGCGCAGCGCGAGCGACTTCGAGACCGGCCCGCGCGGTCTCCTCGGACGAGACACCAGCACGTTGAGCGTCTTGCCAGCTCCGTCGCTCATCCACAGAGCCGAAACGAAGCCGGGCGCCTCACGAACGCGTGGCCCACGTTCGCACTCACCATGGTTGCGCTCCCGTCGATCTTCGCCGCATCGCCCGCCTCACGGACCACGACTGCGTACATGGGACGCTCCCTTCGCTATGATCACGCAAGCCAACGTGATTTTCACATCATATAGAGTTGTACCAAATGACCGAGAGCGTCAAGCCCCGTCGTCGTTACGAGTCACCGCGCCGTGCGGCGCAAGCCGAGCGGACCCGGCCGCATCGTGGTGGCTGCGGGCGTGCTGTTCCGGGACGCGGCTACGTGACCCCCTCGTCGAGATCGCGACAAGGCCGGCGTCGTGGTCGAGACCATCTACCGGATCTTCGGGACGAAGGCGGGGCCTTCGTGGCAGCCGGTCGAGGCCCTGCTCGCGGGTGGTGCCAGCAGGGCCGAGATCCCAGTCGGCGAGCGGCCGGCGAACTCGGGCCATTCGCGAGGAACTGGATCCGCGCAAGCAGGTGGCGGGCTACGCGGCGACGCAGCCCGGCATCCACCGCCGTGCCGGCTCTGCTCCTGCGCGCCCTGCGCGACGAGGGGAAGCGACCGCGCTCGGGGGCTGAGGGACGAGATGGAGGCCCGGCGGCTCGACGGGCAGGGGCGGTTCGTGCGGATGCTCGCCGACCGGGGGGCGCTCAGGCCCGAGCCTCGCGGCCGACATCGGGATCGACATCGTGTGGATGCTGTGTTCGCTTGCGGTGTATGACTCGCTGGTCCTCGGTCGGGGCTGGGACGACGAGCGGTATCAGGCGTGGCTCGCCGACACCCTCGCCCGGGAACTGCTCCGCCGGGTCTCGCGTGTAGCGGGAATGGAGGTCGCCAACGCTCTACGACCTCAGCCTCGTATGGCCCAATCGATCCAATAGAAAACGCGGACCGCCGCCCGTACGCTTGGGGTACTGACGGCGCGCTGGTCCGATCCACACCGGCTCCCGCGCTCCCGCCTGCTGCACCCCGGTGCGCCCGCGGCTCTCAACCGAGCGGATGGGCGGTCGCAACCTGGGCGTGGTCGGGAACACGCAGCGGGAACCTGGTCCGGTGCCATGACAGCTTGGGCAGAGACGATCGGCATACTGAATTGAGGTGCGCAAGCAGTCACCTCGGAGGACGTCGATGGCCGTGCGTGTTGACCTGAACATCTCCCTGGACGGCTTCGCGACGACGACCGACCAGACGCCCGAGAACCCGTTCGGGCCCGACTGGGCGCGCCTGACCGAGGCCTACGCCGCGACCCGAACGTTCCGGGCCCGAGTGATGCAGGAAACGTCCGGCGAGGGAACGACCGGCGTCGACGACGAGTACGCGCAGGCGTACTTCGCCGAGGTCGGTGCGGAGATCATGGGTGCCGGTATGTTCGGGCTCGCACGCCGCCGCGGACGATCCGGAGTGGCGCGGCTGGTGGGGCGACGAGCCTCCGTTCCACGTCCCGGTGTTCGTGCTCACCCACACGCCCGCGCCCGATGCTTGAGATGGCGGGCGGCACGACGTTCCACTTCCTCGCCGCGACGCCAACGCGAGGCGCTCGGCCTCGCGTCAGAGGCCGCGGGCGGCAAGGACGTGCGGATCGGCGGCGGCGCGACCGTGGCGCGCGAGTTCCTCAAGGCCGGGCTCGTCGACCGGCTCCACGTCGCCATCGTCCCGATCCTGCTCGGCCGCGGCATCCGGCTCTGGGACGACCTCCGTGGGTTCGAGGACGGCTACAGCGTGAAGTCTGAAGCCGCCCCGAGCGGGATTACACATCTGACCTTCTCGCGCCGGTGACCACATTCGACATCGTCCCCCGCGGCCCGTTTTCTCTCGAGGCGGCCGGTTCGTTCGCCGGCGGCTTCGCCGCTAGCATCGGCGGCGGTGAGGCCACGGCCGCAGGGATCGTGATGGCCTTCCCCGTCGAAGGCTGGTCGGGCAGCGCCGCCGCGGAGGTGCGAGACGCCGACGGCCTGATCCGCGTTCGCTATGCCACCGTGGGTGATCCGGACGACGATGCCCTGCGCCTGCAAGTGGCCCGCTGCCTATCGCTGGACCACGATGGCACGGGGTGGCCCGACGTCGGGCGGCGCGACCCGGTCATCGGCCGGCTGCAAGAGCGCCACGACGACCTCCGCCCGGTTTGCTTCTACTCGGCCTACGAGGCGGCCACGTCGTTCGTGATCGGTCAGCGGATCGCGCGCCGACAGGCCGCCCGGTCAAGGCCTGGCTCAGCGAGCAGCTCGGTGACCGGGTCGAGCTCAACGGCGCTAGCCATGTCGCCTTCCCGCGCCCACAGCGGCTCCTCGAGCTCACCGAGGCGCCGGGCCTCAACGCGACGAAGGTGGAGCGCCTCCACGGGCTGGCCAGAGCGGCCCTGGACGGCCGGCTCGATACCGAGCGGTTGCGGTCGATCCCGACCGCGCAGGCCATCGAGGAGTTGATGAGCCTGCCCGGCGTCGGCGCGTTCACCGCCGAGGGGACGCTGCTGCGTGGCTGCGGCGTTGTCGATGAGGTGCCGCGGGATCCGCTCGAATCGAGACGCCATCGCCGAGCTGTACGGGCTGGCGGCGCTGGATGACGCGACCTGGCAGGCGATCACCGACCGCTGGCGGCCGTACCGGATGTGGGCGACGGTCCTGCTGCGCGTCGGCTGGGAACGCACCCAACCCGGCCGGAGCTATCGCCACCAGCCGTATTGACGTGGGTGCGCGCTACGCGGTGGATGACATCTGCGCATCGCGTGCGCCAGATGGAAGGACCAGAAGGATGCACGGTACGAGATCCGCATCCGCGGGATCCTGGGTGGAACGGTCGCCGGTGCCTTCCCGGGCCTCCTAGCCCGGGAGGATCGCGGCGAGACGGTGCTCACCGGCCGGCTCCCGGACCAGGCCGCACTCCACGGAGTCCTTGCTCAGATCGAAGCGCTCGGACTCGAGCTCATCGAAATCAAGCGTCGGTAGCTTCAGGTGGGGAAGACACGCCGGCACGCCTGGCGGCCTGGCCGAAGTTGCGGGCTGCCTGCCGGTCGCGCTCGGCGGTCCCCGGTTCACCCGCGCCCATCGAGTGCGCCAGGTAGTAGGCGACATCGATCCTCTCGAGCGCCAACGGCAGCGTCGATGGGTGGAGGAGGTCGGCGACGACGACCGTCGACTCCGGGAACCGGGCGGCGATGGCCCGCGCGTCGCGGCTGATCACGATGAGCTCGTGTCCCCGGGCTGCGAGCAGCGGGACGAGCCGACCGCCGATGTAGCCGCTGGCACCGACGACGAGGATCCGCATGACGCGAGGCTGGAACTAGGCCAGGAACCGGTCGATCACGGCCGCGGTGTCGTCCGGCTGCTCGAGTTGGGGGAGATCCCCGGCGTGCTCGATCGTGATCCGTTCCAGGTGGTCGTTCGCGGCGACGAGCGCTTCCGCGGCCGCGGGGTCGGTGAAGCGCGGATGATCGCCGAACAGAAGGAGCGTCGGGTTCGAGAGCCGCTGGTAGGCGCCCGCCGCCCGGGGGTCGTTGAGCAACCCGGAGACGAACGCCAGCGGAGCCCGGAAGGCCCCTGGCTGCTGACAGGTCCGCCAGCAGTACCGCTCGTAATCCCGCGGGACCTGCTCCGGATCCGCGAAGGTCTGCCGGAGGAACCAGCGGATCACCTGGCGCCGGGCGAGCACCGCGAACAGCAGTCGACCGATCCCAGTGACGCGCAGGAGCCGGTAGATGGTTCGGGAGCTTCGGCCGGCAGAGCCCTTGAAGCGCCCGAAACCGGTCGGGCTGATGAGGACGATGCGGCCGAAACGCTCCGGATGCTCCGCTGCCGCGGCGACGACATACTGCCCCGGAAGCGAGAGCGCGACGACATCGACCGAGGTTTCCCCGGGCTGCAGCGCGGCCAGCCGGATGCGCTCGAGCTGCTCGCCGTAAAGTGCCCAGCCGTACGGCGCGTCGGGTCGGTCCGACGTGCCGAATCCGAGCCAGTCGACGAGCACGACTCGCCGGTGCTTCGCCAGCCGCGACGCCAGTGGAGCAATTTCGATCGCGGAGCCGGCTGCGTTGAAGCTATGCAGGAGCAGGACGGTCCGACCCTCGCCCAGCAGGTAGCCGGTGACCCGGCCGGCGGCGGTCTCCAAGTCGAACGGGACGCCTGTTACGGGAGGTGGCAAAGGGATCATCATGCCCGTGCCCTGAGCGCCTCGATCAGGTCGCCGAGCCGTCGCGGATCCGCGACCCATCCGTCCGCACCGAGATCGAGTGCCACGCGTTCGTCCGGAACCGCGTTTCCGCCGACCAGGCGCGGAACCGACGGTAGTTCCCGACGCGCGGCGGCCAGGAGGCGTCCGGCTGCCGGACGACGCTCGACGTCGACGACGCTCACGACGACCGCCGCGAGAGAGCCCGCATCGCGCATGGCAGCGACGAGGGACGCCGCGGGCGTGTCGGGGCCCAGGTTGAGGACTCCGTACCCAGCATCGCCAAGGATGTCAGCGAGCATGGCGACCCCGAGTCCGTGACGCTCACCGGGCGGCATCGCGACGATGACGACGCCCTTCTTGCGGCCGGGGTGCACGAACCGCGGCCCCAAACGTCCGATCAGCGTCGTGGCCACACTACTCGCGAGGTGCTCCTGGTCGATCGAGACGCGACCCGCTTGCCACGACGCCCCGATTTCGTGCAGCGCCGGGGCGAGGAGGCGAACATAGATCTCGCCTGACTCGAAGCCCGAGGCCATGGCAGCCTCGATGACCTGCCAGCTCCCGGCGACGTCACCGGCGAGCATCCGGGCCAGGAGTCGCTCCTGCCAGGTCGCTACTCGCGGATGGCTTTCCCCGCGGCGGCGACGGCCACGGTCGGGCGTTGTCGTGGCCCGCTCGAGGTCGGCAGGATCGACCATCCACGAGCCGCCGATCTTGCGGGCCGGCAGGATTCCCAGCCGGACGCGACGGTAGATCGTCATGTAGTGGACGCCGAGGAGGTCGGCCGCTTCGTGCAGGCTGAGCTGGCGGGCAGGGTCCGAGGGCATCAGCCCGCCAGCGTCCCAGCGAACACCTGCCAGGCGAGCAACGACTTCGCGACCAGGCTGAGCACAAAGTAGGCCCTCTCGCCGAACAGGTACGACTTCCACCGACCGACCCGCCGGTACTGGAGCCACATGTTAAGCGCGAAGATGTTGAAGAAGACGAAGAGCGAGACGAAGATCGCGTAGACGAAGGCGGGCGGTTCGGCGCTACTACCGGGCGACCACAGGTACACGCCGACGGCCAGCCACGGCGCGATGCCCACGACGCATCCGAGCCAGAACGGCCACAGTGAGCCGCCCGGTCGCTCGTATCGTTCCTGGACTGCTCCGAAGAAGATCATGGCCGCATTGGCCGCGAAGATGCCGATCAGCGCCGCGACGTCGCTGATCCCGGTGAGCATCGCGATGAGCACAATCATCACCGACGATGAGAGCGAGTACTCGGCCCAGCGAAAGTAGTTGTGCTCCGCGGTCAGGCCGGAGGTGTAGCGCCCGAAGACGCCGGGCAGCACCACGAGCCAGTGGAAGGCGGCCGACAACAGGAGGAACAGGGCGACGCCCCACGCAACGGAGACATCGAACAGGGTGGTCGGCGCGCCGGCCGCGGTGCCCGGCGGCCCCTCCATGAACGTCGCCGTGACCGGCAGCGCAAAGGCGGTCGCCAGTGCGAGGACGGCGACCGCCTGGATGGCGTGGACGGAGCCAAGACCGATGTTCCAGCGCCGCAGGGACGCGGCCCGCGAAGCCGGGAGCTCGACCGTCGGGGTGGAGATGAGCTGGTTGCTGGCGATCACGATGGCGTCCTTCACGGGACGAGGGTGGGGCCTGGGGGAGAGACAGGCCCCACCCTCGGGTGGAATGGGTCGTGGCAGGGTCAGTTCGACGGCGGCAGGATGACCTTGTCGATGACGTGGATGACGCCATTCGAGGCCATCACATCGGGCGTCACCACCTTGGCGCTGTCGTTCAGATAGACAGTTCCGTCCTTGACCGAGACCGCGATGGGCGATCCCTCGACCGACGTGGCTGAGGTCAGCCCGACGACCTTGTCAGCTGTGACCGAACCTGAGACGACGTGGTACAGCAGGATCTTCTTGAGCGCGGCGGGATCCTTGAGCAGGCCGTCGAGCGTGCCGGCCGGCAGTGCGGCAAAGGCCGCATCGGTCGGCGCGAACACGGTGAAGAGGCCCTTGCCCTGTAGCGTCTCCACGAGGCCAGCAGCCTTGACCGCGGCCAGCAGGGTCTTGAACGAGCCCGCGTCGGTTGCGGTCTGGACGATGTCCTTGGCCATGGCGGCGGCGGATGCCGAAGGCATGGCGCTGGGGGCCGCGGCGGCGGTGGCGGCCGGACTCGGGGTCGATGCGGCGGTGGGCACCGCGCTCGGCGAAGCAGCGGCAGAGCAGGCCGCGATCGCGATCGCGAGCGCTGGCACGAGGAGGGCGATAGATCGTTTCATGACTGATGACTTCCCTTCAGGCTTCGGACTGGATGGTGTCGGGTCGGGTTGACTCGACCTGGGGAAGTATTTAGCACTAAATCCAGATTGTCAAGCAGGGGTTCGCCGCTGGCCGTGCTCACGTACCTCGCCTCTCGCCTTCCAGGGCCTGCTCCGCGAGTCGAAGGAGAGCCTCGAGGTCAAGGCCAGCGGGGCCGTGTCGGCGGAGGTCGCCCTGGCCTGGCTCCGGGCGCTCTCATCGACCTGGACCGAAGCCGATGTCCCCGAGGCGAAGGCGGAGGTGCTCCACGCCATCTACGAACGGATCGTGGTGACAGGGAGGACGATCGTGTCGATCAGGCTGACGCCGTCGCGTATGCGCACGGACTGGCGTTCGCGTTGCCCACGCAGGTTGCAATGGCGCGCCCGACAGGTGTTGGGCGCGCGTTAGCAACCTACACCCTCCCTATCGAGGGTCGGGATGAGTGGCTGGCGGCAGCGAGGCGACTTGCGTGAGGGCCCGCCGCTCCGCCGGATGCGCCACCGATCGCGAGCTTGCAGTCGTCGCCGCGGTCCTCGGCGCGGGGTCGGAGAAGGCAGCCGCCCACCGCCTCGGCCTGTCGCACTCGACCGTGAAGCACCACCTGGCGAATGCGCGGACGAAGGTGGGGGCGACGACCACGGCGCAGCTCGTGTGGATCCTCGCCCCGCGCCTGTCGGAGCCCGAGGGCATGGCCCTCGAGGGCCGTGACGAACGCCTCGCCGAGAAATGTGATCATTCGCGCTCCCGTTGAAACTCGCCGGACCCGCGAACAGCTACGGCTCGGCCCGATCGCTAGCCGGTCCCTTCGAATAACAGCTGGGCAAGCGCACCGCTCGTCCAGGCGACCCATTCCGCATGTGTCCAGCCACGCTCGAGCACGAGTGCTCGGTATGCTCCGGGGCCGGCGAGGAACAGCATCAAGTCGGTGGCCCGCGCGCTCGTCACCTTCTCGCGCAGAGGGCGTTTGAGCCGGAGAAACGCCACCATCTCGCGGTAGCCGTCCGCCCGCATCCCCTCGTTTCTGGTCAGGAAGGCGGCCGCCTCAGGATCGGCGGCTGCCGCGGTCCGTACCGCGAAGTCAAGCGGCGCGACCCGACGCAGGATCTCGCTCAGCCCGTCGACCACGAGCTCCACGGCGATCGACACGTCAGGCTCGGCGACGGCCTGCACGTACCACGCCTGATCCTGTGGCACGGCCGGGTTGTCCTCGCCCATGACGGCCAGTCCGTAGGCGCTGTCGAGGACGTCTGCCTTCGTGTGAAAGACGAAATAGACCGTCTGGACGGCGACACCAGCGGCAGCGGCGATGTCGGCCATGGTGGTCCCGACGTAGCCACGCTCCGCGAAGAGCTCGGCCGCCGCCTTGGTGATGCGGGACCGCGTGGCGCGGGCGCGCCCGCGCCCGGATGGTTCGGTTTGGGTCGAGGACTTGACAGGTTCCATGGCGCGGTACAGATTACCAGATCCAACCACTAGAGCGTGACTCTAGAGGTGCATGGCAGGGAGGCGCGTCGTGATCAAGGTCGAGAAGAGCACCATCGTCCATCGACCGAGCGACGAGGTTTTCGCGTTCGTCGCGGACCAGATGAACGCCGCCCGATGGCAGTCGGGGATCCTGGAGATCCGGCGGCTCACCGACGGTCCGCCGGGAGTCGGCACCAAGCACACGTTCACCCGCACGCTCATGGGCAGACGGATGACCGGTGAGAACGAGTACGTCGTCTTCGAACCTGGGAAGCAGGTCGCGTTTCGTACCACGTCAGGGCCCCGGCTCCTGGCCTCATACGTAGTGACAGCGACGCCGGAGGGCACCCGCCTCACGGCGACGATGGAGGTGGACTTCTCAGGGATCATGTCCGTGGCGGAACCGCTCGTCGCCCGGGCGCTCAGCCGGGACGTCGTCGCGAACCTCGCACGCCTCACGTCCATCCTTGAATCGAGCCCGGCTGCGGCTCCCGCGAACCCGCTCGGGGCTGGCCAAGTGTGAACGCGCAGGCGACCGCGCCTCCATTGCGCGGGCCGGCGACACGGCCGAGCTCGTGACCGATACCGATCCAGGGTAACAGCGAGCCCTTGCGGCGCAGAGGCGGGAGGGTGGTGCACCGTCGGGGGGGGCAGAGACGAAGTGGGAGGAAGGGATGAATAGGCTCAGAATCGCTGGGGCCCTGTGGCTCGTGGCGGCCGGATCCGCGATCGCGATGACGATCATCTTCAGGACGGACCCGGCTCAGATAGTCGTCACGACCGCGGTGGCTTTGGTCGCCGCGATCCTGGGTGTCTGGCTGGTGGCGCGCCCGAGTGCCCTGGTCGTGTCCGCGTCGAACGTCGTCACCGTGGTGTGGATCGTCCTCTATGCCGTGCTCACCGTGCAGCAGGCTGACGAGATTGCGGCATGGGCGACGGACGTCTTCCTGATCGTGCTTGGTGTGGTCGCGGGAGTCGTGGCATACCGTGCGGCAGCGAGCGCGAAGGTCGGGCAAACGATCTCATGACCGCTGCCGGCGAGGTGCACGAATCGCGACGCTGCGTTGAGGGGGAACGCTGATGACGGGGACGAGCGACGCGCCACGCCTCCGCCTTCCGCTGACGGTTCGAGTCGCGGCGTCCCTGTTCCTGTTCCTCGGTGTTGCGTTCGGCGCCTCCGTGCCCTTCGTCCTGGCGCATCTCGACCGCTACGGCGAACTGCCGATGACGTTCTGGTTCCGGTCGATGGCCGGCCCCTTCGAAGGGCTCGGGCCGGAGGCGTTCAAAGCCCTGGGATGGACCTTCGTCGCAGTGTGCGCCGCCGAGGTGGTCGCCGGTGTCGGGCTCTGGCGAGGTCGCCGATGGGGAGCTGCAATCGGGCTCGCGATGTCGCCCCTGGCGTTCGCGCTTGGAGTGGGGTTCGACCTACCCCTGATCCTCGTTGGCGTGCCGATCGCTGTGGTCCTCGTTCTGGCGGGCCGCCGAAGTCTGGGCTGAGAAAGCATCCCGATCGAGGGCCGGGATGAGTGGCTCGCGGCGGCCCGGCGGCCGGCGTGAGAGTACGGGCTCCGGCTCGCGCGACGGATCGCGAGGTCCGGGTGGTGGAAGCCGTCCTGGTCGCCGGGTCGGAGAAGGCAGCCGCCCACCGCCTGGGCCTTTCGCACTCGACCGTGAAGCACCACCTGGCGAACGCACGGTCCAAGGCCGGGGTGGCGACCACGGCACAGTTCGTGTGGATCTTGGCTCCTCGGCTGCCGGAGCCCGAGGGCATCCTTCAACGGGACGAAAGGAGGTCGGCTCTGCGCCTCTCGCCCGACCGAACCTCCACCCATCGTCCTGCTGCTCCTCCCCGTGCAGCGTCACCCGTCCCGGGGTGAGTCGGACTTCGAGGGAGGCCCAGCGAGCTAGCGGAAGCTGGCGACGTCAGGTGCGAATGACAGGTCCGCCACGTGGGCCGACCCGGGTGCGCGGGCAGCGTCAGCGTCGGCCGCGGGAAGGAGCGCTCGAGCGAGCGTCACGAACTGCCACGCCTTGAAGCGTTCGATGGGCCAGCCACATTCGGCCGTGAAAGCGACAAAGACCTCGGCGCGGTGGAGGCCGAACAGCAGGTCGAGCGCAAGCTCCGGAGCCAGCCCGGCCCGCAGCTCGCCGCGTCGTGCGAACACCTCGTCGACGATCCGGCGCATCCCGTGCCGGCGCCGATCGACGAGGCCCTGCCAGGCGAGTGCCACGTCCGGATCGACGCTCGCCGCGGATTGGACGGCGGGCAGCAGCGGGCCGATGCGGCGATAGATCTCGTTGCCGTGCTCGACGATCAGTGCGAGCCGACGCGGCCCGGTCGGCGCATCGATGACCTCTGCGATCCAGTCTCGGGCGAGGACGTCTTCGGCCGCACCCGGCCCACCGCCCGCGATCGTGAGTGCCGCGATCAGCAACTCGGCCTTCGTGTGGAAGATGAAGTAGACGGTCTGAACCGCGACGCCAGCATCGTGCGCGATCGCGTCCATCGTCGTGGCGGCGTACCCGTGCTCGGAGAAGCGGCCCAGCGCCGCCTCCGCGATCCGGCGCCTCGTCGCCTTGGCGCGTTCACGCCGAGTGACCTTGGCCACCGATCCCGTCGCCGGGGGATTGACATGGCTCATATCAGTAAGGATACTGCGACTTCATCGCTAGTGACGTACTCTAGTGAAACAGAGGAGCGACAGATGGCTACGCTCATCGAGAACGTCACCGAGATCGCACGAACGCCGGAGGATGTCTTCGACTACCTCTCGGACATGGGGAACGAAGTCCGCTGGAACCCCGATTGCATCTCGATGGAACAGCTGACCGACGGGCCGGTCGGCGTCGGGACCAGGTTCCGGGCGAAGTGGAAGCAGGGTCCGGTCGTGTTCACTGAGGTGACCGCGTACGAGCGGCCGAGCAACTGGGCCTACGTGAACGGGGGCTCCATGGCGTGTGACCTCAGGATCACCCTCGAGCCCACGTCGAGCGGCGGGACGAGACTGACGTCGCGCGGGCTGTGGAGCGCGAATGGCCTCGCCCGGCTCATCTTTCCCGTCTTCATCCGGTCGATGCGGAAGGCCGAGGTCCAGGTGCTGGCCAATGCCCGACGAGTACTCGAAGCACACGAGGACCGGGCCGCGGCATGACTCGTCCATCGAGCTCTGACGCTGCGCCGGCGCTCCCGTTCGGCCCGCCGCTCGGCATCGCCCGAACGATCCTGGTGCTGCTCGCCTGACTCGCGGCCGCTGCGGCGAGCCGCCGGGGTGATGCCTCTTCCAGGGACCGCCGACCCGCCAGCGGCCGTGCGACATGGCCCAATCGGCCAACTAGAAGCTGAAGCCCGCCGCCCGCACCCTTGGGGCGTGAAGGCGCGCTGGTCCGATCCACACCGACTTCCGGGCTCCCCGACGCGGAATGCCCGCACCCTGAACCGTGCGATCGCCTGATGAGCGAGGTCGATCTCGCCCTCGCGTTCCTGACGGGGATCGTCTTGGGCCTCGTCCTCGACCGAGTGCTGCTGCCACCCCTCGTCGATGCGTGGATCGCCCGAACGCGCCGGCATGGGCGATGAGCCTGGCGACGGCGAGGCGGATCGCCGCACCCGAGCCGACGTCTATTCCTCGGCCCGCATCGGCGCCGCTGCTGCACTCACGGTCATCCTCGTCGTGCTCCTGGTCCTCGACGTTGCCATCCCCGGCTACGACATCTCGCCCGGGATCCTGCTGCCTCTCCTGGGCGCGATCCTCGCGCTCCTTGGACTCGAGGCCTCGGCCGTCTGGAGGGGCCTGAGGTGAGCACGGTGACGGCGCTGCTGACGAACAAGGCCTACGGCTACCCGCGGCGGGGCGCACGGCGTCGCCGCAAGCCGACGATCCTGGCGTGTCTGCGTGGCTCCGGGAGTTGTCAGCGACGTGGAAGGCGGCCGAGGTGCCCGCGGAGAACGCCAATCTGCTCCACGCCATCTACGATCGGATCACCGTCGCAGGAAGGAGCATCGTGTCCGTCAGGCTCACTCCGTCGGCATACGCCCACGGATTCGCGCTCGCACTACCCGTACAGGTTGCAGTGGCGCGCCCGACAGGATTCGAACCTGCGACCTTCGGCTCCGGAGGCCGACGCTCTATCCACTGAGCTACAGGCGCGAGGCGCCGATCATACCGGCTCCTGCTCGCGCAGACCTTCGGCTTCGGGTTTAACGGTCATATTGGAGACCCTTAACGACCCAGAAGCGCCGTGGCGGCGAGCAATTCAGGCAGGCACGGGGATGCGGGCAGCGTTCGGGATGCGCGCCACGAGCCGGGTCCCGCCGCCGCTCGGACTCACGATCTCCAGCGTTCCGCTGACCGCCGCCAGGCGGTCGGCTAGACCGCGCAGGCCGCTGCCAAGCGTCGGGTCTGCGCCGCCGACGCCGTCGTCGACAATCTCGACCGTCAGGTGGCCATCCCGCAACTCGGCCCGTACGGTCGCACTCGTCGCCTTGGCGTACTTTGCGATATTGGCGAGCGCCTCGGACACGGTGAAGTAGGCGGCACCTTCGATGGCCGCGGAGAAGCGGTCGGCGCGAATCTCGACAGAGACGTCGAACGGGGACCGGTTGGCGAGTGTCTCGATCGCCGGGCCGAGGCCCGCTTCGGTCAGGATCTGGGGATGGATCCCGCGGGCCAACTGTCGGAGCTCGGACAGGGCGGCCCTGGCGTCATCGGAAGCCTGATCAAGGCTTAGGGCGGCCGACGGATCGAGGTCATCGCCGAGCTTCGCCCGGGCGAGTCGGAGGGCCAGCGTCAGCGACACGAGACGTTGCTGAGCGCCGTCGTGGAGGTCGCGCTCGAGGCGCTTGCGCTCCGCGTCGCCGGCGGCGACGATCCTCGTCCGCGACGCCCGGACCTCGTCCAACTGCACCTCGATCTCGGCCTGCAGACGGGCGTTCTCCGCGGCGAGGGCCTCGACCTTCTCCTCGGGCGGCTTCTCGACTCGAGCTCTGGGACCGAGCCCGGAGATGAAGCGACGGAGGTCGCGGATCGCCCGGTCGAGGCCGTCCACCGTCGCCTCGAGGCTCGCTCGAACGGATGGCTCCGACACCACCGACTCGAGCTCCTGCAGGGTGAGCGCAACATCGAAGAGGAGCTGGATGACCCGGTCCTGGACATCGCGCCCAATCCTGTCGCGCTCCGCCGATACCGACCCGCGTCGAAGCTCCGCGCGGACCCGCTCGAACTCGAGGGCGATGGCGGCCTGCGCGGAGTAAGCCTCGATCAGGCGAATCTCGACAGCGGAGAACGACTCTGCACCGACTGGTCGGCCGATCACCAGGGCCCCGAACGTGCGGTCGCGGACCGCAAGCGGCACGATGGCCACGGGTCCCAGTGCCTCGCCGATCGCGACCGGGAGCGAGGGAAGGGTCTCGATCACGGACGTCATCACGAGCGCCCGCCCACGGTTGACCGACCTCGCGGCGACCGCTTCGCCCCTCCCGAAGGCATCGCCGACCTCCCGACCGGGAATCAGCGGACCGGTGCGCGTCCTGACCCGGGCATTGGCACCGTCGATGAGCACGTTGATCAGGGCCGATCCACCGTCGATCGCCTGGACCAACCCGTCGATGAGGGACTGGAGAACCTCGTCCGTGGAGGTGTCCCTCGCCGACGCGACGGCGAGTCTGCCGATGGCCGCGATCGTGCTCTGGCCGCCCGGGCCGCGGACGCTCCGGTCGTTTTCCAGCCGATCCTGCCGCGGGGCGCCCGCGCCCCGCCTCCGCGCGCGACCCGCGAGGTTGGCACGACCACGGTCGTCGCCTGAAGCTCGACAGCGTACGTTCGGACGGTCGTGATGGCGCCGTGGAGCTGCCCGACGGCCTCATCGATGCCCGCCGCGAGCCGCGCATCCGTCGCACCCGTCGCCAGTGCTCGGACACTCCGTTCCACGTCACCGAGCGCATCGATGACCGTATCGGTGAGGTCGCGAGCGATCCGTTCTCGTTCAGCGTGGGCGGCTAGGGCCGTCTCTTCCGAGCGAAGCTCGAACAGCTCGATCGCGCTCGCCGCCTGCGAGGCAAATGTCGATACCAGCTGGATGTCGGCCGGACGGAAGGGCAGGGAGCCTTCCGGTTTTGCGACGACCAAGACCCCTCGGGCTGGCCCGATCTCGGCGAGGGGAGCAGCAACGAGCGGGCCGACCTTGATCGCGAGCGCGAGATCGCGATCCGGTGTGGGCATCTCGCTTGCAGATCGCGCGACGAAGTTCGTGCCGCGCTTCAACACGAGCTCCGTGAGCGTGTTGGCGACCGGCATCTCGAAGCCGATGCGCACGTTTCCGCCACCGGAACCGTCGACGGCCCTGAACCTCATCGTGCCGGGGGTACCCGTGACGGTGACCACCAAGCCGAGAGCGGCGCCGACCAGGGTTCGTGCCTCGGCGGCGATCTGACCCAGGAGCTGTTCCACGTCGATGCCGTCGAGGACGGCCTGGGTCAGGGCGCCGATGGCACGGAGATCCTGATCGACGCGTCGGGTGGGCCGCCGCTCGTGCGACGCCATGACATTGCCCTCCGAAGAGAGCCTATGGTAGGCGGTCTCTGCTCCCGAATCGCAGTCGGTTGCTCCGGTGATCAGCGATGACGCTGCCGCCCGGTTAGTGCCCAACAAACCCTATCGGTCGATGGCGCGCCGGCCCAGCGGCCGAGCCTCGTCCGCCTCAGCCGAACGTGAAGCAGTACGCCTCCGCGCCGGCCTCGAAGGAACTCGATCTCGAACCGGCGGTCGTCGATGGGCCCCGCCTGCCGGATCAGCTGGTACGTGCCCTGCTTCGTCAGCGTCCCGCTGCCGTCGTCCGCCACGTCGGTCCCGTGGGCCTCGCCGGCGGGCTCGCCGTCGAGGAACACCCGGAACGGGATCGACGTGCTCTTCGCGACCGGGCCCATCACCAGGTTCACGTCGCGGGCGTGGAACCGGAACGCGATCCGGGCGCCGGCCTCAGCCGACACGGCCGCGTGCCGGGCGACCGTCCATTGCCCGGCCAGCGCCCAGGCGTTGAGCGGCAGATCAGCCGGCGCGCGGTAGGCGTGTGACCGGTCGAACGCCCCGGCGTCCTCGTTCGCGAACCCGGTGCTCTGGCCGTAGCCGGTGTACGTCTCGGGCGACTGCAGCGTGCGCCAGTCGGCGGCGACCTCCAGCCCGCGCGGCTCGACCGACACGAGATCGCCCTCGACGTTCGCGGCGCCGGCCGCGGCGAGCAGCTGCTGGATGACCATCTCGGTCATCGCGTACTCGCCCTCGCCGAAGTGGTGGAAGCGGATCCGGCCCTCGGCGTCGGCGAGGTAGACCGCCGGCCAGTAGTGGTTCGCGAACGCGCCCCACACGCCGTAGTCGCTGTCGATCGCGACGGGGTACTCGACGCCGAGCGCCCGCGTCTCCATGGCGATGTTGTCGACGTCGCGCTCGAACCCGAACTCCGGCGTGTGGGCGCCGACGATCGTCAGACCGGCCGCGCTGTACTTGGCGTGCCAGGCACGGAGGTACGGCAGCGTCCGGAGCCAGTTGATGCAGGTGTAGGTCCAGAAATCGACGAGGACGACACGGCCGGCGAGGCCGTCGGGCGTCAGCGGCGCCGAGTTGAGCCAGCCAGTGGCGCCGTCGAAGCGGGCGAGCCGGCCCTCGATCGGCAGCTCTGGTGCCTCGCCGGCGAGGCGATGGGCGATCGAGCGGATCAGCGTCATCGAAGCATCCCTCCAGACGCAGTATCGCGCACCCGCTCAGAGTCCCAGCCGGGCGAGGTCCTCCCGAAGTGTGGCCGCGTCCACGAACCGGATCGCGGCCATGCCGAGCGCCGCGGCCGCGTCGACGTTGGCCTGATGGTCGTCGATGAAGGCCGTCGCCGCGGGGTCCAGCCCGTAGCGCTCGAGCAGCACCTCGAAGATCCGCGGATCCGGCTTGATCAGTCGCTCGTCGCCCGACACCACGATGCCCTCGAACCATTCGAGGAACGGGTACTGGGGCCGGGCGACCGGAAACGTCTCGCCGGACCAGTTCGTCAGCGCGAAGAGCCGGGCGCCGTTTCGGCGCAGCCCGTCGAGGATCTCGACGACCGGCTCGTTGGCGCCGCCCAGCATCTCGTGCCACCGCTCGCGGTACGCCGCGATCAGGTCGCGCCGCTCCGGATGCAGCGCGACGAGCTCCTCGACCGCCTCGGCCCACGGCCGGCCCGCGTCCTGGGCGCGGTTCCACTCCGGCGTCGTGACCGTCGCGAGGAAGTCCTCCATCGCCGCCTCGTCGTCGAACAACGTCCGATAGAGGTAGCGTGGGTCCCAGTCGATGAGCACCCCGCCCAGGTCGAAGACGACGGCCGAGATGGCCCCCGGGCGAGCACCCATGGCGGCGGAGCCTACCCGATCGAAGGAGACGATCACATGGAGATCCTGCCCAAGCCAGCCACCGAGAAGGGCCCGCCGGAGCGGTTCACCGGCGACGTCTGGCTCGACACGATCGCCCGCGGCAGCGAGCCGTCGCGCATCCGGGCCAGCCTCGTCCACTTCGCGCCCGGGGCGCGGAACGCCTGGCACGTCCACGCGGTCGGCCAGACGCTCTTCGTGACCGAGGGTCTCGGGCGGATCCAGGCCCGCGGCGGCGACCTGACCGAGATCCGTCCCGGCGACACGATCCACACGCCGCCCGGCGAGTGGCACTGGCACGGCGCTGCGCCGGACCGGTTCATGACCCATCTCACGATCTACGAGGCGCCGGCGGAGGGTCCCGAGACCGAATGGGGCGAGCAGATCGCCGACGCCGACTACCTCGCGACGCCGAGGTCCGCCCGATGACGGCCTGGACCGACGCCGACCTCGACCGGGTGGGCAAGGCCGACGAGCTGTCCATCGCGGCCCACAACCGGGATGGCGGGCTCAGCCGGTCGACGGTCATCTGGGTCGTCCGCGCCGGCGACGACCTCTACGTCCGGTCGGCCCACGGTCGCGACAACCCGTGGTTCGTCCGGGCGCTCGCGACCGGGAACGGCCGGATCGAGGCGGACGGCGTCGCGCGCGACGTCGTGTTCGAGGAGGCGGGCCCGGACGTGGCCGCGGCCGTGACCGCCGCGTTCCACGCAAAGTACGACCACTACGGGCACGAGACCGTCGACCCGGTGACGTCGGCGGAGTCCGAGCGGGCGACGATCAGACTCGTCCCCCGCTGACCGGCCTCGCCGGCCGGTCGTCAGGCGTTGGCGTCGAGGACCTCGTGGAGCTTCGCGCCGAACTCGTCGGGCTTCCCGGTCTGGCCGTACTCGCCGCCGAGGAACCCGTCGTGGCCACCCGGGAAGATGACCGGCGTCAGGCCGAGGCGCTGAGCCGCGGCCTCGCCGCCGCGACGGGCCAGCAGGCCCGCTGACTCCTCGCCGACCGCGAACACGATCGTCGTCGGTGCCGCCCGGAGCGCGTCGAAGTCGGGCTCGAAGTGCGTGCAGGTGATGATGTTCTGCTGGAGCAAGGAGTCGTTCCGTGAGCCGTCGTCCTGCGTCGGCAGGCCGAACATCGCGGGATCGACCGGCATGCTCGCGAAGTCGGCGGGGACATCGCCCTTGTTGCCGACGAGGATGATGAACTTGGCCATCCCCGGTCCAAATCCGTCGCGCTGGTAGGTGTCGCGGATGTCCTCGGTCGCGGCGAAGGCGGCGGCGCGGTCGGAGGTGAGCGCCGCCAGCGGCGGCTCGTGGGCGACGAGGATCCGGACGTCGTCGGGGTGGCGGGCGACGAGTGCCAGCGCGTTGACCGCGCCGCCGCTGCTCGCGAAGAGGTCGACCGGCCCGCCTCCGGCCGCCGCGATCACCGCGTGGATGTCGTCGGCGTGCTGCTCCGGCGTCGACTCGGTCGAGGGGTCGTCCTTCGTGCTCCGCTCGACGCCCCGCGGGTCGTAGGTCAGGACCGTCCGGTCCGCGAAGTCGCCCGCGAGCGTGGCGAAGCCGCCGGCGCCCATCGGCGAGCCGATGAGCATCAGCGGCGGCTGGCCGGTCGCGCCGTCGGCGGGCCGGACGTCGTACGTCACGGTCGCGCCGGGCACGGCCACGGACTGGGTCGTCGGTTGGGTCATCGTTCCGTCGGTCATCGGGGGCCTCCAATCGGATCAGTAGTGTCCACCCTCAAGACCGATCGGACCGCCGGGACTCATCGATGCTGCCTCAGCGCATCGGCGTTCGCTCGTAGAGCCGCCGCGACCAGAGATAGCCGATCGCGGTGAACAGCAGGCACCAGGCGACCGCGACGATCCCGCTCGACCCGATCGGCGTGCCGAACAGCAGCCCCCGGATCGTCTCGATGATCGGCGTGAACGGCTGGTGCTCGGCGAACCAGGCGATCGGCGCTGGCATCGAGCCGGTCGGGACGAAGGCGCTGCTCACGAACAGGAACAGGAGGAGGATCTGGGGCAGGTTGCTCGCGGTCTCGACGCTGTCGGTCACGAGGCCCATCCCGACGGACAGCCACACGATCGCGATCGCGGTGAGGACGTACAGCCCGAACGCGGCGAGCCACTCGAGCGGCCCGGTCGTCGGCCGGAACCCGATCAGCAGCGCGACGACGAGGACGATCGCGAGCGCGAGGATCGCCTGGATGACGCTGCCGACGACGTGCCCGGCGAGGACCGACGCCCGGGCGATCGACATCGTCCGGAAACGGGCGATGATGCCCTCGGTCATGTCCATCGCGACCGAGATCGCGGTGCCCTGGGCCGCGCCTGCAGCGGTCATCAGCAGGATTCCGGGCGTGACGTAGGCGACGTACGCATCGCGGCCGCCGGCGATCGCCGCGCCGCCCAGGCCCGCGCCCAGCGTCCCGCCGAGCACGAACGTGAACAGCAGCAGCAGGAGGACCGGGATGATCGCGATGAAGAACGTCAGCGACGGGTAGCGGCGCATCCGGCGCAGGCTGCGGCGGAGCATCGTCGCCGAGTCGGTGACGAGATAGGCGGTCATGGCGCGGGAACCTCCTCGCCCTCGCGACGGCCCGTCAGCGACAGGAACACGTCGTCGAGGTCGGCGGACTTCACGGACAGGGCGTCGACGGCCACGGCTGCGGCATCGAGCCGGTCGAGCACCGTGCGAACCGATTGGACCGCGCCGTCGCTCGCCAGGTTCAGGGCCAGCGCCTCGTCGTCCCTCGCCCCGCCGAGCAGCGAGGCGGCCCGGTCGAGTTGCGTCTCGTCGGGGAACTCGAGGCGGACGCTGCCCCCGGGCACGAGGCGCTTCAGCTCGCTCGGCGTGCCCTCGGCCACGATCCGGCCGTGGTCGAGCAACGCGATCCGCGATGCGAGGCGGTCGGCCTCCTCGAGGTACTGGGTCGTCAGCAGGATGGTGACGCCGTCGGCCACGAGCTCGCGGACGATCTGCCACATGACCCGCCGGCTGCGCGGGTCGAGGCCGGTCGTCGGCTCGTCGAGGAAGATGATCCGTGGCTGGCCGATGAGCGTCATCGCCAGGTCGAGGCGGCGCTTCATCCCGCCCGAGTACCGCTGCGCCTGTTTGGCGGCGTCGTCGGTCAGCTCGAACCGCTCGAGGAGGTCCGCGACCCGGCGCCGCCCCTCGTCCCGGCCGAGATGGCACAGGTCGGCCATCAGCCTGAGGTTCTCTTCGCCGGTGAACTGCTTGTCGACCGCCGAGACCTGGCCGGTGACGCCGATGAGGCCCCGGACCGCGGCCGGGTCGCGGCTGACGTCGTGGCCGCCGACGCTGACCTCGCCGGCGTCGGCCGCGAGGAGCGTCGAGAGGATGTGGATCGTCGTCGTCTTGCCCGCGCCGTTCGGCCCCAGGAGCGCGAAGACCGAGCCCTGGGCGACGTCGAGGTCGATGCCGTCGAGCACGACACGGTCGCCGTACGACTTGCGGAGGCCCCGGACCCGGATCGCGGGAGCGGAGGTGGCCGTCGCCGTCATGCCGCACCTCCGGCGAGGCTGGTCCGGCGACCGCGGGTCTCAGATGTCGAGGTCCTCCACGGTCGGCTGATGGGCCGAGCGGGCGACCATGTCGTAGAGCTCCGGCGGGACCTTGTCGCGGAGCTGCTCGAGGGTGTCGACGACCTCGAGCGTCGACTCCTTCGGCGCGCTCCCGTAGCGGACGTCGCCGACGCCGATCCAGCCGCGCCAGCCGGCCGGCTTGCCCTCGCCGTCGACCATCCAGAACTGCTCCTCGCGCTCGATGTGGAGGACGTACTTCCCGGTCCGGCCGCGGTAGACGCGGTAGATCTCCGGCGCGCTTGCTGGAGGTGTCGGCCAGCATGCCGGCGAGAGCGCCGACGAAGCGGACCTTCCGGCCGGTTCCGAGGCCCACCCGGACGACGACGTCGTCGAAGCCCTCCAGGCGTCCTTCCTCGACGTCGACGTAGCGCTTGAGGGCGCTCGAGATGGCCGCCGAGAGGTTGCCGCCGGCGAGCTCCTGCGCGCGCTGGTAGGTGCGCATGTCCCCGTCGGAGACATAGATCGTCTTGTTCGGCACCAAAGCATCCTAACTCCAGTCGCTGCGAGTAGCTATACGTAGCAGTATACGTATATCGTCAAGAGGGTGCCGGCGGATCGCTGTCACGTCCCGTGGCTCTGGCGTGTCACGAGTTCGAGACCTTCCGACCGACGACCCGTGACAAGGAGCCATCCCGATGACCGAACCCCGCAGCCGAGCACCCGCCGGGCCGATCCTCGTCACCGGCGGAACTGGCGTCCTCGGGCGCCTCGTCGTCGCCGGCCTCCTCGCCGACGGCCGGGCCGTCCGAATCCTCAGCCGCGGCAGACGCGAGCACGACGTCCTGCCCGGCGTGGGGTACGCAACGGCAGACCTCGCGTCCGGCGACGGCGTCGCGGCGGCCGTCGCGGGGATCGAGACGATCGTCCACCTCGCCGGCGAACAGAAGGGCGACGACGTCAAGGCCAAGCGCCTCGTCGAGGCCGCGGCGCCGGCGGGCGTTCGGCACGTCGTCTACATCTCGGTCGTCGGCGACGACCGGGTCCCGATGGCGGGCGCCGTCGACCGGGCGATGTTCGGCTACTTCGGGTCGAAGCACGCGGCGGGCGAGGTGATCGCCGGGTCCGGGATTCCGTGGACGACGCTGCGCGCGACCCAGTTCTTCGACCTGACGCTGGCGACCGCGAGCGCCCTCGCGAAGCTGCCGATCGTGCCCCTGCCGTCGGGCTTCCGGTTCCAGCCCGTGGACGCCGGCGAGGTCGCGACGCGCCTCGTGGAGCTCGCGGCCGGGGCCCCGCTGGGACACGTGCCGGATCTGGGCGGGCCGCGCATCTACACGATGGATGAGCTGCTGCGGAGCTACCTCCTGGCGGCCGGCAAGCGGCGGCTGATCGTGCGGGTGCCGGCGCCGGGCAAGGCGGCGGCGGCGATCCGGGCCGGGGCGAACCTCGCCCCGGACCGGGCGGTGGGCCGGCGGACCTGGGAGGAGTTCCTCGCCGAGCGGGTCGGGCCGGCTTCCCGGCGCGGGCCGGCGCCGGCGCTCTGACGGGCCGCAATCCGCCGATCCGCCTCGCTCGTACCTTCGCTCTACGTCAACGTTCACAACGCCCGCTTCCCGGCCGGGTCGATGCGCTGCCAGCTGGAGCCGCGCGGCTAGCTCAGCGCGCTGCCGGGGAAATCGAGAAGAGCCGGCGGGTCTCCGCCGGCTCTTTGTTGTTCCGCGACATTCGTCACGCGGTCGATTCCGAATCCGCCACTGACCTGCGGCGGGTTCCCCGCATAGAGTTGACGGGTGACTTCGCTCGTCCCTGCCCGCCGTGCGCTCGCGCCCGCCGACCTGGCCATGGTCGCGCCGGCGATCGTCTACGTCGCCCTGTTCGCCGCGGTCGGCGCCTGGTACCCGTACCAGTCGGTGCTGCTGGCGTCGCGCGGCCTCGACTTCGCCACGATCGGGCTGCTGCTCGCGCTGGGCGCGGTCGTCGGCCTCGTCGCCTCGCCGGTCTGGGGCGCGGTCGCCGACCGGATCGGCGTGATCCACCGGCCGCTGCTCGTAGCCAGCGTCGTCGCCGCGGCCGGGGCGGCCTGGCTCGCATTCGCGACGGACGTCGCGTCGATCGCGGCGGCGCTGTCGCTGATGGCGGTCGGGTCGGCCGGCCTCATCCCGCTCACGGACACGCGGACCGTCGAGCTCGCCGGGGCGAGCCGGGAGCGGTACGCGCGGGCGCGGGCCTTCGGGTCCGCCGCGTTCGTCGGTGGCGCGGTCGTCACGGGTGTCCTCGTCTCGGGGAGATCGCCCGACGCGCTCTTCGTCCTGTACGTCCCGTTGCTGCTCGTGACCGGCCTCGCCGCGTGGCGGCTGCTCGCGCCCGGTCCGGTCGTTGCCGGGCGCCCTGACCGGCGGGCCCGCCCGCGGTTCTCGGTCGGCGGGTTCCTGCGCCTCCTGGGCCGCCCCGGGCTGCTCGCGCTTCTCGTCGGGACGACGCTCGTCTGGACGGCTGTCGCCGCGGTGATGACGTTCATCGGGATCCGCGTCGCGCAGCTTGGCGGCGACCTCGCGATCATCGGCCTGATCTCGTCGGGATCGGCGATCGTCGAGGTCCCGATCATGATTGCCTTCCCGGCCCTCGCCCGGAGGTTCGGGGTCGGGCGGCTGGTCGTCCTGGGGGCGGCGGCGTTCGGGCTGCGGGCGGCGCTCTGGGGCCTCGCCCCGACCCCGGCCGTCGCGCTGCTCGTGTCGCCGCTCGGCGGCATCGCGTTCGGGTTCTTCTACGTCGGCATCGTCACGTTCGTCGCCCGGGCGATCCCGGCCGAGGCGCAGGCGACGGCCCAGAGCGTCTACTCGGGGATGACGTTCAGCCTCGGCTCGGTCGTCGGGACGGCGCTGGCCGGCGGGCTCGCGCCGATCCTGGGGCTGCCCGGCCTGTTCCTGGCCTCGGCTGCCGCGACCTTCGCCGGGACCGTCGTCGTCGCCCGCGGCGTCACGGTGGCGGGGCGATCCGCGGCGCAGTTGCCGGCCACGCCGCCGGCGGTACCGGTGCCGCTAGTCGCGACCGAGGCGCGGTAGCGCCTTCGCCGCGTCGCGGAGGGCGACGAGCTCGTCCGCGCTGAGCTCGAGCAGCTCCGCCGGCGGGACGTGGACGAGGGCGCGCAGCCGGCGGGCAGTCTCGTCACCGGCCGCTGTCAGCGTCACGAGCGTGATCCGCCGGTCGCGGTCGTGATCCCGCCGCGCGGCGAGGCCCTTCGCGACGAGACGGTCGATCGCCCACGTCGCGGTCGAGGCGTCGCAGCCCCACTCGTCGGCGAGCGAGCGCATCGACCGGCCGATCTCCGGGTCGAGGCTGCCGAGCGCCCGGCCGTCGTTCGGCGTGAGCCCGAGCTCGCCGAAGACGCGCGAGCGCCGCGGGCCGGTGGCGACGATGAAATCGATCAACGGGGCCCAGGCCTCGGCGGCGAGCGTCTGTTTGTGCTGATCGATGGGCGGGGACGTGGGTGACGGCATGCGCGCATCGTATCAGTCCGATGGCTCCTATTGTTGGACAACTCCAAGCATCTGTGCCAACCTATCCGCATGACGCTTCATTCATGGCTGCTCTTCGGCCACATCCTCGGCGCGATGGCGTGGTTCGGCGGCGGCACGGTCCTCGCCCTCCTGGCCCTCCGCGTGCGGCGGGCCACGGACGCCGCGAGCTACCGCGAGTTCGCCGGCACGCTCTCGTATGTCGGGCCGCGCGTCCTGGCGCCGGGCGTCGCCGCCGTGCTCGTGTTCGGGATCTGGATGGTCCTGGAGTCGGCGGCGTTCGACTTCGGCCAGGCGTGGATCGCGATCGGGATCGGCCTCTTCGCGGTCGCGTTCGTGATCGGCGCGATCTACCTGAGCCGGGTCGGGATCGCGATGGGCCGGGCGGATGCGGCCGACGTCGAGGGCCAGCGGCGACTCGTGGACCGCTGGCTCGCCGGCTATGGCGTCGTGCTGCTGGTGCTCCTCGTCGCGGTCTGGGACATGGTGTTCAAGCCGGGCCTGTAGTCGCGCCGGAAGTAGAAGAACAGCGGCACGAGGCCGATGAGGGCGACCGTCACGAACAGCGCGACCGCCCCCATCGACGCCTGGGTCGATCCCGGGTCGGCGACCGAACCGAACCACTGGTCGGTGGCGACCCCGATGGCCTCGATGAGGCCGTAGACGAGCCAGGCGCCGCCGAGGACGATCCCGACCGGCCGGCGAACCCAGAGCAAGGCGCCGATCAAGGCCGCGGCCGGGAGCCAGAACACGAGGTCCTCGACGAAGACCGGGTTCGTCGCCACGCCCGAGCCCTCGAGGAAGGACGTCGGGTCGGTGGCGAACATCGCCGGGACGATCGTCTTGAGCCAGACGAGCGCGTTGAGGACGACGACCACCCAGGCGTAGATCGCGATGCCGCGAGCCGGCACGCCGGCGGCGTGGTCAGCGACCGCGTCGTGGTCGGTCGTGAGGATCGTCGTCGCGAGCGCGAACGCGGTCAGCGACATCGCGGCGACATACACGAGGAACAGCGGGTTGAACGGCGTCGCGAACAGCAGCAGGAAGCCGTTGTAGGCGAGGTAGGCGAGCGCGCCGATCGCGACGACGAGGCCGCGCCATGATCCGCGTGTCGCCAGCCAGGTCGCGACGGCCAGGGTCGGGATCCCGATCGCGAGCATGATCAGCGACGTCCCGCGCGCCTGGGCGTTCGTGACGACCGGCCCGGTGAGCAGGTCCGGGACAAAGAACGTTGCGCCGGCCGCGAGTGCGTTCGCGACGGCCGCGGCGGCGATGAGCCCGCCGGCGGGGCGGGCCAACGAGACTGGACGAGGCATGGCGGTTTCCTCCGTCGCCGCGTCCTTCTGGATCACACGGCGCCACGGTCAGGATCAGTGGCCTGATCATGCGGCGCCAGTGCCGAACGGAGGCTCTTCCCCGGGTCGACCGGACCCACGGGGTCGGACGACCGCGTCAGCCCTCGACGATCACGACCTCGAGGTTCCGCGGGCCGTGGACGCCCTCGACCCGCTGCAGCTCGATGTCGCTCGTCGCGGACGGGCCGCTGATCCACGTCAGCGGCCGGCGCGGGTCGAGCCGCTCGAGCCCCTCCGCCACGGTACCGACGATCCGGTCGGCCGGGACGACGCAGAGGTGGTAGTCCGGCAGCAGCGACAGCGCCCGGCGGCCCTGGCCGTCGCCCGCGTCGAGGACGATCGTGCCCGTCTCGGCGATCGCGACCGCGCAGCCGGTGATGACACCGTCGGTCGCGTCGAGGTCGGCGTGGGTCAGCGGCGGTTCGTCGGCGAGGGGTTCGAGGTCGCCGGCTTCAGCGAGCCACTCCCCGGGGAGCCCGGCCGGGACGGCGAGCCGGCGTGCGCCGCGTCTAGCCAACGCCTCGGCGATGGTCCGAGCTAGGTCACCGGCGGCGACGCGGTGGACGGTCGCCCGGTAGTCGGCAACCCGCTCCGCGAACAGCTCGATAACGTCGACGTCCGGGCCGAGCGCCCGGGCGTAGTCCCGCGGGACGTCGACCTTCGCCGGTGGGTCCGGGTAGGCGTCGCGGATCCGGGCGAGGATCGCGCCGCGAGCGTCGTCGGTCACCTGCCGGTCCCCGTCCCGCCGTGCTTCCGCCACCACGACCGGAACGACTGGCGCGCCGGCGCCGGCAAGTCGCGCCAGCGGAACCAGCGGCCGAGCATCCCCGGCAGCGGCAGCTTGCCGATCCGGCCCTTCCGGGCGACGACGATCGCGCCCGCGGCCGCCGTCCGCTCTGCGACCGCGAGCCGCCGCGGCCCGCCGAACGCCCAACTGAGCGAGCCCATCATCACGCGCTCCTCGTTCGGCAGGCCGCCGTGCTCGACGACCTTGCCCCGGAGATGGACAAGGACCTCGGGGATGTCGATCCGGACCGGGCAGACGTCGTAGCAGGCGCCGCACAGCGACGAGGCGTAGGGCAGCGACGCTGTCTGCTTGTCGACCGGGTGGTGGGCGATGCCCTTGAGCTGGGGCGTGATGATCGCCCCGATCGGCCCGGGGTAGGGCGACCCGTAGGCCCGGCCGCCGGTCCGCTCGTAGACCGGGCAGACGTTGAGGCACGCGGAGCAGCGGATGCAGCGCAGCGCCTGCCGCCCCACCGCGTCCGAGAGCGTGTCGGTCCGGCCGGCGTCGAGCAGGACGAGGTGGAACGCCTGGGGGCCGTCGCCGGGCGTGACGCCGGTCCACATCGAGGTGTACGGGTTCATCCTTTCGGCGGTCGACGAGCGAGGGAGGAGCGTCAGGAACACCTCGAGGTCCTGCCAACGCGGCAGCAGCTTCTCGATGCCCATGACGGTGATCAGCGTCTCGGGCAGCGTCAGGCACATCCGGCCGTTGCCCTCGGACTCGACGACCATGACGGTCCCGGTCTCGGCGATCGCGAAGTTCGCGCCGGACACGGCCACGCGCGCGCGCAGGAACTTCTCGCGCAGGTGGAGCCGGGCGGCCTCGGCCAGCGCCCGCGGCTCGTCGGTGAGGTCGTCCGGGGCGGGCCGGCCGGCGGCCGCCATCTCGCGCCGGAAGATCTCCCGGATCTCGGAGCGATTGCGGTGGATCGCCGGCACGAGGATGTGCGAAGGCAGGTCGTGGCCCAGCTGGACGATCAGCTCGGCGAGGTCGGTCTCCCAGGCGGCGATGCCCTCCTTCGCGAGCGCCTCGTTGAGCTCGATCTCCTGGGTGACCATCGACTTGACCTTGACGACCTCGTCGGCGCCGGCGGCCTTCACGAGCCGGGCGACGATCGCGTTCGCCTCGGCCGCGTCGCGGGCCCAGTGGACCTCGCCACCCGCGGCCGTGACGTTCCGCTCGAGCTCGTCGAGGAGCTCCGGCAGGCGCGCCAGGACCTCGTCCTTGATCGCGGCGCCGGCGAGGCGGAGCTGTTCCCAGTCCGCCACCTCGCCGACGGCGCGAGCCCGCTTCTCGCGGATCGTCGCCGTCGCCCGGCCGAGGTTCGCCCGGAGCTGGCCGTCGGCGAGCGCGGCCTTCGCGGCCGTCGGGAACGGCGGCGTGCCGGCAAAGGACGGGGCGGGGGTGTGGGGCGGCGACGCGGCGGGCGGGAACTCGCGGAAAGCCGTCACGCGTCGGCGCCCGCGGCGAGGATCTCGGCGAGGTGCATGACCCGGATCGGCGAGCCGCGCCGGGAGAGCAGGCCGCCGAGGTGCATGAGGCACGACGTGTCGGCCGAGGTCAGCACCTCCGCGCCGGTGGCGACCAGCGCGTCGACCTTGTCGTCGCCCATCGCGATCGACGTGTCGGCGTTCTTCACCGCGAACGTCCCACCAAACCCGCAGCACTCGTCGGCGCCGGGCAGGTCGACGAGGCGCAGGCCCTCGACGGACGACAGCAGCCGCTGCGGCCGGTCGCCGATCCGCAGCAGCCGCAGCGAATGGCAGGTCGGGTGGAAGGCCACCGCGTGCGGGAAGCGCGCTCCCACGTCGACGACGCCCAGGTCGTCGACGAGGAACTCGCTGAGCTCGCGGACGCGCGGAGCGACCTCCGCGACGGCGTCGGGCAGCGCCCCGTCGCCGCTCTCCTCGGCCACCGTCGCATGGTGGTGGCGGACCATCGCCGCGCAAGACGCCGACGGCGTCACGACCGCGTCGAACCCGGCGAACGTCTCGGCGAACCGCCGAACGAGCGGGACGCAGGCGTCGCGGTAGCCGGTGTTGAAGTGCATCTGGCCGCAGCAGGTCTGGGCGTCCGGGAACTCGACCTCGTGGCCCAGGCGCCGGAGCACCGCGACCGTCGCCTTGCCGACGTCCGGGAACAGCAGGTCGTTGAAGCAGGTGATGAAGAGGGCGACGCGCATCGGGCCGGGCCGGCGGTCAGCCGACGAGCGCGCCACGCCGCCGCGTCCGCGGCGAGGCCGGCTCGTACCGTCGCAGGTGGTGGGTCGCCCGGACCAGCGCCCGGAGCGCCTCGAGGTCGCCGCTCACGAGCCCGCGGGCGCGGGCCTGGACGAGGACGTTGCCGACAGCCGTCGCCTCGACCGGCCCGGCGATCACCGGCCGCCCGCAGGCGTCGGCGGTCAGCTGGCAGAGGAGCTCGTTCTGGGCGCCGCCGCCGACGAGGTGGATCGTCGTGACGTCGATCCCCGACAGGCGGGTCGCATCGTCGACGGCCCGGGCATAGGCCGCGGCGAGGCTGTCGAGGATGCATCGGACCGTCGCTGCCCGCGTCGAAGGCGGCGCGGAACCGGCCCGCAGGCAGGCGTCCTCGATCCGGCTCGGCATGTCGCCCGGCGGCAGGAACACCGCCTCGTCGGGGTCGATGACCGGGCCGCCGGCCGGCAGCGCCGCCGCAAGCGACAGCAGCCGCCCCAGCTCCTCGGGCTGGCCGGCCCGCTCCCACGTCCGCAGCGTCTCCTGGAGCAGCCAGAGGCCCATGACATTGCGCAGGTAGCGGACCCGGCCGTCGACGCCGGCCTCGTTCGTGAAGTTCGCCGCCCGGCTCTCCTCGCTGAGCACCGGCGCCCCCAGCTCGACGCCGACGAGCGACCACGTCCCGCACGCGACATAGGCGAAGCGCGGCCCGCCGGCCGGGACCGCGACGACCGCCGACGCGGTGTCGTGCGAGCCGACATGGGTCACCGCCGTCCCCGCCGCGAGGCCGGTCTCCTCGGCGACCTGGTCGCGGATCGGTCCCAGCAGGGCGCCCGGTCGGCGCAGCGCCGGGAAGAGCCCCCGGTCGTGGCCCAGCGTCTCGATCAGGTCCCACGCCCAGTCCCGCGACGACGGGTCGAGCAGCCCGGTCGTCGAGGCGTTCGTCTCCTCGGCGGCGGCCTCGCCGGTCAGCCAGTAGCCGAGCAGGTCCGGGATGAGGAGCATCGTCCGGGCCCGGGCGAACGCCTCCGTGCCGGCGAGCGCGGCCAGCTGGTAGAGCGTGTTGAACGGCAGGAACTGGATGCCGGTCCGCTTGTAGAGGCTCGCCTGGCGGGCCCGCTCGTGGACGAGGTCGGCGCCGGGCGCGTGGCGGGCGTCGCGGTAATGCCACGGATTGGCGACGAGCACGCCGTCGCCGTCGAGCAACCCGAAGTCGACGCCCCACGAGTCGACCCCGATGCTCGAGGGCGGCTCCGACTCGCGCCGGGCGGCGGCGCGCAGCCCGTCGAGGATCTCGCGGTACAGCCGGAGGACGTCCCAGTGGAGGCCGTCGGGCAGGCCGACCGGCTCGTTGGGGAAGCGGTGGACCTCGTCGAGGCGCAGCTCGCGCGGGCCCACGCGGCCGACGATCACCCGGCCGCTCGACGCGCCGATATCGACCGCGACGACAGAGCCGGAGGCGGAACTGGCGGCGGAGGTCACCGCCCCCACCGCCGGCCCAGCAACGCGACGGTCACGGCGATCGTGACCGCGGCGGCCACGGCCACGGCGACGGCGACGGTTCGAGAGGTGATTCCCACGTTCAGGTGAGGATAGCTCCGCGCCTCATTCGAGATGGAACACCTCGTCGAGCTGGCGGTGGAAGCCGGTCGTCGTGTCGGTGAGCGGGTCGATCAGGACGCCCATGTCGGCCTGCCAGCGGGCGTTGATCTCGCTCTCGTTCATGTGCCGCTGGAACCGCCCGAGATCGTCGACCTCGAGGTACCCGAAGAGCCGGTCACCGTCGAGGAAGATCGAGTAGTTCGCGGCGCCTGCGGCCTTCAGCTCGGCCAGCATCTCCGGCCAGACGCTCGCGTGCCGCTGGCGGTACTCCGCCTCGGCGCCGGGCAGGAGGCGCATGACGAACCCGATTCGCTGCATCGCAGTCTCCGAAAAGCGCGAGGCCCCGGGAACGGTGCTCCCGGGGCCTCGCCGACGGCGGAGGAGAGCCGCCTAGAAGTCGAAGTTGTTGACGTTGTCCTTGTTGAAGACGAACGGCGGCCCGAGGATGACCACGGACTTCTCGCCGATCGTGTACGGCTTGCCGTCGTTGAGGTTGGGGACGGTGAACGTCTCGCCGGGCGTGCCCTTGATCTCGCCGGTGATCAGCTTCGCCGCGACGTAGTAGGCGAGGTAGCCGAGGTCGGGGACGCTCCAGAGGCCGAACTCCGGCACGGTGCCGTCGGCGACGAACGACTTCATGTCGTTCGGAAGGCCGAGGCCCGTCACCTTGACCGCGCTGGCGGCCTGCTTCACGACCTGGGCCGCGGCGAGGATGCCGACGGTCGTCGGGGCGACGATGACCTTGAGGTTCGGGTGCGTCTGCAGGAGGCCGTTGGCCACGTTCGTGCTCTTGGTCGCGTCGTCATCGCCGTAGACGGTGTCGACGAGCTTGAGGTTGGCGAACTTCGGATCGGTCGTGAGGGCCTTGTTGAAGTCGGCGATCCAGGCGTTCTGGTTGGTCGCCGTCGCGGTCGCCGAAAGGATCGCGATCTCGCCGGTGCAGCTGGGTGCGAGGTCGCACGCCCACTGCGCCATGGCCCCGCCGATGAGGCTGAAGTCGGTCTGGTTGACGAAGACGTCGTAGGCGCCTTCGGCCGGGCTCGAGTCATAGCCGACGACCTTGATGCCGGCGTCCTTCGCCGCCTTCAGCGCCGGAGCGACCTCGTCGGCGCCGGTCGCCGAGACGACGATCGCCTTGTAGCCCTGGGTGGTGGCGTCCTGGATGAACGGGATCTGCTCGGCCGGCGTCGCGTTCTGCGGGCCGATCTGCTTGAACTGGCCGCCCAACTCCGTCGCTGCCTTCTGGGCGCCGGTCGCGGCCGCGTCGAAGTACGGGTTGTTGACTGCCTTCGGGATGAAGACGACGTTGAGATCGCCGGCCGCCGCCGACGGGGCGCCGGAGCCGCTGGCGCTCGGGGCCTCGGACTGGGGCGCCGTGCTCGCGGGAGCCGACGCGGACGGTGAGGGCGTCGCGCCGCCACCGCACGCTGCTGCTACGAGCATCACGGCGAACGAGAGTGCGGCGATGCGCCGCAACTGGTGATTCGTCACCTGTAGCCTCCTCCTGGTACTCATGAACTGGCTGTCCCACCAGCGCCGGCCGTGGCGGCGGACCCTCGTCCCGCCTGTGGACCACGACCCATCCATGCGCTGACCTGGTGAGCGAGGTTGGGGATGACGACCGAGACGATCAGGAGCACGCCGACGGCGATGCTCTGGATCTCGGCCGACACGTTCGTCAGCCGCAGGACGTTGCCGAGAACGGCGAGTGTCGCGGCCGCGAGGACGACGCCGGGGATGGTTCCCCGGCCGCCGAAGATGTTCACGCCGCCCAGCAGGACGATCGTGATGACGGTGAGCGTGAGGCCCTGGCCGATGTCGGCCCGGGAGCTCGCGAAGCGAGCCGTGAGGATGACGCCGGCGAGCGCGGCGATCACCCCGTTGAAGGCGAACAGGACGAGCTTCGTCCTGGCGACGCCGACGCCGGAGTACCGCGCGGCGCTCGCGTTCTTGCCGATCGCGAACAGCCGGCGGCCGGGCCACATCGTGTGGAGGACCGTCCCGAGGACGATCGCCAGCCCGGCAAAGATGAGCAGCGGCCACGGGATCGGCGTGCCCGGCACCGTCCCGAACCCGAACGACGTGAACCAGTCGGGGAATCCGGCGACGCCCTGCGACCCGAGGACCACGAGGGCCAGGCCGCGGAACAGCGCGAGCGTCCCGAGCGTGACGACGAGCGACGGCAGCCCGAACGACGTGACGAGCACGCCGTTGAGCAGCCCTCCGGCTGCGCCGATGACGAGGACGATCGGGATCGCGACCTGGATCGGGACGCCGGCTTGCCACAGGATTCCGACGACGGCGCACGAAAGGCCGGCCATCGACTCGACCGAGAGGTCGATCTCGCCGGCGATGATGATCAGCGCCATCGGCAGGGCCATGATCGAGACCTCGATCACGGCCGCGGTGAGGTTCGTGAAGTTGCGGCCCGACAGGAACACCGGCGACACGGTGGTCCCGATCGCGATCAACGCGACGAGGACGACGGCGAGGAGCGCTTCCCAGCCGAGGTACCGCCGGGCGCGGCTCATGGTCGCCGTCCCCGGGCCCGCGAGCGCTGGACGGCGCGGAGCAGCGCGCCATCGAGGACGACCGCGATGAGGATCACGAGGCCGTAGATCGCCTGCAGCCAGAACTGCGACAGCTTCAGCAGGATCAGCGCGTTCTGGATGAACGCCAGGAACAGCGCGCCGATCCCGGCGCCGATCACGGTCCCCGAGCCGCCGTTGATGTTCACGCCGCCGACGACCACGGCGGCGATGACCTGGAGCGTGACGCCGGTCGCCGCGGTGGCGTTGATCGTCCCGAACTCCAGGCCCCACATGACGCCGGCGACGCCCGCGAGCAGGCCGCAGACGGCGAACGTCGAGATCGTGATCAGCCGGGTCCGGATGCCGAGGATCTCGGCCGCCTCGGGGTTGCTGCCGAGGGCGTAGACCTGGCGGCCGATCGTCGTCTGCCGCAGCACCAGCGCGGCCACGGTCACGACGATCAGCGCGATCACCACGAACAGCGGCAGGAAGATGACCGTCCCGCGGGCCCAGTCGGTGTAGCCGGCCGGCAGCTGGGTCAGCGTGATCTGCTTGCCGCCGGCCAGCAGCAGCGTGAAGCCGCGATAGGCCGACAGCGTGCCGAGCGTCGCGATGATCGCCGGCACCCGGAGGACCGCGACCAGGACGCCGTTCACGAGTCCCAGCACGAGGCCCAGCCCGACCCCGATGAGGATCGCGACCGGCGCGCCGACCGTCCTCGAGGCGAGGATGTCGGCGACGGCGAACGCGACGAGGCCGATCATCGCCTCGATCGAAAGGTCGACGTTGCGGGTCAGGATGACGATCGCCTCGCCGACGGCCGCGACCGCGATGATCGAAGCGTGGGCGGTGACCTGGGTCAGGTTCGACGCCGACAGGAACTGCGGCGCCTGGGTGAACACGAACGCGCCGAGCACGACCATGACGACGACGAGGCTGAGCTCGCGCTGGCGGGCGACCGCCCGGAGCAGGCGCGCCGCCGACGAGGAGCCGGTCGGGACCGCGGCGGGGATCGCGGCCTCAGCCACTTGTCGCTCCGGGGGCCGCTTCGGGTATGGCCGGACTGGGCTCCGCTCCCTGGCCGGTCGCCGCGAACATCACGGTTTCCTCGGTCGCGTCGTCGCGTGAGATCTCGGCCGAGATCCGGCCCTCGTGCATCACGAGGATCCGGTCGGACATCGCGAGGACTTCCGGCAGGTCGCTCGAGATGAGGATGATCCCGAGGCCGCCGGCGGCGAGCTCGGCGATCAGCCGGTGGACCTCGACCTTCGCCCCGATGTCGATCCCGCGCGTCGGCTCGTCGAGGATGAGGACCCGCGGATCGGTCGCGAGCCACTTCGCGAGGACGACCTTCTGCTGGTTGCCGCCCGACAGCGCCGAGACCTCCTGGTCGACGCCGGTCGCCCGGACGCTGAACTGCTTCGCGTAGCGGTCGGCCAGGGCGCGTTCGACGCTGCCGTGGACGAACAGCCGCGGGAACAGCCGGGGCAGGATCGGCAGCGTCACGTTCTCCGCGATCGAGAAGTCGAGGACGAGGCCGTCCTGGTGGCGGTCCTCCGGGACGTAGGCGATCCCGGCGCTCAGCGCGTCCGAGGCGGAGTGGATCGCGACGGGCTTGCCGCCCAGGCGGACCTCGCCGGTGTCGGCCCGGTCGATGCCGAACAGGACCCGCGCGATCTCGGTCCGGCCGGCGCCGACGAGCCCCGCCATGCCGACGATCTCGCCCGCCCGGACCGAGAACGAGACGTCTCGGAAGGCCTCGCCGCGGCCCAGGCCCTCGACCTCGAGCAGGACGTCGCCGACCGGCGACTTCGACCTTCGGGTACAGCGTGACCGCCCGGCCGACCATGTAGCGGATGAGGTCGGCCGTGGTCAGCGACGATGTCGGCGCCGTCACGACGTGCTTCCCGTCGCGGAAGACCGTCGCGACGTCGCACAGCTCGAAGACCTCGTCGAGGCGGTGGCTGACGAACAGCACGGCGACGCCGCGGTCGCGCGTCTGGCGGACGATCGTGAACAGCCGCTCGACCTCGTGCGCCGAGAGCGACGCGGTCGGCTCGTCGAGGATCAGGACGCGGGCGTCGAGCGACAGCGCCTTCGCGATCTCGATCAGCTGCTGGTCGGCCATCGAGAGGCCGCGGACGATCGCCGACGGGTCGATCCGGACGTCGAGGCCGCGGAAGATCGTCGGCGGCCTGGCGGCGCATCGCCCGCCAGTCGACGGTGCGAAGGGCGCCGGCCGGCGCGTGGCCCATGAAGACGTTCTCGGCGACCGACAGGTCCGGGAACAGCCGCGGCTCCTGGTGGACGACCGCGATCCCCAGCTCGCGGGCGTGGGCCGGGCCGCGCAGGGCGACCGGCTCGCCGGCCAGCTCGACCGTGCCGGTGTCCGGGGTGTAGATGCCGGCGAGCGTCTTCACGAGCGTGCTCTTGCCGGCGCCGTTCTCGCCGACGAGCGCGTGGACCTCGCCGCTCCGGAGCTCGAGCGTCACGTCGGCGAGCGCCTGCGTCGCCCCGAACCGCTTCGAGATGTCGCGCAGGGCGACGGCCGGTGGCGCGGCCGCGGGCGTCGCGGGTCCGGCGGGTCCGGCGCCCGTGTCGGGCGTTGCCGGCATCACCACGGGGCGCTGCCGCCGGTGCGGATCTGGCGGCTCCGGCCGACGTCGCGGTCGGTCGTCCGCTCGACGAGGTGGACCTCGACGCCGGTTCGGCGGACCTCCTCGACCATCGCCGGCGGCGCGCCCGCGTCGGTGACGACGACGCCGATGTCGGTCGTCTCGCAGAACGTGGCGAACGCGGCGCGTCCCCACTTCGTGTGGTCGACGAGGCCGACGACCTCGCTCGCGCCCTGGACCATGAGGCGCTTGATCTGCGCCTCCTCCTCGGTCGCGTCGCTGAGGCCGGCCTCGATCGCGAAGCCGGCGGCGCCCATGAACGCCTTCTGGATGTTGACCTTCTCGAAGAGGCCCTCGCCCAGCGGCCCGACGAGACTGAGCGCCTCCCAGCGGAGGAAGCCGGCGGGCATCACGACGCTGATGCCGGGGTGGCCCGCCAGCTCCGAGGCGATCCGCAGGCCGTTCGTGATCACCGTCAGGTGGAGCCAGCCGCCGCGGCCTTTGAGGTGCCGGGCGAGGGCGAGCGCGGTCGTGCTCGCATCGAGGGCGATGCTCTCGCCGTCGACGACCATGCCGGCCGCCTCTCGGCCGATCGCGTCCTTCTCGTCGGGCTGGATCCGCTCGCGGACGTCGAACGCCCGCTCGGCGCCGGCCCGGCCCAGCGTCACGGCGCCGCCGTGCGTCCGGACGACGCGGCCCTGCCGCTCGAGGACGGCGAGGTCCTTGCGGATCGTCACACCCGAGACGCGGAACGTCGACGCGAGATCGGCCACGCGGGCGCGGCCGTGCTCCTCGACGATGCGCGCGATGTGGTCCTGCCGCTCCTCGGCGAACACGTCGCCCCGGCCCGGAGTGGTCATCACGGAATCCCTGGCTGCGGTGGTCAGGTGTCGTGGGGGTTGCGACTTCGCACGGTAAAGGAACCATGAACGAAATGTCAACAAGTAGATTGAAACCAATCGAAACCCGTGGCATGCTTGTAACGAAGAGGCAGGAGGTCCCGATGCAGACGATCCCGGATCCAACCGCGACCGCCCAGGACGTGCTCCGCGGCCAGCGGATCGAGCTCCCGTCGTGGGCGTTCGGCAACTCCGGAACGCGGTTCAAGGTGTTCCCCCAGCAGGGCGTGCCGCGCGACCCGTACGAGAAGATCGCCGACGCCGCCCAGGTCCACCGCTACACCGGCGTCGCCCCGACGGTCGCGCTCCACATCCCGTGGGACAAGGTCGCGGACTACAACCACCTCGCCGGCCACGCCCGCGAGCTGGGCGTCGCCCTGGGGACGATCAACTCGAACACGTTCCAGGACAACGACTACATGCTCGGCAGCGTCTGCCACCCCGACGCGCGGATCCGGCAGAAGGCCGTCGACCACCTGCTCGAATGCGTCGACGTCATGGACGCGACCGGCTCGCGGGACCTCAAGCTGTGGTTCGCCGACGGCACGAACTACCCCGGCCAGGACGACATCCGGGCCCGCCAGGACCGCCTCGCCGAATCGCTCCAGATCGTCTACGACCGGCTGGGGTCGGACCAGCGGCTCGTCCTCGAGTACAAGCTGTTCGAGCCGTCGTTCTACACGATGGACGTGCCCGACTGGGGGACCTCGCTCGTCCACTGCGTCGCGCTGGGCCCGAAGGCGAAGGTCGTCGTCGACACCGGCCACCACGCCCCGGGCACGAACATCGAGTTCATCGTCGCGTCGCTGCTCCGGCTCGACAAGCTGGGCGGCTTCGACTTCAACTCGCGCTTCTACGCCGACGACGACCTGATGGTCGGCTCGGCCGACCCGTTCCAGCTGTTCCGGATCCTCCACGAGTGCGTGAAAGGCGGCGCGCTGGGCCCGGAGTCGGGTGTCGCGTTCATGCTCGACCAGTGCCACAACATCGAGCCGAAGATCCCCGGCCAGATCCGGAGCGTGATGAACGTCCAGGAGGCGACCGCGAAGGCGCTGCTCGTCGACATGGACGGCTTGCGGGCCGCGCAGGCCGGCGGCGACGTCCTCGGCGCGAACGCGATCCTCATGGACGCCTACGACACCGACGTCCGGCCGCTCCTCGCCGACCTCCGCCAGGGCATGGGCCTCGACCCCGATCCGATCGCGGCCTACGCCCGCTCCGGCTACGCCGAGCGCATCGCCGAGGAGCGGGTCGGCGGCAACCAGGCGGGATGGGGCGCATGAGCACCGAGGTCCGCAACCCGGCCACGGAGCTCCTGGACCGGTCGCACCGGCTGGGCGCGGACCCGCGGAACACGAACTACGCCGGCGGCAACGCGTCGGCGAAGGGGCTCGCCGTCGACCCGGTCACCGGCTCGCCGGTCGAGCTCCTGTGGGTGAAGGGCTCCGGCGGCGACCTGGGGACGCTGACCGAGGCGGGCCTCGCCGTGCTCCGACTCGACCGGCTGCGGGCCCTCGTCGACGTCTATCCCGGCGTCGAGCGCGAGGACGAGATGGTCGGCGCGTTCGACTACTGCCTCTTCGGCAAGGGCGGCGCGGCGCCGTCGATCGACACCGCGATGCACGGCCTCGTCGAATCGACCCACGTCGACCACCTCCACCCGGACTCGGGGATCGCCTTCGCGACCGCCGCCGACGGCGAGGCGCTGACCCGAGGCGTGCTTCGGCGATCGCGTCGCGTGGGTCCCGTGGCGCCGGCCCGGGTTCCAGCTGGGCCTCGACATCGCGGCCATCCAGGCCGAGCACCCGGAGGCGATCGGGGCGATCCTCGGCGGCCACGGCGTGACCGCCTGGGGCGACACGTCCGCGGCGTGCGAGGCGAACTCGCTCGAGATCATCCGCTCCGCCCAGGAGTGGATCGACGAGCACGGCCGGCCGGATCCGTTCGGCGGGCCGATCCCCGAATACGAACCCTTGCCTGCCGCCGAGCGCCGGGCCCGGGCGGCCGCTCTCCTCCCGGTCGTCCGCGGCCTGGCCTCGACGGACCATCCGCAGGTCGGCTGCTACACCGACAGCGAGGTCGTCCTCGACTTCCTGTCGCGCGAGGCCCACCCGCGGCTGGCGGCGCTCGGGACGTCGTGCCCGGACCACTTCCTGCGGACGAAGGTCCGGCCGATGGTCCTCGACCTGCCGCCGACGGCGCCGCTCGAGGACGCGATCGCCCGCCTCCGCGAGCTCCACGCCGCGTATCGCGACGAGTACCGCGCCTACTACGAGCGCCACGCCCAGCCCGATTCGCCCGCGATGCGCGGCGCCGACCCGGCGATCGTGCTCGTGCCCGGCGTCGGGATGTTCAGCTTCGGCGCGACCCGGCAGACCGCCCGCGTCGCCGGCGAGTTCTACGTCAACGCGATCAACGTCATGCGCGGCGCCGAGGCCCTCTCGACCTACGCGCCGATCGCGGAATCCGAGAAGTTCCGGATCGAGTACTGGGCGCTCGAGGAGGCGAAGCTCCGGCGTCTGCCGGCGCCGAAGCCGCTCGCCACGCGGGTCGCGTTCGTGACCGGCGGCGGATCGGGCATCGGCAAGGCGATCGCGGAGCGGCTCGCGGCGGAGGGAGCGTGCGTCGTCGTCGCGGACATCGCCGCCGGGACCGCGGAGTCCGTCGCCGCCGGCATCGGCGGACCCGACGTCGCGCTCGGGGTCGCCTGCGACGTCACGGACGCCGGCCAGGTCGCCGCCGCGATGGAGGCCGCGGTGCTCGCCTTCGGCGGGGTCGACATCGTCGTCAACAACGCCGGCCTGTCGATCTCGAAGTCACTGTTCGAGACGACCGAGGCCGACTGGGACCTCCAGCACGACGTGATGGCGAAGGGCTCGTTCCTCGTCTCGCGCGAGGCCGCCAGCGTGATGCGCGACCAGGCGATGGGCGGCGACCTCATCTACATCGTCAGCAAGAACGCGTTCTTCGCCGGACCCAACAACGTCGCCTACGGCGCGACGAAGGCCGACCAGGCCCACCAGGTCCGGCTGCTCGCCGCGGAGCTCGGCCAGTTCGGGATCCGGGTCAATGGCATCAACCCCGACGGGGTCGTCCGCGGCTCCGGGATCTTCGCGAAGGGCTGGGGCGCGGACCGGGCGAAGACCTACGGCATCAGCGAGGACAAGCTGGGTGAGTTCTACGCCCAGCGGACGCTGCTGAAGAAGGAGGTCCTGCCGGAGCACGTCGCGGGCGCGGTGTTCGCGCTCGTCGGCGGGGATCTTTCCCAGACGACGGGGCTGCACATCCCGGTCGACGCCGGGGTTGCCGCCGCGTTCCTGCGCTGAGGTCGGTTCGCGCGCTATCCCGTCCCGAACAGCCGCAGGATCACGATGAGGGCCACGAGCGCGCCCACGAACGTGGCGATCGCGCGTCGCCGCGGTTCCGCGCGGCTCGCCAGGGAGCCTGCCACCGGGATCGCCCCGATCGCGATGACGGCGTAGACGAAGTGGAGCACCTCGCGCGGACGGGCGCCGCCCGCGAGCAGCCCGAGGCCTCCTGCCGCCGTGACGACGAGCGCAAGCGTCAGCACGAGCTCGACCCTCGCGGTCACCCCGCCTGGAGGGCACGGCGGACGGCGCGCCAGCCGGCCTCCACGGCGACGGCCGCGGCGACCAGCGCGCTGACGGCCGCCAGCCACAGGTGGAGTTGAGCGACGATGGTCCGGCTCCTCGATGATCGATGAGGTTAGCCGGGACGACGGCTAGCCCGCTTCGGTCACCGCGTTCTGGACGACGCCGGCGATCAGCACGACCCAGAAGATCCCCATAGCCAGGAAGGCCCAGCCGCGCTTGCGCCAGTCGAAGCGCGCTGGCCAGGCTTGTCCGGCTCGTGGTCGCCGCGATCCAGGAATGGGATCACGAGGAGCGCAACGAGCAGGATCCCCATCCCGAGCATCGCGCCCCAGATGTCCGGATCGACCCCGAAGTTCGCGGCAATGATGTTCATGCCGCGCGTCCAGCTGATCGGGAAGTTCGGCTTGAACCCGAGGCCGCCCGGGTCATCATCGGTCCCGAAGAGCGGCGACGCCTGCACGAGCTGAGGCGCGACGCCCGCGTCGCGGGGCACGAAGATCGAGATCAGCAGGACGATCCCGATGAGGATCACGCTCCACAGGATCCAGCCCCGGATGTGCGCGCTGAAGCTGGCACTGCGCCCGCTCGCCCGCAACCAGAACGGGATCGAGATGCCCTTGTAGCGGATCAGCAGGTAGTGCCAGCCGACGAGGAGCCCGAGGACGATCGGGACGATCGAGACGTGCAGGATGTAGAGCTGGGCCAGCTTCTCGGTGGCAGTCGGGATCGCCAGCAGGGCGTCGGTCGTGTAGCCGAAGGCGGCCGCGAGCCCGAAGGCATTGAGGACCTCCGACACGTTCCACGGCACGCCGAAGCCCACCTCGTCCCAGTGGAGCGCCTCGCCGGTCAGCGAGATCACGAACGTGAGGCCGGCAAGGCCGACGCCGATGAGCCAGAGCCCTTGCTTGCCGCGCCGATACCCGCCGGTGATGAAGACACGCACCATGTGGATCATGACGAGGCCGAAGATGAGGAACGCGTTGAAGAAGTGGAAGTTGACGACGACCGACCAGCCTTGCGTGGCCATCAGGTGCTGGACGGTGGCAAAGGCCGTGCCGGCGTCGGGCGTGTAGACGAGCGCCAACATGAATCCAGTCAGGACCTCGAGCCCGAGGGCGATCGCGAGGACGCCGCCAAGCAGGTACCAGACGCTGTTGGATTCGACGGGGATCAGGTAGTCGCTGACCAGCTGGCGGAACCCGAACTGGTCGGAGAGCGAGCCCCAGACGCCTCGACGGGCGGTCCTCCTGCGGCTCCGCCTCGACCGGGGATAAGACGTCGCTGGTCATGGCCTCTCCTTGCCTGACTGACCACGCAGGATGTCATCGTACGCCGCGGTCGCAGCCAGTGCCGAATGGACTGCAAATCGAGGCTGACAGGTCGGCCCCGCCGCGGTCGCGGACACGGATGCGCCCCGGGCGGCGGGCCGCCCGGGGCGCGGAGCGCGCGAGGGAGCTGACGCGGGTCAGCGGGAGAAGAACTCCGCGAGGACGGGCCCGATGACCTCGGGCGCGACGTCGTGCGACTGGCCCGGCAGCGTCTTCGACTCGCCGTCGGGGATCGCGTCGCCGAGGACGGCGACGGTCTGGAGGAAGAACGGGAAGCTCGACTCGCCGGCGATGACGATCGTCGGCTGGCTGACGTCCTTCGCCTTCTCGACCGGGATCGAGTAGTCGCCCATGATCCGGCCGTCGTACGCGAGCGTGTGGGCGATCTTCTCCTGGGCCGCCCAGAACGGCTGGGTCTTCGCGAACGCGACGAACTCCGGCGGCAGGCCGACGACCTTCGCGGTGAAGTACTCGACCGCGTCGCTCCGGCGGCCCTCGGCGACGAGCCGCTCGTAGGTCTCGACCGTGTCGGTCGGCGGCCGGGCGGCGGGGTCGTCGATGTACGGCGGCTCCCAGAGCGCGGCCTTCGTGACCTTGCCGGGCAGCGCCCGGGCCGCCTCGAACGCGAGCGCGGCACCGGACGACGTCCCGTACAGGTACGCCGGTGCCGCCGGCGGCGTCGATCACGGCCGCGATGTCCTCGATCTCGCGGTCGATCGCGTACGGCAGCGTGTCGCCGCTGTCGCCCCGGCCGCGGCGGTCGAAGTTGTAGACGGTGAAGTCGCTCGCGAGGACCGCGGCGAGGCCCGCGTTCGACTGGCGGTCGACCGACCCGCCGCAGACGAGCACGACCGCCGGTCCGCTGCCGAGCTTGTCGTAGGCGATCGTCGTCCCGTCGGCGGAGGTGACGGTCTGGAGGGTGGTGGTCGTCATCGCGTGGGCTCCTCTCGTGCTGCTGATTCGACCGCCGCGGCGGCCGGGGTTCATCGGTTGGTCGGAGCCGTCACCCCGTTCTCGACATCGGTCGGGAGGTTGCGCCGAAACGACCACAATGTCGAGGCCCAGCTCTCAGCTCCGACAGAGGTTCGAATGCGCCCGACCGGCGCCGCAGAAGGAGCCCCGACGATGAAGTACATGATCCTCATCCACTCGAACCCCAACCTCTGGCAGTCGCTGCCGAAGGAGGAGGTCGACCGCGTCCTCGGCGAGCACTACAAGATGATCGACGAGACGAAGAAGTCGGGCGAGCTCATCCGCGTCGAGGGGCTTGGCTGGGACCAGACGTTCGTCCAGTTCCAGGACGGCGTCCCCGCTGTGACCGACGGCCCGTACGGCGAGGTCAAGGAGCTCCTCGCCGGGATCTTCGCGATCGACGTCGAGAGCCTCGACCGGGCGGTCGAGATCGCCGGCCCCATCTCCGAGTACGGCTGGGTCGAGATCCGGCCGGTCATGGAGGACGCCGGCGACGGGGACGTGACCGGGTGACGCTCGACCCGGCCGCGGTCCGGATCGAGGACCTGCTGCGCGAGCTCGCTCCGCAGGTCCTCGGTGCCGTCGTCCGCCGCTATGGCCGCTTCGACGCGTCGGAGGACGCGGTCCAGGAGGCGCTGCTCGCGGCCGCGACCCAGTGGCCCGGTGATGGGATCCCGGACAACCCGAGAGGCTGGCTGATCGCCGTGGCATCGCGACGCATGACGGACCAGCTCCGCGCCGACCTCGCCCGCGAGCGCCGCGAGGCGACCGCGGCCGCACTGCTGCCGCCCGACGCGCTCCACGCGCCATCGCCCGACGACCTGGCGCCCGACGAGGACGACACGCTCACGCTGCTCTTCCTCTGCTGCCACCCGGCGCTGTCGGCGGCGTCGCAGCTGGCGCTGACGCTGCGCGCGGTCGGCGGGCTCACGACGGCCGAGATCGCCCGGGCGTTCTTCGTCCCGGAGTCGACGATGGCCCAGCGGATCAGCCGGGCGAAGGCGACGATCCGGGATTCCGGCGCGCCGTTCACGCTGCCGCCGGCCGACGAGCGCGCGGAACGGCTCGCGGTCGTCCTCCACGTCCTCTACCTGGTCTTCAACGAGGGCTACACGGCAACGTCCGGCCCGGACCTCGCCCGGGTCGAGCTGACCGCCGAGGCGATCCGCCTCGCCCGCGACCTCCATCGGCTGCTGCCCGGCGACGCCGAGGTGACCGGGCTGCTCGCGCTGATGCTCCTCGTCGACGCCCGACGCCCGGCCCGCGTCGCCGCCGACGGATCGCTCGTCCCTTTGTCCGAGCAGGAGCGTTCGCGCTGGAACCGGGCCGCGATCGAGGAGGGCGTCGCGCTGATCAGCGACGCGCTGGCCCATGGCCCGGCGCTCGGCTCGTACCAGCTCCAGGCGGCGATCGCCGCCGTCCACGACGAGGCGCCGACGGCCGAGGCGACCGACTGGCCCCAGATCGTCGCGCTCTACGGCCTCCTCGCCCAGGTTGCCCCGAACCCGATGGTCGGGCTCAACCAGGCGGTCGCCGTCGCGATGGTCGAGGGGCCGCGGGCCGGGCTCGCCCGGCTCGACGGGCTCGCCGCCGACGAGCGGATCGCGAGCGGTCACCGACTCGAGGCCGTCCGCGGCCACCTCCTCGAGCTGGCCGGCGACGCGGCGGCAGCACGGGAGAGCTACCGGGTCGCCGCCCGCCGGACGACGAGCGTTCCCGAGCGGCGCTACCTCGAGGCGCGCGCGGCACGCCTCGCCTGACCCGGGCTGCGATCATGCGCTGATGAGCCGCGTCATCGGCGTCGTCGGCGGGACGGGCCCGGAATCCACGATCGACTACTACCGTCGCTTCCTCGCGACGTGGGCCCGGCGCGGACCCGTGGGGACATACCCACGGCTGCTGATCGACAGCGTCGAGGGCGGCAGCGTGATCACGGCGCTCGGCGAGGGCCGCTTCGACGACGTCGCGGAGGTCCTCAGCGAGGCGGTCGAGGCGCTCGCCGCGGCCGGCGCCGGCGCGGCGCTCCTCGCCTCGAACGCCTCGCACCTCGCCTACGAACGGGTCGCGGCGCGGAGCCCGATCCCGCTGATCCACATCGTCGACGTCGCGCTCGCCGCAGCGAAGGCCGCCGGCCATCGACGTCTCGGGTTGTTCGGCACGCGGTTCGTCGTCGAATCGCCGCTCTACCCGGACCGGTTCGGCCCGTCGGGGATCGAGATCGTCGTGCCGGACGAGGCGGACCGGGCGTGGATCGGCCGGGTGTACCTCGACGAGCTCGTCCGGGGCGTGATCCTCGACGCGACGCGCGACCGCCTCGTCGCGATCGCGGCCGGGATGCGCGACCGCGACGCCATCGACGGCCTGATCCTGGGCGGCACGGAGCTCGCGCTGACCCTCACGGAGCCGTCGTACGCCGGCCTGCCGATCCTGAACACGGCCCAGATCCACGTCGAGGCGGCGGTCGACTGGCTGCTCGACGAGCCGGCCGGCTGACCGACCCCGCCGCTAGACTCCGGGTCGTGGAGGGGACCGTCGCCCAACCCGTCCTGCGACTCGCCCGGCCCGACGAGGCCGAGGCGATCGACGCGCTGATGAAGCTCGCGACGCGCGACATCTTCCCGACGGTCTACACGGCGGAGCAGACGGCGTCCGCGATCCGATACGTCGCCGCCGTCGACCGCCAGCTGATCGATGACGGGACGTACTTCGTGTTCGAGGCGGACGGCGAGCTCATCGCCTGCGGCGGCTGGAGCAAGCGGGCGAAGCTCTACACGGGATCGGGCGACGCCGAGGGCGACGACCGGCTGCTCGACCCGGCGACGGAGCCGGCCCACGTCCGGGCGATGTACACCCGGCCCGACTGGACGCGTCGCGGCCTGGGGCGGCGGATCCTCGAGGCCTGCGAGGCGGCGGCCAGGGCCGACGGCTTCCGGACAATGACGCTCGGCGCGACGCTGCCGGGCCTGCCGCTGTACGAGGCGTTCGGGTTCGACCGGACTGGCGAGGAGGACGTCGTCATGCCCGACGGCCTGGCCCTCGCCTGCGTCTGGATGACGAAGCCGCTCGTCTAGGACGTCCCCCGGGCGCCATCGTTCGAGAACGCAGCTCCGTTTCAGTGCGCCGCGACTGGCGCCTCGTCCGCTCCGGGCACTCCGCCGGTCGCCTCGTCGCGCCCGATCCGCATGAGGAACCGCCCGAAGAGACCGGCGCCGGTCACCAGGAACAGGACCAGGCTCAGGTTGAGGATCGGCCAGGCCCACGCGTTGACCGTGCCCTCATCGGGGTTGGCGGCAGTGAGTGCTCCCGGCAGCCAGCCGAGCCCGCCGAAGGTGTCCCAGATGTCCGTCTGGTCGGCGGACTCGAGGCCGTAGATCTGGGGCACGATGTACAGGACCGACGCGATCACGAGCAGCACGCTGACCCAGCGGAACGTGCGCGGATCGTCGTCCGCGTCGCCGGTGAGCTTGACGACCAGGGCCCAGAACAGCACAACGGTCGCCAGCGGAGCGGTCAGCGGCAGCCCGAGCCCGATGTAGAGGTTGGGCATGAGGAAGATCACGCTGAGGGCGAGCGTCAGGACCATGAGCGCGTCGCGGAATAGCACGTAGCCCAGCCACCAGACGTCGCCCCCGAACCGGAGGGTGAGCGTCCCGAGGAACCGGACGATGTACGGCCGTGCGAAGTGCAGGACGAGGGTGAAGGCCCACAGGATCGGGAGGACGGCGGAGATCGACAGGACCATCCAGGCGGCGCCGCCAGTGGTGAGTGCGGTTGCGAGGTCGTCGCCGCTCATCGCTCCTCCTCCTTCCGGTGCCGCGGGTGCTGGACAGTCGTCTGGCGCAGGTTGTAGGCCACGGCCACGAGAGCCATCGCCCCGACCAGGGCGGCCGAGATGTAGCAGAGCGCCAGCGACCAGTCGGTGTTCTGAGAGCTGACGAAGATCGCCGCCAGCTGGTTCGTGCTGTCCGTCCCGATGTTGGTCACCTGGACGCCCAGGAGGTATGGCCCGATGTAGAGCGTCGCTCCCAGCCCGAGAAGAACCGTCTGGGCTCGGAACCACCGGACGTCGGAGTCACCGGCCGTCATGAGCTTGATGAGCATGACCGCGAAGGCGCACACGGCCGCCAGGCCGCCGGTGATCGGCAGGTCCTTGCCCCGGATGACATCCGGGTAGAAGAAGATGATGCTGCCGAGGAAGACCTGCACGAGGAGCAGGTCGCGCAGGCCGACGTAGAGGATCCACCAGAGGTCCGCACCCAGCCGAAGGCTGAACCGGTGGAGGTGGCTGACCATGTACGGGCGCGCCATGTGCAGAGCGATCACCAGCAGCCAGAGCACGACGAGCGCCGCGGCAATCGTGCCCTCGATGAAGCTCTCGCCGGCATCGAAGAACCCAGACACTTGCTCCGGTGTCACTGTTCTCCTCCTTCGCTCACGATGGCTGCGTTGAAACGGGCGGGGCGTCGAGGCCGGGCGGGATCGGGCGATCCGCGGGGCCACGCCCTTCCAGGACGGTGACGCTGGGACAGCCATAGACGGCATCGCAGCGGAAGCAGCGGGCTGCTTCTGCACGGGCCGTCGCGGGGTCGAACCCCTCCTGCGTCGCCGCGAAGCCGGCCGCCACGACCGCGAGCTGGGGATGGGCCCGTGGTCGGGTGGCGAGGTCAACCGTCAGGTGCGATTCGGGGGGCGTCGAGTAGCGGACGGCGGTCAGGATCTCGGCCTCGCCATCGGCGGCGCCGGCGAGATATTCGTGGATTGACGCTGCCGCCCGCCGGCCGGCCGCCACGGCGTCGATGATGGTCTTGGGCCCGGAGACGACGTCGCCTCCGGCGAAGACGCCGGCTCGACCGGTCGCAAACGTCCGCGGGTCGGCGACGATCCCGGCCCAGCCGCTGACCTCGATGCCCGCGCCTTCAGGCAGAATCGATGGGTCCGGCTCCTCGCCCACGGCGACGAGGACCGTCGAGGCGTCGAGATCGAACTCGCTGCCCGGGACGGCCTCGAACGTCGCGCGCGTGCCGTCCATGCCGCCCGTCGCGCGCTGCTCGCGACAGCGGATCGCTCGGACCGAGCCGTCCGCGCCGACGACCTCGTCCACGAGGACCGACGTCCGGATCTCGACGCCCTCCCGCTCGGCCGCCTCGATCTCCTCGGGCTGCGCGGGCATCTCGTGTCGCCGCCGCCGGTAGAGGATCGTGACCGGGCTGGCGCCTGAACGCCAGGCAGACCTCGCGGCGTCCATCGCCGTGCTGCCGCCGCCGACGACCACCGCCGGTCCGCTGAGGCGCGGTGCATTCCCGAGGTTCACATCCTTCAGGAACACGGTCGCCGGGATGACCCCGCGCTGATCGTCGCCGGGAACACCCAGTCGGCGACTCTTCGATGCGCCGGTGGCCAGGAAGATGGCCCGGTAGCCATCGTCCTCGAGGCTGCCGAGGGTGAAGTCGCGACCCATCGCGGTGTCCAGCCGCAGCTCCACGCCTAGCCCGGTGATGCGGTCGATCTCCGCCCGGAGGACGTCCCGCGGCAGGCGATACTCGGGAATGCCGATCGCCATCATGCCGCCGGGCACCGGCATCGCCTCGAAGACGGTCACCGGGTAGCCCAGCCGGGCCAGGTAGTACGCCGCCGACATCCCGGCCGGCCCGCCGCCGATGATGGCCACCCGGTCCGAGCGTCGGGTGGTCGGTGGATCGATCGCGGGGAGCTTGCCGTGCTCAGCCGCAAAGCGCTTGAGCGTCCGGATGGCAATCGGCTCGTCCAGTGTTCCGCGGCGACAGACGGCTTCGCACGGCGCCGTGCAGATCCAGCCGCAGACCGACGGGAACGGGTTCACCTCGGCCGCGACGGCGTAGGCGTCGTCGTTCCGGCCCTGCGCGAGCAGCCCGACATAGCGCCCGGCGTCGGTTCCGGCCGGACACGCCGCCTGACACGGCGCCGCCGGGGGTGGGCTGGTTTCCTCCCAATTCCACGCACCGGCGCGAGGCCGCCCGGGCGCAGACGACCAGCCAAGCCGGTCGCCCCATGGCGAATGACGTTCGGGCTTGAGGACCTCGCGCGCGACCTCGGTCAACGGCACCCACCCTTCCGGGCTGACCGGGCGATTGATCGGGCCCTGGCGCTGTGCGAGGGGGGTGGGGCCGGCGGGGGCGTCGAGCGTCATCACGGTCACCGGACATTCGTCGACGCAGATCCGGCAACCGATGCACTCGCCGACCTGGACCGGGAATTCCATCATCCAGGCGAGGGGCCGGCCGAACGTCGGGCTCGTTTCGACGCCGGGTTCGCTCGGGCGGCTCATGTCGAGCGCCTCAACGGGGCAGACGTCCATGCACACGCCGCAGTTGATGCAGTTCGCGCGATCGATCGTGATCCGGTAGCCCATGCCCGCCTCCCGAACGTACGGAAGGAGCATCAGGTCCGGCGCCCGCCAGCACCACCCTCAATGGGATGGGGCGACGCCCATCCCTTCGGGTAGGGCAGCGTAGGCCAAACGGCACTTGCCACCCGTCTCCGGGGTCCCGGGCCCGCAACCATGGCCTCGGGGACGGACCGCGACTCAGCCTCAGCCGCCGGTGATCAGCCCCTCCCGGACCGCGCGCGCCGCCAGCTCTGTGCGGCTTTCGGCATGGAGCTTGCCGAGGATGTTCCTGAGATGGAACTTCGCGGTGTTCTCGGTGATCCCCAGTGTGGCCGCGATCTCCTTGTTGCGGAGTCCAGCCGTGACGAGGCGGAGTACCTCGAGCTCCCGCTCGGTCAGCTGGTCCGGGCCGGCGTCGCCGGCCTCCGACGGGTGGCGCAGCTCGTCGATGATCCGCGATGCGGTCGCTGGTGAGAGGGCCGGTTCACCCCGGCTCACCGCCTCGAGGAGCGACCGGAACTCGGCCGCTTCGAGGTTCTTCAGCAGGTATCCCTGGGCCCCCGCCTTGACGGCCGCGAAGAGGTCGTCCTCGTCCTCGCTGACGGTCAGCATGACGATCGAGATATCGGGCCTCGCGTCGTGGATCAGCCCGGTCGCCACCAACCCGGACATCCCCGGCATCCGGACGTCCATGAGCACGAGGTCGGGAGCCAGGCGCTTGGCCATCTCGACGGCCTGCGCGCCGTTGGAGGCGAGACCTACCACGTCGTGGCCCCAGGCTTCCAGCAGCGAGGCAATGCCATCCCGGAAGAGCGCGTGGTCGTCAGCCAGGAGAACCCGCATCAGGCGGCCCCAACCCGCTGGCCGGCACCGATCGGCGCCGTGACGCGGATATGCGTCCCTCCTCCCGGCCGGCTCGACCAGTCGATCGTGCCGGCGACCGCCTCCGCCCGCTCGCGCATCGTGATCAGCCCGTAGTGCGGCCAGTCGCCCGCCTCCACCGAGCCGTCGAACCCACGCCCGTCGTCGGCGACGTCGACGAGCAGGCGGCCGTCGGCGACATCCACCCGGACGGTCACCCGTCGGGCGGCAGCATGCTTGCGAACGTTCGTCAACGCCTCTTGCACGATCCTGAAGATCTCGGCCTCCACCTCTGCAGAGGCTCGCGCCGAACGGGCAGCATCGCTGGCCTCGAAAACTACCGCCAGCTTGGATGCCTCGGCAAAGCGACCCGTGTAGTCCGACAGCGCCTCAATGAGCCCATGCTCCGCCGGGATCGGGCCATGCAGCCCGAGGATCGTCTCGCGGACATCCACATACAGCGAGCGCGCCGCCGAGGCCAGCTGCTCCAGCTGGGCTCTCGCATCGTCGATCCGTCCGGTGGCCAGGAGCTCCTCGACGGCCTGCGATTTCGTGTTGACGTAGCCCAGCACCTGCGCCAGGCCATCGTGGAGCTCGCGCGCGATCCGCTCGCGTTCGTGGCGTACGGCGAGGTCCCTCAGCTCACGTTGGAGGCGGGCGTTCTCGATTGCGATGGCTGCCTGGTTGGCCAACGAGGACAGGGTCTCGACGTCATCGACCCCAAAGCTCCGGATGGTCCGGGCACCAACGGCCAGCAGGCCGATCGTGTCCCCGCCGCGCTGGAGCGGGGCGGCGAGTCGCCCGACGCCCAGCTCACCCGGCACGAACCGAAAGAAATCGGTCCCCGGAAGGTCACCGGCCGGCCGGATCGCGTCCGCCGGCCCGCTGCCGGCAGCGAGGTGCATGGCACCGTCCGGGCCCGTCAGGAGGAGCAGCGCGACGTCCGCCCCGAGGATCTGGCGTGCGTTGTCGACGATCGCTTCGAGGATCCGATCGAGATCGACGAGGGCGGTGGTCGCCACGCTGACGTGGTGGAGCGCTCGGGCGGCTGCGTTACGCGTCTCCAGCTCTGCATTGCGCTCGCGGATCGCCGTCGACAGGCGGTCGATCCGGCGGAAGGTCATGGTCGAAAGGACGGCCGCGACGACGACCACGACGCCGAGCACGAGGATCGTGTGCGCAGGGAACGGCAGCAGCTGATCGAGCAGCGTGTCGCTGAGAAGCTCGGCGATCCCGATGAGCGCGACGGACACCAGGATCGTCAGCCACCGGGTCCGGTCGGCCATTGCCCCGAGAGCATATGCGCCTAGGTCGCCGGCTGCTCCTGCAGCCTGCCGCGCAGGTTGCCCAGCCAGATGTAGAACGCCGCGACGAGCAGGAACCCGACGGTGATCGCGACGACCGTGACCGCGACTGCCGCGTAGCCGCCGTTCGCCGGGTTCAGGAACGGGTAGGGATACCAGCCGTCCGCTGCTCCGCGGAGCAGGGTCAGCCCGGTCCAGATCAGCGGATAGGCGAGCCAGGCGAGAGCGTCCCGCGCGTTGAGGCGGACCGTCGGAGGGTCGATGATCCAGTCGAGCACCACGACGACCGGGAACAGCTTGTGCAGGACGAAGTCGACCCAGACCAACTGCAGTCCGACGTCGACGTTTGAGAGCAGCGCGATCACGACGAAGAACACGACCGTGAGGTAGCTCGTGGCCGCTCCTCGAAACGACTCGAGCGCCCGGCTACGCGGCCGGTCCCGGTTCGCCAGAACGAGGGCGAATGCGGCCACACCGACGAGATTGCTCTGGATCGTGAAGTAGGCGAAGAACCGCGACGGGTCAAATGCGCCGTTGTTCGCCAGCACGACCGCCTGGACCGCGATCGCGACGACGACTGCGACGACGGACGCGGTTCGAACGATCGTCAGGATCCGGCTCCGCCCCACGCTGCGATCCTACCAGCCGCCCCGTCGCCGGCCGGTTCCATGGAACGGCAGGCTGGGCGCGGTCCCGGCCCAGTCGCCGGCCGCCAGCCGGCGCCGGCTGAGCAGTAGCTCGAACGTGAGCCGGCGCGAGAGCTCTGGCCGGGCGGGGTGCTCCCAGAGGCCGGCCGGCCCGCGGCGCGACTCGAGGAACGCGTCGATCGAGGCGACCCGGGCGTCGTCCGGGCCGGCGCCGGCCCGCGTCGCGAGCTCGAGCACGAACGCGAGATCGAACCTCGCGTAGGCGGTCACGAAGCCGGGCACGACGCCCGTCCCGGACAGCCGCTCCACCTCCGACCCGAGCGCCCACTCGTCGCGCGTCTCGCGCTGGAGGAGGAGATCGAGCGCGCGGCGGGTCTCCGTGTCGCGGCGTCGCTCGGGGTGGAGGACCAGCGCGGCGATCGCCGCCTCGGTCGTGACCCGGCAGCCGCTCGAACCGGGCAGGCGGCGGTAGCCCGCGATGTAGCCGGTTTGGCCGGACGAGATCCCGATCGGCCAGGCGCCATCGTCGAGGCGCTGGGCGAGGAGCCAGTCGTACGCGCGCTCGGCGCGCTCGTCGGTCGCGTAGCCGGCGGCGGCCAGGCCGCGCAGCGGGAGCGCGGTCTGGAGCGGCATCATCGAGTAGCGGCGGTCCTCCGTGCCGCGACGAAACGCAGCCAGGGGGAACGAGCCGTCGCGCTTCTGGCGGTCGAGCATCGCCTCGGCGACCGCCGCGACGGCCGGCGTCGAGCGGTCGAACCCGAGGTAGGCCGCCCGGCAGAGGGCCCACGTCATCGCCCGCAGGTCGCGCTCGCCGGTCTGCCCTGCGGCCAGCGCCGCCGCCAGCTCGTCGCTGCGGCGGGCTGCGAGGTCGGCGACCTCGGGGTCGTCGGCCGGGGCGTCGAGCAGCTCTGTCAGGACGCGGCGGCGGAACGAGGGCGAGGGGTCGGCGAGGAGGAGCAGCCCGGGACCAGAGGCGGCGGCGTCGCCCCGGGCGACAGCAACGGCCGTCACGCGAGCACCTCCCGGAGGTACGGCGCGGTCGGCGTGTCGAGCCGGGCGACCTCGTCGGGCGTCCCGGTGGCGACGACCCTGCCGCCGTTCGGGCCGCCGCCCGGGCCCAGCTCGACGAGCGCGTCGCACCACGCGAGCAGCGCCGGGTCGTGCTCCACGACGAGGACGCTGTGGCCCTGGTCGACGAGGCCGTCGAGGACGGCCTCGAGGCGGAGGACGTCGGTCGCGTGCAGACCGAGCGTCGGCTCGTCGAGGATGAACAGGGTCGGCGTGCGCGACGCCTTGACGAGCTCGCGGCACAGCCGCAGCCGTTGTGCCTCGCCGCCCGAGAGGCTGTGGCCGGGTTGGCCGAGCCGGAGGTAGCCCAGGCCGAGCGACGCGGCGACGGCGAGCGGCCGCGCGACCCGCTCCACGTCGGGCCACACCTCCGCGACCGCGTCGAGGGTCAGCCGCGTCAGCGCCGGCAGGCTGTACCCGCGGACGACGAGCTCCCGGACGTCAGCCCGGTAGCCGGTCCCGTCGCAGGCGTCGCAGGCGCGGGCGAGCGACGGCATGAAGCCCATGTCCTCGCGAACGACGCCGCGGCCGTGGCACGCGTCGCAGTCCGGCGTCAGCGCGTCCGCCTGGAGGCCGAGCGACGCCGCCTCGCCCGAGTCGGCGTAGGCCCGCCGGAGCGGCTCGATCACGCCCAGGAACGCACCCGGCGTCTGGATGCCCGACCGCGATTGGTCGGAGACGACGACCCGCGCGGGCGCGCCGTCGATCCCCTCGTGCGCGCCGGGCCGGATGTCGTCGTACGCCACGGAGGTCGAGATCTTCGGCGGGGCGAGCGTCCGGGCGAGGATGTCGACCGCGAGCGTCGACTTGCCGCTGCCCGAGACACCGCACAGCCCGGCGACGACGCCGAGCGGGATCGCGACGTCGTCGCCGCACAGGTTGTGCTCGGTCGGGCCGCGGACGACGAGCTCGCCGGTCGGGGTCCGCCGCGAACGAGGGCCCGCCGAGCCCGCACCCGCGCCGACCACCGCCCGCACGGTCGCGTCGCCGTCTCGCCGCACTGCGGCCGCCGTGCCCGACGCGAGCAACCGCCCACCGCCCTCGCCGGCGCCCGGCCCCAGGACAACGAACCGGTCCGCCCGGCGCAGCAGCAGCGGATCGTGGTCGACGAGGACGATCGTGTTGCCGGCGTCCCGCAGCTCGGCAAGCGCGTCGGCCAGCGCGTCGACCTCGCGCGGATGGAGGCCGCGGGTCGGCTCGTCGAGGAGGACCGTGACGCCGGTCAGCTCCGCGCCCAGCAGCGACGCCAGCTTGACCCGCTGCGCCTCGCCGGCCGACAGCGTCCGCGACAGGCGGTCGAGGTGGACGTGGCCAAGCCCGACCCGCTCGAGGAAGCGGAGCCGGCGACCCGCGACCGTCAGCGACTGACTCGCCCAGTGCGGCGAATCGGGCGGCAGCGAGACTGCGTCGATCAGGGCTGCCACGTCCCACACCGGCTGCCTGTGGAGGTCGCGCCGGTTCATGCCCTCGAGCCGGACGTCGAGGTACTCGTCCCGCAGCCGGCCGCCGTGGCATGCCGGGCAGACCCGATGGTCGGTGTAGAGGCCGCCGAGGTCCCAGCCCTTGATGATCGCCAGCACGCCGCGCCAGTGGAGCGTCTGCGGCCCCTTGCCGTTCCGCCGCGGCACCTCGAGGTCCGTCTCGCCCCACAGGAACGCCTTCCGGGCGGCGGCCGACATCTCCGCATACGGCGTCGTGAACGGGTCGAAGCCAAACTCCCGGCCGAGGACGATCGCCATCTCCCGCCCCAGGCTCGGCGGCTTTGAGTAGTACGACGTCGGGAAGTAGCCCGGCGAGTACATCGCGCCGGCCGCGACCGGCAGCTCCGGATGGACGATGAGCCGCTCGACCTGCGGCTCGGCGATTGTGCCCACGCCGTGACACGTCAGGCACGCCGCGGCGAACGTCGACGGCGTGAAGAGGTGGGGTTCCGCGGCGGGACCCTTCTCGCCACAGTTCGTGCAACGCCACGGCCGCCCGGCCGGGCCCGGCTGTCGCCGCTGCTCGGCGCCGCATCGCGGGCAGGGTCGGGCGCCGGCGAACGCGAGCAACACCGCGAGGTGGAAGCCCAGCTCCGTCGCGGTGCCGACCGTGCTCAGCGCAGCCCGGACGCGACTGTCGGCGCGGATCGAGATCGTCGGCCCCAGGCCCTCGATCCGGGCGGCCGGCGCCTCCGGCCCCTCGCGGACGGACTGCCGTTCGTACATCGAGAGCGACTCGACGAAGCGCCGCAGCGCCTCCGCCTCGAGGACGTCGCGGACGAGCGACGACTTGCCCGAGCCCGAGACCCCGACCACGGCCGTGATCGCGCCCTTCGCGATCCGGACCGAGACGTTCCGGAGGTTGTTCGCCGACGCGCGGTCGATCCGGATGTCGGGGCTCGCCCGCGGCCGGCGGCGCGGGGCGGTCCGGGGCCGGGCCGGCGGTTCGCGGCGGCCGTCGTCGTCGGGAGTGCCGGCGTATTCGAGCCGGCCGCCATCGGGACCGCCGCCCGGGCCCAGCCGGACGAGCCAGTCGGCCGCCGCCACAAAGTCCGGCTGGTGCTCGACGACGACGACGGTCGAGCCCGCCTCGACGAGCTCGCGCAGCGCGCCGATCAGGGTCGCGACGTCGGCCGGGTGGAGGCCGGTCGTCGGCTCGTCGAGGACGACGAGGTCACCGGCTCGCGCCGTCGCGAGCTGCTTCGCGAGCTTGATCCGCTGGGCCTCGCCGCCCGACAGCGACGGCGACCCCTGGCCCAGCCGGAGGTAGCCCAGCCCGACCGACCGGAGCGCCGCGAGAATCCGGCCGGCCGACCCGTCGCCGAGGAGCGAGGTCGCCTCGTCGACGGAGAGGTCGAACACGTCGGCGACCGACCGCCGGACACCGTCCGCGAGCGGGACCTCGACCTCGAGCGTCTCGGGCCGGAACCGACGTCCGCCGCAGGCCTCGCAGGCGATCCACTCCGAGGGCACGTACGGCAGCTTCAGCTCGACCGCGCCGATCCCCTCGCACGACTCGCAGGCGCCTTCGGGCCGGTTGAACGAGAAGCGCGCCGGCGCGCCGCCCACCGCGGCGGCGAACAGTGAGCGGATCTCGTCGGCCAGGCCGGTGTACGTCGCGGCGTTCGAGCGCGCGTTGCGCCCGATCGGCTCCTGCGTGACGGCGATCGCCCGCACCTCAGGACCCACGACCGCGCCGCAGCCGTTCGCCTCACCGTCGGTCAGCGAGGCGAGGAGCACGTCGCGGACGAGCGTCGTCTTGCCCGCGCCGGACGGGCCCGCGACGACCGTCAGCCGCCCGATCGGGAAATCGACGTCGATGCCGCGGAGGTTGTTCGCGGCGGCGTCCTCGATCCTCAACCAGTCCGTGTCGCAGTCCGGCGGCCCGGCGCCCGGGCTGGCCGCGGCGCCCCGCTCCCGCCGCGAGAACCACCGTCCGGAGGCGGTGTCGGCGGCCCACAACGCGGCGGGCGGGCCCTCGAACACGACGCTCCCGCCGCCTTCGCCGGCGCCGGGTCCCAGCTCGACAACGTGGTCCGATGCGGCGACCGCCCAGCGGTCGTGCTCGACCATCACGACCGGCCCGCGGAGCTTCGCGACCTGGGCGAGGATCCTGCTCATCTGGCCCGGGTCGAGACCGATCGTCGGCTCGTCGAGGACGTGCAGGAGGTCCTCGATCGGGTTGGCGAGGAGCAGCGCGATCCGGAGCCGCTGCGCCTCGCCCCGCGACAGCGTCGGCGAGGAGCGGTCGAGGCGGACGTAGCCCAGGCCGACGGCGTCGAGCGCGGCGAGGCGTCGAGCGACCTGATCGACCGCGCGCGCGGCACCCGCGGGGAGCTGCCACGTCCCGATAGCGCGCGCGGCGGCCGCGACGTCGAGCCCGAGCAGCTCGTCGAACGAGCCGCCGGCGAGGCGATAGGCGGCGGTCTCGGCCGGGTCGCCGTCGTGGAAGTCGGTCGGGCGGAGCGGCCGGAAGGCGAGCCCGCAGCCAGGGCAGAGCGGCGCGCGGGTCATCGACCAGCGGCGATCCCCCGCCACCGCGACGAGCCCGCTGCAGCCGAGCGCAGCCACCTCGTCGACCGCCCGCCGGATCGTGGCGACGTCGGCGTTCCGTGGCAGCGACGCCAACTCGACCTCCACGTCATGCGGCAGCTCAGGGTCGAGCGGGCCACCGGTCAGCGGTTCGCCGTCGACCGCGATCGCCGCCGCGCCGCGCGTCGCCGCGAGCCAGGCGAGGAGGCGCCCGTGCCCGCCGACCGCCCGGACGACGAGCGGCGCTCGGACCTCGACCCGGCCGTGGTCGGCGACGAGCCGTCGCAGCGCCCCGACGAGGCCCTCGCGCGTCGTGACCGCCGTCTGCGTGCCGCACTCCGGGCAGCGCCGCTCCGCGAACCGGGCGAAGAGGACTCGCAGGAACGGGTTGATCCCGGCAGCCGACCCGAGCGTCGAGTTCGGGTTGCGGTTGAGGACGTTCTGGGCGATCGAGACCGCCGGCGCCAGGCCCTCGATCGAACGAACTCGAGCGGGCCGCGTCCGGAGCCACGGCGAGCCCAGCGAGAGCGTCTCGAGGTGCCGCCGCCGGGCCTCGGCATAGAGCGTGTCGAAGGCGAGCGACGACTTGCCCGAGCCGGACACGCCGACGACGGCGGTCAGCCCGGGCGGCAGCGTCACCGAGACGTCGCGGAGGTTGTTCTCGGCGGCGCCCTCGATCCGGATCCCGGGGGACCGTCCGGTCATCCGCCGATCAGCCGCTCCATCGCGGTCAGTCTAGGGGCGATCCCCGTCGGAACCTGTCAGGAGGCCGCCGTCGCGGAGCAGGTCCGCCGCGCCGCGGATCGCGGCCCACGGCATCGCCGAGCGGTCCGCGATCGAGATCAGGTCGTGCTCGCCGTCGGACAGCGTCAGGACCCACAGCATCGCCAGGTTGAGGTCCGGGATGTCGGTGCCGCCGATCGCCCCGTAGAGGCCGCGCTTGCCGAGCTGCGGCTCGCCGTCGGGCGCGAGGTTCGTGTACGTCCGGTTGCCCTCGAGGACGTCGACGATCGCCTGGACGGTCGCGAGCGATTCGGCGAGGTTCGCGGCGGAGATGAACTCGAGGCTGTCGGCCGACGTGTGGTACTCGGGGAACCGGCCGTGGCGGCCCCGCATCAGCGAGCCCACCGGGGCGCGGAATCCGGGCGAGTTGTACTGGCGTTCGTCGTAGCCGAACGGGTAGAAGTCGATCTCGCCGTGGTCGGCCCCGGCGTCGCGCAGGGCGAGCGCCGCGGCCCGATCGATCTCGGCCGTGCCGCCGACCGTCCGCTTGTACGTGAACGGCGAGCCGTCGCCGAGGCAGGTCAACGTCAGGCCCGCCCGGATGCGCGGCACGACCTCGCGGTTCCGCGCGAGCCAGGCGATCGTGCCGATCGTGCCCGGCGCGAAGACGAACCGGTAGGTGTAGCGATGGGGCCGGGACGCGAGATCCCGGGCGAGCGCTGTGGCGACGGCGATCGACGACAGGTTGTCGTCGGCCAGCGACGGATGGCAGACGTGCGTCGAGAAGACGACCTCCGCCGGATCCTCGCCCGGCAGGACCAGCTCGCCGTAGCTGAGGTGACCCGGCGCGAGCGTCGAGTCGATGGACACCTCGTAGTCGTCCTCGGGCAGGGCGTCGAGCGCGCGCTGGCTGAGGCAGAACCCCCAGGTCTCGGCGTAGTAGGAGGTGCGGTACGGGATCCAGTCCGGGAGCTCCGGGAGGGTGTACAGGTGAGGGCGCAGCTCGGCGAGCGACATCCGCTCGCGGACCGGCACGCTGTAGCTGACGACATGGAGGTTCGATTCGCCGAAGTCGATGACGCGCGTGCCGTCGGGCCGGGCGACGTAGGCGTCCCGGATGTTCCACTCGTTCGGCACGGTCCAGTCGAGGACCTGCGTCCCGGTCGGGACCTCGCTCCGCAGGAGCGGCGCGGGCAGGTCGCGCTCGATCCGGTCGAGCGTCGCGCGGACGCCGTCGCCGGTGATGCTCCGGCAGATCGGGTAGAGGTCCTCGACCAGCGACCACATCCGATCAGGCATCGCTGACCTCGGGCGAGAGGTCCGGGTAGGTCCGGTCGCGCTCGGAGATCACTCGCGGCGGGGCGGGCCACTCGATGCCGATGAGCGCGTCGTCGTAGCGGAACCCGCGGGCGCCGTCGGGCACGTAGTTGGTGCCCATCCGGTAGCTGATCGAGGTCGCGTCGGCGAGGGTGATGAAGCCGTGGGCGAACCCGGCCGGGATGTAGAGCTGGTTGCCGGTCGCGGGCGTCAGCTCGACGGCGAGCCACTCGAACCGGGTCGGCGAGCCGACGCGCAGGTCGACCACCACGTCGTAGATCGCGCCGGCAGTGCAGGCGACGATCTTCACCTCGCCGTTTGGCGCGGCCTGGTAGTGCATCCCGCGCAGCGTGTGCTTCGCCGCGTTCCACGAGACGTTGCTCTGCGGATAGTGGGTGTGGAGCCCGGCCAGGGCGAGCTCGTCCTCGCTGAAGCTGCGGGCGAAGAAGCCGCGCTCGTCGGAATGGAGATCGAGCTCCATCAGGTACACGCCCGGCAACCGCTGCTCGACGAATCGCACCCCGCGAGAGTAAACAGAGACTCGTCCCCGCGTCGCCCCGCAGCGTGCCAGGCGACTGCCCAACCGCGTTCGTCAGCCAAGAATCTCGCCACATAGTTCGAAGCGGCTCCAGTTGGAGCCGCTTCGATGCTGTCCCGGTGAAGGTATCCGCCTAAACGGACGCTTCTGCCGCGCGTCAAGGGCATCTATCACGTCGGCTGCACCGACTACCCTGACCCTACCTACCCATGACCTTGTCGCTGGGGCAGCGTGGCCGCTTTCGCAGCGCACCACCCATGCTAACCCGGTGCCTTCGCGAATCCAAGAGTATTGACGTACGGGCCGGTGTAAATTCCTTAACGTTCGCGGCAAGGTCATTCCACGGCGCGCAATGGCATTCGACAGCCCTCTTAGTCGTCGTGGATGGTGACCTTGGTCATCGCCACCGGGTCGCGACGGGTTCTCGCGGTCCGCGGCCGAGGCGATCGCGTCGACGACGTCGAGGCCCTTCGTCACCTGGCCGAACAGCGTGTAGTTCTTCGGCAGGCGGCCGGTCAGGTCGGCGTGGCAGATGAAGAACTGGCTGCCGTTCGTGTTCGGCCCGGCGTTGGCCATCGCGAGCGCGCCCCTGACGTAGTCGCCCTTGATCGGCTCGTCCTCGAACTTGTAGCCGGGCCCGCCCTGCCCGACCCGGCCCCGGTTGAGCGCCGACTTCTTGCCGAACTCGCCGTCGCCGGCCTGGATGACGAAGCCGCTGATCACGCGGTGGAAGACGACGTCGTCGTAGAAGCCCTTCTTCGCGAGGTCGATGAAGTTCTGGCTGGCCTTCGGGGCGTCGGTCGTGAACAGGTCGACGTCGATGTCGCCCTTCTCGGTCGAGATCGTTGCGCTGGTCATCGGGCTCCTCCAGTTGGTCGCGCTACGGCGCGACGGTCACCTTGTCCATCTTGATCGGGCTCGTCGGGTTCTCGACGCCATCGGCCGCCGCGGCGATCGCGTCGACCGCCTCCATGCCCTTCGTCACGTGGCCGAAGACCGAGTAGGCCGGCGCCAGGCCGCCCTCGGGGATGTCCTTGAGGACGATGAAGAACTGGCTGCCGTTCGTGTTCGGCCCGGCGTTCGCCATCGCGACCGTGCCGCGCGTGTACGGCACCGACACCGGGTCGTCCTTGAATTCGTAGCCCGGGCCGCCGCCGCCGGTCCCGGTCGGGTCGCCGCCCTGGATGACGAAGTCCGGCACGACGCGGTGGAAGACGGTCCCGTTGTAGAAGCCGCAGCCGGCGAGGTCGACGAAGTTCGCGGCGGCCAGCGGCCCCAGGTCGGCCTCGACGGTGACCTCGATCGGGCCCTTCGCGGTGTCGATCGTCACGACCTTCTTCTCGCCGCCGGCCATCGGCTGGGGCCCGGCCTTGGGGCAGTTGGCGCCGCCGGCGGCCTGCGACGGCGGCGCCGTCACGGTCGGCGACGGCGGCGCCGTCACGGCCGGCAGGGACGACACGACCGGACTCTGCGAATGGGTCGCGCCCGGGCTGATGCTGCACGCCGCGACGAGCGCGACGACCGCGACCGACGCGGCGGCGCGCGCGGTGGGCAAGAAGGAGAGTCTGATCATGCGGCTGCCTCCAGGGCTTCGGCGAAGTCGACGGCCCCGGACAGGAGCGCCTGGCCGAGAATGATGCCCGCCACGCCGCGATCGCGCAGCCGGCGGACACCGTCGAGGTCCGACACGCCGCCCGCGACGAGGATGTCGGCGTCGGTCGAGCGGACGAGGCGGCCCAGGAGCTCCGCGTCCGGCTCGGCGCCGCCGTGCGAGAGGATGAAGCGGTGGACGCCGCGGGCGACGAGCTCGTCGGCGAGCGCCTCGAACGACGCCGGCGGCGAGGGCCGTCGCCAGGGGAACGCGGCGAGCCGCTCCGGCCGCGGGTCGAGCCCGACCGCCAGCCAGTCGCCGGCGACGCGGAGGCAGTCGGCGAGGAGCGGCGGGTCGTCGACGACGTTCATCGCCAGGACGACGCGCGTCGCCCCGGCCGCGAAGGCGAGCCGGATCTGGTCGGGGCCCTCGAGGCCGCCGGCGAGCTGGATCGGGACCGCGACGCGCGACGCGATCGCGCCGACGACGTCGAGGTTCGCCGGGCTGCCGCGCTGCGCGCCGTCGAAGTCGACGATGTGGACGACCCGGGCGCCGCAGCTCGACGAACCGCTCGGCGATCCGGTCGGGCCGGTCCGTGGGTGCGCCGACGCCGGCCGCGACGCCGGGCCAGAACACGACCCGCGAGCGCCCGCCCGCGACGTCGATCGAGGGGATGACCTGCACGCAGCGCGCGTTCAGGCGCCGCGCGCGGCCCGCGCCGCCGAGCCCGCCGGAGCTCTCGACCGAGGCGATCGTCTCGCGCAGCAGCCGGCGGTGGAAGCTGATCGGCAGCGACCCGTTGTTCAGGAGCGTGTCGTGGAACGCGCCGAGGTCGAAGCGCGGGCCGAGGCGCCGCTGCTCGTCGGCCCGGAGCTGGAGCAGGAGAACCTTGCCGAGCAGGTACGACAGCTGGTAGGTCGGCGTGTACGTGTAGCGGTTGACCTCGGCCCGGGCGTTCGCGCCCTCGAAGCTCGTGTTCGAGATCAGGAACTCGCGTCGCCTCCTCGACGCTCAGACTCGCCGCGGTGCATCCGGACGTCGAGGATGATCCGGCAGGCCCGCCAGATCGCGTCGGTGTACATCGCGAGCCGGAAGTTCGGGGCGTCGTCGAAGCCCTGCTCGCGCATCATCTGCTCGGAGTACATGCCCCAGCCCTCGACGAACTCCGGGGCGTCGGTCGCGATGCGGGACAGGCTCGGGTGGCGGTTCGCGACGGCCAGCTGGAGGTGGTGGCCGGGATACGCCTCGTGGATGCTCGTGTTGCTGATCGAGCTGTAGTTGTGCTCGCGCATCGCGCCCGGGATCGTCGCCGACCGACGGGGTGACGATGTAGATCCCCTTCGGGTCGCGGTCGAACTTCGGCGGCGAGAAGTAGGCCGCGAACGGGACGACGTTGCGGAGGTACTCGGGCGTCGGGACGACGTCGATCCGCTCGTCCGGCGGGACCGTCACGATGCGGTGGTCGATCAGGTGCTGGCGCGCCGCGGACCATGACGTCGCGGTACGCCTCGAGCGCCTCCTCGAACGTCGCGGGGTGGTCGCGCTTGATCCGGTCGACGACGGTCGCCTCGTCGACGCTCGGGTCGATCTCGCGGGCGGCCTCGACGCGGGCCTCGCGGTTCTGCCGGAGCTGCTCCTCGCCGATCGCGAGGATCGCGTCGGAGTCGAGGCCGTCGAACGCCCGGAGCGCGACGAGCTCGTCGTAGCGCTCGCTGCCGAGCGCCCACTCGTCGTCGCCGTCGGCGAGCGTCTCCTCGAGCCACGCGGAATAGCTCGCCGAACGCGTCGCCGCGCGGTGTCCGCGGCCGAGGTCAGGCGGCGTCGCTCGGCGTCCGGGAGGTCGCTGCCCGCGGCGACGATCTCGTCGAGGAACGAGGGCAGGTCGCCCGCCGACTCGATCTCGAGCCGCTGCCACAGCCGGACCTGGGGGACCGTCGCCCGCGACTTCGAGCCCTCGAGGTAGTCGGGGATCGCCTCGAGCCGGCCGGCGAGCAGCGAGAGCCGCTCCGGAAGCGGCGCGAAGTCCTGGGCGAAGATCAGGAACAGGGCGTCGCCGATCGTGTCGAGCGCGGTCGAGCGCTGCTCCCAGGTGCGGACGGTCTCGGTGTCGAAGATCGTCCGCTTCGAGGTTGTGGATCTCGAGGTCGCGCTCGAGCCGGCCCAGCGGCGAGAGGCCCGCCGGCTCGATCGCCTCGACCGCCGCGAGGTGGGCCTTCTCGTCGGCCAGCTCGCCGAGCAGCGCGTCGCGGGAGGCGTCGCCGAGGCGGTCGTCCTCGGTGTGGATGCCGACGTACGTTCCCAGCACCGGGTTGTCGCGGACGAGCCGCCGGAAGCGCGTCTCGACGAGGTCGAACAGGCGCTCGTCCAGCGGACCCGGGCGGGTCGCGCTCGGGCGGGTGAGGACGACGTCCTCGAGTCGGTCGGTCACGATTCCTCCTTGTCCGCGAGCCGCGCCGCGACGCGCTCCGCGTCCCCGATGGTCGCCGGGCCCGTCACGGCTCAGACGCCCTGGAGCTCCTCCTCGCGGACGTCGCCACTGCCGGCTCGGGCGCCGCTCGTCTCCTCGAGGGCTCCCCGGACCGCGGCGACGATCGGCCCGAGATCGCTCGTTGCGATGTCGTTGTGGGTCGCCGCCCGGACCTGACCATGGGCATATTCGTCCATCAGGACGTTCCGTGCCTTGAGCGCCGTGATGAAGGCGCGCCGGTCGCGGTCGACCTTGAACAGGACGAAGTTCGTCGTCACGCGGGCCGGGTCGAGGCGGCCCGGCGCGGGCTGGGCGATGCCGCCCGGGCTCACGATGCCGGGCAGCTCGGCGAAGACCTCCGCGAGCCGGCGGGCGTTCTTGTGGTCGTCGGCCAGCCGCTCGATCATCCCGTCGCGGCCGTCCCGCAGCGCGACGAGCCCGGCCGCGGCGATCACGCCCGCCTGGCGCATCCCGCCGCCGACGAGCTTCCGGGCGCGGTGGGCTCGCCCGATGAACTCACGGGACCCCACGACGACCGATCCGACCGGGCAGCCGAGGCCCTTCGACAGGCAGAACGCGACCGAGTCGGCCGATGCCGCGAGCTTCGCCGGCGAGACGCCCAGCGCGACGCTCGCGTTGAAGAAGCGCGCGCCGTCGACATGGAGCGGGATGCCGTGGCGGTGGGCGATCTGCGCGACGGCGGCGGTGTACGCCGACGGCAGCGGCTGGTTCATCGAGTGGCTGTGGGCGTTCTCGATGACGATCAGCGAGGTTCGCGGCTGGTGGGCGTCGTCGGGGTCGCGGAACGCGTCCCGGATCTCGTCGAGGTCCAGCGTCCCGTCCGGCCGGTCGCGCAGCTGGGCGACGCTCGCACCGACGACGACGGCGTGGTTGGCCGCCTCGTCGAGGACGATGTGGGTGTCGGCGCCGGCGATGATCTCGCCGCCGCGCGGGACGTGGGCCATCAGCGAGACGAGGTTGGCCATCGTCCCGGAGCTCACGAACAGGCCGGCTTCCTTGCCGAGCAGCTCCGCGGCCCGCTCCTCGAGGGCGTTGACGGTGGGGTCCTCGCCGAAGACGTCGTCGCCGACCTCGGCGGCGGCCATGGCGGCGCGCATGGCGTCGGTGGGCTTCGTGACGGTGTCGGAGCGGAGGTCCAGGAGCGGCATCGGGGGAGTATAGGTCGGGCTCGTTGCGGGGCCGGGCGAGCGCCGGCCGCGGTCCATGGCGCACGAAACGTCGAAGGAGCCATACGGCGGTTCGCCGCAGCGGCCCCGTCCTTCGATGTCTGCCGCGGCACGGCCCACAGGGTCGGCGGAAGGGCCCCGACCGGCGCCGTCGCGGCTGCTCCTTCGACCGTTCATTCGCGAGGGACCACACGGACCGCCGACCCCTCGTGACGAGGCGACAGCGACAACGTCAGGTGCTATCCTCCGACCTCGCCGCACGGACCCGTGGTGTAGCGGCCCAACATGCCAGCCTGTCACGCTGGAGATCGCCGGTTCGAATCCGGTCGGGTCCGCCATCCATCCCGCATCTACCTACGCCCCGTCCGCCCGCCCGGACGGGGCGTCCCTTTGTTGCGTGCCTGCGGTTGACGGCTGTCGCGTCTGGACGACGCTGGCCGCGACGAACGGGGTCGCTCGCTTCGCTCGCGGGCGTCAACGACGCTCCGCCTCAGCCACTGGCATCATTCGCGGCCGTGAAGCGCCTTCCCCTCGTCACCGTTCTGGCGTTGCTTGCCGTCACCGTCGCGATCTCCGTCGGGCTCGCCGCCGGGTCGCCGGGCGCTTCGCCGTCGCCGAGCAGCGGCCGAGTCGCCCAGCAGCCGAGCCCCTCGCCCGCGGGGCCGTCCGAGACCTCGGCGCCGCCCTCAGCCGCGCCGCCGACCGTCCCGCCGACCGCGACCCCGCCGCAGCTCGCCGCCGTCCCGATCGTGCCGGTGACCCAGTTCCGCACGACCGCCGAGCGGACCACGAGCAAGGAGGTCGCCGCGGTCCTGGCCGGGTCGAGCAAGGCCTACGACGCGCTCGAGCTCGTCGACGCGGACGCCGACGCGATCCTCGACGCGCTCGGCGCCGAGCGGCCGGCCGCCGGCGATCCGCACCTCGTCCTCGCAGCGGACGCCCAAACCCTCGCGACGGACCTCGCCAAGAACCGCAAGCACCTCGCGTTCCTGCGCGCCGGACAGGTCGGTCCGAACGTTCGCGCCCTGGCCTGGGGTGATGCGTCGCTCTTCGGCGAGGGCCACGTGAAGCAGACCGCCGATTGGCCGCTGAACGCGCAGCTCCCCGTCGACGCGGCCAGCGCGGGCAGCGCGGCCGGCCAACCGTTCGACGCGTCGAAGCTCTGGACGCTCGTCGCCGGCGGCGACATCCTCCTCGACCGCGGCGTCGCGCAGACGGTCAAGGTGAAGAAGAAGGGCGTCGACTTCCCGTTCGACGGCGGCACGGCCGACATCACCGGCCACACCTGCTGCTCCGGCCTTGGCTGGGAGGTGCCACAGGCGAAGCGGACCGGCGGGGCGGGAGCGATGCGCGACCTCCTCCAGAACGCCGACCTCGCGATCGCGAACTTCGAGAACCCGGCGCCCGATTCGTTCCGCTACCACACCTCGGGCACGGTCTTCTCGGCCGATCCCAAGCTCATCAAGGGCCTCGCCAACGCGGGCCTCGACTGGGTGTCGCTCGCGAACAACCACATCGGCGACGCCGGCCGCAACGGCATCCTCCAGACGATCGCCAACCTCGCCGACTACGGCATCAAGTCGGGCGGGGCGGGCAAGGACGCGAAGACCGCCCGCCGGCCGACGATCCTCGACGCCGGCGGCACGAAGGTCGGGATCATCGCCTACGACACGATCGCCCCCGGCTATCGGGCGGGCACGACGAAGCCGGGCAGCGCCTCGTTCACGGTCGCCAATGTGAAGTCGGACGTGAAGAAGGCCCGCGACGCCGGCGCCCAGGTCGTGATCGTGTTCCCGCACTGGGGCACGGAGTACGACCCGACGCCGTTCGCCGGCCAGCAGAACCTCGCCCACGCCGCGATCGATGCCGGCGCCGACCTCGTCATCGGCAACCACGCCCACTGGGCGGGCGCGGTCGAGGTCTACGACGGCAAGCCGATCTGGTACGCGCTCGGCAACTTCGTCTTCGACCAGACCTGGTCGGAGCCGACGATGGAGGGCATGACGCTCGAGCTGACATTCGACGGCCCGACCCTCGTCCAGGCCCGGATGCGGCCGCACATCATCCTCGACAAGTCCCAGCCGAACTTCCTCGACCCGGCGGGCGACGGACGAGTCGTGCTGGGCCAGGTCTACGACGCCTCGAAGGGGCTACTCCCCTGGTGAACGGCTGTCGCGCCTTGACGACGATGCGTGCGTTGCCGGCTGCGCTCCGCGCTCACGCACCTGCGGGTGCGCGCGCTTGCGGTGCTCCCCGGCGCCTTCGCCTCGTCGCCCAGCCGCGACGAACGCAGTCGGCGGGCTGATTCAGTCCAAGCCGGCGAAGAGGTCCGACTCGGGCTTGGCGGTCTCGACCATCGACTCGCGCAGGACGAACGTCTCGATGCCCCAGAACTCCTTCCAGCCGTCGAACCCCAGCTTCATGAACGGGAAATCCATGTTGATCTGGGTCACGTGCTTCTGGATCGCGGCCCACTTCGCCTCGAGCTCGTCGCCGATGTCGATCCACGTCGTGACCTGATCATCCGGCGTGAGCATCTGCGACATCCGCTCCTCGTACTCGGCGAGCTGCTCGGGCGTCGCGTCCTTCGGCGGCAGCCACGCGGTGTCGGTGCCCAGCTCGGCCAGGCGTTCGTTCATCTTCCGACGGATCGACTCGGGCGTCGCTTGTTCGTAGAACTTCTTCGGCGTCCACGGCTCGAGGCCGGTCTCGAGCTGCTCCGGGTACCAGTTGGGGTCGCCGGCGCGCGGCACCGCCCGGATCGCGGTGTCGTGGACCCGGATGTGGTCGGGGTGGCCGTAGCCGCCGAACGCGTTGTACGTCGTGACGACGTCGGGCTTGTAGCGGCGGATCAGCCACGTCAGGCGCCGGGCGGCCTCGTCCAGGTCGGCCTGCCAGAACGTCCGCGGGTCGTTGTTCCCCTCCCGGCCCATCATGTCGGAGTCGCGGTAGCCGAGGTTCTCCCACTCGGTCACGCCCAGCACGCCCATCGCCGCCTCGAGCTCGCCCGCCCGGATCTCGCCGAGGCGGCGGTGGTTCTCGGGCGTGTCCATGTCCTTGACGACGATCTCGCCCATCTCGCCACGGGTGCAGGTGACCAGGACGACGCGGTGGCCGGCGCGGACGGCCTTCGCCATCGTGCCGCCGGTGCCGATCGTCTCGTCGTCGGGGTGGGCGTGGACGGTCATGAGGGTGTGGGTCATGGCCGAAATCGTATCGGCCGACCGATCGTTGCGCTTGCGCGCAATCAGTCCGATTTCGCCGGCGCCGAATCAGCCTCTGGCGGGCTCGCTTCCCGCGGCTCGAAGATGACGACCGGGATCGTCCGCCGATAGGCCCGCGCCCGGTACTCGGCGAACTCCTTGTGACCGGCGTCGAACAACGGCCAGAGTCGCTCGGTCTCCTCCGGCGTCGCCCGCCGCGCCCGGATCGGCTGGCGGTGCGTCCCCAGCTCGACGTCGGCGTCCGGCGTCGCCTGGAGGTTCTTCCACCACTGCGGGTCGGCGTTCTCGCCGGCGTTCGAGGCGACGACCGCGAGGTTCGGGGGGTCCTCGACGTAGTAGAGGCCGTTGCGCCGGAGCTTGCCGGACTTCCGGCCGCGCGACAACAGGAACAGCGTCCCGACGCCGCCACGCGGCGGGGCCGCGCCAACCCGCCCGCCGGTCAGCGAGAACAGCGTGCGGTGGACGGCCCAGCGGATCTGCAGGATCAGTCGGGAGAGCGTCACGCTCGCACGATACGGCCCGGACGCCGTCGCTACCATCGCGAGGATGGCCACCGACCCCCGCCGACCCACCGGGCCGCTCGCCGGCGTCCGGGTCGTCGACGCCTCGACGGTCCTCGCCGGCCCGTACGCGACCATGCTCCTCGCCGACCTCGGCGCGGACGTCGTCAAGATCGAGCCGCCCGAGGGCGACACGACGCGCGGCTGGGGCCCGCCGTGGGTGGGGCGAGTGGCGGACGGGACGCGGACGGCGGCGTACTACCTCGCGGTCAACCGCAACAAGCGCAGCCTCCGGCTCGACCTGAAGCAGCCCGCCGGCGCCGACGTCCTGCGCCGCCTCCTCGCCGACGCCGACGTCTTCGTCGAGAACCTCCGGCCCGACAGCCTCGCCCGGCTGGGATTCGACGACGCGGCGCTCGAGCGCGATCAACCCGCGCGCTGATCCACCTCGCGATCAGCGGCTACGGCCCGACCGGGCCGCTCGTCGGCCGTCCCGGCTACGACTTCCTCCTCCAGGCCGAGGCGGGGCTGATGTCGATCACCGGCGCGCCCGACGCCGACGGCGGCGGCCCGACGAAGGTCGGTGTCGCGATCGCCGACGTCGCCACCGGGCTCCACGCCGCCGTCGGGATCCTCGCCGCGCTCGCCGGCCGCGAGCTTCCGTCGTCGCCCGCCCACGGGACCGGCCAGCGCGTCGACGTGTCGATCTTCGAATCGACGCTGTCGGTGCTCGTCAACCAGGCCCAGAACGCGTTCGTCGACGGCGTCGCCCCGGGCCGCCTCGGCAACGCCCACCCGAGCATCGTCCCGTACGAGACGTTCGAAACGGCCGACGGCGAGATCGCGCGTCGCGGTCGGCAGCGAGCGCCAGTGGCCGCGCTTCTGCCGCGCGCTCGGGCTGCCGGCGCTCGCCGACGACCCGCGGTTCGCGACGAACGGCGACCGCGTCGAGAACCGGGTCGAGCTGATCGCGACGCTGCGCGAGCGTTTCGCGGAGCAGGCGTCCGCGGAGTGGCTCGCGGCGCTCGAGGCGGCCGACGTCCCGGCCGGCCCGATCAACGACCTCACGACGGCCTTCGCATCTCCCCAGGCGGTCGCCCGGCAGATGGCGGTCGAGGTCGAGCACCCGGTGCTCGGCCGGACGACGCAGGTGGGACTGCCGTTCACGCTGTCGGCGACGCCGGCCTCGATCCGGACCGCGCCGCCGCTTCTCGGCGAGCACTCGGACGAGATTCTCGCCGAGGCCGGCTACTCCGCGGCCGAGATCGCGGCGCTCCGTGTCGCCGGGGTGATCTGAGCGGTCAGAGCTCCTGGCGACGGAACGACAGCCAGGCGATCGCGACCGACGCGCCGACGAGAGCGATCGTCGCGAGGATCGGCCGGAGGGCGTCCTCGACCGGCTGGCCGAGGGCGAGGGCCCGCGCCGGCGCGCCCAGCCCGACCGGCAGGTACGGCGCGATCGCCGGGAAGGCCGACAGCACGCCGATGACGATGAACGCGACGACGCCGATGCCGGCTGCGGCGAGCGCGGAGCGGGTCAACGTGCTGGCGAGGAACGTGATCGCGGCGAACGCCATGATCGCGAGCCACTGGAGGACGGCCGAGGCCGCGAACCCGGCGACGGGGAGTGCCTCGAACAGGACGAGCGTGTAGAACCACGCCGCGGCGGCGGCCAGCCCGACCGCGACCGCCAGCGTGCCGCCGATCGCCACGAGCTTCGCGACGAGGAACGCGCCGCGGCCGGCCGGCTTCGTCAGGATCAGGCCCGCGGTCCCGCGCTCCTTCTCGGTCGCGACGGAGCCCATCGCGAGGAGGACTGCGACGAGGATCCCGAACTGGCTGACGTTCTTGATCAGCTGGTCGACGGCGTCGGCCGTTGTCGGCGTCGGCAGGACGATCTGGAGCTGCGACCCGCCCAGCGCCTCGAGGAGCTCCGGGGTGAACCGGGCGAGGAGCGGCGAGCTGAGGCCGACGAGCAGGAAGACCGCCGCCACGACCGGCAGGCGCAGCGTCCGCCACTGCTCGAGCAGCTCCTTGCGGAGAAGGACGCGGAACCCGGTCACGACGGCCCCGCCGCTCGCGGCCGCACGAAGCCGCGCCCGTCGAGCTCGTCCGACGGCGCCGGCCCGACGAGCTCGAGGAACACGTCCTCGAGGGTCGGCCGGGCCTGCTCGAACGAGACGAGGACGACGCCCGACGCGACGACAATCGGAAGGATCTCGCGGGCGGCCGCGGTGGCGTCCGAGACGGTCACCCGGATCGTGCCCGCGGCGACGTCCACCCCGGTCGCCCACGGCGTGTCCTGCAGGCGCGTGGCGAGGGCGGTCACGACATCGCCCTGGCCCGGCGCCGGCACGAGCTCGAAGATCGGCCGGGCGTGGGCCTCGAGCAGGTCGGCGAGCGGGCCCTCCGTCACGAGCCGGCCGCGGTCGAGGATCGCGACGCGGTCGCAGATGCGCTCGACGTCGGCGAGGACGTGGGTCGAGACGATGACCGTCGCCGTCCCGCGGAGTCCCTCGATCAGCTCGAGCAGGTCCCGCCGGCCCTCAGGGTCGAGCGAGCTCACCGGCTCGTCGAGGATCAGCAGCTCCGGCTCGTGGATCACGGCCTGGGCGATGCCGAGCCGCTGCCGCATCCCGCCGCTGTACGCGCCGATCCGCCGCTCGCCCGCGTCGGCGAGGCCGGTCCGCTTGAGCGTCTCCGTGACGCGCGACCGGAGCTCCGGGCCTTCGATCCCGGCCAGGCGGGCGGACAGCTCGAGCAGCTCGCGGCCCTTCATCCAGCCGTAGAACCGGGGATCCTGGTCGACGTAGCCCATCCGGCGGCGGACCTCGGGCCGGTCGTCGGCGACGTCGACCCCGGCCACGGACGCCGAGCCGCCGCTCGCCCGGGCGAGGCCGGTGAGGATCCGGATCGTCGTCGTCTTGCCGGCGCCGTTGGGGCCGAGCAGGCCGAAGATCGAGCCGCGCGGCACGTCGAGGTCGAGGGAGTCGAGCGCCAGCACAGCGCCGAACCGCTTCGTCAGGCCGCGGGCTCGGACGGCCGGCTCGTCGTCCGCCGCGCGGGCCGCGGACGCCGCACCCGCCGCCGGGATCGCGTCGGTCACGCCTCCTCCCGCCCGACCGTGAGATAGATGATCGGCCCGACGATGTTCACGAACACGATGACCAGCGCCCAGACGACCTTGTGCCCGCCGCGGACCCGCCGCTCGTCCCGCTCGAGGTCGATGAGGGCCACGATCATCAGGCCCAGCTGGATCAGGACGACCGGCGCCAGCAGGAGGAGGATCTGCTCGGTCGTGAGCGGGTTCATCGCGGCGAGCCTAGCCGATCCCCGCGACGGCGAGCACGGGCCATTGCGCCCGGGTTCGTGCGCCATTGCACCCATCCGGCCGGTCGGCCGTCCGGCCGCTGCTAGACTCGCGACTCGACCGGCAGGCGCCACCCGCCTCGCCGATCCGCCCCACGGCCCGACCACGCGGAGTGACTCCCATGACCGACGATCGCGAGCGCTGGGCGCTCATCCTCGGCGGCTCGAGCGGGATGGGCGAGGCCACCGCCCTCGCGCTCGCCCGGAACGGCTACCGGATCATCGGCATCCATCTCGACTTCCGGGCCGCGCTCGCCCATGTCGAGGAGGTCAAGGCCGGGATCGAGGCCGCCGGCAGCGAGGCGCTCTACGTCAACATGAACGCCGCCGACGACGAGAAGCGGGCCGCGGCGATCGAGACGATCCGTGGCCGGTTCGAGCAGAGCCGCGGCGCCGGCCGCCACCCGTACATTCGCATCGTCATGCACTCGCTCGCGTTCGGGTCGCTCGTGCCGTTCATCGCCGACGATCCCAAGGAAGCGGTCGATCGCAAGAAGATGGAGATGACCCAGGACGTGATGGCGAACAGCCTCGTCTACTGGGTCCAGGACCTCTACCGAGCCGGGTTCCTCGAGAAGGGCTCGAAGGTCTACGCGATGACCTCGGAGGGGACGAGCCGGGTGATCCCCTCGTACGGCGTCGTGTCCGGCGCGAAGGCGGCGATGGAGTCGCACGTCCGGCAGCTGGCGATGGAGTTCGCCCGGCGCGGCGACGGGATCGCCGTGAACTCGATCCGGGCCGGCGTCACCGACACGCCCGCGCTCCGCAAGATCCCCGAGAATCAGCGCATGGTGGACATCACCCTCGCCCGCAACCCGCACGGCCGGCTGACGACGACGCAGGACGTCGCCGAGGCGATCGTCCGCCTCTCCGAGTCCGACTCCGACTGGATCAGTGGCAACATCATCGGCGTCGACGGTGGCGAATTCGTTACGGGCTGACCGGGGGAATCAGTGAGCGGTCGCGTCATCGTCGTGGGCTCGGTCAACGTGGATCTCGTCGCCCACGCCGAGCGATTGCCGGCGGCCGGCGAGACCGTCACCGGGGCGACCTTCTCCGAGCACGACGGCGGCAAGGGCGCCAACCAGGCGGTCGCGGCCGCGCGGCTCGGCGCGCCGACCGCGTTCGTCGGCGCGGTGGGGCGGGACGCGTTCGGGATGCGGGCGCGAGCCGCGCTCGACCGCGAGGGCATCGACCTGACCGGGCTCACGACCGTCGACGGCCTGACCGGCGTCGCCCTGATCCTCGTCGACGCGGGCGGCGAGAACATGATCGCGGTCGCGTCGGGGGCGAACGCCGCGCTGACCCCGAGCGACATCGCGACGGCGCTCGACGCCCTCGGCCCGGCGGCCGGCGACGTCGTCCTTGTCGGCCACGAGATCCCGACGATCTCCGCGCGCCACGCCCTGAAGCTGGGCCGTGAAGCCGGCGCGACCGTCGTCTTCAACCCGGCCCCGGCGACCGGCATCGACCGCTCCGCGTTCGGCCTCGCCGACGTGCTGACCGTCAACCGCCTCGAGCTGGCCGTGATCGTCGCCACGGAGGCCGCCCGTCTCGGCCGGGCCGCGAGCCCGGAACACCGGCCGGTCGAGGCCGCCCGGACGCTCCTCGAGCGGAACGCCGACGGCGTCGGCGTCGCCCAGGTCGTGGTCGTGACCTTGGGCGCAGGCGGCGCGGTGGTGGTCCCGGCAAACGGAGCTGCGGTCGACTACCCGGCTCGAGAGGTCGGGTCGATCGACGCCGTCGGCGCGGGCGACACGTTCGCCGGCGCGCTGGCGGCGGGTCTCGCGGCGGGCCATGACATCATCGGGGCTGCCCATCGCGCGGTCGCGGCGGCGACGATCTCGACCCGCCGAGCCGGCGCCCGCGAAGGCATGCCGTCCGTCGCGGAGCTGGCGGACTTCCTCGGGGCCTGACGGCGGGCGGTCAGCCGGGAACCTGGTCGCCGACGGCGAGGGCGGCCGGCCGGTCGACTCGTCCGCGGCGGCTCAGCAGCCCCGTTCGCGGGCCCAGCGCGAGCGCCGCGAGGAACAGTCCGGTCTGGACGAGCACGATCGTCGCCCCGGTTGCGACGTCGAGCCAGTACGAGACGTACAGCCCCAGCACCGACGACCCGATCCCGATCACGACGGCGAGCAGCACCAGCATCCCGAAGCGGACGGTCAGCAGCTGGCCGGTCGCCGCGGGCGTCACGAGCATGGCGACGACGAGGATGATCCCGACGGCCTGGAGGCTGACCACGATCGTCAGCGCGACGAGCCCCAGGAACAGGTACTCGAGCGGCTCGACGTGGAGGCCGGACGCGGCCGCGCCCTGCGGGTCGAACGTCGCGTAGAGGAGCTCCTTCCAGAGCAGGCCGACGACGACGAGCACGAGCGTGGCGAGGATCGCCAGCGCCACGAGGTCCTCGACGCCGGTCAGCAGCAGCGACCCGAACAGGAACCCGAACAGGTCGCCGACGTAGCCCTGGATCGTGCTGAACATGAACACGCCAAGGGCGAACGCCCCGGCGAACAGCACGCCGATCGCGGTGTCGCCGCGGACCCCGGCGCGGCGCGTCACGAACCCGATCGCGAGCGCGGTCCCGACCGCCGCGATCCCGGCCCCGACGAGGATCGGGCCGTGGACGATGTATGCCGCGACGACGCCGGGAAACGCCGCGTGGCTGATCGCGTCGCCGATGAACGCGAGGCCCTTGAGGACGACGAACGTCCCGACGACCGCGCAGACGATCCCGACAAGCGAAGCGGCGATCAGCGCCCGGACGAAGAACGCGTGGGTCAGCGGCTCGGTCAGGAGGTCCATCAGGGCTCCGGATGCTCGTGGTGCGACCCGCCGCCGCCGGAGCCACCGCCCTCGTGGAAGTGCCGCTCCTTGCCGGGCGCGTCGTCGTGGTGGTGGGCGTCGTCGAGGACGACCGTCTGCCCACCGAGCACGAGCAGGTGCCCGCCGTAGGTCCGCGCCAGGACGTCCGGGTCGAGGATCAGCGACGACGGGCCGTGGGCGATGATCGTCCGGTTGACCGTTGCGACCTGCTGGAACCGCTGCGCCGCGCAGGCGAGGTCGTGGGTCGTCGCGACGACGGTCTTCCCACCGCGCGCCTCGGCCTCGAGGATGTCCATGAGGTCTTCCTGGGTCGTGGCGTCGACGCCGGTGACCGGCTCGTCGAGGAGGAACAGGTCGGGCCCCGCTGCGAGCGCCCGGGCGAGGAACACCCGCCGCCGCTGCCCGCCGGACAGCTCGCCGATCTGGGTCGAAGCGTGAGCCGCCATCCCGACCTGCTCGAGCGCCGCCGCGACCGAGCGCCGGTCGTCCGGCCCGGGCCGGCGGAATCGCCCCAGCGCCGGGTAGCGGCCCATCATCACGACGTCGTTGACCGTCACCGGGAAGCCCCAGTCGACGAGCTCGGCCTGGGGGACGTAGGCGACGCGCCGGGCCTGCTGTCCCGCCGGGTGGCCGAGGACCTCGACGCGGCCATGCCACGGCTGGAGCAGCCCGGCCATCAGCTTGAGGAGCGTCGACTTCCCGGCGCCGTTCGGGCCAACGACCGCGAGCAGCGACCCCGCCTCGACCGCGAGGTTCACGTTCTCGAGCGCGACCCGGTCGCCGTAGCCGGCGCTGACGTCCGACAGCCAGACGTCGGAGTGGGCGCGGGCATGGCCGCTGTCGAGGCCGGCATCGACGGTCGCCAGGCGGCGCTCGGCGGGGTGATCGTGCGGATGCGAGTGCGGATCGAAGGTCATCGTCGCGATCCTAGCCCCGACCGCCCAGCGCGGCCACGATCCGGTCGACGTCCCAGCGGATCAGACCCTCGTACGTGTCGACCGGCGGATCGCCCAGCGAGTCGTTGTAGAGGTTGCTCTCGACGCTGACGCCCGCCTCCGTGGCAATCGCCCGGGCGAGATCCGGGTTGAAGCCGGCCTCGGCGAAGACCGCCTTCGCGCCGGAGCGCTTGATGGCGTCGATGAGCGTCGCGACCTCGCCCGCCGACGGGTCCTGGCCGGGCACGCCGACGACCGAGCCGACGATCTCGAGGCCATAGGCCTTCGCGAAGTAGGGGAACGCCTCGTGGAAGCTCACGAGCTTCCGGTCGGCGGCCGGGATCGTCGCAATCCGGGCCCGGACGTCGGCGTCGAGGTTCGCCAGCCGCGCCCGATACGCGTCGCCGCCGGCGCGGAACGCAGCGGCGCGGGCCGGGGCCGCGGTCGCGAGGGCGTCGGCGATCCGGCCCGCGTAGCGCTCGCCGTTCGACACGTCGAGCCAGAGGTGCGGGTTGACCGCCTCGCCCGCCTCGCCCGTCACGTAGTCGACCCCGGGCAGGTCCTCCGCGAGGCGGACGACGGGCACGTCCGGGTTGGCGGCCTTGATGACCCGCTGAAGCCAGTCGTCGAGCCCCAGCCCGTTCATGACGACGAGTTGCGCGGCGCTCACCGCGGCGATGTCCCGGGGCGAGGGGTCGAACGTCTCGACGACGGCGCCCTTCGGGACGATGCTCGTCACGTCGACGTTCGTGCCGCCCGACCTGGCGGACCATGTCGGCGAGGACGGTCGTCGTCGCGACGACCTTGAGCGCGCCGGGGGCGGGCGTCGGCCCGGAGGAGGCCGGCGTGGCGGCGCCGGTGCAGCCTGCCACCACGAGCAGGATGGTCGCGACGCCGAGACCGAGTCTCAGCGACGAGGGCGGCCGGACGGCGCGGGCGAGACGGATCATCGACGGTCAGGCCGACGCGCAGGCCGGGCAGCGCCCGAACAGCTCGAGGCGGTGGCTGTCGATCCGGAAGCCGGTCCGGCGCTCGACGGCGCGGACGATGTCGCGGACGCCCCGGTCGTCGATCTCGGTCGTCTTCCCGCAGCGCTCGCAGACGACGTGGTGGTGGTGCGCGGGCTCGCAGCCGACGTACGCGTGCTCGCCGCTCGGCAGGTCGATCCGTTCCACGACGCCCAGCTCGCTGAATGCGTCGATCGCCCGGAAGACCGTCGCCCGTCCGATCCCGAGGCGCCGGGTGCCGGCGTCGGCGAGGATGTCCGCCGCGGTGAACGGGCCGTCGCGGTCGGCGATCAGGCCGGCCACGGCCCGCCGCGCGTCCGTCAGGCGGAAGCCTGCCCCGTCCAGGGCGTCGAGCAGTGGCGTCGGGTCTCCCATCAGACGCGGAACGATACCCGGTCTCAGTCCACTTGTCGAGACTGAGTCTCAACGCCGCAACGGGTCGGCGGCGAACGTACTGCCCCAGCCGGACCATCGACCGACGGCCGACCGGCCCCGAAGTGCAGAGACTCGCGGTGCGGTTGCGCCGTGCAGCGTGCCTTGCGCCGCCGCCTTTCGGGGAACGAGCATGACCGTCGACGTCGCCAGTCGTCGAACGCGCAGGACAACGAAGGTCGCAGTGGAGGAACCGCGGCCGCCCATGATCTCCGAATCGCTCTCGATCGGGGAGATCGACCAGACCGTCTTCTCCTGCCCCAACTGCCAGCGGCCGCTCGTGATGGGCGCCAAGAAGTGCCCGGGCTGCAAGACCCACCTCGTCGCCGGCGTCAAGCTCACGAAGGCCTCCGGGTTCGTCGCCCTGGGGCTGGCGGTCGGGCTGGCGATCGGCGGCGTCGCCGCCGGCATGGGTGCCCTGTCGGACAACCTGGCGCGCGACGCCGAGGTCAACGCCCGGGTCGCGGCGGCGCTCGCCGCCGCCGAGGCCGCCCATCCGGTGCCGCTCGCGACGGCAGCCCCGCTCGCCACGTCCGGGCCGGTCGCGCCCGTAGCGCCAGTCGAGGGCACCGGGATCCCGCCGCTCACGAAGTCGGCGCTCATCCAGGCGGCCAACGTCAACGCCCAGCTCGCCGCCGCCGGGCCGGTCCTCCAGTCGGCGCTCGCCGCGAGGACGTTCGACACGTACACCGTCTTCCAGGTGCTGCGCTCGGTCTCCGCCGACGCGGTCGCGGGCCGGCCACTCGCCGATCACATCGGCGACTGGGCGGGTGGCGCGGAGCTGGCCGACGGATTGACCGCCTACTACGGCGAGGTCCAGGACGCGGCGGCCGCCGGGCTCGACGCGTCGATCCGGAACCAGGCCGCGTACAAGGCGGCCGCGAAGGACATGCTCACGCTCCTCGGCGGGCTCGCCGCGCTCGACGCCCAGCTCCATGACGTCGCGGCCGGCGCGGGCGTCACGTTCCCCGACCCGGAGACGCCCTGACCTAGTTGGCCGCCCCGTTCGAGGGCGCGTAGCCGGTCAGCTCGACATAGCCCTCGCCACCCAGCCGGGTGGTGCCGCGCGTCGCCGACACGACCTGGGATCCCTCCCAGTAGACGACGCCGGTCGACGCCCGCGTGTCGAGCTCCTGGTCGGCGACCGCCGGGTGGAGGTCGATCGCGAGACCCTCTCCGGGGATCGTGACGCGCCAGCCGGCGGGGTAGGTCGCACCGGTCGCCGGGCTCGTCCAGTGGTCGGTGACCTGGACCTCGAACGCGTCGCGGTCGAGACGACGCGTCGTGCCGGCCGCGTCGACGATCGTCCCGTAGACGAGCGGGTAGGAGCCGTCGGCGTCCCGGACGAGCGAGAGCATCAGGTCGGTGCCGTCCGAGAGATTGACCGCGTACCAGTCCCAGCCGCCGCCGCCGACCGCGATGAAGTCGCCCCACTGGTGGTCGAACCAGGCGGTGCCGGTGACCGGGAGCGCCTTCCCGCCGAGGGTGAGCGTGCCGCCGGCCCGCCATCGCCGTTCGCGAGTAGTAGTACGAGCCGCCGGCCGGCCCGAAGTCGATCCAGCCGTCGGTGTCGTGGAGCGCCGGCGGCTTCGTCGCGTCGACCCGGAGGTCGAGTCCGAATGCCGACCCGGTCGAGCTCTCGGCGTCCGCGGCGGCGGCCGCGAGCGCGTCGTGGCCGTCGCCGCCCGACATCGCCCAGGGGACGCCGCTCGGCGCCGCGGGCGCGGCCGGAATCGCCAGGCGAAACCCGTCGGCCGGCGACCCGTCGACGCCCGGCCCGATCCACGTCCGCTGGGCGTAGCGGAACGTGTCGCCGTTCTCGTCGGTGATGGCGACGTGCGACGCCCACGAGACCGGCAGCCCGCCGCGCTCGGCGCGGAAGATCACGAACTCGAAGCCGTAGCGGCCGCCGGCGTCGTCGCGGAGGTGGCCGGTGTAGTACCACCACTCGGTCAGGCGGTCGTGGGGCGCGTCGTCGGCCGGGAGCGAGATCGCGACCGGGTCGGACGGGCGAGGCGCGGCGGACGCTGCGGGCGGCGTCGTCGGGTGGGCGGCGGGCGGCGCGGCGAGGATCGGCGCGGAGCACGCGGCGAGGAGCGGGGTGACGAGGACGAGCAGGGCGATGCCGACCGCCGGCACGCGCCGCGCCCACGCCGGCGCCCACCAGTTCCACTTCCCGAGGAGGCGCATCGTCGCCGGCACGAGCAGGGCCCGGACGACGGTCGCGTCGAGGGCGACCGCGAGGGCCATCCCGATTCCGAGCGCCTTGATCAGGACGATGTCGGCGAACGCGAAGGAGGCCGCGACGACGACGACGATCAGCGCCGCGGAGGTCACGATCCGGCCGCTCCGCTCGAGGCCCCGAGCGACCGCCTCCTGGTTGTCGTGGGTCCGGTCCCAGACCTCCTTCATCCGCGACAGCAGGAACACCTCGTAGTCCATCGACAGCCCGAACAGCACGCAGAACAGGATCACCGGCTGGGTGGTCTCGACGAACCCGAGCGGCTGGAACCCGAGCGGCCCCGACAGGTTGCCGTCCTGGAAGATCCAGACGAGCGCGCCGAACGACGCCACGATCGAGAGCGTGTTCATCACGAGCGCCTTGATCGGCAGGACCGCCGAGCGGAGCAGGACGAACAGCACGATGTAGGTGGTCACGACGATGAACAGCGCCGTCCGCGGGAAGTCGGCGGCGACGCGGTTGACGACGTCGGTCACGTCCGCCGCGCCGCCGCCGACAAGGACGGTCGTGCCCGGCGGCGGAGCGAGCGACCCGGCGGGGTCGCGGAGGTCGGCCACGAGCGCACGGCCCTCGGCCCGGTTCGGCCCATACGGCGTGAAGACGGTGAACGCGGTCAGGTCGCCCTTCGTCGTCGCGGCGAGGGCCATCGCGATGAACCGGTCCCGAGGGCCGTTGGGGTCGCCGTACAGCAGCTGGTACTGGTCGAGGCCCAGCCGCGGGTCGACATCGACGAGGCCCTCGACGCGGCTGATCCGGGGGTCAGCCGCGAGCCGCCGGGAGTAGTCGTAGAGGGCCGCGAGGTTCTCCGGCGACGTCGCCGGGCCGGTCGTCCGGATCGCGAGCGTCAGCGGCGCGAACTCGCCCTCGCCGAACGTCGCGGCGAGGCGGTCGAACGCGGCGCGCGAGGGGACGCTCGCCGGGAGGATCGTCGAATCGGGGGCATTGAACCGGACGTGGAGGAACGGCCAGCCGAGGACGAGCAGCAGCCCGAGCGTCGGGACGAGGACCGCAACCGGGCGGCGCATGACCCAGCGGGCGAGGCGGGCCCAGCGGCCGTTCGGGTCGTCGCTCGGCAGCGTCCGGCGGATCGCGAGCGCGTCGATCCGGGTGCCGACGATCGCGAGCAGCGCCGGCAGCAGCGTGACCGCCGACGCGACGGCGAGGAACACGACGATCGCGCCGGCGATCCCGACCGAGCGCAGGATCATGAACTCGAACAGGACGAGGCCGAGGAGCCCCAGCAACACGGTCAGGCCGGAGAAGAACACCGCCCGCCCGGCCGTCGCGAGCGTCGCCTCGACGGCCTTCGCGACCCGGTCCGGGTCGTCCGCGGAGCGTCCGGCCATCTCCTCCCGGAAGCGGCTCGTCAGGAGCAATGAGTAGTCGACGCCGAGGCCCAGGCCAAGGAGCGTCGCGAGGTTCAGGACGAAGATGCTCATCGGCGTCGCCGATGCGACCCCGAACACCGCCGCCAGCGCGACGACCACGGCCGCGCCGCCGACCGCGAGCGGCAGCGCCGCCGCGACGACCGACCCGAACACGACGAGCAGGGCGAGCGCGGCCAGCGGCAGCGAGATCAGCTCGCTCCGTCGCAGGTCGGATTCCGAGACGGTCTGGACGTCGCCGTAGAACGCCGGGCCGCCGGCCAGCGCGACGTCGATCCCGGCCGGGTGGCCGAGGGCGGCCTGGATCCCCGGCAGCGCCGCCGGCGAGTCGTCCGGGGCGATCGTCAGCAGGACGACGTCGTACGCGGTGTGGCGGTCGGCCGAGACCTGGCGCGTCGCGAGCGTATGGGGAACGACCCGGGCGACGTACGGCGCGTCGGCAACGCCCGCGACGGCCTCCGCGGCCGCGGCCTCGAACGCCGGCGTCCCGGCCAGGAGCGAGTCGCTGTGGAGCACGACGACGACCGCCGACGGCGGCGCGCCCAGCTCGTCCTGGAGCGTGGCCTTCGCCCGGGCCGACTCGAGGTCGTCGAGGATGAACCCGCCCGCCCGCAGCGCGCCGGCCGCCCGCGGCGCGAACGGCAGCGCGACCAGGAGGACGACCGCCCAGGCGATGACGATCGGCCAGCGCCGCCGCGCCGCGAACCGGCCGAGCGCCGCGAACGGCCCGCGGGGCGGTTGCCCAGGCTCGGAGGGGAGGGGGGTCGACATGCCGCGTGCATGCTATCGGGGCGCCGCCGATCGGGCGGCCGGGCCCGTCGAGCCGGGACCGCCCTCTGGTACGATCCGGTCGACGGCTCGAGCCACACGAGGCCCCCCACGTGCAGCTGTTCACGATCTTCTTCTCGCGACCCGTCGAGTTCGGTCTGGCCACGGGCCTGACCGTGCTGATGCTCGCGATCCTCGTCCGCTCGATGTTCTCGTCCGAGGGAGCGACGGGCCTCAGCCGCTTCGTGACCCGCCCCTCGAGCCGGTTCCTGTTCGCCGCCCTCTTCATCGGCTGGGCGGTGGTCTTCGGGATCGGCCTCCAGCTCGTCCCCCATGAGGGGGCGAACTCGCCGTACGGCGGTATCGGCCTCATCGCGATGTTCACCGGGCTGTTCATCATGATGGGCTTCATCTGGGCCGTCATCGGCGACTAGCCCAGGCCGGGGCCCCCGCCCAACGGGGCCGACCAGGACGCCGGGCCGCCCAGCCCGGCCCACAGACGCCTCGCCTCCGTCCAGGAAGCTGACCATCCATCGCGACGAAGGAGCGTGCCGTGCCCCGCCGATTCCTCGTTCCCGCGCTGTCGGTCGTTCTCGCCCTCGCCATCGGACCCGCCGCGCCGGTCGCGGCGGCGCCGGGCTGCGACCCGTTCCAGACGCCGCCGGAGATCGACCCCGCGGTCCCGACCGCCCAGTCGGTGCTGGGCTTCGCGCTTGGCAGCCAGGAGGTCAGCGCGGCCCAGGCCAACCAGTACATGGCGGCCGTCGACGCGGCGAGCGACCGCGTCATCACCGGGAACGCGGCGACGTCCGTGGGCGGACGCTCGATCGACTACGCGGTCGTCGGCGACCCCTCGCACGTCACGCCGAGCGGCCTCGCCGCCGTCCAGGCGGCCGTCGCGACGCTCCGGAACCCGCTCGCGAGCCCAGGCCGACGTCAACGCCGCGCTGGCGTCCGCGCCGGTCATCCTCTGGCTCTCGGGGAACGTCCACGGCAACGAGGAGAGCGGCGCCGACGCCTCGCTCGACGCCCTGTACAACCTCGCCGCGCGGGGCGACTGCGTCGTCGACGACATCCTCGCCAACGCGGTCGTCGTCATCCTGCCGATCCAGAACCCGGACGGCCGCGAGGAGCAGACCCGCCGCAACCTCAACGGCTTCGACATGAACCGCGACTGGTTCGCCCGGACCCAGCCCGAGACCGACGGCAAGCTCGAGGTCCTCCGCAAGTACCCGCCGATGCTCTACGTCGACGCCCACGAGTTCGGCCTGTCGGACTACTTCTTCCCACCGAACGCCGATCCCGAGTACCACGAGATCCCCGACCAGGCCCACGACTGGATCAACAACCTCTACTCGACCGCGATCAGCGCGGAGTTCAACCGCGAGGGCATCAAGTTCTTCCACGGCGCGCCATACGACTTCTTCGCGATCGTCTTCGGCGACACGGTCCCGGCGACCGGCTTCCATGCCGCCGGGATGACGTTCGAGAAGGAGGACAGCGACCCGATCGCGACGCGTGAGCACGAGCACTTCACCTCGATGTGGGCGTCGCTCGCCGCCGGTGCAGCCGCCCGGTCGCAGGTCCTCTCCGGCTGGCACGACTCGTGGGTCCAGGCCTACCAGGAGGGCGTCGCCGGGACGCTCGAGCCCAACGCGGTCTTCGAGCCTCACCACAAGCTGCTCCAGCCGGTCCCGAACGAGACCGTCCGCGGCTACTTCTTCCCGAACGACCCGGATCGCCAGTTCGAGCTCGCGATGCTCGTCCGGCGGCTGCAGCGCATGGACGTCGAGGTCCGCCAGCTGAACCAGTCGGTGACGCTGGCCGACTTCCACCCGTACGGCGACCCTGCCCACGGCGTCACCTACCCCGCCGGGACGTACTACGTGCCGATGGCCCAGGCCCAGAAGCACTGGGTCCAGGCGATGCTCCATGAGGACAGCTGGATCCCGTTCGACGTCACCTACGACGTCACGGCCTGGAGCAACCCGCTGCTGATGAACCTCAACGGCGGCTGGAGCGGCGACGTCGTGCCGCTATCGGCCTCGGGCGTCGTCGCCGCGGTGGGCACGCCGACGTGGGCGCTGCCCTCGAGCCTCCCCTCCGTCGGGGTCTTCCAGATCCCGAACAGCACCCGCGGCTTCGAATCTGCCGGCCAGACCCGCTACCTCTTCCACGACGTCTGGGACCTGCCGTTCCACGACGTGACGGTCGACGACATCCTCGCCGGCCTGCCCGGCACGGACGTCGTCGTCATCCCGGACGGCTTCACGAACTACGGGCTGCAGGCGCTCGGCGCGAAGGGCAAGAAGGCGCTCCGTGACTGGGTCAACGGCGGCGGCCGGCTCGTCGCCTGGCAGGGCGGCGCGCTGCTCGCGACGAAGGCCGGGATTTCGACGACCCAGTTCTCGACGTCGAACACGAACGCACCCGGGACGCTGATCCGCGTCTCGCTCAACCCGGCGAGTCCGCTCGCGACCGGGATCGGCGGGCGCGACTGGGTCATGTACCAGGACGACCCGGTCATGAAGCCGGGCCTCGGGGCGCCGATCGGGACGTTCCCGGCGGCCGGATCGGCCAGCTACGCGACGTCCGGCCTCGCGCTGGGCGTCGGCGGCCTCGCGGGCACGTCGGCGGTCGCCGACGAGGCGGTCGGGTCGGGGCGGGTCGTGTCGTTCGCGAGCGACCCGAACTTCCGGGCGTGGACCCAGGGCACGCAGCGGTTGCTCTGGAACGCGATCGTCGGCCCCAACCCGGCCGGGATGCACGGCCTCGCGGCGGGCTCGAAGGAGCGGGCCGCGGCCGAGAAGGCGGCCCAGGACGCGGCCGCGGCCGTCGTCGACTTCGGGTCGGCGATCCGGATCCGTGTCCGCGCGGCCGATGCGACCGCGACGGCGAAGATCCTCAGCCGGCGCGGCGCGGAGGTCGCCCGGTTCGATCTCGGCTCGGACGTGCTGTTCCTCGTCGCGAACCGGAAGGACCTCTCGGCCGAGGAGAGCCCGCTGTTCGACTTCATCGTCCGCGACCTCGACAAGGCCGGGATCGACCCGCTCGCCGCGAGCACGCCGTAGGCCAGGACATGGCGGTCACCGCCGGCGCGAGGGTCAGCGCGTGATGTCGATCACGCAGAAGCGGTTGCCCTCGGGGTCGGCGAGGATCACGTAGTCGGCGTCGGGTGGCTTCTTGTCCCAGTGGACCTCGGTCGCCCCGAGGCCGATGAGGCGCTGGACCTCGGCGGCCTGGTCCTCGGCGTAGAGGTCGAGGTGGATCCGGGGCGGGATATGGACCTCGGACCGGACGCGGTCGAGCGAGACGTTGGGTCCGTCGCCGGTGCGCGGCCGGAGCAGCGCGAAGCCCTCGTCGTCGCCGCGCTCCGCGCCGCGCGGCACGTAGTCGAGCGCCGCCGTCCAGAACGCCTTCTGGCGCTCGAGGTCGTCGACGCGGATGACGATCGAGCCGACGCGGATCATCCCGGCCAGCGCTCCTCGAAGACGCTCTCGTCGCGCGGCAGGCGGGCCTCGCCGGGCGCCGCCTTCGGGGCCCGGGCCGCCTCCGTCGGGTGGCCCAGCGCGACGATCGTCCGGACGTAGCGGTCCGGCGGCAGGCCCAGGAGCTCGCCGATCGGGGCGCGGAAGTTCGGACGGACCCAGGCGATCCCCGCGCCGAGATCGAGCATCCCGGCGGCGATGAGGACCCGCTCTGCCGCCCGGCCGTCGTCGTAGGCCATGCCCAGCTCGTGGCGGTCGTCCTCGGCTACCGGGAGGACGATCGCGATCGCCGCGGTCGCGGTCCGGAGCGAGCGGGTCTGGGGCAGGCCGATCTCGGCGATCTGGCGCAGGACGCCGACGTCGGTGACGACGATGAACCGCCACGGTTGGGTGTTCTCGCTGCTCCCCGTCCAGCGGGCGACGTCGGCGATCGCGTCGAGCTCGGGTCGGGCGACCGGCTCGTCCGTGAACTCGCGGATCTGGCGCGTCCGGCGGAGGGGCCTGAGGCGGTCGGCGGCGGTGTCGGGCACGGTCACGATGCTGATGCTAAACGCGCCGCGCCGTGAACGCACAGCCCCGGTACCACCGGCGGATGGACCGCCGCTCCGCGGCTCCGCTATGATCTCGCAACCTTGCAGAGTGCATAGTCCTTATGCACTCGACGTCGTTGGCGCCATGGAGGCCGAACAGGTTTGGACGCCCAGGAGATCAAGCTCGCGGTCGCCCACCAGGAGGCCGCCCGGGTCGCCGCCGAGGAGCCGTTCGTCAACCGCCGCGACCCCGCCAAGGTGCTGGGCCCCGACGGTCGGCCCGCGGTCAGCCGCCGGGCGCCGATCTGGAACGACGTCCCGGACGAGAAGTGGAACGACTGGCGCTGGCAGCTCAGCAACCGCGTCAACGACCTCGAGGAGATCGAGGCGGTCCTCAACCTGACCGACGAGGAGCGGGCCGGCCTCAGCGCGCCCGACAAGTTCCGGGTCGACATCACGCCGTACTTCATCTCGCTGATCGACCCCGACGACCCCGACGACCCGATCCGCCGCCAGGTGATCCCGCTCGGGCGGGAGCAGCAGGCGTTCACCGCGATGATGGAGGACTCGCTCGCCGAGGACCGCCACTCCCCGGTGCCCGGCCTCGTGCATCGCTACCCCGACCGGGTCCTGATGCTCGTCACGACCCAGTGCGCGTCGTACTGCCGCTACTGCACGCGGTCGCGGATCGTCGGCGACCCGACCCAGAACTTCAATCGCAAGGACCACGAGGCCCAGCTCGACTACCTCCGCCGCACGCCCCAGGTCCGCGACGTCCTGATCAGCGGCGGCGACGGCCTGACGCTCGCCCCGAAGCTCTTCGAGTCGATCCTGCGCGGCCTCCGCGAGATCCCCCACATCGAGATCATCCGGATCGGCTCGCGCGTGCCGGTGTTCCTGCCGCAGCGGATCGACGACGAGCTCTGCGCGATGCTCGAGCAGTACCACCCGCTCTGGATCAACCTCCACTTCAACCACCCCAACGAGATCACGCCGGAGGTCTCGCGCGCGGTCGACAAGCTGACGAAGGCCGGGCTGCCGGTCGGCAACCAGAGCGTCCTGCTCGCCGGCGTCAACGACTGCGTCCACATCCAGCGGGCGCTCGTCCACCGGCTCGTCGAGAACCGGATCCGGCCGTACTACCTCTACCAGTGCGACCTCGTCGAGGGCTCGGGCCACTTCCGGACGCCGGTCGGCAAGGGCCTCGAGATCATGGAGGGGCTGCGCGGCCACACGAGCGGGTACGCCGTGCCGACGTACGTGATCGACGCGCCGGGCGGCGGCGGCAAGATCCCGGTCATGCCGAACTACCTGATCAGCTACTCGGATCACAAGGTCGTCCTCCGCAACTACGAGGGCTACATCACGACCTACGAGGAGCCGCCGACCTACACCCGCCACGACGAGGCGTCGTGCCGCTACTGCCAGTCGCAGCGCTCCGAGCCGGGCCAGTCCGGCGTGCTGGGGCTGCTCGAGGGCGAGCGGATGTGGATCGAGCCGAAGGGCTTCTCCGAGACGCACACCCGCGGCAACACCGAGGCGCACCGGCTCCAGGACCCGGCAAAGTGGGTCCCGTTCGGGGTCGGGGCGATCGAGGGCCAGGCGAGCCCCCAGCTGCGGGTGCTGGAGCCCGGCGCGGAGGCCGCGCCGCCGGCGCCGGAGTACGGCCCGGGCGAGGAGCCGCGGCCGCGCGACGGCGAGCCGACCGGCTCGTCCCACGGGGAGCTGCTCTAGCCGGAATCCCTGGCTCGCCCGCCGCCATGTAACGCGGCGTGCCGCGAGGCGTCATCATCCCGAATCAACCGGGGTGGGAGGGCGCCGATGTCCGACATCGTGCTCGTACGGATCGCGGCCTGGGAGGCGGCGGGCCTCATCGACGCGACGACGGCCGAACGGCTCCGCGCGGCCGAGGCGGACGAACCCGCCGACGCCGCCACCGACGCCGCGACCGCCGCACCCGCTGCTCGGCCGACCGGTGTCTCCTCGTTCTTCGGGCCCGCGGTGTCGCTCGTCGAGGCGTTCTCGTATCTCGGCGCGGCGTTCGTCCTGGCCGCCTGGTTTGCGCTGATCGGACGGGTCTCCGGGCAAGCGGCCGGGGCGACGCGCGACTGGCTGCTCGTCGCCGGCCTCGCCGTTCCGGCCGCGGTGTTCTTCGTGATCGGGCTCGTGCTCCACGGCCGCTCCGCTCGGCTCTCGCGCGCCGCCGGCGTCGCGTTCCTGGTCTCGGTCGGGTTCGTCGCGAGCGGGGTCGCGATCAACGCCGAGATCGTGGCGGACGGCGCGGTGACGGTCCTCGCCGGCACCGTCGCCGGACTCCTCGCGGCGATGGCGTATCGCTGGTACCACCCGTCGGTGCTGACCGAGGTCGGGCTGCTGGCGACGATCACCGGGGTCGTCCAGGCGTCGCTCGGGTTGCTGGCCGAGCGGCTCGACCCGGCCAGCGGGGTCTTCGGGGGAACCTTCGGCGCGTTCGGCGTCCGCGGGGCCGTCATTTCGGCCATCGCATGGCTGGGCTGCGCGGTACTGATCGGGCTGATCGCGCTGCTCGAGAGTCGGACGGGGAGCGCGGCCGCCGGTCGGCGAGCGGCCCTCGCCCGGTTCTGGGCAGGTCTCGTGGCGATCGCCGGCGTGGCGACGGCCCTCATGCGGACCGAGTACGACGGCGCCGGCTATGGTCGGGTGATCGAGCCGTGGATCGCCGATGTGATCGTCCTGGCGGTCTCGGCGGTGCTCGTCGAACGGGCGTTCCGCCGCGAATCCGCTGCCTACGTCATCGCCGCGGCGCTCGGCGTGGTCGTCGCCCTGACCGATTTCAATGCCACGTACGTCGCCCCGACGAGCGGGATCGAGATCGCGTTGCTCGTCGAGGGCCTGCTGTTGATCGGGATCGCGCTGGGCGCCGAACGGATCCGGCGCCGCGTCCGGGACTCCCCGCCGAGCGAGCCGGGCGGCGACGTCGGGCCGCCACCGCCTGGCGAGGCGGAGGCCTCACCCGACGGCCAGGCCGAGGCCGTCCCCGGCTAGCTCGGTCGCCGGGCGTTCGTTCGGTCGGTCAGCTCGCCTTCGCGGCGAGCTCGAGCGCCTTCACCAGCTGCGGGTCGGCGATCTTCTTTGCCTGCGCCGCCGTCATCGTCCTGAGGTCGTCGGGGACGACCGGGTTCGTGTCGGCCGGCCGCGCGACCGTCTGGTCGGGGACGATCCCGTTGTGCCAGATGACCCGGCCCTTGGGCGTCAGCCACTCGACCGTCCCGATCCGGAGCGCGGACCCGTCGGCGAGCGGGAACTCGCCGAGGACCGTCCCGGTCCCGAACGTCTTCTGGCCGACGAGCGTCGCCCGGCCTGCGTCCTGGATCGCGCCGCTCACGATCTCGGCCGCGCTCGCGGTGCCCTCGTCGACGAGGACGACGAGCGGGATCGTCGTCGCGAGGCCGCCGGGCTTGACCGGTGACGCCTTCTCCTCGCCCTTCGCGTTGCGCTCGATGTAGACGTTGCCGCCCGGCAGGAACTCGCTCGCGACCGCGACGGCCTCGTTGACGAAACCACCGGGGTTGCCGCGGAGGTCGAGGATCAGCCGGTCGGCGCCGGCCTTGGTGATGGCCTGGAGCGCCTTGTGGAGCTCGTCGGCTGCGCCGGTCGAGAACTGCTCGAGCCGGAGGACGGCTGTCTTCGTCCCCGGGACCATCGCCCATGAGACCGGGTCGATGTGGACGTCGGCGCGGACGATGTCGACGTTCCGGACGGGCCCGTCGGCGCCGTTGCGGACCGTGAGCTTCACGGTCGTGCCGGGCTCGCCCCGGACGCGGCCGACGGTCTCGTCGAGGGTCTCGCCCTTCGTGGAGGTGCCGTCGATCGTGAGGACGATGTCGCCGGCGTGGAGGCCGGCCTTCTCGGCCGGGCTGCCGCGGAAGACGCCGACGACCATTGGCAGGCCCTCGGGCGAGGTGTCGACCTCGGCGCCGATGCCGGCGTACGAGCCGGAGAGCGACGAGCGCCGCGAGGCGCGTTCCTCGGGAGTCATGAACTCCGTGTGGCCGGTGTCGCCGATCGCGTTGGTCATGCCGTCGATCGCGGCGTAGGCGAGCTTCTGGTCGTCGAGGTTGGCGGCGTCGACGTAGTTCTGGTGGAGCTTGTTCCAGGCCTCGTCGACGAGCGCCAGCTCGTTGCCGGGCGAGGCCGCGGGAGAGGCGGCGGCCGCGCCGCTGGTGACGAGGTCCGGCACCCGCCCGACGCCGATCCCGACGCCGAACGTCACCGCGAACGCGGCGCCGAGGATCGCCGGCCGGATCGCGCCGCGAAGGCGCCGCCGGGACGGAGCAGCGGGGACGACCGGGGCCGTGGGCACGGCGGTCGTGGTCGCCTCGGCCGCGGCGGTCGAAGCCGCGTCTTGGTCGTGGTCGAGGGGGAGTGCCGGGTCGATCGCCGGGCTGGGCGTGGGGTCGAAGTCGCTGGTCATGGCTCCTGGCTCAGGGCAGGTTGGGGCGCGAAGGGCTTTGATGAGGATGCCCGATTCGCGTTCAGACCGGGTCGGGGACCCGGTGAAGGTTCGCTCACCGCACGGGTAATCCCGAGAGGCGTTACATCGCGGTCCACCCGCCGATCTGCCGTCGGGGGCTCAAATGCCCGGCCGAGCTCGCCGGGGCCGAGCTCGCCGGCCCGAGACGCTCGACGCCTAGTTGCGGCGGCCCGCGAAGATCCCCATCACCTGGCGCACGTCGTCGGCGTCGTGGCCGTCCGGTCGCTCGTCGAGGTAGCGCGACAGGGCCGCGATCGCGTCGCCGAACCGGCCCATCCGCCCCAGCAGCAGCCCCCGGTCGCGGCCGTGGTCGGGGTCCATCGGCTCGACAACCGCGAGCAGGTCCACCGCGCCCAGCGCCGCCGGCCAGTCGCGCGCGGCAAGGTGCGCAGAGCGGAGGTTGCGCAGGACCCGCGTCAGGATCTCGCGCTTCGAGGCCGGCCGGAGCATGCCGGAGTGGAACAGCACGCCGTCGCCGACGGCCCGCCGGATCAGCGCCTGGCAGTCGTCGGGCCGGAGCCGCTGACCACCGGCGGCGGGGTCCATCAGGATGCCGCCGCCGGTCGCGACGATGAAGTGGCCCGGCAGCCCGATGCCCTTCAGCCGCACGCCGATCCGGTCGGCGACCTCGATCTCGACGATCGCGAGGCTGATCGGCAGCCCGACGCGGCGCCAGGCCACGAGGTCGAGCAGCGAGTTGCGCGGGTCGTGGAACTCCGCGGCGGTCGGTCCGCGGAAGCCGGTCTCGCGGTAGAGCACGTCGTGGAGCCTGTCGATCGCCACGTCCTCCGCGTCGCCGACGTCGAGCCGGACCCGCGCCCGCTCCGCGAGCGAGTCGAGGATCGCCAGCGTCGGGGCCGGGTCGACGTCGGGCCGGCCGTCGGAGGCGATCGTCAGCGCGCCGATCGCCAGGTCGAGCTGGGTCTCCGGCAGCGCGACGATGCGGGCGAACCTCGCCAGGGTCGGCGCTCGGGTGGCCTCGTCGTACGGCACCTGGGCATCGTACGCCGGAGCCAATTCGGCAGCCCATTTCGCAGAGGCCGTGGTATGCTCCGCAATCCCTAGTGGCCCAGTCGGATATCCCGTCGAAGGAGGGCGAATCGACGTGACCGCCGCGCGAACCGCGCCCGGCCAGCTGCGCCTCCGCGACGCCCCGCCGGGACTGCCCGAGTCGGACCTCCGCCCGCCGACGATCGCCGAATCGGGCGACCCGTTCGCGGCCGCCAGGATCGCGGCATTGATCGCCCGACTCGAGCGCGGCCAGCCGATCCGGATCGCCGACGTCGTCGATCGGCTGAACGCGACCTACGTCGACTGGCTCTTCACCGACCGCGTCGTCGTCGACGCGATCCTCCAGCTCCAGACGAACTGGATGGCCGACTACCGCAACGCCTCGGGGATCATCGTCGACGACGGCGTCTACGGCCCGACGATCGAGGTCGAGGACTCCAGCCGCGTCGACCCGTGGATCGTCCGCCAGGTCGAGCGCGAGCTGGTCGCCTGCCGCGAGCGGCTCGACGCCTTCAGCCGGCTCGACCGGGCCGGCGGCGAGGGCTGACCGGCATGCGCGCCGTCGGCCGACCAGACCCACGCGTGTCCTGCCTCTGTCTCCGGCGGGCCCGATCCCACTGATCGGCGGCCCGCTGCCCACATCGAGCCAAACCGCAGGAGTTCGAAGGAGACCATCCCCATGACCGTCCCCGGCTACGCCACCGAGGTCCTCGTCGACGCCGAGTGGGCCAAGGCCCACCTCGACGACCCGTCCGTCCGCTTCGTCGAAGTCGACGTCGACACGACCGCCTACGAGCAGAGCCACCTGCCCGGCGCCGTCGGCTGGAACTGGACCAGCCAGCTCGCCGACGGGATCCGCCGCGACATCGCCTCGCGCGAGGACTTCTCGAAGCTGCTCTCGGAGTCCGGCATCGGCCCCGACACGACGATCGTCCTGTACGGCGACAACAACAACTGGTTCGCGGCCTGGGCCTACTGGCAGCTGAAGCTGTTCGGCCACCAGGACGCCCGGATCCTCAACGGCGGCCGCAAGTTCTGGCTGGACAACGGCCTGCCGCTCAGCACCGACGTGCCGTCCTACTCGGCGACCGGCTACCAGCTGCCCGAGCCGGACTTCGCGCTGCGCGCCTTCCGCGACGACATCCTGCCCCGCCTGGGCGACCCCGAGCTGGCGCTCGTCGACGTCCGCAGCCCGGCCGAGTTCGCCGGCGAGATCATCGCCCCGCCCGGCATGAGCGAGACCGCCCAGCGCCCCGGCCACATCCCGGGCGCCGCCAGCATCCCGTGGGCCCAGACGGTCCGCGAGGACGGCACGTTCAAGAGCCGCGACGAGCTGAGCGACCTGTACGAGGCCAAGGGCATCACGCCCGACAAGGACGTCATCGCCTACTGCCGGATCGGCGAGCGGAGCAGCCACTCGTGGTTCGTCCTCCACGAATTGCTCGGCTACAAGCGCGTCCGCAACTACGACGGCAGCTGGACCGAGTGGGGCAGCATGGTCGGCGTGCCGATCGAGAAGCCGGTCGCCGTCCCGGCCTGACCGGGGAGCCGCGCGAAGGCGCGGAACGCCTCAGAGCATCCCCGGGTTGGGGATCAGCCGGGCCGGATCGAACAGGTCCGGCTCGGACGCCATGTACTGATCGCGGTCGGCGATCCGGAAGCCGAGGTCGAGCAACGGCCGGAGCACCGGGCTCGGGCCCTGGATCGCCGCCACGACCTCGCCGCCCCGACCGGATCGGCGGATGGCCGCCAGCGTGACCGGCACGGGGTCGACGCCCCCGTCGGGGTGGACGACGAGCCGGTTCAGGACGCGGAGCGTGCTGTGCTGCCGGACGCGGGCGCTCCCGATCGCGACGACCTGCCCGCCATCGAGGACGACGAAGTTGTCGGCGGCGGTCTGCTCCGTCCAGTGGGCCCAGGCCGCCGTCCGGTCGTACCCGCTCCAGGTCCGCTCGGTCTCGGCCAGCTCGTCGGCGGTCGCGTCGCGCGCCGAGATCGCCGCGGGCGGGGCCGGCAGCCGGTCCGCCGTGCCCTCGACGTACAGGTTGGGCCACCAGGCCCGCATCCCGGCCCGGACGTAGATCGGCAAGGCCGCCGGGTCGTCGGAGGCGAACGTCGTCCGCCGTACGGCGTCGCCGAACGCGTCCGCGAGCAGCGGCCGGCCGATGCCCTGGCCCATCCGGTCCGGCCGGACGAAGAGGTCCGCGAGGTGGACCGATCGGCCGGTGTCGATCGTCGCCCCGAACCCGACCACCTCGTCGTCCTCGACCGCGACCCGGGCGCGCCCGAACCGCAGGAGGTGCCGGAGGTACGGCCCGACGACGTCGGTCACCACGACCGGGCCGTCGTTGCCGTGCGCCGCGAGGATCGCCCGAACCGCCGGGATGTCGGCCTCGACCGCCGGCCTGATCTCGACCGGTCCGCGCTCTGGCACGGTCAGCTCCCGGCGTCCGCCATGCGTGCCGGCCTGCCGAACCGGGCCATCGTCTCGAGCAGCCGGTCGTGGGGCAGGGCGAGGGCGGTGTAGCCGTCGCGGCCGGTCATCGTCTGCGCCGCGACGAGCGCGTTGAGGATCGCCTCCTCGGTCGCCTCGATCACGCCGTCGAACAGGCCCCCGATCGCGTGGTCGTTCACCGCCCGGACGTCGACGACGAGCCGCGGGTCGCTCGCGAACGTCATATGCGGCAGCGCCCGGTTGCCGGTCGCGAAGCACAGGAACAGGTCGCCGCTCGAGTTGGCCCCGGTGCCGCCCATCCGGGCGATCCCGAGGCCCGCCCGCTGGGCCAGCCGCTCGCACTGGTGGGGGAGCAGCGGCGCGTCCGTCGCGATGACGACGATGATCGAGCCCGAGCCGGCGGGCGGCGCGGTCGGCGGTCCGTCGTCGTCCTCGGGCCGATACGGGCTGGGCACCTCCGACACCGGGATCGCCTCGCCGACGGGCACGCCGTCGACGCGCAGCCACTCGCGCCGGCCGTAGTTCGCCTGGACGAGCACGCCCACCGTCCAGCCGCCGGTCGCCTCGTCGACGACCCGCGACGCGGTCCCGATCCCGCCCTTGAACTCGTGGCAGACCATCCCGGTCCCGCCGCCGACGTTGCCCTCGCCGACCGGCCCGTCGGACGCCGCCGCCATCGCCTCGTCGACGTGGTCCATCGTCACGTGGAAGCCGTCGATGTCGTTGAGCAGGCCGTCCCACGTCTCGCCCGCGACCGGCAGCGCCCAGAACGACGTCCCGAACGGCAGCCGCCGGACCGCGTGGCGAATGATCCCGTCGTGGACGATCCCGACGCTGTGCGTGTTCGTGATCCCGATCGGGCCGGTGAGGAGGCCCGCCTCGCGGATCCACTCGAGCCCGGTCAGCTCGCCGTTGCCGTTGAGGCGGTGGCTGCCGGCGTAGACCGGCTGGGTGTAGATGTCGCCGTCGTGGGGGATGACCATCGTGACGCCGGTCCGGACCGGGCCCTCGCCGACGACCAGCGGCCCGTCGCCGCGGACGATCGTCGCGTGACCCACGCGGACGCCGGCCACGTCGGTGATCGCGTTGTGCGGCCCGGGCCGGCCGCGACCGATGACAATCCCAAGGTCTCTGGCTCGAACGTTCAACTGGCAACCTCAGCGTTGAACCACTGCACGCTCTCCGAGGTCCGAGGCGGAGCTCCGCGACGCCATCGGCCCGAGGACGCGCAACTGGGCCTCCTCCCCGCCTTCTCCGGCGTGCCGCCTATGATCGCGCGGTGATCCACGCCTCGGGCGACCGTTCCCGCGCCGTCGCCACTTCCGCCCTCGTCCGACTCATTCCGCTGCCGGAGCTCGCCGCGGTCCGCCCGATCGACGTCGCGGAGGGGCTCCGCGGCCTGCCCGGTCTCGCGCTCCTGGAGACCGCCCGGCCCGGCCGCCGTGCCCGCTGGACGTTCCTCACGGCCGACCCGATCGAGGTTCTCGACCGGCCCTCGCCCGGCGACGACCCGTTCGCGGCTGCCCGCCGGCTCGTGGCCCGCCTCGCGGTCGGGACGCCGGAAACGGACCTCCCCGACGGCGACCTACCGCCGTTCCTTGGCGGCCTCGTCGGCTACCTCGGCTACGACCTGGGCCACGCGCTCGAGCGGCTGCCGGCGATCGCGGCCGACGACCAGGACCTGCCGGCGCTCCGCCTCGCGCTCCACGACTGGGTCGTCGCCTGGGACCGCCGGACCGGCGCGGCCTGGATCGGCGGCCGGGCTGCGGACGGCGACGCGGCAGCGCTCGACCGGCGCCTGGCGGACGTCGTCGAGCGGCTCCGCGAACCCGGCACCGGCTCCGGCCCTCGCCCGCGAGGAGTCCATCGGCCCGACCGCGTTCACCTCGAGCCTCGACCGCGCCTCGTACATGGCCGGCGTCGAGGCGGTCCGCGACTTCATCGCCGAGGGCGACATCTACCAGGCGAACCTGACGCGCCGCCTCGAGGCGCCGTTCGCGGGCGACCCGTGGCCGCTCTACCGCCGCCTCCGGACCGGCGACCCGTCGCTCTACGCGGCGTACCTGGACATCGGCGGCGACCGGGCGATCCTCTCTGCTTCGCCGGAGCCATTCCTCGCCGTCGACGCGGCGGGCCAGGTCACGACCGACCCGATCAAGGGCACGCGGCCGCGCGGCCGGACGCGCGAGGAGGACCGCGACCTCGCGTGCGAGCTGCTCGCGAGCGAGAAGGACCGCGCCGAGAACGTGATGATCGTCGACGTCCTGCGCAACGATCTGGGCCGGGTCTGCGTCCCGGGCACGCGTCCGCGTGCCGCGGCTCTGCCGGCTCGAGCGAACGGCCGCCGTCCAGCACCTCGTCTCGACGGTGACCGGCCAGCTGGCGCCCGGCCGCGACGGGTTCGACCTCCTCGCGGCGTCGTTCCCAGGCGGCTCGATCACCGGCGCGCCGAAGATCCGGGCGATGGAGCTGCTCGAGACCCTCGAGCCGGTCCGCCGCGGGCCGTACACCGGGGCGCTCGGCTGGATCGGGCCGGACGGGGCGATGGCGACGTCGATCCTCATCCGGACGTTCGTCGCGGACGGTTCCCGGCTCACCCTCCACGTCGGAGGCGGGATCACGTACCGCAGCGATCCGGCGGCCGAGTGGGACGAGACCGTCGCGAAGGCGCGCGGGCCGCTGTCGGCGATCGGCGGCCGCGAAGTCGAGTCGCCAGAGGCGTGACCGACGGCCCGAGCCACGTCTGGGTCGACGGCCGGCTCCTGCCGGCCGACGGCACTCACCTCTCGGTGTTCGACCGCGGCTTCCAGCTGGGCGACGGCGTCTTCGAGACGCTCCGCGTCCGCGGCGGCCACCCGACGGAGCTCGAGGAGCATCTCGCCCGGCTCCGCCGATCGGCCGACGGACTCGGGATCGAGCTCCCAGACGCGGTCGGCCGCTGGATCCCTGCGGGCATCGCGGAACTGCTGACGGCCGAGGGCCTGGGCGGCCCCGAGGGCGACGCGAGCGTCCGGATCACGGTGTCCCGCGGCGTGTTCGTCGGCCGCGGCCTGCTGCCGCCCGACGAGCACCCCGACCCGACGATCGCGATCCAGGCGTGGCCCGTTCCGCCGACACCGGCCACGCACCTGGAGCAGGGACTCCACCTCGTCGCGAGCCGCGTCCGGCGCGACCCGGAGAACCCGCTCTCGGCGATGAAGACCATCTCCCGGGCCGACTACGTCTACGCCCGCGTCGAGGCCCGCTCGGCCGGCGCGGACGACGCGCTCTTCCTCACGACCGACGGGTTCCTGTCCGAGGCGACGTCGGCGAACGTGTTCCTCGTCCGCGGCGGGGAGCTCGCGACGCCCGCGCTCGGCTGCGCGATCCTGCCGGGAACGACGCGCAGCTGGATCCTGCGCTGGGCGGAGGTCGTCGGGCTGGCGCCGCAGGAGGCGTGGCTCACGACCCGCGACCTCGCCGACGCCGACGAGGCGTTCATCTCGAGCAGCGTCGCCGGGATCCTCCCCGTCACCCGCTTCGAGGACGCCCCGATCGGCGACGGCCGGCCCGGCAAGTGGACCCTCCGTGCGCGGGCGGACCGCGAAGCGTTCATCCGCGGCACGGACGCCGCTGGGTAGACTCGACCGCGTGCGACGCGACGAGCTCATCACCCGGACCCGCCAGCTGATCGACGAGGGCGAGCGCCTCCAAGCCGCCCCGTCGCTCGGCCGCCTTCAGACGTGGCTCCAGCTGAGCGACGACCTCCTCGTCGCGGCGTGGGGCTCGATGGACCGCTACCACCTCTCGTGGCTGATGGTCGGCAAGCCGAAGGACATCATCCGCGGCCGGCCGATGACGCCCGACGAGGAGGCGGCCTACGTCCGCGAGGTCGCCGAGGCGAAGACCGCCGCGCTCCGGATGAGCCTCGACGCGGTCGAGCGGCAGGGGATGCCGTTCGTCGGCGAGGAGAAGGGGATCGCGCCGGGCCAGGGGATGGGCTCGCTGCCCGGCGACCGCGGCTCGTGACGACCGACGCCGCCACGACCCTCGCGGTCGGCGGGGAGCGGCAGGTCCCCGTCCCGGATCCGGTCGCCCGCGACTACCTCCTGCTCGGCCTCCGCCTCGACCAGCACATCCCCGGGCTCGTCGATGCGTACTTCGGCCCGGCCGACCTGAAGGCCCGCGTCGACATCGAGCCGCTGCGAGGACCGGCCGAGCTCGCCAACGACGCCGACACGCTCCTCGCCCGCCTGCCCGACGAGGTCCCGGAGCCCGATCGTCGCGACTGGCTCGACGCCCAGCTCGTCGCCCTCGCGACGCACGCCCGCGCCCTCGCCGGCGTGGAACTGCCGTACGAGGACCAGCTCGAGCGCTCCTTCGCCTGGCGGCCGGTGCGCCGCGACGACGCCACGTTCGAGGAGGCGGCGGCAACCCTCGACGCGCTCCTGCCCGGTCCGGAGCCGCTCGCCGACCGCCTCGCCGCCTGGGACCAGCGCTTCAGGATCCCGCCGGACCGGCTCCCGGCGGTCGTCGAGTGGCTGATCGCGACGTACCGCGAGCGAGCCGCCGGCCTCTTCGACGTCCCGGCCGGTGAGGACCTCCGGGTGAGCTACGTCCGGGCCCAGCCGTGGACCGCCTACAACTGGTACGACGGCGGCCTCCGATCACGCGTCGACGTCAACCTCGACCTGCCGATGGACGCCGCGACGCTCGTCCACGTGATCGCCCACGAGACGTTCCCGGGCCACCACCTCGAGCATGCGTCGAAGGAGGCGAACCTCGTCGAGCGCCGGCAGCGGCTCGAGGCGACGATCCAGCTGATCAACGCGCCGGAGTGCCTGGTTTCGGAGGGCCTCGCCGACATCGGCCGGTCGTTCGTCGCCCCGCTCGACGAGACGCCCGACCTGCTCGTCGAGCTTTACGGGCGGGCGGGTCTGGCGATCGCCGCGGACCCGGCCGCCGCGCGCGAGGCCGCGGAGCGTTCGGCGGCGATGACGGTGCCCCGCCGGCGCCTCCAGGAGAGCCGGGTCAACGCCGCCCTGATGCGCCACGCCGACGGCGCGTCACACGACACGGTCCTGGGCTACCTCCGGGAGGTCGGCCGGTTCGCGCCGGACGTGGCGGCGAAGCGCCTCGAGTTCATCGAGCACCCGCTCTGGCGGACGTACGTGTTCGTCTACCACGAGGGCGAGCAGCTGCTGGAGCGCTGGCTGGACCTCGACGGCGCCGGGGCGGGCGAACGGGCGGCCCGGTTCGGCCGGTTGCTGCGCGAGCAGCTGACGCCCGGGGCGATCGCCGCGGACGTCGCCGCCGGCTCGCCGACCCCTACTGCGCCGCGGCCTTGACCGACTGCGTCATCGGCTGGTTGTCGACGCGGAGCACGTAGCAGATCTCCTGGCGGCCGCCCTTGCCCCAGCCTTCCTTGGTCGGGACGTAGTAGCTCATCGTGAGCTCGGTCTCTGTCTCGACGGCGCGACCGGTGTACGACGTGAACGCGGGCAGGCAGTTCGTCGCCGCGTACTGGTCGAACTGGTCGTCGGTCGGGTAGGTGCTGTTGTCGCCGGTCATCTCGCCGAGGAAGACGACCTCGGCCGTGTGCGACTCCGTGCAGGGGTGGTGCTGCACGTCGGAGATCTCGCCGCCGCTCGCCGGCTCGTCGAAGCAGTCGCCGACCTTCAGGTCGCCGGCACTGCTCGACAGGCGGTCGCGCAGGATGAAGCCGCCCACGATGATGACGGCGACGATGGCGAGGCGGACGCCCCAGCCGGACAGGAACCCACTCATCCTCTACTCCCTCGGCGGTTTCGCCCGACGTCCGGACGGTTGACGCTCCCTCAGCGCGAGATGGTAGAGAACCCGTCAAGCGGGGGTGCCGCCAAGGCGTCGAACGTCAGGAGGACGCCCGGTACGAATGGTCGAGCGAGCTGCCGTCGAGCGAGCGGATGAAGCACGTCACGCGGCGGTCGCCGCCCGCCCAACGGTCGCTCGTCGGCACGAGGAAGAGGTAGTCGATGTCGGTCCGGTCCTCGACGGCGGTCCCGGTGTACGTCTTGAAGACCGGATCGCAGATCGGGTAGATCAGCTGGCCCCACGCCTCGTCGCTGGGGTAGGCGCCGCCGCCCTCGGCGTCGAACGCGTGGAAGACCTCGCCGCCGTGGGGTTGTGTGCAGGGCTTCGTCGGGATCGTCGTGATGTCGGCGGTCGTCGGGACGTCGAAGCAGTCGCCGATCGCGAGGTTGGACCCCGTGTGCGTCGTGCCGCAGCCGGCGAGGACGGCGCTGAGCAGGGCGAGGAGCGCGGCGACGACGACGCCCCGGCCGCGCCCGCCTCATTCCGCGATGGACTCGATCGATCGCTCGAGCTCGGCCCGGTCGTCGCCCGGGCGCGTCGTAGTCGGCCACCGCGGGCATGCCGTACAGGCGCTGGCGGTCGGGCGGCTCGACGAGGTGGAAGCCGATCGCCTCGAGGAAGTGGATCGTCGGCCGGTCGTCCGCCCACGCGGTGGTCCGGACTGTCGTCGCGCCGCGGGTCGCGGCGTCGCGCACGAACCGCGCCGCGAGCTCCGATCCGACGCCCCGCCGCCGGTGGCGCGGATCGACGGCGACGACGTGGAGCACCGCGACCGACGGGTCGTCCTGGCTCAGGTAGCCAATCGCGATCCCGATGACCCGGCCGTCCACGCGTGCCGCGATCCAGGACGTCCCCGTGAAGTGCCGGAACCAGAGCCGGGGAAGGAGCTGCCGGGCGGTCCGGCCGCCGGCCCAGTCGTCGAACCTTCGGACCACGGCGTCGTGGTCGGCGTCGGTCGGGCGCCGGTAGTCGATCGCTTCGGCCACGTCAGCGCGATCCGCTCGCGAGGGCGGCGAGGACGCCGGCGACGATCAGCTCGACCGGGACGAAGAGACCCTGGACGTCGGCGAGGTACTCGACGATGCCGAGCACGCCGCCCTCGATCCCAGCGAACAGCCAGATCCCGACGAGCCCGAGCGCCACGGAGCCGAGCGCCACGAGCACCGCCGCGCCGCGGAGCGGCCGCATCACCGCCCCGACGACGTAGCCGATCGCGCCGGCCGCGCCGACCAGTCCGGCGACGATCGAGAGCGGCCCGCCGAGCAGTGTGATCAGGATCGCCCCGCCGAGGCCGACGGCGATCCCGCGCAGTACCCGCTCGCGATCGGGCAGCGGCGACTCGTCCGGCACCGTCTCCGAGGCGCCGTCCGGGCCGCCGTCGCCGCCGGGTGCGGCGGATCCGTAGCGGTCCGATGGGGGATGGTCGAGCCGGCGGCGCTCGCCGGGCTCAGGCGAGGGTGCCGGGGGAGGCTGCATCGTGACACCATCCTAGCCGTCGGCTGTCGCAGACAGCCGCGACATCCGCCGTTCCAGCCGATAGACTCGCGATCGTGAGCCATCCCTCGCTTGGCCTGCCGCCCCGCGACGAGACCGCCGGCTTCCCCGACGCCGCCGCGCGCCTGACGCGCGACCGCCGCCGGCTCGGCCAGCGGACGATGGAGATCGCGGTCGACCGCGACCCGACGTTCAGCGATCGCCACGACGAGCTGGGCCTCCGCAAGCTCCTGCGCGACACGGACATCTTCATCGACCGCCTGGCGCTGTCGATCGCGACGAACGACCCCGCGCCGCTGCAGGAGTTCGCCGACCAGGTCGTCCCCGTCTACCGCCGCCGGAAGGTGTCGATGGACGACCTCATCAAGATCGCGAACGCCCTGCGCGCGGCCGCCGCGCCGTACCTCGAGGGCGACGAGGCGGCTCCGATGCACGCCGCCATCGACGCCGCGATCGCTGTCTTCAAGTGGAACCGTCGGATCGCGGGCGACGCGCGCAAGCGGAACAAGCTGCTCCAGTTCCTCTACAAGGGCGCCTGATGACGATCAAATGGGTCAAGGTCGACCCGCTCGTGATGAACGGCGAGCCGTTCTGCTACGGCTCGCGGCTGACGGTCCGGCAGCTGCTCGAGCTGCGCCGGAGCGGCTTCGGCTACACGGAGCTGATCAAGGACCATCCGGAGCTGAAGCGCCTGGGGATCGCGGCGGCCTACACGTACGCGGCTGCGAACCGCGATCGCTACGCGGAATTCTTCGAGGCCGACGGCTCGCTCGCCGGCCCCGGCTACACGGACGAGGAGGCGGCCGGCCTGCCCGAGCAGTACCGAACCCCCGGCGTGGTGGTCAAGGCTCGCCCGGTGGTCGCCGGCTCCTGAGCGGGTTTCTCGCCCCGGCCCGGAGCGCAATTACGCCAGATTCCCGCCAACCGAACGTTAGCGGCGGTTGGGAGGGCGTCGGACGACGTGCGACGGCAGTTGGTAGCCGTGAGCGGTTGACGCGACTGCGAATCGGCCGCTTTTCGAAGGCATTTGGCCCGTCGATCTCGGCTTACGTCCACCTCATGGGAATCTGGCCAGGTTCCGCTTCTGGCGATGTCGTGGCATGGGCGCAACGCCACGAGGGGCCCGATCGGGGACCGGTGGTAGCATCGACCGCATGACCGACATCTCGACCGACCCCCAGGCCGCGCCGGCGTTCGACGCCGAGCGCCGCGCCACCGAGCTCGCGATCCTCGACTCGCTCCGTGCGGTCGTCGATCCCGAGATCGGGATGAACGTCGTCGAGCTGGCGCTGATCAAGCAGATCATCCTCGGCGAGAACGAGACCGAGATCAAGATGATCCTCACGACGCCGTTCTGCCCCTACGCCGGGTCGATGATCCAGCAGGTCAAGGAGCAGGCGGAGTCGGTTGTCGAACATGACGTCAAGGTGACGCTGCTGGCCGAGCGCTGGGATCCGCGCGACGCCGGCCTCATGTGGTGACCGCGGACTCCGACGACTTCCGCTCGGCGGTCGCGACCCGCAAGGGCGACGACGGCACGACCGGCCTCCTCTACGGCGGGGCCCGGATCCCCAAGGACGACCTCCGGACCGAGGCCTACGGCACGATCGACGAGGCCGTTGCCGCGCTCGGACTGGCCCGCGCCCAACTCGGCGTCAAGGACCGGCTCGGCGTGCTGTCGGTCGAGTTCGGCGACCTGCCGTCGCTGATCCTCCGCCTTCAGCGCGAGTTGTTCGTGGCCGCGGCCGAGTTGGCGACGAACCCCGACGCCTGGGACCGGCTCGAGGACGGCCGCACACGCGTGTCGGCCGAGATGGTCGCATCGGTCGAGGGCCTGCTTCGCGACCTCGAGGGCCACGTCGAGATGCCCCGCGAGTTCGTCGTCCCGGGCGAGACGCCGACCAGCGCGGCGCTCGAGCTCGCTCGAACGATCCTCCGTCGGGCGGAGCGGCGGGCGGTTGCGTTGGGACGCGAGGGGTTGATCCCGGGGCCGCATTTGCTACCGTATTTGAACCGGCTCGCCGACCTGCTCTGGGTCCTGGCGAGGGCCGCCGAGCAGGCGGAGTCCCGGTCCGCCACCCCGTCACGACCCGATCGCCGGCGAGCCACACCCGCCGGCGCCACCACGAAGGAGTAAGAGGCGATGCAGTCGCAGGGTCTCCCATCGCAGCTGGGCGTCCGGCCGGCGCCGGAGCTCGCGAACCGCTTCCTGACCCAGTCGTTCGGCTGGATGTTCGCGGCGGTCCTGATCACGGCCGTCGTCGCGGTCCCGATCCTGGGTAACGAGTCGTTCCTGAACTGGGCCTACCGCAGCTGGCTGTTCATCACGATCGCGACGTTCGCGCTTGGGATCGGCGTCCAGCTGGCGATCCCGCGGGTGACGCCGCTCGTCGGGCTGGGGCTGTTCTTCGTCTACGCAGCGGCGCTCGGCGTGACGGTCGCGGTCGTGTCGTCGCTGTACACGGTCGAGTCGGTCGTCACGTCGTTCTTCGGCGCATCGGCGATGTTCGGCGGGGCTGCGATCTACGGCGCGACGACGAAGCGGAATCTCAACTCGATCGGCGGGTTCCTGTTCATGGGGATGATCGGGATCTTCGTGGCGATCCTGGTGAACGCGTTCCTGGGCAGCTCGGCGATCGGCTTTGTGATTGCCGTCATCGGCGTTGTGATCTTCACGGCCTACACGGCCTACGACGTCCAGAAGATCAGCTACGGCGACTACGCGGCGGCACTCGGGTCGATGGAGAAGGCGTCGATCTTCGGCGCGGTCCACCTCTACGTCGACTTCATCAACATCTTCCTGTTCCTGCTCCGGATCTTCGGCAGCCGCCGCTAGGGTTCGCCGCACGGGGCCTTGAGCTCCGGGATATCCGCCAGGTTGATCCAGCCGGCGTTACCGAGCGGCCGAGCCGCCTCGGGCGAGGGCAGACTAGTGCGATGCGTGCTCACGGCACGCTTGGATCGGCTCGGCTGCGGTCCTTCGCGCTTCGCCTTGTGCGTCGCGTATCGATCTGGCGAATACGCCGACCGATAGGCGCCCGCCTCACCGCAGGCGTTGCTCCACAAGCCACGATCCGGCCCCGAAGCTCATCGGTCGCCGGATCCGGTGCTCGCGCGTTGCTCCCGAGGCCCGATCGGCGCCCAGGCGGCCCGGCCGCGTGGCTTGGGACAAGGTCCGTGGTCTGACAGGCACCACCACCCGCCCGCGCTCACGCTCAACCCGCGACGAGCAGCTCCCCGACCGAGCCCAGCACCGCGTCCGCGAACGGCGCCAGCTCCTCGCGCGACCCCACGCCACTGAGCACGCCCACGACCCGGCCCGCCCCGGCCGCTCGCCCCATCGCCAGGTCGGCCGGCGTGTCGCCGATCATCGCCGTCCTCGCCGGCCACACCCCCGTCGCCTGACAGAGCGCCAAAAGCATCGCCGGGTCGGGCTTCACACCCACGGCGTCGTCGCCGCACGCGATCGCGGCGACCTCGCCCCGCACGCCCAGCGCGCGGAGCGTCGCCTCGGTCGGCGCCCGGTCGTCGGTCGTCGCGACCGCGATGAGCCGCCCCGCGGCTCGCAACGCCCCGAACAGCGCCGGCAGATCCGCCGTCGGCACTGCCAAAGCGACCGGATCCGGCTCGAACCAGGCCGCCTCGACCGCCCGGCGCGCCGCCGAAACGCTGGGGCACCAGCGCCGGACTACCGCGGCGACCGTCTCCCGGATCTCGGCCATCGTCGCGAGCGCCAGCGGCGCGCCGGCCAGCACTCGACCGCTCGAGGGATCGAACCCGATCGTCGCGAAGACATCCCCGGACACCGGCCGTCGCGTCGCGACCTCGAGCCGCGCGCCGAGCTCACGAGCCCAGCCGCTCCACATCGCCTCGAACGAGATCAGGGTCCCGTCCTTGTCGAACACGACGAGCTCGATGCCGTCCAAGGCCGGGTGGAGGGTCATCGCAGGGCGCGAAGAGGCCGGCGGGGCTGTGGCCCCACCGGCCGCTCCTCCATCGGTTGCCGTGGCGTAAGGGTGAGCCTCGGCGCGGCGTCAGGTCAGGACGAGGGCATCCAGGCTTGCCAGACGTCGGGATGCTCGTCGATCCACTGCTTCGCAGCATCCTCGTCGGACATCTTCTTGTTCGTGATGAGGTCGGCGACCTCGTTCTGGTCCTTGTTGCCCCACGTGAAGTTCTTGATGAACGTGCCGGCGGCGCCCGCGCTGTCGAGCCACTTCGTCCGGACGATCTTGTTCAGGGTGTACGGCGGGTAGTCGCAGGCGACCTTCTTGAGGTCCTTGTCACAGCCCGGCGTATAGGGCGGCAGTTTGATCTGGACGAGCTTGATCTCGTTCAGAAGCCACTGCGGGTCGTAGAAGTAGCCGATCAGCGGCGTTTGGTTCTTGTCCGCTGCCTGGAAGGCCTTGATCGTCGCGGCTTCGCTGCCGGAGAAGACGTCCTTGTAGTTCAGGCCGAGGTTCGTGATCAGCGCCTCGTCGTACTGGACGAAGGTCGGGTCGCTCCCGAGGAATTGGCCTTTGTCGCCGGACTCGGAGGTCTTGAACATGTCGGCGTACTTGTTCAGGTTGTGCCAGTCGGCGAGGTCGGGATACTTGTCGATCATCCAGCCGGGGACGTACCAGCCGATGATCCCGGTAACGCCGTTCGGGCCCGCGTCCGTCGCGAGCTTGGTGTCTGTGATGTAGTGCTTCTCGAGGTCGGGATGGCCCCAGTTCTCGAGGATGACGTCGACCTCGCCCGTATCGAAGCCCTGCCACGCCGGCTCTTCGGCGAGCGTCGAGGTCTCGACCTTGTAGCCCATCTGCTGGAGCAGGCACTGGGCGACCGCGACGTTGGCCTCGGCGCCCACCCATTGGTTGATCATCATCTTGACGTCGCCCTTGTCGCCGCTGCCCTGGCACGTCGCCTTCGCGACGCCCTCGCTGGCGGCCGGACCGGAGCTCGGCTGGCCGCTGGCGGCGCCTCCGCCGCCGGTCGCGGCGCTGGCGGCTGGCGGCGCCTCCGTCGCGCCGGAGCTCTTCGCGCAGCCCGTCACCACGAGGACGACCATCGCCATTCCCGCGAACCAACGCCCCAAACTGCCGTGTCTCATGTCCGCTCGCTCCTCCTCTTGACCGCCCGGTGCGGCCATGATCCGTGCCGGCTCACCCGGCCCGTGCCGTGGCCGCGCGACGGCGGCTCCCGGCTCCCTGCGTGATCCGATCCAGCATGATCCCCAACAGGACAATCGCGATGCCCGCTGCGAGCCCTTTCCCGAAGTCCTCGCCCTGGGCGAACCCGGTGATGACGTCGTAGCCTAATGCGCCCGCCCCCACGAGAGCACCGATCACCACCATCGAGAGGACCATCACGATCCCCTGGTTGGCGGCCAGCAGGAGGGCCCGCATCGACATCGGCAGCTGGACCTTCCAGAGTAGCTGGCGATCGGTTGCGCCGGACGCTCGGGCCGCCTCCACCACAGTCGCGGGCACGGACCGGATCCCGATGTCGACCAGCCGGATTACCGGTGGGATGGCGAAGATGATCGCTGCCACGATCGCCGTGAAGCGCGTCGGCTGGAAGAGGGCGAGCGCCGGGATCAGATAGACGAACGCCGGCATTGTCTGGGCCATGTCGAGGATGGGCCGTAGCGCGGTCTTCAGCCGGTCGTGGCGAGCAGTCTGAACGCCGACCGCAACCCCGATCACGAGGCACAGCAGGGTCGCCACGAGGACGTTGGCAAGCGTCACCATCGCGTGGTTCCAGACGCCCAGGAGCACGACGATGGCGAGGCAGACCGCGGCGACGATGGCTGGTCGGCGACCCGAGACATACCACGCGAGCAGGGCGCCGAAGGCGATGACGAGCCACCACGGCGCGCTCGTCAGGACCGTCTCCAGCGGGTTCAGGACCACCGCCGTGATGACGTTCTTGATTGCGATCGTGATGGGCGAGAAGGTGTCCGTGATCCATTCCGCGATCGCGTTCACCGAATCCTCAAGCGACACCTGGATCGTGTCCGGGAACCGGGTCGCGTCAACGAACGCTGGCGCGACGAGGCCGGCGCCGAGGATCGCGAGCGGCGCGCCGATCGAGACCCAGCGACCGCCGCGGCGGAGCGGCCGCGTGCGGGGATCGAGCCACTCGCTGGCCGCATAGGTGAGGCGGTCCATGATGATCGCGAGGATCACGATGGCGAGGCCCGCCTCGAAGGCCTGGCCGACGTTCACTTTCGACAAGGCGATCGTCAGATTCCGCCCCAGCCCCGGAGCGCCGATCAGGCCCGTGATCACGACCATCGAAAGCGCCAACATGATCGTCTGGTTGATCCCGAGCCCGATCGCCCGCATCGCGAGCGGAAGCTGGACCTTGCTCAGGACCTGGCGATCCGTCGAACCGAGCGATCGCGCTGCCTCGACACTCGTGCCAGGTACGCCACGGATCCCGAGCGAGGTGATCCGGACGGCCGGCGGAATCGCGTAGATCAGGGTTGCCACCGCCGCCGGCGCAGCGCCGATGAAGAACAGGGCGGTGACCGGCACCAGGTAGGCGAGGGTAGGCATGATCTGCATGACGTCGAGGATCGGCGACAGGATGGCGGTAGCCCGGTCACTCCGACCTGCGAGGATGCCGAGCGGCAGTCCGATAACGATCGCGATCACGACCGCGGCGAGCATCAGCGCGAGGGTTTCCATCGCCGGGTCCCACAGGCCGAGGATCCCAAGCGAGGCGAAGCCGGCGGCCACAAGGATCGTCAGCCGCAGGCCACTGAAAAGCATCGCAAGCCCACCCGCCAGCCCGATCACGCCCGGCCAGCCGAGCGACGCGATCAGGTCGTCGAAGAAAGACACGATGGCGCCGATGCCGGTCCGGATCGGCTCGAGGATCGAGCGGTTGTCATTGGCCCAGTCGCGGACACCGTTCAACGACTGGAAGAGCGGGTAGTCGTCGTCGTGGGGTAGCGTCATCTGGTCACGGAAGATCAGCCACGTCAGGACGATTGCCCCGAACAGGACCACGAAGAGCGCCCGCCGGATGCCCTGCGCATCGAGGTGGCGCGTCATGGGCAGGCCGACGGCGGTCATGTCTGCGTGCCCGGTTCGGCCGGGTTGCCTGTCTCGACCAGGAACTCGGCGGTCTCCTGCGTCGGCTCGTTCACTGCCTCCACCTTCGGCCGCGGCTCGCGATATGAGAGGCTATCGGTCGGTCCTGCGCCGTTGCCGCCGCTCGTCGGTTCGGCGTCGTCCTCCGCGCCGGCGATCGATTCGAGGATGCGGGCGCGGTCGACGACCCCGACAAGCCGGCCGTCCTGGACGACGCGGATGGGCTTCTCGGTCGCGGCCGCGGCGTGGAGCGCGGCTCGGATGATCGTGTCGGGCGGGAAGACCGGCCCGTCCGCCGCGTCGCCGGCCTCCGGGTCGCGCATGATCCAGCGGAGCGTTAGCACGTGGCTCTTGGGGATGTCGCGGACGAAGTCGGCGACATAGTCGTCGGCGGGCGCCCCGACCACCTCCTCGGGCCGGCCGGTCTGGACGATCACCCCGTCGCGCATGATCAGGATGTGGTCGCCGAGCTTCAGCGCCTCGGCGAGGTCGTGGGTGATGAAGATCATCGTCTTGCCGACTTCGTTGTGGAGCCGGAGGACCTCGTTCTGCATGTCCCGCCGGATCAGCGGGTCGAGCGCGCTGAACGGCTCGTCGAAGAGCATCACCTCGGGGTCGACCGCGAGCGCCCGGGCGAGCCCGACGCGCTGCTGCTGGCCGCCCGACAGCTGGTCGGGGTAGCTGTTCGCGTGGCCTTCGAGGCCGACGAGCGTCAACATCCGCCGGGCGACGGCGAGCCGATCTGCCTTCGAGTCGCCGCGGATCTCGAGCCCGAACGCGATGTTGTCGAGCACGCGCCGGTGGGGCAGCAGGCCGAAGTGCTGGAAGACCATCGAGAAGCGCCGCCGCCGGAGCTCGCGGAGCTTCGCCTGGTCGGCCTTCCGGATGTCGTCGCCATCGAGCAGGATCTGGCCGAACGTCGGCTCGATGAGCCTCGTGAGGCAGCGGATCAGCGTCGACTTGCCGCTGCCCGACAGGCCCATGACGACGAAGATCTCGCCGGGCTCGACGTCGAACGACACATCGCGGACGGCGATCGTCGAACCGGTCCGCTTGCGGAAGTCCTGGCTCGACTCGTCGGTCGGCGGGGTGCTGGTCTTGCTTTCAGCCGGCCCGAAGATCTTCCAGAGGCTGCGGACGGAGATCGTGGACGTGCCGGCGGACGCCTCGCGCGCGGGCGCGACCAGGGCTGCGCCGGGGCTGGTGACGGACGGCTCGGTGGCGGTGGTCACGGCACGGCTCCTCGCGAGGGGGCTACGCGTGGAGCGGACGGTACACCACGCCGCCCCGTCCCGGTGCCACGATCGCCAACCTGATCGCGCTCAGCCGCCGGAGAACCAGCCGCTCGGTCCGGGGTTCGTGTTCTGGTAGACGTGCTTCGCCTCGCGGTACTCGTCGAGGCCGGTCGGGCCCAGCTCGCGACCGAGGCCGGACTGGCGGAAGCCGCCCCACTCGGCCTGGGGCATGTAGACGTTGTAGTCGTTGATCCAGACGGTCCCGTGGCGGAGGCGGCCCGCGACCCGCTGTGCCCGGCTCGCGTCGTTCGTCCAGACCGCCCCGGCGAGGCCGTACGTCGTGTCGTTGCCGAGCGCGATGGCCTCCTCCTCGGTCGAGAACCGCTCGACGGTCACGACCGGCCCGAAGACTTCCTCGCGGACGATCGCCATGTCGGACGTGCAATCCGCGAAGACGGTCGGTCGGAGGAAGAAGCCGGCCTGGAGCTCCGCTTCCGTGGGCCGCGTCCCGCCGGCGATCAGTCGGGCGCCCTCGGCGACGGCGCCGGCGACGTAGCGTTCGACCTTCTCGCGATGGCTCGCGGAGATCAGCGCGCCGGCCTCCGTCGCCGGGTCCAGCCCGTGGCCCAGTCGGATCCGGTCGGCGCGCCGGCCCAGCTCGTCGACGAACCGGTCGTGAATCGCGTCCTGGACGATCAGCCGGCAGCCGGCCGAGCAGACCTGGCCGCTGTGGACGAACGCCGCGGTCAGCGCGTTGTCGACGGCGGTCTCGAAGTCGGCGTCGGCGAAGACGATGTTGGGGCTCTTGCCGCCCAGCTCGAGCGCGACCCGCTTGAGGTTGCCCGCCGACGCGAGGACGAGCCGCCGTCCCGCCTCGATGCCGCCGGTCAGCGAGACCATGTCGACGTCCGGGCTCGCGGCCAGCGCCTCGCCAACCCGCTCGCCCGGCCCCAGGACGAGGTTGACGATGCCCTTCGGCGCGCCGGCCTCCTCGAGCAGCTCCGTCAACAGGATCGTCGTGAGCGGCGTGTACGAGGCCGGCTTCATGACGATCGTGTCGCCGGCCGCCAGCGCCGGGGCGACCTTCCACGACATCTGCAGGAGCGGGTAGTTCCACGGCCCGATCAGCCCGCAGACCCCGATCGGCTCGTAGACGATCTTCGCGACCGCGTCCCGGCCCGGCGTCGCGACGAGACGGCCGGTCTCCTTGTCGACGAGGCCCGCGTAGTAGCGGAAGACCTTGATGACGTCGTCGACGTCCCAGCAGCTCTCGCGGAGCGCCTTGCCGGTGTTCAGGGTTTCGGCCCGGGCGACCTTGTCGCGGTCGCGCTCGAGGAGGTCGGCGGTCCGGCTGAGCAGCGCGACGCGCTCGCCGACCGGGCTCCGCGGCCAGTCGCCGCCATCGAAGGCGCGGCGCGCGGCCGCGATCGCTCGCTGGACGTCGGCGTCGTCGGCGACGTCGACCTGCGTGACGACGGTCGCGTCGCTCGGGTTGACGACGTCCTGGGTGGCGCCCGACACGGGCGACGTCCATTCGCCGTCGATGAAGAGGCTCGGCAACGGGTCCCTCGCTCGGAGTGGAGTGGACCGCAGGATGGTCGGGCGGCGACGCCGCGTCAACGGCCGGTCCCACGTTCTGGTCGTACCATGCGGCGGATGTGGCGACGCGTCGCACCTCGCCTCCTCGGCGTCCTGCTCGTCGCGATTCCGCTTGGCTGCTCCGACGTCAAAGCGCCGCCGGTGCCGACCACGACGCGGGTCCCGACGATCGTGGGCGAGGCTACCGGATGGTCCGACCCGAGTGTGAGCGTGGCCATCGACACGGGTGGCGACGTGGCGATCGACGACCCGCGCGCTGGATTGACGACGGCGCCGATCGCATTCCGGTCGACCTCCGGACCCGGGAGCCTCGTGCTCGCCGGCTCCGATGAGAACGGAGCGTTCTACGCGGTCACAGGCGCCGGGACGGTGGACGGCTGCTTCCGGCTGTCCGGTCAGGGCTACACGGAGGCTGACCGGATCCACCTGTCCAGCGGGCTCGTGGTCCCGTTCGCGCCGAACATCACGGTCGACAACGGACGCTTCGATCAGTACGCGTCGTGGCTCATGGACTCCGACGTCGTGTGCGTCGATCGGACCGGCCGGGTTACGTCGATCCTCAAATATCCGTTCGGAGCGTAGGGCGCACCGGCCGAGCGCAGACGGGCCTCCGACGGCGTCGCACTACGATCCGAACATGACTCGATTCTCCGCCCTCCTCGCGCTGATCGCCGTGGTCGCGATCGCCTGCGCCCAGGCGCCAAACGTCACGAGTCGCCCGAACGGGTCGGACCGACTCGGACCAGCCATCGCCGTTCGCCCCGACAGCGACGCCGGCGCTTCCGCCGGCGACACCGGCGGTCCAACACGCCCACGGCGATCCGCTCGGGCCCGGATCCATGCCAGACGCGGCCGCCTGCGACGCCCTGCTCCGCGCGGACCAGGCCGTGGCGGCTGCGATCCGCACCGACCTCCATGTGCCCGAGATCCCCAATGACCCGGGCACGGTCGCTGCGGTCGCGGAAGACCCGGCGGCGTCGACCGAGGTGCTCGGCATCCCGCTGACCGCGAGGGAGGCCGCGGCGCTCCAGAAGAACCAGATCGCCGTTCATGACCCCACCGCCGCGATCGAGAACTGGGTCAACGTCGGGGCGGCCGACCGGTTCGGTGGGCTCTGGATCGACCCGCCCGGGTCCCAGCACTACGTCGTCGCGATCGTCGACGGCGACCCGGCGACGCTGACCCTCGCCCGCTGCCTCGAGCGGGTCGACACGCGCTACGTCTGGGCGAACACTTCGATCGGCGAGGGTCGGGCGAGGGCCCATCGGATCGGAAGCGACATGCAGGCGCTGCGGGCCCAAGGGCTCGACATCAACGGGGTCGGCTACCGAGAGAACGAGGGGACGGTCGTTGTCGGGGCCACCACGCCAACCTCCGAGCTGCTCAGCCTGCTCCTTGCTCGGTACGGTCCGCCGCTGCGGCTCGAGCAGATGGGGCCCGTCGTCGAGTACTAGCCGCTTCCCAGCCATCTGTCACGGCAGGCGGACCAATCGGCCCCGGGCGTGGCCGACTGTGCCCGGCACGCGCGATACTCTTGCGCCGAAGCCCGCCGACGGTCCGTCGGCCCGGCCAGGAGGGTTCCCGCGCATGAGTCCGCTTCCCGACCGCGCCCGAGTCGTGGTCATCGGCGCCGGCATCGTCGGCAGCAGCCTCGTCTACCACCTCGCCCGCCTCGGCTGGCGCGACATCGTCCTGCTCGAGAAGGGCATGCTGCCGAACCCCGGCGGGTCCACGGGGCACGCGAGCAACTTCATCTTCCTGACCGACCACTCCAAGGAGATGACGGCGTTCACGCTCGACAGCGCCCGCCAGTACCGCGAGCTGGGCGTGTACGACGAGACCGGCGGCATCGAGGTCGCCCGGACGCCCGAGCGGATGGAGGAGCTGAAGCGCCGGGTTGCCTCGTCCCACTCGTGGGGCATCGAGGACACGCGCCTCCTGACGCCGGCCGAGGTCAAGGAGATGGTCCCGTTCATCGAGGATTCGGTGATCCTCGGCGGCTTCTACACGCCCGGCGTCGGCATCGTCGACAGCCTCCAGGCCGGGACGCTGATGCGCCAGAAGGCCCAGGAGATGGGCGCCCTGACGGTCGCCGGCAGCGTCGAGGTCAGCGGCATCGACGTCGAGGACGGCCGCGTCCGCCGCGTCCACACCGACCAGGGCACGATCGAGGCCGACGTCGTCGTCATCGCCTGCGGCGTCTGGAGCCCGCGGATCGCGAAGATGGCCGGAGCGTCGATCCCGCTGACGCCGGCGGTCCACCAGATGATCGACATCGGCCCGGTGCCGATGTTCTCCAACGCCACGAAGGAAGTCGGCTACCCGATCGTCCGCGACATGGACACGAACATGTACGAGCGCCAGCACGGGAACGGCTTCGAGGTCGGCTCGTACGCCCACCGGGCGATCCTCATGGACGCCGACGACATCCCCTCGATCGCGGCGAGTGCCCTCTCGCCGACGATGCTGCCGTTCACCCAGGAGGACTTCGATCCGCAGCTCGAGGACGCGCTCGAGCTGTTCCCGGAGATCGTCGGCGACGAGTCGGTCGGGGTGAAGCTCGCGATCAACGGCCTGCTGTCGCTCACGCCCGACGGCAACCCGATCATCGGCGAGACGCCCGAGGTCAAGGGCCTCTGGAGCGCGGCCGCGATCTGGATCAAGGAGGCGCCCGGCATCGCCAAGACGATCGCCGAGTGGATGACGACCGGCGAGCCCGAGATCGACCCGCACGGCTCGGACATCGCCCGCTTCTACGACCACCACCGGACCGCCCAGCACATCGCCGCCCGGACGACCGAGGGCTACAACAAGACCTACGGCATCGTCCACCCCCAGGAGCAGTGGGCCTCGAACCGGCCGATCAAGCTGTCGCCGGCGTACGAGCGCCAGAAGGCCCTCGGCGCGGAGTTCTTCGAGGCCGCGGGCTGGGAGCGGCCGTACTGGTACAAGGCGAACCAGCCGCTCCTCGAGGAGTACGGCGACCGGGTCATGCCGCGCGCCGCGGAGTGGGAGTCGCGCTGGTGGTCGCCGATCATCAACGCCGAGCACCTCGCGATGCGCGACCGGGTCGGGATGGTCGACCTGTCGGCGTTCGTGATCTTCGACGTGACCGGGCCCGGCGCCTGCGACTACCTCGAGCGGCTGTGCGTGAACAAGGTCGACGTGAAGGTCGGGCGGACGGTCTACACGCCGCTCCTCAACGGGGCCGGCGGGATCCTCGCCGACCTCACGATCATGCGCCTGGGCCGCGACCACTTCCGGGTCGTGACCGGCGGCGGCATGGGCATGCGCGACAAGAAGATCTTCACCGACGCGCTGCCGGCGGACGGTTCCGTGCAGCTCCACGACGCGACGAACCAGTGGACGACGATCGGGCTGTGGGGGCCGCGCGCGCGAGACGTCCTCGCCTGGCGTGACCTCCGACGACGTCAGCCACGCCGGCTTCCCGTTCCTCACCTCGAAGGCCGTCGACATCGACGGCGTCCGGACGCTCGCGTCGCGGATCAGCTACGTCGGCGAGCTGGGCTGGGAGATCTACGTCCCGATCGAGCAGGGGCTGCGGGTCTGGGACGCGATCTGGGAGGCGGGCCGGCCGCACGGCCTCGCGCCGGTCGGGATCGGGACGTACGCGGTCACGGCCCGGATCGAGAAGGGCTACCGGGCCCACGGCGCGGAGCTCGAGCTCGACTTCAATCTCGTCGAGGCGGGGATGCAGCGCCCGACCGTCAAGGACACCGACTTCGTCGGCCGCGAGGCGTACCTCGCGCAGCGGTCCGAGGCCGCCGGCGGCCGTCCTGTCCACGCTGACCGTCGACGACCCGACGTCGTCGAGCGGCGTCAAGCGCTACATGCTCGGCCGGGAGCCGATCGTGACCCGCGACGGCGCGCCGCTCACCGACGCGAAGGGCCGCCGCTCGTACGTGACGTCGGCCGGCTCGGGGCCGTCGGTCGGGAAGCACCTGCTGATGGCCTACCTGCCGCCCGACCAGGCGGTGGTTGGGAACGAGCTCGCGGTCGAGTACTTCGGCGAGCTGTATCCCGTGACCGTCGCGGTCGCCGGGGCGACGCCGCTGTTCGACCCGGAGAACGCGCGGATCCGGAGCTGACCGGCCGGTGAACATCCTCGTCTGCGTCAAGCGCGTGCCCGCGACCGGCGGGAAGATCGTCCTGACGGCCGATGCCCAGGACATCGACACGCGCTTCCTCGGCTTCACGATCAGCCCCCACGAGGAGTGCGGCGTCGAGGAGGCGGTCCGGATCGTCGAGGCCCAGGGCGGCTCGTCGACGGTCCTCACGCTGGGGCCGGAGGTCGCGAGCGAGCAGCTCCGCGACGCGATGGCGATCGGCATCGACAACGCCGTCCTGCTCCAGACCGACGGCGCCGACTGGGACGCCTACGCGACGGCCGGCGCGATCGCCGACGCGATCCGCGAGCTCGAGGCCGAGGGCGGCGCCTTCGACCTGATCCTGTTCGGCAACGAGGCGGCCGACACCGGCGACTTCCAGGTCGGGATCCGGGTCGCGACGGCGCTGGGTCGGCCGGTCGTCAGCGGGGTGAAGGGCATCGCGGCTGCCGACGGTCGCGTCGAGGCGCGGCGCGAGGCGGCGGGCGGCGGCTGGGAGGTCTTCGACCTGCGCGATGCCGGCGGTGCTCGGCGTGAAGGAGGGGCTGAACCTGCCGCGCTATCCGAGCGTGCCGGGGCGGCTCCGGGCGCGGAAGAAGGAGATCCGGACGATCACGCCGGCGCGACGGCCGGGCGGGCCCACGAAGGAACGGCTGCGACTGCCCGAAGGGACCGAGAGCCAGGTCGAGGTGATCGGCCAGGGCGCGGCGGCGGCGCCGGCGGTCGTCGAGCTGTTCCAGAAGCTCGGGGTCCTGGGCCGATGACGGTCCTCGTCCTCGTCGAGCACGCCGACGCGCGGCCGGACCGGCTGTCGCTCGAGGCGCTGGCCGTCGCGGCGTCGCTCGGTGAGCCGGTCGAGGCGCTCGTCATCGGCCGGTGGTCGACCGAGCTGGCCGGCGGTCTGGCGGGTCGCGGGATCGGCACCGTGCACGTCGTCGACGACCCGCGCCTGGCGGAGTTCGCGCCCGCGGCCTGGGCGGCGTCACTCGCCCAGCTGGCGGCCGAGCGGTCCGCTGCGATCGTCATCGCCGCCGGCAGCGACCGCGGCAACGAGGTCATGGCCCACGTCGGGGCGAAGCTCGACCTGCCGATGGCGGCGAACGTCACCGAGATCCTCGGCGGTGAGCCGCTGCGGCTCGTCCGCCAGCGCTGGGCGGGGTCGCTGCTCGAGGAGTCGACGCTCGACGCGCCGACGAAGCTGCTGACGATCGCGCCGCACGCCGTCGCGGTCGGGGAGGCCGCCGCCGGAGCCGCGCCGGCCGTCGCCACGTTCGCGCCGCAGCTGAGCGACGCCGACCTCGCCGTGGCCGTCGCGCGCCGCCTCGAGCCGGATCGCTCCGGCGTCTCGCTCGCCGACGCGCGCGTCGTCGTCGGCGGCGGTCGCGGCGTCGGCAGCCCGGAGGGGTTCGCGGATCTCGAGGAGCTGGCCGGGCTGCTGGGCGCGGCGGTCGGCGTGTCGCGGGTCGTGACGAGCCAGGGCTGGCGGCCGCACTCGATGCAGATCGGCCAGACGGGGATGCGGATCGCGCCCGACCTGTACATCGCGTGCGGCATCAGCGGCGCGATCCAGCACATCGTCGGGGCGCGGGCGGCGAAGCGGATTCTCGCGATCAACACCGACGCCGAGGCGCCGATCATGGCCGTCGCCGACTACGCGGTGATCGGCGACCTCCACCAGGTCGTGCCGGCGATCAGCGCCGAGGTCCGGCGGGTCACGGGCCGCTAGCCGGCCGAACGCGGACACAGAACGGCCGGCCGGGCTGACGCCCGGCCGGCCGAGACCGATCCCCGCGGGACGCGGGAGGGTTAGTTGCAGAAGTCGAGCCGCGACTTGACGGCGGCGGGCCCGCAGATCTCGGCGAGCCGTCGGATGATCAGGCGTCGCGAATGCGTGTCATGACGCTCGACGGCGGCCTCGAGGCTGGCGACCAGCTTGCTGTGCTCCTTGTAGACCGCGCCGATGACCGCCGGGGTCAGCACGGCGTCGAGCTGCCGCCCGATGAGGTACTGCGCTGCGAAGTCGTGGCGCTGCATGGCCGCCGCCAGGTTCGCCACGACCTGGCGATACCGGACCATCGGATCGGGCTTGGCCGCGAGGGCGCCGGGGGGAATCGCCGAGTGGTGCTTGACCGTGACAGTCGTGACGGCCGCCGCCTGATGGGTCGTGGCGAACGCGTTCGCGCCGACGACGACGCCGATCCCGACGGCGAGCGCAACGACGAGTGCCATGAGGCCCAACGGGACGCGTGGCAGGGTGGCAGCCGGTCGGGCCGCGACTGGGAGTGAGGACATCGGTCCCTCCTGGCCGATCGTCCTCACGAGTCGCCCAACCGGTCTCCTGCCGATTCGTCGCGATCCGGAGCCTCTCGGCTTGTTGGACCGAGCATCGGTTTTGGGACGCGCGGTGCCATCGGGCGATCGCCTCAGGCCGTCGGCGGGATCGCCTCATTCCTCAGAGAGCCTGAGCGCTGGGTACTTATCGGCCGCCGTGGGCGTCGAGGGCACGGTCACTGCTCCTGAGGTGAGGCGCGGGCAGAAAGCGGCCGGCCGGGCTGACGCCCGACCGGCCAAGGACCGATCCCCGCGGGACGCGGGTGTCAGTTGCAGAACTTGAGCCGTGACTGGACGTCGGGCCAGCCGCAGATAGCCTGGACCTGACCGCTGATCAGGGCCTGCGCACGCAGGTCGTGCCGCTCGTAAGCCGCCTCGAGGTTGGCCGCGAGCCGGGCGTGCTCCAGGTAGACCATGCCGATCATGGCCGGCGTCAGCGCCGCGTCGAGCGCGCGATCGATGCGATAGACGGATTTGAAGTCGTGCGCCATCCGGGCGGCCGCCAGGTTGGCGACGAGCTGCTTGTAGTTGGCCATCTGGCTGGTTGCCGCGGCGGCCGCGGGCGGCACCGCCGAGTGGTGCTTGACGGTCGACGTCGCGGCCGATGGCGCCGGCGCGGCGCGGTTCGTGATCGCCATCGCACCGACGAACGCGCCGGCGCCGATCGCGAGCACCACGATTAACGCCACGAGGCCGAGCGGCAGGCGCGGGGAAGCCCGCCTCTGCGCGGCAACGGGTAGTGAGGACATCGAGGTCCCTCCTCGCCGATCGTCCTCGGGCTGCCCGACCGGCCACCTGCCGGTCCGTCGCGAACGGGAGTCTCTCGGCTTGTGGGCCCAGACTCGCCGAGGGCGCCCGCCGCGCCATCGGGCGACCGTCGCAGCGTCAGCGGCGGCGCTGCCTCATTTCCTCACGGACGCCCGCGGAGGCTCCTTATCCGGTTTGTTCGGTTTGTCCGGCGGCGCGGGCGTCGAGCCGCTCCACGATCCGTTTCTCGAGGTCGAGGATCTGCGCCTCGAGCGCCTCGACGTGCTTGAGAATCTCGGAGTTGCCCTTCAGCAGCTCGTCATTCTGGCTTTCCTCGACATCGGTCTTCGCCGCTGCGTGCTCGAGCGTCAGCCGGTCCATCTTCGCGGCGCGATTGCCGGCGAGCAGGATCAGCGGTGCGGCGTACGCGGCCTGGGTCGAGAAGGCGAGGTTCAGGAGGATGAACGGGTACGGATCGAAGTGGAAGATCAGGTACACGTTGCCGACGATCCAGATGATCACGATCACGGTCTGGATCGCGATGAACGTCCAGCTGCCGAGGAACGTCGTGACGATGTCGGCGATCCGCGCCCCCATCGGCGGCGCGTTGTAGAGCTCCGCATTGACGGGATGGCGGTAGACGGTTCGAGGGCGCCGACGCATCAGCAACATGCAACCTTCTCCAGCCGACGGGGTCCGTCGCGTCATCGTACGCATCCGACCGGTTCGCGGCCGCGCAAGCCGCGCTAGCATCCCAGCCGATGGCAGCGGATCGGGCGGCGCGGTGGGACGTCGTCATCGTCGGTGGCGGATCGGCCGGGTGCGTCCTCGCCAACCGCCTGAGCGCGGACCCCGCCCGGCGCGTCCTCGTCCTCGAGGCCGGCCGCTCCGACTGGCGACTCGACCCGTTCATCCACATGCCGGCGGCGCTGACGTTCCCGATCGGCAGCCGCTTCTACGACTGGCAGTACGAGTCGGAGCCCGAGCCGTTCATGAACGGCCGCCGGATCTACCACGCCCGGGGCAAGGTCCTCGGCGGCAGCAGCAGCATCAACGGGATGATCTTCCAGCGCGGCAACCCGCTCGACTACGAGCGCTGGGCGGCCGATCCCGGGATGGAGACGTGGTCGTTCGCCGACTGCCTGCCGTACTTCAAGCGGATGGAGGACTGCACCGCGGCCGCGGCGGACGACCCGTGGCGCGGCCACGACGGTCCGCTCACCCTCGAGCGCGGGCCCGCGACGAGCCCCCTGTTCCGGGCCTGGTTCGCGGCCGCCGAGGAGGCCGGCTACCCGCCGACGACCGACGTCAACGGCTACCGCCAGGAGGGGGTCGCGGCGTTCGATCGGACCATCCGCCGCGGCCGGCGCTGGTCGGCGTCGCAGGCGTACCTCCGGCCGGTCCGCAACCGCCCCAACCTCGAGGTCCGGACGCGGACATTCGTGACCCGCGTCGTGCTCGAGGGCGGCCGGGCGATCGGCGTGGAGATCGCGAAGGGCCGCGGTGGCACGGAGCGGATCCTCGCCGACGAGGTCATCCTGGCCGGCGGCTCGATCAACTCGCCGCAGCTGCTGATGCTCAGCGGCGTCGGCCCCGCCGACCATCTCGGGGCGCTGGGCATCGACGTCGCCGCAGACCTGCCCGGCGTCGGGGCGAACCTCCAGGACCACCTCGAGGTCTACATCCAGCACGCCGCCACCCAGCCGGTCTCGATGCAGCCCGCCGCGACGCAGAAATGGCGCCGGCCGTTCATCGGCGCGCAGTGGATGTTCCTGCGAAGCGGGCCCGGCGCGACGAACCATTTCGAGGGCGGCGGCTTCGTCCGGAGCAACGACGAGGTCGCCTATCCCAACCTGATGTTCCACTTCCTGCCGATCGCGATCCGCTACGACGGCACGGCCGGGGCGCCGGGCCACGGCTACCAGGTCCACGTCGGGCCGATGTACTCCGACGCCCGGGGCACCGTCCTCCTGCGCTCGGCGGACCCGCGGGCCAGGCCGGAGCTCCGCTTCAACTACCTCTCGACCGACCAGGACCGGCGCGAGTGGGTCGAGTCGATCCGGATCGCCCGTCACATCCTCGGCCAGCCCGCGTTCGCCGAGTACGACGGCGGCGAGACGTCGCCCGGGCCGTCGGTCGAGACCGACGACGAGATCCTCGCGTGGGTGGCTCGCGACGCCGAGACGGCCCTCCACCCGAGCTGCACGGCCCGGATGGGCACGGACCCGATGGCGGTGCTCGACCCGCTCACGATGCGGGTCCACGGCGTCGGCGGGCTGCGCGTCGTCGACGCGTCGGCGATGCCGTACGTCACGAACGGCAACATCTACGCGCCGGTGATGATGCTGGCCGAGAAGGCCGCCGACTTGATCCTGGGCGTCGCGCCGCTGCCGCCCGAGCCGATCCCGTTCTACCGCCACGACCCCGCGGCGGCGCGTCAGTCGGCCGCGTCCCTCGCGTCGCCCGCTGAGGCGGCCACTGCCGGCGCCGCCGATGACGCCGGCGCCCGGAGCCCCGCGAGCACGACCTCGACGAGCTGATCGGTCATCCGCTTCGAGGGCGGCCGACCGGTGCTGAGGAGGCGCGCCAGTTGGGCGCCGATGATGATGTCCGACACGAGCTCTCCGTCGACGTCGTCGCGCAACCCGGCGCCGGCGGCGAGCTCCTCGTAGACGTCGGCGAGACGGCGGTGGTTGGGGGCGACCCGGTGGAACGTGGCGGAGCCCTCGCGGCGCCGGCCGCCACGCTCGACGAGGTCGCGGGCAAGCAGCGGCAGGATCGAGCGGAACCGCTCCTCGGCGAGGATGTGGCGGGCCTGCTCGGCGCTCCGGGCGATGTCGGTCTCGAGGTCGCCGGTCAACGGCACCGGGCCGCGGCCCTTGACCTCGCGCAGGGCGGCGATGAGGAGTGCCTCGCGATTGGGCCAGCGGCGGTAGACCGTCGCCCGGGCGACGCCGGAGCGCTCGATCACCGCGCTCATTGTCGTCGCCTCGGCCGCCGAGCTCGGTCAGGAGCTCGACGCAGGCCCGCAGGACGCGGCTGTCGGCGTCGGTGTCGCGGGGCCGGCCGCGGCTCTGGCCGTTCGCCTGTAGGTCGTCGGACATGGTGGCTGTCTCGTACCCGACAAAGGTGTATTCGCCTTAATGATACTAGACGGATCGTATCAAAATGTCGTACGGTTCATGGCAATCTAAACCGGTTTGCTGCCCGGCGACCCAGTCACCCGCGTGGGGGAGTTCCCGTTCCGATGCCCCAGTCTCTCGAGCGCCCTGGCGAGGGCGCGGACCGCCCGCGTCCCGAGCCATCCACCACCGCCGACGGCCCGGCCATCCGATCGATCCTGTACGCTCGCCCCCGTCGCGGCGCTGCTCGTCGGCCTCGGCGCCGCCCTCGCTGATTTGACCCCGACGATCGGCGAGATCCTGACCACCGTCATCGTGCCGACGATCGTCGGCGTCTTCGTCCTGATCGGCCGGACGCGGCCCGCGTTCCTCCGCGCGGCGGCGTACGGGCTGTTCGTCGAGGCGATCCTCGCCGGCTGCTTCGCGACCGTGGGCCTCGCGTTCGCGGTCGTCCTGCCGATGGTCGGCGTCGCACTCGTCCAGCCCCAGCTGCGCGGCCGCCAGATGATCGGCGCGCTCGTCGCGGCCGGCCTCGCCGCGATCGCCGGCGTCACGGCAGCGGCCGTCGTCGGCCCGGCCCAGACGCTGTTCGCCGAGATGCCGGTCATCGTCCCGATCGCCGGCTTCGCCACGATCGTCACCTTCGGGCTCGCGCTCCAGTGGCGGGCCAACCGCCAGCTCTTCGGCGCGCTCGCCCTGGCCGAGGGCGAGATCGCCGCGCGCGACCGGGCCGAGGCAGAGCTCGACCGGACCTCCGAGATCCTCTCGGCGATCGTCCGCTCGTCGCCGGTCGCGACCCAGGCGTTCGACCTCGACCGCAACGTCACGATCTGGAACCCCGCCAGCGAGCGGATCTTCGGCTGGTCGTCAGACGAGGTCGTCGGGCGGCCGATGCCGCTGGCGATGACCCCGCCCGAGGACCGGATGCCGTCGCAGGCCCGGATTGCCCGGACGATCCAGGGCGGCGTCGCGACGGGCGACCGCGTCCGACGGCTCACGAAGGACGGCGACGAGCGCTGGATCGACATCTACGCCGCGCCGCTCCGCGACCGCCGTGGCACGACGATCGGCGTCGCCGGCCAGCTCGTCGACGTGACCGAGCGGGTCCAGCTCGAGGCGCAGCTGCTCCACGCCCAGAAGATGGAGGCGATCGGGCTGCTCGCGAGCGGGCTCGCCCACGACTTCAACAACACGCTCACGGTCGCCGGCGGCTTCGCCGAGCTGATCAAGGCCGAGACGGCCGACGCCGATGTGGCGACCGACGCCGCGGCGATCATCGAGGTCGTCGAGAAGGCCCGCGAGCTGACCCAACGCCTGCTCGCGGTCGCCCGCGACACGAGCCGGCCGAGCGAGCCCGTCGACGTCTGCGGCGTCGTCGTCGAGCTGGCGCCGCTGCTACGGCAGCTGCTGGGGGGAACGATCGAGGTCGAGCTCGAGCTGCCCGACCGGCCGATGGTCGCCTGCCTCGACACCTGCCAGCTCGAGCAGGCCCTGATCAACCTCGCGGTCAACGCTCGCGACGCGATGCCCGACGGCGGGACGATCACGATCGGCGTCCGGGCGACGGACGCGGCGATCGGCGCGGCCGGCGGCTCGGCGGCGGCGACGTCACCCGGCCCGCTCGTCGAGATCTTCGTCCGCGACACCGGGACCGGGATCGCGGCCGGCATCCTCGAGCAGGTCTTCGAGCCGTTCTTCACGACGAAGGCGACCGGCAAGGGCAGTGGGCTGGGCCTCGCGATGGTCAGCGGCTTCGCCGCCCGGACCGGCGGCGAGGTCACGGTCGCGTCGGATCTCGGCGTCGGGACGACGTTCGCGATCCGGCTGCCGGAGGTCGTGATGCCGTCGGTGGCGCCGGCCCGGGTCCGTGCAGAAGGCTCGAAGCCGCGGACGGGACGCCGGCCGAGCGCCCCGCAGCCCAGCGCTGCCGGGTTGCACGCCCGCGCGAGCTGACGCGCCTGCTCCTCGGCATCTGACGAAGCGCCCGGCGGGGGCGCCGCGCCGGGTCGGCGTTGGGGGCGACGCCGACCCGGGCCGCGCTGGGGCGTGCCGAACCGGCGGGCCGGCAACCCGGCCGACCCGCCGTGGTTGTGGAACTAGGCGGTGACTGCCGCCGGCAGCCAGCCCGGCTCGGGCTGGTCGATCTTGCTGACCAGGTAGTCGCGCGAGGCGTTGACCCTCTGGAGCGGACCCTTGAGATCGGCGAGGAGCTTGCCGTCGCGCTTGAGGATCGTGCCGCCGACGATGACCGTGTCGACGTTCGACACGTCGGCCGCGCAGACGACCGCCCCGACCGGGTCGATAACCGGCGCGACGTTGACCGCGTGGCCGTCGATGATCACGAGATCGGCTTTCTTGCCCGGCGTGATCGATCCCGTCCGGTCGGCGATGCCGGCGACCTGCGCGCCGCCGATCGTCGCCATCGCGAGGACGTCGCGCGAGGTGATGAGCTTGCTCTCCGGCTGGTCCCACTCGAGGTTCTCGTCCCAGGCGATCTCGTAGCGGCGCGCTCGCTCCGAGGCGAAGATCGCGTGCATCTGGGTGAACTGGTCCGACGACGCCGTCGTCGCCACGTCGGACGAGAGGCCGATCGGAACCCCGTAGTCGCGGGCCGTGACCGCCTGCGCCCAGCCGTGCCCCATCTGGAGCTCGATCTGCGGCGCGTACGAGACGTTGCTGCCGGAGTCGCGGACCATCGCCCACTCGTCGGGTAGCAGGTGCGACGAGTGGATGTAGGTCGTGTTGGGGTAGAGGAGGTCCATCTCCTTGAGCTTGGTCAGCTGCATCTTCGTGTAGCCGAACCGGTACATCGCGACGTGGACCGTGATGTTGAGTCCGAGCTCCTTCGCGAGTTCCCACTCGCTGCGGACGACCTCCTCGCGGCAGAAGTTCGTGCCTCGCGTCGCGAGGGCCATCGTGATCAGGCTGTCGTCGGAGTTGAAGTACTGGCTCCGGAGCCGGCGGGCCAGGTCGCCGTCGATCTCGAGGACGGAGCCTGCGTAGTCGGGGCCGAACCACCAGTCCTGGAGCGACGTGTTCGGGAAGCCGAACGCGAAGACCGACCGGATGCCCGACTCCTTGAGGCCCCGGATCGCCTCGTCGGCGTGCTCGTGGGTGTTCATGATGTGCGACCAGTCGACGAGCGTCGTGATGCCCGCATTGGCGCATTCGAGCGCGCCCCACAGGTTCGCGGCGTAGACGTCGTCGGGTCGGTAGTGCGGGCCGAACTTGTCGAGGATCCCGGCGAAGTACGCACCCAGGTTGTAGTCCGGGGCGCACGTCCGGATCGACGTCTCCCACGTGTGGCGGTGGGAGTCGACGAAGCCCGGGATGACGATGTCGCCCTCGGCCTCGATGACCTGGGCGCCCTCGGCCGACAGGTTCGGCCCGACGGCCGCGATCGTGTCGCCTTCGACGAGGACGTCGGCCCTCGGCAGCTCGCCCAGGGACGGGTCCTGGGTGAGGACGATGCCGTTTCGGATCAGCATTCGATCGGCCACTGCGATGCTCCCTTCTCGCTGCTGCGTCCCGTTGGTCCGTTCGTGGTTCGTCGTTCCCTGTTACGGCCCTCCCGCCGTTTCCTGGCTGACCGCCGGACGTTTATCCCGCAGGTACGTCGCGACCGCCGAGAAGTCCGACCCGCCGCCGATCGCCTCCGAGGCGGTCCGGACGACGTCGAGATTGACCTTCGACTGCGGCAGGTCCAGCCCCACCTCGTCGGCCAGGGCGCGGATCAGCCGGAGGTCCTTTGCCGCGAGGTCGAGGGCGAACGCGACGGGCGTCGCGTCGGGCGCGAGGAACGCCGCCCGCTTGTACCCGACATACGGCGCGCCGACCGCACTATCGGCGAGGACCCGGTAGGCGAGCTCTCGGTCGATCCCGGCTGCCTCGGCGAGGACGAGCCCCTCCGCGAGCGCCTCGTTCAAGCCGAAGATCACGGTGTTGACCGCGAGCTTCATCGCCGCCCCGGAACCGAGCGGGCCGACGTGGACGATCGTCTTCGCGAGCGGCTCGAGGGCCGGCCGCGCCCGCTCCAGGTCCTCGGCGGTGCCGCCGACCATGAGCGTCAACTGGCCCGACTGGGCGAGCGTGACGCTGCCCGAGACCGGCGCGTCGAGGATCCCCGCGCCGGTCGCCCGCACGTCGGTCTCGAGCGATCGGATCGTGTCTGGGGTGACCGTGCTGAGGTCGACGAGGACGGCGCCGGCATGCGCCCCCTCGAGCAGGCCGTCCGGCCCGCGGTAGACGTCACGGACCGCGCCATCGTCGGCGAGCATCGTGAGGGTGACGTCGGCGCGCGCGGCGACGTCCGCGGCCGTCGGCGCGACCGTCGCCCCGGTCTCGAACGCGCACTGGTCGGCCCGGGCGCGGGTCCGGTTGTAGACGAGCACCTCGAGTCCGGCGGCGCGCAGCGCGCGGGTCATCGCGAAGCCCATCCGCCCGGTCCCGACGACGCCGACGGTCGTCACTTCGCGGCCTCCAGGCGGTCGCGGACCGTGTCGACGATCCGGTCGACGTTCGGGATCGCGGCGTCCTCGAGCGTCGCGGCGCTCGGCAGCGGCACGTGCGGCGTCGTGATCCGGACGATCGGGGCGTCGAGGCTGTAGAAGCCCTCGTCGGCGACGATCGAGGCGATCTCGGCGCCCCAGCCGCAGAGCCGCGGGTTCTCCTCGACGGTGAACGAGCCGGCTCGTCTTCTCGACCGATTGGAGGATCGTCGCCACGTCGAGCGGGACGAGCGACCGGAGATCGATCACCTCGGCATCGATGCCGTGATCGGCGCTGAGGCGCTCCGCCGCCTCGAGGGCCCGCGGGACCATCGCCGCGATCGCGACGATCGTCACGTCGCCGCCCGCGCGCAGGACCGCGGCCTTGCCAAGCGGCACGACGTGCTCGCCGTCGGGCACCTCGCCCTTCGTCGCGAACAGGCCCTTGTGCTCGCAGAAGATCACCGGGTCGGGGTCGCGGATCGCGGCCGCCATCAGCCCGACGACGTCGGCCGGGGTCGAGGGCGCGACGACCTTGAGCCCGGGGATCGCCATCGCCCAGTTCTCGATGCTCTGGCTGTGCTGGGCGCCAAACCGGAGGCCCGCGCCGTTCGCGGTCCGGATGACGAGCGGGATCGAGACCTGGCCGTCGGTCATGTAGCGGGTCTTCGCGATCTGGTTCGCGACCATGTCCCAGGTCACCGCGAAGAAGTCGCTGAACATCAGCTCCGCCACGGGCCGCAGGCCGGTCATCGCCGCGCCCATCGCCGCGCCGACGATCGCCTGCTCGCTGATCGGCGTGTCGACGACCCGCTCCGGTCCGAACGTCTCGAACAGGCCCTCCGTGAGCTTGAACACGCCGCCCGCCGCGCCGACGTCCTCGCCAATCAAGACCACGGACGCATCGCGCGCCATCTCCTGGGCGATGCCGATCGCGACGGCTTGGCGATACGTGGTCTCAGGCACGGTCCGACCGCCACGATGACCCGCCGTCCGCCCAGACCTGGGTCTCGATGACCTCCGGCGACGGTTCGGCGCCGGCCCGCGCGAACGCCTCGGCCTCGGCGACCTTCGCCTGCGTCCTGGTGTCGACCTCGTCGAGGGTCGCCTCGTCGACGCCGGCTTCGACGAGCCGCGCCCGCTGGGCCGGGATCGGGTCGCGGGCCTTCCACGCCTCGACCTCGTCGTCGGGCCGGTACTTGCCCGGGTCGGCCCGGGAGTGGCCGCCGTGGCGGTACGTGACCGCTTCGACGAGCGACGGACCGTCGCCCGCCCGGGCCCGGGCGATCGTCCGGATCGCGATCTCGTACACGGCCTCGGCGTCGTTGCCGTCGACGACGATCGCCTCCAGCCCGTACGCCGCCGCCCGGTCCGCGGCCGGCCGCGGCACCGCCGTCACGTCGGCGATCGCCGTGTACTCCATGTACTGGTTGTTCTCGCAGACGAACACGACCGGCGCCTTCCAGACGGCCGCCATGTTCAGCGCCTCGTGGAACGCGCCGATGTTCGTCGTCCCGTCGCCGAAGAAGCAGACCGCGACCTGGCCGGACTTGCGGTACTGGGCACTCCACGCCGCCCCCAGCGCGATCGGCAGATGGGCGCCGACGATCGCGTACGAGCCCATCATGTGGTGGCCGACGTCGGTGATGTGCATCGAGCCGCCCTTGCCGCCCATCAGCCCGTTCGCCCGGCCGAACAGCTCCGCGTAGAGCGGACCCATCGGCGCTCCGCGCGACAGCGCGTGGTTGTGGCCGCGGTACGTCGCGAACGTGTAGTCGTCGTCGTTCATCGCCGCGGCGAAGCCGGCCGCGACCGCCTCCTGCCCGACGCCGAGATGGGTCGTTCCGCGGACCAGGCCCTCGAAGAACAGCTCCTGGGCCCGGGTCTCGAAGAGCCGGCACTCCTGCATCGTCCGGTAGAGCGCCAGGCGGGTCTCCGTGTCGGGCGCCACGACCGTTGCCATCAGTACGCGTTCGCCACGAACAGCTCCTGGGACGGGAAGCGGGTGATGACCTGCGGGCCGTTCGCGGTGACGACGACCTCCTCCTCGATCCGCGCCGCCGAGAAGCCGTCCTTCGCTGGGCAGTACGTCTCGAGGGCGATGACCATGCCCTCCTTGATCTCGACCGGGTGGTCGAGCGAGTTGAGCCGGCTGATGATCGGGCGCTCGTGGAGGAACAGCCCCACGCTGTGGCCGAACTGGAGGCCGAAGCACTCCATCTCGTTGTCGAAGCCGAACTCCTCGGCTGTCGGCCAGACGCTCGCGACCTGGTCGGTCCCGACGCCCGGCCGCATCAGCTCGATCGACGCGTCGATCCACTCCCGGGCCCGCTTGTAGGCGTCGCGCTGGGCGTCCGTCGCCGAGCCCACCGTGAACGTCCGGTAGTAGCAGGTCTTGTAGCCGACGTAGGTCTGGATGATGTCGAAGAACGCCTGGTCGCCGGGCCGGATGATGCGGTCGCTGAACACGTGGGGGTGGGGCGAGCAGCGCTCCCCGGAGACCGCGTTGATGTTGTCGACGTGCTCGGCGCCCATGTCGAACAGGTACTTCGTGACGTTCGCGACGAGCTGGCTCTCCTTGACCCCCGGCTTCAGCTGCTCGGCGATCAGCTGGTACGCGCCGTCGACCATCGCGCAGGCGGTGTTGAGCAGCGTGATCTCGTCCTGCGACTTCACCTCGCGGGCGTTCAGCATCGTCTGCTGGCCGTCGCGGACGAGGATGCCCTCGTCGGCGAGCGCCGCGGCCATCGGCGGCTCGACGATGTCGACGCCGATCGGCATGTCGGCGACGCCCTCGGCACGGAGGATCTCGGCGATCTCGCGTGCCGCGCGGGTGAAGAGGCCGGCGTCCGGCGCGACCGCGCCGCGCAGCCCGATCATCCCGCCCCGGATGTTCTCGGGCGGGAGCCACGGGCAGTTGAGGCGATGGTGCTTGGCCGCCGACCCGAAATCCCAGAGGTGCGGCTCGCCGCCCCGTGTCAGGAGTGCGTAGCGGGTCATCTTGTCGCGGGCCCACTCGCCGATGTGGGTGCTCGTGACGTAGCGGATGTTGTTGAAGTCGAAGAGCAGCAGCGCTCCGACGTCGGACGCGGCGAGCGCAGCCTTGGCACGAGCCAGCCGGTACGTCCGCAGGCGGTCCGGATTGACCCGCTCCTCCCAGTCGACCATCTGGGCACCCGGCGAGGCGAACGGCCGGGTGGCGATCGACGCGGGTGTCGCGGCTTCGACGGCGCTCACGGAGGCATCCTCCTGGCTCGGCGACGGCGGTTCTGCGGGACGGCGATTATCCGCCCGATCGCCTGGCACTTCAACCACGTTTCACGTCTTGACGGCAGGTCGTTCAATGGTGCTGCAGCCCGTTCGGAGCCGCGCGCCCTATCGCACATTCGCCCGGAACCAGGCCGAGGGAGGCCCATGCACTTCGTCGGACATGTCGACTGGTCGTTCGCGGACGACCCGATGCCGCCGTCCGACCGCTCGAAGGGGCTCGCCCGGAAGGTGCTCATCGGACCGGAACAGGGCGCCGTCCATACGGAGCTCGCGCTCGGCGCGCTCCATCCCGGGGGCTGGCTCCAGCGCCACGTCCACTCGTTCGAGGAGGTGCTCTACGTCCTCGAGGGCGAGCTGCTGCTCGACCACGACGGCCGTGTCCACCGGCTCGTCCCGGGCGACTTCGCGCTCAACCCGCTCGGGATGTGGCACGGCCTCGGCAACGACGGCTCGGGCCAGGCGCGCTGGCTCAGCGTCAACACGCCGCAGCGGCTCGCGCCGGACGCCGGACGGAAGGACACGCTCTACCAGCGCGGACCGGCGGACCTGGCGTCGCTCAGCGCGCGGGCCCAGCGGCCGGCCTTCGGACCGTCGCTGCGCTACGTCGGCCACTACGAGGGCACGCCGCCCCAGGCCGAGGCGCTCCGCCTGACGGACCCGGCCCGCGGCCGGAAGCCGGTCGGGATGGACAGCGCGCTGATCGTCTACTCCGGGATCAGCGTGAAGATGCTCGTCGACAGGGCCTTCGGCGCCGACCTGCTGACGATGTTCACGGTCGACTACGAGCCGGGCGGCTCGGCCCAGCAGCACGACCACCCGTTCGAGGAGGCCTACTTCTTCCTGGCCGGCGACGTCGAGGCCGAGCTCGACGGGACCGTCTACCAGATCCACGCCGGGGACGTGGTGTTCTCGGCGGTCGGCGGCGTTCACGGCTTCTATAACAACGGCACGCAGCAGGTCCGCTGGATCGAGACGCAGGCGCCGCAGCCGCCGGCGCGCCACGCCTACCGCTGGCTCCCGACGTGGCAGAAGTTCGAGGAGGACAACGATGTCGAATGACGGCGCCGTCCTCGTGGTGGGCGGCACGCGCGGGATCGGGCGGGAGCTGGCTCGGGCCTACGCAGCGACCGGCCGGGAGACGATCCTGACGGGCCGGTCGCCGTCGCACGCGGAGGCCGTCGCGGCCGAGATCGGCGGGTCCACGCGGGGGATCGCGCTCGACCTCGCGAAGCCGAAGACCATCCGCGAGCGGCTGGCATCGGTCGGGCCCGTGAAGTACCTCGCGATCGTCGCGATCGATCGCGACGAGAACACGATCCGCGACTTCAACATCAACCGCGCCCTCGTCCTCGTCACGCTCAAGCTCGTCGGCTTCGCCGAGGTCGTCCACGTCCTCCTCGACCGGCTGGCGCCCGACAGCTCGATCGTCCTCTTCGGCGGCCAGGCGAAGGACCGGCCGTATCCCGGCTCGACGACGGTCTCGACGGTGAACGGCGGCATCTCCGGGCTGGTCAAGACGCTCGCCTGGGAGCTGGCCCCGATCCGGGTGAACGCGATCCACCCCGGCATCGTCGGCGACAGCCCGTACTGGGATGGCAAGCCGGCCGCGATTCTCGAGGGCCACACGTCGAAGACGATCACGAAGAAGCTCGCGACGATGGACGAGATCGTCGCCGGGGCGCGGTTCCTGCTCGAGAACGAGTCGGTCGACGGGGTCGACCTCGTCGTCGACAACGGCCGGCTGATGTTCTGATGGCGCCCGAATCCGGCTCGCGGCCAGACTACCCGCTCCTGGGCGAGCGGCTGCGCGCCGCGCGAGGGAAGAGCGGGCTGAGCCTGCGCGAGCTGGCCGGCCGCCTGGGCGTCTCGCCGAGCCTCATCTCCCAGATCGAGACGGGGCGGGCGAACCCGTCGGTGTCGACGCTCTACGCGCTCGCCGCGGAGCTCGACGTGTCGCTCGACGAGCTGATGTTCAACGACCGCCGCCAGGCGGCGCTGACCGCCGCCGAGCCGCCGCGGTCCGTTGAGGAGGTCGTCCAGCCGGCCGCGTCGCGCAAGCGGATCCACCTCGCGTCGGGCGTCGAGTGGGAGCGGCTGACCGCCCGCTCCGAGCGCGACGTCGAGTTCCTGTTCGTGACCTACGAGGTGGGCGGCGCGTCGAGCGGGGAAGGCGCGTACCAGCGCCACAGCGGCCACGAGTGGGGCTACGTGCTCGACGGCCGGCTCGACGTCCGGATCGGGTTCGAGGACTACATCCTCGAGCCGGGCGACGCGATCTCGTTCGACTCGACGATCCCGCACCGGCTCGCGAACGCGGGCGACGGGCCCGTCCACGCGATCTGGTTCGTGCTGGGCCGGGTGCCGTCGGCGGGCGGGGCGGCGGGCGGCGACGCGGTCCACGACGACGACCTTCACGAATCGCCGCCACCTCGGGCGTCAGCCGCGCGCTGATTGTTGGCTGGTCGCCGGCGGCCGGCAACCACTGTCGCTGGACATCCGACCTCCGACGACCATCGCGGATCGTCTATCTGCTTATCGCTTTGCGTCGCTCGTGCCCGCGGAAGAGAGAGGCGAGCCTTCGGAGACCGGTGAGCCCTCCGCTTGCCGTCGCCAACCATTCACTCTCACGGAGCACCTCATGCGACGTTTGTTCCACACCTTCGCCCCGGTGGTCGCTGCCGCCGCGCTCGCCCTGGCCGGCGCATCCTCGGTGTTCGCGGCAGGTCAGGCATCGTCCGCCTCGCTCGACGCGAACTTCTGTATACCGACTGGCGCAACGACGTTCTGTTACGACATCGATGGGTCGATCCACTTCGTCAACGCGACTGCGGGCAGCTCATACACGCTCGAGGAGATCGTCCGGACGACCAAGTTCGAGAACGGTGTCGAGGTCGGCAGCGCGAGAAGCACCCAGGTCGGCCGCGGCGTCTTCAAGGCCGATGGCACCGTCGTCATCGACACGATCATCAACACGCGATCGTTGCTCGACGACGAGCCGTGCACCTACCGGCTTCTCGCCCGCCTGGTCGACTACGAGGCTGTCGTCTTCCAGAGCGAAAACACCTGCCTCTAGCGGAGCCTCATCGGGCTACGGCATTTCGACCCGAAGGACCCGGGCTCGTCCCGGGCCCGTTCGGGTCGACCCAGCGCGCGAGGACGTGGCGGCTCAGGCGCTTCGGCGGAGTCGCTCGGAGGCGCGCGTCGACGCACTGAGGACCTGCTCGCCGAACTCGGTCTCGCGGCCCTGCGGGAAGCGGTACGCCGGACCGTGGACGTGGACGGCCGCCGCGAGGACGCCAGTGGCGTCGGCGACGCCCGCGGCAACGGAGCTGAGGCCCTCGGCGAACTCTCCGTGGACCCACGCGTAGCCGTCGATCCGGACCTGTGCCAGCCGCTCGCGCAGCGCATCGGGCGAGGTGATCGTCCGCGGCGTGAACGAGTCGAGGTCACGACTCAGATACGCGTCCAACGTCGACGACGGCAGCTGCGCCAGGAACACGAGCCCCGACGACACCGCGTGCATCGGAACGCGCGTCCCGGTCCAGTCGCGGACCTGGACCTGGTGGCTCGTCCCCACCTGGTCGACGTAGTGGACGACGAAGCCCTCGGCGATCGAGAGGCCGGCCGTCTCGCCGGTCTCGGCCGCGAGCTCCTCGAGGATTGGACGCGCCGTCGCGATGAGGCTGCGCACCGGCACGACGCCCTCGGCGAGCGTCGCGATCCGCGGCCCCAGGCGGTAGCGGGTGTCGCCAGGGACCTGCTCGACGGCGCCCTCGCGGCTCAAGGACGAGAGCAGACGCGCAGCGGTCGACTTGGGCAGGTCGGCGCGCTCGGCAACTTCGGTCACGCCGATGGGGCCGGCGGACAACGCCGACAGCACCGCGAAGGCCCGTTCGATGGACTGGACTCTGGACACTCCGCTCCCCGTGGGCTAGATTCGGTCAACTGTTCCATCATACGGCACCGTTCCGTATCGTGGAACACGGAGGCAGCCAAAGGTCAGGGCGGGGCAGGGAGCGCACACGCGTGCCGGACGACTACGAGGACATCGACCTCAACGCACTGTCCGACGACGAGCTCGTCGAGCAGATGCACAACGACCTCTACGACGGGATGAAGGCCGAGATCGTCGAGGGGACGAACATCCTGCTCGGGCGCGGCTTCACCGCGACGAAGGTCCTCGACGACGCGCTCGTCGCCGGCATGAAGATCGTCGGCATCGACTTCCGCGACGGCATCCTGTTCGTGCCCGAGGTCCTGCTCGCGGCGAACGCGATGAAGGCCGGGATGGAGATCCTGCGGCCGCTGCTCGCCGAGACCGGCGCGGAGCCGGTCGGCAAGGTCGTGATCGGGACCGTGAAGGGCGACATCCACGACATCGGCAAGAACCTCGTCGGGATGATGCTCGAAGGGCGCCGGCTTCGAGGTCATCGACCTCGGGATCAACACCGACGCCGACAAGTTCATCGCGGCGCTCGAGCTGCACAAGCCCGACATCCTGGGGATGAGCGCGCTGCTCACGACGACGATGCCGTACATGAAGGTCGTCATCCAGACGCTCAAGGACCGCGGGATCCGCGAGGACTACATCGTGCTCGTCGGCGGTGCGCCGCTGAACGAGGAGTTCGGGATGGCGGTCGGGGCCGACGCGTACTGCCGCGACGCGGGCATCGCCGCCGAGACGGCGCGACGGCTCATCGACGAGCGCCGTGCCGCCGCCTGAGGCTGCCGCTCAGCCGCTCACTCCGCGCGTGGTCCGCCACGCGAACCAAACGATGACGGACTGGCCTGGCACGGCCGAATTGGTGCGCCGAGCGAGCCAAACGACGAAGGAGCAGCGCGCGCGCGGCGTCGGCAACGCGCCCGGGCGACGGGTGGTCCGCCACGTGAACCAGATGACGCCGGAGCGGCCTGTTGGGCCGTCGCCCGAGGTCCCCAACCGACGGTTGGTCCGCCAGGCCCACCAGCCGGAGCAGGACGGGTCGAATCCGGACGAAACGAACGCTCCGGAGCGACGAACGGTCCGTCAGGCGAACCAGGCGGCCGGGTCCGTGGTGGCCGGAGGAGACCGGGCGCTCGTCATCGGCTGCGGGGCGCTCGCCCGTGAGCTCGTCGCGCTGACCGGCGGCCTGCCCGGCGTCGACGTCGCCTGCCTCTCCCCGGACCTCCACAACCGGCCCGAGCGGATTCCCGGCCAGGTCCGCGACCGCATCCAGGAGGCCCGCGCCGACGGCTACGAGCGCATCTTCATCGCCTACGCCGACTGCGGCACCGGCGGCCTGCTCGACCCGGTCCTCGCGGAGGAGGGCGTCGAGCGGCTGGCCGGCGCGCACTGCTACGAGTTCTTCGCCGGCCGCGCGGCGTTCGCCCAGATGGCCGACGACGAGCCGGCGACGTTCTGGCTGACCGACTTCCTCGCCCGCAACTTCGAGCGCCTCGTGATCCGCGGCCTGGGGATCGATCGCCACCCGGAGCTCGAGCCGATGTACTTCGCGAACTACCGCCGCCTCGTCTACCTCTCCCAGACCGAGGATCCGGACGCTGCTGGCGCTGGCCCGAGCCGCCGCCGCGCGCCTGGACCTCGCGTTCGAGCACCGCCACGTCGGTCTGGGTGAGCTCGCGACGTCGATCGGGGCGTTCGCCGAGGGTGCGCCGATCCACGTCGAACCGTTGACTGAGTCGATCCGCGACGCCGCGCGGCTTCCCGCGGGCACGGAGCTCGTCGCGTTCGGGCTCGAAGGGGCGCCGGCTTGATGGCGACGCTCACGGTGATCTGGTGGCGCGACATCCCGGCCCAGGTGATCGCCCGCGACGGCCGCCGCTCGTCGAAGGCCGTGCTCCACCCGCGCTTCCAGGTGGCGATCGACAAGGCCGCCAGCCGCGCCGGCAAGCGCACCTACAACGAGTACATCGAGGAGTGGCGACGGGTCGCCCGGGCCTGCGGCGACGAGATCGAGGCCGAGGTGACCGCCGAGACCGACAGGCTCGAGACCGAGTACGACAAGCACCGGCTCGCGGCGCTCATCCAGTCGGGCGGCGTCGAGGGCGGCCCGGCGCTCGCGCCGGCCCACGACGAGACGCCGAAGCGGGTGAACAGCGGAGACGAGGGCGACACCGGCGACGCGACGATGCCGACCGAGGCGACCGAATGACCGACACCGTCGTCGGCTCGGCGACGAAGACCGTCGTCATCGGCGACGACCGGCCGTTCGTGATCATCGGCGAGCGGATCAACCCGACCGGCCGGGCGGTCCTCATGGAGGAGATGAAGGCCGGCGACTTCAGCCGGGTCGAGCGCGACACGCTCGCCCAGGTCGAGGCCGGCGCCCACATGCTCGACGTCAACGCCGGGATCCCGCTCGCGGACGAGCCGGCGATCCTCGCCAGGACGATCCAGCTCGTCCAGAGCCTCACGGACCTGCCGCTGAGCATCGATTCCTCGATCGTCGAGGCGCTCGAGGCCGGCCTGGCCGTCTACCAGGGCAAGGCCCTCGTGAACTCCGTGACCGGCGAGGAGGAGCGCCTCGAGCGGGTCCTGCCGCTGGTCAAGAAGTACGGCGCGGCGGTCGTCGCGATCTCCAACGACGAGACCGGCATCAGCATGGACCCGGACGTGCGGTTTGCGGTCGCGAAGCTGATCGTCGAGCGGGCCCTGGACCACGGCATTCCCAGGGAGGACATCGTCGTCGACCCGCTGCTGATGCCGATCGGGGCGATGCCGACGGCGGGGCGGCAGGTCTTCCGGATCCTCGGCCGGCTGCGCGACGAGCTGAAGGTCAACTCGACCTGCGGTGCGTCGAACGTGAGCTTCGGGTTGCCGCACCGCGAGGGCATCAACGGCGCCTACCTCGCGATGGCGATGGCGAGCGGCCTCACCTCGGCGATCACGAACCCGATCGCGGCGGGTGTCCGCGAGAGCGTCATGGCGGCCGACGTGCTGCTCGGCAACGACCGCGACGCCGCCCGCTGGATCCGGACCCACCGCGTCGCGCCACCCGACGGCGAGGCCGGCGGCCGGCGGACGAACCGGAGGAGAGCCGGCGCGGCGGCGGCAGGCTAGAACGTGGCTGCCGAGACGGAACCGCTCGTCATCTTCACGCCCTCGGGCCGGCGCGGCCGGTTCGCGACCGGGACGACGGTCCTCGACGCGGCCCGGGCGCTCGGCGTCGACATCGACTCGGTCTGCGGCGGGCGCGGGATCTGCGGCCGCTGCCAGGTCGAGCAGAGCCTTGGCAGCTTCCCGAAGCACGGGATCGAGTCGAAGCCGGGAAACCTGAGCCCGCTCGGCCCGGTCGAGGCGGACTACCGGAGCAAGAAGGGCCTCGACGCGGGCCGTCGCCTCAGCTGCACAGCCCACGTCCGCGGCGACGTGGTCGTCGACGTGCCGCCCGAGAGCCAGGTCTACCGCCAGGTCGTGCGCAAGGGCCTCGAGCTGCGCGAGCTGAGCGTCGACCCCGTGATCCGCCTCCACTACGTCGAGGTGACGAAGCCCGAGCTCGCCTCGCCGACCGGCGACCTCGCGAGGCTCCAGGAGGCGCTCGAGCGCGAATGGGGGCTCACCGGCCTGGGGGCGGACCTCGGCGTCGTCCGCGCCCTCCAGCCCGCGCTCGAGAAGGGCGACTACGCCGTGACGGTCGCGGTCCACGATGCCGCCGAGATCATCGCGGTCTGGCCGGGGTTCCACGACCGGGCGCTGGGCGTCGCGATCGACGTCGGTTCGACGACGATCGCCGGCCACCTGGCGAACCTCGCCGATGGCGCGGTCCTCGCAAGCCACGGCGTGATGAACCCGCAGATCCGCTTCGGCGAGGACCTGATGAGCCGCGTCAGCTACGCGATGATGCATCCCGAGGGCTCGGCCGAGATGACGGTCGCCGTCCGCAAGGCGCTCAACGGGCTGATCGCCCAGCTCGCGATGAACGCCGGCGTCGGCCGTGACGAGATCCTCGACATCACGATCGTCGGCAACCCGATCATGCACCACCTCGTGCTCGGCATCGATCCCGTCCCGCTGGGGTCCGCGCCGTTCGCCCTGGCGACCGACCGGGCCGTCGAGGTCCGGGCCACGGAGCTGGATCTCGCCGTCCATCCGGGTGCCCGCGTCTACGTCCTGCCATGCATCGCCGGCCATGTCGGCGCCGACACCGCAGGCGTGATCCTCGCCGAGGCGCCCCACCAGAGCGAGGTCGTCGAGCTCGTCGTCGACGTCGGCACGAACGCCGAGATCGTCCTCGGCAACCGCTACTTCCTGCTCGCCGCGTCGTCGCCGACAGGCCCCGCGTTCGAGGGCGCCCAGATCAGCGGCGGCCAGCGCGCGGCGCCGGGCGCCATCGAGCGGGTCAGGATCGATCGCGAGACGCTGGAGCCGCGCTTCCGGATCATCGGCGTCGAGCAGTGGTCCGACGAGCCGGGCTTCGCCGACGCGGCGGCGGCCACTGGCGTCACGGGGATCTGCGGCAGCGGCATCGTCGAGGTGATCGCGGAGCTCTACCTCGCTGGGGTCGTCACGCCCGACGGGATCGTCGACGGCTCGCTGGCTTCGCGCACGCCACGAATCCAGCCCGACGGCCGGACGTTCTCGTACCTCCTCCACGACGGCTCCGCCGAGGGCCGGCCGCGGATCGTCATCACCCAGAACGACGTCCGGGCGATCCAGCTCGCGAAGGCCGCCCTCTACGCCGGCGTCCGGCTGCTGATGGACCACGCCGGCATCGAGACCGTCGACGAGATCCGGCTCGCCGGAGCATTCGGGAGCCAGATCGACACGTTCCACGCGATGGTTCTCGGGCTCATCCCGGACGCCGAGCTGAGCCACGTGAAGGCCGCCGGCAACGCCGCCGGGACCGGGGCCCTCATCGCGCTCGTGAGCCGCGCCGCGCGGCGCGAGATCGAGGACGTGGCGAGGACCGTCGAGAAGATCGAGACCGCGGTCGAGCCGCGGTTCCAGGAGCACTTCATCGACGCGATGGCGTTTCCCCACCGGATCGCGCCGTTCCCGAACCTGTCGGCCGTCGTCGACCTGCCGCGACCAACCGACGGCGACGGCAGCGGCGGCCGAGGCGGCGAACCCCGGCGACGCCGTCGCGCCGCGCCGACCGCAACGCGTGAACCCGCACCCGCGAGGGACGACCGATGACCGATACCGCTCCCCGACATCGCTCCGGCGGCCGCGACGCCCGCCGTGCGGCCCGCCTCCACGCCGTCGTCGATCGCGAGCCGTTCCTGACGCGGACGATGGCCCCGTTCGAGGTCCTCGGCGAGGAGGGCCTCGCGATCATCGAGCACAACGCCGACACGATCCTCGAGGAGGTCGGGCTCGAGTTCCGCGGCGACGCCGGCGCGCTGGAGCTCCTGAAGGACGCCGGCGCCGACGTGGCCGGGGAGCGGGTCCGCTTCCCGCGCGGCCTCGCCCGCCAGCTCGTCCAGGCGACCGCGCCGCGGCAGTTCACGCAGTACGCCCGGAACGAGGCGAACAACGTCGAGATCGGCGGGATGCACACCGTCCTCGCCCCCAACTACGGCTCGCCGTTCGTCCGCGACCTCGACAACGGCCGGCGCTACGGCACGATCGAGGACTTCCGGAACCTCGTGAAGCTCACGTACATGAGCCCCCATCTCCACCACAGCGGCGGCACGGTCTGCGAGCCGGTCGACGTGCCGGTCAACAAGCGCCACCTCGACATGGTCTATTCCCACATCCGCTACAGCGACAAGCCGTTCATGGGATCGGTGACCGCGCCGGAGCGGGCCCGCGACACCGTCGAGATGGCGAGGATCGCGTTCGGGGCGGACTACCTCGAGACGCACCCGGTGATCCTCTCGCTGATCAACGCCAACTCGCCGCTCGTCTGGGACGCGACGATGCTCGGGGCGGCGCGGGCGTACGCCGAGGCGAACCAGGCGACGCTGCTCACGCCGTTCATCCTCGCCGGGGCGATGGCGCCGGTGACCGCGGCCGGGGTCTGCGCCCAGACGCTCGCCGAGGCGATGGGCGGGATGGCGTTCGTCCAGCTCGTCCGGCCGGGGGCGCCGGTCGTCCTGGGGTCGTTCGCGAGCTCGATCTCGATGCAGTCCGGCGCGCCGACGTTCGGGACGCCGGAGCCGGCGCTCGTCCTCTACGTCATGGCCGCGCTGGCCCGCCGGCTCGGCGTCCCGTTCCGCTCCGGCGGCAACCTCTGCGCCTCGAAGATCCCCGACGCCCAGGCGGCGTACGAGAGCGCGGCGACGTTCGGCCCGACGATCCTCGCCGGCGTCAACTTCGTCCTCCACGCGGCGGGCTGGCTCGAGGGCGGGCTGACCGTCGGCTACGAGAAGTTCATCCTCGACGCCGACCAGTGCGGGATGGCCGCGGTGTTCGTGAAGGGCGTCGACATGAGCGAGAACGGCCAGGCCCTCGACGCGATGCTCGCGAATCCGCCGGGCCAGCACCACCTCGGGAGCGCCCACACGCTCGCGAACTTCGAGTCGGCCTTCTACCGGTCCGAGACCGCTGACAACAACAGCTTCGAGCAGTGGCTCGAGGACGGCGGGCTCGACGCGGCCCAGCGGGCAAACGCGATCTGGAAGCGGATGCTCAACGAATACGAGGCGCCGCCGATCGACCCCGGGATCGACGAGGCGCTCGGCGAGTTCATCGCGAAGCGCAAGGCGTCGATGCCCGACAGCGAGGTCTAGGTGCCGTGCTATTTCGCCGCCGCCAGGTGCTCGCGCCGCCCGCCCGCGAGGCGCTGACCCGGATCCTTACCGCGCCGACGTTCGAGCTCGTGCCGCTGAAGAACGCCCTCGACCAGGCCGCGTTCCTGCCGCCGCGGGCGACGGTGTCGGTGACGGCGTCGCCGGCGAAAGGCATCGAGGCGACGGTCGCGCTCTGCGAGCAGCTCCAGGCGCGCGGCTTCCGGGCGGTGCCGCATCTCTCGGCGCGGATGGTCCGCGACCGATCCCACCTGGCCGACCTCATCGCCTGGCTCGAGGGCGCCGGCGTCGACCGGGCGTTCGTCGTCGGTGGCGACGAGAAGGAGCCCGGCGACTTCCCCGACGGCCTGTCACTGCTGCGCGAGATGCACGACATCGGCCACCCGCTGAGCGAGATCGGGATCCCGTGCTATCCGCAGGGCCACGCGTTCATCGCCGACCGGCTGCTGCTCGAGGCGCTCCGCGAGAAGGCGGCGTACGCGAGCTACATGACGACGCAGCTCTGCTTCGACCCTGGCGCGATCGCGACGTGGCTCGCCGCGCGCCGCGCCGACGGCATCACCCTGCCGGTCCACATCGGCGTGCCGGGTGTCGCCGAGCCGCACAAGCTGCTGGCGATCGCGGCCCGGATCGGCGTCGCCGACACGCATCGGTTTCTGACGAAGAACATCCGCTTCGTCGCGCGGCTCATGCGCAGCGGCGGCTTCTATCGGCCCGACGGCCTGCTCGAGGGGATCGCGCCGCACGCCGCCGACCCGGCCGCGAAGGTCGTGGAGGTCCACCTCTACACGTTCAACGCGGTCGAGCAGACGGAGAAGTGGCGACGGGACTTCCTGGCGAAGGCCGGAGCCGCGTCCGCGGCCGCCTGACGGTCAGCCCCTCGACGCCTCGGGCTCAGGGAGCCAGGCGCGATCGGGAACCATGAGCCACTCGGTGTCGGCAGTGAGCGCCGCGACGGCCGCCTCGATCGCGGCGACGACGGCGTGGTCCGCTTTCGACCGCCACGCCACGGACCACGCGTAGAGCGGAACCGGGTCGACGATCGGCCGGACGACGCCGCCCGCGACGCCCAGGTGGTCGACCGCCGTCAGGATTGGCAGGCCCTGCCGGACGAGATGGTCCGACTGGTCGTCCTGGCCGAGCGCGGCTTCGTGGGGTGCCGTTGCGGTAGCGCCGGCGAAGGCCAGGAACTGTTCACCGATGTCCAGCCATTCCGTTGCCTCCGGCGTGGCCGGGTTTGCGTCGATCTCGGTGCCCGCGACGGCCGCGACCGGCACCGCCGTGAGCTCTGCAAACGGATGGAACCCCGGCAGGATGAGCGCGAGGGGCTCGTACCGAATGAGTCGCGTCCGGATCGCCTTTGAGCGTCGTTGTCCACGCCACTCCGCCCGCCCCAGGGCCACGTCGAGATCGCCCGCCTCGAGTCGCCGCATCGACGCGCCCATCGCGCCGCCATAGCGGCTGCGGAACTCGCGGTCCGGGGCAGCGGTCCGCAACGCCTGAAGGAACCGCGGACCCGTCAAGCGGCCCTCGCTCATCAGGTCGACGGAGACGGGTTTCGTGGCGGGCGCGCGGCCGGTGAGGATCCGGTCGTGGACGGCGAGCAGCTCGCGCGCCTCGACGAGCAGCCGCTCCCCGTCGGGAGTGAGGGACACGCGCCGCGTCGTCCGATCGAAGAGCGTCGTCCCGAGCTGCGCCTCGAGCTTCCGGATGTCGCGGCTGATCGCCTGCTGGGCGACGAACAGCCGCTCGGCGGCGCGGGTGAAGCTCAGCTCGTCGGCGACCGCCACGAAGTACCGCAGCGTGCGGATGTCGAGGTCGGCCATCTGGAGCGGACGCGGGGCATTCACAACGTCGTGATGTTAATCGCCGTCGAGCAGGTGTTGGACTCCGGGCGGCAGTCGGAGGGAGGCTGGGTATCCCAACCACGAAGGAGCAACGACCCATGGATCCCGCCGCCCTCGGAACAACCCTCATCGGTCTCGAAGCCATCCGCCGCCGCGAGGCCGAAGAGACCTCGGATCGAGCACCTCGAATTCGCGCTCAGCAGCGACCGCGTCTCGCGACGTTCCGCGCCGCGCTGGCCGGGACGCTTCGAGCGCTCGCGGACGCGCTCGAGCCCCGGCCACGCGGAGCCGCTCACCGGGCTTGACCGTCGATCAGGCCGCGACCGCGATGACGACCTTGCCCCGGGCGTGGCCGGCCTCGACGCGGCGGAGCGCCGCGACGGTCTCGGGGAGCGGGAACGTGCTGTCGATCACCGGCCGCAGCTTGCCCTGGTCGACGAGGTCGGCGAGGACGGCGAGGTCCGCGGCGTTCGGGTGTGACAGGAAGCGGCGCAGCGTCTGCGGTCCGAACAGCGACAGGACGAGCGGCCGGAGCAGCTTGACGAGCCCGCGAAGGCCGCCCGCGTCCCGGCCGCTGTTCAGGAGCAGCGTTCCGTTCGGCTTCAGCGCCCGGCGGACGTCCGACAGGGACCGGTTCTCGATGCTGTCGAAGATGAGGTCGTACGTCGCGCCTTCGGTCGTGAAGTCGGTCGGTCGTGTAGTCGATCACGCGATCTGCCCCGAGCGAGCGAACCAGCTCGACGTTCGGCGTGCTCGTCACGCCCGTCACGTCGGCCCCGAACGCCTTCGCGATCTGGACTGCGAACGTCCCGACGCCGCCCGACGCGCCGTTGATCAGCACCTTCTGGCCCGGCTGCAGCTTGCCCGCGTCCCGCAGGCCCTGGAGGGCCGCGGACGCCGACGTCGTGATGGCCGCCGCCTCCTCGAAGGAGAGGGAGGCGGGCTTCGGGGCGAGCTTCGCCTCGGCGGCTCGCGCGAACTCAGCGGTCGCGCCGTCGGTCATGCCGAAGACCTCGTCGCCGGGTCGGAACCTCGTCACGTCCGCGCCGACGCTCTCGACGATGCCGGCGACGTCGAAGCCGGGCACGCCGTACGCGGGCCGGAGCAGGCCGGTCGCCATCCGCATCGCGACCGGCGACCCCTGGACGGCGAACACGTCGCCGATGTGGACGGCCGCGGCTCGAACGCGGATCAGGACGTCGCCGGCGCCAATCGCCGGCATCTCGATGTCGCTGGCGTGCAGGCCCTCGATGGATCCGTAGGTCTCCTGGATCATGGCTTTCATGGCGGACTCCTTTGCGTATCTGATAAGCTTACGATGTAAGCATATGACGTACGCTAACATGCCGTGAGAAGCGTGTCAAAGGAGGTCCGTCCATGGAGGCAGCAATCGGTCGGCGGCCCGGCCGGCCGGCCAGGCTGAGTCGCGAGAGCGTGCTTCGGGCCGCCGTCGAGGTCGCCGACGAGGGCGGCATCGAGGCGCTGACGATGCAGCGCGTCGGCGAGGCGGTCGGTGCGGAAGCGATGTCCCTCTACCGCCACGTCCGCAACAAGGAGGACCTGGTCGACGGAGCCGTCGACCTGGTCTTCGCCGAGATCGAGCTGCCGCCGACCGACACGGACTGGAGATCCGCCATGCGCACGCGGGCGGTCTCGGTTCGCGAGGTCCTGCGGCGGCACCCGTGGGCGGTCGGCCTGATGGAGTCGCGCGCCATGCCGGGTCCGGCGAACATGCGCCACCACGACGCGGTGCTCGGGGTGCTGCTCGGTGCGGGCTTCACGAGCGCGAACGCAACACACGCCTACAACCTCGTCGACAGCTTCGTCTACGGGTTCGCGCTCCAGGAGCGGGGCATGCCGTTCGGGACCCCCGAGGAGATGGAAGCGATGGGCGAATCGATGTTCCGTGATCTCGCCGGGACGTACCCGCATCTCGAGGCCGTCGCGATGGACCTCATCGCCTCGCAATTCAGCTACGCCGACGAGTTCGAGTACGGGCTGGACCTCATCCTCGACGGCATCGCGCGGCAGCTGGCGGACGCCCGATGACGGCGGGCACGGGCACGCTCGTCGCCGAGGCGGAAGCGCTCGGACTGTGGCTCGTCGAGATCCGTCGCCGCCTTCACCGGCGGCCCGAGATCGGTCTGGAGCTGCCCGACACCCAGGCGCTGATCGTCGAGGAGCTCCGCGGCCTGGGCCTGACGCCGCATCTCGGGCAGTCGCTCAGCTCCGTGACGGCGTTCATCGACGGCGGCTCGCCGGGCCCGACCGTCCTCCTCCGGGCCGACATGGACGCGCTGCCGGTCGAGGAAGCGACCGGGCTCGACTTCGCGTCGGAGATCGACGGCGCCATGCATGCGTGTGGGCACGACACGCACGTCACGATGCTCCTGGGCGCCGCTCGGCTCCTCGTGGAACGGCGGGCCGGGTTGGCGGGACGCGTCCTTCTTGACTTCCAGCCGGGCGAGGAGGGCCGGCACGGCGCGCGGTTCATGCTCGACGAGGGTCTGCTCGACGTCCCGATCGACGGCGGGTTCGGGCCGGTCGCGGCGGCGTTCGCGATCCACATCACCGCGCGCTACTCGACCGGGACGATCAACTTCCGGCCGGGTCCGATCTACGCCGCCGGGGACCGGTTCACGATTACCGTTCGCGGCGCCGGCGGCCACGCGTCGTCACCGCACCTCGCGCTCGACCCGGTCCCGATCGCCGCCGAGATCGTCCTCGCCCTGCAGACGGTCCGGAGCCGCCGGATCAACACGTTCGACCCGCTGGTGCTCACGGTCGGCAGCCTGACGAGCGGCACCGCGCCGAACATCATCCCGGAGACCGCCGTCCTGCGGGGCACGGTCCGGACGACGTCCGACGACGTCCGCGAACGGGCGCATGAGCTCATGCGCCAGATCCCGACGGGGATCGCGGCCGCGCACGGCGCAACGGCAGAGGTCGAGATCTCGAGCGGCTATCCGGCGACGATCAACGACGAGGAGGTCGCCGCGCTGGTCACGTCGGTCGGGGCCGAGCTCTTCGGCGAGGAGCGTGTCGTCGAGATGCCGTGGCCGTCGATGGGCAGCGAGGACTTCTCCTACATCCTCCAGCGGGTGCCGGGTGCGATGGTGTTTCTCGGGGCGACGCCGGCCGACCTCGACCCGGCGACGGTCCCCCAGACGCACTCGAACAAGGTCGTCCTCGACAAATCGGCGATGCCGACCGGCGTCGCGCTCCACGTCGCGATGGCGGAGCGGCTGCTCGCGAGGGGCTAGCTCAGACCCGCGAGACCCACGGCAGCCGCGGCGCGATCGCCGAGTTGAGCTGCGTCAGCAGGACGAACGCGATCGCCGGGATCGTCCCGACGAGCAGGGCCACGATCGCCCCGACCGCGTACGCCGCCTGGTACACGACGATCCGGCGGCGGAATGCCTGACGGACGCCGGGTCCCGCGTCGGGCGTGAGCAGGTTCGCCCGGATCGCGTACCACCACACGACGTAGAGGCCGACGCCCAGCAGGTACAGGTTCAGCCAGTAGACGAGGAACGCGACCCGCAGGTCGAGGAACTCGGCGAGCAGTGATGTCGAGAACGGCATCAGCGCGACGATCGAGAGGTAGACCAGCTGCAGCCAGGCGAGGTTGCGGTCGGCGCGGGCGACGTAGTTGAGCTGGGCGTGCTGGGCGTTCCAGAAGATGCCGAGCGTGAGGAAGCTCAGGAAATACGTCAGGAACCGCGGCCCCAGCTGGCCGATCGCGCCGAGCAGCGCGGCGTCGGTATGGGGCTGGACGTCCGGCACCCGGATCTCGAGCACGATGATCGTCATCGCGATCGCGAACAGGCCGTCGCTGAGGGCGCCGATCCGGTCGAGCGAGCGGTCGCCGGCGACCTGGTTGTACGTCGGCGCCGAGCTGGGCTGCTCCATCTTCCGAGTATGCATCGGCCGATCCGGCGCGACACAATGCGCCCATGACGCCGCAGCAGCGCACGGTCCGCGACCGGTTCGCGTCGGTTCCCGAGCGCCTCGGCGTGGCCGCGCGCGCCGCGTCGCCCGAGCCGCCCGCCCCCGGGGAGTGGCCGCCGACCGACGTGGTCCGCCATCTCATCGCGGTCGAGGAGGAGGTCTGGCAGCCGCGGCTGCGTCAGCTGATCGACGAGGACGAGCCGCGCTGGCCATGGGCCGAGCCCGATCGCTGGCCGGGATCGCCCGGGGCCTCGCTCGACGAGCTGCTCGCGGTTCACGCCGATCGGCGGGCGGCGACGGTCGCGCTGCTCGACGGCCTCGGCGACGCGGGCTGGGAGCGGTCGGGCGTGCACGAGGTCTACGGCCGCCTCGACGTGGCGGGCCTGATGCGCAGGGCCGGCAGCCACGACGACGAGCACATCGAGAGCCTCGGACGTTGACGGCCCGGGCTGGTCACCGCTCGATGGCGGTCTGATCGCCGTCACCGATCGGAATCGGGGTCGATCTGCGCGGGTCGGGTCGCTCCTGATCGGTGAGCGCGATCGAGCTCGCGCGCTGGCGCCGCGCGCTGGCGCCGGTGGCGGTGGGAGTCCCTAGCGACGCGGTCGGATGTCGACGCTGAAATCGACCTGGGCGCGGAGCATCGCGAGTGCCTCGCCCCAAAGCAGGAGCGCCTCGCCCCAGGCGTCGATCGCGCCGGGCTCCCCGAGCGGGAAGGGGCCATCGGTCAGCTCGACGCGGCTGCCATAGCCGGCGGGTTTGATCGTCACGCTGACCGTGGTGATGAGGCGCTCGTCCGGAAGCCACGGCCAGCGGAAGACGAATGACCGGCCCTCGCGGGATTCGACGACGTCCCACCAGACCCGCTTGTCGGTCCAGACGAGCATCGTCCGGACCCCGACGGCGAGACCGCCCTCGACGCGCCGCGGGAACCAGCGTGCGAGCTCATCGGGGTCCGACCAGGCCCGGAACACCCGCTCGGGCGGGGCGTCGAGCCGCCGCACGATGCGAACCGTCCGCTCCATGTCGGTTCCCGGCGGCAGACCCAGTTCTCGATCGTTCATCGTTCTCGAAGCATATCGCCCAACGAGGCGGCGTCGGATGTCCTTGCTCAGGCCGAGGCGCCCGCGTAGTGCTTCAGCCCGAACCGCCACCACCATCGCGAGATCAGCAGCAGCGCCGACGGCGAAGCCGTCGCGAGCGCCAGCGTCTCGAGCGTCAGCCGCCCGGTGAGGACCTCGGCCGGGACCGTGACCGCGAACGCGATCGGGACGAGGTACGTCAGCGAGATCCGCAGCCAGCCCGGGTAGATCGTCACCGGCCACCGACCCGACTGGTAGATGCCGTCCCAGAGCTCGTGGATCTCGTCCATCCGGACGATCCAGAACGCGGCGGTCGTCAGGATCAGCCAGAAGCAGTAGATCATCGTCGCCCCGATGAGCAGGGCGAACGCGAACGCCAGCGCCGTCCCGAGACCCAGCGAGCCCTGGATCCGGATGATCGCGATCACGAGGACGACCGCCCCGATCACGACGTCGACGAGCCGCCAGATCCGGAACTCGCGGACGCTGATCAGGACCTGCGAGTCCTCGGGCTTCGTGAGGATGAAGTCGAGCGTGCCCTGCCGGACATCGCCCATCAGTCGCTCCATGTTGGGCTGGACCGCCGCGCCGATGATCCCGCCCATCAGGATGTGGACGCCCATCACGGCGAGCAGCTCCGATTGCGTCCAGCCGCCGAGGTTCGCGGTCTGGCCGAACACGAGGGCGAGGACGACCAGCCCGGTCACGAGCGCGATCACCGACTGGAAGACCTGGACCGCGAGGTTCGCCCGGTACTGGAGCTCGTTCAGCGCGCCGACGCGGAAGAAGACGCCGAACAGCTTGAACGGCCGCAGCGGCTCGCGACGACGCGAGGCGATGGTCGGCGGGGTCATGTCAGCCTCCTACCGCGACGTAGCGGCGTACGGCGACCGGCCAGAGCAGCCGGATGCCGATCACCGCGATCACGATCCACAGGGCCTGCATCGCGAGTCCTCCCAGCAGCTCGGAGACCGGCAGCTGGCCGATCAGCGCTTCGATCGGATAGCCGAACGTCCACTTGAACGGCAGGACGTCCGCCAGACGCTGCGCCCACTCCGGCATCAGCGACAGCGGCACGAGCCGGCCGGAGAACAGGAGCTCGAATGTCATGACGACCTGGATGATCGGGCCGAGTCGGGTCGTCCAGAAGGCCGCCATGCCCAGGTTCGAATACATGAGCGCCCTGACGAAGTACGCACCCCAGATGGCGACGGCGAAGACCGCGGCGTCGATCGGCTCGATGTGAGAACTCCGGCCGGAACAGCAGGGACAGCACGACTGCGATCGGCAGCCACAGGACGATCATCACGACCTTCCACCCGGCGAAGTAGGCGAGGTCCCAGTGCACCGGATGGATCGGGTGGAGGAGCATCCGGGACAGGTCGCCCTCGCGGATGTGGCCCTCCCAAGCGCCGACGCTGGTGATGTTCATGGTCCGGACGAGCGTCCAGACGATGTAGTAGGCGGCGAACGCGCTGGGCGTGAACCCGCCGACCTCGCCGCCCTGCTGGACCGCGACCGTCGACCAGACGACGAGGTAGATGATCGGCTCGGCAATGTGCCCGATCATGAAGAAGTAGTTCGCGACGCGGTACTGGAACTGGGTCGAGATCCCGATCCGCATCGCGGCCAGGTAGTAGTCGGCGTAGCCCCGGATCGGGCCTACGGGCGTGATCGCCGGCGCCGCAGCTCCCATCACGTCAGCCGCCCACCGCGGTGAACCGCTTCACGGCGAAGCGCCAGCCGATCATCACGACGATCGTCCAGATGCCGATCCAGAGCAGCTGCATGAGCAGCCCGCCGATCAGCTCCGAGTTCGGCAGCCCGCCGATCAGGGCCTCGATCGGGAAGCTGAACGTCCACTTGAACGGCAGGTAGTTCGCGAGCTGCTGCGCCCAGTCCGGCATCAACGACAGCGGGACGAGCCGCCCGGACAGGAGCAGCTCCGCGGTGAAGAACACGTCGAACACGGGCCCGACCCGGGTTGTCCAGAACGTCACCAACCCCAGCGACCAGAGCTCGAGCGAGCGGATGAGGTACGCGCCCCAGATCGCGATGAAGAACACGACGACGTTGGCCAGGTCGGCGTTGAACGTCGGGTGGAACAGCAGCGACAGGACGAAAGCCAGCGGCAGCCACAAGATGATCACGACGACCTTCCAGCCGGCCATGAACGCGATGTCGAAGTGGATCACGTGCATCGGCTTGAGGAGGAATGTCGACAGTTGGCCCTGTTTGATCCGCTCCTCCCAGGCCCACGGCGTCAGCGCGATATTCATGTTCCGGACGAGCGTCCAGACGATGTAGTAGGCCGCGAAGTCGCCCGGCGTGAAGCCGCCGACCTCGCCGCCCTGCTGCTCGGCGACGGTCGACCAGACGACGAGGTAGATCACGGGCTCCGCGACCATCCCGATCATGTAGAAGTAGTTCGCGACCCGGTACTGGAACTGCTCGGCGATCGCGATCCGCATCGTCGTCGTGTAGATGTCGAACCAGCCGCGGAGCCACTCGATGGGGCCGCGGCGTGGGACAGGCGCCGGGAGCGGCGTCGCGACCGACGTCATCGGGCGGTCGCCGGCGCCTCGGTCGCGCCCGCGTCGTCGGCCGGCTTCGCCGACGCGAAGACGTGCTCGATGACGTCGTCGATCGGCGGGTCCTCGATCGTCAGGTCGACGACCGGCAGGTCGCGCAGGAGGCGTGTCGCGATGTCGGGCGCGTCGAGGCGGGGGACGCGGAGCAGCACGCGACCGTCATCCGCCTCCATCACCTCGCCGTACGCCGACAGGTCGGCCGTGCCGTCCTTGAGGATCACCCCGATCGTCTTCGTCGCGTTGAACCGCGAGGCGAGCTCGGTCAGCGCGCCGTCGAACAGCATCCGGCCGTGGTGGATGACGATCACCCGCTTGCAGAGGGCCTGGACGTCGGCCATGTAGTGGCTCGTCAGGAGGACCGTCGCGCCGTAGCGGCGGTTGTACTCCGCGACGAACGTCCGGATCCGCTTCTGCATCGTGATGTCGAGACCGAGCGTGGGCTCGTCGAGGAACAGGACGATGGGCTTGTGGAGCAGCGCCGCGACGAACTCCATCTTCATCCGCTCGCCGAGCGACAGGTTGCGGACGGGCTTGTTGACGAGCTCGCCGAGGTCGAGCAGCTCGACGAACTCGTCGCGGGTCTTCCTGAAATCGACGGCGTCGAGGCGGTAGATCGCCCGGATCAGCTCGAACGAATCGAGCGCCGGCAGGTCCCACTGGAGCTGGTTGCGGTTGCCCATGACCATCGTGATCTGGCGCAGGAACGGCCGCTCCCGGCGCGACGGCACGTAACCCAGGACGAGGGCTTCGCCCGAGGTGGGGTAGAGGAGGCCGCTGAGCATCTTCAGCGTCGTCGTCTTGCCGGCGCCGTTAGGGCCGAGGAAGCCGATGACCTCGCCGTGCTCGATGTCGAACCCGACGCCGTCGACCGCCTTGATCTCGCGGCTCTCGCGCCGGACGAGGCTCTTCGCTGCGGCCGTCAGGCCCGCTTCGCGGACGGGCACGCTGAACGTCTTGCGCAAGTCGGCGACGTGGACGGCGGGCGCGGGCATGGGCGCGTCGGGCAAGCGGTCCCTCCTCGGAGACGAAGCGTAGCGTCCCGACCAAGACCCTTGCGCCCGACCCGGGCGTCGTGCCCGCTCCCTTCCCGCCGGCCGTAGCGGTCCCGTAGCATCCGCCCCATGGACACTCCCACTCTCGCCGGAACCGGCTTCGTCCTCCTCGCGGGCTTCCTCTGGGTCTACTGCGCGGTGCTCGCCTACCAGACTGCGCCGAAGTTCGGCCGCGGCGCTCTGACCTGGGGGATCCTCGGGATCATCCTCGGCCCGATCGCGCTGTTCGCCCTGTACCTGCTGCCGCACCACCACGTCGAGGGCAGCGGGTCGGCGAAGAAGGCCGACAAGCAGGCCGCGCTCTACGAGGTCCCGAAGAAGAAGCGCTGACGCGCAGGCGGATCTACGACTCGAGGAGGCGCTTCAGGTTGTCGAGCGTCTTGACCTCGTCGTCCATCGTCCGCTGGACGGCACCGCCCATGAACATGCCCCGGATCCCGGACAGCGTCGCGTCGAGCGCGAACGTCAGCTTCGTCCCACCGTCGTCGGTCGACGCGAACTCGTAGCTGCCATGGGGCCGGGCCGGGCCGGCGACGGTCTTGAACTCGATCCGCCGGTCGGGCTCGTAGACGGTGATCTCGTAGTCGGCCGAGATGCGCCGGCCCATCGGGCCCTTGACGCCCTGGAGGTAGCGCGTCCCCACGCCGCCGGTCGAAGCGCCGCCGGCGCGCGTGATGTCGAGCACGCCGGGTCGCCATCTCGGGCACTGCTCGCCGTCGGCGACGAACGCGAAGACGTCGCCGACCGGCCGGTTGATCGTGATGGAGTAGCTCGCCTGCGGCATCCGGGGCCTCCTCAGCACGCAGTCTAAGTCAGCCCTTGGCGCCGCCCGTGAAGTTCCAGCTGGCGAGGTGGAGGCTCGGGACGAGGCCGTCGGTGCCGAACGAGACCGGGTGCAGCTCGCGCTCGCTGCCGATGCCCAGGATCGCGCCCGCACCCAGCGCCTCGGCGTAGGACTGGGTGAACCGCATGTTCGTCAGCGCCCGGCTGATCCTGCCGTCCTCGATCAGCCACACGCCGTTCCGCGTCAGCCCGCTCACGACCTGCGTCCGCGGGTCGAGGATCCGGGTGTACCAGAAGTCGAGGACGTAGATCCCGCGCTCGACGCCGGCGATCAGCGCGTCGTGGTCGCGATCGCCGGCCGGGACGACGAACTTGCCGCCGAGCGCGCCCCAGGTCGCGCCGCCCTCGACCGCGTGCCCCGTGCTCTGGGCGCCGTGGCCGGCGGCGCGGGCGGTCCGTCGCGTGTGGAGGATCGCGCGCGAGACGCCGTCGACGACCAGGTCGACACGGTGCCGTGGCGTGCCCTCGATGTCGAACCCCAGCCCGACCATCCCCGCGTCGGCGACGTCGTCGCGCAGCGAGAACGCCGGGTCGAACTGGGCGTCGCCGATCCGCACGAACGAGCGGCCTTCCTCGACGGCCTTGCCGTTGAAGCCGTAGATCGCCAGGAACCCGAGGATGTCGGCCACCGCGCTCGGCGCCAGCACGACCTCGTAGCGGCCGGGCTCGAGATCGACCGGGTCGCTGGCCGCCCGGGCTCGGTCCGCGGCGAGACGCCCGGCGGCCCCGCCGTCGACGTCCGCGAGGCGAACCGACATCGCGCGTCCGGAGCTGTCCGCGGTCGGCGTGCGGGCGATCCCGTCGAGCGCCGCCTCCGTCGAGCGACCGGTCGCGCTGTGTCCCGCGCTGTTCGCGAACGCCGCCCGGACCGCGGTCGTCGAGCAGTAGCCGGCGGTCTCGAGGCCCTCGGCCGCGTCGACGAAGGCCCGGACGCGCGAAGCCCGGTCATCGGGGACCGCCGCAGCCGTCGCGTCGTCCCAGTGGCCGGGGTCCGCGACCGCGGCCGGGGGCGTGAGGCCGGGCCACTTCGGATCGGCCGGCGCGACGCGAGCGGCGGCGATCACGTTGTCGACGAGCCGGCCCAGCGTCTCGTCGTCGGTCGGCCCGTCGAGGCTCGACGACGCCACCCGCCCGTCGAGGGCCACCCGGAGCAGGACGTGGCTGACCTCCTCGGACACGTTCTGGTGGATGAAGCTCGTTGCGAAGCGGGTGAGCGAGTGGACGCCGCCGACGACGTTCACTTCGGCGTCGGCGGCGGTGGTGCCGGCCCGGTCGCGGACGATCGCGAGGACCCGCTCGGCGGTCTCGAGGCCGGTGCCGATCTCGGTCGTCATCCGTGGACGCCCACCCGGATGCCGCGGAACCGCGCCGGCACGGCCGGGTGCCCGGTGTGGCCGATCTGCTGGGGCTGGCCCTTGCCGCAGTTCGGCGTGCCCCAGAACACCCACTCATCGGGCCCGCCGAGCATGTCCATCGAGCCCCAGAACCGCGGGCTGATGCCGGTGTACGTCGGGTTGCGCAGCATCCGCGTCCGCTTGCCGCCCTTGATCTCCCAGCCGATCTCGCAGCCGAACTGGAAGTTCAGTCGCTTGTCGTCGATCGACCACGAGCGGTTCGTGTCCATGTAGATCCCGTCGTCGGTCGCCTCGATCATCGCCTCGAGCGAGCTGTCGCCCGGCAGCAGCCCGACGTTCGTCATCCGGACCATCGGCAGCCGGTTGAAGCCCTCGGCCCGGACGGCGCCACCGGATCGTTCGATGCCCGCGAGCGCGGCGGAGTCGCGGCCGCTCAGCGTCCCGACCCAGATGCCGTCCTTCACGATATCGACCGGGTGGGCGGGCGTGCCCTCGTCGTCGTAGCCGAAGCTGCCAAGCGACCCGGGCAGCGTCGCGTCGGCGGTGATGTTCATGAGGTCGCTGCCGAACCGGAGCGAGCCCAGCTGCTTCAGGTCGAGCCAGGACGTGCCGGCGAACGCCGCCTCCCAGCCGAGGATCCGGTCGAGCTCCGTCGCGTGGCCGACGGATTCGTGGATCTGGAGCGCCATCTGCTCGCCGCCGAGGATCAGGTCCGTCGCCTCGAATGAGGGGCAGGGGTCCGCGGTGAGCAGCGCCCGGGCCTCGCTTCCGACGCGAGCCGCCTGGCCGGGCAGGTCGATCTCGCGGACGAGCTCCCAGCCGCGGGTCCCGTACTGGCCGCGGATGCCGGGGTAGGAACGCCGCTGGGTCTCGCCTTCGCCGACCGCGGTGGCGTTCATGAGCGCGCCGCACTCGACGATGTGCTGGTCGACGTGGGTGCCTTCGCTCGAGACGAGCCACTTGCGGGTGTCCCAGATCCGGTGGACGGCTTCCGCGACGTCGGCGCCGTTCTCGACGAGCGTCCGGGTCACGCCCTCGAGGTGGTCGCCCTTCTCGGCGAGGCTGACGCTCCAGGGGTCTTCCCTGCACTCCGATTCCCATGAGCCCTGGACGGGCGTCTCCGGGGCGAGCCTGAGGTCCGGTCCGGCGACGCGGGCGGAGGCGCGGGCGACGGCCGCGGCCTGCTCGCCGGCTCGCCGGGCGGCGGCGCTGCCGACGTCGGGGACGGAGAAGAACCCCCAGCTCGAGCCGATCAGCGCCCGGACGCCGACGCCGGCTCGCTCCTCGCGGTCGAGGGTCTCGACGGCGCCGTTGCGGGCGGCCATCGCCTCGGTCCGGGTTTCCATGACGCGCGCATCGGCGTACGAGGCACCGGCGGCCAAGGCGGCCTCAACGGCCGCGGTCGCGATGTCATCCATCAATTCCTAGGGTACGGCGGCTCCGCTGGGCCGCGCCTTGCAATCGCCGCCGCGTCGCGGAGACGTCAGGCGTTGTCCGCGATCCGGACCTGCATGTACGTTTCGATCCCGACGCGGCCGCCGGCGGCTCGCTGCCAGCCGGTCATGCTGGGCCCGGCTGTCGACGAGTCGACGAGCCGCGGGTCCGTGACCCGGTACGTCCGACCGTTCCAGATGACCGTCGCACCGCCCGCGGCGATCACGTTCTTCGCCCACTGCGTCGCGGGCCCGAACGGCACCGGGATGACGAAGCCGTCCTCGAACGGCCGGACGACGATCGCAATGCGGTATTCCTGGCCGGACTTCCGGCCCGTGTGGACGAGGAGCCCGTAGAGCTTGAACCAGCGGTGGCCGGCCATTGCCTTGCCGATCGGGTTGACGGCACGGGTGACGCGGCGCATCGCGGCAGATGTGCGAGAGGGATGGGGAGTGGCTGCTGCCTGGGTGTTCATGCCGTCACCGTACCGCCGCCAGCCGAATGGGGCATCACCACAGGCCGTGACCGGCGATCACGGAAACCCTGAAGGTCAGGCGAGGCCGTTCCGGATCGCGAACGCCGTGGCATCGGCGCGGCCGCGGGCGTCGATCTTGCGGTAGACGTTGACGACGTGGCGTTCGACGGTGTTGATCGTGACCCCGAGCCGCGCGGCGATCTCGGCGTTCGACTCGCCGGCCGCGACGAGGCGCAGGACCTCGACCTCGCGAGCCGTGAGGGCGGCGCCGGGTGCCGGCCCGGCTGATCGGCTGCGATCGACACCGGTGACGAAGTCGGCCATGAGATCCGCCATCGCCTCGCCGTGCTCGAAGAAGAGGCTTGCCGACCTGCCCGGCACGACCTCGAGCCGGCCGTGCGGCATGCTCGCTGCGAGGTCCTGCGCGGTCGCGAGGTCGATCGGCGGCGTGTCGAGCCGGTGGATCACGAGACACGGGCACTGAACGTCGGCGCACTGCGCGGTGACGTCGATCGCGGCGTCAGCCTCGAACGTCGCCCGGGCGATCGCCGGCGTCGTCGCCGAGCGGAACCAGTCGGCCGCGAGCCGTCCCTGGGCCGGATCCGGCCAGCCGAGCCAGGCGTGCGCGGCGGACTCGACGAACGTGTCCCAGTCGCGCTCGATCAGGCTGAGCAGTGCCTGCGTCCCGGGCCCGCTCATCGGGACGAAGCCGCGGGCCGCTCCGCCGAACAGCACGACGTGGGTGACCCGGTCCGGCCAGCGCGCGGCCGCGGCGATCGCGTGCGTCACCGCGCTGTATGACCCGAAGATCGCGCACCGCTCGACGCCGGCCGCGCCCACGACCGCCTCGAGGTCGCGGAGCATCGCGTCGAGCGACATGTCGGTGACGTCCCGCTGCGAGCGGCCCGTCCCGCGGGCGTCGAACTGGATCAGGCGGACGCGGGTCGCGAGCCGCTCGAACGCCCGGCGGAGGACCGGGATCGACCATTCGGCGGCGGTGTTGCTGAACGGCGCCGCCGGGAGGTAGACGAGCGCCGGCCCCGACCCCGAGCTCGACCACGCGATCGAGATGTCGTCGGTCGTTCGGGCGAGCGCAACCGCGGGCTCCATGGCGACGCCATTGTCGGCGTCTGCGGAGCGCTACGCGCCGTCGGTCAGCGCCATCCGATGCTCACGGTCGCGACCGCTCGGATGGTCTCGTTCAACCCGGATCGACGAGCTCGACGTCGAGGTCGCTCGGGATCGCGGCGGCGTCGAGCGGTTCGAACCCGGCTTCCGCCATCGCCCGTCGCGCGCTCGCCGGCAGTAGCGCGAGGTCCGCCGCGCGGCGGATGAAGTCGACAAGGATCGCCTCATCAACATCGATCGTCGGCTCGAACGTGAAATACCGGAACTTGCGCAGCCGTTCCTCGGCGCCGTGGAGGAGCCGGTCGGGGTCCGTCAGCAGGGTGCCGTTCTCGAACCCGAGGTGGATGTGCTTCCCCTCCGGGCCGATCCAGGCGAAGTTGCGGACCCGCCGCCCGTCGGGCAGGGAGTAGGCGACCCACCGCCAGCCGGGCCGGACGGTCTCGGCCGCGCCGGGGACGGTCTGGAAGATCAGCTGCCGCAGCCTGAGCCCGGTGTCGCGGATCGCCGGAGGGAAGCCGTCCAGGAGGAACTCGGCGGGGAGGGTCTCGGTCACGCCACCATCATCGTGCCGGATCGGGGAGGCTCGGGCGATCGGGACGAGCGTCCCCGCCATCGGTCCGCGTCAGCCGGTCCTCACGGTCGAGCGCCCGCGCCAGGCGTTCGCCTCGCGTGAGCGCCGCGACCCGCGCGCCCTCGCGGACGAGCGCGATCAGCGGCTCCCGCGCGATCTGCTCCGGCGCGCTGAACGTCAGCCAGCGGACCTGCCTCGTGATGCCCTCGCCCTGGAGCAGGCCCTGCGGGTCGCTCATGAACACGCCCCACTCGAAGCCGAGATGGACGTGGACGGGCTCCGGGGCGACATAGGCGAAATAGACGCCATAGCGCCGCAGGGGCAGGTCGTACCCGATGAGGTGCCAGCCGACCCGGACCCGCTCCCACGCGTCCGGCACGGCCTCGCGGACGATCGACCGCAGCGCGTACGCCGTCTCCTGCATGACCGGCGGGTAGCCCTCGAGCAGCGCCTCGGGCGGAATCTGTTCCATGCGCCGATCATCGCCGAGGCCCCTGTCACATCATGTCGGGATTGGCGCTCGTTGACGCTCTTCTTCGCCCCGCCGTACAATCCCGACGAAATCACTCGGGATTGAGGACCATCCGCTGACCCACGCCGCAACCCCAGCCTCCCGGCCCGTGTTCCATGGCTCCGGCGCCGTCGCCTTCAGCACGAAGGGCGAGTACGGCGTCCGGCTCATGGTTCAGCTTGGGCGGCACTTCGGGCAGGGTCCCGCGAGCCTCGCCGAGATCGCCGCGGAGGAGGAGCTCCCTCGCGCCTACCTCGAGCAGCTCGTGATGAGCCTCCGCGACGCCGGGCTGGTCACGAGCACCCGCGGCGCCCACGGCGGCTACGAGCTGGCCCGTCCGCCGGCCGAGATCCGGATGAGCGACGTGCTTCGCGCCCTCGAGGGCCCGCTCGCCCCGATGATCTGCGCCTCGGACGACCCGGAGCACGCGATCGTCTGCGACCGCTCGTCGCGCTGCACCGTCAACGTCCTCTGGGTCCGCGTCCGCGACGCGATCACCTCGACCCTCGATTCCATGACCCTCGCCGACCTCGTGCCACCGCGCGTCGTCGGCGTCGACGACCCCAAGGGAGTGCTCATCACATCGTGACCGACTCGACCGCCAGCAACGACATCCTCGTCATCCGCGGCCTCCGCGTCGCGCCCGTCGCCAATCGCGAGACCGAGATCCTCCAGGGGATCGACCTCGAGGTCGGCAAGGGCGAGGTCCACGCGATCATGGGCCCCAACGGATCGGGCAAGACGACGCTCGCCTACGCGCTGCTCGGCCATCCGGCCTACGTCGTCACCGGCGGCGAGGTCCACTGGAAGGGCCGCGACATCCTCAAGCTGAGCCCCGACAAGCGGGCCCGCCTCGGCATGTTCCTCGCGTTCCAGTACCCCACCGCGATCCCCGGCCTCAGCGTCGCCTCGTTCATCCGGAGCGCGCTCAACGCGAAGCTCCAGGGCGTCGACAAGACCGGCGACGTTGACCCGACCGACCCGATGAAGGGCGGCATCTCGATGCGCGACTTCCGGACGAAGATGCGCGAGAAGATGGCCCTCCTGAAGATGGACGAGGGCTTCGCCAGCCGCTACGTCAACGAAGGCTTCAGCGGCGGCGAGAAGAAGCGCCTCGAGATGCTCCAGATGGCGGTCCTCGAGCCGGAGATGGCGATCCTCGACGAGACCGACTCGGGGCTCGACATCGACGCGCTGCGGATCGTGGCCGAGGGCGTCAACGCGATGCTCAACCCGGAGCTCGGCGTGCTGCTGATCACCCACTACCAGCGGCTGTTGAACTACATCACCCCCGACCAGGTCCACGTCCTGGCCCAGGGCCGGATCGTGAAGAGCGGCGGCAAGGAGCTCGCGCTTCGCCTCGAGGACGAGGGCTACGGCCCGATCCTCCGGGAGGCCGGCCTCGCCCCCGACGTGCCCGACGAGGCGCTGCTCGTCCCGACGGGCCCCGCCGAGCACGACGACGAGCGCGAGCCCGTCGAGGCGGCGCATTGACGATGGCCAACCGATGACGATCCAGGCGACCCGCGCCGCCGACCATGTCCAGACCACGAAGCTCGACGCCGACACGATCCGGCGCGACTTCCCGATCCTCCAACAGGAGATCAACGGCCACCGGTTCGTCTATCTCGACTCGGCCTCGTCGTCGCAGAAGCCGCAGGTCGTGATCGACGCGATCGACACCTACTACAGCGAGTACAACGCGAACGTCCATCGCGGGATCTACACGATCGGCGAGAAGGCGACCGCGGAGTACGAGAAGGCCCGGGCGAAGGTCAGCGGGTTCATCAACGCCCCGGACGCGCACGAGGTCGTCTTCACCCGCAACGCGACGGAGGCGATCAACCTCGTGGCCTACTCGTGGGGCCGCAAGAACATCTCGCGCGGCGACGCGATCGTCCTGACCGAGATGGAGCACCACGCGAACCTCGTTCCGTGGCAGCTCCTCGTCCAGGAGAAGGACGGCGACCTCGAGTTCATCCCGATCACCGACGACGGCCTGCTCCGCCTCGACGTCTACGAGGTCCTGCTCCGGCTCAAGCCGAAGCTCGTCGCGTTCACCCACGTCTCGAACACGCTGGGCACGATCAACCCCGTGAAGGAGATGGTCGAGGCGGCCCACGCGGCGGGCGCGCTCGTCCTCGTCGACGGCGCCCAGGCCGTGCCCCACGTCCCGGTCGACGTCCAGGACCTCGGCGCGGACTTCTACGCGTTCAGCGGCCACAAGATGCTGGCGCCGATGGGCTCCGGCGCGCTGTGGGCCCGGCGCGAGCTGCTCGAGGCGATGCCGCCGTTCCTCGCCGGCGGCGAGATGATCCGCGAGGTCCACCTCCGCCGATCGGAGTGGAACGACATCCCCTGGAAGTTCGAGGCGGGGACGCCGGCGGTCGGCGACGCGATCGGGCTGGGCGTCGCGGCGGACTACCTGCGCGACCTGGGCATGGACGCGGTCCGTGAGCACGAGCGCGAGCTCGTCGAGTACGCGCTCGACGTCCTGCCGAAGCGGGTGCCCGGGATCCAGCTCTACGGCCCGCTCGACCCCGAGCTCCGTGGCGGGGTCATCCCGTTCAACCTGCCGGGCATCCACCCTCACGACGTGGCCCAGGTGCTCGACCGGTTCGGGATCGCGGTCCGGGCCGGCCACCACTGCACGATGCCGCTCCACGAGCGGCTCGACCTTGCGGCGACGGCCCGGGCGAGCTTCAACGTCTACTCGACCCGCGACGACATCGACGCGCTGGCCGACGGGCTCGGCCAGGTCCTGAAGGTCTTCGCCGCCTGACGCTCGCCGGCGATCAGCCGGAGGCCGGACGCAAACCGGCGGGTGCCGCCGTGCATCAAGTGGGTATGAGGGGTCCGATGGCCGCGATGTCGCGGCAACCGTGGTGAACCGGGGCCGCTGTCATCGCCCACGGCGAGCCGGCGCTGATCGAGCGCGCCCGAGCCGGCGACAGCCGACGCCTTCGAGGCGCTGATCGCGCCGCGGATCGACACGCTGTTCCGGACCGCGAAGGCGATCGTCGGCAACGAGGCCGACGCCCGTGACGCGACCCAGGACGCCTGCGTCTCCGCCTGGAAGCATCTGCCACGGCTTCGCGACCTCGACAAGTTCGACGCCTGGCTGGGTCGCGTCCTCGTCAACAGCTGCCGCATGCAGCTCCGCCGCCAGCGGCGGGTCCGCGAGATCGCGATCCCGACCGGCTTCGACAGCGCCGGTCCGCGTGAGACCGGGCCGGAGTCCGTCGACGGGGTCGACGCGGTCGCCAGGGCGTTCGACCACCTCGGCGCCGACGCCCGCGCGTTGCTCGTCCTCCATCACCTCCGCCACGAGCCGCTCGCCGGGATCGCCGCGAGCCTCGGGATCCCGGTCGGGACGGTCAAGTGGCGTCTTCACGCGGCACGGCGGGCACTCGAGCGCGCCCTCGAAGGAGAACGATCATGACGGCCCAGCCCCGTCCGCTCGACGATGCGACGATCGAGGCCGCAGCCGCCCGACGGGCCGGGGGCGATGCCGATGCCGCCCTGTTGACGGACATCCTGGTTGCAGCGCGGACAACGCCGCAGGTCCGTGGCTGGTGGCCGCGGCTCCTGCAGTCGCGCCAGACGTGGGTCCTGCTCGGGGCCGCGCTGCTCCTGGCCGCCGCGGTCATCGTCGGCGTCGGGGCGGGCCGTCCCACGCCACCACCTGCGCCGGCGCCGTCGGCTCCCGCGATCGTCGTGCCGCCATCCGCGTCGGCCCCGTCCTCGGCCGTCGTCTCCACGCCGTCGCCGGCCGCGTCACCGGCGGCGACGTGCCCGCCCGAACCCGCCCAGGTCACCGCCGGCGCCGCGATGCCGCCGACGAACTCGCAGCCAATGAACGTGCTCGGCGACAGCCTCGATCTCGGCGTCTACCTCACGATGGCCGACGTCTGGTCGGTCCGGACCGGAGCGGCGACCCGGATCGCCAGCGTCGCCGGGACCGACGTGAGCCTCGCCCAGGTCGACGATGTGTCCCCGGACGGCCGGTTCGCCGTTGTCGAGCTGGGCCAGGCGATCCCCAACAGTCCCTTGATCGCGTGCAACAACCTGTACCTCATCGCGACCGACGGAACCGGGGCCACGAGGATCACAACGTTCGGCACGCACGAGCACGCGAGCGATGCGCGGTTCTCGATGGACGGCCGGTTCCTGGCATTCCGGTTCGACGACCTGCGCGGGCACACCCCGGTGGTCGGCGTGGTCGACCTCGTTGGAGACCACACGCCCCGGATCGTCGAATGCGGCGAGACCGCGATGTTCGACTTCGCCTGGGCTCCGGACGACGACCGTCTCGCGATGGTCTGTGGCGGACGACTGGACGTCGTGTCGGCCCAGATTGGAGACGTCGTGTCATCGACGGTCCTCCCGTTCAAGGGCGAGATCTTCATGGAGCTCGCCTGGTCGGATGCGGCAACGACGGTTCTCGTGACGGCCCTCGACAACGGCATCGGCGTGTCCAACGCGCATGTCCAGCTCCGCACGGTGGCCTCGGGAGTCGTGTCGAACCCGACGCCGGTCAGCCCGCCGATCACCTTCGCTGGTCCGGGAAGCGTCGACCGCGCCCGACGGGCGCGCTGTCGCGGTGGTCGCGTTCTCGCGGGACCAGACTCCGGGGTGGTACGTCATCGACACGACGACCGCAGCGGCTCAGGCCGTGGCGGGTCCGGGCTGCAGCGACCTCGGGTGGTCGGCCGACGGTCGGTCAGTTCTGTTCGTCGAGGGCGGACCCGCGACGACCCTGCCCGCCTTGAACGTGGTCGACCTCTCGACCGGCGCGCGCCATCCCCTTGGCTGGGTGCCCGCCGACTACCGCGGGGGCGTCTTCCGCGGCCGCTGAACGCCCGACGCGGTTCAGCCTTCAGCCGCATGATTGCGGGCACGCTCACCGGCACGGTTCTCGCGTGCGCACGCTGGCGGAGGCGGCCCTCCCTCCGGAAGATGACGGCCCCGAGGCGGCGTGCTCGCGACCGCCGGGTCGGCTTCATGGGGGTCCCCAGTGCGCAAGGCCATCTTCGCGGCGGTCGCAATCGCCGCAGGCTCGCTCCTAGCCGCGTGTAGCAGTGGCGGGGGTGGCGGCACCAGCCTGACCGGCGCGACGTGGTATCTGACCGCGGGGACCGAGACCGTCCCCGCGTGGCAATGGGCGGTGGCGCCGGGCGATCAGTCGCGCTACACGATCACGTTCAACACGGACGGGAACTTCAGCTCGAAGGCCGATTGCAACCAGGTTGGCGGTCCGTACAAGACGAGCGGCACCGACGGCATCACGATCACACCGACCGTCTCCACGATGGCCTTCTGCGGCGAAGACTCGTTGGACACCCTGTTCGTCCACGCCCTCGGCAACACGACGAACTACAAGATCGCGAGCGGCCAGCTGACGCTGACCCAGAAGAACGGCACGCTGACGTTCACGTCGACGAAGCCGACCGCCAGCATGGCGCCGCCGGCATCGCCAGCCGAGGTCCCGCAGGGGTCGCCGTCCGGCCAGGGCCTGACGGGCAAGGCGTGGCAGCTGACCGCGGTCACCGAGAAGGTGCCCGCGTTCCAGGGCGTCGTCCCGGACGACCAGCAGGCGAACTACACGATCACGTTCAACGACGACAAGACGTTCACGGCGAAGGCCGACTGCAACAACCTCTCCGGGGAGTACGTGACCGGCGACCCGGCTGCTTCGAGTGGACCGCTGACGATCAAGCCCGGCCCGATGACGCTCGCGGCCTGCCCCGAAGGCTCACTCGGCGACCTGTTCGTCATCGGCCTCGGCGGCGCGGACAGCTACGCGATCGAAAACGACGTCCTGACGATCAACCGAGGGGACGGCGGCACCCTCACGTTCAAGTAGCCCGGTTGCCGGCGTGAGACGCCCGGGCCGGCGGCGGCCCGGGCGCTTCAGTCCAGCCGGACGCCCTGCCGGCGGAGCTCCGCCTGGACCTGGGCCACGTCCAGCCGGTCGAACGGCTCGTCGTTCCGGAGGGAGATCGCGGCCGCGACGCCCGCACCCTGGCCACTCACCGTGCAGCACATCATGTTCCGCGTCGAGGCGTGCGAGACCTTGTCGCCGCCGATCGAGCGGCCGGCCACGAGGAGGTTCGCGACGCCCCTCGGAACGAGCGAGCGGTACGGCACCTGGTAGTAGCGGCCGGTCGTCGGCAGGATCAGGATCCCGTAGCCGTCGATGAACTCCGGGAAAGATCCCGATCGAGTCGTCGAACCGGCCCTGCTCGCGAACGTCCTCGGCGGTCAGGTCGTAGAGGGCCTCGATCTTCCGGGTATCGCGGATCCCGATCGTCATCCCGAAGTTGCGGAGCTTCGCGTCCTCGCAGCCGGGCATGAACGCCCGCAGCGCCTTGATCGCCTGCATCGCCTGCTGGCGGCCCTCGATTTCACCGCGTGTCAGGTCGTCGGCGCTCGTGCCGTCGACCTCCGTCAGGTGGACGAGGTTCAGGTACGTGAGGTCGCCCTGGTCCGTGACCGTGCCCCACGTTCCGGCGAGCGTGATCAGGCCCGGCGGGATCAGGCCCTCCTCGACCGCCTTCTTGAACGGCTTGCGGAGAAACGGCGAGAACAGCTCGTCCTCCTTGCCGGTCGTCTCGATGTCCCATTCGGCGTTGCCAGCCCAGTCCCGGTAGGTCTGAGGATCGGCCTTGACCTCCTCGAGGAACTTGCCCTTGTTGACGCCGGTCATCGAGAACATCACCGACGCGGCGAGCATCTCCTCGCGCTGGGTCTTGCGCACCGGTGCCCCTGCTCGCGCCGCGATGTCGGCGTCGCCCGTGGCGTCGATGACGCGTTTTGCGAGCACCGCCTCGCGGCCGGATTTGCTCTCGGTGATGACGCCGCGGAGCGAGCCGTCCTCGACGATCGGCTGGACGGCCATCCGGTGGAGCATCGGCGTGACGCCGGCCTCCTCGACGACCACATCGGCGACGTACTTGAACCGCTCGCCGTCGATGCCCATGCTCAGCGACTGGCTCTCGGGGTTCGCGGCACCCATCGCCGCGGCGCGCTCCTCGAGCTCGCGTCCGATCCCGTCGGCCTCGACGGTCTGCTCGTGGCGATACCAGCCGATGCTCTCGACCCCAACCTGGGTCATGTTGCCGCCGAAGCAGCCGTAGCGGTCGAGCAATGTCGTCCTGGCGCCGGCACGCGCGGCGGCGAGCGCCGCCGACAGGCCGCCGGGCCCGCTTCCCACGACCAGCACATCGGTCTCGTGGACGACGTCGACCGACCGGGCGGCCTCGATGATCTGCCCCGCCATCGGGCCCTAGTCGGCGACGGCGAAGACCGGGGCCGGAACGACTCCGACGCTTACGGCGGTGCCCGGGGCGAGGTCGTTGGCATCGGTGGCCGACATCTGGGCCACCACGAGCGATTCGTCCGGCATCGTGACCTGGGCGCGACACAGCGATCCGAGGAAGCTCACAGCAGCCACACGGGCGGTGCCGTCGTCCGCCCGGGTGAGCCGAACGTTCTCCGGACGGACAAGGGCCTTGACGGGCCCGGACTCGACCGATCCCTCGAGGAGCGGCACCTGGGTTCCCAGCACGTTCACCATGCCGCCCCCCGCCGTCCCGTCGATCCGGTTGGTCAGGCCCACGAACTCGGCGACGAAACGGGTCCTGGGACGGTCGTACAGCTCCGTCGGAGCCGCGATCTGCTCGAGGCGACCGGCCGACATGACCCCGACTCGGTCGCCCATCGCGAGCGCCTCCTCCTGGTCGTGGGTCACGAACAGCGTGGTAATCCCGATCATGATCTGGATCCGCCGGATCTCCTCCCGAAGCTGGCGCCTGACACGGGCATCGAGCGCGGACAGTGGCTCGTCGAGCAGGAGGACGCTGGGCTCGATCGCGAGCGCGCGGGCAAGCGCAACGCGCTGCTGCTGGCCGCCGGACATCTGGTGGGGATAGCGGCCGGCCTGTTGTGCCAGCCCCACGAGATCGAGCATCTCCTCGGCCCGCTTCTTGCGCGTCGCGCCGTCCACGCCGCGCAGGCGCAGGCCGTACGCCACGTTGTCGCGAGCCGTCATGTTCGGGAACAGGCTGTACGCCTGGAACACGATCCCCATGTTCCGCTTGTTCGCGGACAGGTGGGTGATGTCCTTGCCGCCGACCACGATCGTGCCCTGGTCCACCTCGTCGAGTCCGCCCAGCGCGCGGAGCGCCGTGGTCTTGCCGCAACCCGACGGACCCAGGAGCGCGATCAGCTCGCCCGGCGCGATGTCGATCGACAGGCCGTTCAGCGCGTGCACCGAGCCGTACCAGCGGTGCAGCTCGTTGAACGCGACGGCGACGCCGTGTCCGGTCGTGGCTGGAGCGGGGCTCGGTGCGGTCATGCGGCGGGCTCCTCGGGGGCTCGCTGGCGGCGGTCGCCGCCGGGCGCGAAGCGCGTGATGACGAACAACAGGACGAACGCGAAGAACAGCGCGGCGAAGGACACCGCGACCGCGATGAACGGGTCGCGCTTGCCGAGCAGGTAGATGACGACCTGCAGGGTATTGAAGGACAGCAGCGACGAGATCGTGTACTCACCGAGGACGAGCGCGATCGCGAGGACAGAGGCCGAGACGATCCCGCCCCGGATGTTCGGGACGATCACCAGGAGGATCGTCCGCCCCCAGCCGGCCCCGAGGCTGCGGGACGCTTCCGCGAGCGTGGCGGTGTCGATCGTCCGCAGGCTCGAGTCGAGCGCGCGATACGCGAACGGGAGCACGAGGATGATGTCGATCAATGCAAGCGTCAGCGGCGACGCCCCGACCGCCCCGAGATGCTGGCCCATCCAGCGGTAGATGGGGGCGATGCCGACGACGAGGACGATCGCCGGAATGGCGAGCGGCAGGAGGCAGAGGAACTCGATGACCCGTCGCATGCGCGGGACGCGGATGATCGTCCAGACCATCGTCGGCACGAGCAACAGGAGCATGCCGATCACGGTCAGCACCGCGATCTGGAGCGACGTGGAGATCCCGTCGATGAGGTTCTGGTCATTGAGGATCGCGGCGTACGCGTCGAGGCTCCGGCTGCCGAAGTTGCCGCGGGTCGAGAACTCGAGCATCGCGACGAGCGGCAGGATCAGGTAGCCGAGCACGATGATGAGGACCGCGATGCGCACCCCGAGCTGGCGGCGCGACCCGCGACGGCCACGTCCACTGCCCGTGGGACGCGCGACGACGGCTCCACCGGCAGGCGCCGCAGCCCCAAGCGAATTGCTCGGCTGCACGGTCACCGGACCCACCGCGAAGCGCGCCGCTGGACGAGCGCGTAGGCGAGCATCACGACCGAGATGACCACGATCATCCCCAGCGCCAGCGCCTTGCCGGTGTTCTCCTGGCCGATCACGACCTCGCTCTGGAACTTGTCGGCGATCTGGAGGGTGATGATCGAGCTGCCCTGACTGATGAGGGCGGCGGCGGTGGCGTAGGCGGAAAACGCGTTCGCGAACAGGAGCAGCAGCGCACCCAGGAAGGCGGGGGCCAGGATCGGGCCGCCGACGTTCCGCCAGAACGACCAGGAGCTGCCGCCAAGGCTCTCGGAGGCGTCGTACCACTCCTGGCGGAGGCCGTCGAGGGAGGGCAGGAAGACGATGAGCATCAGCGGGATCTGGAAGTAGGTGTAGACGACTGCCAGGCCGGCGAGGCTGTAGAGCCACGACGCGTCCGAGAACAGGTCGAGGTGGAGCGAGTCCCTGAGGAAGACCGTCGCCAGGCCGTTGATGCCGAACGTCGCGAGGAAGGCGAAGGCCAGCATGACGCCGCCGAACTGGGCCAGGACGCCGGACGCCGCGACAACCAGCTGGCGCAGCAGTCCGTCGGGATCGCCGCGCATCACCGCCCAGGCGAGCAGTCCGCCGATGATGGCCCCCGCGATGGCCGTGCCAAGAGCGAGCTCGATCGAGCGGACGAACGCCTCGACGGAGACGTCATCGCTGAACAGCCCGGCGATGTTGTCGAGCGTGAACCCGCCCTGGGCGGTCGTGAAGGCCCCGATCGTGACGATCAGGGTCGGGACGATCATGAACAGCCCGAAGTACGCGAAGAACGGGACGAGGGCGACATAGTTCGCCGCCCCCCGGAGACGGCGAGCGCCGGCCCCGCTCGAGGCGGGGCCGGCTGAGGCCGTGGGTGGCCGGGCCGTGACCGATGGATCGGTCATGTGGGCGCGACCGCTCGACCGTGAGGCCGTGCTACTTGATGGCGATGAACTTCCAGTTGTCGGTGAGGTACTTCGTCGCTGCGTCGGTCTGCGCCTGCGTCAGCTGAACCGGCGGGGTTGTCGGCGGGTTGATCGCGGCGAACGCGGCCTGGTCGACGGTCCCGGCAGCCTGCATCGCGGCGAGGCGAACCGGCAGCGCGAAGCCCTTCAGCCAGGCGTTCTGGCCGGCATCGGAGAAGACGTACTCCATCCAGCAGCGGGCGGCCGCGGGATGGGCAGCGTCCTTGTTGATCGCGTCGTTGTAGTAGGCCGCGACCGGCGGCGAGTCGGACGGGACGACGACTTTCCAGTCGATGCCCTTCGGCGCGAGGACGGCGGTCTGGGGATTGTTGGTGTACGTCCAGTCGATGACGATCGGGGTGGTCCCGGCAGCGATCGTGCCCGGGTTCGGGTCGACCGGGATGAGGTTGCCGGAGTCGGCGAGGCCCTTGAAGAAGTCGACGCCGGGGGCGATGTTGTCGGCCGAGCCGCCGTTGGCGAGGGCGGCCATGACCACGCCGTTGAAGCCGGCGGACGCCTTGAGCGGGTCGCCGTTCAGCGCGACCTTGCCCTTGTACTTGGGATCGGCGAGGTCGGCGACCTTCGCGATGGTGCCGAGCTTCGCGTCATAGCCGATCGTCTCGAAGCCCGTGTAGTTGTTGACCCAGAGCCCGGTCGGCTCCTTGTTCGCATCGGGAATGTCCGCCCATGTGGCGACCTGGTAGGGCGCGTACATGTCGGTGTGCGCCGCGGCGACGACCGACCCAAGATCGAAGATATCGGGCTGGCGCCCGGTGCCGGCCAGCTGCGTGGCGGCGTTGATCTCGTCCTGGCTGTTTCCGTCGGGCTTGTCCGACTGGACCTTGATCCCGTACTTCGTCGTGAAGCCCGAGATGATCTCGCCGTAGTTCGCCCAGTCGGGCGGGGTGGCGATGATGTTGACCTGGCCTTCGGCCTTGCCGGCGGCACAGACCGCGTCGACGCCGCCCATGGCGGCTGCGGACGTGGCGTCCTTGGCGGCCATCGGGCTTGCGGCGGCCGAGGCCGGCGCGCTTGCTGGCGCCGATACGGCAGTGGACGCGGCCGCGCTCGGCGACGGAGTTGCGCCGGTGCTGCTGCACGCAGCTACGAGAATGGTCGCGAGGGCAAGCCCCCCGGCCAACCGGGTGGTCATGGTGCGCACGTGTTCTCCTCCAGATTCGATTGCGGTGCCCGACCGGCCCCCCGGCCGGCTCACCGTCCCGCGGACCTCGTCCGGTGACTGAGGCCTCCTCGCATCGAGCGCCACGCGCTCGATGACGGCACGGGAGGTCCCGTGACGGCTGAGGGCGCGAGTCTACGCTTCCCATTGTTAACGCATTGCTGCGATCGCACATCGGTTGCTCAGGTCTCCCGGCGGGTGCTCCCACCCCGCATCTGCGGTGCGAGCACCCGGTGCCCGGCGTGGTCCGCGACGGACCCGCGGACGTTACCCTCAGCGGCGGATGACCAAACCAGTCCGCGTCGGCGTCGTCGACGACCACCCTTCGATCGTCGCCGCGGTGTCCGACGCGATCGCGGCCACCAACGGTCTCGAGCTCGCAGGTAACGGGCGAACCCTCGCGGAGGCGCTCGACCTCGTCGGTCGCGTCGACGTCCTCGTCTGCGACGTCCAGCTCGCCGGCCACGCGGAGGGTCTCCAGGTCCTCGACGCGGCGCGTGCGGCGCCTGACCCGCCCGCCGTGCTGCTCCTCTCGGGCTTCGGGCACGGCTCGATCATGCGAGCGGCGATCGACCGTGGCGCGGCGGGCTACCTCGACAAGGGCGCGGAGATCACGGCGATCGTCGACGCGATCCGGACCGTCGCCGCGGGCGGGACGGTCTTCCGGGCGGCCGATCTCGCTGCGGCGCGCGCCGCGCCTCGCCGGCCGACCGGCCGCGAGCTCGACGTGATCGCCCGGGTCGTCGCGGGCTCGACGAACGCCGAGATTGCAGCGGAGCTCGGGCTGTCGGAGAAGACCGTCGAGACGCACCTCCACCGGCTGTTCGACCGGTACGGGCTGCTGTCGCGAACCGAGCTGGCCGTCCTCGCGATCGACGAGGGCTGGGCCGCAAGGCCGTGAGCGGCCGGACGAAGCGACGGATCCGGGCGGGCGCGGCGGGTGCCGTCCTCGCGCTGACGATCCTCCTCGCGCTGGTGAGGCTGGGCATGATCGGGCCGCTGCCGGCCGGGTCGCCGGACGACCTGCTGCGGCTCCTCGTCGCCGTGGCCCTGCTGCTCGTCGCCGCGCTGACCCACGGAACCCATCCCACCACCGCCTGGCTCGCGACGATCGGGTCCGCGACGGTCGTGGCCCTCGACCTCGCGATCTACGCCCGCGTCGTCCGGCCCCTCGTCGACCAAACGGCCTGGCAGTGGCTCGCGATCGCCGTGAGCCTGGCCGCGATCCTCGCGGTCGCGACGGCGGTTGCGTACGCCGCCAGCCGGCCGGTCCTGCGCGGCGGACGGTTCACGGTCGAGGCGACCGTCGTCGCGACGCTCGGGGTCTCGGGACTGGCGGTCTGGGCGCTCAACAACCCCTCGGAGTCGGTGTTTGGGATCGGGGAGGGCTCGCCGATCGGCAGCCTGGGCGTCGTGACCCGGACGTTCCTCGTCGCGACCGTGGCGTTCGCCTCGCTGGGTGTCGTCGGCGACGTGTGGCCGTCGGCGGAGCGGGCATGGCGGCGGGCCGGCTTGCTCCGTCCCGCGCCGGCGTCGCGCCTCGAGCTCGTCCAGGCGTGGCTGCCGGCACTCGCCGACGAGCTGTCGTGGGGCCGCCGTCGGGCGCGGACCGCCGTCCTTGCTGAGCGGTCACGCCTCGCCGCCGATCTCCACGCGGACGTCGTGCCGGGTCTTCGCCGGGTCCTCGCCGACGCGGAAGGTGGCGCACCGGCGGAGTCGCTCGCCTCGTCGTTGCGCGAGGTCCTCGCCGAGGTCGAGGCCGTCGGCGGCGAGCGCCACGCCGTCCAGCTCGACATCGGCGGCCTGGTGCCGGCGCTGGCCTGGCTCGCGGAGCGGATCGAGCGGCGGTCCGATGTCGACCGTGACGATCGACGTCGAGGACACCGCGAGCCCACCGCCGCCCGACGTCGCCGCGGCGGCGTTCCGGATCGCCGGCCTCGCGCTCACGAACGTGACGTGGCACGCGCCCGGCAGCCACGCCGCCATCGCCGTCCGAGCCGATGCCGCCGCCGTCGACATGACGATCCGCGACGACGGCCCTGGCGTCACGCCCGAGGCGATCGCGTCGGCCCAGAGCGCCGGCCATCGCGGGATCGCCGACATGGCCGCGGAGGCGGCGGCATGCGGCGGATCGCTCGATGTCGGGCCGGGGGCGGACGGCACCGGGACGGCGGTGACGTTCACGTGGCGAGCCGCGGGCGGCGAAGCCGATCGGTAGTCGTCTGTCGGGGAAGTCCCCGATAGCGACGTCGGCGGGCCGCGTCAATGCTCGGACGGCTCCGGATCCGGAGCCACGTCAGCATCGGAGGTCACATGGAACGGATCGTCCGCCTTCGCGCGGGTCTCGCACGGCTCCTGCGTGAACCCGAGGGACAGGGCCTCGCCGAGTACGCCCTGATCCTCGCTCTCATCGCGATCATCGCGATCATCGCCCTGATCTTTCTCGGTGGTCAGATCAGCAAGATCATCTCGGACGTCGGGAATTCGCTCTAGCCTGGCCAAGATGGCCGCCGGCCGAGGGTGACCTGTCCCACCATCGGCCGGCGATGAGTGCTGGCGGCCCGAGCCCGGAGCGGGAAGTCCCCTCAGAGGTTCCCGCGACGAGCCCGGGCCGTCGCCTCGATGCTAGGAGCGGGTGCGGGCCAGAGATACTGGCCGAATCCACTCCGGACTCGAGCGAACCGCACCCAACGCCTCCGGACCGACTCGGCCGATTTCGGTGCGACACAGCACCGAGACGCTGGCGAGACGCCGTCGTGCCATGGTGGAGAGTGGTACGGCGCAGGCCTCGCCGAACCTCCGAGACCACCAGCCGCGCCATCAGCGCCCGGGGGAGAGGAGGTTGCGATGCGACGACTTCGGACGTTGGTCGCGTCGATCGGAGTGAGCCTGGCCCTGGCGGGCGTCCTTGCGGCGCCGGCGGGAGCTTACGGCGGAGGCGCCGACCACGACATGTGGCAGGTCGGCATTTCGTTCAACTGCAACAACCCGGATATCTGCGGTCCGGCCCTCGGCGGATTCTGGGGCTGGGTCGAGTTCGATCGGTCGGCCGACGGCCTGACGACGTGGGGCGACGCGGAGCTCACCGGCTGCAGCCATACGGTCGGTGGCGGCGGTCCGGGCACCGCGGGCGCTGGTCACATCTCGGCAGAGATCGAGAGCTGGACGATCGCTCCCGGCTCGGCCGGTCCCAGACGTTCTTCGCATGCGGCGAGCAGACGACTGTCGGCCACGGGACCCACGCCACGACCGACTTCGTCAACATGGACACGGGTGTCCCCGCGCAGCCGGGCCACTACAGCACGGCCGACGTGTTCGGGTTCACGGCGCCCGGCGTCGCCGTCCAGATCCAGGTCGCGTTCCGGCCCGCGAAGTAGCGCCGCCAGCAGAGAGGCCGCTCCTGTCGCCCGGCGGGAGCGGCCGTTCAGCGCCATGACTGGGCCTCGATTGACGCCGAACCGCGAGGGTCATAGAGTCAATCCCGACGAAATCGCTCGGGATTAGCTTCGAGCGAGCCGGCTACACTTCGACGGGCATGGACGACCTCTACCGCGACTACATCCTCGAGCACTACCGGCGGCCCCACAACTTCGGGGTCATCGACGATCCGACCGCGTCCTTCGAGGGCAGCAACCCGCTGTGCGGCGACCGGATCACGCTCCAGCTCGGGATCCGCGACGGCGTCGTCGAACGCGTCGGGTTCACCGGCCGCGGCTGCGCGATCAGCCAGGCCAGCGCGAGCCTCCTGACCGACGAGATCAAGGGCAAGCCCGTCGCCGACGTCGAGGCCTTCCGCGCCGACGACCTCCTCGACCTCCTCGGCATCGACATCAGCCCGGCCCGGCTCAAGTGCGCGATGCTCAGCCACGACACGCTCCAGAAGGCGCTGGCCGAGACCGGCTCCACCGACGCGACGACCGCCCCGAAGGCCGAGGCGAACGCATGACGACGCACCGCGAGCGCTGCTGCATGTGTCGCCGGCCGGCCTAGCCGGCACCCAGCCCACACCCGCCCGTCCTCATCCGCCCTGCCGGCGACCCACCGGCAGCCCGTCGTCCAATCGGAGCCACCCTGAAGCCCATGCCACGAACCTACGCCGACCTCCTCAAGGAGGCCCGCGCGACCATCAAGGAGGTCACCCCCGCCCAGGTGGGTGCCCTGCAGCCCGGCGGCGCCGCGATCGTCGACGTCCGCGAGGCCTCCGAGTGGGAGCAGGGCCACCTCCCCGACGCGATCCACATCAGCAAGAGCTACGTCGAGCAGCAGATCGAGAACGCCGTCCCGGATCGGGACACGCCGGTCATCCTCTACTGCGCGGGCGGCGTCCGCTCCCTCTTCGCGGCCCAGTCGCTCGAGCAGCTCGGCTACACGAACGTCGCCTCGATGTCGGGCGGCTTCCAGGCCTGGAAGTCACAGGGCCTGCCGTGGGAGGCGCCGGTCGTCCTCAGCAGCGACCAGAAGCAGCGCTACAGCCGCCACCTGCTGATTCCCGAGGTCGGCGCGAAGGGCCAGCAGCGGCTGCTCGAGTCGAAGGCGCTGCTGATCGGCGCCGGCGGTCTCGGGTCGCCGGCGGCGCTCTACCTCGCGGCCGCCGGCGTCGGCACGATCGGCATCGTCGACTTCGACGTCGTCGACCTCTCGAACCTCCAGCGCCAGATCCTGCACACGAACGACCGGGTCGGCGAGCGCAAGGTCGAATCGGCCCGGAAGACGCTTGAACGCCCTGAACCCGGACGTGACCGTCGTCACCCACGAGGAGATGCTCGTCGCCGACAACGTCGACCGGATCATCCACGGCTACGACGTGATCATCGACGGGACCGATACGTTCGAGACGCGCTACCTCCTCAACGACGCGGCCGTCGCGAAGGGCATCCCGGTCATCCACGCCAGCGTCTTCCGCTTCGAGGGCCAGCTGACGACGTTCATCCCGTACGAGGGCCCGTGCTACCGCTGCCTCTACCCGACGCCGCCACCGCCCGAGCTCGCGCCCGGCTGCTCCGTGGCCGGCGTGCTGGGCGTCGTGCCCGGGATCATGGGCATGCTCCAGGCGAACGAGGCGCTGAAGGTGCTTCTCGGGATCGGCGACACGCTCGCCGGCCGGCTGCTGCTGTTCGACGCCCTCGACACGACCTTCACCGAGCTCAAGCTCCGGCGCGACCCGTCGTGCCCGGTCTGCTCGACGGAGGCGGTCGCCGCGCGGGCGGCCGGCACCCCGCTGCCGATCCCGCAGTTCGGCCTCGCGGCCGCGGAGAGCACGCCGTTCGTCCTGGGCGGGCCGATCGCATGAGCACGGTCTGGATCCCCCAGGTCCTCCGGGCCCAGACCGGCGGCCAGAAGCAGCTCGATCTCGCCGGCGGCTCCGTCGGCGAGGTCGTGACGACGCTCGTCGAGCAGTTCCCCTCGCTCCGCGGCCAGCTCCTGACCGAGGACGGCGACATCAACCGCTTCGTCAACGTCTACGTCAACGGCCAGGACGTCCGCTACCTCGAGGGGCTCAAGACGCCGGTCGGGGAGCGTGACGAGGTCCGGCTGCTGCCGGCGATGGCGGGCGGGGCCGGCTGACGATGGGCGCCCTCAGGGCGCGCGAGCTCCGCGGGATCGCCGCCGCCGCCTCCGAGCCCATCGACCCGGACCACGTTCACGTCCACGCCCACGAGGAGCTTGCTCCGCACGGCGGGCGCTACGACGACATCCTCGACGCGATCGGGCATACGCCGCTCGTCGCGATCCCCCGGATGTCGCCGCTGCCGTCGGTGCGGATCTTCGCGAAGCTCGAGGCGACGAACCCGACCGGCTCGGTCAAGGACCGCGTCGCGAAGTACCTCGTCGAGGACCTCGAGTCGCGCGGGCTGCTGAAGGACGACTCGATCATCCTCGAGCCGACGTCGGGCAACACCGGGATCGCCCTCGCGATGATCGGCCGGCGGAAGGGCTACCGGGTCGCGCTCGTGATGCCCGACAACGTGACGAACGAGCGACGCCAGATGGCGGCCCTGTTCGGCGCCGAGGTGATCGACTCGCCGGGCGCGCTCGGGTCGAACGGCTCGATCGCGATGGCGAAGTACCTCATCAGCCGCGACGAGCGGTTCGTCATGCCGTACCAGTACGGCAACGAGGCGAACCCGCGGGCCCACTACGAGACGACCGGCCCCGAGATCCTCGCCGACTGCCCCGAGATCGACGCGTTCGTGGCGGGACTGGGGACGGGTGGCACGCTCATGGGCGTCGCCCGGTTCCTGCGCGAACGCAAGCCTGGTGTCCGGATCGTCGCCGCGGAGCCACTCCCCGGGGAGAAGGTCCAGGGCCTGCGGTCGCTCGACGACGGCTTCATTCCCGAGATCCTCGACCCGTCGCTGCTCGACGCGAAGTACCTCGTCTCGAGCCGCGACGCGATCGCTGCACTGCGGGATCTCGTGTTCAAGGAGGGGATCTTCGGCGGGCCGTCGTGCGGCGCGGTGCTCGTCGCGGCGGCGCGCGAGGCGCAGCGGCTGGGTTCTGGAACGATCGTGGCGCTGCTGCCCGACGGCGGCTGGAAGTACCTCTCAGCGGGGACGTTCACGCGCGACTTCGACGAGATGACCGACGACCTCGAGGGCGGCGTCAACTGGTGGTGAGCCGCTGAGCACCGACCGCGGCATCCACGCGGCGATCGAGCCGCTGGACGGCCATCGGGTCCACCTCCGACCGGCCGAGCCGCGCGACGAGGCCGCGTTCCTCGCGATCCTCACCGACCCGACCGTCGACGCCTGGTGGCAGTCGGACGACCCTGCCGCCGATGCCCGCGAGAAGGTGACCCAGGACGAGATCGCCGTCTGGGCGATCGAGGCCGACGGCGCGGTCGTCGGGCTGGTCCAGGCGGACGAGGAAACCGAGCCGCAATACCGCCACGCGTCGATCGACATCGTGCTCGCGAGCGGCGGCCAGGACCGCGGCCTGGGTTCGGACGCGGTGAGGACCGTCGCGCGGTGGCTGCTCGACGTCCGCGGCCACCACCGGATCACGATCGACCCGGCCGCGTCGAACGAGCGCGCGATCCGGGCCTACTCGCGGGTGGGGTTTCGCCCGGTCGGCGTCATGCGCAACTACGAGCGTGCCCGCGATCGCACCTGGCACGACGGCCTGTTGATGGATCTGCTGGCCGGCGAGCTATCGGAGCCCGATCAACGCGGTTCGTGATCGGCCAGGGATCGGGCTCCCGGGCCCTCAGCCCTACCGGCAGGGCGTGTACGGCGTGTCGAACAGGTCAAAGTCCTTGAGGATCGCGTTGCGGTTCGCGGCGTTCGCCTGCGGGCAGAACTTTCGGAGCGACAGCTTGTACTCGACCTGGAACACGGCCTTGCCGGCGCCGATGAACGGCCCGTCGTAGCCCCCGCACTCGCTGTACTGCTGGCACTGCTCGTTGACGGCGTAGTCGAAGTACGGCGCAAGGTCGGCGAGCTGCTCGACGTCGTTCTTGATCGCCACGGTCAGGCCATAGTGATGGGCGAGATTGGCGAGCATCGAGTTGTACGCCAGCTGGTCCGCGTACACGAGCGGGAACCCGGACCGGTTCGAGTAGCCGTCGACGTTGTCCCACTCGACGCCGTCGAATCCGGCCTGGCGGCACTTCGCGACCCGCGCGTCCATGATCGGGATGAGGACCGAGGTCTGGCGGATGTCGAGCCAGCGCTCACCCGGCCAGCCGTTCTTCGAGCCCTTGACCGACGCCGGGAACTGGCCCGCGTCGGGTCGCCAGTCTTCCCACGTCCCCGCGCTGACGTAGCAGATCGCCTTCGCGCCCCGGGCATGGACGGCGGCGGTTCCGGTCGTGTTGGGGGTCACCGCGTCGACGTCGTAGAGGTCGAAGTCAAACACCGCCGGGCGGACGCAGGCACCGCCGGTCGAGGGGACCGCGCAGATGTCGACGTTGACGCCGCCGGTCGACGCGTACTGGGCCATCGGCTGGAGCTGGTACTGCCAGCGTGCATTCAAGGGCGGCTTCCAGCACGCGCCGGCCGAGGTGTCGCAGGCTACCGGAGCGGGTGGCGCTGCCGATACGGCGGCGAGGGCGATGGTCGAGCCGGCGACGAGCGCGAGCGCGGCTGCGACGACAAAGGTGCGACGTGGGCGCATGCGACACCTCCTGCCTGCCTCGGGGTCGCTGGGGCGGCGACCCGCGCGAGGACATACGGACGTCCGGATGTCACGGTACCACGCGCTGCAAGCAGGCCAGCCGGATGGGTTCGATCGCGTCCGGATCGAGCTCGCCGGCGCCGGGGACGAGGGCGTTCGCGATCCCGGCTGCGAGCCCGAGCCGGGCAGCCTCGATGATGTCGTCGCCGCGCGCGAAGCCGACGGCCATGCCGCCCAGGAACGCGTCGCCGCTCCCGACCGGGTAGGCCCCACGGATCGCCGGCGGCTCGAGCAGGCTCACACCCACGGCGGTCGCGACAACCGCCCCCTCGGAACCGAGCGTGACGACGGCAGTCGCCGCGCCGCCGTCCACGAGCGTTCGCCCGGCCAGGACCGCCGACGCCGCGTCCGTGACCGCCACCCCGGTTGCCTCGGTCGCCTCGTCGGCGTTGACCTTCACGAGCGCCGGCCGCGTGGCGAGGACCGCCGCGAGCGCCGGGCCGTACGTGTCGGCGAGCACGACCGCCTGCGCGGCGCCGGCGATCGAGGCGATCCTCGCGAATCCCTCGGGCGGAGCTCCGAGCGGCAGGCTGCCCGACAACGCGATCGCGGCGACGTCGCCCAGCGCGATCTCGCGCTCGACGAGCCGCACGAGCTCGTCCCACGCCGCCTCCTCGATGGGCTCGCCGTGCTCGTAGATCTCGGTCATGGCGCCGGTGGAGCGGTCGAGGATCGAGACGCAGGTCCGCGTCTCCGCCTCGGAGAGCGCCCACCCCGCCTCGATGCCGCGCGCTTCGATCCCGTAGCGGATCCAGTCGCCGGCACGTCCGCCGAGGATCCCGACGGCCGTGACCCGGCCGCCGAGCCGCGCCGCCGCACGTGCCGCGTTCAGGCCTTTCCCGCCGGGCACCGCGACGACCAGCTCCGGCCGATGGATCGCCCCGACCGTCAGCCGCTCCAGCGCGTACAGCCGGTCGACCGACGGGTTCGCGGCGACGAACAGGATCCGTCCGGTCATCCGCCCGCCCGCCAGGCCGCGAGCGCCGCCGTCGCCGCGGCGAACGTCGGCTGGCCGTCGACCCCGCCGACCGCCCGCGTCGAAAGTGCTCCGCAGACGGCTCCCAGCTCGAGGCAGTCGAGGAGCGTCCCGCCGTCCAGCCACGCCCGCAGGAAACCTGCGTTGAACGAGTCGCCCGCGCCCGTCGTGTCGACCGGCTCGACCGGCATCGCGGCGACGCGAACGGGAGCTTCGCCTGCCCGCGCGACGACAGCGCCCGCCGGGCCGCGCTTGACGACGACGATCGGCCCACCGTCGACGCGACCCTCCGCGCCGGTCGAGGCGAGCCCCGCGGCGGCCAGCTCCGGATCCTCCACGCCGGCGATGCGCGTCGCCTCCGCCGCGTTCGGGAAGAACAAGTCGGCGGCGCGGAGCATCTCGCGGACGCCGCCGTCCCACTGTTCGGTCGGGTCCCAGTTCGTGTCGAACGACGTCGTCAGGCCGCGGGCCCGGGCCGTCGCGAAGAACGCCGGCAGCCGATCGCGGCTCCGCTCCTGGAGGTAGAAGCCGCCCGAATGGACGTGGCGCGCCCTCTGCAGCAGCCGCTCAGGCACGTCGTCCACGTCGAACGCGCCGATCGACCCCATCGCGGTCAGCATCGCCCGGTCGCGGCCGCTCGTGAGGATCACCGTGGCCCCGGTCGGCTCCGCCGGGTCGACGGTGCACGCCGAGACGTCGACTCCGCGCCCCGCCATCGCGTCGAGCATGAAGCGGCCGAACGCGTCGTCGCCGACGACGCCGACGAACGCCGTCCGGAGCCCGAGGCGGGCGGTTCCGCAGGCGAAAATCGCGGACGAGCTGCCGACCGTCATCGTCACGGAGCCCACGACCCGCTCGATCTCGCCGAACCGCGGCACGGGATCGGGGTCCGAGATCACGATGTCGGGGTTGATCTCGCCGACGACGAGGACGTCGATGTCGCGGTCGCCGAGGCTCGTCTCGCGCGCTTCGCTCACCCGGCGTAGTCCCGGTACCAGCCCTCCGCGGGCTCGCGCGCCGCTGCGAGGGCGCCCGGATGCTCGCGCCACGGCCGGCCGGCTCCGTCGACCAGCTCTGCCAGACGTCGGAGGCGATCGCGGCCCGTCGTCGCGAGGAACGCATCCCGAGCCGCCGGTTCGAGCGCCGCCGCCCCCTCCCACACCGAGCGGCCGGCAAGGACGCCGCTCGCGCCGGCCCGGCAGGCGACCTCGACCTGGGCCTCGAACGTCGCATCGTCGACGCCGCCCGAGAGCAGCACCCACGGCACACGCGACGCCGCGTCGAGCTCGTCGCACGCTTCCCGCCACCGCGCCGGGTCGACGACGGATGCGTCGTACGGGAACTCGGCCTTGAGAATGTCGCCGCCAATCGCCGTCAGCCGCCGGGCGGTCTCGATCACGACCTCGCGACGCGCCTCGCCGGTCAGCTTCTCGCCGTCGGCGAGGGAGAACGAGAGCGGCTCGACGAACAGCGCGAGATCGACCGCGCGGCAGGCAGCCGCGACCTGTCCGACGAGCCCCTCCTGGTCGGCCGCGTTCGACGCCCCCGGGTGGTAGTAGACGAGGAGCTTCGCCGCCGACGCGCCCATGAGCTTCGCCTTCTCAACGCTCCAGCCCTCGAGCGCCCGGCTGATCCGCGCCGTCGAGGGGCCCGCGTAGCCGGTCGCCTCGATCGCGACGATGAGCCCGGACGCGGCGGGCAGCGACCCATCGGCGATGCACTGCGCCGCGCCGATCTCGGGATCCAGCAGCGTGCCGGTCGCGGCCGGGGCGAGGGACCGGACGACCGCCCGCTTGAACGCGACCATCTCCTCGTACGTCGCCGACGCCGGGTCGTCCGGGTGGAGTGCCTTGCGCAGGTTCTGGCGGTGGTCGAGGGCGAGGACCGTGAACGTGCCACGCTCGGACGCGCAGGCGTCGAGCCCGCGCCGCATGCCCAGCCGGTAGGAGTCGGGGGCCGCGGTCACGACGGTGCCAGCCGCAGGACCCGGTGGGCGTTGTCGCGGTAGATCTTGCGCAGGACGTCCTCCGGAAGGCCGATCCCGTGGATCTGCCAGCGGCCCTGGCCGGGCACCTCGTCCGTGTCGTAGTCGAACGACTCGTCGAAGGTCTCGAGGAACCGGTAGTGGATCGCGTAGAGGTCCGGATCCGGCGCCATGTCGACGCCGAACAGGATCCGGTCGGCGTAGCGCAGGAAGAACGCCCGGCTCGTGTACGGCTGCCGGCCCAGCTCGCCGAGCCGGGCCGCGATGTCGACCGAGAAGTTGGGGTTCGCGTCGAGCATCGCGCCGACGAGCGCGAGGTCCTCGGCCGCGCAGCCGACGTGGGCGCCGACGAACGTCGTCGCCGGGTGCCGGGCTACGAGCCGCCCGAACGCCGCGAGAAGCGCGTCGAACCGGGGAAAGCCGGGTGCCCCGGCGTCGCCGGCCGGTTGCGGCGGCCAGAAGTGCCAGTCGGGATGCGCGTGGAGCTCCTCCCAGCGCTCGTTGGTGGCGTCGAGCGGCTCGAAGAACGCGATCGGGTCGGCGATGTGGATGAGGACCGGGAGGTTCAGCTCCGCGGCGGCTGCCCAGAGCGGGTCGAGGCGCGGGTCGTCGACGGCCACGAGCCGTCCGTCCGGGTCGCGCGCCCGCAGCCCCAGCAGCTTCCAGACCTTCAGCCCCCGCGCCCCGCGGGCCGCGGAGTCCCGGAGCCGGCCGGCCTCGGTCGCCCCGAACGCGCGGTCGCTCCGCCACGAGTCGTAGTCCAGCCCCGCGAACACGGCGACCCGGTCCGGGTACGCGGCCTGCCATCGCTCGATCTCCGCCGAGAGACCCTCGCCCTGGCCGCCATCGAGGTCGACGACCATCTCGATCCCCGCCTCGTCGAGCGTCGCGATGAGCTCCGCCGGCTCGCGCCTCGCCCACTCGCCGCCGAACGCCGACCCGAGGTGGTTGTGCGCATCGACGGCGGGGAACCGCGGCTGGCGGACCTCGTGCGACGCGACCCGCAGTGACGACCGTGGCCGGTAGTCCTCGAGCCGCAGGGCGTCGTCGGTCATTCCGCCCCGAGGATGACGACCTGGCCGAGATGGCGCGGCGCGTCCGGGTCGCGGCCCCGGGCCAGTGCGATGCCGAGCGCCAACGCGTGCGCCGGGTGGAGCAGCAGGGGCAGGCGCGCGGCCGGGTGCAGCCCGCCGCCGATCAGGCTCACCTCGCCGGCCGTGCCGCGGGCCTCGTCCTCGTCCCGTGCGATCAGCCACGTCGTCGCGCCGAGCGCTGCCGCCTCGCCGACGACCGCCGCCTCGTCGCCGACGCCCGCGCCGCCAACGAGCCCGACGACCAGCACGCCCGGCTCGCAGACCGAGATCGGGCCGTGCCGGAACTCCAGCGGCTCGTACGCGCTCGTCGGGACCTGGCTCGTCTCGGTCAGCTTCAGGCCCCACTCCGCGGCGATGCCGATCGCCGGGCCGCCGCCCAGGATCACGACCCGCGACCAGTCGCGCGTCGCGAGCCGGCGGCCCACGTCCGCGGCCGCGGTCGCCTCGGGCCAGCGCTCCGGGACGCGCCGGAGGTCGGCCGCGAGGTCCTCGTCACCCGCGACGCGAGCGACGACTGCGAGCAGCAGCGCCAGCATGCTCGCGAACGACCGGGTCATGACGATCGCCGCCTCGTCGCCCGCCGGCGAGACGAGCGTCACGTCCGCGCCGGTCGCGAGCGGGCTCTCGCCGCGGCACGTGACCGCGAGGGTGGGATGCCCGGCCGCGCGCATCCGCTCCGCGACCGTGACCGCCTCCGACGTCGAGCCCGAGCGCGAGATGATGACGACGGGCTCGCCGCCGACGAGCACGCCGTCGGGCCGCAGGATCAGCTCCGACAGCGGCGCCGCGAGCACCGGCCGGCGCAGCGAGGCCCGCGCCACGGCCGCGACCGCCTGGGCCAGGTAGTACGAGGATCCGGCGCCCGTGATCACGATCCGCTCGGCGGCCGCGAGGGCGTCGAGGGACGCGTCCGGCGCGCGGTCGGCGGCGTCGAGCGCGGCCGCGATCGCCTCGCCGGACGTCGAGCTCTCGCGCCAGGTCAGCAGGTCGTCGAAGGCGGTCATCGGTCGCGGAGCTCGACCGAGTAGCGGTAGCGGTCGCCGCGGACCGTGCTCCGGCAGAACTCGATCGGCGCGTCGTCCTGGTCGAACGCGACGCGCTCGACGCGGAGCGCGGGCTCGCCGCGGCGCTGGTCGAGCAGGGCGGCCTCGTCGGCGGTCAGCAGGATCGGCTCGAACGTCTCCCGGGCCCGCGTCGGGCGGCAGCCGTAGGCGTTGAGCAGCGTGTCGTACAGCCGGACCGCCGAGAAGTCGACGTCCTCCAGGCCCGGGAACCGGGCCGCCGGAAGGTGGCTGGTCTCGACGACCAGCGGATCCGGGCCCGCGAGGCGGAGTCGCCGCAGCGCGACGACCGCGGTGCCGGGCTCGATCCCGAGCGGCTCGGCCACGTCGTCGCCGGCCGGCTGCGTCCGGAGGTCGAGGACCTTCGTGCCCGGCACCAGGCCGTGCCGCTCGATCTCCCGGCTGAAGGAGTAGAACCCGCCGATCGTGTGCTCGAACCGGGGCGCCGTCACGTACGTCCCGAGCCCGCGGCGGATCTCGAGCAGGCCCTCCGCGACGAGGCCGGCCAGCGCCTGTCGGACGGTCGCCCGGCTGACGCCGTACTCCGCCATCAGCTCCGGCTCCGGCGCGACCTGCGCGCCGGGCAGCAGGCCGCCCTCCCGGATCCGGTCGCGCAGATCGGCCTCGATCCGCCGATACAGCGGCAGGCCCGGCGCCCCCACGGTGGTCATCCCTTGATCCCGGTCAGGGCGATGCCGCGCACGAACTGGCGCTGGGCGACGATGAACATGAGGATCATCGGCAGCACGCTGACGAGCGCGCCGGCCATCAGCAACGGCCATCGCCCGACGTACTGGCCCTGGAACAGCGACAACCCGGCCGTGACCGTGAGCGAATTGATGTCGCGCAGGTAGATGATCGGGTCGATCAGGTCGTTCCAGCTCCACATGAACGTGAAGATCGCGAGCGTCGCGAGGGCCGGCTTGGCCAGCGGCACGTAGATGTGGCGGTAGATCTGCCATGGGTTCGCCCCGTCGACCCGGGCGGCGTCGGCGAGCTCGTGGGGGATCGCCAGGAAGAACTGGCGCAGGAGGAACGTCCCGAACGCGCCGCCGAGGAACGCCCCGACCCACAGCGGCTCTTGCGTCCCGATCCAGTTGCCGCTCACGGACGCGGGGTGTGGCAGCAGCCGGTAGAGGATGAAGTTCGGGACGAGGACGACCTGGAACGGGATGATGAGGGTGACCAGGAGGAGGGCGAACAGCGGCTCCCGGAACCGGAACCGGAGCGCCGCGAAGGCGAACGCCGCCATGGAACAGCTGATGAGCTGGCCGATCGTGTTGAGCGTGGCGAGCTTGAGGGAGTTGAAGAAGAAGGTCCCGAACGGCAGCGCGTTCCACATGTCCAGGTAGTTGTGCCACTGGGGCACCAATGGGAACAGCGTCGGCGCCCCGAACACCTCGGACCGGGTCTTCAGCGACGTCGAGATCATCCACAGGAACGGGGCCATCATCAACAGCCCGCCAACGATCAGCAGGGCGACCAGGACCGCCCGACGGCCGGTCCGGACGCGCCGCGCCAGCTGGGATCGAGATGCCGATCGCGGAACCGCCGCCTCGACGCTCACTGGTAGTAGACCCAGCGTCGCTGCGACCAGAAGTAGATGGCCGTGAACAACGCCACGATCAGGAACAGGACCCAGGACGCGGCGCTGGCGTAGCCCATCTTGAAGGTCTTGAAGCCGTTCTCGTAGATGAAGTAGACGACGGTGATCGTGGCGTCGGTCGGACGCGGCTTCACGAGGACGAAGATCTGGTCGAAGACCTGGAAGGCCGAGATCATGCTGAGCACGCCGGTGAAGAAGATCGACGGCGTCAGGAGCGGCAGCGTCACGTGCCGGAAGCGGGCCCGGGTTCCGGCGCCGTCGACGCTCGCGGCGTCGAGCAGGTCGGTCGGGATCCCCTGGAGGCCGGCGAGGAAGATGATCACGTTGACGCCGAGGCCCTGCCAGATCGACATCGCGACGATCGACGGCATGGCCAGCGTCGGGTCGCTCAGCCACTTCTGTGCTGGGATCCCGAACACGCCCAGGACCTCGTTGAGGAGGCCCCCGTTCGCGCTGTAGATGTACTGCCAGACGAGCGCGATCGCGATCGTCGAGGTCACGACCGGCAGGAAATAGGCGGTCCGGATGAACGAGATCCCGCGGACCTTCGTGTTGAGCGCCGCGGCCAACCCCAGGGCGATCGCCAGGCCGATCGGGACAGACACGATCGTGTAGAAGAACGTGTTCCTGAGCGCCTTCAGGAACCGGTCGTCGGACAGCAGGGCCGTGTAGTTGTCGAGGCCGATCAGCTTCGGCGCCGTGAGCAGGTCCCACTTCGTCAGGCTGATCGCGAGCGTGGCGAGGATCGGCCCGGCGGACAGCACGGCGAGCCCGAGGAGGGTCGGCGCGAGGAACACCAGCGCCCAGCGGCCCTCCCTGATGAGCGACCCGCCGCCCCGCCTGGGGTCGGGGCGGCGGGCTGGGGTCATCGCGGCCATCGGGTGAGTCGCCTCGACCTCACTGGCCGGCGAGGATCCCGTCGAGGTCCGGCAGGACGTCGGTGATCGCCTGCTTGACGGTCTTGTTCGGCGCGTTGAAGACGTTCGTGTCGAGCTCGTTCTGGAGCGCGATCGTCCAGTCGTTGTAGCCCTTGAACGAGGGCTTGATGTGGGCGTAGTCGATCGCGTCGACGAGGACCTGGGCGCCGTCGAACGACGTCGCGAACGGCCCGGAGAGGACCTCCTTGTTGGCCGGCAGCGAGGCCTTCAGCTCCATGAGCTTCGTCTGGGCTGCCGGGCTCGCGAGGTACTTCACGAACTCCCAGGCCGCGTCCGGGTTCTTCGTGCCCTTGTAGACGACGGCGCCCGTGGGGTTGATCGACGTCGCCTGGCCGGCCGGGCCCTTCGGCAGCGGCGCGATCCCGAAGTCGAGCCCGGCGGCCTGGTGGGTCGCGACGAGCCACGAGCCGTTGGACTCCATTGCCGCCTGGCCCTGCTCGAAGGCGTCGCCGAGGGCGTCGGTGATCGACGCGTCGGGCATAACCTTGTCCTTCCAGATCAGGTCCTGGAGGACCTGGATCCCGCCGGTCGCCTCGTCGCTGCCGACGAGGCTCTTCGTGTGGTCGGCCGAGATGATGTCGCCGCCGTTCTGCCAGACGAGCTCCGACCAGTAGTTCTCCATGTCCGTGGTCTCGGTGTAGAAGCCCCACTGGGTCGTCTTGCCACTGGCGTCCTTGATCGTCAGCTTCTTCGCGACGTCGGCGAGCTTCGCCCAGTCCCACGTCTCGTCCGGGTAGGGGATGCCCGCCGCGTCGAACATCGTCTTGTTGTAGTAGAGCGCGACGACGTTGAGGTCGCGGGGCAGCCCGAACTGGCCATCGGGCGTCGTGAAGTCGGCGACGGCCTGATCGGCCAGCTGCGTCAGGTCGTAGTGGTCGCGGTCGATGAACGGCTTGAGGTCGAGCAGGACGTCGCGCGATTGGTAGTCGGGGAACAGCGGGCCGTCCATCGCAAAGACGTCAGGGGCGTCGCCGCCCGCGATCGACGTCTGGAGCTTGTCCCAGTACGGCTCCCAGTCGGAGACGGTCACGTTGACGGTGATCTTCGGGTTGGCCGCGTGGAACGCGTCGACGATCGCCTGCTGGTTCTTGATCTCCTGGGGGTCGCCCCAGATCGAGTACGAGATCGTCGCCTCGGGTCCCGTGTAGCCGGCAGCGCTCGCGCCGGGCGAGGCGGGCGCGGCGGCCGATCCCGATGGAGCCGCGGCCGCGCGAGGCAGACGGAGGTGGCGGTCGATCCGCCGCAGGCCGAGACGATCAGGGCCAGCACTGCGAACGCCGCGAGAAGGCGCGGTGGCCGGGCGCCGCCGGCGCCTGTCCAGGTTCGGTCGGTGAACATCGCGTGCTCCTCCTCCTTCAACCGGCTGCCGAGCCACCGAGCCAGGCCGGCAGCCACTCGGATTCCGCTTCGATCATCGCGTCGGTCAGGCGCCAGGCGTCGTCGAGCGTCAGGTGGCTCTGGACGATCGGGTCCGTCATCACCGCGTGGCCGACGGCGTCGCGATCCTGATCGAGCGCGGCGCGCACCGTCAGGCCCTGCATGTCGACCGCGCCCCGGACGTACGCCGCGAGGTGGAGCGGCAGGGGTCCCATCGCGACCGGATGGACGCCGAGGCCGTCGACGAGCCCGGGGACCTCGACGCAGGCGTCGGCCTCGAGGTTCGGGATCAGCGCGCCACCGTTGATCGCGTTGACGACGATCCGGGCCGGCTCGCCGGTCGTCATCGACTCCGCGATCGTCGCCGCGTACTCGCCGCTCCGCTCGATCTCGAACGGCTCGCCGGCGTCCAGCTTGCGCTTCGTCTCGGCGAACTCCCCGAGGTTCCGCGAGACGCGGTCGAGGTACTCGCCGATCGGGACGTGGAACCGCTCGACCGCGTCGCCGGCGGCGTCCCGCTTGCCGATGTACCACGGGTTGTACTCGGCGTGGTGCTCGGACGATTCCGTCGGGTAGTAGCCGAGCCGCCGGAAGAGCTCGGCCCGGACGAGGTCGTCGTCGGGAACCTTGCCGGCCTCGACGAACGCGCGCAGGTCCGGGTAGAGATCGCGGCCGCGGTGCTCGAGGCGGAGGACGAACGCGAGGTGGTTCAGGCCCGCGCTCTCGGCGTCGACCTCGTCGCGCTCCAGCCCGAGGTACTCGGCCAGCCGGTCGATCGTCCAGAAGACGGAGTGGCAGAGCCCCGCGACCCGGACGTCGCTCGCCTCCGACACCGCCCGGACGAGCGTCGCCAGGGGGTTCGTGTAGTTGAGCAGCCACGCGTCGGGGCAGATGGCCTCGATGTCGCGGGCGATGCCCAGCACGACGGGGATCGTCCGCAGCGCCCGGAACACGCCGCCGACGCCGATCGTGTCGGCGATCGTGTAGCGCAGCCCGAACCGGCCCGGAACGTCGAAATCGATCTGCGTCGCCCGCGCGCCGCCGACCTGGATCGTGTTGATGACGAAGTCCGCGCCGGCGAGCGCCTCGCGGCGGTCGAGGTGGGCGCTGATCCGCGGCGCGGCGCCCAGCGCATCGGCCGTCCAGCGGGCCATCCGCTCCGCGGTCGCGAGCCGGTCGGCGTCGATGTCGTGGAGCGCGATCTCCGAGTCCCGCAGCGCCGGTGAGGTCAGGATGTCGCCGAGCAGGTTCCGGGTGAACTCGACGCTGCCGGCGCCGACGAGGACGATCCGGGGCATGGGCACTCCATCAACCGGTCCGACGCCAGACATACGGACGTCCGGATGTCAAGGTAACAGGTTGATCCCGCGACTCGCAACCTCGGCGCGGAAGTCGGAACCTTTCGGGCAGACGCCAGCGCCGTAGGCTATCGAGCGCGGCCAGCGTGGACGCGCCGACAGCGAGGGGCGCGCGTGGACCAGCAGGGACTCGTGGAGCGGGCACGGCGAGGCGACCGGCAAGCCTTCGCCGAGCTCGTCCGCGCGTCCGGCGCGCGCCTGGACGCCACGGCCCGCCTGATCCTCCGCGACCCGGACCTCGCCCAGGATGCGGTCCAGGAGACGCTGATCCGGGCCTGGCGGAGCCTGCCGGGGCTGCGCGATCCGGCGACGTTCGACCACTGGCTGCACAGCCTGGTGGCCCACGCCTGCATCGACCTGGCCCGCAAGCGCCGCCGCCGCGTGGTCGAGCTCGAGCTCAGCCCGCTGGATGTCGCCGAAGCGTTCGACGAGACGGCCCAGGTCGCCGATCGCGACCTGCTCGATCGCGCGCTGGCCCGCCTCGAGCCCGAGCAGCGGGCGATCCTCGTCCTGCACTTCTACCTCGACCTGCCGCTCCCCAGGGTCGCCCAGCTGCTCGGCATCCCGGGCGGGACGGCGAAGTCGCGCCTGCATCGATCGCTCGGGGTCCTGCGATCCTCGATGTCCATCGATGAAGTCACGTCCGCGGGCACCGCCGGAGGGTCGATCTCGTGAGCGTCGATCGAGCGCGCCGCCTCGAGCCCAGGCTGCCCGGCCTGTTCGACGAGCTCGCGGAGGCGCGCAGCCCCGACTACCTGGACGACGCCATCGAGCGCGCCTCGTCCGGCTCGCAGCGCCCGGCGTGGATGTTCCCGGCACGGTGGCTTCCCGTGGAGGCGGTGACGGAGCGGGTCCCGACGACCGGCGTGCCGTGGCGCGCGCTCGGGATCATGGCGCTCATCGCCCTCCTCGTGGCGATGGCCGCCCTGTTCGTGGGCTCGCATTCGACGAGGCTGCCCGAACCGTTCGGTCCCGCGGCGAACGGCGTCGTCGCGCGTGGGGCTCGGCGGCGATCTGTACACGGCCGACCCGCAGACCGGCGAGATGATGTTGCTCCTCGGCGGACCGGAGAATGACGAGTGGATCGGCTTCACGCCCGACGGCACCCGTGGCGTGTTCATCCGCTGGAACCCGGGCAACGGTCCGTTGACTGCCGCACGGGTCGGCACCGTCCCGCTGGCCGGTGGGGCTCAGCCCACGTTCGTAGAGAAGGACGTGCTCCACGGCGGCGACCCGATCGAGATCGCGCCGAACGGTCGCGTGCTGGCCTTCTCGGCGTTCGACTTCGGCGGCCCGAACGTCCACATCAGCATCGCCGCCCTCGACCAGAGCTCGTTCCGGACGTTCTTCGACGTGCCCGTTGTCGACTACGGCGGCATCGCCTACCTCGCGCCCGATGGCCGCGAGCTCGTGTACCTCGCCCGCTCCTCGAACCTGCACACGCACGACATCCGCGCGCTCGACGTGACGACCGGGAAGACGCGTGCGATCGTCGAGACATCGCCCGGCAACGACATCTTCGGCAACGTGTCGGCGGCGCCCGACGGGAAACACATCGCCTATGCCCTCCAGAACGCGACGGGCCTGATCAGCGTCCACGTCGTCGGGGCCAATGGCCGCGTCGACAGAGTCGTCGGCCCCGCGCCCGGGGCCACCTTCGAGGCCTGGCCGCAATGGGATCCGCAGGGCCGCCGGTTGCTCATCGAGCGCGATGCCGGCGATGGCGCGGTGCATCCGGTGATCGTCGACCTGGGCGGCGGACCGGATGTCGTTGTCGATACGGAGATTTCCGAGAACGGCGCCGGGAAGACGTGGGCGCCGGACGGGACCTCGATCCTTGCTCAGCGAACCGATGGTGCCGGCCGCCAGCTGCAGCAGGAGATCTGGGATGCCCGGACAGGCAAGGTCAGGCCCGTGAGCCTGGCCGTCGGTGACGCCGCCGGCCTGGCAGCGCCGGGCCCCCTGACGCGCCGTCGCCCCAGCGTCGCCTCGCTAGGCCTCCTTCTTCAGCTTCCGCCAGCCGCCGGCCCGGTTGTTCGCGATGATCGCCCGGAACAGCGCCAGCATCGCCGGTCGGTTGATCGGGTCGTTCTCGCGGATCGCGATGAACCGGCCGGTCTCGTTGCCGTGGCCGCCGGTGATGATCCCCTCGGGATCGGGCGCGAGGCCGCCGTCGTAGAGGAACACCGTGACGTGGTCCTTCGCCGCGAGCAGCGCGATGACGTTGCCCTGCAGCACGAAGTAGGGCTGGACGGTCCGCTTGATCGTCTCCTCGACCTCGGGGTCGGCCTCGTGGACGATGTCCCGAACCTCCTGGCAGACCCGTCGCTGCCAGTCCGGCAAGGGGTCGATGTAGGCGTCGACCCGACGATCCTTCGCGTAACCCATCTCGCGTCTACAGTACCCGCGATGACGTTCACGATCCCCGTCCCGGGTGCCCAGCTGAACGCCGCCGACGACGGCGCCGGCGACCCGCTGCTCCTCCTCCACGCGGGGATCGCCGACCTGCGGTCGTGGGACGCGATGGTGCCGCCGCTCGTCGACGCCGGGTTCCGGGTCGTCCGGTACGACCAGCGCGGGTTCGGCCGGACCGAGACCGACGACGTCGAGTTCTCGAATCGCGCCGACCTGATCGCGGTCCTCGAGGCGCTCGGGATCGATCAGGCCGCGCTCGTCGGCAACTCGCGCGGCGGCCAGGTCGCGTTCGACACCGCGATCGAGTTCCCCGACCGGGTGGTCGCGGTCGTCGGCGTGGGGGCCGGCATCGGTGGGTTCGAGCACGACCCGACGCCCGAGGAAGCCGCGGTCTTCGAGGAGCTGGAGCGGCTCCAGGACGCCGACCCGCCGGACGTGGCGGGCTTTGCCGACGGAGCAGTCCGGCTGTGGGTCGACGGAATCGGCCAGTCTCCGGATCGCGTCGCATCGCCGATCCGCGAGGCCATCCGGGAGATGACGACGATCAGTCACGGGCCCGGCATGGCCAACGGCCAACCGATCGTGCTCGATCCGCCGGCCGCCGCCCGCCTCGCCGACCTGCGGTGTCCCGTCCTCGCGGTCGCGGGCGGCCTCGATACGACGTTCATCAGCGCGGTGTCGCAGCACATCGCGGCGAATGCGCCGGACGCACGGGCAGTGTTCATCCCGGACGTCGCCCACATGATCGGGATGGAGCGACCGGCCGAGCTGGCGGGCCTGATCACGGACTTCCTCGCTCCGTACCGGCCGTGGATGTGAGCCTCGCCGCCCACCCCGGGCCCGCGTTCGTTGAGCTGTCGCCGGAGCTCGTCGAGGCGATGGTCGATCACGCCCGGGCCGAGTACCCCAACGAGATGTGCGGCCTGATCGTCGGCGACCGGCCGGCGGCCGACGGTGGGCGCGCCCTTCGCTGGGAGCCGGCTCGCAACCGGGCGGCGAGCCCGATGCGCTACGACATCCACCCCGACGACCTCTACCGGCTCACCGTCGACACCGACGACGCCGGGGAGGTGTTCTGGGCGATCGTCCACAGCCATACCCACTCGCCGCCGCGACCCAGCGGAACCGACATCGGCCTCGCGTTCTACCCGGACGCGCTGTACCTGCTCGTCTCCCTGGCCGACCCGGAGCCCGCGCTCGCGGCGTGGCGGATCGTCGAGCGGCGAGGTCTTTCCGGTCGAGCTGCTGGTGGCGACCGACGCCTGAGGACGACGCCGCCGATCCGCGTCGGGTGGTCGCCCGCGGCTACGACGCGGCCGCGCGGCGGTATCTCGAGTGGAGCGCGCTCCGACCGTCCGATGCGCGGCTGGCGTACCTCCGTCGGGCGTGCGATCTGATCCCACCCGGCGCCCGCGTCCTCGAGCTGGGCTGCGGCGCCGGCATCCCGATGACCGCGGCGCTCGCCGACGGCCGGGAGGTGACCGGGGTCGACATCTCGGCAACGCAGATCGGGCTGGCCCAGGCGAACGTTCCCGGGGCGACGTTCCTCCAGGCCGACATGACCGCGGTCGCCTTCCCGCCGGCGTCCTTCGACGCGGTCGTCGCGTTCTACTCCCTGACCCACGTGCCACGGGACGACGTGCCGCCGCTCCTCGGACGGATCCGGGAGTGGCTCCGGCCGGGTGGCGTCCTGATCGCGACGATGGGCGTCGAGGACGATCCGGGCGGGATCGAGCACGACTGGCTGGGCGTGGACATGTACTTCAGCCACTTCAGCGCGCGGCGGAACCGGCGGCTCGTCGAGGCAGCCGGCTTCGTCGTCGACTCGAGCGAGGTCCTGACGGAGCCCGAGGACCGCTTCGCAGCCCGGTTCCTGTGGGTCGTGGCGCACGCGCCGTGAGCGACCGTCGGAGCCTGATCGCGTGGACCGCGCTGGTCGTCGCCGGGCTGCTGATCGTCGCCGGCGCGAGCGTCCTCGAACCGATGGGCCGGGAGGGGCCAATGGGCCTCGTCCTGGTCGCGACGATCGTCTTCGTCGTCGTGTTCGTCATCGCCGGGCTGCTCATCTTCTCGCGCGGCCTGTCGCTGATCGCCGAGAGCCGTCAGGCCGGCGCGAGCGGCGCCGCGACGCCCGACATCCGGGGCCTGATCCGGGGCGTCCGCCTGATGTTCCTCTCGGTGGCGACGTTCGTGGCCGCGTTCGGCTTCCTGACCGGCGAGGCGATCTTCGTCGTCGTGGCCGCGGTCGTCGCGATCGTCGACATCGTCGAGACCGCGATCTTCCTCGTCGTCGCCCGGGCCTCCGATCGCGACGACGACGCCGGGTCGTAGCCACCACGACGACCCGTTGACGGCGGCCCCGCCGAGGCTCACCATCCCAACGCCCTCGCGTCGCCAAGGTCGGTCCCGCGCCCCCGGAGGATGAGCCCGATGACCCTCACGTCGCGTCGTCTCCGCGCGTTCCTGTCGGCGGTCGCCGTCGCCGCGCTCACTGCCGGGCTGCTCGTCGCGTACGGCCAGTTCCGCTCGGAGCCCGACCAGCCCGGCATCGAGGCCCGCGGGCCCAAGACGACCCAGCCGCCGGCCGCGGCCGCGACGCCGACCGCGACCCCTGACGCGGACGCCGGCGATGCCGACGGCGAGAGCGCCGATGAGCTCAACGAGGAGGCCCAGGAGCAGGCCGAGGGCACCGAGAAGCGCCAGGAGGCGTTCGAGAAGGCCAAGGCCGCCGGCAAGACCGGCCAGCAGCGACCCACCGCTGGCGCAGTGGCCGCGCCGGCCGCCGGCTGGGCCGGCGAGTTCCCGATGGACACGCAGTGGGACGACTGGGAGCCGGCGATCGCCGCCGATCCGAACTCGCCGTTCGTCTACGTCGATCGCGACCCGCTATGCCGCGCCCAAGCCGTGCCCCGGCAACTGCCCCAGCCCGTGGATGGCGGTCGAGGTCAGCCCGGACGGCGGCGTGACGTGGGGCAACCCGACGGCGCTGTGCGCCTGCAAGGGCTCCGGCCAGTTCGACCCGATCATCGAGGTCGTCCCCAGCAACGGCAACGTCTACGCGCTCTACATGAACGGCTTCAACGTGATGTTCACGAAGTCGACCGACCACGGCGCGCACTGGTCGGCGCCGGTCAAGACCTACGGCAACGTCAGCTGGAACGACAAGCCGGTCATCGCGATGAGTGACAACGGCCAGCACGTATTCGTGTCGTTCAACGGCCCGACCGGCGGCGACCCGTACGTCGCCCAGTCACACGACTCCGGCGCGACCTGGACCCAGACGAAGCTCGTCGACAGCAACCGCTACTACTTCGCCTTCGACGCCGACGTCGCCCCGAACGGGACCGTCTACTTCGCCGAGTCGAGCATCCTCTACGGCGGTGGCGGCAACAAGGGAACGGTGCCGAGCGGCGCGATCGACTACCACGCCTTCGTGTCGACGAACAATGGCGCGACCTGGACCGACCGCCTCGTCGGCTCCGCCCAGCCCGGCGTCGCCTGCGTCGCGGCCGGCTGCCCACCCGACTTCTACTTCGGCCATCCGGCGCTGTCCGTCGACGGCTCGAACAACGTCGTGTACCTGTACGACGGGGCGGCGGCGTTCGGTGGCCTCCAGACGGTGGTCGCGAAGCGGTCGACGAACGGCGGGGCGACATGGAGCGCGCCGGTCACGCTGTCGGTCGCCGGCGAGAACGCCGTGACGCCCGCGGTCGAGTCGCGCGGCAACGGCGACGTCCGGGCGTTCTACTACCAGACCTCGGGCGGCGGCAACGCCGACGCGTGGAACGTCTGGTACCGCTCGTCGACGGACGGTGGCGCGACGTGGTCGGCGCCGGCCAACATCTCCGACCTGGGGTCGGGCGCTGCGTACAAGACTCCGGCCGGCTTCGGCGAGGTCTACGGCGACTACGGCGAGATCGCGATCACGAACACCGGCAAGACGATCGCCGCCTGGGGCGAGGGCGCGAGCTACGACGGCCCGGGCGCGGTCTGGATCAACCGCCAGAACTAGTCCCGGAGCTAGCCGGCGGGCGCCCCGACGATGAGCGCGCCCAGGGCAATGGTGTCGATCACGAGCGAGACCGCGAAGTCGCGGATCGCCGGCTCGACGACGCGGTCGAGGTGCTGGCGGATCCGCATGCCGCCGTTGCTCGCGCGCTGGTCGGCCTCGACGGCGAGGTAGTCGGCCATCGTCACGACGCTTCGCCCTGGGCCGCCGACCGAGGCGAGCCGCTCGCGCTGCGTCGCGAGCGCGTCGGCCGGGCTCGAGGGGACGGGCCCGGCGAGCAGCTGCGGGACGTCGATCGTCGCGCCGCGCGGGTAGGACGTCTCGACAAATCGGCCGCCCCGCGCCTGGGAGAGAAAGATCGCCATCGGGGTGTTCGAGTAGCCCATCTCGACGAAGATATTGCCACTGGGCTCGGTGAGGATCCACGTCCGGATCGGGTCCGACCTGAGCGTCGTGTCGGTCGCGCCGACGAGGTCGAAGCCCAGGTCGCGGAGGCGGGCCATGAGCGCCCTGACGTCGTCGCGAGGCACGAGGATCGGCTCGACGGCCTGGTCGACCGGCACCGGCGCGGTCGTCGTCACCAGGTCGATCGAGCGGCGGAGGCGCCGGCGCGCGGCGATGTTCACGACGAGCGCGGTGAACGCGAGGAGGGCGTGGACGAAGACGAGCAGGCGGGCCGTCGCCGGTTCGATCCGCCCCAGGAGCGCGAGCAGCGTGACCAGGACGACGACGAGGGCGAGCCCCAGGCGGAGGATCACGTGGCGGCCTCTCCATTCGCGCGGCTCGTGCGGGCGGTGAGCGCGGCGACGAGCGACGCCTCGGTCGGCGTCGTGCCAACGCCCATCCGGGCGCCGACCCGTGCGGGCAGTGGCGGCTCGAGGTACGTCGACTCGAGCTCGGGCCACGACGACTCGGCGAAGACCTCGGTCGGCGTGCCGTCGAGGATCACCCGGCCGTCGCGCATGACGATGATCCGCTCGAACGACTCGGCGACGAATGCCATGTCGTGGCTGATCGCGACGACCGTCCGGCCCAGCTCCGCGAGTCCGGCGACGATCTCCTCGACCCGGGCGACGCCGCGGGCGTCCTGGCCGGTGGTCGGCTCGTCGAGGACGACGACCGGCGTCCGCATCGCGAGGATCGAGGCGAGCGCGAGCAGCTTCCGGCGCGAGTAGCCCAGGTCGTACGGGTTCGCGTCCGCGTCGCCGCTCAGCCCCGCTGCCGCGAGCGCCTCATCGACCCGGCTGCCGACCTGGTTCTTCGCAACGCCCATGTTCCGCGGCCCGAACGCGACCTCCGAACGGACCCTGCCGGAGAAGATCTGGCGGTCCGGGTCCTGGAACGCGAGGCCGACCTTCGCGGCGAGCTCGGCGACTCGCAGCGTGGCGGCGTCGACGCCGTCGACGAGGACTCGCCCCTCGGTCGGGCGGAGGAGGCCGTTGAAATGGCGGACGAGCGTCGACTTGCCGCTGCCGTTCTGGCCGATGATCGCGACCCGCTCGCCAACCTCGATCCGGAGCGAGACGCCGTCCACGGCCCGGGTCCCGCCCGGGTAGACGTGGACGAGATCCTCGACCTCGATCACGCCACCGCCTCCATCGCCTCGGCCGCGGCCGCCGCGCTAGACCCGTCGATGCCAGCTACGTCGAGCGCCCGCGTCAGCCTGACGCGCGACGGCGGCTGGACCCCGATCGCCTCGAGCCGCGGGTCGGCGAGGACGTCGCCGGCCGGGCCGTCGAGCGCGATCCGGCCGGCGTCGATCGCGACGATCCGGGAGCAGACGCCGTCGAGCAGGTCGGTCTTGTGCTCGGCGATCAGCAGCGAGGTGCCGCCGGCCGCGAGCTGCCGGAGTGCCTCGCCGACCAGGCGCGTCCCGGCCGGGTCGAGCTGGGCCGTCGGCTCGTCGAGGATCACGTGGCGCGGCCGCATCGCGAGCAACGCGGCGATCGCGACGAGCTGGGCCTGGCCGCCGGACAGTCGGGCCGGGTCGCGGAGCTGGATCGACTCGATGTGCAGAAGCCCCAGGGCTGTCCGCGTCCGCTCGACGATCTCGGGCACCTCGAGACCCAGGTTCATCGGCCCCAGCGCGACCTCCTCGAAGACGGTCGCGGCGATCCCCGAACGCTGCGTGTTTGGGTTCTGGAAGCCGACGACCACGCGGCTCGCGAGCTCGTGCGTCTTCCGCCCGGCCATCGGTTCGCCGTCGATCGTGAGCGTCCCGGTCAGCGCCCCGCCGATCGAGGCCGGCGCGAGCCCCGCGGCGACGAGGCAGAGCGTGGACTTGCCGGCCTCGTTGGGCCCGACGAGTCCGACGATCTCGCCGTCGGCGAGCGTGAGGTCGAGGTCCTGGAGGACGGCCTTCGCGTAGCCGGCGTAGCGGTACGAGACGCCTTTCAGCTCGAGCATCGGCCGCCGCTCATGTGGCTCAAGGCGTCGGTCGGGAACGCGCCGGTCAGCCTGCCGACGATCGACCCGATCAGGAGGAGCAGCAGTGCCAGGCGGGCGACGAGCTGGGCGGCGGAGTCCGGGTTCCGCCAGAGCAGGTGGCGCCGTCCGGGCCGCCCGAACGCGCGGACCTCGAGCGCGAGGCTGCGCTCCTCGACTTCGGTCAGCGAGGACAGGATCACCGGCCCCGCCAGCGGCACGACGCCGCGGACGCGAGCCCAGAGGCTGCCTTCGGTGTCGAGGCCTCGAGCCCGCTGGCTGGCCTGGATCACGCCGGCCCGCTCGACCATCGCCGGCACGGCCTCGAGGGTGGCCAGCGCGACGAACGCGAACCGCGGCGAGAGGCGCCGCCGCTCGAGATCGAGGACGAACGCCCGCGGATCGGTCGTCAGTCCGAACAGCCCGATCGACATCGAGATCGCGAACAGCCGGACGAGCGTCTGGCCGGCGAAGTTGACGCCCTCGGCGGTGGCGTCGAACGGGCCGATCGAGAAGAGGACGGTCTCGCCGGCGCGGGTGAACACGGAGACGAGCACGACCGAGATCGCGATCGGCAGCGTGAGCAGGAACGAGACCCGGACGAGACGGCCGGCGACGCCCGCAAGGAGCGCACCGGCGAGGTTGAGGCCGATGATCACGAGCGGCCCAAGGTACCCGCCGATGACGAACGCGCCAATGGAGCCGACGGTCGCGACGACGGCCTTCGTGAGCGGGTTCAGGCGGTGGTAGGGACTGGGTGCGGGCGGCGCCAGGTTCGCGAGGAACGCGGCGTCGTCCGCACTGATCGCCGCTATGCGCCCTCCAGCCCGACGGCGGCCTCACCCTGCGGGAACCGCGCCGAGAAGCGCCGGCTCAGCGCGCCGAGGATGGCGAAGACGACGAAGAACGTGAGCGTCTTGTCGATGGGGTCGGACAGCAGGCCCTGCTTGAGGACGGCGGTCGACAGGTCGTCGCCGGCCTGTTGGAACGCCGCGACGAGGAGGTCCGTGCCGGAGCCGGTCACGCCGCCGAACACGAGAGCCGAGATCGGCGCGGAGATGATCGCCGAGATGATCCCGCACAGCAGCCCCGCGACAAAGACGTAGGCGGCGCCCAGGTCGCGTCTGATGAACAGGTAGGCAAACAGGCCCAGCACCGCGGCGATCAGCAGCAGCGCGACCGCCCAGCCCAGGAACACGAAGATCGGGTCGGGGCCGGTCGAGCCCTCCACAGGCGGCGCGAAGAACGTGACGGCGCTGTTCGAGTAGAACGGGATGAACCCGTAGATCCCGATGACCGCGACGATCAGGGCGACCACGATGGCCCCGACCGCGAGCCTGTCCCACGGCGTGTTCGGGCGGCTCCGGAAGAACCCGAACCGGCCGGCGATGCCAGCGACGATCCCGATCTCGACGGCCACGATGAAGAACGGCGCGGCATACGGGGACTGGAGCGGGGGCGGCAGGACGTAGGTCCAGATGAGGTTCGCAAGGCCGCCGGTGATCGCGCCGGCGATCGGCCCCGCGAGCACGCCGACGAGGATCGTCCCGATCGAGTCGAGGTAGATCGGCACCTTCAGGGCGGCGGCGACGGTCTGGCCCAGGATGATGTTGATCGAGATCGCGATCGGGATGAGCACGATCGTCCGGGTGCTGAACTGGCTCGTGATCGACTCGAGCTTCTTCGTCTGCGCGTATTCGGTCGCGGCGTAGGCGATCAGGCCCACGATCAGGGCGACGCCGATGACGGCGATGATCGCGTTGAAGCCGACCGGGACGCCGGTGTTGGGGTCCGGCGTGAGGTCCTGCGGCCCGGCGATGATCAGGCCGACCGGCAGCGCGATGAAGAACGCGACGATCCCGACGATCGCCCGTACCCATCCCTGAGACATGCCTTCGATCCTCCGTCCACCGGGCCGCTCCCACCCCGACCCGGACGCTCCTTCCTCCGGGATCAAGTTTGCGCTGTCGCGAGACGCGATGCCAGCCCGCCGACGCGCTCGACGAACCGGCGCAGGAACTCCTCGGCGTCGGCCTCGACGGCGACGTCGACGTTCGCGGGGCGGCCCCAGACCCGGCGCCAGTCGGTCACGGTCTCGCCGGCCGTGAGCGTCCCGTCCAGCTCGACGTCGACGGCGAGCGCCTCCGTCCGGACCAGGCTCGGGTCGAGGGCGGCCGCCGTCGCCAGCGGGTCGTGGATGAAGGCGCCGTAGAAGCCGTCGTACCGGGAGTGGAACTCCATGTAGAAGCGGAGTGCATCCGCGATGAACCGGACGACGGGATTGCTGGCGACGGACAGGGTCGCGTGCATCGGGTCCTCGCCGCGCGCCAGCGCGATCGAGTCATCCGGCGTGCTGCCGGCCCGCCGGGCGAGCTCGACGATGTGGTCCGGCAGGATCTTCGCCTTCTCCGTGACGTCGAGGCCGAGGGCGATCGGCCGGGCCGGCCACGCAGCGGCGAAGGCGATCTTCGCCGCCTCGGGGTCGCAGTGGATGTTCCACTCGGTCGTCGGCGCGGTGTTGCCGGGGACGCGGTAGGCGCCGCCCATGACGACCCAGCGCCGGAGCAGCCGTGGGAACTCCGGCTCGCGCTCGAGCGCTCGAGCCAGGTTCGTCAGCGGGCCGCAGGTCACGAGCGTGACCTCGCCGGGTCGGGCCCGGACGTGCTCGAGCCAGACGTCCACGGCGTGGCGGTCGCTGAGCGGGCGGGTCGCCGGCGGCAGCTCGGCGTAGCCCAGGCCCTGCGGGCCATGCGTCTCGGGCGTCGTCTCGACCGGCCGGACGAGCGGCCGCTCGTCGCCCAGCGCCACTTCGAGATCCGTCATCCCAGCGAGCTCCAGCACGGCCCGCGTGTTCCGCTCGACCTGGCGGGCGTCGACGTTGCCACCGACGCACGTGACCGCAAGCAGCTCCGCCTCCGGCGAGGCGGCCGCGTAGAGCAGGGCCATCGCGTCGTCGATCCCGGTATCGACGTCGAGGATGATCGGGAGCCGGTCGGTCAGGACGTCACCCGGCCGTCATCGCGCGATGTGGAACAGCCGCGAGGTCGGGATGGTCTCGTACGGCAGCACGAGCACGTACTTCCCGGACAGGCCCGCCATCGTCCGCTGTGCTGCCGGGTCGATGGGGTTGCCCGGCCAGCTTGCGTTGCCTCGCCGAGGAACAAACTGTCGCCCCACGGCCGTCGGCGTGAGTGCCTCGCGTGGCTTGGGGCTGGGGCCCCAGACCGCCGACCCGTGCGGATAGAGGGGATCCATGACGATCGCCGCGGTCACCGTGTAGTCGCCCGTGCGGAGCGGATCAGCTGTGGCCTTGAAGCCGCTCATGACCCAGGCGTGGCGGCCGCGCCAGACGAGGAGCCCGACGGGCCGGTTGGTCTGGCGGATCGATGCGGCGGCGAGCCGGAGCGCCTCGTCGAGCGTCGCCGTCCCCACCAGTCGGTAAGGACCTGCGCCGAGTTGATTCAGGCCCGCCGACCAGCCGCGAACGCTCGCGCCCTTTCGTTGCTGCCCATCGCTCCGTGTCCCGCTGAGATCACGTGCAGTGTTCTGGAGGCTGAGCTGCGTCCGCGCGGAGCGGTCGTCGCTAGGGCGAATGATGTTCAGCATCATCTGCATGCTCGCCCCGACGCACTGCACGAAGTTCGTCTGCGCGACGTAGTCGCCCTTCGCCGCGAGGTCGATCGCGAAACCTTTGTCGGCAGCGCTCGCCGGGAACACGCCGCCGGCGACGACCTGGAGGGCGAGGAGCGAGGCGAGAACGAGGCGGGCAGCGAGGCGGGGTGGACGCCGTGACATGGCCCGCGGATTCTACCCACGCCACCCAACTCCGTCAGCCCACCGCCGCCCGTCGCTACCGCCGCCGCAGCTCGAGGCGCCAGGCGGCACGCTCGCGACCGGCGCGCAGGCGGCGAGCCCAGGTCGAGCCCGTCGCTTGGATCTCGTCCGCGCTGGCCGGCCGGAGCGCGCAGAGCTCGAGGCCGTGGCGCGACCATCGCTCGCGCAGCGCCTCACACGCGACCTCGCCGTCGAGCCGCGGCAGGTCGAGGCCATCGCGGTCCTCGATCGAGACGATCGCGGTCGCGACGCCACCGAGCGCGAGCAACGACGCGATTCCCGCCGACGCTGCCGCCGCGTCGTCGAGGGCGAGGACGCCGCGCAACAGCGAGCCCCACGGGAAGAGGATCGTCAGCTCGGCGGCGACGCCCCGCAGCTCCGTAGGGACGTGCTCCGCCGCGGCGACGACGAAGAGGGCATTGGTCGCACCGCCCCGTGACGCGCGGCGCGATGACTCGGCCATCGACGCGGCGTTGGCGTCGATCCCGATGACGAGGGCGCCGGGCTCCGAGCGTGCCCGGCCGAGGACCGCCCGACCATCGCCGGTCCCGAGGTCGACGACGACCCGGTCGGCGCGAGCGAGCCGGTGTTGGAGTTAGCCGACGTCCACCTCGGTGATCCGTCGGCCGGTCACGATGCGCATCGCCGGAATCTACACTCCCCCCGTGAGTGAGGCCCAACTCGGTCCGGGGGATCGCCCGATCGGACCCTACGAACGCAAGCCGGTGTCGGTGGCGCCGTGGGATCCCAACGTCGTCGTCGTCGCGGATCGCGTGATCGCGATCATCGGAGCCCGTCGGCCGGAGCTCCACGTGGAGCACATCGGCAGCACGGCCGTCCCGGGCCTGCCCGGCAAGGGCATCGTCGACCTCGCGACCGAGACCGATCCCGCGGCGATCCCCGGCGTGACCTCGGCGATGTACGACCTGGGGTTCGGGCCGCAGCAGGGGCCCGACCCGTGGCCGCCGGAGCGGCCGATGCTCGTCGGGTCGTACTCGTACGAAGGAGTCGAGTACCGGGTCCACCTCCACGTCCAGCCGGTGGGCGGCGACTATTCGAAGGACCTCGCGTTCCGCGACGCGCTTCGCGCCGATCCGGCACTGGCCGCCGAATACGCGCGGGTCAAGCAGGAGATCGCGGCCGCGGCCGACGGACCGCTCGATGGCGTGGTCTACCAGGATGGCAAGGGCGGCTGGATCGTCGAGACGTTTGACCGGCTCGGGATTCCGCGGCCCCGGCCGTCGGCTGCTCGCCGCCAGGAAGTGGGTTCGTGAAGGAGGCGCCGTGAGCCAGGTCGGGATCATCGTCGGGAGCCGATCGGACATCGAGGTCGCCCAGCGCGCCGCGGCGGTGCTCGGCGAGCTGGAGGTCGACTCCGAGATCCGGGTGATCTCCGCCCACCGGGCGCCGGACCTGCTCGGGCGGTTCGTGGGTGGAGCCGCCGACCGCGGCATCGGCGTGTTCATCGCGATCGCCGGGCTCGCGGCGCATCTGCCGGGGGTCGTGGCCTCGCAGACGACGCTGCCGGTGATCGGCGTCGCGATGCCGGGCGGCGTCGCCGACGGTCTCGACGCGCTGCTGGCGATCGTCCAGATGCCGAAGGGCGTGCCGGTCGCGGCGGTCGGCGTCGGCAACGGCGAGAACGCGGCGCTGCTCGCGGCCCAGATCCTGGCGGTCGGCGATCCGGAGCTGCGCGGGCGGCTCGTGGCGCGACGGGCGGCCCAGGCGCGGGCGATCGAGGAAGACCCGGCGAACGAGGGGCTCTGACCTTCGCCGTCGGGATTCCGGTGCCGCCACGGCCCGGAAAGGTCGACCCCCTCACGCCCGCCAGTGTCGAGGCCGGCGTCGCTCGGCGCAATGCGGGCGCGGCGGCCGCCGCGGGCGCCCGACGTACACTCGACCCGATGGACGACGAACGCTGGGAACCAGGCATGCCCGTGCTCGAGCGCCAGGCGGCCCCGGGCGTCCCCGGAGCCGCCGCAGGCCCGTTCGGCGCGACCCCCGTCCCGCCCAGTCTCGCCGGCCTCCCGCCCCGCTCCGTCCCCGAGACGAAGCCGACGCCGCTCGAGAAGCACTACGTCCTGTTGTCGGTGCCTGTGCTCATCCTCGGCGCGATCGCGATCACGGCCCTCGAGCTCGGGACGCCGCTGGACAGCCCGCTCGTGAAGCTCTGCGTCGCGATCGCCGCGCCGCTGCTGATCCTCACGACCGCCGACGCGACGCTCCGGATCTGGCGCTCGGCCTGGGCCTGGATGCCCGTCGACCGCGGCCGCGGTCTGTTCCGGCTCGCCTGGGTCGTGGCCGCGCTCGTCGGCCTCGCCGCCCTCCTCGCGGCGAGCGCCGTGGTGCTCGTGGCGTGAGCGCGGGACCCGGCGGCGAGGACCGTCGCTCCTACGACCGTGGACCGGACGCCCGCTCGACCGACATCGACTCCGGCGGCGGCGTCCCGTCGTGGCTCGCCACGACCCTCAACTTCTGCACGCGCTGCGGCGACGCGCTGCAGTTCGGCGAGGTCGAAGGCGAAGACCGCCACCGACTCGCCTGCGCCTCGTGCGGCTTCGTCGCCTACGTCAACCCCCGCCTCGTCGTGACGACGATCCCGATCAACGCCGACGGCGAGGTGGTGCTCCTCCGCCGCGGCATCGAGCCCGGCAAGGGCTGGTGGGCCCAGCCCGGCGGCTTCCTCGAGGTCGACGAGACCGTGACCGAGGCGGCGATCCGCGAGACGCTCGAGGAGACCGGCCTCGTCGTCGAGCCGGGCGAGATCGTCGGGCTGTACTCGCGGCTCGAGGCGGCGGTCGTCGTGATCGCGTTCGAGGCCCGCGTGATCAGGGGCGAATACCGCCTGAACCCCGAGGCGCTCGAGATCCAGGCGTTCCGCCCCGAGGCGATCCCGTGGCACGGCATCGCGTTCAAGACGACCCACTGGGCGCTGCGCGACTGGGTCCGCCGGCGCCGGCCCGACATCCACCCCGACGAGCGCCACTGGGACGGCTGATCGCCCCGCTCAGTCCTCGTACGGGTCGGTTCGCCAGCCGAGCCCGCCGAGACGGGCGGTCGTTCGCGTCGATGCGGGATGCAACGCGAGCCAGCGCGGCGGGATCGCGAGCCCGCCGGCGGCCAGCACCGACGCGCCCTCGAACGTCGCTGGGTCGACGGTCGGTCGCGGGACGGCCCACGGGCTGGGCCGAGGGACGTAATCGACGTTCAGAAGGCGCGGCGCCGTGGTCGTCTGGGCCGTTGATCGGTCGCCCGGTTGCCCGCCGGCGATCGCGGCGCCCACCACCCCCGCCAGCACGACCACCACGAGCCCGATGGCGCCACCACTGCCGACGCGGCTCGATCGGACGCGGGCCGGCGCGGCCTCGAACGAGCCATCGGCCGGAGGTGGCTCAGCCGAGGTCGATGAAGACGTTCTTCGTCTCCGTGTAGAGGTCGAGCGCGCCCATTCCCAGCTCCCGCCCGATGCCCGACATCTTGTAGCCGCCGAACGGCGCCTCGACGTGGACCGAGCTGTTCGAGTTGACGCTGATCACGCCGGTCTGGAGAGCCTTCGCGGTCCGCAGCGCCCGGCCGATGTCGCGGCTCCAGACCGAGCCCGACAGCCCGTACTGGGTCGTGTTCGCGAGCCGGATCGCCTCCTCCTCGGTGTCGAACGGGATCACCGACACGACCGGCCCGAAGATCTCCTCGCGGGCGATCCGCATGTCGTTCGTGACGCCGTCGAAGACCGTCGGCATGAGGTAGGCGCCGTCGGCGAGGTCCGGATCCGAGGGCGGCTCGCCGCCGATCACGACCGTCGCGCCTTCGCCGATCCCGATCTCGATGTAGTCGCGGACACGGTCGCGCTGCTTCTGGCTGACGAGCGTCCCGACCTCGGTCGCCTCGTCGAGCGGGTTGCCGACCTTGACGTTCTTCGTCGCCACGGCGAACAGCTCGACGACCTGCTCGTGGACCGAACGCTCGACGAGGATCCGGCTCCGGGCGCAGCAGTCCTGGCCGCAGTTGTCGAAGACGCTGTACGGCGACTCGCGGGCGAACTTCTCGAGGTCGGCGTCGGCGTAGACGATGTTGGGGCTCTTGCCGCCCAGTTCGAGCGAGATCTTCTTCACGTTGTTCGCGGCCAGCCGCATGATCTCCTGGCCCGTCGTCGTCTCGCCGGTGAACGCGACCTTGCCGATGCCCGGGTGGGCCGCGATCGACGCGCCGGCGGTTCCGCCCGGGCCGGTGACGACGTTGAGGACGCCGGCGGGGATGCCCGCCTCGAGCGCCAGCTCGCCGAGCCGGATCGCCGTCAGCGGCGAGTAGCTCGCGGGCTTGAGGATCGCGGTGTTGCCGGCGGCGAGGGCCGGCGCGACCTTCCACGAGGCCATGTAGGCCGGGAAGTTCCAGGGCACGATCAGGCCCACGACGCCGATCGGCTCGCGGATCGTGATGTCGAGTCCGGGCTTCGAGACCGGGATCGTCTGGCCGAAGATCTTGTTCGCGGCCCCCGCGTAGTACTCGAGGACGAGGCTCACACCGACGATCTCGCCGCGCGACGCGGTGATCGGCTTGCCGACGTTCGCCGTCTCGAGCTGGGCCAGCTCCTCGGTGTGCTGCTTGACGAGCGCGGCGAACTTCGAGAGCGTCCGGCCGCGCTTGCCCGCGGCCCATGTCGCCCAGCCTTTCCGGTCCTCGAACGCCTTCTGGGCGGCGGCGACCGCGCGGTCGACGTCCTCGCGGCCGCCCAGCGGCGCCCGGGCCACGACCTTGCCGGTCGCGGGGTTGATCACGTCGAACGTCTGGCCGTCGGCCGCGTCGACGCTCTCGCCGCCGATGACCATGCGGACGTTCGCGGGCGCGGTCGCGCCGGTCGCGGGGACCTCTTGCTGGGTCGTCATGAAGGGACCTCGTGGGTGTGGGCCGCGGCTGGCGGCCGCGCTCGGTGGATTGGCTCGATCATACGCCGCGTCGCCGATGCGGCCGGCCGGTCAGTCCTTCGCCGCGGCCGCCCGCTCCGACGCTGCCATCGCCGCCCCGACGATCCCGGCGTCGTTCCGGAGCTGCGCCGCAACGACGCGCGGCCGGACGTTCAGGCGCGGGATGAACCGGTCGGGCTGTTTGCTGACACCGCCGCCCAGGATCAGGAGGTTCGGCGAGAACAGCTTGTCGATCGCCTGGAGATGCTCCTCGAGATCGGTCGCCCAGGCCTTCCACGACAGTCCGCGTCGCACCCGGGCCGCCGCCGCCGAGCGTCGCTCCGCGTCCCGGCCGCGGATCTCCATGTGGCCCAGCTCGGTGTTCGGCACGAGCACGCCGTCGTTGAACAGCCCGGATCCGACGCCGGTGCCGAGCGTCAGCACGAAGACGACGCCCCTCTCGCCAAGGCCCGCCCCGAACCGCATCTCGGCGAGTCCCGCCGCATCGGCGTCGTTCAGGACCAGGGTGGGGCGCTTGACCGCCGTCTCGATCGCGGCGCGCGCGTCGAAGTCGATCCAGCCGGCGTCGATGTTCGCCGCGGTCTTCGTCACGCCGTCGATGACGACGCACGGCACGCCGACGCCGACGGGCGCGTCGGCCTGGATCTCCACGGAGGCCGCGATGGCGGCGCCGCGGATCGCGCGCCGCACCGTGCGGACGATCGCCGGCACCACCAATGCAGGCGTCGAGGGCACGGGCGTCGCGACGCGCAGCCGCGGCGCCAGCAGCTCGCCGCGCGCGACGTCGACGACGCCGACCTTGATGCCACTCCCGCCGACGTCGACGCCGACCGCGATATGGCTGGGATCGACCGGGTGGGCGTCCGCGTCGGTCATCGGCTCAGAAATAGTTGACGCTGATCCCGCCGTCGACGACGAGCGACGCGCCGTTCGTCCAGCGCGACTCATCCGACGCGAGGTAGACGGCCATGTTGACGATCTCCTCGGGCTTGCCGAAACGGCCCGTCGGGTTGCGGGCGAGGCGGATCCGCTTCGCCTCCTCGTCCTTCACGAGCCAGTCCATCAGCAGCGGCGTCTCGACCGGCCCCGGGCAGATCGCGTTCGATCGGACGCCGTTGGGGCCGAACTGGACGGCGAGGCTCCGGGTCAGACTGATGATCGCGCCCTTCGACGCCGTGTACGCGTCCTGGGGGACGCTGCAGCCGAGGAGCGCCACGAAGCTTGCGATGTTGATGACCGAGCCGGAGCCCTGCTCGACCATCCTGGGGATCGCGTACTTGCAACCGAGGAAGACGCCCCGGACGTTGACGGCCATGACCTGGTCCCAGGTCGCGACGTCGGTGTCGATGACCGAGTGGTCGGCCTCGGGCATGACGCCGGCGTTGTTGTAGAGGACATCGACGCGGCCGTACGTCTCGATCGCGTGGTCGACCATCGCCTTCGCGGAGGCCTCGTCCGAGACGTCGGTCCGGACGTACGTCGCCTGGCCGCCGCTCGCCTCGACCTGGGCGACGGTCTCGCGGCCGGCCGCCTCGCCGAACTCCGCGACGACGACCTTCGCGCCCTCGTTCGCGAACAGCTGGGCGGCGACGCGGCCCATCCCGCCGCCGGCGCCGGTGATGATCGCGACCTTGTCCTGAAGCCGCACCCTCCGCCTCCCTCTCTGAATCCTGCCGTCCTGGCGTCTGCGAATGGTACGCGCGCTACCGATCGGCGAGGAGGCGGCTCTCGATGATCTCGGCGGCGGTCGCGAGTGCCTTGCGCTCGTTGGCCGACGCCGATTCAAGGAGGGCGGCCAGCGCGACGATCCGGCGCTCCCGGCCTTCGAGCAGGATCCGCCGGCCCTCGTCGGTCGCCGCAAGGCGGCTCGAGCGCCGATCATCCGCGTCCGCGACCCTCGACACGAGGCCGTCGCGCTCCAGGCCGGCGACGAGCCGGGTCATCGTGGGGGCCGTGACTCGTTCGTCGCGGGCGAGCCGGCCGATCGAGCGCGGACCGGCGAACACGAGCACCGACAGCACCGAGAGGCGAGCCGGTGTCTGGCCGCTGGCCCGATCCTCCTGGGCGAGGCGCCGGAGGAGGTGGAGGACCGCCGAATGGAGGCGCGGGGCGAGCTCGTCGTCGGGAGGGGTTGACATCTGCGCCGCAGTATAGTTAGTTAGCGCAACTAAGTAAATAGCCGAGAGCGAGCATTGCGATGACGACCACAGATGACCTCTTCGCCGCGATCGACGCCGGGCAGGCCGACCGGGTTCGATCGATCCTCGACGCCGATGCTTCCCTCGCGGCCGCTCGCGACGCCGAGGGCGTAAGCGCCGTGATGCACGCCCTCTACCACCGTCAACGCGAGGTGGCGGAGATGGTCGTTGGGCGGCTCCCCGCGCTCGACGTGTTCGAGGCGGCGGGACTGGGCCGGGCCGACGAGGTCGCGAGCCTCGTCGCCGGCGACCCCTCGCTCGCCGGCGCGTGGTCGGCCGACAGCTTCACCGCCCTCCACTTCGCCGCGTTCTTCGGCGGCGGGAGAGCGGCTGCGGCCCTGCTCGCCGCCGGAGCGGATCCCAATCTCCGCTCGCGGAACGAGCTCGAGGTCATGCCGATCCACTCGGCGGTCGCGGGCGGCCATCGCGACGTCGTCGTCGCGTTGCTCGACGCGGGCGCCGATCCGAACGTCCGGCAGCGACATGGCTGGACGCCGCTTCAGGGAGCGGCGCAGAACGGCGACGCGGAGCTGGTCGACCGGCTGCTCGCCGTCGGCGCCGATCCGGCGGCGGTCAACGACGGCGGGACGTCGGCCGCCGACCTGGCCCGCCGGGCCGGCCACGAGGACCTCGCCGAGCGGCTCGCCACGCTCGCGGCGAAGCCGGCTTCAGGAGGCTGAGGCCGACTCGAGCGCGGCGCGAAGGGCGGCCACTCCCTCGGTCGGATCGTTCGGGAGGCGGAGGCTTCGCTTGGCGGTCGCTCCCGACGCTTCCGGCTCCGGCTCGGGTGCGGCCGCACCGCCGAAGGCGATGACCAGGTTCGGGTCGACCGCTCGAAGGCCCGACGCGACGGACCGCGCCGCCGCTCCGTCGGCGTTCATCAGCGCGCCGATGACGACGGCCCTGGCGTTCGTTCGCTCGACGGCCGCGACCCAGTCGGCCAGCGGGAGGTCGGCGCCGAGGTAGACGATCGGCAGCCCGGCACGACGGGCCGCGGTCGCGAAGATCAGCCCGCCGAGCTCGTGCCGGGCCCCGGGCGGCATCCCGACGAGGACCGGCCGAACGGCGGCCTGGCCCGGGCCCGACGCCTGGAAGGCGGCGGCGAGCCGGCGCTGGATGGCGTTGCTTGCCACGTGCTCGCCGGCGACCGGAAGCCGCCCTGCCGCCCACGCGTCGCCGAGCGCGCGAAGCGCCGGCACGACGTGATCCTCGACCACTCGCTCATAGGTGCCGCTCGCGAACATGTCGTCGAGGGCCGCCTCGATCCGCGCGCTGTCGAGGTTAGCCGCCGCGTCGACGAGCCGGTCCACGTAGTCGAGGTCGCCCACGTTCGACCGACCTCGCGGCTCGGGGGTTCCCGGCGCGACCTCGACGGTCCCGGCCACGACCGCCGCAGCGGCCGCGCTCGCCGACCAGCCGCTGTCGATCAGCCGGCGCATCGCCCTCAGGCGGCCGAGGGCCGCCTCGTCGTAGACGCGGTAGCCGCCAGGCGTCCGCGTCGGCGCAACTACCCCGTAGCGACGTTCCCATGCCCGCAGCACCGGGATGGTGAGCCCGGTTCGCGCGGCGGCTTCCTTGATGGTGTACATGCTTCGTCCAGTGTACCCGAGCAAGAAGCCTTGACAAGCAGTGAACGCGAGCCGTAAAGTCTAAACAGACCTTGTACAAACAGTGTGCAAGGCACACATCTGGAGGACGGTGTCCGACATGCGATACCTCAACAGCTTGTTCCTGTTCCTCGTCATCGTCGGCGGCATCAACTGGCTGCTCGTCGGCGTCGCGAAGATCGATCTCGTCGCGGCCCTCACCGGCAACAGCTTCGGCGAGACCAGCGTGCTCTCGAGCGCGATCTACATCCTCGTCGGGATCTCCGCGATCGGCCTGGTCCCGGTGCTCATCCGCTGGCTGGCTGGCTCCGACGAGCGCGTCACCGCCTGACGACCAGTCGCCAAACCACAGGAGGAACCGATGCGACGTATCGCAACACTGCTTTCACTCGCTGCCATCGTGGGCTTGCTCGCCGCCGGCCCCGTTGCGGCCCGTCAGCCCGGACCGACGATCGTCGGGACGGCGATCGCGGTCAACCAGGCGACCGGCGAGTTCGACGAGCTCATCGCCGCCGTCTCGCGGGCTGGATTGGTGGGCACGCTCGACGGCAACCGCCAGTTCACGGTCTTCGCCCCCACGGATGCCGCGTTCGAGGAGCTCTACGCCGCGCTCGGCGTGAGCGGCGTGGACGACATCCCGGTCGCGACGCTCCGGGCCGTTCTGCTCCACCACGTCGCTCCCGGCGAGCGGTTCAGCGGCGACGTCCTCGACGCGACGCGGATCCGAACGCTGAACCGCGACTTCCTCACTCCGTCGGTCGCGGCCGGGGCCGCCTACATCGACGGCGCCCGCATCGTCATCGCCGATGTCGATGCCTCAAATGGCGTGATCCACGTCATCGACCACGTGCTCGTTCCGGGCGCGTAACGCAGGCCGCAACCCTGGGGGGACGCGGCACCACGGACCGGCCGGCCCGCAGCGGACCGGCCGGTCCGGGGTTCCATCGCAGCAACCGGGTGCTAGCGGGTCGGGACTGGGAGTCCTCGGCGGGCGTTCGACCAGGAAATCCTGACTGTCAGTCCCGCCGCGGCGGCCAGCGCGCGGGTTAGCGCCGGAGACGTTCCTCGACGAGCGCCGCCCGGGCGTCGGCAAACCCGACCTTGATGACGTTCGCGCGGCCGACCGGATCGTCGACGGCGCCGCTCCGAGCGTCCTCCTCGAGCGCCCGGCACAGCGCCCCCAAATCGAGCGCCCCGACGTTCAGGCTGCTCGACTTCATCGAGTGGGCCGGCCGGACCATCGCCTCGACGTCGCCGGCCGTGGCGGCGACGACGAGATCCTCGACGAGCCGGTCGCCTTCCTCGAGGTACGTGTCGACGAGCTCGTCGACGAACGCCAGGTCGCCGCCGGTCATCTCGACCAGGTTCGCGAACGTCGCCGCGTCGATCGGTCCGGCCATCTCAGGAGGCCTCGGCCGCCGGCAGGGCCTCGGCGCTCTCGGCCGTCTCGCCCGACCCGCCGCCCGACGGATCGACGCGGTAGACCGGCATCGGCCGGCTGAACCCCTTGAGCTGGCGCTCCCCGGCCTGCTCCGCCGCGACCGCCCCGTCCATCGCCCCGAACGTCCGCTGGGCGATGAGGATCTCGCCGGCCTTCGCCTCGCTGCTGAGCCGCGCGGCGAGGATGATCGCGTTGCCGATGCCGCCGTAGTCGTAGCGGCCCTCGAACCCGATCCGGCCCATCGTCGCGTAGCCGGTCGCGATCCCCATCCCGACCTGGAGCACGTGGCCGCGCCGCCGCCACTCCTCGCTGATCTCGGCGAAGCGCTCCCGGATCGCGACCGCGAGCCGGACCGCGCGCGCCGCGTGGTCGTCCTGGAACTCCGGATCGTTGAAGAACACCATCAGCCCGTCGCCCGCGAAGTGCTCGAGCGTCCCCTCGAGCTCCACCACGAGCCCGCCCACCGTGGCGTGGTAGCGGCGCAGGAAGCCGAGGACCTCCTCGGGCTCGGCCGATTCCGAGAACACCGTGAAGTTGCGCAGGTCGCAGAACATCGCCGTGATCTCGCGGCGGTGGCCGGCCAGCATCGCCTCGCCGTCGGGGCTCGAGACGAGCTCCGCGACCTGGGGCGAGAGGAACCGTGCGAGCTGGCCCCGCTGGCGCTCGATCGTCTGGAGCAGCCGCGCGTTGGCGATCCCGATCGCGGCCTGCTCGGCGAAGCCGGTCGCGAGCGCCGCCTCGCCGTCGGTGAACGGGCGGACCTCGTTGCGGGTCAGGGCGAGGACGCCGCTGATCGCACCGTCCTGCTCGATCGGCACGCCGATCAGCGAGCGGTAGCCGCTCGCCTGCTGGCCCTCGGTCGCCCGGTACTCGCGGTCGGCGAGGACGTCGTCGAGGCGGATCGCCTCGCCGAGCAGCGCGACCCTTCCCACGACACTGTCGCGCCCCGGCCCGATCGGATGGTCGCGCTCCCACTGGTCGAGCTGGGGCGTGCCGCCCGCCGACGCGGCGACCCGGAACGTTTCCCCGTCGAGCGCGTAGGCGACGCCGTAGTCGGCGCGGCAGAGGCGGAGCGCCGCCCGGACCACGGCGTCGAGCACGACCTGGAGGTCGAACACCGAGCGGCTCATGATCGCGAGGACCTCGTTGTTCGCGGCCTGCCGGTCGATCGCCTCGCGCTCTGCGTCGTGGAGGCGCTTGCGGGCGAGCGAGCTCGCGATCCGGGCCTGGAGGATCGCCGGGTCGACGGTCTTGGGGAGGTAGTCGGCGGCGCCCATCGCGAGGCATCGGACGACGCTGTCGAGCTCGTCGACGCCGGTGATGACGATGACCGGGATGTGCCGCAGGGCCGGATCCGCGGCAAGCGCGGCGAGCGTCTCGTAGCCATCCATGACCGGCATGACGATGTCGAGGAGGATGACGTCGATCGGCGGCGCGGCGGCGTCCCGCAGCCGCTCGAGCGCGACGCTGCCGTCCTCCGCCTCGACCGGCTCATGGCCGATGCCGCGCAGCAGCTTCGCCAGCAGGAGGCGGTTGAACGCGGTGTCGTCGACGACGAGGATCCGGCCGGGCAGGGTCGTGCCGTCGCCGGCCGGTGGCGTCACGCGGGCGCTCCGACGATCAGGCTCATGCGGGTCCTCCGGTCAGGCTGGGTCGAGCCTTGGCGATCGCCGCCTCGAGCTCTTCGGGGCGGATGGGCTTGCTCACGTAGTCGTCCATGCCGGCGGCGAGGCACGCCTCCCGGTCGCCGGCCATCGCGTTCGCGGTCAGGCCGACGATCCGGATCGACCGCTCCGGCCAGCGGCGGCGGATCCGGCGGGTCGCCTCGAGGCCGTCCATCTCGGGCATCTGGACGTCCATCAGCACGACGTCGTAGCCGCCGTCCTCGATCGCGTCGACGGCGGCCCGGCCGTTGCCGACGACGTCCGCCTTCAGGCCCATCCGCTCGAGCAGGCGCAGGGCGAGCTTCTGGTTGACGGCGTTGTCCTCGGCCAGCAGGACGTGGAGCGTCGTGTCGACGACCGGGGCGGCCGGCGCGGGCGCCGCGGCGGACCGTGGGGACGGACGGCTCGCCGGGGTCTCGACGACTGCCTCGCCCGCGGGACCGGTCGCGGCAAGGGCGTCGGCTAGCGCGTCGTGGAGCGCGGACGGCTTGACCGGCTTGACGAGCGTCGCGGTGATGTTCGGCGCGGTCCGGCTGTGCTGGCCGATCGACGACAGGATCACGACCGGCATGGGCCGGTCCGGCCGCAGCGACGCGATCGCCTCGGCGAGCTCGACGCCGTCGAGCTCCGGCATGAGGAAGTCGAGGATCGCGGCGTCGAAGTCGCGCCCGTCGCGCAGCCACGCGATCGCCTCGTTCGGCGACGCCGTCGCCGCCCCGTCGACGCCCCAGCGCTGGAGGAAGCCCGCGATGATCCGGCGGTTCGTCGCGTTGTCGTCGACGACCAGCACCTTGCAGCCGCGGATGCTCCGCTCCGGCGTCGGCGGCAGTGCCTCCGGCAGCTTCGCGGCCTGGACCGGCAGGACCAGAAGGAACGTGCTGCCCTCGCCCGGGATGCCGCTGCTCGTCGCGGTCAGCGTCCCGCCCATCGACTCCGCGAGGCGGCGGCTGATCGCCAGTCCCAGGCCCGTCCCGCCGTAGCGCCGGCTGATCGACGCGTCGAGCTGGCTGAACGACTGGAAGAGCTGGTCCATCCGGTCCGGGGCGATGCCGATGCCGGTGTCGCGAACCTCGATCGTGACCTTCCACGGGCCCGGCCCGTGCGTCGAGAGCGTCGCGTCGACCGAGAGGACGACCTCGCCCTTGTCGGTGAACTTGATCGCGTTCGACAGCAGGTTGAGCACGATCTGCCGCAGCCGGCCCGCGTCGCCGAGGATCGCCTCCGGCAGCCCGTCGCCCAGCGCGTACGCCAGCTCGATGCCCTTCCGCGACGCGATCGGGGCGACGACGTCGAGCGCGCTCTCGACCGAAGCGCGGAGCGAGAACGGCTCCGACTCGAGGTCGACCTTGCCGGCCTCGATCTTCGAGAAGTCGAGGATGTCGTTGATGATCGTGAGCAGCGCGTCGCCCGACGTCCGGATCGTCTCGGCGAAGTCGCGCTGCTCCGGGTCGAGCTCCGTCTCGAGGAGCAGGCCGCTCATCCCGATGACCGCGTTCATCGGCGTCCGGATCTCGTGGCTCATCGCGGCGAGGAACGCGCTCTTCGCCTGGTTGGCGCCCTCGGCCGCGGTCTGGGCCTCCTGGGCCTCCTCGAAGAGCCGGGCGTTCTCGAGCGCGATCGAGGCCTGCCGGGCGAGGCCGACGAGGAAGTCGAGGTCGGCCTGGCCGAACGGCTCCCCTTCGGAGCGCCACACGGCGGCGACGCCGGTCACCCGATCGCGCGCGATCAGCGGCGCGGCCATGAGCCGCTCGATCGACGGCGAGTAATCGTCCGTTCCCGGGATGTTCACGGTCCGGGGATCCGCGTCGGTGTCGTTGACGAACTCAGGCGTGCGGCGCCGGATGACGTCGCCGACGATCCCCTCGCCCTCGAGGATCGTGTCCGCCCGGAGCGCGTCGGCAAGCTCGCCCTGGGCGAGGATCGCCCGGTATGTTCCGGGCTCGGCATCGGCGAGGAAGAGCGCGACGGTATCGGCCGACAGGAGCTCCCGCACCCGGTCGCCGATCCGCTCGAGGACCGCCTGCACGTCGAGCGTCGCGGAGATCTCCTGGCCGACCTCGGCGAGGGCCGACATCTCGTCGGCCCGGCGGTGCGCCTCCTGGTACAGCCGGGCGTTCTGGATCGCGACGCCGACGTTGGCGGCGATCGTCGACAGCAGGCGGACGTCGGACTCGCCGAAGCGGCCCTCCGCGCTGCGTGCTCTGGACGCTGATCGCGCCGATCGCCCGGTCGCCGGCCAGGATCGGGACGCCGAGGAACGACTTCGAGGCGTCCCGACGCCGCGCGTTCCGAGCGCCTCCCAGTCCGACTCGCGGTTGAGCAGCAGCGGCTCCCGCTCGCTGATGATCCGCGACGTCAGGCCCTGGCCGAAGGGGAACGGCTCCTGGCCGGTCTGCTGTCCGAACTCGTTGAAATAGGGGAACTCGATCTCGTCGCGCTCGCTGTTGTGGAGGGCGACGTAGCAGATGTCGGCCTCGAACGTCCGCCGCATCTGCTCGCCGACGAGCTCGATGAGCTCGCCGAGGTCGAGCTGGCTCGACAGCGCCTGGCCGACCTCGTTGACCGTCGCGAGCTCGGCGAGCCGCTGGCGGGTCTCGTCGATCAGGCGGACGTTCTCGAGGGCGACGCTCAGGCTCGCGGCCAGCGTCGTCGAGCAGCTCGACGTCGGACTCGCTGAAGGCGTCCTCGCGGTCGATGTTCTGGAGGGAGATGACGCCGCGGACCTCGTCGCCGACGACGAGCGGCACCCAGAGCGCCGGACATCGGCGGCTCGCCCTGGATGTCGCCCGGTCGCTGGCCCAGCTCGCTCGACCGGTCGATGAGGTCGTCGATTGATCAGCAGCGGCTTGCGGGTCTCGATCACGTGCTTGCGCGGCCCGATGATCGGCATCGTCTCCTCGGGGAAGCGGACGCCGCGCTCGATCGTGTACAGGAAGCGGACCTGCCCGTGCTCGGGCTCGACGACCGCGATGTCGACGATCTGGGCGTCGAAGATCGCCTGGATCCGGTCGCCGACCAGGTCGTACATCGACTGCAGGTCCAGCTTCTGCGGCGAGGCCGTGCTGGACGTCGTTGATCAGGGCCAGCTCGGCGGCCCGCTCGTTCGTCTCGGCAAGCAGCCGCTTCGTCTCGTCGAACAGCCGCGCGTTCTCGAGCGCGACGCCCATGCTCGTGGCCAGCGTGCTCAGCAGCCGCTCGTCGGTCTCCGAGAACGCGTCCTTCTCGAGCTGCTCGAGCGCGACCACCCCGGTGACCCGATCGCCGCTCATGATCGGGACGCCGAGGAACGACTCCGTGTCCGAGCCGCCGACCTGGATGGCGCCGAGCGACGTTCGCCTCGTCGTCCGAGCCCACGCGCACCGGGCGGCCGGTCTGGATGATCCGGCTCGTGAGGCCCGGCCCCAGCTCACGCGGCGCCCGCAGCTCGTCGCGGATGCCGGCGTCGCTGGCGTACGGAAACGCGATGATGTTCGTGGCCGGGTCGTAGAGCGAGATGAACATCGATTGCGGGTTGAAGATCGAGCGGACCCGCTCGCCAACCAGGTCGACGATCGACTGGAACTCGAGTTGCTGGGCCAACGCCGAGCCGATCTCGTTGATGACGGCCAGCTCGGCCGCCCGCTGATCGGTCTCGGCCAGCAGGTGCTTCGTCTCGTCGAACAGCCGGGCGTTCTCGAGGGCGACGCCGAGGCTCGCCGAGAGCGTGTTGAGGAGCCGCTCGTCAGCTTCCGTGAAGGCATCCGGCTGGAGGCTTTCGAGGCCGATCACGCCGATCACGCGGCTGCCGGCCGGGATCGGCGCTCCCAGCCAGGACTGGGTGTCCGATCCGCCGACCTGGAGGGCGCCCGCGGCCATCTGCTCCTCGATCGACCCGATCCGGAGCGACCGTCCGCTCCGCAGGACGGTCGACGTCAGCCCGGAACCCACCTTGAACTCGCCGCGTTCGAACGGCTGGCCCTCGTCCTGGTCGTACGGGAACGTCAGGATGTCGCGCTCCGGGTCGTGGAGCGCGATGAAGAGCGAGCGGCTCTCGAAGATCGTCCCGACTCGTTCGCCGACGAGGTCGATGATCGCCTGGAACTCGAGCTGGCGGGCGAGCGCCGCGCCGATCTCGTTGATCACGGACAGCTCCGCGGCGCGGTCGTTCGTCTCGTCGAGCAGACGGCGCGTCTCGTCGAACAGACGGGCATTCTCGAGGGCGACGCCCATGCTCGACGCCAGCGTGCCGAGGAGCCGGACGTCGGCGTCGCTATAGGCGTGTGCGGCGAGACTCTCGAGGGCGATCACCCCAAGGACGCGATCGCCGGCCCGAATCGGGACGCCCAACCAGGACTCGGCGTCCAGCCCGTCCTCGACGCGCCCGAGCGCGATCGACTCCTCGAGGGTCTGGATCAGAAGCGGCTGCCCCGTGTCGATCACGATCGACGTCAGGCCGGAGCCGTACTCGAGCGTGCCCGTGTCGACGCGCCGGCCTTCGTGCAGCTCGTACGGGAATGTGATCCGCCCTGTAGCGCGGTCGTACATCGAGACGTACATCGAATTCGCGGTGAACATCGTCGAGATCCGCTTGCCGACAAGCTCGACGATCGAATCGAAGTCGAGCTGCTTCGCGAGCGCGGCGCCGATCTCGTTGATGAGGGCCAGCTCGTCATTCCGCTGACGAGTTCCTTCGATGGCCCGGACGCGGCTCAGTGCGGATCCGATGTGCTGGCCGACGAAGGCGAGCAGATCGCGGTCGGCCTCCGTGTAGTGCATGTCCTCATAGGTCTGGCAGACGACGACGCCAACCGTCTGTCCGTCCGCCTTGAGGGGTGCCCCCAGCCAGTCGCCTTTGCCGACGACGCCGACGAGCTCGAGCTCGCCCTGTGCGACGAGTTCGGCGTGTCGCTCCGGGTTGATGATCGCCGGGCGTCCGGTGCGCAGGACGTACGCGGTCGAGCCCCGGGCATTGCCGACGCCGAACGGCTCCCACAGGTTGGGGTCCGGAATGTCGGGGTCGACCGAGTCCACGTAGTACGGGAAGTTGATGGACTTGCGCTGGTCGTCGTAGAGCGCGATATAGAAGTTCTCGGCCGACATCAGCGTCCCGACGGTCGCGTGGACCTCGCGATAGAACGCCTGGAGGTCACTCGCCGCGCTGGCTGCCTCGGCGATCCGGAACAGCGCACCCTGAAGCTGCTCGGAGCGGGCGTGCTCGGTCTCGCGCGACTCCAGCTCCGCGATGCGCGAGCGGAGCGCGTCCTCGTCGGCGGCTTCGGGCAGGGTGTCGGTCGGCGGCTTCGGTTTCGAGGCCACGCTGCTCCCTTAGGCGCGCCGTGACGGCCGGCGCTCGTCGGGCGAGCATACCCGCCGGCGAGGGTTCCGGCTGTCAGGTTCGCGACGCAGCCGCGGTCTGAACCTCAGCTCCGCTCGAGGTAGCGCTCGCGGTCCCAGTTGTGGACGACCGCGTCGTACTGCTCCTGCTCGACGCGTGCCGCGTTCAGGTAGTGGGCGACAACGTCCTCGCCGAAGATCTCGTTTGCCGCTGTCGACGTCTCGAGCTCGCGGATCGCCTCGTACAGCGCCCGCGGCATCCGCGGCACGCCGGTCGCGATGTAGCCGTTGCCCTTGTACTCGTCGGGCGGCTCGAGCTTCCGCTCGATCCCCCACAGCCCGGCACCGACCATCGCCGCGTACGTCAGGTACGCGTTCATGTCGCCGCCCGGGAAGCGGTCCTCGACGTGCAGGTTGCTGCCGTGGCCGACAACCCTGAACCCGGTCGTCCGGTTGTCGCGGCCCCAGACCACGTTGACCGGCGCCCACGACAGCGAGGCGTAGCGCTTGTACGAATTGATGTTGGGGGCGATGAAGATCGCCAGCTCCCGGCTGAGCTGCATCATCCCGGCCATGAAGTGGGCCATCGTGTCGGACATGCCGTACGGCCGGCCGGCGTCCGCGTCGTGGGTCAGCGAGCGCGAGCCGTCCTCGTTCCAGACGCTCATGTGGAGGTGGCCCGACGAGCCTGTCCAGGAGTGGTCCGGCTTCGCCATGAACGAGATGCCCCAGCCGTTGAGGTAGGCGATCTCCTTCGCGCCGTGCTTGAACAGCACGCTCCGGTCGGCCGATTCGAGGACGTGGTCGTAGCGGATGTTGACCTCGTGCTGGCCCGGCGCCGCCTCGCCTTTGCTGAACTCGACCGGGATCCGGGCCTCGGTCATCTGGTTGCGCAGCAGGCGGTGGAGCGGCTCGGCCTTCGTCGCCTGGAGGAGGTGGTAGTCCTCGTTGTAGTAGCCGAACCGCTGCGGGATCCCCCAGCCCTTGCTGGCGGACTCCTCCCACGTCTCCTTGAGGACGTAGTACTCGAACTCCGAGCCGGCCTTGACGGTCAGGCCCATCGAGGCTGCTCGGGCGACCTGCTTCTTGAGGATCGTCCGGGGCGAGACCGGGATCTCCTCGTGGTCCTCCTCGGTGAACGTGTCGCCGAGGACGATCGCCGTCTTCTCGAGCCAGGGCAGGACGCGAAGCGTGTCCCAGACCGGGTCGGCGATCCAGTCGCCGTAGCCGGTCTCCCAGTTCATCAGCGCGAAGCCCTCGGGCGTGTTCATCTCCATGTCGGTGCCGAGGAGGTACGTGCAGAAGTGGGCGCCGTGGTCGATGACGCCGTCGAGGAACGCCTGGGCCTGGACGCGCTTGCCCATCAGGCGTCCCTGCATGTCGGTGATGGCCACGATCAGCGTGTCGATCCGGCCGTCCTCGACCATCGACCGCAGCTCCGCGAGGCGCGGATGGCGGGTGCTGTGAGCGTCCGTGATCGTCGTGGGCGGCGTGCGGGTCGGTGGCCATCGTTCCCCTTCCGGATCGGACATGTCGGGGGCCGGCGGCGCCGGCCCCCGTCGTGGTTGCGGGTGGTCGGGTCAGGCGGTCTCGAGGCCGGCCGCCGCGTCCTGGAACTCCTTCTCGATCTCGGTCAGCTCGGCGTCGCCGCCCATGACCTGCGGGCCCTTGAAGCGCGACCGGGCCCACGCGAAGTAGTAGATCAGCAACAGGATGACCGCGCCGACCATGAACGGGAGCGAGATGTTGCCCGACGTCGGCCACGAGAACAGGACCATCAGGACGATGATCCAGAAGACGGCGACCCAGGCGATCGGCTTGGACAGGCGGCCAAGGCTCCAGACGCGCTCCTTGACCCACTCGGACGTGGTCGCGCCGAGGAAGATCACGACGCCATAGGCTGCATACAGGAAGATCGTGCTGATCGCGGTGACGATGATGATCGCGATGCCGCCGCCGCCGGGGCCGCCGCTCGCGCCGACCGCGAACGCCGCGACCGTGAACAGCCACGAGACGACGACGATCGCGATGAGGCTGTTGGTTGGCGTCCGGAAGCGGTGCGAAACCTTCTTCAGCCAGCCTGATCCCGGCAGGCCGTCGTCGCGGCTGAACGCGAAGAGCATCCGGCCGGCCGAGGCGACCGACGACAGGCCGCAGAACGCCATCGCGATCGCGATGCCTGCCGCCAGGATGCCGCCGACGGTCGAGCCCAAGTTGTAGACGAGGATGTCGATGACGGCGACGCCGCCACCGAAGTAGTACTGGCTGTACGTCGACGGGTCGTCGAGCGCGGTCGGGAACAGCTTCGACATGTCGGGCAGGTGGGTCGTCAGCGCGAACAGGAAGATGTAGCCGACGATCGCCGAGACGGCGACCGAGAGGAAGATGCCCCACGCGCTCGAGACGCGGGCGCCGACGGTCTCCTCGGCGACGTGGGCCGACGCGTCGTAGCCCGTGTACGTCCAGTTCGCCTGGAGCAGCGAGAAGAAGAACGCGAGCACGACCGGGTAGCTGATCGCCGGGCCGTAGGTCAAGTTGGCGACTCCCAGGTTGTTGTTCCAGCTGCCGGCGGTGTCGTGCGGCTGGACCGCGAAAAGCGTCAGCCCCGACTGGTCCGGCTTGCCGGCGGCGAAGATCAGGATCACGACCGCGGCGACGATCGCGATGTGCCACCAGACGCTGACCTGGTTGAAAGCGACGACGAGGTTGATCCCGCCGATGTTCATCGCGAGCTGGATGAGCATCAGGATGCCCATCGTCACGAGCTGGCCGTTGAGGACGTTCGGGATGAACTCGACGGTGTTGAACGTGCCGCCGAAGATCTTGTCGATGATCGTCGCATTGATGAAGCCGGCCGCCGCGTAGTTGATGCCGGCGACGATCGCGAACTGGCCGATGAGGTTCAGCCAGGCGGTCCACCAGCCCCAGTTCTTGCCCTTCATCCGCGACGCCCAGTAGTAGAGGCCGCCAGCCGTCGGGTACGCGGACGCGATCTCGCCCATCGACGCCGAGATCGCGAGGACGAAGACCGTGACGAGCGGCCAGCCGATCAGGACGGCGGCCGTCCCAGCCCAGGCGAGGCCGTAGTCGTACAGGATGACCGCGCCGGTCAGGATCGAGATGATCGAGAAGCTGATCGCGAAGTTGCTGAAGCCGCCCATCGAGCGCAGCAGCTCCTGGGCGTAGCCCAGCTTGTGGAGGTCGGCGCGGTCGCGCCTCGATGGCCTCTTCGCGGGAACGGGCCTGAGTCATCAATTCCTCCCAGGTGTGGACCTGCCCGGCGGAGCCCTCCTCGCCGGATCGCCGATCCTCCCTCCAGGGGACCGGCCCAAGACGGTCCGGCGCATGGCGCCGGTGCGATGACGCGGGGACAAGACGCTCGCGTGTCGGGTTCGAGGCCGTCGCGCCGGCGCTCGGCGCGCGTCAGGACGTTCGACCCGACTCCATCCGCCTGGTGTCTGTCGCTGGCCCTCCTTTCGCAGGAGAAGGGCGCTGAGCCCCCGATCGGGGCGGCGTCCCGCGGACTATACGCGTCGATTCGGGGCGGCGGAAGCCCGTGTCGCGGCGTCCGCCATGAGCCGAGGCGCCTCGCCCGCGCCCGCCCCGTACGATGGCGCCGTGGAGAGAACGACGCTGCCGATCTTCGAGCTGGGCGTGCTTCTGCTCGTGGCCGCGCTCGCGGGCTGGCTCGCCCGCCGGCTGCGGCTGCCGGCGATCGTCGGCTACCTCGCGGTCGGCGTGCTCGTCTCGCCGTTCACGCCGGGCTACGTGGCCGGCCACGAGCAGCTCCAGCTCCTCGCCGACGTCGGCGTCGTGCTGCTGCTCTTCGAGGTCGGCATCGAGGTCGACGTGGCCCGCCTCCGGCGCGAACACGGCCAGCTCCTGTGGGCCGCGCCGCTCCAGACCGTCATCACCGCGGTGATCGCCGCGGCCGCGGCGACGCTGGCCGGACTGCCGCCGTTCGGCGCAGGAGCCGTGGGCCTCGGCGTCGCGATGTCGTCGAGCGTCGTCATCGTCAACATCACCCGGAGCCGGCGCCGGACGACGACGCCCGACACCGAGGAGGTGCTCCTCGGCTGGAGCGTCCTCCAGGACATCACCGGCGTCGCGCTCGCCGTCGTCCTCCTCGCGGTCTTCGGCGCCGCGGCCCGGCCGCCGGTCGAGGCGTTCGCCGGCCTCGTCGGGTTCGCCGTCCTCGCGGTCGTCGCCGGCCTCGTCCTCGCGCGCGTGCTGCGGCGGCTCCGGCCGGAGCACGACCTGTTCCTCATCGTGTCGGTGGCGACCGGCCTCGCCCTCGCCGGAGCGGGCGCCGTCATCGCCGGGATCCCGCTCGCACTGGCCGCGTTCGTCGCCGGCCTCGCGGTCGCCGAGAGCCCGGAGTCCGCGGAGGCGCGCCGCCGCCTGCTGCCGTTCCGCGACGTGTTCGCGGTGCTGTTCTTCGTCGCGATCGGGACGCTGATCGACCCCGACGCGTTTGGCCGGGGCCTCGGCTGGCTGGCGCTGATCGTCGGGCTCGTCGTCGGGGCGAAGGTGCTCGTCGCGTATCTGCTGGCCCGAGCCGGGCGGCTCCGGGGCGAGCCGGCGCAGATCGGCATCGGCCTGGGCCAGATGGGGGAGTTCAGCTTCGTGCTCGGGTCGGCCGCGGCCGCGGCCGGCGCGATCGGGCCGGAGGTCTACGCCGCCATCCTGGGCGCGGTGGTCGTGACGATCATCGGCTCGACGGTCCTGGTCCGGCTGTTCGGCGGCGGGCCGCGGGAAAGGGAGCTGTCGGGGGCGCCGGCCGCCTAGTAGAGCATCGTCGTGCCGTCGGGGAACGCGAACTCGAACGCGGACGCGGGGATGGGCGCGTCGGGCGCGTACTCGACCGCCTCGGCGTGGCGGGTCACGGCGCCACCGATCGTCTCGACGAGCCGGAGGATGACGCCGTCCGTCCGATCGACCGCGAGCTGGATGTGGAAGTCCGGCCGGTCGGCGGCCATCTCGATCGTCCGCGGGTGGTCGCACTCGACGACGACGGCCGGGCGGCGCCCCACGTTCGTCGTGCCGGCGATCCAGCAGCGCCCGGTCGAGAGCACGTTCTGGCAGTAGCCGGCCGGGTGGACGAACGTGTCCGGCAGCGTCTCCGTCGGCAGCGGCGTCAACGGGAGGTAGACCCGGGAACGGCCGGGGAAGTCCTTGTCGAGGCCGCGGACGCTGTTCCGGATCGGTCGATGCGTGCCCAGCTTGTGCTGCGCCGAGTAGGTCCGGACGGTCTCGCCGTCGGACAGCCAGAGGTCGTAGTTGCCGGCCGTGCCGCGGTGCTCCTCGGTCGTCGTCACGCGGGCGTCGCCGGCGTGACGGAGCAGCAGCTCGGAGGTCACGAGGTGCTCGCCACGGGTCGTGCCGGCACGTTCCTCGATCCGCAGGCGGAGCGTCGAGAAGCGCAGCTCGGCATCGCGCATGAACGTGAAGAGCTCGCCGAGCTCCGGTGGCCGGTCGGCCGGCAGCGCGGCGATCTCGGCCCGGGGCCATGTCGCCGAGCGGGCCGGGGCGAGGGCCGCCCAATTCCAGAACGGTTCCGAGGTCATCGCCGCGATTGTATGGGGTCAGAGAGCGGCGGGGCGGACGAAGCGGAGACAAACCGGAGACATGCCGTCCCTAGAGTCCTGACCACGTCGTGCCCGACGATGCCCGCGGCCCGGCGAGCCCAACAGCGACAAAGGGGGATCGGACCATGGCCGATGTTCGGGGCGATCCGTGGGAGCACGATCCCGGTCCGACCGATGCCAGCGGCTGGGCTGCGCTGTTCGCCGAGACACCGAACTACCGTGGCCTTGGCAGGGCGGTACTCGGGCGCGAGGCGTTCCGCTGGCACCACGGGCCGATGTTCTATCGCGGTCGCCTCGACGCCAGCGCGAAGGTCGTGATCATCGGCCAGGAGGGCGCCCAGGACGAGTCGCTCGCCCACCGGTCGTTCACGGGCGGGACGGGCGCGCGGATGCAGCACTTCCTCCGGTTCATCGGCTTTGACCGCTCGTACCTCTTCCTGAACTCGTTCATCTACCCGATCTTCGGCCAGTACTCGATGGACCTCCGGCCGCTGGCCCAGGACCCCCGGTCGCCGATCGCCCAGCATCGCAACCGCATCTTCGACAAGGCCATCATCGACGGTGACGTCCGGCTCGTCGTCGCGGTCGGAACGGCGGCCAAGGAGTCCGTCGTCACGTGGATCCGAGCCCACGGTGGCAGCGCCCAGTCGGACGCGCTCCACAACGCGTCGATGGGGTCGATCCCGAACCGCGTCCGGGTTGTCGGCGTCCTGCATCCGGGTGGCGCGGCCGGCGGCTCGACGGCCACGATCAAGGCCGACTTCCAGCGTGCCGTGAACCGGATCCGAGGCTGGGTCGCTGACGATGCCGGATGGCTGCCGGCCGACCCCGGCATGACCCGGAATCTGTCCACGGCCTACCCGTACTCATCGGCCGCGATCCCGTACCGCGACTTCCCGTTCGGGACCTGCCCGCGCCTTGGTCGCGGCGGTACCTCGAGCAACCGCAGCGACAACCAGCGAGCGATCCGCTTGTTCTCGGCCGCCGGCAAGTACAACGCCAGCGGCGCCCACCTCAGCGATCCGTCGACGGCGACCGGCAGCAGCCAGGGCTACGACGACGATGCCGGGGACCTTCCCTACGAACCGCCTCGGGCCAATCCGCGATCGTTCGATCCCGGGCCGCCCGCCGACCTCGCCCGCCTGCTCATGGGGGCCGAGCCCGGCTTCGCGTGGCCCGACTTCGCGGCGCACGGCGTCCGATCGCACCCGTCGTTCGGTGTCGGACCGATCTACCGAGGCCGCTTCCGTCAGCTCAGCCTCGTGGTCCTGGCCGACCAGGCGTCGCAGGACGACGTCTTCTCGGGACACGCGCTCTCGGGCGAGGCCGGCCAGCGGTTCCAGGGCTTTTTGCGAGCCGCGGGCCTTTCGCAGCGCTACCTGGTCCTGCGGTCCATCCCAGTCGACACGCTCGACCTCACCGCCGCTGTACGAAACGCGATCGTCGATGACGCGAAGGTCCAGGCCCTCCATCGCGAGCTCCTGCGGCGGATCGCCGCGGCGAACGGCGGTCTGGCGGCCCTCGTCGCGGTCGGCACGGCAGCGCGGAGGTTGGCGCCCCACGTCGCGCCGGCCGGGTTGCCGATTGTCGAGCTCGCCGCCCACGGTGGCTCCGGCTGGGCCGCCTCGTGGCAGGCCGGCCTGACGGACCTCGCGGCCCGGAACTACGCGAAGGACGTCACGAACCCGACGTTCGCGCTGCCGGCGACACGTAGCCAGCTGCCGCGGATCGACCTGCCGTACGGGACGACCCGCTGGATCGGGACGTCCGGCGACCGCGGGATCCGGCCCCGCGACCTCGACCTGGGCGGGCCCTCGCCCGACTACCTGAAGCTGTTCCTGCCGTCGTGGGTCGCGGCGCTCGCCGCGGCGCCCCTGACGGCCGCCGAGCAGCAGGCGGCCGACCAGCTGACCTGACGAAACCGCCGGCAACCCGGCACTGGGAAGGGAGCAACGTCGTGCCGATCAACCCGCAGACGGATCGCTACGTCCTTGAAGGACGCGTGGTGACCATGGGCCCGCGCGGCGTCATCCCCAACGGCCGGATCTACCTCGAGGGTCGCGTCATCAAGGCGGTCGGCGCGGTCGGCGAGGCGCTTCCCGCGGACCTCGCGCCTCTCGTTTGCGAACGCCCCGAAGGTCGCGACCGGCGGGACGATCTTCCCGGGCCTGATCGAGCTGCACAACCACCTCTCGTACAACGCGATGCCGCTCTGGGAGGTGCCGACCCAGTACAGCAACAACGGCCAGTGGCGCGGCGGCGAGGACTACAGCCGGCGCATCACGAAGCCGTCGCAGGTGCTCGGCCAGTCGCCCGGCGTCCTCCAGGCGCTCGTCCGCTACGTCGAGTGCCGGGCGATGCTCGGCGGCGTCACGACCACGCAGGGGATCACGCTCGCGAACGCGTCGAGCCTGACGAAGCACTACAAGGGCCTGGTTCGGAACGTCGAGTCGCCCGGCGACATGGACCTGCCGGCCGCGAACACGAACATCGCCAACCCCGACGTCGGCGGCGCCGAGGCCTACCTGACGAAGCTCAACGGCCAGAAGGGCGCCTACCTCCAGCACCTCTCGGAGGGCACCGATCCGACCGCTCGCGGCTGGTTCCTTCGCCTGAAGCGGGCGAACGGCTCCTTCGCCGTCACGCACGCGCTGTCGGGCATCCACTCCGCCGCGCTCATCCGCGAGGACTTCGACGTCCTGAAAGCCGCCGACGCCTCGATGGTCTGGTCGCCGCTGAGCAACTACCTGCTCTACGGCGAGACCGCGAACCTGAAGGCGGTGAAGGAGTCCGGGATCCTGATGGCGATCGGCTCAGACTGGTCGCCGAGCGGGACGAAGAACCTGCTGGGCGAGCTGAAGGTGGCCTGGCTCGCGAGTCAGGAGCACGCGGACGCGAACGGAGACCCGGTCTTCGGCCCGGAGGACATCGTCCGGATGGCGACGATCAACCCGGCACGGATCCTGCGCTGGGAAGGCCGTCTCGGGTCGATCGAGAAGGATCGGTGGGCCGACCTCGTCGTCGTCAACGGCAAGACGATGGACCCATACCTGAGCCTGATCGAGGCCCGTGAGACCTCCATCAACCTCGTGCTGATCGACGGCGTCCCGCGCGTCGGACGGTCGAGCATCATGGGCAAGTTCGGCCCCGCCACCGAGCAGATCACGGTCGGCGGGTCGACGCGGGCCCTCAACCTCGCTGATCCGGCCGGTGATCCGCTCGTCGGTGCGATGACGCTCACCCAGGCGACCGACGCCCTGGCGGACGGGATGGCCCGGTTGCCGGAGCTGGCCGTCGCGGTCGACAGCGCGGTCGCCAGCGGCGCGTTCAGCGGCGCGGCCGATGGGACCGGCGACCAGTGGCGCATCCTGCCGGACTTCGAGCTCGACGACCTCGCGATGGGCAACCTGATCGCCGGCGCCGGCGAGCCGTACGCGTTCTGGGTCTCAAAGATGACGCTCGACCCAATCACGGTCGCCGACGACCCGAATCACCTCCGGACGCTCGTCGCGGCGCGGAACCTCCCGACCTTCGTGAAGAAGGGCCTGCCGGCGCTCTACGGCCAGGAGGTGCCCCTGCCCGAGGGCGCGACCTTCCTCGTGAACCCGCCCGAGCCGGTCGCGCCACAGCTGACCGACACGACGGCGGCCCTCACGGACTTCCTCCAGACGCCCGGTGAGCTCACCCTCAAGGACCGCCGGACCATCGTCGACCAGGCGATGCTGCTGCTGCAGGAGAACTACGTCCACCTGCCGCTGAAGCGGGCAATGCACGCTGTCGACCCGATCCAGCGACTGCGCCTCCTTGACCACCGCCTCGAGCAACAGACGCCGACGTCGCTTGACCCGGAGGTCGACTTCCACGCCGAGGTCAGCGACATCTTCAACTCGCTCCGGGATCTCCACACGAACTACCGCCTGCCGGCTCCGTTCAACTCACGCGTCGCATGGCTGCCGTACCTCATCGAGGAGTTCTTCGACGGCGCTCCCCCGCGGCGCCGCTACATCGTCACGCGGGTTATCGCCGGCGCCGGCCCGAAGGATTTCGTCCGCGGCGTCGAGGTCACCCACTGGAACGGCATGTCGATGGAGCACGCGGTCGCCCGAAACGGTGAGCGCCAGGCTGGCAGCAACCCTGACGCGCGCCACGCCCGCGGCCTCAACTCGCTCACGATGCGGCCGCTCGCCGGTAGCCTGCCCCCGGACGAGGAGTGGGTCACGCTGCGCTACGTCCCCCTGGTCGCGCCGGGCATGAGCGACCCGCCGGCCCCGGCCGATTACACGCAGCCGTGGCTCGTGTTCCAGCCGGGCCAGGGAAGCCCTCACGACCCGTCGGAGCTGTTGGCGGAGGCGACGGCCGTCGGGCTCGACGACCACACAGACGACATTCAGCAGGTCCGCAAGCTCCTGTTCGCGCCCCAGGTTGCCGAAGCCGAGCGCCGGTCGCGGAGCCAGTTCGTAACGGAAGAGATCTCCCGCGGACTGTCGCGGGGCGACGCGGGGATCGCATCGAGGATGCCCGGCGTCCTGCAGCCGAAGGTCGTGCGGCAGAGTGGGGCAGCCGCGGGCGACACGCCGTTCGGCTATATCCGGATCTATACGTTCAACATCCCCGACGCCGAGCCGTTCGTGGACGAGTTCGTCCGGCTCGCAGAGGCCCTGCCGTCGAACGGACTCATCGTCGACGTGCGGGGCAACGGCGGCGGCCTCATCTATGCGGCCGAGGAGCTGCTCCAGGTCCTGACCAATCAACCGATCGATCCCGAGCGGGCGCAGTTCGCGACGACGCCGCTGAACCTCGCGATCTGCCGCAATCACGCGGCGTCGACGAAGCTCGTCGGGCTCGAGCTGGCGCCGTGGATCGACTCGATGAGCGAGGCGGTCCAGACCGGCTCAAGCTACTCGCGCGGCTTCGCGATCACACCGGTCGAGCGGTGCAACCGGATCGGCCGGCGCTATCCCGGCCCGACCGTCCTCATCACGGATCCGCTCTGTTACAGCGCGACCGACATGTTCTCGGCCGGCTTCCAGGATCACCAGATCGGGACCGTGATCGGGGTCGGCGGGGCGACCGGGGCGGGCGGCGCGAACGTCTGGACGCACGGTCTGCTGAGCGTGCTCATGCAGCCCGACAACATCGATCCGGGACCATCGCCGTACAAGCCGCTGCCGCGCGGCACGGACATGCGGGTCGCGGCGCGCAGGACCACCCGCGTCGGCAATCGCCAGGGCGACATCCTTGAGGACCTCGGCGTGAAGCCCGACGTTCGGTACCTCATGACGCGGCGGGACATCCTCGAGGGGAACCTCGACCTCATCGACGCCGCGATCGCCCAGTTGATTCACCCCTAATCCCGGCACGAGCCGCGGGCCCGGCTTGTCGCCTCTTGACATCAGCTCTTCATTCGCTTATATATCGCAACACGATATATCGACAAACGATGTATCATCAGGCGATGGAGGGGCTCCAATGTCCATCAGGCGAGCGATCTTCGCGACATGGGCGGTCCTGGCGATGGTCGTGATGGCGGGTGGCGCCGCCGCCGGCGCCGTCGCCGGCGGCTCGTCCCGGGCGCACGGCACGTTCGTCGACGCGGCGGGCAACACGGTTGGCTGGGTCCAGCTCGTCGAGGACGCGCGCGGCACCGTCCACGTGAACGTCCATGTCGACGGCCTCACGCCGGGCAAGCACGGGATCCACATTCATTCCGTCGCCGCCTGCTCGCCGACGTTCGCCGCGGCGGGCGGCCACTACAACCCGCTGGGCCACCAGCACGGACTGCTCAACCCGAGCGGCGCCCACGCCGGCGATCTGCCGAACCTCATCGTCAATCCCGACGGCGTGGGCCGGCTGACGGGCGTGACAGACGGCGTGACGATCACGTCCGGGCCGACCACCCTGTTCGACGACACCCCGGGAGCTGTCGGCAGCGCGTTCATCATCCACGCCAACGAGGACGATCAGCTGACCGACGCGACGAACGGCAACAGCGGCGCCCGGATCGCCTGCGCGGTCATCGAGGCCGGATGACCGTGTCGTCACTGGGGCGCCACGGCGAGACGGCGATGTGGGTCGTGCTCGCTCTCGTCCCCGGACCGCGGACCGCCGTCGGGCTCCTCGACGCGGTCCGGCGGCTCGACGGTCGCATCGGGCCGGGCAGGCTGCTGGGGGCAGTCGCCCGGCTCGAGCGGCTGGCGGTCATCGAGCACGCCCCGACCGACCGCCGCGGCCTGAGCGAGTACCGGCTAGGCCGGCGCCTCTTGTCCGATGCTCCGGCAACCCCGACCATCACCACGACCACGGAGGAGCCCACCGCATGACCCGCGGATTCGAGGAGCTCGGCCGATTCGCCGAGCCATCGCTCTACATCCTCGTCTCGCTCGCGTCCGGGCCGCGCCACGGCTACGCGATCATGACCGACGTCGAGGAGATCTCTGGCACGCCGATGGGCCCGGGCACGCTCTACGGCGCGCTCGCCAGGCTCGAGAAGCGGGGCCTCATCGAGGCGCTCGAGCCCGAGGAACGACGTCGGCCCTACCGGCTCACGGCCCTGGGTGCGACGACGCTCGAGACCCAGCTCACCAGCCTGAACGGCTTCGTCGCGACCGGCCTCGCCCGGATGAAGCGAGGCGCGCCGTGAGCGCCCTCATCCGCCTCTACCCGCGGGCGTGGCGGGAGCGGTACGAGGACGAGTTCCTCGCCCTCCTCGAGGCACGTCCGCCGACGATCGGCGACCGGTTCGACATCGTCCGCGCTGCCCTCGACGCGCGAATGCATCCCCAGGTCCGCCAACCAGAAGCGCCGGAACCGGCCCACGTCGACGACGCGCCCGACGACACCGTCGTCGTCCGCCGGCTGGGGTACGCGGCGCTTGGCGGCGGCGTGTCCTGGTTGCTGGCGTGGTGGTTGGCGACGGTCGGGGCAACGGTCGTCTACGACGGCTACGGGCCGCATCGCGACGGATCGTCCGCGCTGCCGCTGCTGCTCCTGGCAGCGATCCTCCTGGTCGGGGGGCTGATCGGCCATCTGATCGTCCTGCCGGCGAGCCGGCGGGCCGCCCGCATCGGCGCGATCGCGGCGATCCCGTTCCTCCTGCTGTGGTCGGCCGGGCCGTGGAACGCCTGGTTCGGCCTCGTGGCACTGGGATCGCTCGGGGTCTTCGCTGTCGGCTCGATCGGGGCGACCCATTGGTCAGTCGCGGCCACGTCCGGTGTCGTCGGCGGCATCGTGGGGATCGTCGGCCTCGGGCTCGTCACGGCCGGGCTGGTCAACATCGGCACGGCCGTTCCCTACGAGGTGCTCCTCGTGATCACCGCTGCCGCGACACCGATCTGGTTGGCCGTCGGCGGGTCGCTCATCCGGGTCCACCCGGTCGTCCCGGCGGCATGACGCGTGAGCGGCCACCTCGCCGACACGAGGCTTCGCGAGGCTGACGATCCGCCGCCGCTGAGCGCGACGGTCATCGCCGCGCGACGGTCGCGCCAGGTCGCCGGGATCTCTCGACGGACGCTCCTACGGCGGTCGCTGGGCGTGGGCGTGGGCCTCGTCGCGATCGAATGGACCTCCGGGCTCCTCAGCTTCCTCTGGTCGGCGTCGACGTCAGGGAGCGCGCGCGTCCGTGTCGGGACGCTCGAGCAGCTGATCGTGCTCAACCCGGGCCTGCCGATCGACGAGGGTTTCCCCGCCTACGTTCCGGAGGCGAGGGCGTTCATCGTCACGCTCGACCCGTCGCGTGCCTGGCTACCGGGCAGTGACCCGATGGGCGACGGGACCGCCATCAACGTCCGGGCGCTCTCGCAAGTCTGCCCGCACCTCGGCTGCCGCCCGAACCCGTGCGTCGAGGATTTCTGGTTCCATTGCCCGTGCCATCAGTCGCGCTACGACCGGCATGGGATCAAGCCGGCAGGGGCGCAGTACGGGCCGGCCGACCGATCGATGGACCGCCACCCGATCGAGGTGAGCGCGGATGGCGTTCTCACCGTCGACACGACCCGGGTCGTCCTGGGCCCGCTGCCGATCGCACTCGGGCAGCCCGGCGTGATCCCGCCGAAGGTGCCACGCGGGTGCGGAGGGTGAGCGGCGCGCCGCCGCCGCCCGGCGGGCGCCTCCTCCGCCTGTATCCGCGGTCGTGGCGCGAACGCTACGAGGACGAGATGCTCGCGCTGCTCGACGCCGCGAGCATCGGCTGGCGCGGCCGGGTCGACCTGGTCCGCGGCGCGCTGGATGCCCGGGTCCATGCCGCCTCGCGGCTCACGGGCGTCGCGGCGCTCGTCGCGGGCGCTCTGTGGACGGTCGTGGGTGCCGGCGTGCTGGCCCAACCCGTCCCGCCCGACTGGCCGGGCCACCTCGTTGAGACGCTCGCTCTGGGGATCGCCGCGGTCCTTGCCGGGGCGCTCGCCCTGATCGGCTGCTGGGCTCGCCGGAGCGATCGGGCGGGTCGCCGCGGGGCCGTGATCGCGGTCGCGGCCGTTGGGGCGCAACTTGTCTGGGCGGTCGCGCTGTTGGCTGGCCTCGCTGGTGCCGCGGACCTGGCGACGTTGGCGCTCGGTCAGGTCATCGGCGCCGCTGGCTGCCTGGCGATGGGTCTGGTGCTCCTCGGCAGCGACGACGAGCCGCTCGGGCTGATCCTCGTCGCCGCGCCGCCCCTCCTGCTGTTCGGGTGGCCTGTCGCCTGGCTCGCGTTCGGGCTGGCCTGGACGGGGATCGGCTTCATCCTGCTGCTCGGCATCGGGCCGCGACGAGTCGGGACTGCTGTCGGCCTAGCCGCCCGCGCCACCGGTGCCCAGCCCGGGCTCGGTCATCGCCGCCGGGTCGAGCAGCTCGTCGAGCCGGTCCGGGGCGATCCCCCGCTCCGTCGCGAGGTCCCGGATCGTCCGGCCGCTCTTGAGCGCCTCCTTGGCGAGCGTCGCCACGGCGTCGTAGCCGATCTCCGGGACGAGCGCCGTCGCCAGCATCAGGCCCTGCTCGACGAGCTCCGGGCCGCGGCTCGTGGCCGCGATCCCTTCGACGCACCGGTCGGCGAAGTTGCGGGCGGCCGCCGCGAGCAGCGTGATCGACTCGAGCAAGGCGACCGCGGTCACCGGCAGCATCACGTTCAGCTCGAGCAGCGACCCCGTCTGGGCGAACCCGATCGTCGCGTCGTTGCCGACAACCCGGGCGACGACCATCGTCAAGCTCTCGACGATGACCGGGTTCACCTTGCCCGGCATGATCGACGAGCCGGGCTGCGTCTCCGGCAGTGCGATCTCGGCGAGGCCGGCCCGCGGGCCCATGCCCATCAACCGGACGTCGCTACCGACCTTCCAGAGCGACAGGGCGATCGTCCGGACCGCGCCGTGGGCCGCGATGGCCGCATCGAGCGTGGCCTGGGCGTGGAAGTGGTTGGCCGATTCGCGGACGTCGAGCCCGGTCAGCGCGGAGAGCCGTGCGGTCGCCCGGCCCGCGTAGTCCGGGTGGGCGTTGATCCCGGTCCCGACCGCGGTCCCACCAAGCGGGACCTGGAGCAGCTCATCGCGGGCCGCCCGCGCCCGCCGGATCGACTCCTCGACCTGTCCGGCGTAGCCCCGGAACTCCTGCCCGAGCCGGATCGGGGTCGCGTCCTGGAGGTGCGTTCGGCCGGTCTTCACAATCGGCCATAGCTCGTCCGCCTTCGCGTCGAGCGCCGCGCGGAGCGTCTCGAGCGCCGGCAGCAGCTCCTCCTCGATCGCGATCGCCGCCGACAGCTGGAGCGCCGTCGGGATCGTGTCGTTCGAGCTCTGGCACTTGTTGACGTCGTCGTTGGGATGGACCCGCCGGTCGCCGCCCAGCCGCCGCGTCGCGAGCGTCGCGATGACCTCGTTCATGTTCGTGTTCGTCGAGGTGCCCGAGCCGGTCTGGTAGACGTCGATCGGGAAGTTGGCGTCGTGGCGACCGTCGGCGACCTCGGCGGCGGCGGCGGCGATCGCGTCGGCGACGTCGTCGGGCAGCAGGCCCAGGTCGCGGTTCGCGTCGGCCGCCGCCTGCTTGATCAGGGCGAGCGCCCGGATGAACCGTCGCGGCAACGGCTGGCCCGAGATCGGGAAGTTCAGGACTGCCCGCCGCGTCGACGCGCCGTACAGGGCGTCGGCCGGAACCTCCATCTCGCCCATCGAGTCGCGCTCGATCCGGGTCGCGCCGCTGCCATCGGTCGTGGTCGTCATCGGGCCGATTGTAGGGCCGGTGCCGCGTAGCGCCGGTGGACGGCGATCGGTCGGAAGCCGACGGAGCGGTAGAGCGCGTCGGATCGGTCGTTCCCAACCGTCGAGTAGACCACCGCCTCGCGCGCGCCTTCGTCCTGGAGTCGGTGCAGCGCATAGGTGTTGACCGCCTTGCCAAGACCGCGGCGCTGGTGGTCCGGGTGCGTCCCGACTGGCTCGAAGTAGCCGAGCGACGCCTCGGGGTCGAGCCAGGCCATGGTGAACGCGGCGAACGTGCCATCCGGTGCCTCGACGACCGCGTCGAGGTCGTACCGGTAGGGAGCGAGCCGGACGAGCAGCTCGTACATCTCGACCGTCAGCTTCGACGGGGCAAACGCGGCACGGTGGACCTCGACCCTCGCGGGGATCTCCGCGGGACCGGCCACGGACCGGACGACATAGCCGTCGGGGACCATGGGCTCTGGCAACTCCCGGTCGAGCGACTGGAAGAACTGCGTCAGCCCGGAGCCGGTCGGCGCGAACCCGAGACCCGCGACGATGTCCTGCTCGGGCCAGCCGTCGGCGGCCCAGACCTCGAGGGTCGGCGGCGCGTCGCCTTCGGACGGCGCATCGTCCGCGACTCGCGTCCGTGCCCAGTCGAGGATCTCGATCCCGAGCCGTCGCTCGTCGGCCTCGTCGACGTCCGCGGCGACGAACCAATCGAGCTCCGCCTGCTTGCTCAGCCAGCCCCAGGCGACCGTGACGCCGCCGTCGGTCCAGACCCGGATCCGCTTGGCCCAGTCGACGTCCGGCTCGCCACGGGCGAACCACCACGCGAGGTCGCCGGGCGTGTACGAGACGAGCGGACGGCGCGGCGACAGCCACGATCGCGTGATCGCGGCCTGCATCGCCCGGAGGTCGTCGGTCGACGCAAATGGGTGTGATGACCGGGTCATCGCCGGAGGATATCCGGAGCCTCTCGTAGACTTCCGCGCATGCCGCAGCCGGATGCCGTCACCCTCGCGTCCGTCGCCCCGGACACGTTCCGGGCCGTCATGGGCCATTTCGTGACCGGAATCACCGTCGTGACGACGCTCCAGGACGGCCAGCCCCGGGGCATCACCGTCAACGCCCTCACCTCGGTCAGCCTCGAGCCGCCGCTCGTCGTCGTCGCCCTCGACCGCCGCCGCTTCATCACGCCGTCGGTCCACGAGACCGGCCGCTACGCCGTCAACGTCCTGTCGGAGGACCAGCAGGCGCTGTCCGACTGCTTCGCCGGAGCCGCGGTCACGCCCGATCGCGATGCGTTCTGCGGGGCGGCCTGGACCCCCGGCCCGACCGGCCTGCCGCTGATCGACGGCGCGATCGCCACGCTCGAGTGCAGCGTCACCCAGGTCTTCCAGGCCGGCGACCACGAGCTCTTCGTCGCCCGGGTCGACTCCGTTGGGAATGCCGAGCCGCACCCGATGCCGCTGCTCTACTACCGCCGCCAGTACCTCCGGATCCAGCGCGCCGAGACCGCGCCGCTCGAGGGCGTGCCCGAGCACGTGACGGGGGCCCAGCCACCGTTCGACCGCGACGGCGAGGACTGAGGGCGCCCGCCGCGTGCCGACCGTCGCCGCGAACGGCCTCGAGATCGCCTACGAGACGCACGGCGCGGGGCCGCCGCTCGTCCTCCTCCACGGCGCGACGTCGATCGGCAGGGAGGATTTCGCCGCCCAGATCCCGCTGTTCTCGAAGCGGTTCCAGCTGATCCTGCCCGATGCCCGCGGCCACGGCTTCACGCGCTGGGACGCGAGCCGCGGCTTTCGATACGACTGGCTGGTCGAGGACCTCGCCGCGTTCACCGAGGCGATCGGCCTGGAGACGTTCCACCTCCTGGGCTTCTCGATGGGGGCGATGACCGCGCTGCAATTCGCGACCGCGCTCCCGGAGCGGCTGCGGACGCTCGTCGTCGCCGGCATCAGCCCGCAGCGGGAGCCGCGCGCGTCGGTCGCCCGGCGGCTGATGGACCCGCGGCGGGCCGACGTCGACGACCCCGACTGGGCGGTCGTGCTCGCCCGTCGCCACGATGCGGGCCAGGGCGTCGGCGCGTGGCGGACGCTGCTGCCGGCGATCGCCGCCGACGTCGCCGTCCAGCCGCTGCTGACCCCCGCCGAGCTCCACGCGATCGACGCACCGACGATGATCGTCTGCGGCGACCGCGACCCGTTCGTCCCGATCGGCCACGCCTGGGAGCTGCAGCGCCAGCTGCCCGATGCGCGGCTGTTCGTCGCCCCGGACTGCGCCCACGAGGTCATGGTCAAGCGGCCGGCCCTGTTCAACGAGGCGCTGTCGGGCTTCTACCGGGCGACCGAGGCGGTGGCCGAAGCCCGGGCCCAGCGCGGCTCGAGCGCCGCGACGACGGAGACCGCGCCGGCCGAGGCCGACCACGCCCACACGCTCTGAGCCGGCTCGGCCCCGGCCCTGAACCCGGCCGATCGACAGGAGGACCCGATGACGACCTTGCTCGTGCTCTACCGACGGCCCGAAGGCGGCCCGGACGCTCTGGCCGAGTTCGAGCGCCGCTACGCGACGGAGCACATGCCGCTCGTCGCCGGGACGCCGGGCCTGCGCGCGACCCGCGTCCAGCGCGTGTCCGGCGCGCTCGGCAGCGAGACCGACCTCGCGCTCGTCACCGCGATGGACTTCGACGACCGCGCGGCGCTCGACGCCGGGCTCGCCTCCGACCCGATGCGGGCCGCCGGCCGGACCCTGCGCGAGATCGCGCCGGGCCTCGCGACGTTCCTCGTCGTCGAGGACGCCCCCGACCTGCTGGGTGCCTGACGCGCCGCCCGACGGTTCCCCGGGCATGGATACTGTCAGCACCACGGAGGACCCAGTGACCGAAGCCGCGCCCGCCCAGGCGCCGTCGAGCCCCCAGCGGTTGCACGTCACTTCGGCGTTCCCGGCCGCGGGAGCTTCCGGTCCGCTCGACGGCGTCGCGCTCATCACGATCGACCGCCAGGAGGCGCTGAACGCGCTGAGCTTCGACCTCCTCGACCAGCTCGCCGACGAGCTCGAGCGCCTCGACGCGGACGACGCATGCCGGGCGATCGTCCTTACCGGCGCGGGGACGCGGGCCTTCGCGGCCGGCGCCGACATCAAGGAGCTCGCGATCCAGACGCCGATCACGCTGACCAACGAGAACCGGTTCGCGGTCTGGGACCGGATCGGCGCGGTGCGGACGCCGACGATCGCCGCGGTCCGCGGCTTCGCCCTGGGCGGTGGCTGCGAGCTGGCGATGAGCTGCGACCTGATCATCGCCGGCGACGACGCGCAGTTCGGCCAGCCCGAGATCAGGATCGGGGTCATGCCCGGCGCCGGCGGCACCCAGCGATTGACGCGGGCGATCGGCAAGGCGAAGGCGATGGAGCTGATCCTCACCGGCCGGACGATGCCCGCCGCGGAAGCGGAGGCGGCCGGCCTCGTCACGAAGGTCGTCCCAGCCGATGCGACGCTCGACGAGGCGCTCGACCTGGCCGCCCGGATCGCCGCCCAGCCGCCGCTCGCCGTGCGGGCCGCGAAGCAGGCGATCCTCCGGGCCCACGAACTGTCGCTCTCCGCTGGCCTAGACTTCGAGCGGCGCGCGTTCTTCCTGCTCTTCGCGAGCGACGATCAGACAGAAGGCATGGCGGCCTTCAGTGAGAAACGACCACCCCGCTGGACGGGGCGCTGACCGCAGGCTCACACGGAGGACGCACGATGGAGCGAGAGCCGCAGGGCGGTAGCGACTTTGGACAGGACCTCGCCCGCGACGCCGGCGAGGAATCCGGCGCGCTGCGCGACGCCGCGCCCGACCTGCGGGCCCCGATCGATGAGTCCGCCCCGGTCAGCGGCCACGTCGTCGGGCCGGCGTCGAGCGGCTCGATCGCCGAGACGCCCGAGCACGACTGGTCGGCCGCCGAGCGGATCATCTTCCCGGCCCTCCGGCCGGTCGGGACGCAGGGCCTGACCGCCACCGACGTCTCGGCCGAGGCGCTCGCCGCCGACGCGACGACCCGCCAGCACTCGCAGCCGATCGTCGACGAGGGCCCGTGCGGGATCCCCGTCGTCTACGCGCTCCACGCCGGCGGCTTCGACATCATCGTCAACGCCGACCACGTCCTCTCGTGGGGCGTGACCGTCGAGCAGCTCCAGGACGCCGCGCTCCGCAACCTCGCCGAGTGGTCGGCCGGCGCCGCCTGGACCGACGAGGTCTCGGGCGAGCGGCGGCTCATCTCGTCCGACACCGGCGAGGGCTGGGACGCGTCGCGGATCCTCCTGCCCGAGGTCATCGACCGCCTGTCCCGGGAGCTCGGCTCCGTCGGACGGGTCCTCGTCGGGATCCCGGAACGGCACCTGCTCGTCGCCGGCAGTCTCCGGCCCAGCGACGGCGACTTCGCGGCGTTGTTCGCCGAGTTCGTCGTCGAGCAGTCGGGCGGCTCCGACGAGCCGATCGACCGGCGCGTGTTCGAGCTGTCGGACGGGCGGCTCGTCGAGTTCGCGGCGACGCCGACACCCGCCTGACGCTCGTGGCGGACCTCCGCGTCGAGACCGCCGACGGGGTCGCCACCGTCACGCTCGACCGCCCCGACGCGCTCAACGCGCTGACGATCCCGCTGAAAGAGGCGCTGATCGCCGCGTTCACCGCCCTCGCCGCAGATCCCGAGGTCCGGGCAATCGTCCTGACCGGGGCGGGCCGGGCGTTCTGCGCGGGCCAGGACCTCAAGGAGCGGCTCGAGCCTGGCGCGCCGCCGCTCGACGTCGAGCTGCGCGACCGCTACAACCCGCTCGTCCGGGCGATCCGCGAGGCGCCCCAGCCGGTGATCGCGGCCGTGAACGGCGTCGCCGCCGGAGCCGGCGCGTCGATCGCCTTCGCCTGCGACCTCCGGATCGCCGCCGAGGGCGCCCGGTTCGTGCTCGCGTTCGCGGGCATCGGCCTGATCCCCGACAGCGGCGCGACGTGGACGCTGCAGCGGCTCGTCGGCGCGTCGAAGGCCGCCGAGATCGCGCTGCTGAACGAGCCGCTCTCGGCCGAGGAGGCGGCACGGATCGGGCTCGTGATCCGGGTCGTCCCGGCCGGGGACCTCGCGGGGGAGGCGGGGGCGATCGCCGCCCGGCTCGCCGCCCAGTCGCCCGGTGCGCTCGCCCGGACGAAGCGCGCCCTCCAGGCCGGGGCGACCTCGACGTTCGAGGAGGCGCTCGAGCTCGAGGCGACGCTCCAGGGCGAGGCTGGCGCCCAGCCCGATCACGCCGAGGGGATCGCGGCGTTCATCGAGAAGCGGCCGCCGCGCTTCCCGGGCTGAGCCCGGCGCGGCCCGGACTTACGGTGCCTCGAACGCGACCCGTGCGGCAGAGTCGGGATCGCCCGCCGCTACGGGCTCGAGGCCCGCGGCGACCTCGTCGGTCATCGGCGCGGCGACGGCGAGCGGCTCGAAGGCGCTGCTGTCGGGGTCATACCAGCCGGTCGGCTGGAGAGGCGGCGCGGTGTCGGCGGGGCGCTCGGCGAGTTCGATCACAGTTGGTGCGGGGCCTCCGCGGTGCGGGTCTGGGGGCCGGCCGAGAATGTACCCCGGGCACATTGTCGGACCCATTGCAGCGACGTGACAAAACCGTTAACGATCGGGGTCCGATGGTCCTCGCTGCGGTCGGGACGATCGGCGGCGCCGAGGGTCCGGGACTACGCTTGGACCGTGCGCCGCCCGGCCCTGGCCGACTACCGATCGCTGGAACCACCCCGGTTCGCGCGTCCGTCCGGACGCGAGCTCCTTTCGGCGGGCGTGGTCCTCGCCGTCGCGCTGGGTGCGGCGAGCCTCGTCGCGACCCTCCTCGAGAGCCCCGCGGTCGGCATCTCCGACGCATCGCCGGTGTACCTCGTGCCGGTCGTCATCGCCGGCCTCCGCTACGGGGTCTGGGCGGCGCTCGGAACCGCGGTTGCATCGTTCCTCCTGTACGACTTCGTCTTCACGGTCCCGCGCTTCACGCTGGCCGTCGCCGATCCGCGGGAATGGCTCGACCTGCTGCTGTTCCTCTTCGTCGCGATCGTCGTCGGCCGGCTGGCGGCTCTTGGCGCGGAGCGAACCGAGGAGGCCGCCCGGCGAGCCGCCGAGTCGACGTCGCTCTTCGCGATCAGCCGTCTCCTCGCGACGGCGCCGGACCTCGAGACCGCCGGCGCCGGCATCGTCGAGCGCCTCGTCCGGGACGTCGGCCTCGACCGCGCCTGGATCGTCGCCGACCGCGCGAACGGCCAGGTCGTCGTCGCGGATTCGCGACCCGGCGATGCCCTTCCGACGTCGCCGTTCAGCACGAGCCTCGCCCGGACGCCCGGTGATCAGCCGGCGAGGTGGGTGAAGGCCCACGAGGGCAGCGGCGGCGGTCGCGTCGGCGGGCCGGCTCCCACGACCCAGCTCCTGAAGGTCCGGATGCAGGCCGACGATCAGGCATTCGGCTGGCTGCGGGCCCAGCGCCCGCTCGATGCCGGGCTGCCGTCCCGGGAGGAGACCCGCCTGCTGGCGCTTGCCGCGGACCAGCTCGCGCTCGCGTTCCGGCGGGAGGACCTCCGCCGGGCGGCGACCCAGACCGAGATCGCCCGCCAGAGCGACGCGCTGAAATCGGCCCTGCTCGACGCGGTGTCGCACGACCTCCGGACGCCGCTTGCCAGCATCCGGGCCGCCGCCGGCACGCTCGTCGACCCGGAGCTGCCGCCGACGGCGGCGGACGCGCGCGCCGCCGGCACGGTCATCGAGCTCGAGGCGACGCGCCTCGACCAGCTCGTTCGGGACGTGCTCGATCTCAGCCGGATCGAGGGCGGCGGGCTCCGACCGGATCTCGAGGCGCTTGACCTGCGCGATGTCGTCGAGCCCATCGTCGAGCGGCTCCGGCCGGCCCTCGGCGAGCGGGAGGTCCGGGTGACGCTGCCCGATGACCTGCCCCCGATCGCCGGCGACGCCGTCCTCCTCGACGCCGTCATCTCGAACCTGGTCGAGAACGCCGCCCGCCACGCGCCCTCGCCGGCGGCCGTCGCGATCAGCGCCCATCGCAACGGCGGGACGGTCGAGCTGAGCGTTGACGACGGCGGGCCGGGCGTCCCGGACGACGACCTCGAGCGGCTGTTCGACAAGTTCTTCCGCGTCGAGCGGGTCGGCGAGGGCTCGCGTCGGGGAATGGGCATCGGCCTCGCCGTCGTCCGCGGCCTGACCGAGTCGATGGGCGGCCGGGTCGCCGCGGAGCGGAGCCCGCTGGGCGGATTGCGGGTCGTCGTCGACATCCCGGTCGCGTCGGACCCGCCGCGCCGCGCCGACTGAGATGCCCGACGGACCGCACGTCCTCCTCGTCGAGGACGACGAGCCGACGCGGTCCGCGGTCGGTGGCAACCTCCGCGGCCACGGCTACCGCGTCGCGGAGGCGGGATCGGTCGCCGAGGCGCTCCGGGCCTGGGACGCCGACCGGCCCGACATCATCCTGCTCGACCTGGGCCTGCCGGACGGCGACGGCTCGACGCTGATCCGGCGCGTCCGCAGGGACACGACGACGCCGATCCTCGTCCTCAGCGCCCGCGGCCTCGAGCACGACAAGGTGGGGGCGCTGGACGCCGGCGCGGACGACTACGTCACGAAGCCGTTCGGGCTGGCGGAGCTGCGCTCGCGGATGGCGGCCGTGCTGCGACGTGCGGCCGGCCCATCGGCCGCGACCGACGGGACGATCGAGCTGGGCCCGATCCGGCTCGATCCCGCGAGGCGCGTCGCGACGGTCGGCGGCACGCCGGTCGACCTGACGCCGCGCGAATACGAGCTGCTCAAGACGCTGCTCGCGAACGAGGGCCGCCTCGTGACGAAGCAGCGGCTGCTCCGCGCGGTCTGGGGAACGGCCTACGCCGACGAGGGCCACTACCTCCACGTCTACGTGAGCCGCCTGCGGCGGAAGCTCGAGGCGGCCGATCCCGACGGCGGGACGCGGCGGCTGATCGTCGCCGAGCCGGGCGTCGGCTACCGGGTGGCCGCGTCGGAGTAGACGCGGCGGGATCCGCGCGGCTCGCGTTGAGCGCTTGTTGAGCGTTCGAGGAGTTCGCGCGGGCCGGTTCCTCTTGGGCCCCGGCAGACGATGGGGACATGGAGCCGCTGGCACCCATCCCGTTTCCGCCTGCCGCCGACGCGGCCGAGGACGTCGCCCTCAACGAGGTCGACGTCGCGATCGCGCTGGTGAGCGCAGGCGCCGCCGTCCGCGTGCGGGTGGCGGGGATCGAGGCGCCGATCGCCGACGCGATCGCCGAGACCGCCACCGCCCGAACGCGGGATGCCCACGTTGCGTTGACCGTCGAACCCTCGCCCGAGGCGACGACGTTCACCGTGGGGCCGCGACTCAGCGTCGTCGGCGCGAACTAGCCGCCCCCCGGGCCCGCGGCCGACCGCACGCCGGGCTCCCGGGCCCGCCCCGTTCCGATGGATGATCTGCGCATGGGCGCCGTCGACCGCCGCGAGGTGGCCCGCTTCGTCGTAGTCGCGAGCGTGTCGCTGGGAGCGGCCACGCTCGCCGTCGCGTTCCTCCAGGACGTCCTGAACGTCCCGAACCCCTCCTCGCTCTACCTCGTCGCAGTCGTCACCACCGCGATCGCCGCCGGGACGTGGGGCGGCGTCATCGCGTCGATCCTCTCGTTCGCGCTCTACAACTTCCTGTTCGTCGAGCCGCGCTACACGCTCAGCGTGGCCCAGCCCGGCGAGCTGGTGAACCTCCTCCTCCTGCTCTTCGTCGGCATCGTCGTGGGCCAGCTCGCCGCGTTGCAGCGCCGACGCGCGGACGAGGCCGTCGCCCGGGAGCGCGAGGCTCGTTCGCTCTTCCAGGTGAGCCGCGCGCTCGCGACGAGGGCGTCGACGCCGGACGTGCTCCCCGAGGTCGTCTCGATCCTCCGGGGCGACACGCGGATGGGCCGGATCTGGATCGGGCTGGGGCCGGAGCCGCGCGCCGAGAAGGTGGTCGCGGACACGGGCGATGGGCCGCGCCCCGACGAGCGGCGTCCAGCAGGTGCTCCAGCGGATGCCCGGGGACACGCCGGCACGCTGGGGCCGCGTTCACCAGCCGGCCGCCCCGGGGGCCCGGCAGCCGACGGACCGCGACGTCTTTCGCGTCCGGATCGAGGCCGGCTGCCGAGCCGTACGGCTCGATCTGGGCGCTGCGGCCACGGCGAGGATCGGCTGCCCGATCAAACCGAGACGCGACTCCTCGCCGCGACGGCGGACCAGCTGGGCCAGGCGCTCCGCCAGGACCGCCTCGCGGCTGAGGCCCGGGCAGCCGAGGTGGCTCGGAAGAGCGAAGAGCTGATGTCGGCGCTGCTCCAGTCGGTGTCGCACGACCTCCGGACGCCGCTGGCCACGATCCGGGCGGCTGCCGGGACGCTCCGGCCCGGGACGCCGCTCAGCGAGGAGGACCAGCGAGAGAGCGCGGACGCGATCGACCGCGAGGTGGAGTACCTGAACCGTCTCGTCACGAACCTGCTCGACCTGTCGCGGATCGAGGCTGGCGTTCTCCGAGCGGACCGCGACGTGTTCGAGCTCGACGACGTCGTCAGCCGGACGCTCGAGCGGCTGGCGAGGCGGCTCGCGGATCGCCGCCTGGAGGTCGCGCTCGCGGCGCCGCCGCGTCGAGGTCGATCCGATCTTCCTCGACGAGGCCGTCAACAACGCGATCGAGAACGCGATCAAGTACACGACGCCCGGCACGCCGATCCGGGTCGTGGCGGGCCCCGGGCCAACGACGGGTTTGTCCGGCTGACGATCGAGGACGGCGGCCCCGGCGTCCCAGACGACGCTATGCCGCGGCTCTTCGAGAAGTTCTACCGCGTGCCGGGCGGACCTGGCGGGTCGCGGTCCGGGACCGGGATCGGGCTTGCCGTGGTGCGCGGCCTGATCGAGGCAACCGGCGGCGCGGGTCCAGGCGCGGCGGAGCGAGCTAGGCGGTCTCGCGATCGATCTCGATCTCCCGGCCGCGCCGCCGCACCCGTTCGACGAGGACGCGTCGTGAGCGGCCGTGCCCAGCTTCCGCGCCCGACGGTCCTCGTCATCGAGGACGACGAGGAGACGCGCCGGGCCGTGGTCCGGGAGCTCGCATCTGCGCGGCTACGAGACGCCGAGGCCGGCGACGGGCAACAGCGCTCGCGGCGCTGGGAGCAGCGCCGGCCGGATCTCGTCCTGCTCGACCTCGGCCTGCCGGACATGGACGGCCTCCAGGTCATCCGCCGGATCCGCCGCGAGGCGACGACGCCGATCGTGATCCTGTCCGGCCGCTACGAGGAGCGGGCAGAAGGTCCAGGCGCTCGAGGCCGGCGCCGACGATTACGTCACGAAGCCGTTCGGCGTCGACGGAGCTGAACGCCCGCCTCCGGGTCGCGCTCCGCCACGCCGCGGGCCCGCCGCTGACGCCGACGGGAACGCATCGCGATCGGCCCGCTGACGCTCGACGTCGCGCGCCACGCCGTGACGGTCAGTGGTCGGCCCGTGGAGCTCACGCCGCGGGAGTTCGAGCTGCTGCGGGTCCTGCTGACGAACCAGGGCCGCATCGTCACGAAGGGCCGGCTGCTGCGCGCGGTCTGGGGCGAGGCCTACCAGGGCGAGGACAGCTACGTCTACGTCCACGTCAGCCAGCTCCGCCGGAAGCTCGCGGCGGCGGACCGGGAAGGCGCGCTGCGCGACCTGATCGTGACCGAGCCGGGCGTCGGCTATCGCGTCCGCGACGAGGCCCGATAGCGGCGCGACTTTAGGGACGCTTTAGGCCGCGGACCCCCTCCGACGCCCGTTTCCTCTTGGAGCGTGGCGAGCATCGAGGCATGGAACGGGGAACCGACCGGACGGCCGATGCCGTGCCGGCAACCTTGGAACACGAGATGAGGCTGATCAACGAGGCGATCGCCCTGGTCGCGTCCGGCCGGACGCGCCGGACCGTCGTCGCCGGACTGCAACTGGGTGACCAGCTGTTGCCGTCGGCGCAACGCGTGGCCGACGAGGCCGGAGTACGGCTCGTGCCCGCTGTGGCACGCCGACGAGCCGGCGTCGACATCGCCGTCGAGCAGCGCCCGGCATGACGAGCAACGCGCCACTGCTGCTCGTCGAGGACGACGAGAGCCTTCGCCGCATCGTCGCCCGCCACCTCCGCGGCCAGGGCTACGACGTCGTGGACGTGGCGTCGGCCGAGGACGCCGTCCAGGCGCTCGAGCGCGGGCATTCGGCCGTCCCTCGTCCTGCTCGATCTCAACCTGCCCGGCGACACGGGTTGGGACCTGCTCCGCGGACCGGCCCTCGCCGCCGCGGGCTCGCCACCGGTGGTGATCGCCAGCGCGACCACGCGTCAACCCCAGGCGACTCGAGGAATTCCGGGTAGCCGGGTATCTGCCCAAGCCCTTTCCTCTGGACACTCTGGTGGACACCGTCGAGCGCCTGCTCCAAAACGAGGGAGCGGACAGCCAACCATGACCGACCTGCAGATCCTTCTCATCGGCATCGCGACGACCGTCGCATTCGCCGGCTACGTCGTCCTCTGCGACCGGGTCCGCCGATGAACGCGCTCGACATCCTCGCGGGCCTCGTGGCAGCCGCGACGTTCGTGTACCTCCTCTGGGCACTGCTCCGGGCGGAGGACTTCTGATGTCGCTCGGTGACTTCCTGACCCTCGCGACGATTGCCCTGGCGCTGCTCGTCGTCACTCCGTTCCTCGGTCGCTACATGTACCGCGTCATGGAGGGTGAGCGGACATTCCTCAGCCCGATCCTGCGGCCCGTGGAGCGGACGATCTACCGCCTCTGCGGCATCGACGAGACGTCCGAGCACGACTGGAAGGCCTACGCGATCTCCGTGATGGCGTTGGCGTTCGTGGCGATCGTCGCGGGCTACGTGATGCTCCGCCTGCAGGACGTCCTGCCCTTGAACCCGAGCCATGCCCCGGCGATGTCGCCGGACCTCGCGTTCAACACCTCCGTCAGCTTCGAGACCAACACGAATTGGCAGAACTACTCCGGTGAGACCGGGGCGAGCCACCTGACCCAGGCGGCAATGCTCGCGGTCCGCAACTTCACGTCGGCGGCTACGGGCCTGGCGATCGCGATCGCCCTGTTCCGCGGCCTGACCCGACGAACGACGAAGTCGCTCGGCAACTACTGGGTCGACCTGACTCGTGGCGTGCTCTACATCCTGCTGCCGATCGCCGTCGTCGGCGCCGTCGTCCTCGTCTGGCAGGGCGTCCCCCAGACGTGGAGCGGTCCGCAGACCGTCACGACCCTCGCCGGCGCGCAGCAGACGATCGCGCTGGGGCCGATCGCGTCCCAGGAGGTCATCAAGGAGATCGGCAACAACGGCGGCGGCTTCTTCAACGCGAACTCGGCCCATCCATTCGAGAGCCCGACGCCGCTCACGAACTGGCTCGAGATCTTCGGCCTGCTCGCGCTCTCCTTCTCGCTGACCTACACGTTCGGCCGCTACGCCGGGAGCCAGCGCCAGGGCTGGACGATCTTCGCCGCGATGGCCCTGATCCTGCTCGTCGGGACGGTCGGCGCGATGCATGTCGAGTTCGCGGGAAACCCGCTCTTCCCAGGCGGCGTGGATCAGTCCGCGCTCGGCAACATGGAGGGCAAGGAGACCCGATTCGGCGCTGCCGTCGGCGGGCTGTTCATGGCCGCGACGACCGGCACGAGCACCGGGGCGATCAACGCCTGGCACGACAGCGCGCAGCCGATCGCCGGCCTCGTTCCGCTGTTCAACATTGAGCTCGGCGAGATCACGCCCGGTGGCATCGGCGCGGGCATGTACGGGATGCTGGTGATCGGGGCGATCCTGGCCGTGTTCATCGCCGGCCTGATGGTCGGCCGGACCCCGGAGTACCTCGGCAAGAAGGTCGAGGGCTTCGAGATCAAGATGGCAATGCTGGTGGCGCTCGTCCTCGGCGCGAGCATCCTGGGCTTCACCGCTCTGGCGTCCGTCACGGCGGAGGGCACGGCCGGCCCGCTGAATCCGGGGCCGCACGGCTTCAGCGAGATCCTCTATGCGTACTCCAGCCAGACCGGCAACAACGGGTCGGCGTTCGCGGGCCTGACTGGCAACACGCCGTTCTACAACGTGACCGGCGGCCTCGCGATGCTGATCGGCCGGTACGGGATGATCATCCCGATCCTGGCCATCGCCGGCTCGATGGCGGCCAAGCGGCGCGTCGCGCCCTCGCTCGGCACGTTCCCGACGACGGGCGTCCTCTGGACCGTCCTGCTGGTCGGCGTCGTGATCATCGTCGGCGCGCTGACATTCTTCCCGGCCCTTTCGCTTGGCCCGATCGTCGAGCAGCTGCTCCAGAACTCCGGTGGGGTGTCCTGACATGACGGTCAGTCGCTCTCAGTTCTCGGTGGACCTCGGTCGCGGCACCCGTCGCTTCCAGCGGTTCGTGACCCTCGGCGGCGCCAAGCCGTCGGGCGGCGAGCCGCCCAGGCCGAAGGGCGTGCTCGACCCCGAGCTGCTCCGCTCGGCCCTGCCCAACGCCTTCCGCAAGCTCGACCCACGTCTGCTGATCCGCAACCCGGTGATGTTCGTCGTCGAGATCACGGCCGTCCTCGTCACGCTGATCTGGCTGGCGAACGTGACCGGCCTTCAGCCGACCGCCGGCGCGTCGGGTGCGGGCTTCCAGTTCCAGATCGCGATCTGGCTGTGGTTCACGGTCCTCTTCGCAACGTACGCGGAGGCCGTCGCCGAGGCCCGCGGCCGGGCCCAGGCCGCGACGCTCCGGAAGACCAGGTCCGAGACGACCGCCCAGCGCCGGCGCCCGGACGGGTCGCTCGAGTCCGTCGGGTCCAGCGAGCTCCGCAAGGGCGACATCATCGTCGTCGAGGAGGGCCAGACGATCGCCGGTGACGGCGACGTCATCGAGGGCATCGGCTTCGTCAACGAGGCCGCGATCACTGGCGAGTCGGCGCCGGTCCTCAAGGAGCCTGGCACCGACATCCGCAGCTCGGTCACCGGCGGCACGACCCTCGTCTCCGACCGCCTCGTCATTCGCGTCACGACCGACCCGGGCGAGACATTCCTCGACCGGATGATCGCGCTCGTCGAGGGCGCTAAGCGCCAGCGGACGCCCAACGAGATCGCGCTCTCGATCCTCCTCGCCGGACTCACGATCGTCTTCCTGATGGCGACGGTCACCCTGCGGCCGTTCGGCGAGTACGCCGGCACGAGCATCGAGACGGTCGCGCTCGTCGCCCTTCTCGTCTGCCTGATCCCGACGACGATCGGCGGCCTGCTGTCCTCGATCGGCATCGCCGGCATGGACCGCGTCGCCCGCTTCAACGTTCTCGCGATGAGCGGCCGCGCGGTCGAGGCGTCGGGCGACGTCGACGTGATCCTGCTCGACAAGACCGGCACGATCACCTACGGCAATCGGCTCGCCGCCTCGATCCGGCCGGCCCCGGGCGTCGATGAGGCGAGCGCCGTGAGCGCCGCGCTCGTCGCGTCGATCCGGGACGAGACGCCGGAGGGACGCTCGATCGTCGAGCTCGCCCGGTCACGGCTCCAGGAGCTGGGCCAGCCCGGTGGCACGGACGACGAAGCCGGCTTCACGAAGCTCGGGGCGACGATCGCCGAGGAGATCCCGTTTCGTGCGGAGACCAGGACGAGCGGCGTCCGGACGACCGACGGCGGGATGGTCCTCAAAGGCGCCGTCGACGCGATCGGCGCCGACCTCGACGGCGCGATGCCGCCGGAGGTTCTCGCGGAGACGGACGCGATCGCCGATCTCGGCGCGACGCCGCTCGCGATCCGTACCGACGGCCGTGTCCTCGGCCTGATCGAGCTCAAGGACACCGTCAAGGACGGCTTGATCGAACGCTTCGCCGAGTTCCGGAAGATGGGCATCAGGACCGTGATGATCACCGGCGACAACCCACGAACCGCGGCGACCATCGCGCGCGAGGCCGGCGTCGACGACTTCATCGCCCAGGCGACCCCCGAGGCGAAGATCGGCTACATCCGGGCCCAGCAGGCCGAGGGCCACCTCGTCGCGATGACCGGCGACGGCACGAACGACGCGCCGGCACTCGCCCAGAGCGACGTCGGGCTGGCGATGAACAGCGGCACGTCGGCGGCGAAGGAGGCGGCCAACATGGTCGACCTCGATTCGGACCCGACGAAGCTGCTCGAGGTCATCGCAATCGGCAAGCAGCTGCTGATCACGCGCGGCTCGATCACGACGTTCTCGATCGCGAACGACGTCGCGAAGTACTTCGCGATCCTGCCGGCGATGTTCGTCGCGGTCTATCCCGAGCTGAATGGGCTCAACATCATGGGCCTGGCCACGCCCCAGAGCGCGATCCTCTCGGCCGTGATCTTCAACGCGTTGATCATCATCGCGCTGATCCCGCTGGCCCTCCGCGGCGTTGCCTTCCGGGCCGCCCCGGCGAGCCAGCTCCTCCAGCGCAACCTCCTCGTCTACGGCCTCGGCGGGATCATCGCCCCGTTCCTCGGGATCAAGGCGATCGACCTCGTCGTCTCGGCGCTCCACCTGGCATAGGAATCGACCAATGACCACCTTCCTCCGTCACCGGCTCTGGCCGGCCATCACCCTCCTCATCGCGCTGACGCTCGTCACGGGTGTCATCTATCCGGCGGTCGTGACCGCGATCGCCCAGGTCGCGTTCAACCACCAGGCCGAACGGCTCGTTCGTGACGACCGCCGACGGCCGGACGATCGGCTCGAGCCTGATCGGCCAGTGCTTCCAGGAAGACAAATACTTCTGGGGCCGGCTGTCCGCAGCCGGAGCGACCGATGACAACCCGTGCGGCTACGACGGCATGAGCTCCGCCGGCACGAACCTCGGACCGACGAACAAGGACCTGATCGACCGCGTCGCCGCCGACGTCGAGCGGCTGCAGGCGGCAAACGGCGGCGCGGCCGGTCCCGTCGATCTCGTGACGACGTCCGCGTCGGGCCTCGATCCGGAGATCAGTCCGGCCGCGGCCGAGTACCAGGTGGCGCGGGTCGCGACGGCCCGCGGCCTGTCCGAGGACGCCGTGCGCTCGGCGGTCGCCCGCCACACGGAGCAGCCGCTCCTCGGGCTTCATCGGCGAGCCGCGGGTGAACGTCCTGATGCTCAACCTCGACCTGGACGGGCTGCTGCGTGACCGACCCCGAGCGCGACGCGCTCGACGTCCGCCCGACGGCAGACGAGATGCTGGCGCGGACGCGCGCCGAGACGCCCGGTGGACGCGGCCGGCTGCGCGTCTACCTCGGGATGGCGCCGGGTGTCGGCAAGACGTACCGGATGCTCGAGGAGGGCCACCGCCGGCTGGCCCGGGGGACGGATCTCGCGGTCGGCTTCGTCGAGCCCCACGGCCGGCCCGGACGGTGGAGCTGCTCGAGGGCCTCGAGGTCGTCCCGCGCCGCCGGATCGAGTACCGCGGCGTCGTCGTCGAGGAGATGGACACCGACGCGATCATCGAGCGCCGGCCAACGGTCGCCCTGATCGACGAGCTCGCCCACACGAAGGCCCGGGCTCCGTGCGCGCCAAGCGCTGGGAGGACGTTGAGGTCCTCCGCGACGCCGGGATCCACGTCGTCAGCACGCTGAATGTCCAGCACCTCGAGGGCGTCGCCGACGCGGTCGCGACGATCACCGGTGCGCCGGTCCACGAGCGGGTGCCCGAGGACGTGCTGCTCGCCGCCGACGAGATCGAGCTCGTCGACATGAGTCCCCACGCGCTCCGCCAGCGGATGAAGCACGGCAACGTCTATCCGCCGGAACGCGCCCAGGTCGCCCTCGAGAAGTTCTTCACTGAGGCGAACCTGACGGCCCTCCGCGAGCTCGCCCTGGGCTCGTCGCCGAGCGGGTCGAGGGCCAGCTCGAGGACACGACGGCCGGCGTCCAGATGCCGCTCGTGACGGACCGCATCCTCGTTCTCGTCGACGGCAGCCCAGCGTCTGCGCGGGCGATCCGGCGGGCGGCCCGGCTCGCGTCGGCGCTCCGCGGCGCGCTGGTCGCGGTCGTCGTCGAGACGCCCGCGAGCCAGCACCAGTCGTTCGATCGGACGCGCGACCTGCAGGAAGCGCTCGACGACGCCGTCGACCTGGGCGCGGACGTCGTCCGGGTCGAGGCGGATGACGTCGCGAGCGGCGTCGAACAGGTCGCTCGGTCGCGCGGCGCGACGCACCTCGTCCTGCCACATCACGAGATCACCGGCTGGCGACGCCTCCGGGAGCGGTCGGTCGGGGACGAGATCCTGGACCGAATGCCGGATCTCGAGGTCCACGAGGTCGCCGCGCCGGCAAAGAGCTAGAAGCGGCCGCCGCCTCGCCGATTGCTCCAACCCCTAATGTGGGCCCATGGCCGAGGAGGAGGTCGCGCCGCCGGCCCCGACGGGGGAGCCGCCGGCGCCGACGAAGCCGTCCCCGCCGAGCCGGCGGGCGATCCTGATGCGTGTCGGGCTGCTGCTCGGCATCATGGTCGTCGTCTTCGTCCTGATCCTGCCCCGGATCGTCGACTTCGGGGCGGTCGCGGCGGCCCTGTCGACCCTCACCGCGACTCAACTCGCCGCGCTCGCGGCCACGACCGGCCTCGCCTACGTCGCGAACGCGACGCCGAGCCGCATCCTCGTTCCGGGGCTGAGCTGGCCGCACGCCGTCGGCGCCGACCTCGCCGGGCGGGCCGTCGTCAGCACGATCCCCGGGCCGACCGACATTGCGACGAAATTCCTGCTGTACCGGCAATGGTCGATCCCCGCCGACGCCGCCACGGCCGGGATCGTGTTCAACGCGTTCTTCGAGACGCTGTCCGACCTCGTCCTGCCGCTGATCGCGACGCTCGGCGTGCTCCTGGCCGGCCACACGGCGCGCCCGGCCGTCATCGCCCTGTCGGTGGTCGGCGTCCTCGTCCTGATCTTCGCCCTGTTGCTGCTCGTCGCGATCGTCCGGTCGGAGTCGCTCGCCGACCGGCTGGGCCGGGCCCTCGATTCGATCGCCCACCGCGTCTGGGGCCTGTTCCGCCGCCCGCCGCCGACCGGGATCGTCGAGGGCGTCATGCAGGTCCGCGAGCGGTCGCACGAGATCCTGTCGCGACGCGGGGCCCTCGGGTTCGGGGCGGCCGTCCTCGCCCGGCTCGCCTGGTTCCTCGTCCTCCAGGTCTCGCTGTGGTCGGTCGGCGTGACCTCGGAGGTCCTGCCGCCCTCGGCGGTCCTCACGGCGATGGCTGCGGTCGCGCTCCTGGCACTCATCCCGATCACCCCCGGCGCGATCGGTGTCAGCGAGGTCGCCTACGTCGGCCTGATGTCGGCCGTGGCCGGCGAGGCCATGACCGCGCCGATCACCGCCGCGATCGTCATCTTCCGGGCCGCCCAGTGGTTCGTCCCCATCCCGCTCGGCTGGATCCTGCTCGTCATCATGCGCGGCAGCAACTGGCGCGAGCTCGAGGCCGAGGCCGACGCCGAGGCAGACGCCGGGGAGGTCGCTGCGGCCTGAACAGACCGGCCGAGCGCCCTAGCCCCGCGCCTCAGCGCGGCCGCGGCGGCCAGAACCGTGGCTGGTCCCGCTCGTAGATCGTGATCCGGTAGCCGTCGGGATCGGCCATCGCAAACGTCCAGCCAAACGGTCCGTCGAACGGCTCCACGACGATCGGGATTCCGTCCGCGGCGACCCGCGCATGGAGCGCCCTCGCGTCGCTCGCCCGCCACCACACCTGGATCGACGTCGTCTCCGGCGACGGCGGCGGCTGGCCCGGCCGGCCCGCGGCGTTCAGCGCGAACGTCGGCCAACCGACGTATGCAACCGCGTCAGGGCCGAAGTCGAACGTGTCCCGGACCGCGCCGAGATATGTCTCGTAGAAGGCCGCCGACCGATCGATATCCGTCACGGCGATCGAGATGAATCCGGGGCTCGAGGTCACGGCGACGGTGGCAGCGGGGGCCGTGCTTGTCATGGCGAAGTCCTTCCGCGCTTCCAGTTGCGACGACTTGGTGTCGTCCCACACCTTCCGATCCGCGACCTCGCCCGGATTCATCGTGGAGACCGCACCTTCACCGACGGCGGCAGTTCAAAGAGCGGAAAGAGGGTCGCGTCGACGAAGTTCACGACCGTTCCGATGCCGGTCGGGCGGATGTCGAGGACCTGGATCGCGAACGGGATCGCCAGCGAGCCGCCAGGCTCGGTCCGGTAGTAGCCGAACGCCGGCTGACCGTTCGCCGAGGTCGCGATCAGCCGCGCATGGCGACCACGTCCCGGGTCCCGGACCCAGGCCATGAACGCGCCGATCGGCTCTCGTCCGCGGAACCACTGGCGCCACGGTGGCATCGTCCAGATCGCGTCCTCGGCGAGGACGGCGACGAATCCGTCGATGTCGCCGGCCTCCCAGGTCGAGACGTACCGGTCGAGGACGGCCCGCTGCCCGGCCTCATCGATCTGGCCGTCGCTCGTGGCCGCGTCGGGCGGCCGTCGTACGAGCCCCGCTCGCGCCCTCTGCAGGAGGCTATTGACCGCGGCCGTCGACGTGACGAGCGCGCTGGCGGTCTCAGCCGCCGATAGGCCGACGACATCGCGCAGCATGAGAACCGCTCGCTGCCGAGGCGGCAAGTGCTGGATCGCGACGACGAACGCCAGGCGCGTCGCCTCGCGGGCCTCGTAACGCGCTTCGGGCCCCGGTTCGACATCGATGACGTCCGCGACCCAGGTCGTCGGAAGCGGCTCCAGCCACGCGGTCTGGCGGTCTGGCGTCCCGAGCGGCTCGAACGAAGTCGACGGTCCAGCCTCGTCGGGCAACAGGCGGCGGACTCGCCCCCTCCGCTCGAGCGATCGCAGGCGAGGCGTTCGTCGCGATCCGGTAGAGCCAACCGCGAAAGGAGCCGCGACCGTCGAACTGATCCCGGCTTCGCCACGCGCGGAGAAGCGTGTCCTGGACTGCGTCCTCCGCGTCGTGGATCGATCCCAGCATCCGGTAGCAATGGAGCAGGATCTCGTGGCGATGCTGCTCGACCAGGGCGTCGAACGGTTCGCGGCTTGCCCAATCCTGCTGGACCGACATGGCCAGAGTGTTGCCCGACGCGTCGTGGCCCGCCAGTCCCTCGCCGTTAGCGAACCAGCCGCTCGAAGAGGTGGTCGAGCTCCGCGGCCGGGTCCTCGCAGAGCCCGGTGTGGACCTCCGACGGCTGGATGACCGTGCTCGAGGGCGAGGTCAGCCAGTGGAACCGCTCCGCGATCGAGAGCCGGGCGATGGGTCCGGCCGACGGGTCGCCAGCGGCGATCCGCTCGATCGCGGTGAGGTGCGGCAGGATCGTCGCGGGGTCGGCGTCGGGCGCGATCGCCTTGAGACGGGCCTCGTCGAGCGACACGCGGGCGCCGAGGAATTGCCGAGGCCGGCTCAGGACGATGACGCCCGCGTTCGAGCGACTCGCCCCGCTCGACCCGCGGCACGACGCGGACGACCGAGTACTGGAACTGGGCGGGCGCCATCAGGCGGCCGCCGCGATTCGGGCCAGCTCCGCCGGCGCGACGAACGGGGCCGTGGCCAGCCGAGCGTCGAGGTAGGTGAGGTAGGCCGCGCGCTGCGACTGGGCGTCGCCGACGACCGCATCGTCGGGCAGCCAGTCGTCGGGGATCTCGTCGACGAGGCGGTCGAGGAGCTCGTGCCGGACGAGCGGCGCGAGCCGCTCATGGGCCGCCGCGATCGAGGATGCGTACGGCAGCAGGACGTGGTCGCCGATGCGATCGACGCTGGGTCGCTCGGCCTGCGCGGCCGGGTCACGCCAGGCGTGATGGGCGTAGAGCCCCGCGCCGTGGTCGATCAGCCACGTCCGGCCGTGCCACACGAGCATGTTCGTGTTTTTCACGGTGCGGTCCGGGTTCGTCGCGAATCCGTCGAGCCAGACGACCGCCGCCGCCCAGTCCGGGTCCGCCACGCGGTCGACCGCCGGATTGAACGTGATCGAGCCCGGCAGGAAGTCGAGCCCGAGGTTCTTGCCGACGCTCGCGACGAGCAGGTCGTGGATCTCCTCGTGCGCCTCTCCGTCGGCGATGGCCTTGCCCAGGGCGACGAGCACGATGTCCGGCACCAGCAGCCCGATCGCCCGGCCGATCTCGCCGACGAGCCACTCCGCGACCAGCGCCCGTGGCCCCTGGCCGGCGCCCCGGAACTTCACGACGTACAGGCCGTCGTCGTCGGCCTCGACGAGGCCCGGCAGCGAGCCGCCCTCGCGGAACGCGGTCACGTAGCGCGTGGCCCGCACGGAGCGCAGGCGCGGAGCGACCGCCTCGGCCGTCAACGCCCCGCCGTGGCGCCCACGCCCGCCCCGACCGCCTCGATCGCCTCGGCCGCCCGCGCGACGCCGTCCTTCGCCCGGATCTCCGCCCCGATCTCGGCCATCCGCCGCGGCAACCCTCCGCCCAGGAGCCGGTCGATCGCCCCTCGCAGATCCGCGTCCTGGAACGCGTACGTCGGCAGCCGTACCCCGAAGCCCGTCTCGTCGACGCGCTGGGCGTTGTCGTACTGGTCCCAGAACAGGGGCAGCACGATCATCGGCTTGCCGAAGTGGAACGCCTCGGTCGTCGTGTTGTTGCCGCCGTGGGTGATCACGAGGTCGACGAGCGGGATCAGCTTCGTCTGGGGCAGGAACTCGGCGCCCCACATGTTGGGCGCGAGCTCGTAGTCGGCGTGCTGCGGGCCCTTCGAGACGATGAACCGGTGGGGCGTGTCGGCGAGGACGCTCACGAGCCGCTTCATCAGCCCGACATCCGCGGAGCCCAGCGATCCCAGCGAGAGGTAGACGAGCGCGGAGCCTTGCGGCCGGTCCGTCAGCAGCGAAGGCAGCTCGACCTCGGCGTCGGTGAGCCGGACGCTCGAGTCGAGGCGGCGCCACGTCGCGTCGAGCGGTCGGCGCTCGGTGTAGTCCGCGGCCTGCGGGTAGACATACAGGTTCAGCGCCCGCGACGCGTGGATGAACTCGAGGTCCGGCAGGCCTGGCGCGCCCTGCTCGCGGCAGAACTCGTCGAACGCCGACCACGTCTCGCGGTGTGTCCGGTCGTACTCCTCGCGAAACGACGCCCACTCGGACCGGTCGTCGGACGGGAGGCCGGAGTAGGCCGGCGGGACGTCCGGGCCGGGCATCTCGAGCGGGTTGCACGACATGATCCGAACGAACGGCGCGCCCGACGTCATCAGCGCCGGGAACGAGACGACGTTGTCCTCGACGATCACGTCGGGCCGCTGGCGGGCGATGATCTCGCGGAGCTGCGGCTCGCAGTAGCGGGCCCCGTCGATCAGCGCCTGCCACGTCGGCTGCATGAACGTCGCGAGCTGCTCGACCGTCGGCTTGCGGAACTCCGGCGACGTGTCCCGGATGAAGTCCTTCCAGAACTGGCCGGCGTCCTGCTCCGGGGCGTCGGGCCGGGGGCGGCGGGGCGAGGTCGACGAGGTCCTCGACGAAGCCGAGCGGCTCGAGCCGGCCCTTCCACGATGCCTCGGCGGCGAAGGCGACGCGGTGGCCGCGCTTGCGCAGGATGTCGCCGATTCCGATGCAGTTGTTGGTGGGGCCGTAGGCCGACTCGGGCATGAACAGGACGGTCAGCGGCTGCGCCATCATGGTCCTCGTGGGAGTGACGCGGGATCGAGGTCCAATCGTACGGGACCGATGCGGGCCTGCTCGACGAGTTGCGCGCCTCGTGGCCGCCGGCCGGGGCCGCCTCGACGCCGGTCGACGGCTACCGATCGACCGACGTCGCGACGCTCGACGTCGTCGGGGCCGTCCGCCTGACCGACCGGCTGGGCGTCGCGCTGGCGGCCGAGCCGGGCGGGTCGTTCGCGGTCGTGCCGGTTGCGCGCGAGGAGTACGGCGGTCCGTGGCGACGCGCCCGGCCCGGCGACGGGCTCTCGGCGTTCGTCGCCGGGGTGCCGGAGGCGTCGGAGCGGCCGATCGGCGTCGACCAGACCCACGAGTCGGTCGTCGTCGGCGAGCGGGCCGTCCTGAAGTGGTTCCGGCGGGTCGGCCCGGGGCCGTCGCGGGCGTCGATCCTCATCGCGCACCTCGCGGAGGTCGGGTTCGACCGGATGCCCGCGCCGCTCGGGTCGCTCGCCTGGCGGTCGCCGTCCGGGTGTCTCGCTCGCGCTCGCCCAGGGCGACGCGTACCTGCCCGGGGCGCGCGACGGCTGGGAGTTGTGCCTCGAGCGCTGCGAGGCCGGCGACGCGTCGATCGGCCGGGAGCTCGGCGAGCTCGTCGCCGGGCTGCATCGGGCGCTGGCCCAGCCATCGTCGGTCATCGAGCACCCGCTCGGATCGGCCGGGCGAGAGGAGCTGGGCCGCTGGCAGGCCGAGGCCGCTGGCGTCGCTCGACGAGGCCGTCGCGCTGACCGCGGAACCCGAGCTGACCGCCTGGGCGCCGGCGATGCGCGACGTCCTCGAGTCGGTCGGCGCGGCCGGTCGCGTGCTGATCCAACCGGTCCACGGCGACCTCCACGTCGGCCAGGTGCTCGAGTGGACCGGCGGGCTCGCCGTCATCGACTTCGACGGCAATCCGACGCTCGTCGCGAAGCCGCCAACGCGATCCGCCAGCCGCGCGAGCGCGACATCGCCCAGATGCTCACGAGCCTCGACCACGTCGGCAGGGTCGTCGAGGAGCGTCGGCGGCGGGGATCGGTCGGCGTGGATCGCGGAGGCGAGGGCCGGGTTCCTCGCGTCGATCGGGCCCGTGGACGATGCGCTCCTCGCCGCGTTCGAGGTCGAGCAGGAGTGCCGCGAGCTCGTCTACGCGGACCGCTTCCTGCCGCGCTGGCGATACGCGCCGATGGCGACGCTCCGGGCCCGGTTCGGCGCCGCCGTCTAACGAGATGGGGTTTCGCCGGGACCGAAGAAGGCCCGGCTAGAAGGCCGACAAGCCGCTATCCGGTGTCTCGCGCGAGCGTGGCCGCGCCGCCGAGCGTCGCCCTATCCGACGATCTGCGCCGGAGTTTTCGGTGGCAGCGAAATCGCGATACCCAGGCCGCATCATTCCGGACATGGACCCGACGCTGTTCCTCGCCGACCTCGAGGCGAAGCCGGCGTCGCTGGCTCGCCTCGCCGATGCGTTCCGCAGCGGCGATCCGCTCGCCGACGTGCCCGCGTCGCCGCAACGCGTCCTGCTCATGGGGATGGGCAGCTCGCGCTATGCCGCCCGCGTCGACCGCGCTCCGGCTGCGGGCGTCCGGCGTTGACGCCGTCGCGGAGTACGCCTCGGCGACGATCGGCTGGCCGCCAGCTTCCGGGACGCTGCTGATCGCGGTATCCGCCAGCGGCGAATCGCGAAGAGACGATCGCGACCGTCGACCGCTACCGCGGTACGTCGCCGGTCGTTGCCCTGACCGACGCCCCGCGCTCGACGATCTCGACGCTCGCCGACGTCGTCGTCCCGCTCGAGGCCGGCGAGGAGCGCGGCGGCGTCGCGTGCTCGCTCGTTCCAGCACACGCTGCTCGTGCTGCGGGCGCTCGAGGCCAGGCTCGGCGGCCGGCGCGTCGATCTGCCGGCGCTCTGCGAGCGCGTCGCGGCGGCGACCGCAGACCTGCTCGATCGGCGATCGGCGTGGCTGCCTGAGGTCTCGGCCGCCCTCGACGGCCCCGACGGCGCCTTCGTCCTCGCCCCGGTCGAGCGCCTCGCCTCGGCCGAGCAGGGCGCGCTCATCATCCGCGAGGGTCCGCGCCGTCCCGCCGTTGCATGTGAGACCGGCGACTGGAGCCACGTCGACGTCTACCTGACGAAGACGCTCGACTACCGGGCGCTCCTGTTCGCCGGCTCGCGCGGGGACGGCAACGCGCTGGAGTGGCTCGCGAAGCGCGGCTCGACGGTCGTCGCAGTCGGCGGCGAGGTGCCGGGCGCCAGAACGACCGTCCGGTATTCGGGCGACGACGACCCGGAGATCGCAGCGCTCACCGAGGTTCTCGTCCCCGAGCTGATCGCCGCGAGCTGGTGGTCGACGGGCTGAACGCCCGCTGGCAGTCGGCTCCCTAGAGCGCCTCGGGAAGTCCGAGTCTTACGCCAATCGTTGCCGCCTCGGTGCGCGTCGCAACGTTCAACTTACCCAGGATGTGGGAGACATGGACCGATGCAGTTTTGGCGCTGATGAAGAGCCGCTCTGCGATCTGCTGGTTGGAGAGTCCCGAGGCGACGAGCGTCAGGACTTCAATCTCGCGATCGCTCAGCCCTCGATTTCGAAGGGCTTCATGACCAGGTGACCGTTCGGCCGCGGGCAGCTCCTTCGAGACCTCGTCGGCCGTTGCGACATCGCCTTCGTCAGCCGGCGGACGAAGGTCGATGCGAGCCCGCCTGGCCAACGCCTCGAACCGACCGGCCAGCGGTCTCGCGCCAATCTGGACGGCAGCTCCGTACGCCGGGACCATGACGTCGCGGACCTGATCGCGGCCGACTCGCGTCGCAAGCATCGCCTCCGCTTGGCGGTAGCGGGCGTTCAGTGCCTCGACGGAACGGTCCGGGAAATGCCCGGCGGCCTCGGCCCAGATCGAGGGCTCGTCCCGGCCGTAGATCCTCGCCAGGTGGCCGGCGATCAGCGCCTCGTACCCGAGCATGCAATTCGAGCGACGGGAGTCCGGAGGTCTCGAACTGCCGACGGGCCTCGTTGAGCCAGCCCGCGATCTTCCTGGTCGATTCGGCGATCGCGTTGCCGGTGGCACGGGCCTCACGCGCGTGCTCCGCCTGGTCGGCAAGCCCGGCAAGACCCACCTCGGCCATCAACCACATGGTCTCGGTCATCGGGGTGTATACGCCCTCCGCGAGGACCCGCGGAGCGGTCACATCGACGATAGCCGCCACATCGTCATGTCTCCGCTCGGCGAGTGCCAGGCCCGCCCGCGCAGCGGCAAGCCAGCCACGACCCAGCTCCGCCTCCGCAGTGGAGTTGGGCAGGCGAGACGCCTCCAGGTGGTCGGCGGCTTCTTCGTATGCCCCCGTCGCAGTCGCAGCGAGTGCGCCGATGAGCTCGAGAAGCGCGCGGATGCGACCCGTGGGCAGGTCCAGGCGCGCAAGATCGACCTGTTCGAGGCTCTGGGCGAGGTCGCCACGGAGGAGATGGGCGTACGCCAGGGAGTAGCGAAGCTGCGGCCGGGCCCATCGGCCAAGGCCCGTCCGTGTGGCCAGCTCGAGTGCGTCCGGGAGCGTTGCGAAGAGTCGCTCGTACATCCCGGCATCGAGCATGATCCGCCCGACCGCGACTTCGAGGTCAGTTCGGTACACGTCGTCGCCGACCTCGGCGGCCTCGCTCCGCAGCGGCTCGAGGAGATCGAGAGCACCAGCCGGGTCCGACCAGCGCATAAGGTCGGCGAGGACCATCCCAGCTTGAGCGAGCACACGAAAGTTTCCGGCCGCCATCGCCTGCTCCAGGAGGGGCTGGGCGACTTCCAGCGCCTCGCGCAACTGGCCGCTCGCGTAGAGGCCAACCGCTCGATAGCTGAGGACCATGACGCGGTCTGCCGGAGGCAACCCCTCTGGATCCATGGCCGCGAGCGCCTGCGACGCGTCCGAGGAGTCGATTCCCGCCCGACCGGCCGACCACGACAACAGGTCGAGGACGCGGATTAGTCCGACTCCGGTCCGCCGTCGACCCAAGTTCGTCGACCGTCGCCTGTCCGAGCACGACGGCGTGATCGAACTCGCCGGCGAGGAAGGCCGCCCAGGTGGCTCGCTCGAGCACATCCGACCTGGCGGGCCTGGGGGTGGCGTCGGGCGCACGGTCCCAGAGGTCGAGGGCTCGCTCGAGATGCGTTGCCGCCTCGGCGTACGCCGACTGTCGCTCGGCCGCCGACGCCGCCGCAAGCGAGGCAAGAAATGCGCGGCCAATGTCGCCGGCCTCGAGCCAGTGCCGTGCGAGGCGCGGTGCCAGATCGGGGTCATCGGCCTGGTGGTCCGGGCCGCTTGACAGCGCACGAGCGACCGCCGTGTGGAGTCGACGGCGCTCACCGGGCAGGGTCTCCCGGTAGATCGCGTCCTGCAGCAGGGCGTGACGGAACCGGTAGGACTCGCCGACATGGAGTGGCTCGAGGAGGCCTGCCCGAACCGCTTCGCGGAGCGCCCGAGCCAGCGTCTCGTCGTCCAGTGCCGAGGCATCCCGCAGGACCGCGTACGGCGCGCTGCGACCGACGACCGACGCGACACGAAGAACCGCGCGGGCGTCCTCCGAGAGCGCCTCGACCTTCGTCGCCGTCGATGCGGCGATCGACGCCGGAAGGTGCGCGCTGGGATCGGCGGCAGAAGCCAGCTCCTCCGCGAAGAGTGGATTACCTTCGGAACGCTGGCGGATCGCGGCGAGCAGCGACGTCGTCGGCGCGCGGCCGAGGATCCCGGTGAGTTGCTCTCGGAGCTCCGACTCGTCGAAGGGAGCGACCGGGAGCGTCGCGACACTCGGCCGTCGCAGCAATTGACTGAGCGTCGTCCGGAAGGCCTGGTCGGTGTCCGCGGCCTCCGGCCGATACGTCCCGATCACGAGCAAATTGGCTTCTCGAGCAACCTCCACGAGATACAGCAGGAAGGCCTGGCTGGACCGGTCGGCCCAGTGGATATCCTCGAGCTCGAGAACGACCGGCGACGCCGCCCCAGCGCGGTGGATGACATCGACCAGCCGATCGAACAACTTGGTCTGGGCAAGGCCGGACATTGCGGCGTCCGGATCGTCGACCTCCGACGGCCGCGTGAGCTCGGGGAGGATGCGAGCGAGGACGGATCGGTCCGCCCCGACGAGCTTCTCCTCCTCGCCCGGGTCGAGGCGAAGAAGGAGCCCGCGGAGTGCCTCGACGATCGAGGTGTAGGCGGGTCCGGCCTCGCCGAGATCGAGGCAGGAGCCGACGGCGATCCTCACGCCGCGTCGGGCGGCTTGCTCGTTCCAGGCCTGGAGCAGGCGGGTCTTGCCGATGCCGGGATCGCCGCCGATCAGCACCGTCGCCATGTGGCCGCCCGCCGCCCGATCCAGGGCGTCATCGAGTGCAGCAAGTTCAGAGGTCCGGCCGATGAAGGCCGGGCTTGCGATGCGACCCATGGCCGGATCATAGGACCGTACGATCTCGGGACGGTCCGTCAGGAGGGCTCGCCGACGTTCGTCTCCTGCACGACCGCCGTGAGGATCGTCGCCGCGGTTAGCCCGTGCGAACGAGCCGATCGGGCCCGCCAGTGCGAGCGACCTTCTCCTCGAACCGCTTCGCAGCCACGTCGAGCTGGTCGAGATGCTCGGCCAGGCGACGGCGTGCCTCCTCGGCCGCAGCGTCGAGACCGGTCAGCTCGAAGATCTTCCAGTGCTGGATGATCGGCATGAGGACCTCGTCGCGGTGAACGCGGAGGTCATAGATGCCGGCCTTCGCGATCGCCGCGGCCTTGCGCATGAAGCCCGGGATGCCGTTGCCCGGCATCTGGAAGGCGAGGACCTCGGCGACGATCGCCTGGACGGCCCGCGACGGCTGGATCTTCAGCGCGGCGCCGAGGATGTCGCGGTAGAACACCATGTGGAGGTTCTCGTCGGCCGCGATCCGGCTCATGATCCGGTCCGCGACCGGGTCCTGCGAGAAGCGCCCGGTGTTCTTGTGCGAGATCCGGGTCGCGAGCTCCTGGAAGGCGACATAGGCGAGGCCGCGAAGCGTGTCGATCGAGTCGCGGTCGTAGCCCTGCTGGACCTGGATCATCCGGCCCCGCTCGAGCGCGACCGGGTCGAGGTTCCGCGTGACGGTCAGGTAGTCACGGAGGACGATCGCGTGGCGGCCCTCCTCGGCCGTCCAGCGGCCGATCCAGTTGATCCACGCGCCGTCGCCGGCGCCGAACATCCCATGGATGAGGCGGTGGTACGAGGGCAGGTTGTCCTCGGTCAGGAGGTTGACCTCGAACGAGGTCTGGGCGACGCCGGAGAGGCGCGGCTGGTCGGGCGTCCAGGGGTCCTTGTCGAAGTCGCGCCCGAGCCGGTACGGGATGTAGTCGTGGGGGAACCACTCCTGGGCGACCTTCGCGTGGCGGTCGTAGAGGCGGGCGGCCTCGGGCTCCAGCTCGTACAGGAGCGCGCGGTCATCGGCGAGTGGATTCGAGTGGCCGGAGCCGTCTGGAGCGTGCGGCGCTGTGCGCACGGCGTCGTCGGTCGCCATCGTTCGGTCCTTGCTCAGAGAAGGGCCGCGGGCGTCCACAGCGGACGCGATTTCACCGACCGGTCAGACCACAAGGGTATCGCGGATCGACAACCCCGAGTTTGCGAATGTATGTCGGCCTGCATTCGCGCTCGCGCCGTCGCTCGAGGTTGACACCGATGGCGTCCGATCCTATCGTCCCTAACGATCGTTAGGTAGGAGCGCGATGATCGAGGCTGGGGCGCGGCGGCGCGAGATCGATGAGGTTGCGAGCGAGCTGTTCCACGCGAACGGCTACGCCGGCGACCAGCGTTCGCGACATCGCCCGTGCGCTCGACATCCAGGGCGCCAGCCTCTATGCCCACGTCGCGTCGAAGGAGGATGTCCTCTGGTCGATCGTCGACTCGACGGCGACCGCGTTCGAGCGGCGCGCGGACGAGGCGCTCGGCGACGCGGCCAGCGGCGACCCCGTCGATCGGCTCGCCGCCCTCGTCGAGGCCCACGTGGAGACCGTCACAAGCGACCCGGAACGGGCCAGCGTCTTCGTCACGGAGTGGCGCCACCTCTCGCCCGACCGCCGCGCCGCGATCAACGACCGGCGCGATGCCTACGAGCGCCGGTTCCGCGACCTGATCGAGGAGGGGATCGGACTCGGGGCGTTCCGCCAGACTGACCCAACCCTCGCCGCCGCGTTCATCCTCTCGGCCCTGAACGGCATCCCCGGCTGGTACCGGCCGGAAGGCCGCCTCGGTGCCGACCGCATCACCGACCACTACGTCGACCTCGCGCTCCGCTCCCTCTCGGAGGACACCCGATGACCGACCCGCTCGCCCTCGACCCCGTCCTGCCACGGAGCGAGCGTTCCGCGCTGCCCTTCAACGACGCCGCGCTGCCGAGCGATGCCCGCTACGCGCATTTCGAGGAGCACGTCACGGCCGGCGGCAAGGTCGAAGCAACCGACTGGATGCCTGACGAGTATCGGACCCAGGTCCTCCGCTTCGTCGAGATGCACGCCAACAGCGAGCTGATGGGCGTCCTGCCCGAGCGCGAGTGGATCATGCGAGCCCCCACGCTGCGAAGGAAGCTCGCCCTCACCGCGAAGGTCCAGGACGAGGTCGGCCACGCCCAGCTCCTCTACCGCGTCGCGGAGGACCTCGGCAAGTCGCGCGACCAGATGATCGCGGACCTCCTCGACGGCAAGACGAAGTTCCACAACGTCTTCCACTACCCGACGTTCAGCTGGGCCGACATCGGGGTGATCGCCTGGCTCGTCGACGCGGCGGCGATCGTGGCCCAGCAGGCGCTCCGCGACTCGAGCTACGCGCCGTACGCCCGGACGATGAAGAAGATCTGCTGGGAGGAGTCGGTCCACATCATGCACGGCCGCGACGTCGTGGTGACGCTCGTGACCGGGACCGCCGCCCAGCGGGCGGCCCTCCAGGACGCCCTCGACCGATGGTGGGGCCCGCTCATGCAGATGCACGGCCCGCGCAGCGACCGCTCCAAGGACCGCGACATCCACTGGCGGATCAAGGCCAAGACCAGCGAGGAGCTCCGCCAGGAGTTCCTGTCGATCTACGTGCCGCGGATCCGGGAGCTTGGCCTGACGCTGCCGGACCCGGAGCTTCACCTCGACGAGACGACCGGCGAATGGCACTACACGGAGCCCGACTGGCAGGAGCTCCGAACGGTCGTGACGAACCATGGGCCGAAGTCCGAGGAGCGCCTCGCGTTCCGGCGGATGAACTGGGACCGGACGCAATGGGTCCGCGACACGATCCTCGCGGCGCCCCGAGGCGAGGCTGCGGTCGCATGACGGACCAGCTGCCGGCCGACCGCGGGCGCGACGCGGAATCGGCGACGCCGCTCGAGCCATGGGAGGTCTTCCGCCAGGAGAAGGAAGGCGATCCGATGCGCCACGGCGGCTCGGTGATGGCGCCCGACGCGGTGCTCGCGGTCCACTACGCCCGCGAGATGTACAGCCGCCGCCAGGAGAGCGTCCGGCTGTGGGTCGTCCGCCGGGCCGACATCCACGACCTCGACGACCCCGACCTCCTCCAGCCGCCGCTCGATCGCTCGTTCAAGAAGCCGGGCGGCTACGTGATGCGCGAGAAGCTGGCGGCCGCCCGCGAGCAGTCGGGCCAGGCGAAGCCGAAGGCGCGGGCGAAGTGACGACGATTCGCGCCGCGCTGTCGCCCGAGCGACGTCGCGCCGGAGCTCCGTGCGGGGCTCGACGCCCTGCTGCTCTCGATGGCCGACGACGAGTTCGTCATCGGCTTCTCGGACTCCGAGTGGACCGGCATCGCGCCGATTCTCGAGGAGGACGTCGCGATGAGCTCGCTGGCCCAGGACGAGCTTGGCCACGCCCAGGCGCTGTACCAGCTCCTCGCCCAGCTCCGCGACGACGGCCGCGACGCCGACGCGATCGCCTACGACCGCACGCCCGACGAGTACCGCCACGCCCGGCTCCTCGACCACGGCCGTGGCGACTGGTCGATGACGATCGCCCGGCGCTACCTCTACGACACCGCCGACGGGGCCCGGCTCGAGGCGCTCGCGGCGTCGTCGTTCGGGCCGTTGCGCGAGCTCGTCGACAAGATCCGGCGAGAGGAGCGCTACCACGTCATGCACGCGACGACATGGCTCGAGCGTCTCGCCGACCGCGAGGGCGAGCCGCGCGAACGGCTGCTCGCCGCGCTCGACGAGCTGGGCCCGGACGCGGCCACGGTGTTCACGCCGATCGCCGGCGAGGACCGCCTGGTCGAGGTCGGAGCAATCGCGGCGCCGATGGCCGAGATCGAGGCCCGCTGGCGGGCGAGCATCACGCCGACGTTCGTCGCCCACAGTCTGCCGATGCCGCCAGCGGCCCAGCTCGAGGACGGCCGGACGCGCCACGGCGAGCCGTTCCGCTGGCTCTGGAACGAGTTCACGATGGTCCGCCGCGACGACCCGGTGGCGTCGTGGTGATCGAGACCGGCGCGCCGTCCGGCGCCGCCACCGCCGCGCCGACGGAGGCGGCGGTTCGGGCGGCCCTCGCCGAGGTTCGGGACCCGGAGCTGCCGGTCGTCTCCGTCGTCGACCTCGGGATCGTCGAGCGGCGTCGACGTCGCCGGCGGTCGGATCGCGGTCGAGCTCCTCCCGACGTTCATCGGCTGCCCGGCGCTCGAGCTGATCGAGGCGTCCGTCGCGCAGCGCCTGGCGTCGTTCGGCGTCCCGGTCGAGGTCGGCTTCACCCGGCGCGTGCCCTGGACGTCCGAGCGGATCACGGCGGCGGGCCTGGCCCGGCTCCGCGCCGCGGGCATCGCGCCGCCGCTCGACCCGGCCAACATGCGCTGCCCGTGGTGCGACTCGGCGCGGGTCGTCATGGACAGCGCGTTCGGCCCGACGCAGTGCCGCTCGCTGTTCTACTGCCGCGACTGCCGCCAGCCGTTCGAGGCGCTCAAGCCGATCTGAGGTCGACTGCTCGCGAGGCGAGGCGGACGACAGCCGCGAGACGCGGGCGCTGTCGCGTCGGCCCACCGATCGAGATCGAACGCCCCGCCGGCTCCACCCGCGACGCTCGATCCGCCGATCGGAGCCGCGCGAAGGGGGACCCCATGGTGATGGTCGGCCGGATGTCGGCGCCCACGAACTGGAGAATCCGGACAAGATCGTGCCGCGGACAGCGGTGATCAACCCGTACACGCTCGCGGAGCTCGTCGCCGGGCGACGAATCCTGGAAGCGAATCGGCGACGCGCCGGCGCTCCTCGAGTCGATCCTCCAGACCCCGTACGAAGAGCTCTTCGATCCGAAGTTCGACTCGCCGTTGCTACCTCGGCTTCCGGCTGAACAAGGACCACAAGCTGGAACCCGCGGAACCCGTCTTCAGCGACGTTCCCGATGAGGAGCAGGGCAGCGATCTCGACCACGCGCCGGACCTCGACCTGTCGCAGGTGTCGACGCTCGCCGATCTGGCCTCGGTCTTCAGGACCAAGGACCTCGCGACGGTGCCCGTCGACCGATTGATGCTCGTGCCCGGCGGGATCCAGGCGCGCCTCCGGACGCCGGAGGCGATGCGGAACGCACGCTGGGCGCGGATCTTCTCGCAGGATCTGATCGAGGCGATCATCTATCGTCTCCGCGACCCCGGGTTCAATCCGCCGAACACGACCTGGACCGACGCTGGCGACTTCTTCCGCGAGGCCGCCGAGTTCTTCGATCCCGTTCAGGGCAACGTCGCGAACTGCTACTTCATCTCGGCGATTGCCTCGCTCGCCTGGGCCCATCCGTACGAGATCGAGCACCGGACGCGCGCGACCGGAACCGGCCAGCAGCAGTTCAAGAATCAGATCCGGTTCTACGACATCGACAATGGCAACGCGCCGCACGACATCGAGGTCACCGACGCGATCATCATCAGCAACAGCACCGGGGACCCGGTCTACTGCCGCTCGAGCGAGTCGGGCGAGATCTGGCCCTCGATCTACGAGAAGGCGTTCGCGAGCTGGAAGACCGGCGGCGCCGGCGGCGATCGGCCGGACATCACTGCGACCGCGTGGGGCGATACGGTCCGAGCCGCGGCCGAGCTGACCGGGCTGAACCGCCACTACTGGGACACGGCCGCGAACAGCGCCGACACGCTCTGGAACCTGGTCCGAGCGAACTCGCTCAGCTACCGCACCTTCAATCCGATGGTCGCCTGGACCTACGGCTCGGGTGACGACTCGCCGGACCACGTGAACTACGGCGACGCGAACATCGTCGCGTCGCACGCGTACTCGGTTCTCGGATGGGCCTACCAGTTCGGTCAGAAGTACATCGTCCTGCGGAATCCGTGGGCGTCGACCGAGGCGACGATCGGCACGATCGGTGGATCACTCGTCTTCTACGACGTGAGCTGGTGGCGGCCGATTGCCCTCGGCGACCCGGACGGCGTGTTCGCGCTCCGGGCCGACGTCTTCAAGAGCTATTACGCGGGGCTCGGCGCGGTCAGCTGACCGGCCCAGCCTGCACACCGTCGCCGCCTCCGTCCGTCCGCCGGAGGCGGCGTTTCGTGTCCGTGGTCGCCGCGCTCCCTAGACTCCCGCCATGACGAAGGAGGTCATCGGGGTCGTCGGCGCGGGAACGATGGGCGCGGGCATCGCCCAGCTCGCGCTCGAGGCCGGGCACGAGGTGTGCTCCACGACGTCGACGAGGCGGCGATCGAGCGCGGCCGGGCGAAGATCCGCGAGGGCCTCGCGCGCCGCGCGGCGAAGCTCGACCTCGACGCCGACACGATCGACGACTGGGTCGAGGGCCGCTACGACCAGCTGCGTGACGGCCACTCGCTCGACGCGGTCGGCGCGGAGGCCGACATCGTGATCGAGGCGGCGCTCGAGGACCTCGAGCTGAAGCGCACCGTCTTCCGGGTCCTCGACGCCGCGGCGGCGCCGGACGCGATCCTCGCGACGAACACGAGCGCCCTCTCGATCGCGGCGATCGCGGAGGTGACCGCGCGGCCGGAGCGCGTCCTCGGGCTGCACTTCTTCAACCCCGCGCCGGTGATGCGCCTCGTCGAGGTCGTGAGCGGACCGGCGACGTCGCCGTCGGTCGCCGCCCGTGCCGCCGTCCTCGTCGCGAGCTGGGGCCGCGAACCGGTCGCCTGCGTCGACTCGCCGGGCTTCATCGTCAATCGCGTCAACCGGCCGTTCACGCTCGAGGCGCTCGCGGCCCTGGAGCGAGGCGAGGCGGGCGTCGAGGCGATCGACGCGGCGGTTCGCGCCGCCGGCTACCCGATGGGCCCGTTCGAGCTGATGGACCTCGTCGGGATCGACGTCAATCTCGCCGCGGCGCGCGGCGTGTGGGAGGGGTTCGGCAGGGCCGAGCGATTCCGGCCCTCGCCGATTCAGGAGAGGCTCGTCGAGGAGGAGCGGCTCGGGCGAAAGTCGGGCCACGGCTTCTACCGCTACGGCGACGGCATCCGCGGCAGCGTCGATGTCGGCGTGCCCGACGCCCCCGATACCACGGCACCCGACATCGCCGCGCGCATCGAGCTCGCGGTGATCGCCGAGGCATGGCGCGCCCTCGGCGACGGGATCGCGACCGAGCGCGACATCGACACCGCGATGCGGCTCGGGGCGGGCCATCGCGTCGGGCCGTTTCAGCGGACCCGGGAGCTCGGCGGCCCGCGCCGCGCTCGTCGCCGCGCTCGAGGCCATCCCGCTGCCAGGGCCCCGGTTCGAGATCCCGCCGCTCCTGCTCGACACAGCCAGGCCGGCCGCTCTTCGCCGGCCTGAAAGGAACCGCGGGCCGCAGCCCGATCGTCCGGCCGGCGATGACGCCGGAGGGCCATTGCGCCCTCGTTCCGGCACCGTACGCTCTCGGGGTCACCACGGGAGGCGCATGACCCGATCGCTTCGGCCCCGAATCGCGCTGGCGCTCCTCGCCATGGGCGTCGTCGCGCTCGGCGCATGCACGGACCCGAGCGCATTCGCGTCGCCGAGCGGCGTCGCCGACGCCAGCCCGACGCCGCGCCGGACCCAGGCCGTCCCCTCCCGGCCCGTGCCCACGTTGACCGCCACGCCATCGCCATCAGCGTCGATCCCGTTCGCGACACCGGTGCCGCACGGTCCGCTCGAGGCGCTCCTGCCGGGCTTCTCGGCCGATGGCCAGTACATGGACAAGCGCACGGCAACCGAGGCGGACCTCACGGAGAGCGAGAGCGGCCGGTTCGTCGACGGCCTTCTCGCGGACCTCGGCCGGCCGCGCACAGCGATCGAGATGGCCGTGGCCTGGGGCAGCTGGCTGCGATTCACGGCACTCCGGGTCGACGGCGTCTCGGGCGACGACCTGGAGGACGCGGCCGTGCAGGCACTGCTCGGCATCCACCCCGGCACCGAGACGCCGTCGGACGTCGCGGGCCGGCCCGTTCGCGTGCTCACGTTCGCGGACGATGGTCCGTTCCCTGTCGACGGCGCACGGGTGTTCAGCGACGGCGACGTCGTGTTCATCGTCAACGCGTCGAAGGACTACGACGCGGTGGCGCTCGAGACGCTCAAGTGGACGTTCAAGGCGAAGCTCGAGGAGGTCTTGCCCGCGTCGCTCGACGGGCGCCCGCTGGAGCGGTTCAGCGCGCCGGCTGCGGCATTCGACACTGGCGGCGACATGTGTTCGCTGATCTGTCCCGCGGAGGTGGGCAATCTCGCGAAGGCGCTCGGGGTCACGGTGGCGGACATGGACGTCGCGGGCGCCTACGCGCGCGAGCCGCCGGCCATCATCCTCCTCGCGTTCCGGATCCCCGGCCAGGCGTCCGACGCCCTCGTCGAGGGCCGAATCCAGGCGAGCGGCCGCGCCGACGAGCCGTACCTGGCGCCGGCGAAGGTCTCGATCGGCGGCAAGACGGTGACGTGGGTGGATTACTCGCTCTTCGACAACGAGTACGAGCGGGAGTACCTCTACGCGGTCGACGGCGTGCTGTTCTCGATCCGGCCGGCGCCATCGGATGGCATCACGTTTACGCCCGTCGTCGAGGAGGCGATCGCGGCCCTGCCCTGACCCCGACACGGAACGGCCCCAGCCCGGATCGGACCGGGGCCGTTGAGGACGTCAGTTCGCAGGCGTCAGCCGTCGAGCACGTCGCAGACGATCGGCGTCGGGTCGCCCTCGGTGTGGTTGCCTGGCTGCCGGATCAACTCGAAGATCGGGTCGCTGCCATCTTCGGGAAACGTGACGTGGAACACCGACTGGCCTGAGTCCGCGACGACCTTGCCCTGGCCCGGGACGGTGATCGGCTGGATGTTGCCCGTGGTCGCGAGGATGATGCTGCCGTCATCCAGGTACGTGACCCGGTCCGGGCCCACGTTGACCGAGTCGAACGACGCGAACTCGCTGTAGAAGTGGACCCGGATCGCGAAGTTGTTGACTTCGCGCGTCGGGTTGCCGGCTGCGTCGGAGAAGACGCGGAACGTGATGTGGCCGGTGGCGTCGACCCAGACGTCGAAGCCGCACGCGTCGGTCAGGCCCTCGTCGAGCACTCCGACGTCGGCGACCGGGACACGCTCCATCTGGGGCTTGGCGGCTGCCGCCGGCTGAGCGAACAGCGCCAGACCAAGCAGCGCGGACGCGAGGATAGGCGCGATGCGACGAGGCATCAGGTAGTCCCTCCCTGGGCGACTTCGTCCGGCGTGACGGCGCCGGATCGTCGGCTAGCGCCCTCACGCAAACCGATCGATTGCAATGATGCGCGCTCAGGCCCGGGTCGCTCACTCCCCGCGGTGCGCTTGGGCACCACTTCCCTGCGACCGTGCCCGCGCTGGCCCCGACCTACAATGCCGCCGTGCCCCGCGACCTTCACCGCCCGCTCCGCGAAGCCTGGATCGTCGAGGCCGTCCGCACGCCGATCGGGCGCTACGGCGGCGCGCTGGCGAGCGTCCGCCCCGACGACCTCGCGGCGTCGGCGATCCGCGCCGTCGTCGACCGCTCCGGGATCGACCCGGCGCTGATCGAGGACGTGATCCTCGGTTGCGCGAACCAGGCCGGCGAGGACAACCGCGACGTGGCCCGGATGGCGCTGCTCCTCGCCGGGCTCCCGGTCGAGGTCGGCGGGCTGACCGTCAACCGGCTCTGCGGCAGCGGGCTCCAGGCGGTGAACTCCGCGGCGCACGCGATCGCCGCCGGCGACGGCGACGTGTTCATCGGCGGCGGGGTCGAGTCGATGACGCGGGCGCCGTACGTCATGGCCAAGCCCGACGCGGCCTACGACCGCGGCGAGCGCCAGATGTACGACACGACGCTCGGCTGGCGGTTCGTCAACCCGGCCCTCGCCGCGATGTACGAGCCGTACTCGATGGGCGAGACCGCCGAGAACGTCGCCGAGCGCTGGGAGGTGGGGCGGGACCTCCAGGACGCGTTCGCGCTCGCGTCCCAGCAGAAGGCCGTCGCGGCGATCGAAGGCGGCCGGTTCGACGGCCAGATCGTCCCGATCACGATCCCCCAGCGGAAGGGCGACCCGATCGTCGTCTCGCGCGACGAGCACCCCCGCGCCGACACGTCCGCCGAGGCGCTGGCGAAGCTCCGGCCGGCGTTCCGCGACGGCGGCACGGTCACGGCCGGCAACAGCTCCGGGATCAACGACGGCGCGTCGGCGGTGCTGCTCGTCGAGGCGTCGCGGGCCCGCGAGCTGGGCCTGAAACCGCTGGCCCGCGTCATCTCGACCGCGGTCGCGGGCGTCGACCCCGCGATCATGGGCTACGGCCCCGTGCCCGCGACGCGCAAGGCGCTCGACCGGGCGGGGATCTCCGTCGCCGACCTCGACCTCGTCGAGCTGAACGAGGCGTTCGCCTCGCAGTCGATCGTCTGCATCAACGAGCTCGGCCTCGACCCCGACACGGTCAACGTCAACGGCGGGGCGATCGCGCTGGGCCACCCGCTGGGGATGAGCGGCGCCCGGCTGATCACGATGCTGAGCCACGAGCTGGCGCGGACCGGCGGCCGCTACGGCCTGGCGACGATGTGCATCGGCGTCGGGCAGGGGATCGCCACGGTCATCGAGCGCATCGACGCCTGAGGGCGAACCGGCAGCACTCGAAAACCGTCCGTACCGGCGTAGAAGTGACCGGTACCCGTCCATTCCGCGGGACCATGAAGACCGTCCGCACTCATCGGAGACCCGTACCCATGCAATCCGTCACCGCTGTCTCCGCGCGCCCTCGCGGCCGCGGCAACCTCCTTCCCCCGCCTCGCGCTCGGCGCGACCGCCGGCCTCCTCGCTCTCGCCGTCGCCGGCCCCGTCGCGGCGGCTGCACCAGTCCGGGCACAGGTCCACGACGGCGTCGCTCCGCGTCACCGGCACGCCGTTCGCGGACGCAATCCGGCTCAGCCTCGCCGCCGGCGATCCGGCCATCGGCCGAGGTCGACGTCAACAACGACGGCGCCGCCGACTTCTCGTTCCCTGTCGCCGAGTCTCAGCGCGATCGTCGTCGACGGCGGCGGGCGGCGACGACCGCCTCGCCGCTCGACACGTCGCAACGGCGCCTTCCCCGACGACCATGCAGATCGTCCTCTTCGGCGGCTCCGGTGACGACGAGCTGGAGGGCGGTCTCGGCCACCAGGTCCTGCTCGGCGGCTCGGGCAACGACACGATCGACGGCAACCAGGGCGCCGACGACCAGTTCGGCGGCTCGGGCAACGACGTCATCGTCTGGGATCCGGGCGACGGCTCGGACCTCGCGGACGGCGGCTCCGGCTTCGACACGATGCAGTTCAACGGCAGCGACCGGCGCTGAGATCTTCCACGCCTTCCAGAACGATGACGGCGTCACGTTCACCCGCAACCTCGGCAACATCGTCATGGACGTGAGACGACACCGAGCGGATCGACCTGCGCGCGCAGTCGGCGGCAGCGACGCCCTGACGGTCGAGAACATCGTCCAGCACGCGCTCTGCGGCAGATCGACGCCGATCTGGCAGCGATGGCGTTCGCTGACAGCGTGATCGTCAACGGCAGCCTGGCCGACGACACCTTCTCGATCCGCCGCCTCGGCCGGCGCCGTCGATGTCAGCCGGGCGGGCGCGGCCACGACGCACATCACGGGCGCCGACGCCCCGGGTCGGCCTCCAGTTCGACACCCTCGACGTCGAGGGCCTCGGCGGCGACCGACACGTTCGACGGTCGGTGCCGGCGTGAACGCCCTGATCGGGCTCCACCACGAACGACTGACCTCCTCCCAGTCGTTCCTCCCACTCCCCGGCGGCGGGGCCCCGAATTCGGGGCCCCGCCGCCGCTTGTCCCGGATTTCGGCGCGATGCTTGCCGCAATCTGTTGCGCAGCGTACGATCGACCCATCGACGGAGACCGTCCGCCGTCGCACACTTCGAGCAGAAGCCACTCAGCCTCCGGAGGAGGAACGCACCGAGATGATCGAAGCCCAGCCGACCGAAGCCCAGCCGACCGTGGTCAGCCTCACCGACGCGGCCGCGACGAAGTTGCGCGAGCTCACGGCTGAAGAGACCAACCCGCAGATCGGCCTCCGCGTGTACGTCTACAGCGGCGGCTGCTCCGGCTTCCGCTACGGGATGATGCTCGAGGACGCCCCGACCGCCGAGGACCGGATCCTCGAGGCGAGCGGTGTGAAGGTCTACGTCGACGGCAACAGCGTCGACCTCCTCAAGGGCTCGTCGATCGACTACGTCGACACGCTCATGGGCGCCGGCTTCACGGTCAACAACCCCAACGCGGTCGCGGCCTGTGGCTGCGGCTCGAGCTTCCGGACCGCCGACGACAGCGGTACCGCACGGGCCTGCGCCCACTGACCCGGGCCTGACACCGACACCGAACGCCGCCGGGACGACCGGCGGCGTTTTCGATTCTCCCTAGACTGGCGCCACATGCGGCTGCCGCTGTTTCCGCTCCACGCGGTCCTCTGCCCAGGTATCGCCCTTCCGCTCCACATCTTCGAGGAGCGCTACCGCGAGCTCGTGCGGTACTGCATCGAGACGTCGTCGCCGTTCGGCGTCGTCCTGATCCGCGACGGCCACGAAGTGGGTGGCGGAACGATCGCGTTCTCGGCGATCGGCACGACGGCCGAGATCCGGAAGGCCGGCCGCTACCCCGACGGCCGCTACGACCTCCTCGTCGTCGGGACGGGGCGGTTCGCGGTCGAGGAGGTCACGGTCGGCGAGGAGCCGTACATCATTGCCGACGCGACGCTCCTCGACGACGAGGTCGCCGACGCCGACGAGGCCCGCCGCCTCGCGAACCTCGCCACCCGCAAGTTCGTCCGCTACCTGGAGCTGCTCCAGCCGCGCGAGGGCGAGTCGACCGACGAGATCGACATCAGCGTCGAGGTCGAGACCGAGGACGCCGACGTGTCCGAGGGCGACCCGGGGCGGAGCGTCGCCGAGTCGATCGGCGAGGTCGAGGTCGAGCAGGGCGACGAGACCGTCCGGCGCCGGGTCGTGATCCCGGACGACCCGACGACGCTGTCGTACCTGCTCGCCGGCATCATCCAGATCGAGCTGCCGCGCCGCCAGGCGCTGCTCGAATCCGAGACGACCGACGAGCGGCTGCGCGACCTGCTCGAGCTGATCGACCGCGAGACCTTCCTCCTGAGGCGGCGGCTGCGGGCCTTCATCCCGACCGGGACCACGCTCGGCAAGCGCGGCAGCTGACGCCAGAAGTCGCTCCTTGACGGAATGGTCTAGCCGTCGTAAATTGTCAACATGACATTGAGTAATAGCCGGCGAGACGCGATGCTCCGCGCGATCGTCGACGAGCTGACGAACTGGAACCCGCGCGAGCGGATGGGCATGTTCCGCAAGTGGCTGGAGGGCTCGCTGAGCATCGTCCAGCTCCACGTGCTGACGGTCCTCGAGACGGCCGGCCCGCTGCCGATGGGCAAGCTCGCCGACGCGCTCGACGTGTCGGTCGCGAGCGCGACCGGGATCGTCGACCGGATGGAGCAGCGCGGCCTCGTCGAGCGCCGCCACGACGAAGCCGACCGGCGGATCGTCGTCGTCCACTCGACCGAATCCGGTCGCGCGGTCTTCAACGACCTCGCGGAGATGCGTCGGGCCGGCCTCCTCAATATCCTCGACCGGCTCACGAACGACGAGCTGAAGGCCCTGCTCGTCGGCCTCCGCGCGATGTCGAAGGCTCGGGCAGCCCAGCTGGCCGAGGCCCAGGCCGCATTCGATTCGAACCCCGAAACGGGCGCGCCCAGCGTCCGGCACCGCCCGGCTCCCGCGGAGGCGACGACATGATCGGACTGCTCGCCACCTATCTCCGGCCTTACACCCGGACGATCGTGCTGATCCTCGGCCTGCTGCTCGTCGGCGCGATCGGCAACCTGTACCTGCCCAACCTCCAGGGCGACATCATCAACAACGGCGTCGTCAAGGGCGACACCGACTACATCATCCGCGTCGGCGGGCTGATGCTGCTCGTCACCGCGGTCGTCGGCGTGACGTCGATCATCGCCGTCTACTTCAGCTCGCGGGTCGCGATGGGCTTCGGCCGCGACGTCCGCAGCGCGATCTTCACGAAGGTCCAGTCGTTCAGCCAGGTCGAGGTCAACACGTTCGGGCCCGCGTCGCTGATCACCCGCAACACGAACGACGTCCAGCAGGTCCAGCAGGTCATCTTCGTCGCGATGACGATCATGGTCTCGGCCCCGATCCTGATCGTCGGCGGGATCTTCATGGCGGTCCGGACCGACGTCACCCTGTCGGGCCTGCTGCTCGTGATCCTGCCGATCATGGCCCTCGTCATCGGCCTCACGTTCGTCCGTCTCATCCCGCTGTTCCGGACGACCCAGGTGAAGATCGACCGGATCAACCAGGTGATGCGCGAGACGCTGTCGGGCGTCCGCGTCATCCGGGCGTTCGTCCGGACCCGCCACGAGGAGGCCCGGTTCGAGACCGCGAGCCGCGACCTCTACGAGGTCCAGCTCAAGGCCGGCCGGATCTTCGCCGTCACCCAGCCGGTGATCTTCGCGATCTTCAACCTCTCGACGGTCGCGGTGCTGTGGTTCGGCGCCTCGCAGATCGAGGCGGGGAGCCTGTCGATCGGCAACCTGACCGCGTTCCTGCAGTACCTGCTGCAGATCCTGTTCGCGACGCTGACCGCCGTCTTCCTGTTCATCCTCGTGCCGCGCGCGGCGGTCTCGTCGGGCCGGATCCGGGACGTCCTCGACACCGAGCCCTCGATCCACGATCCGGACCTCGCGGTCGTCCCTGCCCCGGACGGCCCCGACCACGGCGTCGTCGAGTTCCGCAACGTCGAGTTCCGCTACCCGGGCGCCGAGCAGGCCGTCCTCCGCGGCATCTCGTTCCGGGCGGCTCCGGGCCGGACGACCGCGATCGTCGGCAGCACCGGCGCCGGCAAGTCGACGCTCATCAACCTGATCCCGCGCTTCTACGACGCGACGTCGGGCACCGTCCTCGTCGACGGCGTCGACGTCAAGGCGATGAACCGCGAGGACCTCTGGGAGCGGATCGGGCTGATCCCCCAGAAGGCGTTCCTGTTCTCCGGGACCGTCGGCAGCAACCTCCGCTTCGGCAAGGCCGACGCGACCGACGACGAGCTGTGGCGGGCGCTCGAGATCGCCCAGGGCAAGCAGTTCGTCAGCGAGATGGCGGGCGGCCTCGACGCCGAGATCGTCCAGGGCGGGACGAACGTGTCGGGCGGCCAGCGCCAGCGGCTCTCGATCGCCAGGGCGATCGCGAAGGACGCCCCGATCTACGTCTTCGACGACAGCTTCAGCGCGCTCGACTTCGCGACCGACTCGCGGCTCCGGGCCGCGCTCGAGCGCGAGCTTGGCCACGCGACGGTGATCATCGTCGCCCAGCGCGTCGGGACGATCATCAACGCCGACCAGATCATCGTCATGGACAACGGCGCGGTCGTCGGCATCGGGACCCACCGCCAGCTCCTCGAGACGAACGAGACCTACCGCGAGATCGTCTACTCGCAGCTGTCCGAGTCGGAGGCGGTGGCATGACCGCGGAGCGACCGACGGGTGGCAGCGGCGGCAACGGCACCGGGCCGGCGACGAGCGGCACGACACCGGCGTTCCCCGGCGCCGCGGCGCGACCCGGTGGACCGGGCGGCCCAGGCGGTCCCGGTGGCCCCGCTGGGCGACCGGGCGGCCGCGGCGGCCCGGGCATGTTCGGCATGGGGATGGGCCTGCCGCCTCAGAAGTCGAAGAACTTCCGGGGCTCGCTCGGACGGCTGTTCGGTCACCTGGGCCCGGAGCGACCGAAGATCGCGGTCGTCGTCCTCCTCGCCGTCGTCAGCGTCTTCTTCGCGGTCATCGGCCCGAAGATCATGGCCAACGCGATCAACCTGATCTTCGAGGGGGCGATCAGCAAGAGCCTGCCGGCGGGCATGACCCAGGACCAGGTCGTCGCCGCCGCCAAGGCCGCCGGCCAGACCCAGTTCGCCGAGATGGCGTCGTCGATGCACCTGACGCCCGGCGTCGGGATCGACTTCGGCCAGCTCGCGCTGATCCTCGGGGCTCTCGCCGGGGTCTACATCATCAGCGCGATCTTCGCCTGGGGCCAGAGCTACATCATGGCCGGCGTCACCCAGCGGAGCGTCCTCCGCCTCCGGACCGAGGTCGACGAGAAGCTGGGCCGGCTGCCGCTTCGCTACTTCGACAGCCACCCCCGGGGCGACCTGCTGAGCCGCGTCACGAACGACATCGACAACATCGGCACATCGCTCCAGCAGGCGCTCACCCAGATCATCACGTCGCTGCTCACGATCGTCGGCGTGCTGATCATGATGGTGCTGATCAACCCGTTCCTGGCCGTCATTTCGCTGCTCGTCGTGCCGGTCTCGATCGGCGCGACCGTCCTCATCGTCCGGCGGTCGCAGCGCCAGTTCGTCGCCCAGTGGGCCTCGACCGGGGCGCTGAACGGCCACGTCGAGGAGACCCACACCGGCCACGCGATCGTCAAGGCGTTCGGTCGCCAGCGCGAGGCGATCGAGCGGTTCGAGGAGGAGAACGACCGGCTCTACGAGGCGTCGCGCAAGGCGCAGTTCATCTCGGGCACGATCCAGCCGGTCCTGACGTTCGTGTCGAACGTCAACTACGTGGCGATCGCGGTGTTCGGCGGCCTTCAGGTCGCGAGCGGCGCGATGAGCCTGGGCGACGTCGTCGCGTTCATCCAGTACTCGCGCCAGTTCACGTTCCCGATCATCCAGCTCGCCAGCGTCGTCAACGTCCTCCAGTCGGCGGTCGCCTCGGCCGAGCGCGTCTTCGAGCTCCTCGACGAGGCCGAAGAGTCGCTCGATCCGGCCGACGCCCCGGCGTTCCTCGAGCCCGTCGGCTCGGTCGCGTTCGAGGACGTGTCGTTCCGCTACGAGCCCGACAAGCCGCTGATCGACGACTTGAACCTGAACGTCGAGTCGGGACGCACGGTCGCGATCGTCGGACCGACGGGCGCCGGCAAGACGACGCTCGTCAACCTCCTCATGCGGTTCTACGAGCTCGACGGCGGGCGCATCACGGTCGACGGGATCGACACCCGAGATCTCCGGCGCGATTCGCTCCGGCAGGCGTTCGGAATGGTCCTCCAGGACACGTGGCTGTTCCACGGCACGATCCGCGAGAACATCGCCTACGGCCGGATCGGTGCGACCGACGAGGAGGTCCACGCCGCGACCGAGGCTGCCCACGTCGACCACTTCGTGAAGACGCTGCCCGACGGCTACGACACGGTCATCGACGACGACGCGACGAACCTCTCGGCGGGCGAGAAGCAGCTCCTGACGATCGCCCGGGCGTTCCTCGCCGACCCGCCCATCCTCATCCTCGATGAGGCGACGTCATCGGTCGACACCCGGACCGAGGTCCTCATCCAGCGGGCGATGGCCGGCTTGATGAAGGGCCGGACGACGTTCGTCATCGCCCACCGCCTCTCGACGATCCGCGACGCCCACACGATCCTCGTGATGGACAAGGGCGCGATCGTCGAGCAGGGCAACCACGAGGAGTTGCTCGCGGCGCGCGGTTTCTACTACGACCTCTACAACAGCCAGTTCGCGGAGGCGCTCGCCGAGGCGAGCTAGAGCCTCAGGCGTCCGGCGAGCCGGCCTCCGGCCCGATCGCGACGCAGCACAGGCCCGGCCGCGTGTCGAGCCGGGCCGTGAGCCCCGCCTCGCCCGCGACGCTGACGACGCCGTCGACCAGGGCGAGGTTCATCCCGCAGACCAGCGGCCGGTGCTCGTCGACCAGCGCGTGGAACGGGCAGTTGCGGAGCCGGACGTCGCCGTCGTCGTCGACGAACGGCTCGTAGCCCCGATCGCGGAGCGCCGTCATGACCACGCCTCGCCGGCCGGCATGGCTGCGCGGGCGCCCGGCCGCGATCGTCGCGCTCGTCCCGGCCTCCTCGCCGAGCTCGCGGGCCGCCTCCTTGAGCTCCTCGGGCGGGCCGTCGTCCGGGCGCGTGCCGAGGCGCTCGAGCGTCTCGGCGAAGAGCCGCGCCGCGGTCTCGTAGCGGCGCTCCGGGAGCGTGACGCTGACCTCGCGCGGCGCGCGGCGGTAGAGCTTCGCCGGCCGGCCGGCGCCGGGCCCCGTCCGGCCCGACAGGCGGCGGTACTCGGGGATGAGCAAACCGTCCTTGACGAGACGGTCGAGGTGGAACGCGGCGAGGGCGCGCGAGACGTCGGCCGCGGCGGCGGCCTCGTCCCGGCCGACGGCGCGGCCGCTCGACGCCACCCACTCGTACAGCGCCCGCCGGGCAGGCTCGTCGAGGGAGGCAATGGCGCGGAGATCGTCTGGGTCGTTCGGCATGGCGGTCGGAATTCTAAAGCAAGTCTCGGCTAGCGCAAGGGTTGACGGTGCCGATGGCCGCGTTGTATTACTAGCACATGTTCATCATAGAACGCCTGTGGCGAGATGCCAAGGCAGCCCCGCTCGTCGTCCAGATCGGCGTCGTGGCGCTCGTCCTCTCTGGCGCAGCGGACATCGTGCTCCACGCGATCACCCCCGAGATCGCCGGACACGACGTCCACACGCCGCCCGAGCTGGCCGCCCACTTCGCGGGGATGGTGAGCATGGTCGTCGTCCTCCTCGGTGTCGTCCTCGACGGCGCCCGGAAGACCAGCTATCGCCGCCAGATGAGCGGCACCGAGTCCAAGGGAGTGTCCTGAATGCCGATCGGCGATTTCGTCAACCAGATCCCGGCGCCCGTGTTCCTGCTCATCCACCTCACCGCGTTCCTCATCGGGGCGTACTTCGCCTGGCGGTCGTTCGGCGCCGGGGCGCCGCTCCTGGGCACGGCGTTCAGCCTCTTCGCCCTCGCCGAGATCAGCTACATGACCTACCACCTCGACTGGACCGTGTTCCTGTTCGCCCACACGATCAGCGAGGTCCTCGACCTGTTCGCGTTCATCCTCGTCTTCGTCGCCGCGACCCAGCGCGCGAACGTGGGTTCCGCGGCGACTGCGTCGGGCCAGTGACGAATCGGGCACATCGGTTCCGGCGCCTCGGGAGGGGCGCCGGAACCGCCACGCTCTTCGTCGTCCTGGCGTTGGCCGCGATCGGCTGCTCGAGCTCCGGCGCGGCGGCCAATGCCAGCCCGGTCGCGACGACGAGCGTCGAGCTGCCGAAGTCCTACAAGTTCGCCCCGACGGCGATCACGGTGACGGCCGGCTCGACGGTGACGTGGACGAACGACGACAACTTCACCCACAGCGTCCGGATCGAGGGCGGCACGCCGATGGTGATGAAGCCCGGTGAGAAGACGACGTTCACGTTCGACAAGCCCGGCACGTTCAAGTACGACTGCTCGTTCCACCCCCAGGACATGAAGGGCGAGGTCGTCGTCACCGGCGCCTAGACCTGAAGGTCTGATTGGGCCCGAAGTCGGGCGGCCTGCATCGAGAGGTGGCGCTGCTCGGCGAGGTTCGTCGTCAGGCGGGCGGCGGCTCGGTAGCTCTCGATCGCTCCGTCGGTGTCGCCCGCCATCTCGAGCAGATGCGCTCGGACCGCGGCGACGCGATGGCTGCCCGCCATTGAGCCATCCAGGCCGTCGAGGATCGCGAGGCCGGCGGTCGGGCCGTCGACCATCGCCGCAGCGACGGCACGGTTGACCGTCACCACGGGGTTGTGGGTCATCCGCTCGAGCAGCTCGTAGAGCGTCAGGATCTGGCGCCAGTCGGTCGCCTCGGCGGTGCTCGCGCGATCGTGGACGGCCGCGATCGACGCCTGGATCTGGTACTCGCCGACGCGGCCGGCCGCGATCGCTTCGTCGAGGATCGCCGTGCCCTCCTCGACCAGCGCGTGATCCCAGGTCGTGCGGTCCTGATCGGGGAGCGGGATGGGCTCGCCGTCCGCGGTGGTCCGGGCCGGCCGGCGGGCCTCGATCAGCAGCATCAGCGCGAGGAGGCCGGCCACCTCGGGGTCGTCGGGGAGCTGGCGGTGGACCATGCGGGCGAGGCGGATCGCCTCGTCGGCGAGTTGCGGTCGTCCCAGGTCGGCGCCGTCGCTCGTGACGTAGCCCTCGTTGAACATCAGGTACAGCACGTGGAGGACGCTCCGGATCGCGACCGGGCGTTCGTCGGCCGTTGGGCTGCGGAACGGGACGCCGGACTCCGTGATCGTCCGTTTCGCGCGTGAGATCCGCTGGCCCATCGTCGCCTCGGGGACGAGGAAGGCTCGGGCGATCTGGGGCGTCGTCAGGCCACCGACGGCTCGGAGCGTCAGGGCGATCGCCGAGGCCGGCGTCAGCGACGGGTGGCAGCACATGAAGAGGACGGCGAGCGTGTCGTCCTCGTCCGTCATCGTGCCCGCGCCGACCGCGGCGACCGCGGTGTCGAGTCCGACCTGCAGCTCCCTGTTCGCCCGAGCCTGTTCGCTCCGGCGCTGGTCGATGAGCCGCCGGCCGGCCGTCCGCTGCAGCCACGCCCGTGGGTTCTCCGGGATGCCCTCGCGCGACCAATGATCGGCCGCCGCGATCAACGCCTCCTGGACGGCGTCCTCGGCCGCGTCGAAGTCGCCCGACTGGCGAGTGAGCGAGCCGATGACCTGCGGCGCGAGGTCGCGCAGCAGGTCCTCGACGGGGGTGGGATCGGCGATCACGCCTTTCGCGCGCCGCCTCCGGCGGTCTCGAGCCACTCGTCCATCTCGACTGGCGTTGGGGGACCGCTGTCCATGATCCGGCGGACCTGGATCGGCTGCTGGATCGGTACGCCACCCGGTCCGGGCACCGCAGAGAGCCTCGCCGCGATCTCGATCGCCCGTGCCTCGGAGTCGACGTCGAACACCTGGAAGCCGGCGACCCACTCCTTGAACTCCCCGAATGGACCGTCGGTCACGACCGGCGCGGTGATCCCATCCGATGTGACGACCTTGGCCAGGTCGGGGACCGTCAGGATCTCGGTCTGAACGAGCTCGCCGGTCGCGAGGAGCTCGCGGTTGATCGCCCGGTAGTGGGCCATGTGGGCCTCGACCTCCTCGGGCTGCCATTCCTCCATCGGCGTCTCTTCGATGCCGGGCTGGAAATCGACGATCAGCACGTACTTCGCCATCGGTCAGTCCTCGTCTCTCGCTCGGGGCCTCAAGTCAGCCCCGTCACCCCTAAACGAAGCGGCGCCACGCATTTCGACATGCGAGCCCATGCTCGACACCGGTGCCGCAACGCTCGAACCCGCGTACCGCGAAAACCTGCCACACGTCGCCGACCGGAGCCCATATTCCTCGTCCAAAGTCCGCCACAGCGACCTCTGTCACGAAAGCTGCCGGTGGAGCCGATCCGCCCACACTTGCATCGACCCAGTCGTCTCAATCGGCAGCTCGCCCAGCGACGACGATCCGCCGATCGCAAGCAGCAGCTGTCGGCCCTCGGCCGAGGCCCCGCGCGGACGATCTACGGTCGAGGCCGTAATCGCCCGACCGGCGAGCGATGACGCCGTGGCCGTTTGGTCGAGCTCGGCGATGAACACGAGGAGGCCGTTTCCGTAACGGGCACCACCACGAAGGGGCGCGGAGACCAACGCACAGCCGCGGGTGGGGAGATGGACACCGCGCCTCGGGTCTCCATCGAACCACACGCCCGGCAGGTCGCAAATGCGCAGTCCGTCGACCTCGTATCGCCCTTCGTCGTCGATCCGGTCCGCGACGCGCACTGCGACGCCAGGCAAGTCGCCGGCGGCGTTGTAGGTTGTGCCCCAGGCCTCGAGGAAGCCGAGACCGTGGACCGAGTGGACCTCCACCAGGGCACAGTCTGCCAGCGTCACGGTCGCAGCTGGGTGTGCTCGGGCCTCGAAGTCACCACGCGTCCCGGGTTCGCTATTTCGAGCCGCGGTCCTCGCCGCTTCAACCGGATCACCGCCGAGCTGTCGGACCGCGTAGAGCGGGAAGTCGACGCTGAGATCACGGAAGTCGATGCGTTCCCGGGAGATCAGCGTCAGGGCATCCACCGCCTCGGCAACCTACGCTGATGACAGATCGCGAAGCCCGAGACGGCCCGCCGCCTGGTGAACGTCAGAGCGTGTAATTCTCCCGCTGGTCGAGGACGTTACGGAGAGCGGCCCGCGAGTTGCTCGAGACGGCCGCTCGAACGACCTCGGCGATCGCCTCATCGGCTGGGTCAGTCGCGAATCGTGCGAGGTCGTGCGCCCGTACGCCATACGCGATCGACGACAGGATCGCCTTACCCTGCCGGGGCTCGATCACGGGCAGTCGAATCGGGGACTACTCGGAGAAGCGCTCTTCCTTCCAGGGGTCGGCGTCGTTGTTGTAGCCGTAGCGCTCCCAGAAGCCGAGCTGGTCGTGGTCGAGGAACTCGAGACCGCGGATCCACTTCGCGCTCTTCCAGAAGTAGCGCTTGGGGACGAGGAGCCGGAGCGGGTAGCCGTGCTCGCGCTCGAGCGGCGCGCCGCCGAACGTGTCGGCCAGCATGACGTCGTCGTCGTCGAGGACGCTGAGCGGCAGGTTCGCCGTGTAGCCCTGCTCCGAGTGGGCGACGACGTGGGTCGCGTTCGGCCGGACCTGGGCGAGCTTCAGGATCTCCTGGATCGCGACGCCTTCCCAGTCGGTGTCGAGCTTCGTCCAGCGGGTCACGCAGTGGATGTCCGTGTGGACGGTCTTGCGCGGCAGGGCCTTGAACTGGTCCCACGTCAGCGTGATCGGGTTGTCGACCTCGCCGAAGACCTTGAAGTCCCATTTCGCGAGGTCGGTGTGCGGCACCGACCCGTAGTGGAGGACCGGGAACTTCTCGGTCTTGTACTGGCCGGGCGGGATCCGCTCGGCGATGGCCGGGTCCATCGTCCCGGATCCGAAGAGGCGTTCGAACATGTGAAGGGCTCCGTCTGCGGTGACGGCGGAAATCGTTGCACATCCCGACGATGCATCGGTGACGGGCCTGTGACAGCGTTCAGCGTTGGATGCGCTGGACCCAGAGGCCGGCGGCCGGATCGGCGACGATCGGAGTGAGCGTGACGTCTCCGACGGTCGTCGGGGAGTCCACCTCGAGGACGTTGTAGACGCCGCCACGGTCGGCGAGCTCGTCGTGGAAGATCACCTCGCCGTACGGCAGGAATCCGGGCCCCCGCTCGAGCCAGGCGGGCGGCGCGCTCGTGATCTGGGTGAGCGGCAACGACAGGTCGACCGCCAGCCGGGGCCTCTCCAACGGCGGAACGAGAACCACGAGATCAGCCGGATCGCCCGACATCAGAGCATCCGGAGCCGGGAAGGTTCCGGCGCCCGGCACGGCCGCCACCTCGGCCGAGAGGGCCGGCAGGACGTGGTCGGCGTGCTCCGCCTGGAGCAGCTGCGTTCGTGCCGCGGTCCGAAAGGTGGTGCTGAGCGACGCGACCGGCCAGATCGAAGCGAGTGCCAGCGCGACGCCCCCGGCCGCCATCGCCGCCCCGGCGACGATCTTCGCCCGCTCGCCCGCACCTGCCTTGCCCGTAACGCGCGCGATGGCCCGCCGGCCGCCCTCGAGCGCCGCGGCGGCCCCGACCGAGGCGGCCATCAACAGCCCGAGGTCGATCGCGGCGTAGTACCGCGCCGAGACGTACGTGTTGCGGATTGCGAGAAGCTCGAGGAACGCCGCGATCCCAAGGGTCATCCCGAGCAGCCCCAGCAACGGGATCCATGCCCGTCGCCGGGCGAGGACCGCGAGGCCAATGACGCCGAGGCCGGTCAGCACCGGCATCCCGAGGTACCGGAGCGTCATCGCCCCGGTCAGATCGGCCGGGGAGAGGACCGCGTCGGGGTTTCCCCGCGAGAAGGCCTCCGGCACCGAGGCCCAGTACATCGGGTCGCCGGTCAACAGCCAGTCGTGGATGAGCATGATCGGCAACGCGAGCACCGCCACCGCGAGCAGCCACCACCGCAGCGTCTCCCGCGCGGCCCCGCGGCGGACGGGCCGGGCGGTGACGAGGACGACGACCAGCGCCAGCCCGACCACGACGAGTGTCTCCAGGCGGGCGAGCGCCGCCAGGCCCAGGGCGACACCGGCGAGGGCGGGCCGCCGTCGGTCGGCCGTCAACGCGAGCGCGGCGACCAGCCACCCGACCATCGCCCATGGGACCGCGTAGGAGATGACGACGTCCGCCAGCAGCGTCCGCGATCCGAGCAGGCCGACGACGGCGAACACGCCGGCAATCGGTCCCCCGATTCGCCACGCGAACCAGCCGCCGAGCACGACGCACAGCGCGAACGCACCGATCGTCGCCCACGAGATCGACCGCCAGTCCGCGGTCAGTCCGTGGAGCAGTCCGAAGACGACGGTCAGGAACGGCTTCGGCGTCGCCGTCACGAAGGCCTCGAGGTGCCGTCCCGACACGATCCGGTCGAAGTAGATGACGGACGCCGACGAGTCGAACCCGACCGGTCCCGCTGCGAACGGGCGGACCAGCTCGAACCCGATGCCGAGGGCGACCGCCCCCGCGATGGCGCCGAGGAGGAACGGCAGGCGAGGCCTGGACTGAACCCGGACGGCGGGCCGCATCCCGCGGAGTATAGGAACGGGCTCGGGTGCGGTCCGGGCCGCGGCGTGCGCTACCCTCTCCCGCGTGGAGCCGCCCAACACCGATGCGACGCGCACGGACGGCAAGCGCGTCATCGTCGTCATGCCCGCGTACAACGCGGCGAAGACCCTCGAGCGGACGTACGCCGACATCCCCCACGAGCTCGTCCACCAGATCATCCTCGTCGACGACGTGTCCGGCGACGAGACTGTCGACATCGCGAAGTCGCTCGGGCTCGACGTTCGCATCCACCGCCAGAACCTGGGCTACGGCGGCAACCAGAAGACCTGCTACGACGCGGCACTCGCGGCCGGCGCCGACGTCGTCGTCATGCTCCACCCCGACTACCAGTACGACGCGACGCGGATCCCCGACCTGATCGCCCCGATCCTCGCGGGCGACGCCGACCTGATGCTGGGCAGCCGGTTCCTGGGCGACCCGCTGGCGGGCGGCATGCCCCGCTGGAAGTACGTCAGCAACCGGTTCCTGACGATCGTCGAGAACGCCGTGTTCGGCCTCCACCTGTCCGAGTACCACACCGGTTTGCGGGCCTACTCGCGGCGGCTCCTCGAGCGGATCCCGTACCGCCTGAACAGCGACGACTTCGTGTTCGACCAGGAGCTCGTCGCCCAGGTCGTCGCGGCCGGGATGCGCCGGCGGATCGGCGAGATCGCGGTCCCGACGCGGTACTTCGAGGAGGCGAGCTCCGTCGGCTTCAAACGGAGCGTCGTCTACGGCCTCTCGACGCTGCGGGTCGTCCTCCGCTACGTGCTCCATCGGCTCGGCGTCCGGCGCAGCCCCAAGCTCACCGCGCGGGCCGCCGAGACCGAGCCGCCGGCGGCCTGAGCGAGCGCTGAGCGAGTCCTGAGGCGGTGCCCCGGAACTTCCTCGTCCGCGCCGCTGCCGGCGTCGCGGTCTCGATCGTCGCGCTGTGGCTCGTCCTCCGCAGCGTCGACCTCCAGGAGACCGCCGACGTCCTGCGGACGGCCGACTGGCGCTGGATCGCGGCCCTCGCCGTGTTCCTCTGCATCGACCTCGCCGTCCGGACGCTCCGCTGGCAACGCCTCCTCGCCCCGATCGCCGCGGTCCCGTATCGCCACACGCTGGGCTACCTGCTCGCGGGCTACCTCGCGAACAACGTCCTGCCGGCCCGGATCGGCGAGCTGGTCCGGAGCCACTACGCCGGCGACCGCGAGGGCATCTCCCGCTCGACGACCCTCGGCACGATCGTCGTCGAGCGCGTCGTCGACCTCGTCACGGTCGTCGCGATCGCGTCGGTCGCGATCCTCGTGCTGTCCGTCCGGGGCATCGTCGCGAGCGCCGTGCTGGCGGGCGTCGCGGTGGCCGGCCTGCTGGCGGTCGGCCTCGCGATCGGGATCGCCGCGCATCGCCTGCCGGGCGCCGAGGGGATCGCGGCCAGGGCCGAGCGCTACCCGCGGGTCCGCGAGGCGGTCGCCCGGCTGCGCGACGGGCTGCGGGTCGCGGGCCGGCCGCGGACGCTCGTCGAGGCGCTGCTGCTCAGCGCGATCGCCTGGGGCGCGACGATCCTCGCGTTCGCCGCCGCGGGCCAGTCGGTCGACGTCCAGCTGACGATCGGCCAGGCGGCGCTGCTCGCGTCGGGCGTCGCGCTCGCGTCGGCGATCCCGGCCGGGCCGGCGAGCCTGGGCACGTTCGAGCTGGCGGCCGTGGAGATCGGCAAGGCGATCGGGGTGAGCTCGTCCGAGGCGTTCGCGATCGGGCTCATCGCCCACGTCTCGATCCTCGTCGTGACGTCGATCGGCGGGGTCGCTTCGCTGGCCTGGCTGAACTGGCCGCGCCCGGCCGCCGACCGGGAGACCGAGACGCCGACGACGCCGACGACGCCGCAACCCTGACCCGGCCACGAATCGGCGAGCCCCCGGCCGTCCGGCCGGGGGCTCGTCTGCGGTTGCTCGTCACGCTCGCGAAGCGAGCGCTGCGGTGGCCCCGTTACTTGATCAGGCCCTGGGCCTTGAGCCAGGTCGAGGCCACGTCCTTCGTGTCCTTCTTGTCGACCGCGACCTGCTTGTACAGGTCGGCGAGCGTCGCCGTGTCGATCTTGGCCGACACGTCGTCGAGGAGCTTCTGGAACGCGGCCTTGTCGCCGACCTTCGCGAGAAGGTCGTTGCGGACGATCGGCGCGATCGCGTCGGCCGGCTGCGTCTTCTTGTCGTCGTCGAGCCGGACCCAGTTGTTGACGATGATCTCCGGCCCCGTCGAGCAGAGCTCGGCGACGTCGATCGTGCCGGCCTTCAGCGCGTCGGCCATCGGCGTGCTGCAGGCGTCGAGGAGCGTCACGTCCAGCGTCGAGATGTCGATCCCGTACTGGTCCTTCAGCGCCCCGGCGCAGACCGGGTTCGTCGGGCAGTCCGTCGCGAGGCCCCACTTCAGGTCCTTCGCGACCGCCGTCAGGTCGCTCCACTTGGCGAGGCTCTTGGAGTCCGCCATCTCCTTGGTCACGACCAGGGCGTTCGTGTCCTGGCCCGGCGTGTAGCCGAAGACCGTGATGCCGCCCCCGACGCCGTTCAGCTTCGCCTGCAGGTCGGTCGCGTTCTTTGCCGGGTCGTTGGTCGAGGTCCCGCCGTAGTAGACGAGGCCGCTGCCGATGTACTCCGGCTTCATGTCGATCTGGCCGCTCTCCAGCGCGGCGGCTGTCACCTTCCGCGCACCGGCGCCGATCCCGGCCCGGTCCACGGTGTACCCGGCGGCCTCGAGGACCTGGGCGTAGGCCTCCGCGACGACGCGGGCTTCATCGAAGCCGTCCGATCCGATCTTGACCGTCGGCTTGCTCCCGCCCCCTCCCGTCGAGCAGGCGCCGAAGAGCACCAGCATCGACGCCCCAAGGGCGAGCGTGCGGAACAACCGCATTGGGTCTTCCTCCTTGTGCGTGTGGCACCTGCGCGGGCGCGCAGGCCGTCGGAACGTACCACGGATAACGTGACGGGCACGTGTCAGGTATCTCGCAACTCGCCCCGGGTGATTCGCGGAGGTGGATAAGGCGCGATTCACCCGACCTGGGCGGCCGCGGGCACGTCGCGGCCGCGGCTCATCCACAGCGCTGCCGGCGCGAGCCCGGGCGACGTCAGGCGACGCTGGATCCACGTGAACAGGCCCTCGGTCGCGAGGCAGAGCACCGCGACGAGCGTAACCCCGCCGAAGATCATCCCGTCGTCGTTCTGGGCGATCCCCTCGACCAGGAAACGGCCCAGCCCGGCCCCGCCGAAGATCGCGCCGAGGGTGGCCGTGGCGACGATCTGCGTCGCCGCCGACCGGACGCCCCCGGCGATCACCGGGATGGAGACCGGGATCTCGACCCGGCGGAGGACGCCGCGCCCGGTCATGCCCATCCCGCGCGCAGCCTCGACGAGCTCGGCATCGACGCTCGAGATGCCGGTGTAGGTGTTGACGAGGATCGCCGGCAGGCCCAGCACGATCAAGGCGATCAACGTTGGATAGACCTTGAAGCCTAGCTGTGGGTCGATGAGCACGGTCAGCGGCAGCAGGATCCCGATCAGCGCCAGTGTCGGCACCGCCCGGCCGATGTTCGCGACGTTGACGGCGACCGCGGCGCCCTTCCGCGTGTGACCGACGTAGAGCCCGATCGGCAGCCCGATGGCCATCGCGCCCAGGAGCGCGGCCGCCGAGATGAGGATCTGCTCGATGAACCGCGCCGGGATGCCGTTGGGTCCCTGCCAGTTCGCCGGGTTCGTCAGCCACGCGACGGTCTCGCCGATGAGCTCCATCAGGCGGCGGCCGACGACGGAATCGTCGGGTCCTCGGCTGCGGTTCGCGGCCGGTTCCACGGGGTCAGCCGGCGCTGGAGCCGGACGAGCGCGAAGTCGGCAACGATCGCCATGATCATCAGCGGCACCGCCCCGAAGACCGTCTCGGTGAAGAAGCTGTGGCGGTAGCCCTCGAAGATGAAGAACCCGAGCCCGCCGAAGTTGTCGCCGAGGATCCCCGTGATCGTCACGAGCCCGATCGTCGACACGGTCGCCAGCCGCAGGCCGGCGAAGACGAGCGGCGTGGCCAGCGGGAGCTCGACCCGAACGAGGCGGCGGCGCGAGGTGTAGCCCATCCCGTCGGCCGATTCGAGGACGTCGCCCGGGACGTTGTCGAACCCGGTGACGATGTTCCGGACGAAGATCAGCAGGGTGTAGGCGACGAGCGGTGCCTCCGCTGTGACGATCGATCGCAGCCCGGTCACCGGCACGAGAGCGGCGAACAGGGCGAGGCTGGGGATCGTGTAGAGGACGCCGGTGATCGCGGTGATCGGCCCGTAGACCGCCCGCCGCCGGACCGACCACACGGCAAGGCCGAACGAGATCACGAACCCGACCGTGATCGCGATCGCCGCGAGGTAGATGTGCTGGAGCGTCCGGTACGCGAGCTCGTCGAGGTGGTCGCCGACCCAGGCCCAGTCGATCATCGGGTCGTCGCCCGGCCGGCGGTCATGCCCGGATCTCCTCGGCCTCCGGCTCGGCGGGGATCGCCGCGGCCCCGTCGAGGCCCTCCGCCGGCTCGGCTGCCCGGGCGACCTCCTCGAGCGGCAGCGTGAACGGCGTCTCCCGGGCGGTCTCGCGCATGAGGTCGGCGATCGTGTCGGCGGTGACGACGCCCAGCACCGCTCCGCTCCGGTCGACGACGATCCCGGCCTGGACGTCGGCGTCGAGCAGCAGCGACAGGGCGTCCTTGAGGGTCGTCCGGCGGTTGAGAAGCGGGCTCATCGCGTCGGCCATGTCCTCGCGGAGCGTGCCCTCGGCCGGGATGTCGTCCTCCGCGATCCAGCCGATCGGGCGGCGCCGGTCGTCGACGAGGAGGAGGTATTCGAACGGGTCCGAGGTCGCCCGGCGGCGGGCGTCGGCGGCGGCGTCGCCCGGTCGGGCCATCGCCGGTTGACGGAGCTCCAGCTCCCCGACGCGGCTCAGCGAGAGGCGTTTCAGCCCGCGGTCCGCGCCGACGAACCGGGCGACGAACTCCGACGCGGGGCTGGCGAGGATGTCGGCCGGCGGCGCGAACTGGGCGAGGTGGCCGCCGACCTGCATCACCGCGACGAGGTCGCCCATCTTGATCGCCTCGTCGATGTCGTGGGTCACGAACATGATCGTCTTCGCGAGCTCCTCCTGGAGGCGGAGGAACTCGTTCTGGAGGCGCTCCCGGACGATCGGGTCGACTGCCCCGAACGGCTCGTCCATCAGCATGATCGGCGGGTCGGCGGCGAGGGCCCGGGCGACGCCGACGCGCTGCCGCTCGCCGCCACTCAGCTGGGACGGGAAGCGGTCGCGGTACTTGGCCGGCTCGAGGCCGACAAGCGAGAGCAGCTCCTCCGAGCGCTCCTTCTGGCGCTCGCTCGACCAGCCGAGCAGCCGCGGGACGGTGATGACGTTCTCGCCGATCGTCTGGTGCGGGAACAGCCCGACCTGCTGGATGACGTAGCCGATGCTCCGCCGCAGCTCGATGACGTCGCGCTTGGCGATGTCCTCGCCGTCGATGAGGATCTGGCCGCTCGTCGGCTCGATGAGCCGGTTGACCATCTTCAGGCTCGTCGTCTTGCCGCAGCCGGACGGCCCGACGAGGACGCAGATCTTGCCGGCGGGCACGGTCAGGCTCAGGTCATTGACGGCGCCGGGGGTGTTCTTCGCGCCCGCGTCGTAGCGCTTCGTGACGTTGCGGAACTCGACGGTCGACGCGGCTCGCGGGTCTGGGGGCATGGTCGCCGAACCGTACGGCATGTCGCCCGAGGCCGCCACGGCCGATGCGTGGCCTCAGCGGCGCATGAAGCCCGGCATGTCGGGCTCGGGGCCGAGCCAGCGCTCGAACTCCTCGGTCGCGAACAGCCCGAACCAGTTGATGAAGTGGCCGCCCCGTGTCCGCTCGACGCCGACGGCCGCGCGCATCTGCTTCTCGCCCCTCGGCCGGACCGAGAGCACGACGCGCCCCTGGCGGGCCGCCGCCTCGTAGTAGGTGAAGTCCGGTGCCTGGTCGACGAGCGTGAACTGGATCGCCCGGTAGAGCCGGCCCAGCACGCCGTGGTGAACGCCGCTGCCGTCGAACGCCGCCGCGCCGTCCTCGCCGCTGAACGTCTCGATCCGCTCCGGTTCGACGCCGAGCGCCTCGATCTCGCGAGCCGCGTCGGCGGCGGCGGCCGGCGTATCGAACACCGCCAGGAGACGGCCCCGCGCGCTGCCCAGGAACTCGGCCACGCGGCGGGGCCTCGCCTCAGCCCGTGATCCGGGCGACCGCCGGACCCACTTCGCCGATCAGCCGCTCGAACGTCTCCGTGTCGTACGGCGCCGGCTGCTCGCTGATCACGGTGTGGAACCCCAGCTCGACGTACGGCGCGAGCTTCTCGGCGAGCTGGTCGGCCGTCCCGTTCCAGAACGTGTCGTCGTCGGCGACGTCCGACATCGGCGTCCGGTTGTGCTCCATCGCGGCTTTCCAGACCCGGTCGGCCTCAGCCTCGGAGTCGCGGATCGTCGCCTTGATCCCAAGCGTGAACTCGATCTCGGACGGGTCCCGCCCGACCGCCTCGCAGTGGCCCCGCAGCACCTCGATCTTGTGGCGCATCACGTCGAGCGGACCCATCGCGTTCCACAGGTCGGCGTACTTCGCGACGGTCCGGAGCGTCTTCTTCTCGCCCGAGCCGCCGATCATGATCGGCAGGTGGCGCTGGACCGGGACCGGCAGCTGGCTCAGCCCGTCGAACGAGTAGTGGCCATCCGGCGCCGACGTTACCGATTCGCCGTCGAGCAACGCGCGCATCGCGGCAACCGACTCGTCGAGCCAGTCGAGCCGCTGGCCGAAGCCCGATCCGAAGTCGATCCCGTGGGCCTGGTGCTCGAGCTCCATCCACGCCCCGCCGATGCCGAGGATCGCCCGGCCGTCGCTCGCGTGGTCGATCGTCGTGATCGCCTTCGCGACGATGCCCGGGTTCCGGAACGTGTTCGCACCGACGAGCAGCCCCAGCCGCGCCCGCTCCGTTTCGCGCGCCCACGAGCTCAGCAGCGAGTAGCCCTCGAAGAAGTCCTGGTAGGGGTCGCCGAAGATCGCGTACAGGTGGTCCCACGTCCAGAGGTGGGCGTAGCCGAGGCGGTCGACGAGCTTCGCGGCGTCGAGCATCTCGGTCCAGGTCGCGGCCTGGCTCCAGAGCAGGATCCCGAACTTGACGTCGGTCATTGGGCGGCCTCCGGGCGAGTGGGGCGGGGCGTCAAGTCTACGGACCTGTCGGGGCCATCGCCCAGAAGCTGTCGGCCAGCCGATAGGCGGGCCTTGCGGGCCGGCGTAGCATCGGCGCCGGCGAACATCACCCGGGGGTGGATCCAATGCCCGAGGATCTGGGTCAGCTCGAGATCAATCTGCAGGTCGACGACGACCTCTCGACCTATGAGTTCGACGAGCTCACGGCCGCGCTCCAGCGCGAGCTCCTCCAACTCGATGTCGACGGGGTCGAGCGTGTGTCCGCCGGGCCCGCGCCGGACGGCTCCCGTGGCGTCGACCTCGCGGCGCTGGGTGCGCTCGTCGTCCAGGTCGGCAAGGCCGCGCCGGTCTTGGGCCAGGTGATCGACGTGATCCAGGCCTGGGCCGCCCGATCGCCGAAGCGGACGGCGACGCTGTCGATCGGCGGCGACACGCTCGAGCTGGGCGGTCTCTCCGAGCACGACCAGCGGCTCGTGATCCGCGACTGGATGGCGCGCCACGCGCCGCCGGCGGCACCGGAGCCCGGAACGGCGTAATCGCCGAGAAGCGCAGCGCCCTCGTCGTCGCCACCAGCGAGTACGAGGACGCTCGCCTCGCGCCGCTGGGCGGCCCCGGTCGGGACGCCGAGGCGCTCGAGAAGGTCCTCGGCGACGCCGAGATCGGCGGGTTCGACGTCCGGCCGTCGCGACCTCAGGGCAGCGTCGCGAGGTCCTGCTCGAGGACCTGGCGGTCCTCGGCGTCGTTGATCTTCGCCAGCTCCGCGACCGCCCGCGACTTCCACTCGTCGCGACCGGCCAGATCGCCGGCGACGGCGCTCGCCCGGGCCATCGCCTCGTACGCCGAGCCCAGCTCCCAGTCCTCGCGGGCGTCGTTCGCTTCGTTGATCTCGACGCAGCGCCGGGCGTGGTACAGGGCCGGTTCGCCACGGCCCAGGACCGAGTAAACGCGCGACACCTGCCACTCGCCGCGCGACAGGTTCACCGCCTCGCCGACCTCGCCCCAGTGGTAGCGCGAGGCGTGGGCGGCGTTGAGCATCTCGTCGTCCTGCTCCCTCGTCCGGTCGGGGTTCTCGAGGAGCGTCCACGTGTAGTTGAACAGCCCGACCGCGAGCGCGCGGCGGGTGGCGAGGTCGAGCTCCGGGGCAACGGGCGGTCGGGACACGATGGGGTCTCCTTTCGAGATGCGGGTGACGTGGTGGAGGACGCGCTGGAGGCGGTGGGTGCGGGCCTCGATCCGGGCCCGGTGACGGTCTAGCCGACGCTGGCGCTCGGCTGGATCGTCGATCGCGAGGACCTCGCGGATCTCGTCGAGCGCCATCTCCAGCTCGCGCAACCGGCCGATGACCCGGGCCGTCTCGAGCTGCTCGGGCCGGTAGCGGCGATAGCCGGTGAACCGGTCGGTGTCGGCCGGCCGGAGCAGGTCGAGCTCGTCGTAGTGGCGCAGCGCGCCGACGCTCAGCCCGCTGAGCCGCGCGAACTGCCCGATCGAGAGGAGGTCATCAACCACGGGGGGATCGTGGACTCTCGGGTAGGTCGAGAGTCAAGTCCCCCTGCGAAATCGCGCGATGCAACCCGTCGATGCCGCCGCTTCTCCCCAGCACCGAGCCAGCCAACGGTCCGCGATCCGGCCAGTTGTACGCTTGACGAGGGTGGCCGACGTGAAAGCGCGACTCGTCTCGTTCGGCGAGATTGAAATCGATGGGCGGCGGTTCGATCACGACGTCGTGATCGAGGGTGGCCGCGTGCGAAAGCGCAAGAAAGGTCCATCGAAGGCCTTTCGAGATCGGTTCGGCCACACGCCCCTGTCGGCGGAGGAGGCGATCCCGTGGTCGGGCACTCGCCTGATGATCGGGACAGGCGCCTCCGGCCAGCTTCCCATCATGCCCGAGCTTCTGGCCGAAGCGCGGCGACGCGGGATCGAAATCGTCGCGCGGCCAACGGCCGAAGCCTGCGAGCTGCTCACGAACGAGAAGGACGCAGACGTTTTCGCGGTTCTTCACGTGACCTGCTGAGCTGCGAATACCGGCCAGCCGGAATGGCCAACTCCGGCCGGCTGGCGACCCACGGGCCGGCGGCCGCGTTTTCGTGTGCCGTGCGAGCGCAGGGCTCAGGCGTTGGCGAGCTCGCGGTCGATCGCCTTCAGGATGAACCGGGCCGCCTCGGCGCTCTTGCCGCCGAGCTTCTGGCCCTCGTCCTGCTCGAGCGCCCGCATCAGGTCGCCCAGCTCGAGATCGAGCGTCGGCGTCCGGACGAGATCGCCGGCGGCGAATGCGGCCTCCAGCCGGTCGACGGCCGCACGGGCGTTGTCGACCGCATGGCCCTTCGCCTCCATGAGCTCCCGGAAGTCGGCCCGGGCCGCGTCGGCCGCCGGTCCCGTCGAGCTCATCGGCGGCGCGACAGGAAGCCCGCCGCCGGGATCCGCCGGACGGACGCTCGGGTAGCGGGCTTGCCAGCCTTGCCGGTCGCGGGCGCCACTGCCTCCGGCGGCTGCATCGCGACCCAGTCGGAGTGGAGAACGCTCATCGTGATCTCGTCCCACCACCGGCCGTCGCGCCAGATCGCCTCACGGGCGCGGCCCTCCATCACGAAGCCGCACGACTGGTAGGAGCGGATCGCCCGGTCGTTGAACGAGAACACCGACAGCCCGATCCGGTGCAGGCTCAGCGTCCCGAACGCGTGGTCGAGCATCAGCCGCGTCGCCTCGGTGCCGTAGCCGTGGCCCCAGGCGTCCTTCTCGCCGATCGTGATGTGGTAAAGCGCCGAGCCGTTCTCGTGGTCGAGCTGCGACAGCGCGCACGTCCCGATGAGCCGGTTCGAGCCGCGGAGGTGGATCGCGAGCGAGAGCGACTCGGGCCCCAACGCGCGCGAGGCGAAGAACCGTTCGATCTCCTCGGGCCGCATCGGGCCGTCCTGGTAGCGGGTCAGGCGGGCGACCTCGGGGTCCGTGTACCAGCGCAGGAAGGCCGCGAGATTGCCCGCGACGTGACGCCGCAGGACGACCGATTCGCCCTCGAGAAGATCGGGGAACCAGCTGCGATGGGCCATGGCGGAGTGACGGTATACCATCCCGGCCATGCGTCGCTGGAGCGAGCTGGCCGAGCGCGTCGCCGCGACCACGCGCACCTCCGAGAAGACGGCCCTGCTCGCCGACTACCTCACGGACCTGTCGCCCGACGAGCTGCCGATCGCGGCGGTCTTCCTGACGGGCCGGCCGTTCCCCGAGGCCGACCAGCGGGCGGCGGGGCTGGGCTGGGCGGCGATCGGGACGACGGTGACCGACCTTGCGGGCGTGCCTCGATCCGCGCTGGGCGAGGCCTACGACCGCTCGTCGGACCTGGGGATGGCGGTGGCCGACGTCCTCTCGGGCGCCGGCCACGCGCCAGACCCGGCGGTCTCGCCGTCGCTGCCCGAGGTCGCGGCCGCCTACGCGGCGATCGAGACCGCGTCGGGGCCCGCGGCGAAGTCGGCGATCATGCGCGACCTCCTCGCCCGGTCCGACCCGCTGACCGCGAAGTACATCGTCAAGGTCCTGGGCGGCGAGCTCCGGATCGGGCTGCGCGAGGGCCTCGTCGAGGCGGCGATCGCGAAGGCGTTCGACCGGCCGCTCGACGACGTGAAGTGGGCCGGGATGCTGACCGGCGACGTCGGGGCGCTGGCGACGCTGGCGCGGGAGGGACGACTGGACGAGGCGAGCCTCGCGATCTTCCACCCGATCAAGTTCATGCTCGCCTCGCCGGCCGAGGACGCCGCCGAGATCCTGCGGCGGCTGGGGCCGGAGGTCTGGGTCGAGGACAAGTACGACGGGATCCGGGCCCAGCTCCACAAGGTCGGCCCCGAGGTCCGCCTCTAAGCCGCGACCTCCACGACATCAGCGGCCAGTTCCCGGAGGTCGTCTCGGCCGCGGCCGAGCTGCCGTGGGACGGGATCCTCGACGGCGAGATCCTGGCCTACCGGGCCGGCGCCGTGCTGCCGTTCATCTCGCTCCAGGCCCGGCTCGGGCGGAAGTCGCCGTCGGCGGCGATCCTCGAGGAGATCCCGGTGATCTACGTCGCGTTCGACGTCCTCGGGCTGGACACCGACGGCGACGGCCGGTTCGAGGCGCTCCTGCGCGACCCGCTCGCGGAGCGGCGACGGCAGCTCGACGCGCTCGACCTGCCACCGGCCGACGAGGGCGGCGGCTTCGCCCGGTCGCACCTGATCCGGGTCGACTCGATCGACGGCCTCGAGGACGCGTTCGCGGCGGCCCGCGCCCGGCGCAACGAGGGCCTGATGGTCAAGGACCCCCAGAGCGGCTACTCGCCGGGGCGGCGCGGGCTCGGCTGGCTGAAGATGAAGAAGGCCCTCGCGACGATCGACTGCGTTGTCGTCGGCGTCGAGGTCGGCCACGGCAAGAGGCACGGCGTCCTGAGCGACTACACGTTCGCCGTCCGCGACACCGAGAACGACCGGCTGGTCAACATCGGCAAGGCCTACAGCGGTCTGACCGACGCCGAGATCGCCGAGATGACACGCTGGTTCGAGGAGCACACGATCGCCCGGTTCGGGCGCTACCGCCAGGTCGAGCCGACCGTCGTCGTCGAGGTCGCGTTCGATGTGATCGTCCGCTCGAACCGCCACCAGTCCGGCTTCTCGCTGCGGTTCCCGAGGATCGCGGCGCTCCGGCCGGACAAGCCGCCCGACGAGATCGACACGCTCGAGACCGTTCGCGCGCTGTACGAGGACCTCCAGCACGGCGGCGAGCACCTGGTGACGGCAGGCGCCAGGCAGTAGTCCCGAACGGGTCCCGGTCCCGACCAGAGGCCCCGGTTCGCGTCGTATCCTGTGCGGCATGTACGACGCGTTGCTCACGAGCGAAGCCACGGTGCTGCCGCTGACGCTCTACACGGACTCGTTTGTGATCCGTGGCTCGATCCGGACCCGGCAGCGTCGCATCACGGATGTGCTGAACGAGGCCGACGAGCCGTTCCTCGTCGTCACCGACGCGACGATCGACGAGTACGGCTCGCGGGGCATCGCTTCCAAGGCCGACTACGCCCAGGTCAACCTCGGGGCGGTCCTGTTCGCGGTGACGGACGAGGTCATCGAGGCGCGGCCGGACCTCCGCACGCCGAAGGTCCCGGAGATGGCGCTGATCTCGCTGCCGCCGTTCCGGATCACCGGCCGGATCCACCTGATGCCCGAGCGTGACCTCCACGAAGCGCTCAACGAGCTGACCGGCAACTTCATCCCGGTGACCGAGGCGACGTACTGGTCGGACACGATCGGCGAGGCCCGGGCGACCGCGCAGCTCCTGGCGTTCAACCACAGCCGGGCGCACATCCTGGCCCCGCACACCGAGGTCGACCCGTGGCACGGGCTCGACCGGTCGGCGGCGGCCGGCGGCGCGATCGCGAACGAGCCGGCGTCGCCCGCCGCGGCACCGGCGCAGGACCCGTGGGGCGACCTGCCCGAGAGCAGCCCGACCGAACCACCCGGCGGCGGCTGGGGCTAGAGACGCCGCGGACGCCTTAACCGATCGCGTTGTGCTCGGGCTAGCACCGTGACGAATATCCACCGATCCAAGCGCGACGTCACGGGCACGGAACCCCGTGAGCGCGGAGCGGACCCGGCAACGCACGCATCGGCGTCCAGGCGCGACAGCCCAGGAAGGCGACCGCGTCAGCGGTCGACCGGGAGATCCAACCGATTGCCCCATTCCGCCCAGCCGCCGTCATACACCGCGACGTCGTCGTGGCCCAGGATCGTCAGCGCGAACGCCAGCTTCGCCGCGGCGACGCCTGATCCGTCGTAGCAGACCATCCGACGGCCGCGCGACACGTTCGCCTTCAGGAGCATGTCGCGGAGCTCGTTGCCGTCGCGGAAGTGGTGGCTGCCCGGCCTCGTCATCGCCCCGACGGGCACGTTCGACGCGCCGGGAATGTGGCCCAGCCGCTTCGTGTTGCCCTCGAACCCGCGGTACTCGGCCGGCGCGCGCGCGTCGAGGAGCGCCACGCCGGGCGACCCGAGCAGCGAGCGCACGTCGGGGGTCGTGAGCCGCATCCGCGGCTGGGCCCGCGGCGTGAACCGGCCCGGTGCCGGCGGCACGACCGCGTTCGAGATCGGCCGGCCCTCCTCGACCCAGGCGCCGTAGCCGCCGTCCAGGATCCGCGCCGACTCGAGGCCGTAGACCCGGATGCTCCACCAGGTCCGGGCCGCGAACAGTGACACGGTGTCGTCGTAGATGATCACCGTCGCGCCGTCGCTGACGCCCGCCGCCGCGAGCGCGTTCGCGACCTGCTCCGGGCCGGCGAGCAGCAGCGCGTCGCCGGTGTCGGACGGGTCGATCAGGTCGGCCCGCCAGTCGAGGTGGACGGCGCCCGGGATGTGGCCCGCGGCGTGGGTCGCCCGGCCGCTGCCGTCGGGCCGCCAGCGGACGTCGAGGATCCGCACCTCGGGCCGGCCCAGCTGGTCGGCCAGCCACTCGGTCGACGCGAGCAGCTCCGGCCGGGCGAGGCCGGTCATCGGCCGGGATGGGGTCGAGGAGTGATCGGCGGACGGGGACGCCATCGCGGCTATCATACGGCCGTGGTCGGCCCGTTCATGCCCGATGCCGAGAAGGTGGCCGCGGTCCGACAGGCACTCCCGGCCGTAGGCGCCGGCATCTACCTGAACACCGGCTCCGCCGGCCCGCTGCCCGCCGAGACCGCGGCGGCGATGGCCGACCTCGAGGGCTGGGAGGTCCGGACGGGCCGGGCGAGCGCCGAGTTCTTCGAGGATTTCCTCGAGCGCCTCGCCGAGGCGCGGGCGGGTATCGCCGCCGTCCTCGCCACCGACGTCGACTCGGTCGGCATCACCCACTCGACCACCGAGGGCATGAACATCGCGACGTGGGCGGTCGACTGGAAGCCCGGCGACCGGGCGGTCACGACCCGCCACGAGCATCCGGGCGGCCTGGGCCCGCTCGTCGCCGCGCGCGAGCGGTTCGGGATCGAGCTCGCGTTCGTCGACGTCGGCGACGGCAGCGACGACGACGCGACCCTCGCGGCCTTCGATGCGGCGATCACGCCCCGGACGAAGCTCGTGTCGATCTCCCACGTCCTGTGGACGACCGGGGCGAACCTGCCCATCGCGCGGATCGCCCGGCTCGCGAAGGAGCGCGGAGCGACCGTGGCGATCGACGGCGCCCAGGCGGTCGGGGCGATGCCGGTCTCGCCCGACGATCTCGGCGTCGACTACTACGCCGTAGCGGCCCAGAAATGGCTCCTGGGACCGGAGGGGATCGGCGCGCTCTGGGCCTCGGACGAGGCGCGCGAGCGGGGGCTCCCCAGCCTGTCGGGCTGGTTCAGCTTCGATGGCCTCACCCTCGAAGGAACCGGCGAGTTCTTCCGCTCGGGCCGCCGGTTCGAGGCGACGAACTACCACAAGCCGTCGGTGACCGGATTCGCCCGGAGCTGCGGCTGGCTCTCGATGTACGTCGGCCTGCCATGGGTCTTCGAGCGGGGTCAGGCGCTCGCGGCGTCGGCGTTCGATCGGCTGGCCCGGATCCCGGGCATCACGATGCTGACGCCGCGCGACCGGATGGCGACGCTCGTCACGTTCCGGATCGCGGGCTGGCCGGCCGACGATGCGGTCCGCGAGCTGGGCGCGCGGGTCTTCGCGATCACCCGGACGGTCCCGCCCCTCGACGCCATCCGGATCAGCGTCGGCTTCTTCAACACCGCCGACGAGCTCGAGCGCTTCGCCGAGACGGTCGAGCTGCTCGCCGCCCACACGCCCGCGACGCTGCCGCCCAAGCCGCAGCTGACGATCATCGGGCAGGGCTCGTGATGGCCCGCGACCCCGCGGCGAACCCGGCGAGCCCGCCGAGCCCGGCGAGCCCGCCCCGGCGCCGATCGCCTGTGGAGATCCGCTGGCGTCAGTTCCGGAACGCTCCGCGGCCGGTCGTCCGGGCGGTCCTGAGCAGCCTGATCGTCGCGAGTGTCCTGGCTGCGGCGTATCTCGCCTACGACGTCGCGATCAGCCGCGGCGCCGTGCTGCCCGGCGGCGACCTGCGCGTGTTGTTCGTGGCCGTCCTCATCGCCGCGGTGCTCGTCACCGGCAGCGTCGTCACGTACCTCGTCGTCCCGCTGCCGAAGGGTTCCGGCGACCGCGGCCGGCGATCGGCGTGGAGCGCCGCCCTCGGGCTCTTCGCGGCCGTTCCGATTTGCTACCTCGTGCTCGTCGTCGCCGTCCAGATCCTGAAGCCGCTCTTCACCTGAGGGTCCTGGGACTGTGCATCCACGCACCACATCGCTGACATGCCCGCGTCAGGCCGATGGTCCATTCGTACCATTCCCCAGTACTCTCTGGTCGATATCATCTGGGTTGGTCGGGTATCCGGCCGAGCACTGATCTGAGTACTCATTCGAGCCCTCATCGAGGATCCGACTTGGCCATCGACGAGCAGCACGTCGCACTCCCCAAGCTGTACGGGGCGCCCGCGTACGCGCGACCGCCTCGCATGGTCGAGGCGGAAGTGGAGAAGCCGTTCGACCCCGACGACCTGCCGATCGAGGTCGAGATGACGCCTGAGGAGCGCGAGCTCGCGGCGACACTGCCGGCCCACGCCTACGCGCCCGGCGGACATGCAACCGCGAAGCACGCGCCGGCTGACGGCGCGAGTGGCGTCCCGACGCTCCAGCCCAAGCCGCTCAGCCTCAAGGCGCTCGCCGGCCGCATCCTCGGTGGCGATTCCTGACCCGGCCCCGGCGGACGTCGGCCGGTTCCCACGGCTCGTGCGACTGCGCATCCGACGCGGTGTAGGATCGGCCGACGGGGGAGTAGCTCAATTGGTTAGAGCGGCGGGCTTATATCCCGCTGGTTCCAGGTTCGAGTCCTGGCTCCCCTACCACCACGCGTGTCTGCGATCAACGGCTGTCGCGCCTGGACGACGCTGACTGCGTTGGATCCTGCGCTCCTCGCTCACGGGCCTGAAGCCCGCTCGCTCCGGTGCTCGGGTCCGCCTTGCCAGCCTCGCCCAGATCGCGACGAATGCAATCGCCTCCGGCGACGCGATCAACGACTGTCGCAGTAGGCCCTCTCTGGACCGGCGTGCGATGATCTCGGCCCGACTCCGTCCCCGCGGAGCCCGCCACCCACGAGCCGATGTCGCGTTCCGTTCGCCCCAGGCCACTCCCGATCGTCGCCACCGCCGCAGTCGCCGCCCTGGCCGCAGTCGTCGTCGCCGGCGGTCTGATCGCGCTCGGCGCGGTCGGCGGGCACACCGGCGAGGTCGCCGGGATCACGGGCCTGCCGGCGACACCCAGCCCGCCGCCCACCGCACGGCCGACGCCCTCGCCGACGCCGGAGCCCACCGCCAGCCCGACGCCCGAGCCGACGCGGACGCCGATCCCGCAGCTCGTCCCGCTCGCGACGCCCACGCCCAAGGCGGTCCTCGCGATGAACCTCTACCGCAAGGGCGACTTCGTGAGCCAGGTGACGAAGGAACAGTGCATGCCTGCGGCGATGCAGATCATGCTGAACATCATCCGGTCGAAGGACGACCGATCCGCCGCGTTCCAGAAGCAGCTCGACACCCTCGCTCAGCAGCTGTCACACATGAAGAACGGTGGCAGCGAGCCGCGGGGCTGGGCGGCGGGCCTGACCCAGCTGGGCGGGGGCAAATACCGGGTCGAGGTCGCGCCGAGCCGGACGAAGGCGATCCTGCGGGCCGTGGCCGCGATGCGGGCGACCGGCCGGCCGGTCGGGCTGCTCGTGTGGCGCGGCGCCCACTCATGGGTCCTCCACGGCTACGAGGCGACCGCCGACCCGCTCGCCGGGGTGCCGTTCGAGGTCACCCACATCTATGTCACCGACCCGTGGTATCCGCGGATCAGCAGCATCTGGGGCCCGTCCCGCGGCCCCAACGCCCGGATCACGCCGAAGCAGCTCGAAGAGGACTACCTCCCCTGGCGGCGCCCAACCGGCCGCTACCCGGGCATGGACGGCCAGTTCGTCCTCGTGCTCCCGGTGAACGGCTAGGCCCACCGTCGTCGCGTTGTAATGCCACTGCCAGTCGACGCCGCGCGATGCGGTCGCAATCGGGTCGCAGCGACCGCGATTCTCCGCCGATGGCGCAGGCAGTCGAGGTCCACCCGGCCGAGCTCGTACCCTCGAACGCCAAGCTGTCGACGGCCCGCATCGCCGCCGCCGGCTGCCGCGCCTGTGAGCTGTGGCAGAACGCGACACAGACCGTGTTCGGCGAGGGTCCGGCCGACGCGCCGCTGCTACTCGCCGGTGAGCAGCCTGGCGACCGGGAGGATCTCGAGGGCCGTCCGTTCGTCGGGCCGGCCGGCCGCGTCCTCGACGAGGCGCTCGGGGAGGCGGGCGTCGACCGCGAGCGGATCTTCGTGACGAACGTCGTCAAGCACTTCCGCTGGCGACCGAGCCCCGGCGGCAAGCGCCGCCTCCACGAGCGCCCGACCGCCGGGCAGGTGCGGGCGTGCCGGCCGTGGATCGACCTCGAGTTGGACCTGGTCGAGCCGCGCGTCGTCGTCGCGCTGGGGGCGACGGCCGCCCAGGCACTGATCGACCCCGACTTTCGGATCACGGAATCACGGGGCGTGCTGCTGGGGCCCCGGGTGCCCCGTGGACCCAGCTTCCTCGCGACGCCCCACCCGTCGTCGATCCTCCGGATCAGCGGACGCGACGAGCGCGAAGCCGCGAGGCGCCTCCTGGCGGGCGATCTGGCGACCGCCTGGGCAGCGGCGACCGGCTGATCGATCCTCATCGGCGCCCGCCGTTTGAACCGGCGACTCAGGCGAGCGCGCGAATCCGGTCGATGAGATCGTCGCGGCGCGTGTCGTAGAGCGAGCGCTGGGCCGGGAGGGCCGTCAGCCAGGGCGCGACCTCGTTGGGCCCGATCACCGCGCAGAGCGGCGTGCGGGTGATCGTCGGATCGTCGGTGACGAACGCCGCGTACACCTTGACGATGAAATCGCGTTCCTCGGTGCCGATCCAGCGGCGGAGCCGCTCGGCGTCGCGCGCGGTCCGATCGACCGGGTCCTCGAGCGGGATCCACCGGCCGTCGGCCCGGCGCACCTCCCAGGACGACCCGTGGCGGCGGGTGATCGCCTTCGGTGGCGCCTCGCCGATGACCGCGAGCCCGAACGGCCCGACGACGACGTTACGGAGCCGCCGGCCGTCCGGCATCTCGAGTGACGGCGCGACGAGGTAGTCGTCGGTGAGGAGCTTGGCCGCCCGCGCGACGGGCCCGGGCACGGGCTTGCGCAGGATCACCCCGCCGACCTGCCAGAGCCGGATGAAGCCGACGATCGCGAAGCACGGCGGCGCGACGAGCGACACGCCCCAGACGAGGCCGCCGAACGCGATCTGCTCGACCGACGGCCGGACGACCGATGGCGTGAGGACGCGGACGAGTGGCGTCGCGAACGCCAGCCAGGCCAGCACGACGCCGCCGGCGAACAGCACGCCGCCGACGACCGTGCCCATGAGCAGCGGGCCGCGGGCAGGGCGAGCGATGTGGCTCGGCTGGATGAGCTGCATGGCGCCATCGTGAGAGCACGCGCGCGCGGGGCCTATGACCACATCGGGTCAGGGCGGACCGCCGGTGGGACCATTCGCCAGTCCGCGGGAGCCCGCCCCGTTCGATCGGTGTCGGGGCGCACCGCGCGCCGGCCGCGTGCGACGGCGTTAGGGGTGGTGCGGTGGGAAACCCGTACCATAGCCGCCCCCCGGCCCCTTTCGGCAAGGTTGGCCCTGCACCGGGCGCTTATGCCCGGAGCGGAGGCCTGATCTGGTGTCTGTCATCCGCGTTCCGCCGACGCCACGAGGCGCCGGGCACCTGTTCCGTGCGGTCGTGGCCGCGTGGTTGCTCGTGTTCGCCCTCGTCGTTCCGGCCGGCGCGGTCGAGGGTCCGACGAAGCTCTTCCGCCCCGCCGCGTCCGCGACCTCCGCGACGCCGACCACGACGATCACCTTCACCGTCACGTACCGCAACCGCGAGGGGTCCGCGCCCGCGTACGTCCGTGTCGTGATCGACGGCGCGGCGCACGCGATGACCGGCGACGGCGGTGACGACTGGAAAGGCGGCGTCGGGCACCACTTCGCGACGAAGCTCCCGGTTGGCACGCACCACGTCTCGTTCGTCGCCGCGGACACGCGCAAGTTCACCGATGCGGTCGACGGTGGGACCGTCAAGATCTCGGTCCCGACGCCGACCCCGGATCCCACGCCCGCCCCGACGCCCAAGCCGAAGCCCAATCCCACGCCCGCCCCGACGCCGACCCCGACGCCGCCCGCATCCGGCGGCGACACGGGCGGACCCGGCGGCTCCGGGTCCGGCGGCGGCAGCGGTGGCACAGGCGGCACGGGCGGCTCCGGCGGGAGCGATCCGGGCGTCGTCGGCTACATCGGTGGCGGCGATCCCGGCACCGGAGGCACGGGCGGTACGGGCGGCGCCGGCGGCAACGGCGGCTCCGGCCCAGCCGGATCCGCGACGGGCGGCTCGACCTCCGGCGTGTCCGGCGATCCGACCGTAGAGACGCAGACCTGGGGCCGCGGCACCGGCGATCCCCAGGAGAACGATTCGACGACCGGCTCGACGAGCGGCCCGACCGGCCATACGATCCGCGACGGATCGGACGCGGCGGCAGGGCTCGTCGCCGGCGCGGGCGGGACGGGCGGCACGGGCGGCCCCGGCGGCCCGAACGGCGGCCCGGACGGCTCGTCGACCTCCGGTCCCGGCGGCACGACCGGCGGCGGTGGGACGTCGGGCGGCGGCAGCGACTGGGGCCAGCTCGCCTCGGCGCTCGGCGCACTGGGCCTCCAGAGCGGTCCCACGACGATGCCGCTCATGCCGACGCTCGTCAGCACGACCGGCGCCGTCGCGATGGCGATGGCGTTCGCGATCTTCGGCAAGAAGCGCCGCGACGAGGAGCAGCCGGCCCCCGACGAGGTGCTCGAGGCGAACGCCGCCCGGGCCTCGGCGATCGCGGCCTCCTCCCACCTCGCGCCTGCCCCGGCACCCGTCGACCTGGAGTCGCTGATGCCCCGCTGGCGCCGGCCCTCGCTCCAACAGGCTCGCAAGAACGACCCCACCCGGTCCGTGGCGGTGGCCCCGCGCCTCCGCTTCGACGACACGAACGGCGCCGGGATCGGCTATGAGCGGCGCCTCGTCCGGTACCGCGTCGTGTCTCTGCTGGACGCCCCCGACGAGCTCCGTTCCGTCGAGATCGGCCAGCTCGACCAGGGCGACGAGGTCCAGCTCCTCGAGAAGTCCGGCGCGTACTGGCGGGTCCTCTGCCCGGACGGGCGCCAGGGCTGGCTCCACAAGATGACGCTCGGCGACGTCGTGACCGACGAGACCTCGTCGGCCGACGCCTGGAACGTGGGCGACATCGACGGCGACGTCCTCTCCGCCTACCTGGCGGCCCGCGCCCGCGCCTGACCCCGGGGATTTCGTCCGCGACAGGGCGTCGTGGCCATCGGGCGGGCCCCTAGAATTGGGTCCATGCCCGCTGGGTTCACCAGCGCGAAGTTCGTGGGGCGCGAGTCGGCGTTCGCACGAATCGCGCCTGCGCTCGAGGCCGCCATCGGCGGCGTTCCGACGACGGTCCTGATCGAGGGCACCGGCGGCATCGGCGCCAGTCGCTTCCTGACGGAGGCGATGACCCGGCTCTCGGCCCTCGCCGAGCCATTCACCGTGCTCCGCGGACGGGCCGTCCCCGCCGGCACCGACGAGCCGTACGCGCCGATCCTCCGGGCGATCCGGCCCACGCTCCTCGCCGCGACCGACGACGAGCTCGTCGAGCTGCTCGGCCCCGGGATCGAAGATGGCCTGCGGCTCGTCCCGGAGCTCCACACCCGGCTGGCCCGGACCGGGGCGCTGCCCGAGCGACTGACGGTCACCTCGCCGGAGCGCCGTCAGGCCCGGCTGCTCGAGGGGATCCTCGGTGTCCTGATCCGGATGGGCGAGCGGCGGCCGATCGCGCTCGTCATCGAGGACCTCCACCACGCCGACGCCGGCACCCGGGCATTCGCCACGTTCCTCGCCCGGGTCCAGCGGCCGCGCCGCGTCTGCCTGATCGTCTCGTTCCAGCCCGACGAGGTGACGCGCTCCCACCCGCTCACCGGCGAGCTGGCGAGGATCATCGCGGCCCGCCGGCCGCCGGAGCGCCTGCCGCTCGAGCCACTCGACCGCGACGAGCTGGCCGACCTCATCGAGGCGATCGAGGGCGAGCGCCCGACCGGCTCCGGGCTCGTGCTCGTCGCCGAACGCAGCCGGGGAATCCCGCTCGTCGCGGAGGAGGTGCTGGCCGCCCGGCGCGAGCTCTCGCGCTCGTCGCTGCCGGTCAGCCTCGAGGACCTCGTGATCGCCCGGCTCGGGCTCCGCTCCCCGGAGTGCCGGCGCGTGCTTCGACTCCTCGCCCCGGCGGCGCGGCCGCTCACGATGACCGAGCTGGCCGACGTCGCCGCGGCCTACGAGCGGACCGCGGACCACCGGCCGCCGCCGCGTTCGTCGTCGGCGCCGCGCCGTGGCGAGGGGCCGATCGACGCCGATCTCGCGGCGGGCCTCGCCGAGGGCGTCGAGCACGGCGTCCTCACCGTCGCCGACGACGCGGTCGACTTCCGGCACGAGCTCGTCGGGCGCGCGGTCGTCGCCGACCTGCTGCCGGGCCAGCGGCACCGCCACCACCTCGCGCTCGCGGCGGCGCTCGTCGGCCACCCGGCCGCGGCCGCCTACCACTGGAACGAGGCCCACGCGACAACCCAGGCCCGCGACGCCGCGATCGCCGCGGCCGGCCGGGCGGAGGCCGTGTACTCGCCCCAGGACGCCCTCGAGAATCTCGAGCTGGCGCTGTCGTCGGTGGCCCCCGCCGCGGCAAACGGCGAGACCGACGACGGCGTCGCCGACGACCACGGTTCGGGCTTCGCCGACGACCCGCTCGACGCCTCGCCGCTCCAGATGCGCGCCGCGGAGGCGGCGTTCGCGACCGGTCGCTCGGCGCGTGCCCTGGCGTATGTCGAGACCGTGATCAACTCGCTCGACGAGCGGAGCGACCGCCTCGAGCTTGGGCTGTTGTACGAGCGGCTGGGTCGCTACCGGCGCTCGGTCGGCGACCTGGACGGCGCGCTGACCGCGCTGCGCCGGGCGGTGTCGCTCGTGCCGGCGGCGCCGTCCGTCGAGCGGGCGACGGTGCTGGCGGCCCTCGCCCAGGTCCGCATGCTCGAAGGGACGTTCTCGGAGGCCGAGTCGCTCGCCCGCGAGGCGATCGCGGTTGCGACGGCGTGCGAGCCAGAGGCCCACCCCCAGATGGTCCACGCCACGACGACGCTCGGCGTGTCACTCGGCTGGGGCGAGGACCCCGAGGCGGGCGTCGCGCTCCTGCGCGAGGCCCTCGGCTTCGCCGCCGAGATGGGCGACCACGACGAGACGTTCCGCGTCTACGCGAACCTCACGACGGTGCTCGACCTCGTCGGCCGGCGCGAGGAGGCGGTTTCGGTCGCGTACGAGGGCGTCGAGGCGACGCGACAGGCGGGCCTCGAAGCGGTCTACGGCAACTTCCTGCGCGGCAATGCCGCGGATTCGCTGTTCCAGCTGGGCCGCTGGCCGGAGTCGCGGGCGCTCAGCACGACCGCCCTCGAATGGAGCCCCGGCGGGGTCACGTTCGTGAACTCGATCGATAGCCTTGCGATCGTCGAGATCGAGACACACGCCGGCGAGCTCGCCGGCCGGTTGCTGGGCCAGCTCCTGCTCGAGCTCGAGACGGTCCGCGACACGCAACATGCGGTACCGGTCTACCGGGCGGCCGCCTCGTTCGCCCTGTGGCGGAACGACTACATCGACGCCCGGCGGGCGGCAGAACGCGGCTGGGAGCTCGTCAGCGACTCCGAAGACTGGAGCCTGATCGCGAAGATGGCGGCGACCGTGGCCGAGGTCGATACGATGGCCGGCGTCGAGGCCCGGACCGGCCGCGACCTCGCGGCGCTGGCGAACGCCCGGACACGGACGAAGGCCGTCCTGGCCGACGCCGAGGCAGCCGTCCGGCGGTCCGGGGTAAGCGAGGCGATCGGATCGCGACGCGAGGCCGACGCCTACCTCGCGACCGCGGCCTGCTATCGGTCCCGCCTCGAAGGCCGGGACGACCCTGGCGCCTGGGCGGCGCTCGCGGACCGCTGGTCGGCGCTCTCGAACCCGTACGCGGTGGCCCGGGCTCGCTGGCGCGAGGCGGAGGCGCTCCTCGGCAGCGGCGAGGGTCGCGCGGCGCGGGCCCGGGCGCGGACGCCGCTGCAGGAGGCCGCGGAGCTCGGGATCCGCCTCTCCGCCCTGCCGATGGTCCGGGAGCTGCGCGAGCTGGCGCGGCGGGCGATGATCAAGCTGCCGGCCGGCGTCGAGGAGCTCGTCGGCACTGGCTCGCAGTCGCTCGACGGTGTCGAGCCGGTCGCGGTCGGCCCGGGTCTCGGCGGGCGACGGCCAGAATGGCCACGGTCACACCGAGGGCCCCTCCGCGCTCGTCCGGGGCGTCGTCGGCGAGGCCCGGCCGGCCCGCGCCGACACGTTCGGGCTGTCGCGGCGGGAGCACGAGGTGCTCGCGCTCATCTCCGAGGGCCGGACGAATCGCGAGATCGGCGAGCGGCTGTTCATCAGCCAGAAGACCGTCGGCGTCCACGTCGGCAACATCCTCTCGAAGCTGGGCGTGTCGGGCCGCGTCGAGGCGGCCGCGGTGGCCATCCGGCTGGGACTGTCGAGGGACGGCTGACGGGCCGGCCGACACAATTCGACAGCGGCGGGTAAATTCGGGCGACTTCCCCGCGCAGTCCCCAGCGCGCTCGCCACACGAGGTTCCATCACCGATGCGTCGCCCGCTCGTTCCCGCGCTCGTCGTCATCGCCGCCGTGATCGCCGCCTGCGCCGCGCCCGCCGCGCCGGGCTGGACGTACGCCCCGGCGCCCTCGACCACCCCGGCCGCGTCGGCCGCGGCGTCCGGCTCGCCTGCCGCGTCGGCGTCCGCGTCGGCTGCCGCAAGCCCGTCCGCCGCCGCCAGCCCCTCGGCTGCTGCGAGCGCGTCGGCCGCAGGCGTCCGGATCGCCGGCCGCGTCCGGCGGCACCGGCGGCGGCCTGACGATCACCGCGCCGGTCGGCGCCGCGGCGAACGGGTACGACGTCAGGTCGCTGTCGGCCGCGCCGGGTCACGCGTTCACCGTCACGTTCGACAACCAGGACGCCGGCGTGCCCCACAACTGGGTCCTCACGAAGCTCGACGGCTCGACCGTCGACATCGGCGACACGACGTTCTTCAACGGCGTTGCCCAGAAGACGTACAACGTGCCGGCGCTCGCCGCCGGGCAGTACCCGTTCATGTGCCAGGTCCACCCGACGACGATGAAGGGCATCCTGACGGTCGGGTAGGGGATCGCGTCCGCCCGGGCCAGCTTCGTGGATCCCGCCGGCCAGCTCTGCTACAGCGACGCGTACCTGCGGTCCGTCGAGACCCGGGTCATCGCGGTCGACGACGGCGGCGAGGCCCCGATCGTCGTCCTCGATCGGACGGTGTTCTATCCCGGAGGCGGCGGCCAGCCGTCGGACCGGGGCACGATCCTGCGGTCGGCGGACGGCCGGTCGTGGACGATCCGCGGCGCGAAGAAGGCCGGCGGCGACATCGTCCACGAGCTGGAGCCCGGCGACGGCGGCCGGCCCGAGGTGGGCGACGTCGTCTCGGCCGACCTCGACTGGGCCCGGCGGCTGACGCTGATGCGGACCCACACCGCGCTCCACGCGCTGTGCGGCGTCGTCTGGCGCGACTACGGCGCACTCGTGACCGGCGGCAACATGGAGCCGGGCTCGGGCCGGATGGACTTCGAGTTCGAGACGATGTCGGGCGAGCTCGTCGGCGAGATCGAGGCGAAGGTCAACGACGAGCTGCGGCGCGGGCGCGACGTCCGGGTCAACGTCCTGCCGCGCGACGAGGCGTTCGCGATCCCGGACCTGATCCGGACGAAGATCAACCTGCTGCCGCCGGGGATCGAGGAGATCCGGACGATCGAGATCGTGGGGCTCGACCTCCAGGCCGACGGCGGGACCCACGTGGCGAACACGACCGAGGTCGGCGGGATCCGCGTCACCGGCTACGAGTCGAAGGGCCGGATCAACAAGCGGATCCGGATCGAGCTGACCGACTGACGAGACTCACCTCGGCAAGATCGTGGGCAAGATCCGGCTCGTCGGGTCGAACGCGACCCAGCCGTGGCCGGGGAAGTACACCTCTACCCAGGCGTGGGCGTTCGCGTTGCCAGGCCTCGAACCGGTCGGGGTCTTGAGTGTGGGCGGTAGCGCACGTATCAGCAGGGCTCGCTGCGTGGCGTCCTCGGCGAGGTTCGGGTCGCGCGCGGCGCAGGACCGTGCCAGCCGGTGGCCGCCGATGCAAGCTGGACCGCATTCGGTCCACGATTTCGGGGCCGTCAGGACCCGGCCCGGGCCTCGTCCGCCGCGCGGATTCGTGGACTCGCGCAGCTGGACCCGTTTTCGGGCCCGTGCGTTGGCGAGCGGAGGCTTCGGGCTCGATAACCGGACCCTCAGTCCGGAGTGGCAGCGTCGACGAGGATGTCGGCCGCCGCCGCGCACTGCTCCGCGGTGACGTCGAGGTGGGTGACCGCCCGGAAGGTGCGCGGGCCGAGGGCGAAGATCAGCACGCCACGCTCCCGGGCCCGCTCGACGATCGCCGGGGCGTCGGCCGTGGCCGCAGCGGACGAGCTGCCAGACGAGGATGTTCGTCTCGACGCTCGCCGGATCGATGACGTAGGCCGGGCTCTCCGCGAGCCGCTCCGCGATCGACCGCGCGTTGGCGTGGTCCTCGGCCAGCCGGTCGAGGTTGTGGTCGAGCGCCCACAGCCCGGCCGCCGCGAAGATGCCGACCTGGCGCATCGCCCCGCCCGACATCCGGCGGTAGCGGACGAGGGCCGGCAGCAGCTCGCGGCGGGCCGCGACCACGGAGCCGCCGGGCGCCCCCAATCCCTTCGACAGCGAGACCATCGCGACGTCGAACGGGGCCGCGAGCTCCGCCACGGACCGGCCCGAGACGACGGCCGCGTTCCACAGCCGCGCGCCGTCGAGGTACGACGCGATCCCGAGCCGGCGCGCGGCCTCCGCGACCGCCTCGGCGATGGACGGTGGCACGACGACGCCGCCTGCCCGGTTGTGGGTGTTCTCGACCTCGACGAGCGTCGTCGGTGGGTAGATGAGGTGGCCGCGCGGCTTGACCGCAGCCTCGAACTCGGCCGCCGTGAACCAGCCCGGCCCGCCCAGCTCGGTCAGCTGGACGCCCGCGTTCGCGCCGCTGCCGCCGGTCTCGTGCCAGACCGCGTGGGCCTCGCGCGAGACGATCACGTCGTCGCCGGGCCGGGTCAGCGACCGCAGGACGACCTGGTTGGCCATCGTCCCGGTCGGCAGCCAGAGCGCCGCTTCCTTGCCGAGCAGGTCGGCGATCCGCTCCTGGAGGCGGTTGACCGTGGGGTCGTCGCCGAACTGGTCGTCGCCGACCTCGGCTGCGGCCATCGCGGCGCGCATCCCGGCCGAGGGCCGGGTGACGGTGTCGGAACGGAGGTCGATCGGGGTCGGCGCCATCACCGCGATCGTCGCACGAAGCGGCGGCGCACCGCTTGGGCGCGCCGCCGCGATCGAGCCGCCGGGGAGGTTACTTGCAGCCGGGCCCCTGGTACCGGTCGAGCTTCACTTCGAAGTCGACGAACTTCAGCTGGTAGGTCGAGATGCACGTGCCATCGGGGCCGTCGTAGCGGACGTGGCGGACCGTGAACGTCTTCGACTGGAAGCCGTCCTCGTAGACGGTCTTGTCGACCGACGAGAGCTTCTGGGAGCCGACCTGGAGGCCGGTCGCGTTATCGGTCGTCGTGGTCGACTGGCGCTCGTTGATCCGGAGCGACGCGTCGCCGCTCGACTTGTACTGGAGGACCGCCGTGATGTGCTGGACGGTGCAGTCGGTGACGTCGCCGTAGTCGAGACACCAGGCGTCGTCGAACTCGTAGCGCTCGGAGAACGACGGCAGGTTGTCGGACGAGGCGGCGGCGATGGACGCCGAGCCGGCGAGGGCAGTCGCGGCGATCGCGGCCGCGGCGAGAAAGGCACGGAAGACGTTGCGCATGACGGGTGTGGCTCCTTCGGGCATGACCCGGGGTCGGCGGGTCGGAGGAGCCGAGTGTCACTGGCGGGTGCGGTCCGTCGACACCGCCACGGGACACGGGGCGGCATCGACGTTTGTCAGGCGGCCGGGACCGACGTCGGTCGAGGCGGCGAGAGGCGCAATGGCGCGTGCGGCGTGCCTATGATCCAGCGATGACCGACCCGACCCCGGCAATCGCGGCCGTCGACGCCGCGGGCGTCCCGTACCGCGTCGTCCGGACCGACGCCGCCGGCAGCGCCGAGGAGGCCGCCGAGCTCCAGGGGATCCCGCTCGCGGCGCTCCTCCGGTCGATCGTCGTCCGGCGCGGCGACGACGACTACCTGTTCGTCCTCGTCCCGGCCGGCCGGCGCTTCGACTGGCCGAAGCTCCGCGCCCACCTCGGCGTCAGCCGCCTCTCGCTGCCCGACGCCGACGAGGCGCGCGAGGTCACCGGCTACGAGCGCTACACGATCACGCCGTTCGGGGCGACCCGGGCGTGGCCGGTCATCGCCGACGCCGCGATCCTCGGCGAGCCGGTCGTGTCGATCGGCGGCGGCGTCCGCGGCGTGAACATCCACCTGGCCCCGGCCGACCTCGTCGCCGCGACGGGCGCAACGGTCGTCGACGTCACCGAGTAGCCGATGGAGATCACGTCGGGCGGCGCCATCTTCGTCGCCGTCGTCGCGGCCCGGGTATTGGTACCGCTCGCGATCCCGCGCTACCCACTCCCGGCGATGCTCGCCGCGCTCGTCATCGACGGCCTCGACCAGACGATCTTCCAGACGTTCACGACGCTCGACCTGAGCAACTACCAGCAGTACGACAAGGCGCTCGACGTCTACTACCTGTCGATCGCCTACGTCGCGACGATGCGCAACTGGACGAACTTCGACGCGTTCGGGATCAGCCGTTTTCTTTACTACTACCGGCTCATCGGCGTCGTCGCGTTCGAGCTGACCCAGATCCGCGCGCTGCTGCTGGTCTTCCCGAACACGTTCGAGTACTTCTTCGACGCCTACGAGGCGGTCCGGATCCGGTGGGACCCGCGGCGGATGAGCTGGCGTCTCCTGATCGGCATCGCGGCGTTCATCTGGATCTTCATCAAGCTGCCCCAGGAGTGGTGGATCCACGTCGCCCAGCTCGACGCCACGGACCTCATCAAGGAGAAGCTCTTCGGCGTCCCGACGACGGCCTCCTGGGCGGAGGCGTTCTCGAACAACCCGATCGTGCTCGTCGTCGTCGGCGTCGCGCTCGTCGTCGCCGCGATCGCGGCCTGGTGGGTCATCACCCGCGTCCTGCCGCCCGCGGACCGCGGGCCGACGTTCAGCGCCGACGCCAACCAGCCGAAGGTCGACAGCGACAAGATCGACCACGTCCGCAAGCGCCGGGCGGAGAACATCGTCGACCGCGAGCTGCTCGAGAAGATCATCCTCGTCTCGCTCGTCGGCGTGATCTTCGGCCGGATGCTGCCGGGGGTCGAGGCGAGCCCGATCGCCATCGCCGTCGGCGTCGCGATCGTCATCGTCGTCAACGCCGCGATCAGCGACTGGCTCGTCCGGCGTGCCCGGCGGCTCGGCTACCACACCGCGACGCGGCAGTTCCTCGGCACGCTCGCAGTCAACGTCGCGATCGTGGCCGCCGGCCAGCTGATCCTCAACGTGCTCAACGGGCCGACCCTCCAGCACGCCCTGGTCTTCGTGTTGTTGCTCTCGGTAATCGTCACGTTCTACGACCGCTACCGGCCCATCCACGTCGCCCGCTTCGGTACGGCCGAGAACCCGCCGGACTGATTCGCGGGGCCAGCCGCGCGGCCTAGACTGGCGGCGTTCACGTCCGAGCGTGGAGGCCCGCGACCCGATGCCGTCGCTCGATCTTGCCCTGCAGCTGGACCTGGCCCTGCGGCTGCTGCTGTCGGCCGTCCTCGGCGCGGTCATCGGCTACGAGCGCGAGATCCACGACCACCCGGCCGGGATGCGGACGCACCTGCTCGTGTCGCTGGGCTCTGCCGCCTTCACGGTCATCTCGATCTACGGCTTCACGAACACCGGGATCGCGAACGAGGCACCCACGGATCCCTCGCGGGTCGCCGCCCAGATCGTGACCGGCATCGGCTTCCTGGGCGCCGGCGCGATCATCAAGTACGGCACGTCGGTGCGCGGCCTCACGACCGCGGCGAGCCTCTGGGTGACGGCCGCAGTCGGCATGGCCGTGGGCGCGGGCTGGTGGCTCGTCGCGATCGTCACCACGGCGATCGTCGTGTTCTCGCTCTGGCCGCTGAACCGCGTGATGAGGCGGATCCGATCGATCGGCGACCATCAGGTGCGCGTCCGGCTCACGACGGCGTCGCTCGACTCGCTGGGCGACCTGCGCCGGGCCGTCGACGGCCGGCGGATCGAGGTCAGCGAGATCAACAGCCAGCGCCAGGCAAGGGCAGCCACGAGATCGAGCTGCAGCTGCACGTCCCGACGAGCGTCGACCAGGCGGGGCTGCTCGACCTGATCAGGCGGTGCCGGGCGTCGAGGTCCTCGAGATGGACTCCGGAGGCGAGTAGGCGGCGCTAGACCGCCTTCACCGCCGCGACGAGGTCGGCCAGGCCCTGCTTCGCGTCGGCGAAGAGCATCCCGGTCTTGGGGTTGACGTAGAGCTCGTTGTCGATGCCGGCGTAGCCGCGGCCCATCGAGCGCTTGATGACCACGATCGACTTCGCCTTGTCGACGTCGAGGATCGGCATCCCCGACACCGGCGAGCCGGGCCGCCGGGCGGCCGGATTCGTGACGTCGTTGGCGCCGATGACGAGGGCCACGTCGGCCCGCTCGAACTCCGGGTTGATCTCGTCCATCTCCTTGAGCTGGGGATACGGGACGTTCGCCTCGGCGAGCAGGACGTTCATGTGACCCGGCATCCGGCCCGCGACCGGGTGGATCGCGTACTTCACGTCGACGCCGCGCTCCTCGAGGAGGTCGGCCAGCTCGCGGACCGCGTGCTGGGCCTGGGCGACCGCGAGGCCGTAACCCGGGACGACGATCACGTGCTGGGCGTAGGCCAACTGGATCGCGACGTCGTCGGCGCTGATCGAGCGGACGCTGCCGCCGGGCCCGGCCTCGGCGACCGTGCCTTCGCCGCCGCCAAAGCCGCCGATCATGATGTTCAGCACCGAGCGGTTCATCGCATCGGCCATGAGCTTCGTGAGGATCGCGCCGGATGCGCCGACGAGGGCGCCGGCGATGATCAGGACGTCGTTGCCGAGCACGAAGCCGGCCATCGCGACCGCCGTGCCGGTGAACGAGTTGAGGAGCGAGATGACGACGGGCATGTCGGCGCCGCCGATCGGCAGCGTCATCGTCACGCCGAAGACGAGCGACGCGAGCAGGATCAGGCCCATGACCGGGACGCTGAGGTTGCCGGCCCACAGGTAGACCGCACCGACGACGACGATCGCGGCGAGCAGGGCGGTCACGATCCGGCCGCCCGGGATGATCACCGGCCGAGACGGCGTGATCTTCAGACCCATGAGCTTGCCCGACGCGATCAGCGATCCGGTGAACGTGATCGAGCCGATGACGATGTCGAGGACCGTCGCGACGTTGATCTGGGCCGCCGGGACCGCCTTCAGCCCGAGGTAGTCGTCGATCGCGATGAGGGCCGCCGCGCCGCCGCCAACCGCGTTGAAGAGCGACACCAGCTGCGGCATCGCGGTCATCTTCACGGTCCGGGCCGCGTACAGGCCCACGCCGCCGCCGATCGCGATGCCGGCGACGATGATCAGCCAGCCGGCGGTGTTGATGCCGGCGGTCTCGGTCGGGGTCGTCAGGAGCAGGACGGCGGTCGCCAGGATCGCGGCGATCATGCCGCCGGCCGAGACGAGGTTGCCGTTGCGGGCCGTCGCCGGCGAGTTCATCCGCATCAGGCCCAGCACGAAGCAGGCGGCGGAGCCCAGCCAGACGAGGCGGACGATGGTCTCGATGGTGGCAGCGTCCACGTCAGGCCTCCGGCTCGTCGGCCGGCTTGGGCGGGGTGGGTCGTCGCTTGAACATCTGGAGCATCCGGTCGGTGACGACGTAGCCGCCGACGACGTTCATCGTCGCGAACGCGACGGCGACGAAGCTGAGGAGCTGGCTGAGCGGGTCGTTCGCCTCGACCGCGATGAACATCGCGCCGACGAGGACGATCCCGTGGATCGAGTTCGCGCCGGACATCAGCGGCGTGTGGAGGGTCGCGGGGACCTTGCTGATGACGGCGAAGCCGACGAGGATCGCCAGGACGAAGACCGTCAGCGCGTCGAGGAGTTCGGGGGTCACGCGGCACCTCCGGCGGGCGCGGCGGGCGCCGGCTCGAGCAACTTCTTCGTCGCCTCCTGGACAACCTGGCCGCCGTTCGTGATCACGGTCGACTTCGTGACCTCGTTCTCGAAGTCGAGATCGAGCTCACCGTCCTTGACCATCTCCAGCAGCAACGCCGAGATGTTCCGGGCGTAGAACGCCGACGCGCCGACCGGCATCGTGGCCGGCAGGTTATCCGGGGCGATGATCGTGACGCCGTTGTCGGTGACGATCGTCTCGCCGGCCTTGCTCAGCTCGACATTGCCACCGAGCGCGCTCGCCGCCATGTCGACGATGACCGAGCCCGGCTTCATGCCCTTCACCGCGTCCGCGGTGACGAGCAGCGGCGGCCGGCGGCCCGGGACCTGGGCGGTCGTGATCACGACGTCCATCGTGGCGATGTGGCCGTTGAGCTCCTGCTGCTGCGCCGCCTGCTCCTCGGGCGTGAGCTGGCGCGCGTAGCCGCCCTCGCCGGACGCGTCCGCGACCGACTTCAGGACGAGGAACTGGGCGCCCAGGCTCTGGGCCTGCTCCTTCGTCTCGGCCCGGACGTCGTAGGCCTTCACGACCGCGCCGAGCCGCTTCGCGGTGCCGATCGCCTGGAGCCCGGCGACGCCGATCCCCAGGATCAGGACGTTCGCGGGCTTGGCCGTGCCCGCGGCGGTCGTCAGAAGGGGGAAGTAGCGCCCGAACGACTCGGCGGCGATGAGGACCGCCTTGTAGCCGCCGACGTTCGCCTGCGAGCTGAGCGCGTCCATCGACTGGGCCCGGCTGAGCGTCCGCGGGATCGCGTCGAGGCTGATCGCGGTCACGCCCTGGTCGGCCAGCGCCTTGGCCGTCTGGGGGTCGATGAGCGGGGCGAGGAACCCGACCACGGCCTGGCCGCTGCGCATGACCTTGACCTCGTCGGCCGACGGCTTCTGGACGCGGAGGATCACGTCCGACTGGGCGTAGAGCTCGACCGCGGAGACGATCGTCGCGCCGGCCTCCTTGTAGGCCTCGTCGGGGATGAGCGCGCCGGCGCCCGCGCCGGATTCGACGAGGATCTCCAGCCCGGCCGCCTGCAGCTTGCCGAGCGCTTCGGGTACCAGGGCCACGCGCCGTTCGCCGGCTGCGGTCTCCCTGGCGACGCCGACCTTCATGGGCACCACCTGACTCTGGGGGTAGGGGTCGCGGGTCTCGCGTTCGTGGGTCGGCGAAAGAATACCGGCCGACGCGGCCGCGCGCGCGGAGGGCGTGGTTGCGAATCGGTCGCCAGAATGGGGTCGTGCCCGAGCGCGTCCTGACGCCCGCCCACCTCAACCGCGCGCTTCTCGCCCGGCAGCGCTTCCTCGAGCGCGACGATCTCACGATCCCGGCCGCGCTCGAGGCGATCGGCGGGATCCAGGACCAGTACGCTCCCGCCGGCTACATCGGGCTGTGGACGCGCCTCCGCTCGTTCCGGCGGGCGGCTCTGACGGAGGCGCTCGAGGCGCGTGAGGTCGTCCAGGCGACGCTGATGCGCTCGACGATCCACCTCGTCTCGCGCGCCGACTACCCGCTGATCGCGGCCGGGCTCCGGCGCCTCCGCCGCGAGTGGTGGGAGCGCGTCCAGGGGCGGCAGCTGCCGTCCGTCGACGCCGACCGGGCGGCGGTGCTCGCGAGGACGCTGCTGGCGAACGGCCCGATGCGCCAGAAGGATCTCCAGGCCGCGTTCGCCGCCGAAGGCATCGACCGCCTCGGCTGGCTCAGCGCCAACGCCAGCCTCGACCTCGTCCGCGTCCCGCCGTCGGGGACCTGGGATCGCCGCCGGGCCGACCTCTACGGGCTGGCCGAGGACTGGGTCGGGCCGATGGACGCCTCCGAGGAGGACGGTCTCGACCTGCTGCTCCGCCGGTACCTCGAGGGCTTCGGGCCGGCGCCGCTCGCCGACGCGGCGACGTGGGCCGGCGTCCCGACGACGGCGCTCCGGCCGTCCGTCGAGCGGCTCGACCTCGTGCGATACCGCGACGACGCCGGCAAGGAGCTGCTCGACGTGGCGGGCCTGCCGCTGCCCGACCCGGACACGCCGGCACCAGCGCGCCTGCTGCCGGTCTGGGATGCGAGCCTGCTCGTGCACGCCCGCCGGACCGGGATCCTGCCGGAGGAGCACCGGCCGATCATCTTCAACACGAAGACGCCGCACTCCGTGGACACCTTCCTCGTCGACGGGCGGATCTGTGGGTCGTGGCGCCACGAGGACGGGCGGATCGTCCTCAAGCCGTTCGGCGAGCTGCCGAAGCGGGCGATGGACGAGGTCCGCGAGGAGGCCGACCGGCTGGAGGCGTTCTTCGCGGAGGCGTAGGAGCGAGGGCGCCGGACGTCAGGCCCGGTCGCGGCGGAGGCTGACGATCAGCAGCGCCCCGCCGTCGTCGGAGACCGCCTCGGCGTCGTGGGGGATCGTGCCGTCCCAGCGGACGTAATCGCCAGGTCCCGCCTCGATCGCGTGGTCGCCCTGCGTCATCCGGAACCGGCCGCGCAGCACGACGTGGTGCTCGTCGCCGACGTGGGCGTGGATCCCGGGGTGGCCGCCCTTCGGCAGGACGACCTCAACGATCGTGACGTCGCGCGTGCCGCCCCCGTCGACCCGCTCGACCCGCATCTCGTCGGCCTGGCTGACCGGGCGCTCTGCGGCGCGGACGACGACCGGCGCCGGCGCCTCGTCGATGAAGAACCAGGCGATCGGCACGTCGAGCGCGCCCGACAGCGTCGTCAGGCAGCCAATGGACGGTACGGCCTTGCCGTTCTCGATCTGCGACAGGTAGCCGATGTTGAGACCGGTCCGCTCCGCGACACCGGCCAGCGTCAGGCCGCGCTCGGCCCGCCAGCGGCGGACCTGTGGCCCCACCTCGGGAGCGCGCCGCTCGGTTTCGATCGACATCTTTATGCCCTCTGGCCAATGTCTATTGACACTGGCCAACTGCGGTCGTATGGTTTGTCCACCAACAAAGTTTGCTTGACGGGGGCCAACTCGTCAACACAGGAGGATCCCGCGATGAAGATCGCAATCATCGGTGCCGGTAATGTCGGCAAGGCCCTGACCACGTCATTCACCCGCGCCGGCCACGAGGTCACGATCGCCGCGGCCCACCCGGAGCATGCCCGCGCGGCGGCCACGTCGCTGGGCGCGACCGCCGCCCCGTCGAGTGCCGACGCCGTCGCCGGTGCCGACCTCGTCGTCCTCGCGGTCCCTGCGACGGCCCTCGCCTCCGTCGCCACCGAGATCGCCGACGACCTTGCCGGCAAGGTCGTCGTCGATGTCTCGAACCGCCCCACCCCGGATCCGGCCGGCCCCGGCACCTCGATTGCCGAAGAGCTCCAGGAGCGCCTGCCGCGGAGCCGGGTCGTGAAGGCATTCAACACGCTGTTCGCCTCGCGCCAGGCCGACCCGGTCGTCGCAGGCGTCCCCGTCGATGGCTTCGTGGCCGCCGACGACGAGACGGCCAAAGCGACAGTCCTCGACGCGCTCGACGGCCTGGGGTTCCGGCCGGTCGACGCCGGGCCGCTGGCGGCCGCCCGCACACTCGAGGGCATGGCGTGGCTCAATATCCACCGCAACATGTCCGGCGGTGCGTGGCAGGACGCCTTCGTGCTAGTCGGCCCCGATACGGACATCGCCTCGGACAACTGAGCGAGCCGAGGCAGAGAGGCGAAAGGCGAACACGATGGGCATCCCCGTCTCGCGTTTGAACCACGCGGTGCTGTTCGTCCGTGACGCGACTCGCGCCGCGGAGTTCTACGGCCGTGTCTTCGGGTTCGAGGTCGTCAGCACCGAGTTCGGCGGGCAGGCGGTCTTCATGCGCAGCCCGCTCGCGGACAACCACCACGACCTGGGGTTGTTCTCGGTCGGGCCGGATGCGCCGCGGCCGGCGCGCGGCTCCGTCGGGCTCTACCACCTCGCGTGGGAGGTGCCGACGATCGAGGACCTCAAGGCCGCGGCGGACACCCTGAGCGAGGCCGGGGCGCTCGGTGGGGCGAGCGACCATGGCGTCTCGAAGTCGCTCTACGGCCAGGATCCCGACGGCAACGAGTTCGAGATCATGTGGCGCGTTCCGCGCGCCGCGTGGGGCGAGTTCGAGAAGCACGGCGCCGTCATGCCGCTCGACATCGATGCCGAGGTCGCGCGGTTCGGGGCGGCCGGCTCCAAGGCCAACTGACGACACGTTCCTGCAACCTCGCGCCGTCGGGCGACGAGCCGGATTCGAGCGATCCTGGGTCACAATTCGAGGCCGAAGGGAGGCCCTTCATGGCCCAGTTGGACACCGAAGACCGGAATCGACTGCACAACGAGTCGTTCGCCTGGATCGACGACAAGGGCGAGCGGCACCTGCCGATCAACGACGAGGCGCATGTCCGCAACGCGATCGCCCGCTTCGACCAGACCGAGTTCGACGAGCCCGGCGCGAAGGAGCAGGCGGCCCGCAACATCATCGCCGCCGCGAAGAAGCACGGCATCGAGGTGAGCGACAGCGACGACGTGGTGAAGGCCGCGAAGCGCTGAGCGCGTTCACAGAAGGGGCAGAGCCGCGGCGCAGGCCGCGGCTCTTCGATTCTCAGCGCCTCACAACGCTCCGGCCGCGGCCGCCGTCAGCAGCGTCAGGATGTAGATGTGGGCCAATGCGCCCCACCAGATCGAGCTCGTGCGCCACGCCAGCCAGCCGTAGATCATCCCGCCGGCAAGCGTCGAGAACAGCTCGAGCTCGGGCTTCGTGAGGTGGCTGAAGACGAACGGCAGCGTCGCGACGAGCACCCCGACCGGGCCCATCGAGCGGACGAGCGCGAACATCAGGAATCCGCGGAAGAGGAACTCCGCGGAGATCAGGTCGATCGCGTTCGTCGCCAGCACGTCGGGCAGCGTCGACCAGCTGGGCGCGTAGTAGGCCCGGCTGTCGGGCAGCGCGGCGAACCACAGGACGACCGGGGTCATCACGGCGCAGCCGATGACGGCGAGCGGCAGCCCCACCCGCCAGTCCCCGAGGCGCAGGCCGTAGCGCGACGGCCGCTCGCGGAACCCGAGCACGACCACGAGCAGCGGGACAAGCAGGAACAGCACGAGCCGGTCGAACGCCTGGAGTCGCTGCATGCCGGGGTTGTGGTCGTACTGGATCAGCTCGTCGGGGATGAACGTCCGGCTGAAGTCGAAGATCACGACGAAGACCATGACGGCGATCGCGATCGTCGCCCGGCGCGGCAGCCGCAGGCCGACGAGGTCGAACGTGGCGAGGTCGCCGGCATTGGGCGGGTAGCCGGGGCCGGCGATGAGCGTCCGGCCCACCGCCCCGAGCACGCCGGCGGTCACGGGACCGCGTCCAGTCGACGAACGGGGACGCCGGCGGGCACGCGGACGTCGGCGTCGCGGACGTCGTCGCCGACGAGGACGAGCTCCGTGATCGGCCGTCGATCGTGGATCCGGGCGAGCTCCTCGCCGAGCGGGTCCGTGGTGGCGACGTCGTCCAACGGGACCGCGTGGCGCCAGACGCCCCGGACTGACGAGACGTCGCGGGCCGGGCCGGCGGCCACGACGCGGGCGACCTGCCCCGCGCCCGCCGCCGATTCCAGCTCCTCGAGGACCTCTCGCGGGAGCACATCCGGCCCGCCGGCCGCGACCGCGCACACGTGGATCGCGCCGGCGGCGTGTTCGCTCGCCGAGCGACCCCGGAACGCGACGATCCCTGCGCGCCGCTCCGCGAACCACGCCGCGTCGTGCGTCGCGGGGCCGTTGGCCGCGAGCTCGTTCGCATCCGCGATCGCTCTCGTTGCCTCGTCCTCGAATTCCGCGAGCGACGACCGATCGAGCCGGCCCTCGGCGACGGCCTTCGCCCGCTCCGCGCGGTACGTCTCGATCGCCCGCGTATCGCTCGCCTCGACGGCGTCCCGTCCCAGTGCCGCCAGCCCGTGCTTCCGGGCGAAGTAGGCCTTCGAGCGCAGGAACTTGTAGCGGCTCCGGACCGTGGCGTTCGCGTCGCGGTCGTCGTTGGCCAGCGCGAGGTGGTAGACGACCGGCTCGCGCGTCTCGCCCAGCAGGTAGCCAGCCCAGCGGAGCCGGATCCCCAGGTCGCCCTCTTCGCCGCCGAACGCGAACGCCTCGTCGTACCCGCCGACCTCGGTGATCGCGCTCCGCCAGTACGCCGAATTGCCGCCGGGCAGCACGACGAATCGGTCCGACCACGGGTTGGCGTACCACTCGACGGGGTCGCCGGCGTCGACCCGGCGCGTCTCGCCCAGCCGGTCGCCGACGAGGTGGAGGTGCTCGAGCCCCAGGCCGGAGCGGCGCCGATACGGCCCGCCGACGCCGGCGATCGGCCGGCTTGTGAGCGCGCTCACGAGCGAGCCCAGCCACTCCGGCTCCGGCAGCGTGTCGTCGTCGAGGAACGCGACGACGTCGCCGGCCGCCGCGGCGACGCCCAGGTTGCGGGCGATGGCGATGTTCGCCTCGGGGCAGTCGACGACCTTTACGTCCGGCATCGACGCGAGGAGCGCGGCCGTGCCGTCGGTCGAGGGGCCGTTGACGACGACGACCTCCGCGGGCGCGCGATCCTGCGCCCGGAGCAGCGTCAGGACCTCGGCGAGGCTGTCAGCCCGGTTGTAGGTGACGATCACGACGCTGACCGACGGCGCCGGGCTCGTGCCGGAGGCGCGGAGCTCCGTCGCGGGTCCCCGTCCGTCGAGCTGCAGCCGGCGCAGCTCGTGGCCGGTCCTGCCCAGCGTCCCGAGGCCCTCGTCGAGCGCGGCCCGCAGCTCGTCGACGTTCGCCTTCGTCGTCCGCTGCTCGGCCGACAGCGCGGCGACGCGGGCGTCGAGGGGTCGGGTCAGCCAGCGCCGGACGCGGCGGGCGGGCGCCAGCAGCAGGTCGAGCGGCGTCACAGCAGCGGATTATCGCAGCCGCGGACGGCCGCCCGTCCCGCCTGCTACGGTTTCGGCATGCCTGTGCCGCGGGCGATGAAGCGCGCGATCCAAGCGCCGCTCGGCGCCGTCGGCCTCGAGGTGCGGCGGACGAACCCCGCGCCCAAGTCACCTCCGAAGCCCCGCCGCGACGTCCACGCCACGCTCGCCGGCCACGTCGCCGCGATCATCGAGCGCGAGCAGGTCGACTGCGTCATCGACGTCGGAGCCCACGAGGGCGAGACCGGCCGGCGGCTGCGGGAGACCGGCTGGACCGGCCCGATCGTCTCGTTCGAGCCCGTCGCCGCGACGTTCGAGCGGCTCTCGGATGCCGCAGAGGGCGATCCTGCCTGGATCGTCCACCACCTCGCGTTGGGACGCGTCGCGGCGACGCAGCGCATCAACCTCACGACCGGGACGACGTTCTCGTCGTTCCTCGAACCGAACGCGACCGCGACCAAACTCTGGCCGCAGTGGACGCAGACGCCCGCCGACGAGGAGGTCGAGGTCGCCCGGCTCGACGAGGTCCTCGCGTCGGCGATCGGCGGCTTCATGGCCGACCGGATCTTCCTGAAGCTCGACACGCAGGGCTACGACCTCGAGGTCCTCGCCGGGGCGGCCGGCGTTCTGGACCGCGTCGTCGCGATCCAGTCGGAGCTATCGCTTCAGCCGATCTACGAGGGCGCCCCGACCTACCTCGAGGCGCTCGCCGCGTTCCGCGACGCGGGCTTCGCCGTCACCGGCTTCTACCCGGTGACGCGCGACCCGGCATGGCGGATCGTCGAGTACGACGCGGTGATGATCCGGGTCTGATCCGGCGCCTCAGAACGCTGCGAGCGCCCCGAGCCGCTCCGTCAGGCGGAGGTTCTCGCGGTAGTCGATCGGGATCTCGACGAGCGCCGGGCCGTCGACGTCGAGCGCTCGCCGGAGCGTCGGCGCGAGGTCGGCCGCGGACGACGGCCGGAACCCGGCGATCCCGAACGACTCGGCGTAGGCAACGAAGTCCGGGTTGCCGAACTCGACGCCGAACGGCCGCCCGAACTCGTTGCGCTGCTTCCAGTCGATGAGCCCGTAGCCGTCGTCGCGCCAGACGACGACCGTGACGTTCGCCCCGATCCGCTTCGCGGTCTCGAGCTCCTGGCTGTTCATGAGGAACCCGCCGTCGCCGCACAGCGCGACGACCTTTCGATCCGGGTGGACGAGCTTCGCGGCGATCGCGCCGGGCAGCGAGATGCCCATCGCGGCAAAGCCGTTCGAGATGATCACGGTGTTCGGCTCGTACGTCTGGTAGAGGCGGGCAACCCAGACCTTGTGGGCGCCGACGTCGGACACGACGATGTCGTCGGGGCCGAGCGCCGCGCGGAGGTCGGCGATCGCCCGCTGCGGGGTGATCGGCATCCCGTCGCTCGCGGCGCCGGCAGCGAGATCCTCGAGGAGCGCGTTCCGGAGGTCGGCGTGGACGAGCGTCTCGCGGGCCTCGTGGCGCTCGCCCGCGTCGCGGCCGCTGATGCCGCGGGGCTGGATCGCGACGAGGAGCCGCCTGAGCGAGCCTTCGATGTCGCCGATCAGCTCGACCTCCGGCCGGTACTGGGCGTCGGTCTCGGCAGGCTGAGTGTCGATGTGGACGATTCGCTTGCGGCCGTCCGGGTTCCAGCGGGCCGGGGCGTACTCGACGAGGTCGTAGCCAACGCAGATCACGAGGTCAGCCCGGTCGAAGCCACTCAGCACGTGGTCCCGGGCCTGCAGGCCGACCGCCATCAGTGAGAGGTGCGAGCGGTCGTCGATCGCGCCCTTGCCCATGAACGTGACCGCGACCGGCACGTGGAGGCCGCGGGCGAACGCCCGGAGCTCGGCCGAGGCGCGCCGCCGGAGCACGCCGTTGCCGGCGAGGACGAGCGGCCGCTGCGAGGCGGCGATGAGGTCGGCGGCGTGGGCGATCGCCTCGTCGGTCGGCTCGGGGAAGTAGGTCCTGACCGGCGTCAGCGGCGTCAAGTCGTCGTCGACAGCCATCGCCGCGAGGTTCTCCGGCAGCTCGACGTGGGTCGGCCCGGGCTTCTCGAAGGTCGCCAGCCGGAACGCCTTGCTGACGATCTCGGGGATCGCCTCGACCCGCTCGACGCGGGTGTTCCACTTCGTCACCGGCTCGAGCATCCGGACGATGTCGACGACCTGATGGGCTTCCTTGTGGAGCTTGTCGGAGCTCGCCTGGCCGGTGATCGCGACCATCGGCGCCCGGTCGAGGTAGGCGTCGGCGACGCCGGTGACGAGGTTCGTCGCGCCCGGCCCCAGCGTCCCCATCGCCACGGCCGCGCGGCCGGTGAGGCGGCCGTAGACGTCGGCCATGAACGCCGCGCCCTGCTCGTGGCGGGTCGTGATGTGCCGCACCTGGCGGTGGGTGCTGAGCGCGTCGAGCACGTCCATCGTCTCCTCGCCGGGGACGGAGAAGACGTACTCGCAGCCCTCCGCGGCGAGGCAGTCGACGAGCAGGTGGGCGGCCGTCCGGGCGCCGGTCGTGGTCATCGGCCGGAAGCCTAGCAGGCGGTCCCGGCGGAGCCGGGCGAGCGCGATCGGCGCCGGGCGCTACTCGGTGAGGTCGGGTGCGACCTCACCGAGCGCTGACATCGGTCCGGGTGCGGGGTGGACGCGACTCGGGGTCTCGCCCAGCAACCGCCGCGTCTCGGTCATCGCGTCGTGGGTCGACGAGAGCAGGCGCCAGCTGGTTGGCGCGGTCGCGGCCGTGAGGCGGGCGTGGTAGCGCCGGAGGCGGGCAACCTGGCGCAGGATCCGTGGTCGCTCTGGCGCGGAGGCGGGGAGGTCGTTCAGGACCCGCTCGGCGTCGCGCCAGACCAGGAGGAGCTCGTCGACGCTGAGTGCCATGTGCCCGCGCGCTCCTCAGGTTCGCCCGCCAATACTACGCCCGGCGCATCCGCGATTCGCCTAGGCTGGGCGGCGATGACGTTCGAGGGGCGGACCGCCCTGATCACCGGCGCCGGCAGCCCGACCGGGATCGGCTTCGCGGCGGCGCGGGCGATCGGCCGCGGCGGGGCGCGGATCGCGATCGCGTCGACGACGGACCGCATCCACGACCGGGTCGCGGAGCTGCAGGCCGAAGGCGTTCAGGCGAGCGGCCACGTCCGCGATCTGATGGAGCCGGGCGCGTGCGAGGCGCTCATCGACGAGGTCCTCGCCGCCAACGGTGGCCTCCTCGACATCCTCGTCAACAACGCCGGGATGGTCGCCGTCGGCGCGCCGGAGGAGGGTAGCGAGGTCGGGGCGATGGACGAGGCCGAATGGGACCGGGGCATCGCCCGCAACCTGCGGATCCCGTTCGCGGTCACCCGCGCCGCGCTGCCGGCGATCCTCGCGAGCGGCGGCCACGGCCGGATCGTCTTCGTCTCATCGGTCACGGGGCCGGTCGTCAGCAATCCCGGCTCCGCGGTCTACGGCGCGGCGAAGGCCGGGATCATGGGCCTTGTCCGGGCGCTCGCGATCGAGGCCGGCAGGTCCGGTGTCACCGTCAACGCCGTCCAGCCGGGCTGGATCGCGACCGGCTCGCAGCTGCCGGAGGAGGCGGTCGGCGGTGAGAACACCCCGATCGGGCGGTCCGGGACGCCCGACGAGGTCGCCGCGGTCATCGCGTTCCTCGCCTCGGACGGGGCGAGCTACGTGACCGGCCAGGGAATCGTCGTCGACGGCGGCAACACGATCCAGGAGTTCAAGGGCCCCTCGGAGGCGTGGTACTGATGGCCGCCGGCGCCGCGCCAGCCCGAGTCGCCCTGGTCACGGGCGGTGCGAGCGGCATCGGTCTCGCCACCGCCCACCGCCTCAATGCCGACGGTTTCGCGCTCGCCCTGGCCGACATCGACTCGGCCGGCCTCGAGCGGGCGGTCGCGGACCTGGGGCCGGACGTCGCCCACGCCGTGCCGACCGACGTCCGCTCGTTCGACGCCTGCGCTGCCGCCGTGTCTGCCGCCATGGACAAATACGGCCGGCTCGACGTCCTCGTGAATTGCGCCGGCGTCTGGGTCGAGGGCCCGACCGACACGATGACCGAGGCCGACTGGGACCGGGTCGTCGACGTGAACCTCAAGGGCACGTTCGGGATGTGCCGGAGCGCGATCCCGGCGCTCGAGGCGACGCGCGGCTGCATCGTCAACGTCTCGTCGGACGCCGGACTGTGGGGCAACAAGGGCGCCGCGATCTACTCCGCGAGCAAGGGCGGCGTGACGGTCCTCTCGAAGGCGCTCGCGGTCGAGCTCGCAGAGCGCGGGATCCGGGTCAATGCGGTCTGCCCGGGCGACGTCGACTCGCCGATGATCCGCTACCAGGCGGAGACGTTCGGCGGCGGCGATCCCGAGGGCTACCTGGCGAAGCTCCTCGAGGCGTATCCCCAGCGGCCGCCGCGCTTCATCCGCCCCGACGAGGTCGCGGAGCTGATCGCCTTCCTCTGCTCCGATCGGGCGACGCCGATCACCGGCGCCGCGATCTCGATCGACTTCGGGCTGACCGCGGGCTACTGACCGAATCCTGCAGCGAAGCTGCTCGGCCGTGGCGGATCGTCATTTCGCAGTGAGTCCGACCGGCCCGCCCTGGTGGGCGCAACGGCCCTCGGAGCCAGCTGCCCTACCGGCCTAGGGTGATCTCAAAGCCGGGGGTCGGCGTTGCCGTCGCGCCAGACCGCCCAGGATCGGACCCGCGTCGGCTCAGGGTCCGAAGGGTCACTGCCATGAATCCGAGACTCAGCCGGCGTTCCTTCCTCAAGGTAAGCGTGGCCGGCGGAGCGGCCGTGTTCCTGCCGTGGCAGATTGGCAACCGGTCGGCCCGCGCCGCGGAGCCTGCGGCGCTGCTCGACGCCCAGGACATCCAACAGTTTGTAACGCCCCTGCTCATCCCGCCGGCCATGCCGCGGGCCGGCAAGATCAAGACCAAGGGCGGTCGCAACATCGACTACTACGACCTGGCAGTCCGGCAGTTCCGCCAGCAGATCCTCCCGGCGGGCATGCCCGCAACAACGGTCTGGGGCTACGGTCCCCGCACCGCCCAGGGTGGACCCGTCATCTTCAACGCGCCGTCGCTGACGATCGAGGCGAAGCACGGCACCCCGGTCCGAGTCCGCTGGTCGAACCAGCTCCGGGTCGACCCCTTGGACCCGACGTCCGCCTACTTGCCCCACCTTCTGCCAGTCGACCCGACGCTCCACTGGGCGAACCCGCCGGGCGGCGCACCAGGTCGGGACATGCGGCCCGAGTTCACGGAGACGCCCGGCCCATACACCGGCCCCGTCCCGATCGTTACCCATGTCCACGGTTCTGAAGGCGTCGGCGACGAGAGCGACGGCTATGCGGAGGCGTGGTTCCTGCCGCAGGCCGGTAACATCCCTGCCGGCTATGCGCGTGAGGGCACCTGGTACGACTTCTTCCGCGCCAAGGCCGTGGCCAAGGGCTTCCTGGCCCCCGGCACGTCGACCTGGGAACCCGGGACCGCCGTCTTCGAGTACACCAACGAGCAGCGGGCGTCGACGATCTGGTACCACGATCACACGCTTGGCATGACCCGGCTCAACGTCTATGCCGGACCCGCCGGCTTCTTCATCGTGCGCGGCGGGCCTGGCGACGAGGTCACCGATTCGCGGACGGGCCGGCCGGCGACGCTGCCGGGACCGGCTCCGGCGATCGGCGACCCCGCGGGGATCGACTATCGCGAGATCCCGATCGCGATCCAGGACCGGGCGTTCCAAGACGACGGCTCGCTGTTCTATCCCGATAGCCGGGCCTACTTCGACGGCATCACCGGCCCATACGTCGGCGACGCCGACGATCCGACCGACATCTCGCCGATCTGGAATCCGGAGTTCTTCGGCAACACGATCATGGTGAACGGCGCGACCTGGCCGCACCTCGACGTCGAGCAGGCGCGCTACCGCTTCCGCTTCCTCAACGGCTGCGACTCGCGCTTCCTGATCCTCGACTTCTCGACGATCCCGGGGGTCGAGGTCTGGGCCATCGGCAACGAAGGCGGGTTCCTCTCGGCGCCGGTCGACCTGACCGCGCTGAACGGCGGGCGGCTACTGATGGGTCTCGCCGAGCGGGCCGACCTCATCGTCGACTTCGGGCACGTGCCGGTCGGCCGCCACGTCCTCGCGAACGTCGGGCCCGACGAGCCGTTCGGCGGCGGCGAGGCGCCCGGCGACTTCGACCAGGCCGACCCGGCGACGACCGGGCGGATCATGGAACTCAGGGTGGCGCCGTCGAGGTCACGAGATCACACGACGCCGCCGCGGTTCCTGGGCCTGCCGCCGATCGCCCACCTGGGCAACGGCCGGTCCCGGCCGCTGGCCCTCATGGAGGAGCAGTCGACGCGGTTCGAGGACGCCCCTGCCGAGGCGTTGCTCGGGAACGTCGTCGGCGACACCGCGACCGGAGCCTCGCTGGTTCCGGCGATGTGGAGCGACGAGATCACGGAGAACCCGTCGGTCGGCGACACGGAGGTCTGGGAGTTCTACAACACAACGGCCGATGCCCACCCGATGCACATCCACGAAACGTTCTTCGAGGTCGTCAACCGCCAGGCAATCGAGGTCGACGAAGAGGAGCGCATCGTCCGGGTCGCTCCCGGCTCCTCGCCGCGCGGGCCCGAGCCATGGGAGCTGGGCTGGAAGGACACGGTCGTCGCCTATCCCGGCGAGGTTACCCGGGTGAAACTCAAGTTCAGCAGCCCGGGCCAGTTCGTCTGGCACTGCCACATCGTGTCCCACGAGGACAACGAGATGATGCGGCCGTATCGCGTCGGGCCGCCGCAGCCGGGGCAGCCTGCTTAGCCGGCCCAGCGGTGTCCTGGAACCGAGCGGGGCGATCGACTTCGGCCTGACGGCGGGCTACTGACCGCCCTTCCCGCGGTGGTTCATGACTTCCAGTACGTAATAGAACACGCCCAGCGCGACCACGGTGAGGATCACGACCAGGCGCCAGTCGATCGTGGGTGGCGTCAGCGCGAATTCCTGGTCGGCGAATGCCGGTAGCACGGCGACGAACAGGGCCACCAGTGCCGCGCTGGTCGCGGCGATCGCGCGCTTGCCCATGACGGACTCCCTCAATCCGGAGACGGCTCCCGCGTCTGGCGATGAGCGTCTCGCTCCGTCCATCGTGGCACGTTCGCACCGCGGTCGCGTCGCTGCCATGATGCGCACCTGTCATGACACTCCCGACCGGCGCCGCCGTCACGTTCCTGTTCACCGACATCGAGGGATCCACCCGGCTCGAGCGCGCCGTCGGCTCGGCGCCATGGGCCGGGCTCGTCCGGCGCCACGACGAGATCCTCCGGGCCGCGATCGAGGGTCAGCACGGGGTCGTCGTCAAGACCGAGGGCGACGCGTTCTTCGCCGCCTTCGCCGCGCCACTCGACGCGATCACGGCGGCCGTCGCCGGGCAGCGGACGATCGCGACCGAGCCGTGGCCGGACGGTGCGCCAATCCGGGTCCGGATGGGCCTCCACCTCGGCGAGGGGCAGCTCCGGGCGGCCCACGCCCCGGGTGCGCCGGAGGACTACGTCGGGATCGACGTCAACTACGCCGCGAGGATCGCCGCGGCGGGCAACGGCGGACAGATCGTCCTGTCGGACGCGCTCGTGGCAACGTTGCCGCGCGGTCTGACGCGTCTCGCCGGGCTGGCCGACGTCGAGCTCGTTGACGACGGTCCGCGAGCCGTCAAGGACTTCGAGGAGCCCATCCCGCTCTACCGGCTCGTCGTCCCCGGGGCCGCCGACGACTCGCGCGCCCTCCGGACGACGGAGGTCCCCACGAACCTTCCGGGCGAGGTCACGACGCTCGTCGGCCGGGAGGACGAGATCGATCGCGTCCGAGCCGACCTTGGCGCGAGCCGGATCGTCACGCTGGCCGGACCCGGCGGCAGCGGCAAGACCCGGCTCGCCCTCGCGGTCGCCAGTGCGGCTCGCGACAAGTTCCCGCACGGGGTCTGGTTCGTGGACCTCGCCGCGCTCCGTGACCCTGTCCTGCTGGAGCCCACGATCGCCGTCGCCCTCGGCGTCCGGGAAACGCCTGACAGAACGGCGAGCGAAGCCCTCCGCGGCCACCTCCGGGAGCGGACCGTCCTCCTCGTCCTGGACAACCTCGAGCAGCTGCTCCCGGCGGCCGCGGAGACCATCACGGGACTGGTCCGCGGCGCGCCCGGCCTGCGGGCCCTGGTGACCAGCCGTGAGCTGCTCCGGGTCTCGGGCGAGCGTGGGCACCCGGTTCCGCCGCTGGGCGTCGACGCGTCCGTTGCCCTGTTCGTCGACCGCGCCCGCGCGCTGCGCTCGGACGTCTCGGCCGAGGGTGAGTCGCTCGCGGCGATCCGCGAGATCTGCAGGCGCCTGGACGGTCTGCCACTGGCGATCGAGCTCGCGGCGGCCCGGGTCCGCCTGTTCAGCCCCGCCGCGATCCTCGAACGACTGGGGCAGAGCCTCGACCTGGGCTCCGGACCGCGCGACACGCCGGAACGCCAGCGCACGCTCCGCGGGACGTTCGACTGGAGCTACGAGCTGTTGCCTGACGAGGAGCGCCGGCTCTTCGCGAGGCTTGCCGTGTTCGCCGGCAGCTGGACCTCCGAGATGGCAACCGCGGTCGCCGACGCCGACGGGGACCTCGGCATCGACCTCGTCGCCGGCCTCGAGTCCCTGGCCGACAAGAGCCTGGTCCGGGTCGACCACGGCGATGGAAACGGATCGGCGGACGCCGAGGTGCGGTTCAGCCTCCATCCGCTCCTCCGCGAGTACGGCCTGGACCGCCTCGGCGATGCCGGGGAGCGCACGCTCGTCGAGGCGCGGTTCGCGGCCGTCTGCGTCGGGATCGCCGAGGCGGCCGGGGAGGAGATGCTCGGCCCGGCCAGGGAGGCGAGCATGGGGCGTCTCGATCGCGACGACCGGAACCTCCGGGCCGCCCTCGACTGGACGATCGCGAGTGGCGAGGTGCGCCTGGGCCTTCGGCTGGTCGGCGCGATCTGGCGCTGGTACCAGGCGCGTGGGAGGATCCGCGAGGCCCGGGCGATCCTGGCCAATCTGCTCGCCCGCCCGGAGCAGCCAGACGTGCGAATCCGAATCGCCGCTCTCGCCGCGGAAGGCGGGCTGGCCTACTGGATGAACGACTTCGCGGCCGCTCGGACGGCCTACGAGGAGCGCCTCGACCTGGCCTCGACGACCGGCGACGGGATGCTGCTGGCCGACGCTCACTACGACATCGGCTTTCTCGCCCTGGTCGAAGGGGACCTCGAGCGGCTACGGGCGGAGGAGCAGCTGGCCCTCGACCTGTACACCGCCGAGGGCCGCGAGGACGCCGTCCTGCGGGCGCGCCAGGCCCTCGTCCTCGGCGGGTTCCTCTCCGGCGACTACGCATCGACCCTCGAGCTCGAAAGCCTCAACCTCGAGGCCTTCCGTCGCAGCGGCGCCCAGTACCTCGTCGCCGACAGCATGACGCTCCAATCCGCGATCTACTGGCGGCTGGGAGATCCGGCGACGTCGTGGCGCCGCCTGTTGGAGGCGCTCCGGTACTTCCGTGAGACCGACAACTCCTCCGGCTACGCTCGTGCTCTCGGCATGGCGTCGATCGTGCTGCTCGCCGATGGTGACGCGGAGCTGGGCGCCCGGATCGCCGGCGCCACCTATCGTCTGGTCCGGGAGCAGGGCGTCATGCTCGCCCCGGTCAAGGTGCTCCACCTGCCGGACCCGGCCGAGACCGCGGCCGAGCGATTCGGCGCCGACCGCGCGGCCGAGCTCCTGGCCGAGGGCGAGGCGATCCCGATCGACGAGGTGGTGGCGACGGTCCTGGCGAGGCCGTCACCGGCAGCGTGACGGCGCCGATCCCGGGAGTCAGATGGTGATTGAACCGGGCTGGATCCTGCTCTTCCTTCATCTTCTTGGCGGAGCGATCTGGCTCGGCGCGTCGGTCTTCGCGAACCTGGTTGTCGTCCCCTACATCGGGCGACGGCCGCCGGGCGAGCGCCCCGCACTCGTGCGCAGCCTGATCCTCGGACCCGAGCGTCTGGTGATCGGTTCAGCGTTGCTGGCGGGGACGACGGGCTTGCTGCTTGGCGCTTCGAGCGGGCGTATCGCGGGCCTCGGCGATCTCGATACCCCATTCGGGACGCTGTGGGTCGCCTCCATCGTCGTGGCTTTGGCGGTCTTCGCAACGGGCGGCCTCGTCACCAGTCGGGCGGGGGCCGATCTCGCGGGCGGCGCGACCACGGAAAAGGGCGGCGCCCCCGAGCCGCACGGCGAGGCTGCGCTCAAGCGACTAAGAGCTGGGTTCGCCGTGGAACTGGCAGGGATCGTCTCGATCCTGGGCCTGATGGTCGCGCTCGGCCGATCGTAGGATCGCGAGCCGCGAGCCCAGGGACGGCATTCCAAGCCTTGCTTCCGCGCCGAAACCGCCAGCCCAGCCTCCCGCGTACCTCGAGCAGCGGGCCACAAGGTTGGCCCGCTTCGCACCTCGGAGTTGACCTCAATGCGCATGACTCGTGTTCTTACCCTCTTCGCCACAGCCGTCCTTGCCGTCGCGGCCTGCACCTCGAGCTATGCCAGCCCCGCCCCGGTTGGAGGCGGTGCCTCCAGCGCCGCCGGCGCCGGCGTTGCCGTTGATGCGGCCAATTCACCGACCTTCGGGATGGTCCTGACCGGGCCGACCGGGATGACGCTGTATACCCACGCCGGTGACAGCGCGACCTCCTCGACCTGTACCGGCGCATGCGCCACGGCCTGGCCGCCCCTCACGGCGACGGGTCAGCCGACGGCCGGGACCGGACGTCACCGGAAAGCTCGGCACCCTGACCCGTGCCGACGGCACGATCCAGGTCACGTACGCCGGCCTGCCGCTCTACTACTGGCAGGGCGACACGAAGGCCGGCGATGTGACCGGCAACGGCGTGGAAGGCTTCGCGGTCGCGACGGTCGGCGGGGCGGGTTCCGCGCCGCAGGCCTCCCCGGCTGCGCCGTCGCCGAGCTCGGGCGGGCAAGCCCGGGTACTGACCCAAGCGGCACGGCACGAAATCGAACGACCCCCGGACGGATGACCGGGGGTCGTTTGACGTTCAGCAGGACGGCCCGCGCTAGCTGAGGGGTCCGCAGACCACCGTCTGATTCTGGTTGCGTCGTGACCGGGTTGAGCGTCCGTATGCTTCATCGAGTCAATCGCACATGGAGGCGCGGTGAGGCCCTTTCGGTTCCTGGTCGGCGCACGCGGCGTGCAGAGTCGCCAGACGCTGCTCGAGAGCGCCCGAACCGCCGAAGCAGTCGGGTACAGCGACCTCACCGTCCACGATCACCTGACCCCCAGCTGGGGCCGGTCGCGCTGCTGACGGCCGTGGCGATGGCGACTGAGCGGCTGCGGCTGTGCCCGCTCGTGTTCAACAACGATCTGCGCCATCCCGCGGTGCTCGCCCAGGAGCTCGCGACGATCGACGTGCTGAGCGAGGGGCGGCTCGTCGTCGGCATCGGGGCCGGCTGGAATGAGCCCGAATACCGCTCGATCGGCATGCCGTTCGACCCGCCCGCGGTCCGAATCAGCCGAATGCTGGAAGCGGTCACGATCCTGCGAGGCCTGTTCGGCGACGGACCGACGAGCTTCGACGGGCGCTTCTACACGATTGCCGAGCTCGACGGCCAGCCGAAGCCGGTCCAGCGACCACATCCGCCTTTCCTCATTGGCGGGACGCGTGAGCGGCTGCTGCGGATCGCTGCCCGCGAGGCGGACATCGTCGGAATCGACCTGCGCCAGGACCGCGAGTCGCTCGGCGATGCCTTTCCCGACCGCATGGACGAGCGGATCCGGTGGATCCGGGACGAGGCCGGGAGCCGGTTCGATCGCCTGGAGCTCAGCGTCCTGCGGCTGCTCGGCGGAATCAGCGTCACGAATGAGCCGCTCAAGGTTGCGGCCGAGGTGGCACGCGGGTACGAAGAGCAGAACGGGACTTTCGATCGATCCGCGCGATGTCCTCGAGTCGCCCTACTCGCTGATCGGCACGGTCCCCGGCCTGGTCGCGAAGCTGCGCGAGGTCCGAGAGCGCTGGGGGATCAACTCGATCCTCGTTGGATGGTTCGACGAGCCCGAGCTCGGGGACTTCGCGCCGGTCGTCGAGCAGCTGGCGGGCACCTAGTC
>CAWJUA010000021.1:0-9946 GCA_963845925.1 uncultured Chloroflexia bacterium
ATCCGGCGACCCGGCCGTCCCGCTCAACTTATCCTCAGCGAACCTCCGTCTACGAAGACGATGCTGCCATTCGGCGAAGCCCCGAAGTGCGGGGCGTGGTAGGTGCCGACACCCGCGATCAGGGCAAATGCCGCCATCACGACCACCAAAGCGAGCAGGGCCAGGAGCCACACCAGCCGAGGGTTCAGACCCCGACGCTCACGAAGCGCGCGATCCATTGGGAGCCACCGTCCGAGGCTCGACCACGACGGGCGCTGGCGGGTCTCGCTCGTGCGGGCCAGGATCTCGTCGGCATAGTCGGGCGCGCTGCGCCCGGCCTTTTCGTCGAGCCAGTCCGAGAGGAACCCGTCGAAGTCGCGGCGTGCGGTCATGCCAGGCCACCCTGTGGCAGCTCCGGTTGGAGCCGTGTATCGGCGTCGAGCGCCGCCCGCATGAGCCCGACAGCCCAATGAGGCGCGATCTGCACCCCACCGGCATCCCCGTCGCCGGGCAACCTCCTGAACGGCAAATCGAGGTAGTAGTGCAGGACGATGAGGGCCCGCTCCTCGGGCTCGAGGCGGTCGAAGCCGCGTTCGAGCTGGTCGCGGTCGACCAACATCGACGAAGTGGTCGCCGATTGCCGGTGCGTCGATCCAGGCAAGCTCGACATCGACGCGATGACGCCGGAGCCGGCGCGCCTCATCGATACAGGCGCGGACGAGCAGCCGGTGGAGCCAGGCGTCGAAGCGATCGGCGCTCCGCAGCGTGGGCAGGTCGCGCCAGGCACGCACGAGCGTCTCCTGGACGGCGTCCTTGGCCTCGTCGGGGTCACGGAGGATGAGCCGGGCGGCCGCGTCCAGCCGGAAGATCGAGGTGACGAACCAGCACGGCGAAGGCGTCATGATCGCCTCGGCGCCCCGTTCCACGAGATCCACCTGCATCACGCCCCTCGGCGGCGGCGTAGCCGACGTGGCGACGCTCACTGAGTATGGCGAGGCGACCCGTGGAGTTCGTTTTGTTTGGCGCGCCAGCCCGATTGACCGCGGTTATCGACGGGCGGCGCAGCTCGATTGAGTCGCGCCGCCCGAGATTGGTTAGCGCACAGGCTGCCAGGCGATCTTGACGTTCGTCCCGCTGCCGACGTCGAGCGGGATGGCGGTCGGCGATCCCGATCCGTCGGCGGGAGCAACGAGCACGCTCTTCGCTGCGATGTCGGGGCCGATGAGCTGGTGCCGTCGGGCGACCAGCTGACAGGCGAGCAGACGGCCTTCCCGGTCAGTTTCACGTTGTCCTTGCAATCACCTCCGTAGTCGGCGAACACGTGGATGGGGAGTGGGTAGCCGGCGAGGACGTCCGATGTCGCGACGACGCTCACCCCGCCGCCCCAATAGGCGATCTTCGCCCCATCCGGCGACCAGCTTGGCCAGAAACCCGCCCCGACCCAATCCACGGCGTTGGACTGCATGTCCCGCACCATCAGACTCAGTCTCGTCCCATCCCGAGTCACGTACAGGATTCGTTCGACGGCGGGGTCCGGCGCCCAGGCCGGGAAGCCAGCATCCCCGAAGCTGACGCCGCTGGTCACCGAGTGCAGGTTCGTTCCATCGGGATGGACCAAGTACAGCGAGCCGTTGTCGCCGCCGGTGGAGCCGCCCGGCGCCTCGACGAAGGCGATCCAGGTCCCGTCTGGCGAGTACGAGGGCGCCCATATGCCGTGGTCGGGGCCGAGAGCAGCATCGGGCAGCGCCGCCGCCGCCGCGGATCCGTCGGTCGCGGCGACGAACACGTGCTCGATACCTGCGTCCACGCCGGCGTACGTCACGAATTGCCCGTCAGGCGACCAGCCCACGGTTTTGCCGGCGACCAGCGCCCCTTCGGGCATCGCGATCTGGACGGTCGAACCGTCCGAGATGGTCAGGATCCGGAGCGGATCGGTCCAGGCACCCGGCGCCAACGCGACCCGGGTTGCATCGGGTGACAGCGAGAGGCTGCCCACACCGCCAGGGATCGCTGCCACCGTCGCTGGGTTGGTGCCGTCGGCCGCGAAGCTCTTGAGGCTGCCCCCATCGCTGATCAGGATCCGGCCGTTGGCGGCGAGTCCGAAAAGCGGGCGAGGCTGGCGAACAGCGGCCGCGAGAAGCGTCGCACCGACGATCGCGGCGAGGAGCGCCGCGAGCAGGGCGAACAGGAGCATGGGACGCGGGGCCGCCAATGGGCCGCCCATCGTCGTCGTGGACATCGGGAGCCACCTTTCGAGGCTCGACCACCACGGCCGCTGGCGGGTCGCCGCGCTCAGCACCAGCAGTCTCGTCGACATGGCCGGGCACGCGATGTGCGGCATCCTCGTCGAGCCACGTCGGAGAGGTTCCGTCCGAAGCGCTCGTCGCTCATGTCGGGCGAACCTCCGCGATTTCCGGGACGCAGCGCGCATCGGCCTCGAGCGCCGCGCGCATCAGGCCGAGGGCGCGGTGCAGGCGAGACTTCGCGGTGCCGAGCGGGATACCCAGGCCACCGCAACGCTTGGCAGCGGTAGGTCGAGGTAGTGATGAAGGACGATCACCGCCCGCATCTCCGGGTCGAGCCGGAGGAAGCCGCGCTCGAGCTGGTCCCGGTCGACGATGGTCGACTCGAGATGCTCGGGCGCGGGGACGGCGATTTCGGTGAGTTCGACGTTGACGCGGTGGCGCTTTGATCGCTGCGCCTCATCGATGCAGGCGCGAATGACCAGGCGGTGGACCCACGCGTCGAAGGCATCCGGGTCCCGCAGCGTGGGCAGATCGCGCCAGGCCTTCAGGAGCGCGTTCTGGACGGCGTCCTTGGCCTGTTCGGGGTCCCGGAGGATGAGCCATGCGGCGCCGTCCAGACGCGAGGCCATGGCGCCTGCCAGCACAGCGAAGGCGTCATGATCGCCCCCCTGCGCCCGCACCACGAGCTCTCGTCGCACGTCGTCCCTCGGCCGGTGTCGCAGCCACGTGACCGCGCTCGGGAGTATGGCCGGATGGACGGGTCGATTCGTTCCATCTTGGCCCTCCGAGCGGCTCGCGGGTGGCGACCGGGACGTGGGAGGCGGCCGGTATCATCGACCGCGGCCCCCATCCCACCCCCGCCCTGAGGTCCTTCCGCCGCGTGAAGATCCACGAAGCCGACGCGAAGTCGCTGCTCGTCGCCCAGGGGCTCCCCGTCCCGGCTTGGGACGTGGCCCGCACCCCCACCCAGGCACGCGCGGCCGCGGTCCGCTTCCTCGACGACCGCTCGAACGCGACCGGCAAGGTCGTCATCAAGGCGCAGGTGCTCGTCGGCGGCCGGGGCAAGGCCGGCGGCGTCCGGCTGGCGGGTACGGCCGACGAGGCGGAGGACGTCGCCGCGCAGATCCTCGCGCTGGAGATCAAGGGCCTCCCCGTTCGCCGCGTCCTGGTGGCGCCTGCGGCCGAGATCGTCAAGGAGTACTACCTCTCGGTCGTGCTCGACCGGGCGACGAGGCGCCTCATGTTCATCGGCTCCGCAGAGGGCGGCATCGAGATCGAGCAGGTCGCCCTCGACAACCCTGGGGCGATCGTCTACGAGCACGCCGACCCGCTGCTCGGCCTGCCCGACTATGCCGCGAGAGAGCTCGCATTCAAGGTGGGCTTCGGGGCGCACTGGAAGGCCGGGGCGGCCGTCGCCAAGGGCCTGCTGCAGACGATGCTGGCATTCGACGCCGACCTCGTCGAGATCAACCCGCTGGCCGTCATCCGCGAGCACAACGCCGACGGGACGCCGGTCGAGCGGCTCGTCTGCCTCGACGCCAAGATCACGCTCGACGACTCCGCCCTCGCCCGCCATCCGCAGCTCGAGGCGCTGCGCGACCTCGACGCCGAGGATCCCACGGACGTCGAGGCGAGGCGGTTCGACCTGACGTTCATCAAGCTCGCCGGCGACATCGGTTGCATGGTCAACGGCGCAGGCCTGGCGATGACCACGATGGACCTCGTCAAGCGCGCCGGCGGCCAGCCGGCCAACTTCCTCGACATCGGCGGCGGGGCGAAGGCGGACCGGGTCGCCGCGGCGATGCGGCTGATCCTCGACGATCCGAACGTCAAGGCGATCCTCGTCAACATCTTCGGCGGCATTACCCGTGGCGACGAGGTCGCGCGCGGCCTGATCGAGGCTCGGGCCCAGCAGGAGCGGGCGGTGCCGATGGTGGTCCGGATCGTGGGCACCAATGCGGCCGAGGCCGCCGAGCTGCTGGAGGCCGCCAGCTTCGTGACCGCCGCCAGCCTCGACGAGGCGGCGGCCAAGGCGGTCGCGGCGGCCAAGGGCGTCGCGGCGTGAGCATCCTCATCGGGCGCGAGACCCGGCTCGTCGTCCAGGGCATCACGGGGCGCGAAGGCGAGTTCCACAGCCGGGCGATGGTCGAGTACGGGACCCCGCTCGTGGCCGGCGTCACGCCGGGCAAGGGCGGCCAGTCGGCGATCGACGGCCGGATCCCGGTGTTCAACACCGTGGGCGAGGCGGTCCGCGAGACGGGCGCCAACACCTCGTGCATCTTCGTGCCGGCGGCTGGCGCTCCGGACGCGATCCTGGAGTCGGTGGCCGCGGGCATCGCGACGATCTTCTGCATCACCGAGGGCATCCCGGCGCTCGACATGATCCCGGTCGTCGAGGAGGTCAGGCTGGCCGGCGCGTGCCTGATCGGGCCGAACTGCCCGGGCGCCACGTCGCCGGGGCAGGCGAAGGTGGGCATCATCCCGGGTTCGGTCCACCGCGAGGGCCGCGTGGGCGTCGTCTCCCGGTCGGGCACGCTGACGTACGAGGCGGTCCAGGCGATGACCGACGCCGGCATCGGCCAGTCGACGTGTGTGGGCATCGGGGGCGACCCGGTGATCGGGACGCCGTTCATGGACATCGTCCGCCTGTTCGCCGACGACCCGGACACGGACGCGCTGGTGCTGATCGGCGAGATCGGCGGTTCGGCAGAGGAGGAGGCGGCCGCATGGGCGGCCGAGCACCTGCGCGACGTCCCCAAGGTCGCATTCATCGCCGGCAGGACGGCGCCGGAAGGCAAGCGGATGGGCCACGCTGGCGCGATCGTGTCCGGCGGCCGCGGGACTGCCGCGTCCAAGGTCGAGGCGCTCGAGGCGGCCGGGTTCCGGGTCGCCGACTCCCCCACCGAGCTGCCGGCACTGCTGCGCGAGGCCGGCTACCGCGGCTGAGCCGCCACGGAGGAGAGATCGACCAGGGCGACGTCCGATTCCTGTTCGACTTCGACCGCTGGGCGACCCGGCGGGTGCTGTCGGTGATCGACGGGCTGCCGGAGGCCGTGTGGGGCGCCACGGGCGTCATCGGCGACCGCGGCCTCGGCGCCATCCTCGTCCATCACCTGGGCGCGAGCCAGCGCTGGCGGCATGGGCTGTCGGGCAGCGACCTCCATCCCGTGCTCGAGCGCGAGCCCCTCCCCTCGCAGGCCGGTCTGGCCGAGGCGTGGGCGCACGAGTGGGACGACCTCGATGCCTGGCTCGACACGCTCACCCACGACTGGCTGGTCGAGCTCGGCGACGGCGTCCCCTTCTGGCAGATGCTCGCCCACGTGGTGAACCACGGGACCCAGCACAGATCCGAGGCGGCGACCCTGCTGACGGCGGCCGGGCGGTCGCCGGGCAACCTCGACATGATCGACTTCGCCGAGGAGATGGCCCGGGCCGAGCGCTGACGCGCGACGCGGCCTCGCGCCCGTAGACTGGTCCCATGGGCAGCCTCATGGACCTCGTCGCGGGCGACGCGCGGGAGATCGTCCTCGCCCTCTCCATCGACGACGTGGCGGCGTTCGACGACCCCGACCGGTTCGTGGCGCACCTGCCGCTGGGCGGCGGCCTGGACCCGACCTGGCTCGACCTGTTCTCCGAGGCGGTCCGGTCCGTGACCGACGAGGCGGACCCGGTCGACTTCCTCGACGCGCGGTCCGAGTTCGACTTCGGCGAGGCGAACGTCGAGCGGATCGTAGAAAAGGTCGACGGCGGCTGGGTGTCGGCCGTGGCCAGGGTCTCCGACGAGCAGCTGAGCGCGCTGGCGGGCCGCTGGATCGGGCTGCTGGAGGAGGAGCTCGGGCTCCTGCCGCGCGAGGAGAAGCCGTGGATCCGGGACCTGACGGGGCAGATCGTCCACTTCGCGCGCCGCTCCGACCGTGCGGCCGATGTCGTGTTCGCCTGGGCGTTCTGACGACATGGCGACCTTCGACGAGCGGGCGCGGGAGTGGGACACGGACGACCGGCGGCGGGTCGCCGCGGGGGTCGCGACGGCGATCCGGTCGGCCGTCGCGCTGACGCCCACGATGCGGACGATCGAGGTCGGCGCCGGGACCGGACTGCTCGGGCTGGCGCTCGCGGACGACGTCGGCGAGCTCGTCCTCGCGGAGCCATCGTCGGGGATGCTCGAGGTGGCCCGCGAGAAGCTCGCGAGCCTCGACCGTCCGGGCACGTCGGCCGTCGCATTCGACCTCGTGAGCGATCCGCCGCTGGTCCCGCCGTTCGACCTGGCGATCTCGCAGCTCGTGCTCCACCATATTGAGGACACGGCGGCCGCCCTGCGTGCGCTCGCCGCCATGGTGCTGCCCGGCGGCTGGCTCGCCCTGTCGGACCTCGACGCCGAGGACGGGAGCTTCCACGACCCGGACGCCGAGGGCATCCATCACCTCGGGTTCGACCGCGACCGTCTCCGCGGCCTCGCGGAGGCCGCCGGCTTCGCCGACGTGGCATTCACGACCGCGCACCTCTACGAGAACGAGCGCGGTTCGTTCCCGATGTTCCTGCTGACGGCGACACGCGCCTGACGACGGCGCGCCCGCTTCAGGCGGGTGCGTAGCCGAGGCTGGACCACGCCGGCCCGCCGGGCGCCTCGATCAGCTCGACGAGCACGCCATGGCATGACCGCGGGTGGAGGAACGCGACCGGTCCCTCGGCACCCTTCCGGGGCGCGGTGTCGATCAGCTCCAGGCCGTCGAACTCGAGGCGCAGAAGGGTCTCCGTGAGGTTGTCGACCTCGAAGCACACGTGGTGGAAGCCCTCGCCCTTGCTGGCGAGGAAGCGGGCGACACCGGTAGTGTCCGTTGTCGGCATCACGAGCTCGACCTTGGACTCGCCGACCGGTAGGAACGCGATCGTCACGCCGTCGGTTTCGATCGGCAGCACGAGCTCCACGGGCAGGCCGAGGCTGTCCCGCCAGAAGCCGAGCGCGGCATCGATGTCGGCGACGACTACGGCGACGTGGTGCACGCGGCCGAGCTGGCGGATGGTCTCGGGCACCCGCGGGACCCTGGGCTGGCCCGGCATCGGTGGCTCCCTCCTCCTGGCGTTCAGACGGTGATCAGACGGTGATCAGCTCGCGGTGGACGCCCCACGAGGCCCGCAGGCGGTCGGAGATCTCGCCGACGGTGGCGTAGGCGGCCACGGCTTCGATGATCGCGGGCAGGAGGTTGGCCTCGCCGCGAGCCTCGTCCCCGAGGCGGCGCATGGCGGCCTCCCACGCAGCGGCATCCCGTTCGGCCCGCACCCGGCGCACACCCTCGATCTGGCGTCGCTCCCCCTCCGGATCGATTCGTTGGATCGCCGGCCGGACCCCATCGTCGCCGTCCTGGAAGCGGTTCACGCCGACCACGATCCGGTCTCCCCGCTCGATCTCGCGCTGCACGCGGTAGGCCGACTCCTGGATCTGGCGCTGCTGGAACCCCGCCTCGATCGCGGCGAGCGTGCCGCCCATGGTGTCGATCTCCTCGAGGTAGGCGTTGGCGGCCGCCTCGAGCTCGTCCGTGAGCGACTCGACGAACCAGCTCCCGGCCAGGGGGTCCGGCGTCTCGGTGACGCCGGCCTCGTGGGCGATGATCTGCTGGGTGCGGAGCGCCAGCCGGGCCGCCTCGGCGGTCGGCAGCGCGAGCGCCTCGTCCCTGGAGTTCGTGTGCAGGCTCTGGGTCCCGCCGAGCACCGCCGCGAGCGCCTGGAGCGTGGTCCGGACGACGTTGTTGTCGATGGACTGGGCGGTGAGCGAGGACCCGGCCGTCTGCGTGTGGAAGCGGCACATCATCGAACGGATGTTCGATGCGCCGAAGCGATCCCGCATGATCCGCGCCCACATCCGCCTGGCGGCCCGGAACTTGGCGACCTCCTCGAACAGCTCCGACCAGGCGGCGAAGAAGAACGACAGCCGGGGGGCGAAGTCGTCGACCTCGAGCCCGCGAGCGACGGCCGCCTCGACGTAGGCGATGCCATCGGCGAGCGTGAACGCCAGCTCCTGGGCCGCCGTGGCGCCGGCCTCGCGCATGTGGTACCCCGAGATGCTGATCGTGTTCCACTTGGGGAGCTCGCGGGCCGCGAACTCGAACACGTCGGTCACCAGCCGCATCGACGCCCGGGGCGGGTAGATCCAGGTCCCCCGGGCGATGTACTCCTTGAGGATGTCGTTCTGGGTGGTGCCCGAGATCGCCGCCCGATCGGCACCCTGCCGCTCGGCCGCGGCCACGTACAGCGCCAGCAGGATCGGCGCCGTCGCGTTGATGGTCATCGACGTGCTGACCTCGCCCAATGGGATGCCGGCGAACAGGACCTCCATGTCGGCCAGCGAGGAGATCGGGACCCCGACCCGGCCCACCTCCCCCTCCGCCTCGGGGGCGTCGCTGTCGTAGCCCATCTGGGTCGGCAGGTCGAACGCGACCGAGAGTCCGGTCTGGCCCTGGCCGAGCAGGTAGCGGAACCGCTCGTTGGTCTCGGCGGCCGTCGCAAACCCCGCGTACTGACGCATGGTCCAGAATCGGGAGCGGTACATGGTCGCCTGGACGCCCCGGGTGAACGGGAACTCGCCGGGAAGGCCGAGGTCACGGGCGGGGTCCAGGCCGGCGACGTCGCCCGGGGTGTAGACGTCCGCGACGGGGATCTCGGAGGTCGTGGCGAAGCCGTCCCGGCGCTCCGGGGAGCCCGCCACGGCCTTGGCGCGGGTGCTGGCACGCCAGCGCTCGACCTCGTCGCTCACCGGACCTCCTGACTGATGACCACCAGCAGATCGCCGATCTCGATCTTGAGGCCTTCGGCAACCCCTACTCGCGCGATGGTGCCATCCCTTGGGGCGCGGAGCTCGTTCTGCATCTTCATGGCCTCGACGACCAGCAGCTGCTGGCCGGCCGAGACCCGGTCGCCCCCGCGACCGACACGGCGACGACCTTGCCGGGGATCACCGCGCGAACCTCCAGCGGCCCGCCCGCGTCGCCGGCTGCGCGGCCACGGGTCGCCCGCTCCCGGAGTTCGGCCCGCCGCTCGGGCTCGACCTCCACCTCGAACCTGAACCCGTCGACAAGCACCTCGCGGATCGCGGACCCTGAGGTCGTGCGCCGCGGCGCCTCCAGGACGAGGCGGGTTGGGTCGGCCCCCTCCTCCAGCAGATGGCGGCCGCCCCCGAGGGCGCGCAGGGCGGCGTCAACGGGCGTCCCATCGACGAGGGCCTGTCTTTGCGCAAGGACAGCCACCCGGAGCAAGGGGTCATCGGAGAGCCCCGACGCGCCCCCGAGCCGGACGCGCACCTCGGGTCCGGCCGGCTGCGCCGTCGGCGGGACCTCAGGCCCGGCCGGGGCGACCGGGTGGAGCGACGACGCTGCGTGAGCGGGGCCGGTGCCGTCGGCTTCGTCTGCCGACTCGACGGGCCGCGACGTCAACCGGGCCATCGATCCACCATCCGGGCCCGTCCCTCGCGGCGCCAACCATCACCCACCTGGGGTGTCCCCGTCGGCGCGCCGTCCGATGATTCGTGGGCGTCGAATGAGGGGGAGTCGCTTCCACCCCCGACGGCGGAATCGTCGCTACCCGCGGCGGCGAGCCCGGCCGCCAGCAACGCCTTCGCAACGGCCGCCCGGCGAGCGTCCTCGCCATCCCAGTTCTCGTCGACCCAGCCCGTCGACAGGTCGGCCGACCGGAATGCCTCGCTGCTCGCGACGAACCTGTGGAACGGCAGC
>CAWJUA010000022.1:0-240493 GCA_963845925.1 uncultured Chloroflexia bacterium
TCAATGTATTGCTGCGCTCGCCACGATCCCGGGATCGGCGGCCCGGCCAAGATGGTCGACGATCTTGCCGGGCGCCTCGCCACGCGCCGGCATCGGCCCGCCGAACGCCTCGAGCAGCTCGTCGCGGGTCGCGGTCGCGCCGACCGGACGCGTCCCGAGCGAGTCGAGATAGTCGGCGGCGAGGTCGGCGGTCTGGTGGAGGAGGGCGCGGCGATCGGGCATCGGGGGATCCTCGGGCAGTGGAGTGCCGCCATCGTACGCAGCGCCGCCATGGACGCTTGTCGAGGACATGGAAGGGGCGGGCCCCCGGCGGTGCCGGGGGCCGTTGAGATCGCGAGGGACTGCGCGACTAGGGGTGGATGCCGAATCCCGCGAGGAACGACTGGTCGTCGGGCTGGTCGAGGCGATACGCCCCGCCGATGCCGCCGCAATTGGGGCTGATGCCGAACGACGTGACCGCGACGACGACGTTCGAGTTCGTGTTGTCGAACGTCGGCCCGCCGGAGTCGCCGAAGCACGTGCCGCCGGTCGCGGTGTTGTTCGAGATGACGATGTAGGTGTTCGCCGGGTGGCTCGACAGGCTGTCGAGCTTGGGGTGCGACTGCAGCCGCGTGTCGCCGCCGAACTCCTTCTTGCCCTGGACGCGCTCGAGGCCGTAGCCGACCGTCTCGAAGCGATGGTCGTTGCGCGGCTGCGAGCGGTAGCGGTTGAGCCAGTTCAGCGGCGGGACTTGCCGTACTTCGGCAGGTTGACCGGGCTCGAAGGACGCACGACGCCCGCGTCATGGACGAAGAAGGCAAGGTCGTCGTACAGGGGGTGGGGCGTCGCGGGGCCGCGGTGCCACTCGCTGCTGGCGTTCAGAGCGGCGGTCCAGCCGGCGTAGCGGGCGGCCTGCGTCGCGAACGTCGAGCTCGGCGGCAGGATGTCGAAGTTCGGCGCCGCGGCGAAGCTGACCCAGACGTCGTTGCCGCCGACGCCGCCATGGGCCGCGTCGGTGTCGGCGCCGTCGTGCGTCGTCGAGACGCTGTCCTTGACCGACTGCCGAACGTGCAGTGGCCGGCGGTCACGAGGACGGTCGGGTCAGGAGCGTGCCGCTGCAGGTGAACCAGCCGCCCGGGTCGCTGAAGCGCGAGCTCGGAACGTCCGGGACGTAGAACAGCAGCTCGCCGACGTACGGGTGCTCGCCGGCGTCGGGCGCGCCGTTGGTGATCGCGCCGACGGGCGCGGCGATCGCGATCGACGCCACGAGGGCGGCGAGGCATCCCAAGGGTCCTCCGCATGAGACATCTCCTCCACGAGACAGAGCGGTACCTTCGTCAGGTCTAGGGAGGCCGCATCGTACCGCTCGGTACGGAAATAGGGCAGGTGGCGGTTCGGCTTCACGGTGACCGGGCGCACCGCGTTCCGCCGCCCGCGCCGCCGTCCGGAACCTCGCGGCGGCGGCCCCAGGGGTGTCCGGTAGAGTGGCCCCTCGACCCGCGGAGATGAGGAGGAATTCGGCTTGGCCCAGCGCTACGACGCGGTCATCATCGGTGGCGGCCACAACGGGCTCGTCAGCGCCGCCTACCTGGCCCGGGCCGGCCTGAAGACGCTCGTCCTCGAGCAGCGCCACGTCCTCGGCGGCGCCGCCGTCACCGAGGAGCTCTACCCGGGCTTCCGCTTCTCGGTCTTCTCCTACGTCGTCTCGCTGCTCCGGCCCGAGATCATCCGCGAGCTCCAGCTGCCGCGCCACGGCCTCGACATCCTGCCGCTCGACGGGACGTTCACGCCGCTCCGGCCCGGCGACGGCCCCAAGCAGGGCGGCGGCGACTACCTCTGGCGGGTCAACGACCACGGCCGGACGATCCGCGAGCTGCGCCGCTGGTCGGCGACCGACGCCGAGGCGTACGAGGAATACGGCCAGCTCATGGTCGAGATGGCCCGCTTCATCAAGCCGATCCTCGCGATCACGCCGCCCGACCTGACCTCGCTCGACCCGCGCCCGCTGCTCCCGCTCGGCGGCCTCGCCCGGAGCTTCCAGCAGCTGCCGGAGCGCCAGCAGGCGGTCTTCGTCCAGCTGATGACGATGAGCGCGGCCGACTTCCTCGACCAGTGGTTCGAGACCGATCCGCTCAAGGCGACGATGAGCGCGTCGGGGATCATCGGGACGTACCAGGGCGTCCGCTCGCCCGGCACGGCCTACGTCCTGCTCCACCACTACATGGGCGAGATCGACGGCGCGTTCCGGGCGTGGGGCATCCCGAAGGGCGGCACCGGCGGGATCTCGAACGCGATCGCGTCGGCGGCCCGGGCGCTCGGGGCGGAGATCCGGACCGAGGCGCCGGTCGCCCGGATCATCGTGAAGAACGGCCGGGCGACCGGCGTCGCGCTCGAGAGCGGCGAGGAGATCGAGGCCGACCGACGTGCTCTCCTCGGTCGACGCGCGACGGACGTTCCTCTCGCTCCTCGAGCCGGGCTCGCTCGACGGCGAGTTCGAGGCCGAGGTCCGGCGGTTCAAGTTCCGCGGCTCGTCGGGCAAGGTCAACCTCGCGGTCGACCGGCTGCCCGACTTCTCGTGCCTGCCCGGTCCGGGCGAGCACCTCCGCGGCGCGATCTCGTTCCGCCCGAGCCTCGACGAGATGGAGCAGGCCTACGACGACGCGAAGTACAACCGGTTCAGCGCGCAAGCCGTACATCGACATGATCATCCCGACGCTCGTCGACCCGTCGATGGCGCCGCCCGGCAAGCACGTCATCAGCTGCTTCGTCCAGTACGCGCCGTACAAGCTGGCGCCGGAGCTGGGGACGTGGGACGACCAGCGCGAGGCGTTCGGCGACGCGGTCATCGACCGGATCGCCGAGTTCGCCCCGAACATCCGCGACGTGATCCTGTTCCGGAACGTCCAGACGCCGCTCGACATCGAGCGGACGACCGGCCTGACCGAGGGCAACATCTTCCAGGGCGAGCTGTCGCTCGAGCAGCTGTTCTTCAGCCGGCCGGTGCCCGGCTACGCGCGGTTCCGGACGCCGATCCGGGACCTCTGGCTGTGCGGGTCGTCGACCCATCCGGGCGGCGGGATCATGGGCGCGAACGGCCGGATCGCGGCGATGGAGCTGCTCCGGTCGCGCGGCCGGAAGGCCGCCTGATGGCGGCGGGCGGCGCGGCGACGGACGTGGGACGGCGTGCCGACGGACGGCGCGCCGGCGGCTACGAGGCGATCGTCGTCGGGGGCGGCCACAACGCGCTCGTGACCGCCGCGTACCTCGCCCGGGCCGGCCGGCGGGTGCTCGTCCTCGAGCGCCGCAACCGGCTGGGCGGCGCCGCCGAGACGTCCGAGCTGGGCGGCGCCCGCGTCCCCCGGCTGGCGCACACGGTCGGGCGGCTGCGGCCGTCGGTCGTCCGCGACCTCGACCTGCGGTCCCACGGCCTGCGCCTCGTCGCACCCGACGTCCGCTCCTTCGCCCCGGCGCCGGACGGCCGGGCGGTGACGCTCTGGACCGACCAGGCGAGGACCGTCGAGGGGCTGCGCGCCTGGTCGCCGGCCGACGCCGACGCGTACCCCGACTTCGACCGGCTCGTCCGCTCGCTCGGGAGGTTCATCGGCGAGATCGCCGGCCCAGACGCCGCCCGACATCCACGCGCCGGGCCTCGGCGACGCGCTGACCGGGCTGAAGCTGGGCCGCACGTTCCGCGGCCTCGGCAAGCACGACGCCCACACGATCCTGCGGGTCCTGCCGATGGCGGTCGCCGACTTCGTCGCGGAGTCGTTCGAGACCGACGCCGTCCAGGCGGCGCTCGCCTGGCGCGGCGTCCAGTACTGCTCGCTGGGACCGTGGTCGGCGGGATCGGCGGCGGTGCTGCTGTTCGACGCGGCCGGCAACGACGGCGGCGCCGCGGGCCAGACCGTGTTCGCCGAGGGCGGGCCGGGCGCCGCTGTCGGAGGCCCTGGCGGCGGCCGCGCGGGCCGCCGGCGCCGAGATCCGCTGCGGCGCGGAGGTCGCGGCGATCACCTCCCGCGACGGGCGGGTGACGGGCGTCGCGCTGGCGTCCGGCGAGGAGATCGCGGCGTCGACCGTGATCAGCGGGCTCGACCCCAAGCGGACGCTCGTCGGGCTGTGCGACCCGGTCGCCGTCGGGCCGTCGATGCTCTGGCGGGCGGGCAACTACCGGACACCGGGCGTCGTGTCGAAGGTCAACCTCGTCGTCGACCGGCTGCCGCGGTTCACGGCCGCCGGCGGCGACGACGAGACGCTGCTCCGCGGCCGGATCGTCGTCGCGCCCGGCATCGACGCGATCGAGCGGGCGTTCGACGCGTCGAAGTACGGCCGGGTCTCCGACGACGCTCGTCCTCGAGGCGACGATCCCCTCGCTCGTCGACCCGTCGCTCGTCGAGGGCGCGCCGGCCGGGACGCACGTCGTGAGCGTCATCGCCCAGTACACGCCGTACGCGCTGCGCGACGGCTCGTGGGACGACGACGGCGCGCGACGCGGTCGGCGACGCGGTCGTGGCGCGGCTCGACGCGTTGGCCCCGGGCCTGGCCGCGAGCGTCACGGCCCGCGAGGTGCTGACCCCGGTCGACCTCGAGCGCGAGTACGGGCTGTCGGGCGGTCACCCGCTCCACGGCGAGCCGGGCCTCGACCAGTTCTTCCTGTGGCGGCCGTTCCTCGGCCACGCCCGCTACCGGCTGCCGATCGAGGGCCTCTACCTCGCCGGCTCCGGCGCCCATCCCGGCGGCGGCGTCACGGGCCAGCCGGGCCAGAACGCCGCCCGCGAGATCCTGGCGGACCTCAGAAGCGGAGGAGCTGAGCGGCGCGGCCGCCGGCCCGAACACGCTCTTCAGTCCCGCGCAGGAACGGCATCCACCAGCGGCTTTCCGGCACCGGCTCGGGCTCGGCCGGCTGCACGATTCCACAGCGGCGCGCCGAGCAACCCGGCGCCAACCGGCTCCTGGATCGTCGGACCCCCGCGACACGCTCCGCGGTGTCGACCGCCCGTGCCACGGCAGGGAGCGGGTCGGGGTGATCACGATGACCTGGGAGTAGGTGGCGAGGAACTCGTCCGCGGACAGGCCGATCGCGGCCATGCGCTCGCCGTACTTCGCGAGGTGGGCTTCGGGCAGCTCGCGCGCGGGCCCATCGACCAACTCGACCCGGGCCTCGGCGAGCGAACGTCGAAGTCGTCCTCGGGCTCACCCAGAGCAAGCATGGCGACCGGGTGGGCGCGCAGGTTGCGCACCTTCTGGGCCCCCGGCTTGGAGAACACCACCAACGACGTTCCGTCCCAGGTGAACCAGATCGGGACGAGATGGGGCGCGCCGTCGGGCCGAACGGTGGACAGCCATACCACGGGCTCCGTGGCCAGGAACCGGTCCAGGCGGGCGGCGGCGTTGTCGGCAGCTGGGATGCTCATGCCCGGAGCATGGTGGGCCGGAGGCCGACGGGTCAGCGGACCTCGGTCAGGTCACGATATGGACATCCGACGAGCCTCGGCGGTCGGCGATCGACCGCTCAGGCCGTAGCGTCCCGGCCGCCTCGGTGAGTCGCGCGATCGCCTCGTCCAGGGGATCGGCAGCCAGGCCACGCCGTCGCTCACCTCGAACGGTGCGGGCCAGTGCGCCGCCGAGGAAGCAGCGTGGCGGTCGGGCGAGGGTGCGCAGACCCTCGGCGACAAGCGTGGCCGAGGCCACGTCCGCGACCGTCACGACGCCGAGCACGACGAGGGGCGCCCCGGTCTCGCGGGCTGTTCGAAGCCAGCTCTCGAGTGGAACGTCGGCTCCGAGGTAAAGCACGCCGAGACCTGCCCGACGCGCCGCGATCGCGAACGCGAACGCCCCGATCTCGTGGTAGCTGCCCGGTGGCATGCCAACGAGCACGGTCGGACCGCTGACGGACAGCCCGGCGGCCTCGTAGAGCTGTGACAGGCGACGGCGGACCGTCTCGCTCGCCGCGTGCTCGGCGGCGATGTCGATGACGCCGGTCGCCCACCCGTCGCCGACTGCGCGCAAGGCGGGGAAGACCACGTCGCGCATCGCGCCCTCGAACCGCTGCGCTGCAAATGCGTCATCGAGGACCTCTTCGATCGCGGGAATGTCGAAGAGGCGCGCCGCGGTGCCGAAGGTGTCGATCAGGTCGGCTGCCGCGCCTGCGCTGACATCACGGCTGGCAGTGCCATCTGTCGGGACGGGGCGGTCCGATTCGCGCCCGAGCGCTGCTAGGTCGGCTGCGTCGCGAGCGGCGATGACACGCTCCGCCGCCTGGCTAGGCCGCCATCCGTCGCCCTCGACGAGCCGCCGCATGGCGAGCAGCCGCGCGATGGTGTCGTCGTCGTAGAGCCGATAGCCGGCCGAGGTCCGCCCCGGATGCACGACCCCGTAGCGGCGTTCCCACGCACGAATGGTCGGGACGTTGAGGCCCGTTCGCGCAGCGGCCTGCCTGATTGTGTACATGGTTTGATCAATATACCACGCGATCTGGCGTTGACAAACATTAGACATAACGGTACAGTTCGCGAACAAGGCTCGGCACAAAGCCTAGACAAGCTGAGCGGCCGCCGCGAGTGCCAAGGAGACCCATCGTGAAAGCCCTCCGCGCAGGCGTCACGCGCCTGCTCGCCGCCGGCGTGCTGATCGTCGCGTCCGCCGCTCCGGTCAGCGCCGCCGATACCGCAATGGTCCGAATCCTGCACGCGTCGCCCGACGCGCCGGCGGTCGACGTTCAGCTCGACGGTGCCCCGGTCTCGGCCTTGACGGGCGTGCCGTTCGGGGCGATTTCGGGCTACCTTGAGATCCCGGCCGGCGACCACATCGTGAAGGTCTTCGCGACCGGCACCACGACCGATCCGGTCATCGACGCCGACGTCACCGTGGCGGCCGCGCCTCGTACACGATTGCTGCCACTGAGGCGCTCGCCTCGATCTCGGCCCAGGTGCTGCAGGACACGCCTCGCCGAGCTGCGACGATGCCCAGATGCGCGTCGTTCACTTCAGCGCGGACGCACCGGCCGTCGACGTTGCCGTTGCGGTACATCGCCGGACGAGGCTCTCGTCCAGGACCTCGCCTATCCGGACGCCTCCGACTACCTCGACTGCCGGGTGGAACGTACGACCTCGAAGTGCGCGTGGCCGGTGAGACGACGGTCGCGCTGGACCTTGGGGACGTGGCTGTCGAGGACTGCATGAGCTACAGCGTCTTCGCGATCGGCTCCGCGGCCAGCCCGGCCGTCGGTGACAACGCCCTTCGGGTGGTCGTCGCCGTCGATGGAACGGCGTCGCCGGAATGCCGGCGCTGCCGGCGACCGACGCGCTGCGGTTCCGACAGCCGGCGCCGAGCAACGGCCTGCCGCTTGGCCTGCTCGCGCTCGGCGGCCTGGGCTTGTGCGCGAGCCTGCGCCGGCTCGCCGTCCAAAAGGAACGCGGCTGGGGGGCCGCGGGCCTAGGGGGGATCAGGGTCCGGGACCGGCGCCGAGCTCCTCGGCGCCGGTCCCGCCCTCGATCCGGCTCACGACTGATGATTAGCCTACTTCATCGACGGCCTGCTCGAGATGGTCGATCGTCGGCAGCTTCTCCCGGATCGGGCGCGCGGTTCGGCGGCGCCTGTTCGACTGGTCGGATCCGTCCGCCGGAGTCGCTGCGTCGGACGGACCGTGCTCGTGACCGGTCCGACCTCCGGGCTCGGCCGGACGATCGCCGACCGCGCTCGCCTGGCTCGGTGCGCGGCGTTGTCCTCGTCGGGCGTGACGCGCTTCGGCTCGAGGCCGTCCGCGCCGAGATCGCCACCGCGCACGGTGCGGACCGCGTGGTCGCGGTCGTCGCAGACATGTCGTCCATCCGCTCCGTCGGCGAGGCCGTGGAGGAGAATCGGCGCCCGGGAAAGCCGACTCGACGTCGTGGTCGACAACGCCGGCGCGATGTTCCCGGAGCGCAGCGTGGCACCGACGGCATCGAGGCAACGCTCGCCACGATGGTCGTCGGGCCGTTCGCGCTGATCGCCGGCCTGCTGCCGCTGCTTCGCGGCACGGGGCACGCTCGGGTCGTCGCCGTGACGTCGGGCGGGATGTACGCCCAGCCACTCGACCTCGACGACCTCCGTGGGCCCGCCGGCCGTGGAGCGGAACGCGGGCCTACGCCCAGGCGAAGCGCGCCCAGGTCGCGCTCGTCCGCGAGTGGGCCAGGCGCGTGTCACCTGACGAGGTCGCGTTCAGCGCGATGCATCCGGGTTGGGCGGCAACCCCTGGGCTCGCAGCGTCGCTCCCCGGCTTCAGCCGGCTCATGGGACCGCTGTTGCGGACACCCGACGAGGGGGCCGATACCGCGATCTGGCTGGCCGCTGACCCGCGGCAGCTGGGGAGAAACGGGCGCCTGTTCCTCGACCGGCGCGCCCGGCCGTTCGACCGAGCCCCACAGACCCGCCTGACCGGGGCGGACCGCCGGCGCCTCTGGGACCTCGTCGTCCGCATGGCGACGTCGGCGATCCCGCGACCGAGCTGGGGCTCCGCGAACGAGCAAGCCTCACGACCACGACGAGAACGGGAGCCTCGAGATGACCCGCCTGCGCGAACGTATTGAGACGGACCTGCCGATCGATGAAGCCTTCGACTACATCGCCGACTTCGCCCACGCCGACGAGTGGGATCCGAATACGACCGCCGCGAAGCGGCTGGGGAACGTGCGGCCCGGGCTCGGGGCACGGTTTGCGCTCGAGGTACGGATGGGGGGACGGACCGCCCCGATGGAGTACCGGATCACCGAGTACGAGCGCCCGCGACGGGTGGTCCTCCGCGGCGAGGGGTCCGGCGTGACGACGGTCGACGAGATCCGCTTCGAACGCGTGGGTGACCGGACCGTCGTGGACTACATCGCGGACATCAGGCTCGGTGGGCTGCTGCGCCTCGCCCAGCCGTTCCTTGGCGGGGCCTTCCGAGCGCATCGGCGAACAGGCCGCGGAGGGCATGACCCGGACGCTCGCCCGGCGCGCATCGAGCCGTGACGGCGGATGGGCGCCTGATGCGCGTGGCGATCATCGGTGGCGGGATCAGCGGACTGAGCGCCGCATATGCCCTCCATCGCGACAACGAAGTCCGGCTGTACGACGCCGAGTCTCCGGTCGGGGGGCACGTCAAGACGGTCACCGTGGACACGGCCGACGGGCCGCTGGCGGTGGACATGGGGTTCATCGTCCACAACGACGTCACCTATCCGACGTTCGTCCGGATGCTCGGCGAGTTGGGCGTTGCCACCCAGGCGAGCGACATGTCGCCTGGCCTCGGCCTGCCGGGCGTGCGGTCGTGGAGTTCAGCTCTCGCGGCGCTCGGGGCTGGTTCGCCCAGCCATCGGCAATCGCGCGACCCGGGCACTGGCGAATGTTTGCCGGACGTGCTGCGGTTCTACCGCGACGCCCGGGCACGCCTCGATGCCGGGAGCGAAGTAGCGCAGACACTGGGCGGCTTATCTGGACGAGCTTCGCTTCGGGCGCGGCTTCCGGGACCACTTCCTGACCCCGATCACGTCGCGGTCTGGTCCACCGCGTCCGACCGGATCCACGACTTCCCGATCGAGTACCTACTGCGCTTCCTCGACCATCACGGCCTGATCGGCGTCGGGCGGGCCTCCAGTGGCGGACGATCACGGGCGGGTCGATGACGTACGTCGACCGGATCCTCGGAACTGCTCGGGCCGGACGCGGTCCGGGCCGGGGACGCGGTCGTGGACGTCGCAGCGGGGCGGAGCGGCGTCAGCGTGCGGACGGCCGCGCGGGGCGCGCGACCGCTTCGACGCGGTCGTGCTCGCGACCCACGCCGACGACGCCCTGCGCCTGCTACGCGACGCGGACCAGAGGGAGCGCGACGCGCTCGGCGCCTTCGAGTACTCGACGAACAGGGTCGTCCTGCACACGGATCGGGGGCTCCTGCCGGCGGAGGGCCGCCTGGGCGTCCTGGAACGTCGACCAGGTCGACTGCCGGTGCCGAGCGACGCGCTCACGATGACCTACGATATGAACCGGTTGCAGTCGCTGCCTGGACCCGTCCAGTACTCGGTCTCGGTCAATCCCGGCGATGGGCTCGATCCGTCCCGGATCATCGTCGAGCGACCGATGCGGCATCCCGTGTACACGTTCAACACCCTCGCCGCACAGGCGCGCGGTGGAGGTGCTGCAGGGTCACCGGCGAACGTTCTTCGCGGGCGCGCATCTCGGATACGGCTTCCACGAGGACGGATGTCGGTCGGGCTATCGCAGATCTCGCAGGGCGGCCGGGCGGCTGCGCAGGGCGCGGCCGGGGACGCGGCCGAACGCGAGGTGGCGGCGTGAGATCGCATTTCCTCGAGGGCCAGGTGCGGCATCGCCGGGCCCGACCGTTCGTCTATAGCCTCGAGCACGGCGTGACGTACCTCGCGCTCGACCTCGACGAGCTGGATGGCATCGAGGGCGCGTCATCGGGTGATCCGCCGCAACCGGCCGGGCATCCTCGAGATCCGCGACTCGGACCACCTCGATCCTCCGGCCGTGGATCTTCGATCGGCGGTCAACGACCTCCTCCGGTCCGCCGGCGAGGACCCACCGGCTGGCGGGTCACGTTGGTCACCAACCTCCGCGTACTCGGGTACGTCTTCAACCCGGCGTCGCTTCTACCTTTGTCGCGACCGCGATGGCGTGCCTGCGAATCGTCATCGTCGAGGTCCACAACACGCACGGCGAACGGCACCTGTATACGCTTCGACCGCGGCCGGGTGGCGAGGCGTTCGTCGCGGCGATGGACAAGGAGTTCTACGTGTCGCCCTTCCTCGAGACGAGCGGCGGGTACACCGTTCGCGTGCGAGACGAAGCGTCACGCCTGCGGATCACGATCAACCAGGAGGGAGCCCGAGGGGCTGCTGCTCCACGCGAGCCTCGACCTCGTCAGGCGTCCGTTGACCGACCCGATCGGCGCTGAGGTTGCTCGCTTCGCTACCCACTGGTGACCTACAAGACGACCGCTGATGATCCACTGGCATGCCCTGCGCCTGTGGCTGCGCGGCGCGCGGTTCCACCGGCACGGCGAGATGGCCCGATGACGTCCGACGTCGCAGGCCATCCCGCAGGCCACCACGTGGTCGGCTCGGGCTCCTGGAGCACGCGGCGTGGCGGCTCGGCTCTTCCGCCGCCCAGAAGATCCGGTTCGGGCGCCTGACCGTCGTCCTGCCCGACGGCTCGCGCCGGATGTTCGGCGACGCGAGCGCCGCCCGGGCCAGGCGCGAGATCGACATCCACGACCGTGAGGCGCTCGTGCGGCATCCTGGTCGGCGGCGAGACCGGCGGCGGCGAGGCGTACGTGGACGGCCTGTGGTCCAGCCCGGACCTGGCGGCGCTGCTGCGGCTCGCCGCGCGGAACCGCGAGTCACTGGCGCTGTCGAGCGGCTGGTTCCGCGTGCCGCTGCAGCTCCGCCGGACGCTCGCGCACCGGACGCGGCGCAATACGCGGCGGGGCGCCGCCGCAATATCGCGGCCCACTACGACCTGGGCAACGACTTCTACCGGCTGTTCCTCGACGAGACGTTGACCTACTCGTGCGCCGTCTTCGAGACGCCCGACCAGACGCTCGCGGACGCGCAGCGCGAGCAAGTACCGACGCATCGCCGAGGAACGCCGGGCTGTCGCGCAGGGCAGCACGTCCTCGAAATCGGCAGCGGGCTGGGGCGGCTTCGCGCTGTACGCGGCGGGGGAACTCGGCTGCCGGGTAACCACGATCACGATCTCGCAGCGAGCAGCACGCCCTCGCGCGCGAGCGTGTCCGCGAAGCGGGACTCGCCCACCTCGTCGACGTCCAGCTGTGCGACTACCGTGACGTCGGGGGAACGTACGACGCGATCGTCTCGATCGAAATGCTGGAGGCGGTCGGAGCAGAGTATTTCGGGACGTTCTTCGAGAGCTGCGATCGGGCTCTGCGACCCGGTGGACGGCTGAGCCTCCAGGTGATCGCCTTTCCCGACGCCGCCTACGAGGAGCAGCTGCGCGGGGCGAACTGGATCCAGACGTATATCTTCCCGGGCGGTCTGTGCCCGTCCCTCGCCGTGCTCGAACGGGCAACCGCGCGAAACGCGGCTGCTCCTCCGTCGCGTCACGGACATCTCGCCCTCGTACGTGCTGACGCTGCGCGCCTGGCGCGAGCGGTTCATGGCCGCGCTCGGACGAGGTGCGAAGGCTCGGCTTCGACGACCGGTTCATCCGGATGTGGGAGTACTACCTGGCCCTCAGCGAAGCCGGCTTCGCGACCGGCCTCAGCCAGGACCTCCAGATCGTGTTCGAGAAGGGGCGCGGCCTCGGTCGATAGGGCACCCCGCCGCATCGTCCGGTCCTGGCCGGGGCGGGACCGTGAGTCCGTTCGCTAGCGGCGCTCGAGCTCGTGGTCCTCGTCGAGCCTGTGTTCGAGGTCCGCCTCGAGGGGACCGTCGTGGTCGGGCGGCGGCGCCTCGCCGGGCTCGGGAACGGCGATGGCGCCCTCGGGGAGCTGCCACTTCCAGGTCCGGAGCCGCTTGAGCAGCCGCCGGCCGGTGAGGTCGAGGTGGATCGGCGTGATCGCGATCCGGCGGTTGACGACCGCGTGGAAGTCCGTGCCCGCGACCGCCAGCCCCGACGGCGGCGGGCCGCCGATCCAGAAGTAGGGGATGCCCCGCGGATCGAGCCGCTCGATCAGCTGGTCCTGGTAGACCCGCCGGCCCAGCCGCGTCACCTCGAAGCCCTCGCACTCCTCGGGCGTGACGGCCGGGACGTTGACGTTGACGAGCTCGCCCCGCGACAGGCCGTGCTCGAGGATGTTCCGGGCGACCGTCGACGCCGCGAGGGCCGCCAGCGTGAAGTCGGGATGCTCGTAGTACTCCTGCGAGATCGCGAACGCCGGGCAGCCGTTGATGACCGCCTCCATCGCGGCGCTTACGGTCCCGGAGTACGTGATGTCGTCGCCGAGGTTCGCGCCGTAGTTGATGCCCGACGCGACGAGGTCGAAGCCGTGGCCGAAATAGCCGAGGAAGGCGACGCTGACCGCATCGGTCGGGGAGCCGTCGACGGAATAGGCGAGCGTCCCGTCGCCGAGCGTCCGCTCCCGGACGCGAAGCGGTCGCATCAGCGTCTTCTGGTGGCCGACGGCGCTCTGGTTCGTGTCGGGCGCGATGACGGTCGTGTCGCCGATCGGGTCGAGCGCCTGCTTGAGCGCGAGCAGGCCGCGCGACTCGACGCCGTCGTCGTTCGTGATGAGGATCCGCGGCCGCGACGTCCAGTCGCCGAGCGGCTTGGCGATCGCCCGCAGCGCCCGGGGCCGGCCGTGACCGCGGATCGCGGCACCCGCGACCGGCTCGCCGCGCTCCTTGTCGAGGTCCCGCCGCTCCGTCCGGGCCCGCTCCCGGGTCATGTCCGGCGGGTCGCCGCCGTCCGTCCGCGCCCGTCCTGGTCGCCGTCTCGCGGCCCGTCGCCGTCCTTCGGCTGGGTCACGGCACGTCGCTGTCGACGCCCGGCGCGGGCTCGCGCGGGATCCGGATCGGCCGCCCCTCGCGCTTCTCGACGCGCTTCGCGGCCCGCTCCGCGACCGGCGCCGTGTCACGGGTCATCGCGAGGTAGTGGAAGAAGAACGCCGAGATGACGGCGGCGATCGGGATGCCGAAGATCGCCCCGGCGATGCCCGCGATCTTCGACCCGATCAGGACCGAGCCGAGGACGACGATCGGGTGGATCCCGACCGACTCCTGCATGAGCCGCGGCTGCAGGACGTTCATGACGATCAGCCAGCCGATGCCCATCAGGATGAAGGCCGGCAGGGCCGAGCCCGAGTTGGTCAGGAAGGCGACGACGACCGGCGGCGCCCAGGCGACGAACGGCCCGAAGAACGGGATCGCCATGAGGAAGCCCGACAGGGCGGCGGTCACGCCGACGTAGTCGAGGTGGAGCACGGCGCTCGTGACGATCGCGACGGCCGCGTAGACGACGCCGAGGATCGCCTGGCCGCGGAGGAACCCGCCGAACGAGCGCGACACGCTCCGCTCCAGCAGCCGCGCCTCCGACTGGCGGGAACGCGGGACCAGCGTGAACAGGAACGTCGAGATCTGGTCGCGGTCGACGACCATGTAGAGCGACAGGATCAGCACGAGCAGCAGCGAGCCCATCGCGCCGATGCTCGCCACCGCGACCTGCTGCACCGGGCCGACGAGCTGGCCGGCGTAGTTGGCGACGCCGTTCAGGATGTCGTCGGCAGAGGCCACGAGGTTGACCTGGAGGCCGAACCCGTTGAGCGTCGCCTGCCACGTGGCCAGCAGCTGCGGGAGCTGCTGGCGGAGCGTTGGAACGCTCTGGATGAACTCCGAGATCGACGTCGCCAGCGCGCCTGCGAGGGCGATGACGATGAGGACGATGACCGCGAACAGCGCCGCGTAGACGAGGATCGTCGCGACGACCCGCGGCAGGACCGGGATCGCGTTCGTCAGCCGGGTGACGATCGGGCTGAGGATGAACGCGAGCAGCCACGCGAGGAAGAAGATCAGGATCGTGTCGCCGAACGCGTAGAACACGTTCGCGGCGATGAAGATCACGGCCGCCGCGAGGACGATCGTGCCGAGCACGAGCAGGGTCGTGAGCAGGGTTCCCTGTCGCTCGTTCAGCTGGATCGGCAGCATGTGGTCATCGTAGTCCCGGGCGCTTACCCGGCGCTGCACGCCGAACGTCAGGTGAACGGCCAGAAGATCGGGACGACGACGACGGAGACGACGAAGAAGACGACCATGACCGCCGCGCCGAGCCGCCAGTAGTCTCCGAACTTGTAGCCCGCCGCGCCCTGCGCGATCAGGTTGACCGGCGTCGCGACCGGCGTCAGCAGCGACGCCGCGGCAGCGACGCAGATCGACATCATCACCGGCCGGACGTCGACTCCCATCTCCGTTGCGGCGGCGGCCCCGATCGGGATCACGATCAGCGCGGTCGCAGTGTTGCTGATCAGCTGGCCGAAGACGGCGGTCACGACGAAGAGCCCCACGAGCAGCCCGTACGGCCCCATCCCGCCGACGACGCCGATCAGGACCTCGGCCACCTGGTCCGCGGCCCCGCTCTCGAACATCGCCGTCGACAGGGGCAGCATTGCCGCGACCAGAACGACCGTCGTCCAGGTGATCGAGCGGTAGGCCTGCTCCATGCTGAGGACACGCAGGATGATCAACGCGCCGGCCGCGAGGAGTCCGGCCACGGCCGGTGGGACGACCGCCGTCACCAGCAGCACGACCATGCCGGCGAGGACCGCGACCGACTCCCACGCCCGCAGCCCGAACGGCACGGCCTGCCGGCGGACCAGCCGGGGGTGGTCGACGACGAGGACGCCCGGATCGTCGGCCTTCGCGTCGAGCGCCGTCCACGGGCCGCGCATCAGCAGGACGTCGCCCACCTCGAGGCGGGTCTCCGACAGCGCCTCCCCGGCTCGGTGGATCGCCGCGATCACGACGTCGCCGCTCTCGGTGACCATGCCCCGGACCACGAGCTCGCCGACGAACGGCGAGCGAGGCGGGATCACGACCTCAGCGAGGCCGGTCTCCCGATCGAAGGCAGCGGCCGATCCCTCGCGATCGCCGAGCTCGTATTCGCCGACGAGCGTCTCGGCGTGGCGGCTGAGGTCGGCCGAGATCGTCGGCGGCGTCCGCACAGGAAGCAGCCGGTCGCCCAGGAGGGCGACGACGACGACCGTCCCGATCAGCAGCGGGATGCCGGCCAGGGCGAACTCGAAGAACCCGAACGGCCGGCCGCCGTACTGGCCCACCGCCTCCGCGACCAGCAGGTTCACGTTCGAGCCGGTCAGCGCGAGCTGGGACCCGGCATGGGCCCCGAAGCAGAGCGGGATCAGCAGCTTCGACGGGGCGACCTTCAGCCTGGTCGCGGTGACGACGATGACCGGCAGCAGCGCCGCGACCGCTGCGTTCACCGTGACGAACGCCGTGAGGGCGGCGCAGGCGAGCATCGTCAGGACGACGAGGCGGGCCCGGCTCGCCCCCGCCCGCTCGACGAGCTGCTGGCCGGCCCAGGCGGTGACGCCGGTGGCGTCGAGCGACTCGCTGACCACGAACAGCGTCGCGATGAAGATGATCACCGGGTCGCCGAACCCGGCCAGGCTCTGCCCCAGCGTCAGGACGCCGGTCGCCCACAGGACGAGGGCCGCCCCGATCGCGACGACCTCGACCGGGAGGCCGCCCCAGATGAACAGGGCGACGATCCCGGCGATGACTGCGAACGTGATCTGGGCGTGATCCATCGACGATTTGGGCAATCCGGCCCGACGTCAGAGCTGGACCGGGTACCCGGGCCCCAGCGGCACGCCGAGGAGGAACCAGACCACGAACAGGATGATCCAGACGATCGCGATGATCAGGACGTAGGGCAGCATCAACGCGATCACCGTCCCGATCCCGGCGTCCTTCTGATATCTCTGGGCGATCGTGACCATGAACGGCAGGTAGACCATCAGCGGGGTCACGACGTTCAGCGGCGAGTCACCGACGCGATAGGCGGCCAGGCCGGTCTGTGGTGGCACACCGAGCTGGATGAAGAGCGGGATGAAGATCGGGGCGAAGATCGCCCACTTCGGGATCAGCCCCGGCATGATGATGTCGAGGAGGAGGATCACGACGATCATCCCGATCAGCAGCGGCAGGGCGCCAATTCCCGTCGTCTTCAGCCAGTCCGCGAGCGCGATCGCGAGGACGCTCGGCAGGTTGCTGTAATTGAAGTAGGCGATGAACTGGCTGATCATCAGGAGCATGAAGACGAGGCCGCTGAGGCCGGCGAACGTCTTCACGACCGCCGCGATGACGTCGTTGCTGCTCGTTGAACGTCCTGGCCCCGATCCCGTAGCCGATGCCCGAGAGCAGGAACGTCATCGAGATGATGAACAGCAGGCTGTCCATGAACGGCGTCGTCCCGATGATGTCGCCGGTGTCGGGGTCGCGGAGCGGCGCGCCGGGCGGGAGCGTGATGAGCAGGACGAAGCCGATGAACGCGACAGAAGAAGACCAGCGCGTAGCGGAGGCCGCGCTTCTCGGTGCCGGATCGTCGACGTCGTCGGCCTCGTCCTCGATCGACGTGCCGGCGGGACCCGAGTCGACGCTGGAACCCACTCGCCCAGCCGCGGCTCGACGATCCGCTCCGTGACCACGTACGCGACGAACGCGAGCACGATCGACGACACGATGCTGAACCAGTAGTTGGCGAGGATGCCCAGCGGCGTCCCGCGAGCCGCTCCGAGCGCCTCGTTCGTGATCGCGGTGATCATGGGCGTCGTGGCCGGGGTGATAGGATTGACCCCGAAGATCGCGCCGACGCCGGCAAAGCAGGCGGCCATGCCGGCCAGCGGGTGGCGGCCGACGCTGGCGAATGCCGCGGCGCCCAGCGGCACGAGGATCAGGTAGCCGGCGTCGGTGGCGACACTCGAGACGACGCCGACGAAGATCAGGGCGAATGCGAGGACACGTCGCGGTGACGCCCTCACGAGCAGGCGGATCAGCGCTCCCATCAGCCCGCTGCCCTCGGCGACGCCGGCGCCCATCAGCGCGACGAAGGTGACCGCGACCACGCCGAACCCGGCGAAGTTCGGCACGAACGACGTGAAGATGAACCGGATACCCTCGGCGTCGAGAAGGCTCTTGATCGGGATCGTGACTCGTCTCGAGGTGGTAGTCGTCGCGATACTGCGGCGGTAGCGCGTTCGGATCGACGACCGGGGCGGTCGTGTCCTCGTAGTAGTCGGGGAGACGGGAACGTTGTCCGGCACGACGATTTCTTCGGTCACCGACACCCCGGCAAGGCGAGGATCGCCGAGAGCACGATCACCCCGATGATCAGGTAGAGGAACATCAGGACGGGTGGGGCACCGTGCCGTCGATGCCGTCCAGCATCCGCTGCTGAACCCTTCGCCGGTCGCGTCCGCGGCTGCGTCCGACTCCTCCTCACCGGACCGAACCGCCGTCGGCGCTCTCCTCCCGCGGTCCGCTGGTCGCTGGAAGTCGAGGAGCAAGCTCGGCCAGCAGCCGGGCACCAAACCCGGAGCAGCCTCTCGTGCGCCACGACTCGACGTTCGTTCGCGGGCCGTGCCCGCGATGTCGATGTGGGCCCACGGGATGCCGTCGACGAACTCCTCGAGGAAGAGCGCCGCGGTGATCGCCCGGCGTTGGGGCCGCCCATGTTCGTCATGTCGGCGACGTGCGAATTGAGCTGCGTCGGTAGCGCGCTCGAGCGGGAACGGCCAGGGCGGCTCGTCGGCCGCGTCGCCGGCCGCGCGGACCTGGTCGATCAGCGCGTGGTCGTTGCCGAACACGCCGGCGATCCGGTGCCGAGCGCGCGCATGCTTGCGCCGGTCAGCGTGGCGATGTCGACGATCGCGTCGGCGGCTCCTCGGTCGGCCATCACGAGCGCGTCGGCCATCACGAGACGGCCCTCGGCGTCGGTGTTGAGCACCTCGACGGTGGTGCCGCCGCGGATCGTGAGGACGTCGCCGAGCTTGAGGGCCGTGCCGGACGGCATGTTGTCGGTGCAGCATCAGGTAGCCGGTGACCTCGGTCGTGGCAGCCGAGTCGGCCGCAGCGCGATCATCGCGGCGAGCACGGCACCGGCCCGGACATGTCGTTCTTCATCTGCGCGTGGACGGCGTCGGAGGGCTTGAGGCTGATGCCGCCGGAGTCGTACATGATCCCCTTGGCGACGAGCGCGACGCGCGGCCGGCCGCCGTCGCCCGCCGGGCGTGTACGTGGAGCTTGATCATCCGGGGCGCTCGGCGCTGCCGCCGTTGACGCCGAGGATCCCGCCGCAGCCCATGCTCGAGCAGCTGGGCCTGGTCGAGGACCTCCACCGCGAGCCCCCGCTCGCGACCGATCCGCGTCGCGACGTCGGCCAGCCGCGTGCTCGACGCGCCGGCGGCGTGTTCGCGAGGTCCCGGCCGAGCGACTCACCGCCGCGAGGATCGGGCTGCGTCGGGCGCCGCCGGTCACCGCCTCGCGGTCCGCCTGATCGACGACGAGCGCGATCGACGCCACGGGTGTTCCGGACGGCGTAGGCCTTGAGCGGGTCAGTAGGAGCAGCGCGCGAGCAGAATGCCCTCGACGATCACCTGGGCTGCCTCGGCCGGAGCGACGCCGGCGAGCCGCGGAACCTGGACCGCGAGCCGGTCCTGGCGGCGAGCGCGAGGGCGAACGTGGCGGCGGCGTCGCGGAGAGCGGCCGCGTCGACCCGCGGCGGCGTCGCCGATGCCGACCGCGACGCGAACGGATCCCGTCGCGCGATCAGGTGGGTCTGGCCGGCGCGCCGTCGAACCGACGAACGGCAAGGCCGGCGGCGTCGGCGCCGAGCGCCGCCGCGCCCGCGCCGCCGGCGTCGACCGGGGATCGCCGACGGCGTCGGCTTCGCCCGGGACGTCGTCGACGACCGTGCATCTGACTGCCGAATCGGGCCGATCGAGGGGACGGGGTCGAACCCGTCGGGAACCGCGACCGCACGACGCCTGCGGCGCCTCTCGTTCAGCACCATCGACACGCAGACCTCCCCGGTGTCCGGGCGTGTGCCCGGTCCAGGAGGCGCGTCGACGACAAGGGGCTGCAGCGCGAAAGTCCGCGAGCAGTCAGACGATCCGCCCCCTACACGTCAAGAGTCTGCGAATGCCTGTCCAACTTGTCAGCACGAAGGCCGGTGGGCGGTGCGCGCGGGTCTAGCGCAGCCCCATCCGGCGGCGGACGTCGTCCATCGTCGCGGCCGCCTTCGGGGCGAGGCGGTCGGCACCGTCCTGGAGGATCGCGTCGAGCTCGGCGGGCCGGGCCATGAGGTCCAGGTAGCGCTCCCGGGCCGGCGCGTAGTGGGCGATGATCCGCTCGGCCAGCAGCCGCTTCGTGTCGACGCAGCCCGTGCGTGCCGTCCGCTCGCCGTCCCAGATCTCCTCGTAGTCCGGGCCGAAGAACCGGTGGAGCTGGCAGACGTTGCAGACCTCCGGCCGGCCGGGCTGGGTCCGCAGGATCCGCTCCGTGTCGGTGACCATCGACATGACCTGCTTTCCGGATCATGTCGGGCTCGGCGAGGATCTCGATCGTGTTCCCGACCGACTTGCTCATCTTCCGGACCCCATCCGTGCCGAGGACGGTCGGGGCCTCGGTGAAGACGGCCTCGGGCTCGGCGAACGTCTCGCCGTAGCGGCGGTTGAACGCCCGGACGATCTCGCGGCTCAGCTCGAGGTGGGCGGCCTGGTCCTTGCCGACCGGGACGCGGTCGGCGCGGTAGATGACGATGTCGGCGGCCTGCAGGATCGGGTAGGTGAGCAGCGCGTGGTTGACGTCGTCCGGCTGCTGCTCCTTCTTCTCCTTGTACGTCGGCGTGCGCTCGACCCAGCTGACCGGCGTGACGGTCGCGAGCAGCCAGGCGAGCTCCGTGTGCTCGGGCCGGTGGCTCTGGACGAAGAGCGTGCACTTCTCCGGGTCGAGGCCCAGGGCGAGCAGCGAGGCGGCCATCTCGCGCGTCTGGCGGCGCAGCGCGTCGGCGTCGTGGAGGCTCGTCAGCGCGTGGTAGTCGACGATGCAGTAGACGGCCTCGAACTGCTCCTGGAGCGCGACGTAGTTGCGGATCGCGCCCAGGTCGTTGCCGAGGTGGACGATCCCCGACGGCTGGATGCCGCTGAAGATCCGGTGCGCCTGGAATGCGTCATCGGCCGCGCTGGGGGCGCCGGCCCGTTCGGTCGTCATGGGAGCGCGAGTGTATCCGCCTCGGCGACTGCAATGCCGCTGTTATGCCGTTGTGATGCCGCCGGCCAAGGCCGACGCGCTCCCGCCATCACCGTGAAGGCGAGAATCCCGGGTAACGACAACCCGTGCGCCGGTGCCCGACGGCGTGCGGGTTTTCGTTGCGTCCGGGGCCCGTCGCGCGACCGGGTTTCGGCCCCATCCCTCCGCTACGATCACCCGATGAGCGGGCAGGTGCTGCGGGTCGCCGTTCTCGGCGCGGGCACGGTGGGTCGGGAGGTCATCCGGGCGCTGACCGAGCGCCGGGACGAGCTCGCGGTCGACGGCCGGCCTGCCCTCGAGCTGTCGGGGATCGCGGTGCGCGACGTCGAGGCGGCCGCGCGGCGGGGACTGCCGGCGGGGCTGCTGACGGACGCGCCGGCCCACCTCCTCGCGTCGGGAGAGGCGGACGTCGTTGTCGAGCTGATGGGCGGCGAGGAGCCCGCCCGGACGCTGATCGCGGCGGCGCTCGGCGCCGGGCTGCCGGTCGTGACGGCGAACAAGCACGTGCTCGCCCATCACGGGCCGGAGCTCGAGTCGATCGCCCGCCGGACGGGAGCGGCGCTCCGCTTCGAGGCGTCGGTCGGGGGCGGAATCCCGGTCCTGGGGCCGCTCGCCCGCGACCTCGCCGGCAACCGCGTCGCGGCGGTCCGCGGCATCGTCAACGGGACGACGAACTACATCCTGACGGCGATGACCGACGAGGGGCGCGACTACGACGCCGTCCTCGCGCTCGCCCAGGCCGCGGGCTACGCGGAGGCCGATCCGAGCGGCGACGTCGAGGGCCACGACGCGGTCAACAAGCTCGTGATCCTGGCCCGGCTGGCGTTCGGCGTGTGGCTCGATCCCGGCGCGATCGCGACGACCGACGACGCCGCCGACGCGCCCGGCCACGGCCGGCCGGGGATCACCGGCGTGACCGCCGACGACATCGCCGCGGCCACGTCGCGCGGCGAGGTCGTCAAGCTGCTGGCGAGCGCGAGCCGGGACGCCGAGGAGGACGACGGGCCGATCGAGGCGCGCGTCATCGCGACCCGGGTCGCGGCGGACTCGGCGTTCGGGCGGACGTCGGGCGTCCTGAACCGGATCGAGGTCGAGGCCTCGCCCGTGGGCACGGTCGCGTTCAGCGGCCCGGGCGCCGGCGGGCCAGCCACGTCGAGCGCGGTCCTGGGCGACCTGCTCGCGATCGCGGCCGCGGGCCGGGAGCACGTGGGCCTCGCTGCCCGCGGCGCGGTCGGCCGCCGCGTCGGGCGCGCGCCGGTGACCGCCGCCCGTCCGACGCTCGTCGAGCGCTACCGCTCGTTCCTCCCGGTGACCGACGCGACACCGCCGCTCACGCTCGGCGAAGGGTTCACGCCGCTCGTCCGCCTCGAGCGAATTGGCCGGCGGCTCGGCCTGTCGAACCTGTACGCGAAGGTCGAGGGCCAGAACCCGACCGGCTCGTTCAAGGACCGAGGCATGGTCGTCGCGGTCGCGAAGGCGCTCGAGACCGGGGCGAGCGCGATCATCTGCGCCTCGACCGGCAACACGTCGGCGTCGGCGGCGGCGTACGGCGCCCGGGCCGGTCTCGAGGTCGTCGTCGTGCTGCCGCGCGGCCGGATCGCGGCCGGCAAGCTGCTCCAGGCGACCGTGGCCGGGGCGAGGGTCGTCGCCGTCGACGGCAACTTCGACGCCGCGCTCCGGATCGTCCGGGCGATGGCCGAGCAGGACGACCACCCGGTGACGCTCGTGAACTCGGTCAACCCGCACCGTCTCGAGGGCCAGAAGACCGCCGCGTTCGAGATCTGCGACGACCTGGGCCGGGCGCCCGACGCTCTCGCGATCCCGGTCGGCAATGCCGGCAACATCAGCGCGTACTGGGCCGGGTTCCGCGACTACGCCACCGCCGGGATCGTCGCGAATCGGCCGCGGATGCTCGGCTTCCAGGCGGCGGGCGCCGCGCCGCTCGTGCTGGGCCGGCCGATCGACGCGCCGGAGACGATCGCAACCGCGATCCGGATCGGCAACCCGGCGTCGTGGGCGTCGGCCGAGGCCGCTCGCGACGAGAGCGGCGGCGCGATCGAATCCGTGACGGACGACGAGATCCTCGCCGCGTACCGCTCGCTGGCCGAGGACGAGGGCATCTTCTGCGAGCCGTCGTCGGCGACGAGCCTCGCCGGAGTCGCCTCCGTGGCCGCGCGCGATGGCCTGGCGCGCGATGCGGTGGTCGTCTGCGTGCTGACGGGGAGCGGGCTCAAGGACCCCTCGACGGCGGAATCGGTCGCTGCGGAGAACGCCGTGATCGAGGCGGAGGCGTCGGTCGGGGCAGTGACGGTAGCGCTGGGATGGTGAGTGGGTGACGAGCGCATGGTGATGAACTGGCTCGCGGAGATGGACGGCCGCCGCGTCACGGTCGACGTTCCGGCGACGAGCGCGAACCTCGGCGCCGGCTACGACTGCGTCGCGCTCGCTCTCGGGCTGGGCAACCGGGTCGAGGTCGAGGTTCGCGGCTGGAGCCGCGGCGAGATCGAGCTGACCGTCGACGGCGAGGGCGCGAACGAGCTCACCGCCGATCGCGAGAACCGCTGCATCCAGGGCATCGAGGCGGCGCTGCGCGAGGTCCGCGGCGAGATCCCGGAGGGCGTCGGCTGGCGGCTCGAGATGCGCAACGACATCCCGCTGGCGCGGGGCCTCGGGTCGTCCGCGGCGGCGACGGTCGCCGGGCTCGTGGCCGGCAACGCGCTGCTCGGCGAGCCGCTGACGAGCCCCGACCTGCTTCGACTCGCCACCGCGATCGAGGGCCACCCGGACAACGCCGCGGCCGCGCTGCTCGGCGGCTTCACGGTCGCCGCCCGCGTGGACGACGGCGTCGAGGCGCTCCGGTTCGACGCGCCGCGCGACCTGCGAGCCGTGCTGTTCATCCCGGAGCTGCGCCTCTCGACCGCCGACATGCGCGGCGTGCTGCCCGCGAAGGTCCCGCTCGAGGACGCGGTCTCGAACCTGACCCGCGTCGCGGTCGGGGTCGCGGGGATGGCGACCGGCCGGTTCGACCTGCTCCGTGTGCTCACGGTCGACAAGCTCCACGAGCCGTACCGGGCGAAGGCGTTCCCGCAGCTGCCGCGGTTCGTCGCCGACGCCCGGACCGCGGGCGCGATCGGCGCCTGCCTGAGCGGGGCCGGCTCGACGATCATCGCGTTCACCGACACGATGTCGGGCGTCACCCGCCTCGAATTCGGCGTTCCGGGCGGCGTCGGCCGACACCGACCTGGCCGGCCGGATCGAGGTCGTCGCGCCGCGGAACACGGGCGCGAAAATCGTCTGAAGTCGCTGGTGACGTTCGCTGGCCGGTGCGGGCGGTTCGCGGCCGGTCCGGCCCGGTCCGGGGCGGTTGACAGCGTCCGGACACTGAGGCGGCGATGGGCGACTTCATCCAGGCGATCGGCCAGGGGATCGCCGGCCTCGTGACCGGCGCTCTCGAGACGATCGGCTACGTGCTCCGCTCGTTCACGGAGTCCCTGAACGCGGCACTCCCCGGCGGGTGGCTCGCCGTCGTCGGGTTCTTCGCCCTGCTCGGCGGCGCCTGGGCCCTCGCGAAGCGCTGAGTCCGGCTCTCGTCCGGGCCTGCGTCACTGGCTCGGCGGCTGGCGGACGAACCCGAGGACCTGGGCCCAGGCGTCCTCGGATGCCGCCGCGAACTCGTCCGCCTTCCGGTCGAAGAAGCTGTGCGGCGCGCCCTCGTACGTCGTGAGCCGATGGGGGATGTCGGCGTTCGTGAGGGCGTCGTCGAACGCGGCGATCGCCTCGGGCGGGATGCTCTGGTCGGCGCCGCCGAAGAGGCCGAGGATCGCGCCCTCCATCTGGCCCGCGACGTCGACCGGCTTCGGCGAACCTCCGCGGCCCTCGTTGACGGGGGAGCCGTAGAAGCCGATCGCGCCGGCCAGCCCGAGACCGAGCGTCGGGGTGAGGAACGCGGCCCGGCCGCCCATGCAGAACCCGACGGTGAAGAGCGTCGCCGGCTCGAACGTCTTCGCCTGGGTCGCCGCGGCGGTGATGTCGGCCGCCATCCCGTCCCACGTCAGCTGCTGGACGTGGGGCATGTACTCGAAGCCCTCCTCGCGCCGGCCGAGGCCCGCCGTCCGGCCGAACCAGTCGAACACGACGGCGTCGATGCCGTTCTCGGCGAACCGGAGCGCGAGCTCGAGGTAGTAGTCGTGGAGGCCGCGGACGTCGGGCAGGATGACGATCGCCGCGCCGCTCGGCTCGGCGGCCCGCGCCTCGAACGCGCTCAGCCGGGTGCCGTCGGCCGACGTCAGCGTCAGCTCGCGGGAGTCGAGCGCGCCGCCGGCGATCGGCAGGATCGGCGGTCGCGAGTCGTGGTCGAAGCACATGAGCCGGGTCTCCCGCATGACGCAATCGGCGGATAAGGGTCGCTGCCCATCATGCCGCGATGGACCGATTCCGGTTCGGCCGCTCCGGCGACGTGGGCAATCCGGGATACGGATCGCCGCGCCCCGCCACTCCCCCGTTCGGAGCGTGCGTGGGCCCGGGGTAGAATGGCCCGATGCCTGCCCCGCTCGTCGTGCAGAAGTTCGGCGGCTCGAGCCTCGCCGACGCGGACCGGATTCGGCGCGTCGCGAGGCGGATCGCGCGCGAGCGGTCGGCCGGCGCGGATCTTGTCGTCGTCGTGTCCGCGATGGGCGACGCGACCGATGAGCTGCTGAGCCTCGCCGCGGCGATCACCGACACGCCCGACGAGCGCGAGCTCGACATGCTCCTTGCGACCGGCGAGCACCAGAGCGCGACGCTCGTGTCGATGGCGCTCCATGCGCTCGGCGTCAAGGCGATCAGCCTCAGCGGGCCGCAGGCCGGCATCACGACCGACGGCCGCTACGGCAAGGCCCGGATCGCGTCCATCGAGCCGGCCCGCGTGAGACGCGAGCTCGACGAGGGCAAGGTCGTGATCGTGGCCGGCTTCCAGGGCCGCGCGGACACTGGTGTCGGCGGCGACGTCGCGGGCGCCGACATCACGACGCTCGGCCGCGGCGGCAGCGACACGACCGCGGTCGCGCTCGCGGCCCGGCTGGGTGCGGACCGCTGCCAGATCTTCACCGACGTCCGCGGGATCTACACCGCCGACCCGCGGCTCGCGCCCGCGGCCCGCCAGCTCGAGATCATCGGCTACGAGGAGATGCTCGAGCTCGCCCACCAGGGCGCCCAGGTCATGCAGACGCGGGCCGTCGAGCTCGGCTGGGTCAACGACGTCGTCATCGAGGTCCTCAGCTCGTTCGAGGACGCCCCCGGAACGCTCATCAAGGAGGACCCGCTCGTGGAGCAGCGGAACAAGGTTCGCGGCCTCGCCCACGACCGGAACGTCGCGAAGGTCACGCTCGTCGAGGTCCCCGACCAGCCCGGCGTCGCAGCCAGCGTCTTCGCGCCCCTCGCGGACGCCGCCATCAACGTCGACATGATCGTCCAGAACATCGGCCACGGCGGGGCGACGGACCTGAGCTTCACGATCCCCCAGGTCGAGCTGGCGAAGGCGAAGCGGATCCTCGAGCCGATCGCCCGCGAGCTGGGCTTTCGCGAGATGACGACCGACTCGTCCGTCGCCAAGGTCTCGATCGTCGGGGCGGGGATCCAGAACGCGCCCGGCTACGCCGCCCGGATGTTCGCCGCGCTGCGCGACGCCGACGTGAATATCGAGATGATCTCGACCTCGGAGATCCGCATCACGACGATCATCGCAGAGGACGCGTTGGAGACCGCCCTGCGCGCGCTCCACGCGGCGTTCGAGCTGGAGCGGCCGGAGGCGATCGAAGCGGCCGCCGCCGGGTGACGGCCGCTGTGTCTTCGCCGTTCCTTGCCCGCCGCGAGCATTTCGCTGTCGTCGGATCGACGAACGACGTCGTTCGCTCGTGGCTGGCGATGGGCGAGGCCGAGGTCTGCCTCGCGGTCGCCGACGAGCAGACCGCCGGGCGCGGGCGAGAGAACCGGACATGGACGGCGCCGCCCGGAAGTGCGCTGCTGCTCTCGCTCGGCTTCCGGCCGTCCTGGCTCGAGCCAAGTCGCGTCTGGCAGCTCGCGGCGTCGGTGTCCCTGGCGATGGCCGACGCGGCGGAGCCCACGGTCGGGCTCGCGCCCGGGTCGGTTCGTCTCAAGTGGCCCAACGACCTGGTCGCGGAGACCGGCGACGGGACTGTCCGGAAGCTTGGCGGGGTCCTCGGGGAGACCGAAGGCCTGGGAATGTCGGGGGCGACCGCGATCGTGGGAATCGGTGTGAACGCCGATTGGCCCGCATCCGAGTTTCCGGCGGACCTCGCGTCGACGATGACGTCGCTGCGCGAGCTCGCTGAGGGCAGGCCGGTCGACCGCGAGCAGCTCCTCGACGCCTTCCTCGAGCGGCTCGACGTCCGCCTCCGGGCCCTCCGGATGGGCAGCTTCGATGCGAACGGTTGGTCGCGACGCCAGCTCACGGCCGGCCGCCTCGTCCGGCTCGAGGACCGCAGGGGAGCGAGCGAGGTCGTCCGGGCCCTGCGCGTGGACTCGATGACCGGCGCGCTGGTCGTCGAGGATCCCAACAGCGAGGGCGGCCAGCGCCAGGTCCTGTCGGGCGAGATCCAGCACCTCCGCATCGAGCCGGGGCTGTAACGGAATGGCCGGTCCGGTGTTTGGAAAGGCGAGGCCGTCAGAGGAGGGCGGCCCGCGGGTCACCCACCTCGATCGGGACCGGCCGCTCGTCGATGCCGCGCGCCGCGATCCCGCCGAGTTCGACGCCCTCTACCGCAGGTACCTCGCCCAGGTGTACAGCTACGCGTACTACGAGCTCGGCGACCATCACGAGGCCGAGGACGTCACGGAGCGGACGTTCCTCGCAGCACTCGCCAACCTGGACCGCTTCGAGGAGCGGGCCCGGCCCGCGGATGGCGACGGCGCGTCGACGTTCCGCGTCTGGCTCTTCCGGATCGCCCGCAACGTCGTCGCGAACCAGCGTCGGACGCAGCGCCGCCGCCCCGTCGCGCCCATCGAGGCGGCCGCCCACGTCGCCGACGGCGTCGACGTCGAGGCCGGAGCCGCGACCCGCGACGAGGCCGCCGACGCGTGGCGGGCCGTCGCCCGCCTGCCCGCCGATCGGCGCCGGGCGATCGTCCTCCGCTTCGTCGAGGAGATGTCGACCGCCGAGATCGCCGGCGTCCTCGGCAAGTCCGAGGGTGCCGTCCGCGTCCTCATCCACCGCGCCCTCCGGACGGTCGCCCGCGACCTCGATCGCGGCGGCCGCCGATGAGCGGCCGGTGAGCCGCGGATGACGCCGTTCGAGCGCGACGGGACCGAAGTCGAGGCCCTCCTCACCGACCTCTACCTGGAGCGCGTCCTCGCCCGCCACGGGACGGACCGCGGCCCGGCCGACGCCGACCTCGATCCGGCGCTCCGCCACGCCTCGGACCGGCTGCGCCGCGACCTGACCCGTGTCCACCCGTCGTTCCGCTTCGAGGAGCGCCTCGCGCTCCGCCTCGCCGAGGCGGCCGCGGCCGCTCGCCTCCCGGCCGCGGTGGGCGCCGGCGCGGGCGGCGGCGTCGTCACGTTCCCGGGCGACGCGGGCGGCGCGGGCGACGCGGCCGGCGGGAACGATGGCTTCGATCCGTTGGCCGACCCCGACGACGAGCGCCGCGAGCTCCCGGTCCCGCTGCTGATCGGCGGGGCCCTGACGTCGGCCGCGATCTCGATCGCCGGCGCGGCGGCGTACGTGGCGTGGCGCTGGGCGCGGCCGGGCCGCGGCGCCAGCCCGATGGTCCGGGCCGCGCGCGCGGTGCGTGAGGCCCGCGCCGGAGGCGCGGCTTCGACATGAGCGCCCTCGCCAGAGCCCTCCGAGGTCCGAGGCGGAGCTCCGCGACGCCATCGGCCCGAGGAAGGTTCGACTGACATGCCGATCAAGCTGCCGTCGTTCCGGGCCCGCCGCGACGCCTACCCGCCCGACCTCTGGACGAAGTGCCCCTCCTGCGAGGAGATGCTGTTCAACAAGCAGCTCGACAAGGTCCAGCGCGTCTGCCCGTCGTGCGGCCACCACTTCCGGCTCTCGGCGGAGGCCCGCATCGCCCACCTCATCGACCACGGCACGTTCAACGAGCGCGACGCCGGTCTCCAGTCGGTCGACCCGCTGGGGTTCGTCGACCAGAAGGCCTACCCCGACCGGATCGCCGCCGCCCAGCTGGCGACCGGGATGAAGGACGCGGCGGTCTGGGGGACGGGCACGATCGAGGGCCGGCCGGTCGCGATCTGCGTGATGGACTTCGGGTTCATGGGCGGCTCGATGGGCGCGGTCGTCGGCGAGAAGGTCACCCGCGCGGCCGAGTACGCCCTGGCGAACCGCGTGCCGCTGATCGTCGTGTCGGCGTCCGGCGGGGCCCGGATGCAGGAAGGCACGCTCGCGCTCATGCAGCTCGCGAAGACCGTCGCCGCGCTGGAGCGGCTGCGCGCGGCCGGCGTGCCGTTCATCAGCGTCCTGTCGGACCCGACGACCGGCGGCGTCTTCGCCTCGTTCGCCGCGATCGGCGACGTCAACGTCGCGGAGCCGAACGCGCTCATCGGCTTCGCCGGCGCCCGCGTCACCTCGGGCACGATCGCCCAGGAGCTGCCGCCGGGCTTCCAGCGCTCGGAGTTCCTCTTCGCCCACGGCTTCCTCGACCGGGTCGTCCATCGCTCGGAGCTGCGGGCGGAGCTGGCTGCCCTGCTGTCGTATCTCGTACCGGGGGCCGCCGCGCGGAACGGAACGAGCGACGAACCGGAGCCGCTGGGCCTGCCGTCGTTCCGGCCGCTGTCGTTCCTCTCGAACCTCGCGGAGCGGGTCATGCCCGCCGAGCCGTGGCCGCCGCCAGCGACGAACGGCAACGGCGGCGCCAGCCCGAAACCCGCGTCGACGCCGGCGATCCCGCCGCAGGCCCCGGCCGCCCTCGCCGGACCCGTCCTGACGAATCGGGCGCCGGACCAGCCTGCCCTGGAGCCGGAGGGCGAGCCCGCGCCCGACGCCCTGGAGCCGGACGCCCAGCCCCCGGCGCCGACGGAGTCGAGCCGTGGTTGACCGGATTCTCGGCCGCGGCAAGGAGCGGGCCGTGACCGCCGAGCCACCCGTGGCGGAGGGCCCGGCCGATCCCCGTGACGCGGTCTGGGCCCGCGTTCAGCAGGCCCGCAACCTGCGCCGGCCGCGGACGCTCGAGCTCGTCAACGAGATGGCCGAGGACTTCATCGAGATCCACGGCGACCGCCTCTTCGGCGACGACGAGGCGATCGTCACCGGCTTCGCCCGGCTCGACGGGCGGCGGATCGTCGTCATCGGCCAGCAGAAGGGCGCCGACACCGAGGAGAACATCCGGCGCAACTTCGGGATGCCCCACCCCGAGGGCTACCGCAAGGCGATGCGGGCGATGGAGCTCGCCGAGCGCTTCGGGATGCCGGTCGTGACGTTCGTCGACGTGCCCGGCGCCCACCCCGGCCCGGAATCCGAGGAGCGCGGCATCGCCGAGGCGATCGCCCGCTCGATCGGCCTGATGAGCCGCCTCCGGACGCCGATCGTCACCGTCATCACCGGCGAGGGCGGCTCGGGCGGGGCGCTCGCGATCGCGGTCGCCGACGTCGTCATCGCCCTCGAGAACGCCGTGTATTCCGTGATCAGCCCCGAGGGCTGCGCCGCGATCCTGTGGCGGACGGCGGACGAGGCCCCGACGGCCGCGGCCGCGATGCGGATGACCGCCGCCGAGCAGCAGGCGCTCGGCGTCGTCGACACGGTCGTCGAGGAGCCCGGCGAGGGCGCCCACACCGACCACGCCGAGACCGCCCGTCGCCTGAAGCCGATCATCGTCGCCGAGCTCGACCGCCTCTCGCGGATGTCGGCCGGCGACCTCGTCGAAGCCCGGTACCATCGCTTCCGCGAGATGGGCCCCTACACGGAGCTGGCGACCGAGCCATCCCCACCCGTCGAGCGCACCGGTCTCAGCGACCGACTCCGCACCTTCTTCGACCCGGGCCGCTGGCCGGCCAGCCCGGGCCGTGACGACCCGCCGGCACGTGACGAGGTCTGACCACGCAGATGCAGGATGACCGCGCCCGTCAGCAGCCCCGCCGCGATCGGACGGCGAACGAGCGGGCGGCCGACCACGCCGCGATCGACCGCCTCGCCGACGAGCTGCTGCCGGCCCTCGTCGCGAAGCTCTCGGCGACGGGCCTCGGCGAGATCGAGGTCCGCGAGGGGCCGTGGCGCGTCCGGATCCGGCGGCCCGGTGACGGCGAGGGTGGGGCGTCGAGTCGCCGCTCCGCGGACCGCCCGTCGCGGGCCCAGCCGGGCCACGCCGGCCACGGCCACTCGCCGGCGGGGTTCGAGGGCCACCGCTCCGCGCGCCAGGCGCCGGAGGGACGGCCGACCGGTCACTCGACGAACGGGTCGACGCCGGCGCTGACGGCCGTCGGGCCCGGTCCCGAGCCTGCCTCGGGCGGCGACGGGTCGCGCGGCGCAGAGCGGCGGGCCAGCCGCTCCGTGGCGACGTCGCCGGCCGTCGGCGTCTACCAGCCGCGCACCGACGCCCGGCCCGGGACGCGGGTCCGGGCCGGCGACCGGCTCGGCGTCGTCGACATGCTCGGCGTCGCCCAGGACGTCGTCGCCCCGGTCGACGGGCTGGTCGGCGCGAGCCTCGCGGAGCCGGGCCAGGCCGTCGAGTACGGCCAGGAGCTCGTCGTCATCGAGCTCGCGGAGGCCGGCGGCGCCGGCAGCGGCCGGACGGCGGGGGAGGCCTGACGATGTTCCGGAAGGTCCTCATCGCGAACCGCGGCGAGATCGCGCTCCGGATCCTCCGCGCGTGCCGGACGCTCGGCATCGAGGCGGTCGTCGCCTACAGCGAGGCCGACCGCGACTCGCTCCCGGTCCAGCTCGCCGACGAGGCGATCTGCATCGGCCCGGCCGACGCGAAGCGGAGCTACCTCTCGGCGCCGGCGATGATCAGCGCCGCGCTCGTCACCGGCTGCGACGCGATCCACCCCGGCTACGGCTTCCTCAGCGAGGACGAAGGCTTCGCCGAGGTCGTCCGGGCCCACGAGCTGACGTTCATCGGGCCGCCGGCGTCCGTGCTCGAGCGGTTCGCGTCGAAGGAGGCGACCCGGCGGCTGCTCGCCGCCCACGGCCTGCCGACGATCCCGGGTTCGAACGGGATCCTCCGCGACGACGCCCACGCCCTCGAGGAAGGCGAGCGGATCGGCTACCCGCTGCTGATCAAGCCGGCGGCCGGCGGCGGCGGCAAGGGGATGCGGATGGTCCGGACGCCGCGCGAGCTCGAGGCGTCGCTCGCCGTCTGCCGGTCCGAGGCGCGGGCCGCGTTCGGCGACGACTCGCTGTACCTCGAGCACTGGCTCGACGAGAACCGCCACGTCGAGGTTCAGGTCGCGGTCGATCGCTACGGCCAGGGCGTCCACCTCGGCGAGCGCGACTGCTCGGTCCAGCGCCGGCACCAGAAGATCCTCGAGGAGGGCCCCACACCGGCGCTGTCCCCGGAGGCCCGCGCCGACCTCTGCGCCCGCGCGGTCCGGGCCGTCGTCGAGGCCGGCTACGAGAACGTCGGGACGCTCGAGTTCCTCGTCGACGCCCAGGGCAACTTCTACTTCATCGAGATCAACTGCCGGATCCAGGTCGAGCATCCCGTGACCGAGGCGATCACCGGGATCGACATGGTCACGATGCAGACTCCGGATCGCGGCCGGCGAGCCGCTGGGCATCAGCCAGGCCGACGTCGAGTTCCGCGGCCACGCGATCGAGTTCCGGATCAACGCCGAGGACCCCGAGCACGACTTCCGCCCGAGCGCCGGCGTCGTCGAGCGCTACCTGCCGCCCGGCGGCCCCGGCGTCCGGATGGACTCGCACCTCTACTCGGGCTACGAGATCCCGCCGTACTACGACTCGCTCCTCGGCAAGCTGATCGTCTGGGGCCCGACCCGCGAGGTGGCGATCGCCCGGTCGCGGGTCGCGCTCGACGACCTGCTACTCGAGGGCGTGGTCACGAACGTCGCCATCCACCGGGCGCTGCTCGCCTCGGACACCTTCCTCGAAGGCAAGATGACGACGAACCTCCTGGACCGCGTCGGCGGGGCGGCGATCCTCGCGGCAGCCGCGCGGACGTGAGTGCGTACCTGCAAGCACCCTCCCGCGTGGCCGCCCCGGCGCGCGGCACACTTGACTCGATGACCTGGAGCTGCCCGTGACCGATACCGCGATCCCGACCGCCCCACCGCCCACGGCGACCGACCCGCTGGCACAGCCCGGCACCGTCCACACGACCCGCGAGATCGAATCGCTGATCCCGCACCGCTGGCCGTTCCTCCTCGTCGACCGGATCGTCGAGTACGACGCCGACGCGAAGCGGATCGTCGGGCTCAAGGGCGTGACCGCGAGCGAGTGGTTCTTCCAGGGCCACTTCCCCGGTCTGCCGGTCATGCCCGGCGTCCTCCAGGTCGAGGCGCTCGCCCAGACGATGGCGGTCTACGTCGCGAAGCAGCCGGGGTTCGGCGACCGGATCGGGCTGTTCGCGGGCATCGACGACACGCGGTTCAAGCGGATCGTCGTCCCCGGCGACGTCCTCCGGCTCGAGGTCACGATGGACAAGCTGGGTTCGCGGTTCGGGCGCGGCCGGGGCGTCGCGAGCGTCGACGGCGAGGTCGCCTGCGAGGCCACGCTGAGCTTCATCATCCCGCCCGAAGGAGCCCTTCGATGACCCGTCGCACGATGACGGCGCATCGCCGCGTTGTCGCCTCCGCGCGGTCGCTTACGCACTTGCGAGTGCGCGCGCTCCCGTGCTCGGCTCCGCCTTGCGCTGCACCGCCCTCGCGCGGCGGGAGGATCCCGTGACAGCTCGCCTCGCGATCCTCAGCGACGTCCACGGCAACGCGACCGCGCTCGAGGCCGTTCGCAAGGCGCTCAAGAAGGAGAAGCCCGACGCGGTGATCGTCGCCGGCGACCTCGTGATGAACGGCCCCGAGCCGTCGGCGGCGATCGACGCCCTGCGGGCGATGGAGGCCGACGGCGCGACGATCGTCCAGGGCAACACCGACGTCGCGGTCGCGGACTTCGACTACGCGGCCGCGTTCCCGTGGTTCACCGACGGCGTCCCCGACGCCCACCGCGCCGCCGCGGAGTGGGCCCACGACGAGCTGGGCGACGAGCGGCTCGGCTGGCTCCGGCGGCTCGCGTCGGAGCGGCGGCTCATGCTCGACGACACGATGGTCCTCGCCTGCCACGCGTCGCCGGGGTCGCAGACGCAGGGCTTCGATTCCCAGCTCGACCCCTCGGTCGTGCTGGAGCTCATCTCCCGTACCGACGCCCGGGTGATCTGCTGCGGCCACACCCACCTGCCGGACGTCCGCGACCTCGGCTGGAAGCTCATCGTCAACGACGGCTCGGCGGGCTGGATCTTCGACGGCGACCCGACCGCCTCGTGGGCCCTCATCGAGATCGACGGCGCCACGGTGAACGCGGAGATCCGCCGGACGGAGTTCGACACGATGACCGTCTCGAACGCGATCTCCGCCCGCGGGCTGCCGGGCGACGTCTACCGCGCCGCCACGGTGCGAACCGGGAAGCTCGTCCGATGAAGCCCGCACCCTGGCCGTCCGAGCCGCGGCGCGTCGTCGTGACCGGCATGGGCCTGATCACCGCCCTCGGTCAGGACGTCGCGACGTCGTGGGCCGGCCTGAGCGGCGGTCAGTCTGCCGTCGGGATGATCGAGTCGTTCGATCCGGCGCGGGTCAACTGCAAGATCGCCGGCGAGGTCCGCGACTTCGACCCGAGCAAGGTCCTCGATCGCAAGGAGATCCGCCGGACCGACCGCTACATCCAGTTCGGGCTCGTGGCCACGCGCGAGGCGATGGACCAGGCCGGCCTCCCGGACCGGATCGAGGGCGAGGAGGCCGAGCGGACGGGGGTCATCCTCGGGACCGGCCTCGGCGGCACCGGGACGCTCACCGACGGAATCACGACAAACGCCCTCCGCGGGCCCGACCGGATCAGCCCGTTCTTCATCCCGATGGGCATCCCCAACGTCGGCGCGGGCCAGATCGCCATCAACTACGGGATGGTCGGGCCGAACTTCACGACGGTGTCGGCCTGCGCGACCGGCGGCCACGCGATCGGCGAGGCCTGGGAGACGATCCGCCGCAACGACGCCGACACGATGATCGCCGGCGGCAGCGAGGCCGGCGTCTTCGAGCCGTTCGTGGGCGGCTTCGACGCGATGCGGGCGCTGTCCCGCCGCAACGACGACCCCAAGGGCGCCTCCCGGCCGTTCGACAAGGGCCGCGACGGCTTCGTCCCGGGCGAGGGCTGCGGCGTCCTCGTCCTCGAGGAGCTGGAGCACGCCACGGCCCGCGGGGCGACGATCCTCGCCGAGATCGTCGGCTACGGGGCGACGGCCGACGCGTCGCACATCACGCTGCCGGCGCCGGGTGGCATCGGGGCGGTCCGGGCGGCGCAGCGGGCGATCGCCAAGGCCGGCATCGACCTGGGCGAGATCGACCACGTCAACGCCCACGCGACGTCGACGCCGCAGGGCGACGAGGCCGAGCTCCAGGCGATCCGGACGCTCCTCGGCGACCGCGCCCCGGAGGTCTCGATCACCGCCAACAAGTCGATGCTGGGCCACACGCTCGGCGCGGCGGGCGCGATCGAGGCAATCGCGACGATCCTGACGATCCGCGAGTCGTGCGTCCCGCCGACGATCAACCTCGAGGACCCCGACGACGAGGTCGGCGACCTCGACATCGTCACGAAGCACGCGAAGGTCCAGGACGTCCGCGTCGCGCTCTCGAACTCGTTCGGGTTCGGCGGCCAGAACACGGCCCTGATCTTCCGGCGGTGGGAAGCGTGACCGACGACCTGGGCCAGGCGGCCGGCGACGGGCCGGAGATCGACGAGATCGACGGCCTGGCGCTCGAGGCCGCCGAACCGGCGATCGCCGAGACCGCGACGGCACCCATCGTTCCCGTCAACGCCGGCGACGCCTCGCTGCTCGGCCTCATCGACCGGCTGGGCGACCTGCTGGAGCGGAGCGACCTGACCGAGCTCGAGGTCGAGGTCGGCAGCACCGCGCTCGTCCTCCGCAAGCCCACCGCCCTCGCCCCGCCGCTCGGCTCCGCGGCCGCCATCGAGGCAGCTGCCGGCGCCGCGGTCCCGGCGTCGACGCCGGCCGTCGCCACGCCGACGGCGGAGATCCGCGCCCCGTCGCGGCCCGCGATCGCCGCGCCGCTCACCGGCATCTGGTACGGGTCGCCGGCGCCCGGCTCGGCGCCGTTCGTCGAGGTCGGCCGGGAGGTCGCTGTCGGCCAGGTCGTGGGTTTGATCGAGGCGATGAAGCTGTTCAACGAGATCAAGTCCGACCTCGCCGGCCGCGTCGTCCGGGTCGTCCCCGAGAGCGGCTCGCTCGTCAAGGCCAAGCAGCCGCTCATCGAGGTGGAGCCCCTGTGAACACCGCCCGACATGCCCATGTCACCGGGTGGGGGAGATACGCGCCGGCCCAGGTCCTGACGAATGCCGACCTGGAGCGGATGGTCGACACGTCCGACGAGTGGATCGTGTCGCGGACCGGCATCCGGGAGCGGCGGGTCGCGGCCGCCAACGAGACCACGGCGTCGATGGCCGCGGTCGCGGGCCTGCGGGCGATCCGGACGGCCGGCCTCGAGCCTGACGACATCGACCTGATCCTGCTCGCCACGCTGACGCCGGACTACTGGATGCCCTCGACCGCGGCGCTCGTGAAGGAGGCGATCGGCAACACGAAAGCCGCCGCGTTCGACGTGATGGCCGCGTGCTCGGGCTTCGTCTACGCGTTCTCGACGGCCCAGGCGTACATCGCCGCGGGCACCGCGGAGCACGTCCTCGTGATCGGCGCCGAGCTGCTCACCCGGTTCCTCGACTACACCGACCGGAGCACGTGCATCCTGTTCGGCGATGGCGCCGGGGCCGTCGTCGTCAGCGCCAGCGAGGAGCCCGGCGGCGCGCTCGGCATCGAGATGACGACCGAGCCCCAGGGCGCGTACATGATCTGGCTGCCGGCCGGCGGGGCCAAGGCGCCGCCGTCGGCCGGGCACGATCGCCCGCGGCGAGCACTACGTCCGGATGGAGGGCAGGGAGACGTACCGGTTCGCGACGAGGACGATGGCGACGACGGCCGTCGAGTCGATCCGCAAGGCCGGGCTCACGCCCGACGACATCGACCTCTTCATCCCGCACCAGGCGAACATCCGGATCATCGAGGCCGTCGCGAAGGGCCTCGACCTGCCGATGGACAAGATGTTCGTCAACCTCGACAAGTACGGCAACACCTCGGCGGCGTCCGTGCCGATCGCCCTCGCCGAGGCCGTCAACGAGGGCCGGGTGAAGGTCGGCGACAACGTCACGATCGTGGCGTTCGGGGCCGGCTTCACGAGCGGCGCGGTGACGATGGAGTGGACCGCCGACCCGGCCCGTGGCGCGATCGGCGACGCGGCCGTCCAGCCCGAGGACGTCCACGTCCGGCTACCGGTCGACTGGGACTCGGTCGACCCCATCCCCGAGGCGCTGGCCGAGATCATGGCCCGGCCGGGCACGGTGAACCCGCCGCTCGACGACGTCGCCCCGGGCGAGCCGGAGCACGCCCACCAGCCGCAGCCCGTCGGTCGCCGCTGAGGCCCTCGCGCCCACCCACCCACGAGGGCCAACCCATCGAAGCCCAGCTCGGGAGGAGACGCATGATCGACCTGACCGGCAAGAGCGCCCTCGTGACCGGCGGCTCGCGGGGGATCGGCCGCGCGATCGCGCTGCGTCTCGCCACCCAGGGCGCCGACGTCGCCTTCAGCTACCGCGGCAACGAGGCGGCGGCGAAGGAGGTCGTGGCCGCGATCGAGGGCCTCGGCCGGCGGGCGGTCGCGGTCCAGGCCGACGCGGCGGATCCGGAGTCGGCCGAGACGGTCGTCAAGGCCGCGCTCGAGGCGTTCGGCAAGGTCGACATCCTCGTGAACAACGCCGGCATCACCCGCGACGACCTGATCATGCGGATGAGCGTCGACGACTTCCGGGCGGTCCTCGAGACGAACCTCTTCGGCGCGTTCTACATGACGAAGGCCGTTACCCGGCCGATGCTCAAGGCCCGCTCCGGGCGGATCGTGAACATCACGTCGGTGTCCGGCCAGGCCGGCCAGATGGGCCAGGCGAACTATTCGTCGGCGAAGGCCGGGCTGATCGGCCTGACGAAGGCGACCGCCCGCGAGCTCGCCTCGCGCAGCATCACCTGCAACGCGGTCGCGCCGGGCTTCGTCCTGACCGAGCTGACCCAGGACCTGCCGGAGGCGCTCCAGGCGGAGTTGACGAATCGGACGCCGCTGGGTCGGTTCGGGACGCCCGAGGAGATCGCCGACGCGGTCGCGTTCCTCGCCAGCGACGAGGCCCGGTTCATCACGGGGCAGGTGCTCGCCGTCGACGGCGGACTCGTGATGATGTAGGGCCCTACGGGCTGGCGACCGGCTGCGCTGCCTTCGTCGGCTTAGGCGTTGGCCACGCCTGGGGCGGCGTCCCGGCGGGGCCGAACGCTGCGGCGGCTACCTGCCGGATCAGGTCGAGCTTCGGCACCTGGACGGAGCCGTACGGGTTGTTGCTTCCTCCGGAATGGACCATCGGCGAACGCATGACGATCCGTACGACGTCGTCTGCCTGCACCTCTTCCGAAATGACTGCCAGCTCGGGTAGAAGACTCGTCGGCAAGTCCGTCCTCACGCTGTCGCCGAGGGCATCGAGGACGGCCGGGATCTCGAGGATGCCGCCGTGGCTGACGAACTGGTCGCGCAGCGCGACCAGCACCTGTTGCTGCCTCCGCGCTCGGTCGAAGTCGGTGTCGCCTGGGGTGTAGCGACTTCGGACGTATGCGAGCGCATCGATGCCATCCAGCGTGTGGACCCCCTTGGACAGCTTGAAACCCTGGCCCCGGCCCTCGTACGAGTTGTAGTTGCGATCGTCGATCCGCTTGTCGTTCACGATGGTCACGCCGCCGAGGATGTCGACGATCTTCTTGAAGCCGACGAAGTCGATCGTCGCCGTGTAATCGATCTTCACGCCGAGGAGGGTTGACACCGCCCGCTGGAGGGTCTTGGTCCCACCGTCCGGGAACTTGTCGGGGTGGCGATCCGCATATGACAACAGCGAGTTGATCTTCGGCCCGAACGTGTTGCCATTGCCGAGCGGCACGTCGACCAGGTCGCGCGGCACGGACATCATCGTCGCGGTCTTGCGGACCGGGTCGACGCTGGCGACGATGAGCGTGTCGGTGAGTGTCGTCGTCCGCCACGGTGCGGAGTCGACGCCGATCAAGAGGATCGTGAGCCGGTCACGGGGCCCCGGTTGCGGGATGGTCGTGATGCCTGGTGCCTCGCCCTGGAAGATCCGGCTGAAGGTGTCGACGGCTGAGAGCCCGTAGGATGTGACCAGGGCGTGCGGCGCCACGACGAGCACGACGACCACCGCCAATCCCGTGAGGCCCAACCAACCGGGCTTGTTCGCGAACCGACGATCGAAGAACGCGTTCACGACCGCCGCCACTCGCCAACAGAGGACGAGCCCGTTGAGGGCGAGCAGTACCCGCAGCGTCCCCGGCGCGACCGCCCAGGCCAACAGACGTGTGCCGGACGTTGCCTCGGCAACCAGGACCGCGATGCCGAGGACCACGAGCGACGGTACGAGCAGCCACGCGGCCAGCTTCCGTCGGCCGTTGTACCACTGACCGAGCCCCGGCAGCACCGCGGACAAGGCGCCGGCGAGTACGCGACGGGAGTCGGAGGACGGTACGTCGGCGATGGCGGGACGGACGTGGACGCGTTCGCGCGAAGCAGGTCGCGGATTGGTTCGCATGTGCCGCCGAGAGTCTACCGGCGATCGGAAATCGAGGGCCGCCTTGGCCGCTCCCGCACGAGTCCGAGCCCGTAGCGCCAACGTTCCAAGAGCATCGCGTTTCGGGTGGTACCTTCAGGTGGTGTCCGGCGGGGTCGAGGGACGTCGAGACTGGTTGCCTGCGGCGTACAGCCGCGATCAGGATCATCGTTGGGGTACGCGGATTCCATGACTAGCTCACGCGCGCGCCACCTCGGAACATGCCGCTTGCCGCTTGCGCTTCTCCTCGTGGCAATCGTTGGGATCGGATGCGGATCGACTCCAACTCCGGCGCCGGCGCTCGTCGCGGCGACATCCCCGAGCCCGTCGCCCAGCCCGTCGCCCAGCCCGTCGCCGACGCCGACGCTCGCGCCTACCCCCAGCCCGGCGGCCACTCCAACGCCATCCGTCCTGCCGGCGGACCTGACCGGGGTCGTCGTACCGGCCAACCTGGCCCATCGACTCCCGATCGCTGTCTTGATCGACGACAATCGCGTGGCGCGCCCGCAGTCCGGGTTCAACGCCACGTCCATCGTCTACCAGGCGCCGGCCGACGGTGGTGAGACGCGCTACATGCTCGTCTTTCAGGAGGGCGACACACCGGACATCGGACCGGTGCGCAGCGGCAGGCTGTACTTCGTCCACTGGGCCGCGGAGTACCGCAGCGCGGTCGCCCACTACGGCGGCGACCGCCAGACGCTGTCCTGGATCAGGTGGTCCGGCGGGCTGATCACGAACCTCGACGCGTTGGCGGGATCCGGGGCCGCGTTCCATCGGATCAAGAGTCGCAAGGCCCCTCACAATGCTTACACGTCGACTGCCAAGCTCCGCAAGATGGTGGCGACGAAGGGCGGGCCGGCGACGCTTGCCCCTCGGTCCATCGCCGCCCGTTCGTGGATGAGTCCGCTCCGTCCCAGCGGGGGGGCAGGCAGTCGGTTCGAGTCCCCTATCACACCGGCGTCGTCACGTACGACTACGATCCGGCAAGCAACCTGTACCGCCGCTCGATCGACGGCCGGGCCCAACTGGACCCCGCAGATGGGAAGCGGGTCACGACCCGGAACGTGGTCGTCCTGTTCCAGCCTTACCGGATCGACACAACGCTGGAGCCCGGCCATTCGCGACCGGTCATCGACATCCTGGGAAAGGGCCTGGCCTGGATCTTTTCGGAAGGCCGATTTATCAAGGCGACGTGGTCGAAATCGGCAATCGAGGGGTCTACGAGGTTGATCGACGCTACCGGCAAGGAGATCCCGCTCGTCCGCGGCCGGACGTTCTTTCAGGTCGTCGACACCGGGACGAAGGTCACGTACCGATAGCCCGGCGGCGGGTCGCAAGCATCCTCATCTGAGACGCCGGGACGGGGGGGTGCTAGACTCGCGCCCGCTTTGACCCCTCCACCGACCCCGGCTCCCAAGCGACGGTCGCCTTCGATCGCGACTCTTCTCTCTTTCGTGTGGCCTGGTTTGGGTCAGGCGTATGTGGGCCGCCGTCACGCGGCCGTTGTCTACGCACTCCCGCTCGCCGTCGTCCTGCTGCTCGTATTGTTCCAGGCGACTGGTGGGGTGGGTGCGATGGCAGAGCTGCTGCTGATGCCCACGAGTGCCCTGACCGCCGCGATCCTCATCCTCCTCCTTGGAATCTGGCGCCTTGTGTCGATGGCGGACGCCGCGGCGTCAGGCGAGCATGGCCAACGCTGGTATCGGGGCCGGACGGGAGGCGTGTTCGTCTTTCTGGCCGTGCTCGTGGTCGTCGTCCACGGCTGGGCCGGCTGGGTGGCCTACGCCTTCTACGAGGCGGGTTCCGAGATCTACGTGAGCGAGATCAATCCGGACGGGACGGCGGAGCCGACGACACCTGACAGCGCCGTTGAGCCAGGTGGTTCGGTCGGTCCAGTTGCAACTCCGGTCGACGACAAGGCGCGGATCAACGTCCTCCTGACCGGGATCGACTCGGCGTCGAATCGCAATGAGGAATTGAACGACACGCTCCTGGTCGCCTCGATCGATCCCGACACTGGCTCGGTGGCGCTGATCAGCTTTCCCCGTGACATTTCTGGCTTTCCTCTGTACGACGGGCGAACATTCCGGGGCAAGATCAACAGCCTGATGACTGCGGCGCGGACGCACCCGCGTGACTATCCGGATGGCCCGCTTCCGACGGTCGCCAATGAGCTCGGTTTCCTGCTGGGGGTCCCGATCCCCTACTACGCGGCAATCGATCTCGAGGGGTTTGCGAAACTGATCGACGAGGTCGGCGGTGTCACGGTCGACAACGAGAAGGCACTGAACGATCCCCGGTACCGGTGGCTCGATGGCCACGCCGGCTTCGTGCTCTCGGCCGGCACCCACACCCTGGACGGCAAGACGGCACTCGCATACGTGCGGTCGAGGCAGGGCGTCGGCGACAACGACTTCAATCGCGCCCGTCGTCAGCAGCAGGTCCTTCTTGCTCTCCGCGACAAGCTGGTGACGCCCGATATGCTCGCGCGGGCGCCGGACCTCATCCGGACGTTCGGCCACATCATCAAGACGAATTTCCCGCCTGATCGGACAGGCGATCTCGTGAACCTTGGCCTGGCGATGGACCGGGAGTCGGTGCGACAAGTGGTCCTCGGGCCCACCAAGTACGCGTTCAGGCCGCCGCCCTCGGAAACAAACGGTGTCTACGAGCTCCGGTTGAATCTCGACGCCGTCGGCCGGCTGGCCGTCGAGATCTTCGGCTCTGAGACGAAATATGCGCGTGGCGAAGGGCCCACTTCGCCCTGAGCCAGCCGGTCAAGGTCGCGCACGCACGCTGTCGCATCCCCCCGCGGTGGGGCGACGCCCGCAGAGCTGACTACTCGGGCAGGAAGTCCTGAGGTCGCTGCGCGAAAGCTTCGCCGGCCTTCGCGTAGTCGTCGACGCGGCCGATGTCCAACCAGAAGCCCTCATGGCGTCGACTCTGCACGGGTCGGCCGTCGGCGAGCAGGTCGTTGATCAGGTTCGGCATGTCGTATCGGCCAGCGGGGATTCGTTCAAGGACGTTGGCCGTCATCGCGTACAGTCCCATCGACACGTCAAGTTGCAAGGTCGGCTTTTCGTCATAACGGCTCACGCGACCCGAGTCGTCGATGGTCAACACCCCAAGTTCGAGTCGCTCCTGACGTCGATAGGTGCTGATGGTCACATCGGCGCCGAGCTCCTTGTGTCGGGCCAGGAGCGCCCCGTAGTCGACGTCTGTCAGGAGATCCCCGTTCATCACCAGGAGGTCATCGGTGACGCGACCGATCAGGCCGCGTAGCGGCCCGGCCGTCCCGAGGGGCTCATCCTCGCGGATGAACTCGAGTCGGACACCGAAGTTGGAGCCATCGCCGAAGTAGGCCTCGATGAGGTAGGCGAGGTGGCCAGTCAGGATCGTCACGTCGGTCACACCATGGCTCCTGAGCTGGCGGAGCAGGATCTCGAGGACCGGATACTCGCCGATCGGCATGAGCGGTTTCGGAAAACTGGCCGTGAACGGCCGAAGCCGGGTACCACGGCCACCGGCGAGGATGACGGCTCTCATGTGACGTAGCGGTCGATGTCGTAAAGCGCCGGGTTGGCTCGGACATAGTCGAGGACCCGACTGAGGCCATCCCGCATGGACACAGACGGCGCCCAGCCGGTCCGCTCGTATGCGAGGGTCGCGTCGGCGACGAGCTCGAGCACCTCACTCTCGGGTGGTCGGAGGCGCGTCGGATCCTCGACAATCTGAAGATCGCCCACGCCGGCCAGATCGGCGATCAATCGGGCAAGGTCGCCGATTGCGATGCCGCTCCCCGTCCCGATGTTCGTCACCTTGCCGACGCATGCGTCAGTCCTTCCGACGGCGAGGAATCCGCGGACCGTGTCTGCAACGTACGTCAGGTCGCGGATCGGCCGGACGTCGCCGAGGTCGATCGTGGTGCGCCCGGCGGCTACCTGAGCGGCGATGGTGGGGATCACAGCCCGGGCGCTCTGGCGTGGGCCATACGTGTTGAACGGCCTGATCGTGGCGACCGGCGTATCGAATGAGCGGTAGAAGGACTCCGCGAGGGCGTCAGCGGCGATCTTGGACGCCGAGTACGGCGACTGCGCCTGAAGTGGGTGACGCTCGTCGATCGGGACGTACTGTGCCGTCCCGTAGGTCTCGGACGTCGACGTGTGGACCAGGCGCGGTACTCCCAGGTCGCGGACAGCCTCGAGGATGTTGAGCGTCCCGATGACGTTCGTTGCAACGTAGGAGGCGGGTGCTGCGTAGCTGTATGGGATCGCGATGAGGGCGGCGAGGTGAAAAACGGTATCTGCCCCCGCAACGGCCCGCCGGACGGCGAACGGATCAGTCACATCCGAGAAGAGCAGCTCGACGTGACGCCGAACCTCGGCGTCGATGTGTGACACAGAGCCGGGATCGGAGCGCCCGTTATAGCGAACCATCGCTCGAACGACCGCGCCAGCGCGCACAAGGGCCTCGACGAGATGTGAACCGATGAAGCCGCCGGCGCCCGTCACCATGACAGGCCGACCAGTCCAGTACCCCGCGTCGGCGGCGGCGAGGCCCGCCGCAGGTTCATTCACCGGTCGCAACCGGCGAATGGCCATTCGCCTGCATCAGTGAAATCAAGAGATCTCCGGTGCTCGTCTCGAGTGGGATTTCGGCGGACCAGCCGGTTTCCCGCCGGATCCGGTCTGGGCTGCCGACCTGGTAGCGGATGCCGCCGCGCGTCGCCGGTCGCTCATCGACCACCGACCAGTCGAGGCCTCCGGCACGGAGCAGGCCATCGAGTACGTCCCTGACCTCCGACGGTCGCCCGGAACAGAGATTGTAGATGCGGTCGGACGTGCCGTGTTCGGCGACCGCCAGATACCCTCGGGCGACGTCCCGCACATCGGTGAAGTCACGGACCGCAGCCAGGTCCTCGGCCGGGATGCGCGAGCTCCCGCTGGCGACAGCTTGAGCGACGCGCGCAGCGAGCGAACCTGCGACTGTCCGAGTCGGCTCTCCGGGGCCGACATGATTGAAGGCGCGGACAGCAACGACATCAAGGGCGCCATCGAAGGCAAGTGCGCGGGCGGTCATCTCGGCTGCGAGCTTAGCCATGCCGTAGGCGCTGATGGGCCGACACCGTGCCTCCTCGGCGATGGGGTTTTCCTCGAGCGGGAGGTCGCCGTATTCGGCGGATGAACCGGCTACGACGATCCGCGTCCGGCGGCCGGATCGGCGAACGGCCCGGCAGAGCGCATGCGTTGCGAGCACGGAATCGGATACGACGGTTTCGAGATCCGCCGTGGCCAGCGTCGAAGCCGCGAGATGGAAGATCACATCCGGTCTGCAGTCGGCGATGAGGTCCTCCACTGCCTCGACATGCCCCAGCTCGACGGCGACCGACCGCTCGCCGGGGCCCGCTTCCCGGCTTTTCCGCCCCGATACGACGACGTCCCAGCCGCGTCCGCTCAGCAGCGGTCGCAGATGCGACCCCACGAAACCGAAGCCGCCCGTGATCAGTGCAATGGTCACCGGTCGATGACCTGCCGATACACGGCGACGACCCGCTCGGCGACAGTCCGAGTGTCAAGCCAGGAAGAGCGCTCCCGTCCGTCGGCGCGACCTCCCTTGCGAAGGATCTCCGCAGCTCTGTCGGCGAGCGCACCAATCAGCTGATCGCGAGCGCCTTCTGGCGGTCCGGACGGGAATCCGACGACCGCCGACGGGTTGACGGTGGCAAGAACGGTGGCGACATCTCCGACGTCGACGGTGACGATTGGAAGGCCAACGACGGTTGCCTCTTTGACCACGGTCGGGGATCCCTCGCTACCCTCGCGGGACGTGAACAGCAGGAGATCGGCTGCGTTCAGCTTGTCTATGACGCGCGATTGCGGTTGACCGGGCTCAGAGAGGATGAGCTCACTCCCGTAGAGTCCGCGGTCCCTGAGAGCGGCCATGACGTCGCGGAACACGTCGTACCGCTTGACTTTGCGATGTGGGTCGCCACCAAAGAGAACGATCGGACCCGAAGTCGCGAGTCCCAGGCGCTCGCGGGCAGCCCGCTGGTCGACTGGACGAAAGACCCGGAAGTCGACGCCATTCGCAATGACCACACCACCACGGTCCCCGGCGGTATCCGCCAGCCGGGACGAAACGTAAATTCGGGCGGCCGTTCCACCCCAGCCGAGTTTCGTCATCCATCGACGCCAGCGATCGTTGATGTCACTGCCGTAGAGCGTGAGAACGCGCGGAGTCGGTCCGGCGAACCTCGCCGAGAGCGCGGTCATCCCGAAATGGACATGGACAACGTCGTACTCGGCGGCGCTGGCACGGCGCCGGACGCGCCCGGCTGCGGTGAAATGGTCCAGCCGGCCACGCGCTTGCGCGACAACCTCCACGTCGACTGCGTGGCCCATGTCGCGTAGGTCATCGACGAGCTGCTTGACATAGGCACCGCGATAGCTCGAACCCTCTGGCCACTGATTCGTCACCGTCAGGACCCGGAGCGGCGAGTCAAGGGCCTGACTTGTCGTTTTCGTCACGCGGGCGGTTTCTCGAGTCACAGCTCGCGCGACGCAGGCAGGCTAGTGCCCGGAACTGCGCTGCTGGGGGGAGGAGGATCGGCACTGCTATCCTCGAGGCCCTGCATGCCGCGCGTGAGAACGAAGACGATGTCACCGCGCAGCACCAGGAGCGCAATCCCCAGCCCGAGCGCCGCGGCCGCAACATGAACGGGCCAACTCGATGCGCTATCAGCCAGGATGACCTGGCCGAGCTCCGCGAGGACCGCGGCACCGCCGACCGTCAGGACGCCGCGGCTGACGGGACCCGCCCAAGCCATGTCATATCGCCGCCAAACCGCGCCGAGCGGTCCGGATGCCGTGATGGCGGTGCCGACCAGGTAGGCAATTCCGACCCCGAACGCCCCGAGCGGTCCACCGAGCACCGCCACGACGGCCAGCCCGGCGACGCAGCCAGTCACCGACCACTTGACGGTCGTCCGCAGCTGGGCAACCGAATCGCTTGAAAGCGCATTGACGGAAGCAACGCCGACGATCGATACAAAGACCGCTGCCAGGATCAGACGGAGGACGGGTGCGCCGGCAACGTAGTCGGAGCCACCAAAGATGTACATCGCTTCAGGCGCCAGAAGTTCAGCCAGCACGAAGACCGGCCCAAGCAGGGCCAGCATCGCCCGCGTCGCGAGGTCGGCGTGTCGGCGGACCGTCGCTACCTGCCCGGCACCGTGTGCCTCCGACATGAACGGGAACAGCGCGAGCGACATTGCCCGCGGCAAGAAGTACATCGGGACGACCAACGTGACTGCGGCCGCAAAGTAGGCGACTTCGTTGGGAGCGGCAAATCTCGCGGCAAGGAGCTGCGTCGCCTGCAGGAACCCAGCGCTGGCTACGATCCCGATCCCGGCCAACAGAGCGTAGCCGAGCATCGACCGCCGGTCACTGGGTGTCGGCGGCTTCGCTTCGCCGTGGGCCTCGAGCCAGATGAGGACGCGAGCCCCGATCACGAAGGCCCCGTAGCCGATGATGAATGGGGCGAGATACCACGGCCCACCGGTCACGGCGATACCGATCGTGGCCGCGACGACCAGAGCCGAGCCGACGACCTCGATCCCGAGGTATCCCCGGACGCGTCCGAATGCATACAAGGCTGCCTTGTCTGTCGTGTACAGGGAGTAGACGATCGTCAGGAGAGCGACTTCCAACGCCTCGGCGGCCGAAACCCGGAGCACGACCACGACACCGACACCGCTGAGGATTGCCAGCCCTACGGCCGCCAACACGGCGGCCCTGCCGAGGTCACGGTAGTGGCCGCGCGCGACTGACAGATCACCCCGCCCGCGGCTGTACGGGACGAATCGTGACGTCGCTGCGCCGATCCCGGAGGGCAAGAGATAGCTGGAGATCATGGTCGTTGCGATGAGAACGCCGATCTGGCCGAAGGTTTCCAGATCGGTGACCCGACTGATGATCAGGCCGTAGAAGATGCGGGTCCCACCGATGACGATCAGCGCGACCAGCGACAGAAGGCTGGTACGCCCCACCGGTCCGACGCGGAGGATCCTCAGTCGATCGGCCCTTCGCCTGACTCCACCACTCACCGGCCGGACGTTCGGTGGACGCGACGCTGTCTCAACGGCCCTGGAGCATTGCCGGGACCGTCCGCAGGATGATCTTGAAGTCGAGCCACAGCGACCAGCGGTCGATGTAGGCCAGGTCCAGTTCGACCCAGCGATCGAAGTCCTCGTCGCGGCGTCCGCTGACTTGCCACAGTCCGGTGATCCCGGGCTTCATCGATAGCCGACGACGATGCCAAAGATCGTAGCCCGCCACCTCCCGCGGCAACGGCGGTCGCGGCCCGACGATGCTCATCTCCCCACGGACGACATTCCAGAACTGCGGTAGCTCGTCAAGGCTCGTCCGGCGCAGGAACCGGCCGGCCCGGGACAGTCGCGGGTCATCGGTCAACTTGAAGGCATGACCCTTGATCTCGTTCAGGTTGGCCAGCCCATCAACCTTGTCTTCGGCATCCGGCACCATCGTGCGGAACTTCGCGACGCGGAACTGTCTGCCATGCCGGCCGACCCGGACTTGGCGGAACAGTGCCGGCGGACCGTCGATGACGCGAATACAGCCGGCGATGACGAACAGAACCGGAGCGAGGATCAACAGGGCCAGACTGCCGGCGACGACGTCAAACGACCGTTTCGCCAACAACGCGAGCGCACGATCCGGGCCGTAGGCCAACGAGAGAACCGGCACGCCGTCAAAGTCCTCGACATGGCCACCGGGCACCGTCACCCAGGTCGGCTCAAGAGGGATCCGTACGATCTTTCCCGCATCTCGGCAAAGGGTGATCACCGGCTCGAGCAGGGCGATGTCGGCAGACGATGGGCACACGGCGACTTCGTCGACCACCCTCGAGCTGAGGACGGTTTCGATGTCACTCACCGCTCCAAGTACCGGCCGCGATGGAACCGTGGCCAAGTCTTCGTTTCGCCAGGCCAGGTGGCCGACCACGCGAAGCCCCAACTCCCGGTGACGTTCCACCTGATCCGCAAAGGCAGACGCCGACGGGTCCGTGCCGATGACGAGCACGAATCCCGCGTTCTGGTCGCGGACACGCATCCGACCCAACATGACTCGCATCAGCCAGCGAGAGGTCACGGCAACCACGGTCTGCACAGCAAAGAGCTCGACGAGGAACAGGCGACTGACCGCGGGCAACTTGAGCACGAACAAAGCGCTGAACACGATCACCGCAAGCAGGACGGTCGCCCGGCCGATTTCCGCCGCTTCCCCCCGGACGGACCACGCACGGAACCGATAGAGGCCGGTCAGCCAGAGGACGCTGACCCACACCACGCCATAGAAAACCGCCGCAGTCGGCCACGCGATCGACGCCGTCGACCACGCGTTCTGCCAGTTCTCGCGTCCGAAGCGCAGGATGGAGACAGCCACGAAGAGGCTTGCAGCAAGAAGGCCATCTGCCACCATCAGCGTGACCTCGAAGGCCGTGGCGTGGCGACGGATCAACGCGACACCTCCGTTGTGCGTTGGCATGATACCGCTCGCCGGGGGCCGCGACGATCGGGTTGAGTACCATTGCCGCCGTGACGAGCGCCACCACCGGAGTCCCGACCACTTCTTTGCCTGGCCGGCGTATCACCCTCTTCGGGCTGCCCATCGACGACCTGTCGATGGAGGAAACGCTCGACCGAGTGGACGCATTCGTCGCAGAGGGCGGCACCCATCAGCACGTCGTCCTCAACGTCTCGAAGATCGTCCAGGCTTCGCGGGATTCCGAGATGCGCTCGATCGTCGCCGGATGCGATCTCGTCAACGTCGATGGCCAACCTGTCGTCTGGGCCGCGCGGCTCCTGGGTCACCCACTAAAAGCGCGGGTCACTGGTGTCGACCTCATGGAGCACCTGATTGGCAGGGCGTCGAAACGGGGGTACCGCCTCTACTTCCTTGGCGCCCGGCCCGCGGTGGTTGAGGCGGTGGTGGAACGCGCCCGGCGTGAGAACCCCGGCGTGGTGATCGCAGGTTGGCGAGACGGGTACTGGTCGCCCGACGAGGAGTCGCGGGTTGTTGGGGCGATTGCGGACGCTCGCCCGGACATCCTGTTCGTCGCGATGGGTTCGCCATCGAAAGAGCGATTCATCGCTCGCTGGAAGGACACGATCGCGGCCCCATTCCTCATGGGTGTCGGGGGATCGTTCGATATCTACGCTGGAGCTACGAAGCGTGCGCCGGGCTGGGTCCAACGGATCGGTTTCGAGTGGCTCTTTCGGCTCAGCCAGGAGCCCAGGCGCCTCTGGCGGCGCTATCTCGGGGATGCCCCCGCCTTTCTGCGCCTGGTCATCCGGGAGCTCAGATCCGCGAGGCACCGGCAATCGTGACGGCCATCCATGGCTTCCGTGGACACCCACCCGCTCGGACGCATCGCGAGGTCAGTCGTTTCGGTCGCGCCCTGCAGGCGCAGCGGCGGCGGCGGTCGTCATCGCACCGTAGCTGAGCACACCGCCCACTGCCATCATCACCAGGTACGTCTGTGACGGCGAGTTGAAGATCGGGCTGGCAAGGCTCTCCACGATGGTTTGAGCGAAGACGAGAGCTGTGCCCAACACGATCGCCGTCATTTCCGGAGGAAGATCGAAGCGTCTCGCCTGGCGCCAGAGTTGGACTCCGACGACGGTCAGAAAGGTGACGTACGCGGCCAGCCCGACAACGCCCGTCTCACCAAGAACCTGTGGCCAGAACGTGTCCGTGATGAATTGGGGGTTCTGGGGGCTCAGGCCAGGGATCCCGCTCAACCGGTATTGGACATAGAGATCGCTGTACTGCTCGCGGCTGATCCAGCTGCCGTACCGGCCGAGGCCCGCTCCAAGCGGGAAATGGTCGCGTGCAATCTCGACGGACCCGACGTAGAGCGCGACGCGCGCGGGGGTGTCTGCCGTCTCGGTATCAGAAGTGCCCAGGCCGCCAATCGAACCGGGCTGCCCAATGACCGGCACGACATAGCGATCCACCGTCAGCTGATACAGCGTTGCAAAGGCGGGCAGGAAAGCGATGCCGATGGCAACGACGCCAATCGCCGAAGGCAGCCAGCGCACCAGCCGGCCTCGTAGACCCGCTCGCCCGCGTGAGACGTCCATTGCGACGCCGACTCCAAGTCCGGCCGCGAGGCCGAAGATCGCCTTTCGTCGAGCGGACAGGATGGTTGCGACCGAGAACAGCAGGCCCAGGATGAGGAATACGGGACGTCGCAACACGACATGATGGGCGAAGAGGTAAAGGGCGATGAATGCGCAGAACCAACCGAAGAGTTGCGGGTGGTAGAAGATCGACTTGAGTGCTGGCAGCCCCGCTCGGGCCTGTGACGGCGCCATTCCGATCAACGTCAGGGCCGACGGCGCCACAAGCTCCACGGCGCCGAACGCAAGAACAACCAGCCCCACCGCAAGAATCAGACGAGCGCACCATCGGACGTCATCGCCTCGCACGTCGAGCGCAAGCGCGATGTAGAAGACGGCAATGCCCTTGCCGAGCAGCACCAGGCCGGGCAACAGCGTGGCGGCCGGGACGCCGTTCGCGAGACTCGATCCAACGGCTGCCAGGACGAGGGCGACCACCGCCAGCTCTCTGACGGGGTTGATCCGTGAACGGACGATCTGGCGGCGGTCGACCAGCGTCATCACGCCCATGATTGGAACGATGATCTCGTCGGCCAGCTTGATCTGGTCGCCGGTCCAAAGTCGGATCGTGTCCGTGAAGAGCACGAAGACGGCGAAGATCGCAAGGGTCCTGACGGGCCAGATGGCGAAGCCACCAACCGCCAGCACAACCGAAGTGGCAAGTGGAAGCCACGGGAGTACGGACACCGGGAAGACGAACGCGCTGGCGACCGGGAGCACGAAGAACGCAACGGCGAAGGGAACCAACCATCGCTGGTCCGGGCGTGCGAATGTGGCTGTGAGCCTCGCCATCCTCAGGGGAGGGCGATCCTGCTCGCGTCCCCGGTCAATCTCATCACGCGACGATCCCCAGAAACGAGTGGTTTCACCCGCGGTTGGTAAACGAACCGTGAGGCGCCGACGGGCGCCATGTTACTCGACTCGCACCTCACTCCGCGGTCGATCACCCGGCGTCGGGCCGGCCGGCACGGCGAGGAACAAAGGAACGTGCCTGCCGCCTACCAGCCTCCCAATGCGACGACTGATTTGGTCAACCCGAACATTCGCTCGCGGTAGATGCGGGCGCCCGGGAACATCGAGCGAACCTCACGCTCGGTCATCAGCCGAATGACCCGTACCTTGCGCTCCGCCTCTCCGGCATCGGGTGTCCGTGCGTACCAGCCGAGCGAGAAGTGCTGCAGCAGCGCGACACGAGCTCGGATGGGCAGGAACTGGAAACCAGGTGTGAGGAAGTGTGGCTCGAGCGGAAAATACTTGTTCGGCGTCTGGACGAAGTACCGCCGCCCAACGCGCTGGATCTCTGCCGCCATCCGCCGCTGATTCTCGAGCGTTGCGACGTGCTCGATCACCGCATTCGAGAAGACGATATCGAACGAGTCGTCGGCGAGATCGCTCATGTCGAGTGCGTTGCCGACACGAGTCGTGATCCTCGGGTCGCTCGATTCGAGCGGCACCAGGTTGAGGACGACGACGGACGGGTCGTTCGGCAAGTCCCTGCCGCGAAGCTCCCAGAATGTTGGCGTGCCGCCGACATCGAGGATTTGCACAGGCGGCTCCAGCTGCTCAAGGAGCGTGCGGAACAACACGAACCGTTGCTCGCGCCGCCGATTGCCGTAGGAGTTCGGGTCGCTGCTGTCGACGAGGCCTCGGAGTGCTCGCACCCGGGAATTATACGAAGCGACCGACGGTCAACCGGAGCGCGCCTTCAGCCAGGATTCGAGCTCGCGCGCGATTCGGTCACCCGCGTGGCCGTCCCAGAGCGGCGGCCCGACGGCCGGTCGGCGAACGTCGCCGGCCAGGACGGCCTGAGCGACGTCCCTGACCTGATCGGCCTCAACGAGGCGGTTTGTCCCGTGGGTGATCGTCACCGGACGCTCCGTGTTTGGCCGCACGGTGAGGCACGGGATCCCGAGGAAGGTCGTTTCTTCCTGGAGTCCTCCCGAATCCGTCACGACCAGGCGTGCGCCGCGAACCAGGGACATGAATTCCACGTACCCGAGCGGGTCGACGATCTGAAGGCGGCCGCCGGAATCGAGGCCGGCTGCGGCAAGCGCCGTGCGTCCGCGCGGGTGGAGGGGAAGCACGACCGGGATTTCGCGTGCGAGCCCGTTCAGCATCTCGGCGGTCCGCCGGGCCGCCTCGGGCGTGTCGACGTTCGAGGGCCGATGGATGGTCGAGACGGCATAGTCCTCGACGAGGCCAAACCGTGCCCGGACGGGGGCCGGGTCGAGCCGGTCGAGGTTGGCGACCAGCGTGTCGATCATCGGGTTGCCGACGAATCTGATCCGGTCGGCCGAGATGCCGACTGCTTCGAGATTCGCGATCCCCTCCGGTGCAGTGACGAACAGGAGCGACGACAGCAGATCGGTGACGCGTCGGTTGATCTCTTCCGGCATCGAGTCGTCGAAGCTGCGGAGACCCGCCTCGACATGCGCCACGGGAATCCCCGTCTTGGCTGCAACAAGCGTCGCAGCCAGCGTGGAGTTGACATCTCCGTAGACGACCACCAGCGCGGGCGCCAACGTCTCGAACGTCCTGTCGAGCTCAATCATCGTGGCCCCGGTCTGTCGGGCATGAGATCCGGACCCGATTCCGAGGTTCACATCCGGGGGCGGCAGGTCGAGATCCGCGAAGAACACGTCCGACAGCAGCGGATCGTAGTGCTGGCCGGTATGGACGAGTCGCTGATCGAGACCGATCGCCCGGATCGCTCGAACAACGGGCGCCGCTTTCATGAAGTTGGGGCGGGCGCCGACCACATGGACGATCTCGTGGGGCACGGCTGCGAAGTATGCCATCACGGTGGACGACCGCCGGGGCGATGTGGACCCGTGGCCCGGGCTTGGCCGCCGTCTACCGCTTGCCGCGCGCCCGATGTACGCTCGCGCGATGCTCCTCCGCCAGTTCGCGATCGACGGGCTCGGGCACCTCTCGACCCTGATCGCCGATGAGTCGACGGGTCTCGCCGCGGTCGTCGATCCACGGCGCGACGTCGACATCTATCTCGATGTGGCGCGCCAGCACGACCTTCGAATCAGCCACGTCGTCGAGACGCACCTCCACAACGACTACGTCTCGGGCGGGCGGGACCTGGCCGCCCTGACCGGCGCGACGCACGTCATCGGGGCGGGTGCGGAGCTCGCCTACGAGCACCGGCCGGTCCGCCACGGCGAGACGTTCGACGTTGGCCAGCTGCGGTTCACCGTTCTGGAGACGCCGGGCCACACCCCGGAGCACGTCGCCTACGCGGTCGCCGACCGGTCGCGGGCCGACGAGCCGCTGCTCCTGTTCACCGGCGGCTCGCTGCTCGTCGGGGCGGTCGGCCGGACGGACCTCCTCGGGGCGGAGAACGCATTGCCGTTCGCCAGGGCGATGTTCCGCTCGCTCCACGAGGTCGTCCTGCCGCACGAGGACTACGTCGGCGTCTACCCGACCCACGGGGCCGGGTCGCTCTGCTCGACGGGCATCTCGTCGACACCGTCCTCGACCGTCGGCTACGAGCGACGCCACAACCCGATGGTCGGCGCCGCGGATGTCGACGCGTTCGCGACGATCCTGCTGACCGGCCAGCCGGCGTTCCCGCGCTACTTCGCCCGGATGCGGCCGACGAACCAGGCCGGCCCGCGACTCCTCGGCGGTCACGTGCCGGATGCCCGGCCGATGGGCGTCGACGAGGTTCGGGCGGCGATCGCGGACGGAGCCCAGGCGATCGACCTGCGATCGCCCTCGGCCCACGCGACGAGCCACATCCCGGGCTCGCTGTCGATCCCGGTGGGCTCGTCCTTTGGAACGTGGCTGGGCTGGGTCGTCGACCACGACCGGCCCGTCGTCCTCGTTCTCGAGCGACCCGCCGATTGGGACGACGCGATCCGCCAGGCGCTCAGGATCGGCCAGGAGCAGGTCGTGGGCCACCTCCGGGGCGGGTTCGCAAGCTGGAGCGAGAGCGACGCGCCCCTCGAGGCCGGCGGCCGCCTCACAGTCGACCAGCTGGCGGCGCAGGTCGACCGCGGCGGATCGGCAGCCCCGCTGGTGATCGACGTCCGCCAGTTGAGCGAATACGAGAGCGCCCATGTTCCCGGGTCGCTCCACCTCGCCGCCGGATCGCTGCCCGATCGACTCGACGAGCTGCCCCGCGACCGGCCGATCGCCACCGTCTGCGGCTCCGGCTACCGGGCGAGCGTCGCGGCCTCGCTCCTGCGCGCCGCCGGGTTCCGGGACGTGAGCTGGGTCGCCGACGGCGTGCCCGCGTGGCGGCGCCGCGGCCACGAGGTCGAGCACGGGGCACCGCCCGACGCAGCGGTCACGACGACCGGTGCGAGCGTCGACGCCGACGGCCACGGCCACCCGCACGCGACGCCGGCGCAGCCGCCGGCCGACGAACCCGCTGCGGCCCGACGACGCTGACCCGCCGGGGCGTCTGAGCCGATCCCTCCGCACCGCACCCCACCGGACCCCACCCAAAGGTACCGGGCCGATGTGGCCCGGTCGGGCTCCCTCGCGGCGACTCCGGACGGGACCTAGGTCACGTCGCGAGCCGCCGGAAGCCCGTGTAACCTTGGCCCGCGACCTCGACCCCCAGTCGGCGGTCGTGCTCCCCCGGCCCTCCAGCGACGTCGCGCTGGGGCTGGCGCCTGTCGATGGAGGACCTCGTGCTTCGACCGGACCGCCGCACCCGCCGGGCGTTCGCCGGCATCCTCGTCACGATCACCGCGCTCGCTCTGATCTGGCCCGCATCGTTCGCCTTGGGCCGCACCATCTCGTCCACCACCGTCTCCGGCCCCGGATCGGCGGGCGCGCCCCACTCGAACCGTCAGCCCACCGTCCACGGGCTAGGCCGCCAGCCGTTCAAGGCGAACGCCGGCGAGAAGCGGTCGAAGCCGCTGCAGCACCTCGCGACGAACAGCGCGAACCGCGGCACGTCCGACAAGACGCGCGGCCTCCGCGCGCCGGCGATCACCGCCACCCCGCCGGCCTCGGTCCAGGCCACGCTATCGGGCGCACCCGCCGCGACGTCGTTCGGCGCGTTCGAGGGCATCAACCAGGCGACCTCGACGTTCGAGCCGCCGGACCCGTGGGTCGCGGTCGGTCCGGACGACGTCGTCCAGAGCACGAACACGATGCTCCGGTTCTCGAACCGCGAGGGCCACTCGACCGCGGGCGACGTCCAGCTGTTCGACTTCTTCGCGTTCGACCAGCTCGTCCCCGGCCAGCCCGACTTCATCGACGGCATCGGCGACCCGCACTGGCTGTACGACGCCAAGCACAACCGCTGGCTCGGCACGACGCTCGCCTGGCACTGCGACACCGACGGCGCCGGCACGAACGACGATTCGCTCGGCTTCGTCTGGGGCGCGATCAGCCTGACCGGCGACCCGACCGGCGACTACTACCAGTTCTACGTCCTCTACAACTCGTTCCTGCCGGACTTCCCGGCAGTCGGCACGTCGGCCGACAAGTTCGCGATCACGGCCAACGAGTTCATCCTCAGCGACCAGCCCGACTGCACCGCGGGTATCCCCTTCGACGGCGGGAGCGTCACGGCGTTCGACTGGACCCAGATGCTCACGTCGCCCGCCGTGCCCGATATCACGTACCAGTTCGACACCAGCTGGTTCGCGCTCCGGCCGGCGGTCCAGCCCCAGAGCCAGACGAATACGCTGTTTGTCGTAGGCGAGAAGCTCCTGCCGTCGCCGGCCGGCGACACGACTTCGAACGTGGTCTACATGACAGTGACCGGGACGAATGCAGCAGGTGGCACGACCCTGTCCGCGGAAAAGGACCTCACGGCAGGAGGGGTGGTGCGGGGGTTTGTCGATCCACCTGTGCCGATCCAACCCGGCGGCGCACTCGACCCGAACATCCTCGACAGACGTCCGAGCGACGCGATCTGGCAGAACAACGTCCTCACGGTCGTCTCGACGACCGGCTGCGACCCTGCCGGCGGCGCCGTCGAGACCCGCGACTGTGCCCGCGTGACACAGGTGAACACCACGACGTCCACGCCGACGCGCGTCCAGGACATGCTGATCGCGACCCCAGCAAAGGACACCTGGTACCCGGGCGCGGGGATCTCGCAGAGCGGCATCCTTCACGTCGTCTACACGCAGTCGAGCTCGGCGCCGGCGCAGGGCATGTCCTCGATCGATCGGTACCAGCTCCCCTCGGATGCGAAGCACACGCTGAGCGCGCCCGTCACCCTGGCGTCGGGCGGTACGCTCGCCTATACGGGCGACCGCTGGGGCGACTTCGTCGGCGTGGCCCAGGACCCGCGCGACACCAACGCCGTCTGGCAGGGCAACCAGTACACGGCGTCGCCGGGCGGCTGGAGCACGAAGGTCAGCGAGCTCCAGACCGCGGGCGCGACGTTCAAACCGATCACCCCGGTCCGGCTGCTCGACTCGCGGGTGAACCTCGGGACGACCGGGCCGTTCACCTCGAGCATCCCCAAGACCATCCAGATCGCCGGCCGGCTCGGCATCCCGAGCAACGCGGTCGCGATCACCGGCAACCTCACCGTCACCGGCCAGCAGCAGGCGGGCTACGCGTCGCTGACGCGTGTCCCCGACGCGAACCCGGCGACGTCCACGATCAACTTCCCGCTGGGCGACAACCGGGCGAACAACATCACGAGCCCGCTCAGCTCGGCGGGCGCGGTCAGCATCACGTACAAGGCCGGCGCCGGGAAGCAGACCCACTTCCTGCTCGACATCACCGGCTACTTCCTCAATAACGCCACGGGCAGCACCTACAAGGTCCTCGCGCCGGTCCGCGTCCTCGACAGCCGGGCCGGTCCCGGCCGGATCGGCCTCGTCGGCCCGATCCCGGCCAACGCGAACAAGGAGTTCAAGGTCGCCGGCGTCAAGTCGGTGCCGGCCACGGCCGTCGCCGTCACCGGCAACCTGACGATCGTCGGCCAGACGAGGGGCGGCTTCGTGACCCTGTCGACGACGGCGCCGCCGACGAACCCGACGACCTCGACGATCAACTTCCCGGCCGGTGACACGCGGGCCAACGGCGTGACCGTAAAGCTCTCGCCAACCGGCACGCTTTGGGTCGTCTACAAGTCGGCCGCCGGCAACACGACCCAGGTGATCTTCGACGTCACCGGCTACTACGTGAACGATCTGACCGGCGCCCGGTTCGTGCCGCTCGCGCCCGGGCGGCGGATGGACACCCGGTTCCCGGCGCCGCGGGAGGGCCTGTCCGGCGCGTTCAGCGCGAACGTCGCCCGGACCCTCGTCATCGAGCCGTACCAGGGCGTGCCGGTCAACGCGACCGCGATCGCCGGCAACCTGACCGTCGTCAACCAGACGAGGGGCGGCTACATCTCGATGACCCAGGTCGCGACGAACTCGCCGGCGACGTCGACGCTGAACTTCCCGGCCGGCGACGTCCGGGCGAACGGCGTCACCGGCCCGATGACGGATCCCGCCGGAACCATCGGGCTCGTCTACAAGGCGTCGAGCGGGACGACCCACATGATCCTCGACCTCACGGGCTACTTCCGCTAGCCCGCCCCGTCCCTGCGCAACCTCCCGGGCCGGCCCCGATCCTCGCGGCCGGCCCCGAGTACGTCTGCCCGTTCCTGCCGGTACCTCGGGCCGAGGTCCGGCGCCGGGCCGCGGTGGGACGATCGCTCACCGATGAGCGCGCGTACCGGCATGCGTCCCGCCCTGTCCCGAATCGGCCAACGACGGCCGATCCGGCCGGCGGGCCGTGCCGTCCCGTCGCTTGCCCGCGCCTTTGCCGGCGAAGCCCCGATCCACCTCCTCGCCCCGGCCGGCGCGCTCGTCGTCGTCGCCTCGTTCACGCTCGCCTATGTGATCGCGCTCACGTCGGGCGGCCCGGACGCCGTCGTCCTGCTGGGCGCGCCGCTCTACGCCGCCGCGCTGCTCCTCTCGGGCGGCCCGGCACTCGTCGCGGGCGCGCTCGTCGTCGCGTTCACGGTCCCGCTCCTCGGCCCGCCCGGATTGCCGCTCGTCGCGATCCCGGGGTTCCGCGAGGTGCTCACGATCGTCGTTTCGGCGGTCGCCCTTCGGGCGGTCGTCGTGCTGGCCGTCACCGCCCGGACCGACGACCTCCGGCACGAGACGCGACTCGCCGAGCAGCGGGCGGCCCAGCTCGGCGTCCTCCAGGCGGCGTCGGGCCGGCTCAGCCGGGCCGGGACCGTCGAGGCGGTCGGTCGGGCGATCGTCGAGGAGACGCGGCGGATCATCGACTACCACAACGCCCGGGTCTACGTGCTCGAGCCCGGCGGCGACGTCATCCCGATCGCGTTCGAGGGCATGGTCGGCGCCTACGAGCAGGTCGACTTCGACCTCCTCCGGTGCCGCGTCGGCGAGGGCTTCACGGGCTGGGTCGCGGAGCACGGCGTGCCGATCCTCGTCGGCGACGCGAACCTCGATCCACGTGGCGCGACGATCCCCGGCACCGACGACGTCGACGAGTCGATGCTCGTCGTGCCGATGGCCTACGACGGCGTCACGGTCGGCGTGATCACGCTCTCGAAGCTGGGCATCGACCAGTTCGACGCAGAGGACGAGCGCCTCCTGCTGATCCTCGCCGACCAGGCCGCGACCGCGATCGAGACGGCCCGCCTCCTGGCTCGCAGCCAGGACCTCGCCGGTGAGCTGCGGCGGCTGCTCGACATGGGCGGCGAGCTGTCGGCGAGCCTCGATTCGCGCCAGGTCGCGAACCTGATCGCCCGCCATCTCGCCTCGGCGATGGGCGTCGACGAGTGCGCGATCTCGTACTGGGACCGGCCGGCGGGCCGGCTCGTCACGCTGGGCTACCACCCGCCGACGCCGGTCGAGGAGCTGCAGCCGTACTTCGACCTGGCCGGTTACCCGGAGTCCCGACGCGTCCTCGAGGGCCAGGAGACTTCCGTGATCCGATGCGGCGACCCGGCGGCCGACCCCGCCGAGCTGGCCCTGCTCGAACCGGCGGGCTACCAGGTGCTGGTGATGCTGCCGCTGGTCGCGAAGGGCGAGTCGATCGGGCTCGTCGAATTGATGGCGCGGACGCCGGTCGCGATCTCCGCCGACAACCTCGAGCTCGCCCGGACGATGGCGAGCGAGGCGGCGATGGCCCTCGAGAACGCCCGCCTCTACGAGGACGCCCGGGCGCTCGCCGACCGCGACCCGCTGACCGGCTTCTACAACCACCGCTACCTCCACGAGCGGTTCGGCGAGGAGGTGGTCCGTGCCCAGCGGTCGCGGTCGCCGATGAGCGTGCTGATGCTCGACCTCGACGACTTCAAGCTCGTCAACGACACGTTCGGGCACCTGTTCGGCGACCGGGTGCTGGCGTGGACGTCCGAGGTGATCCGATCGACGCTCCGGGCGTCGGACGTCCCGGCCCGCTACGGCGGCGACGAGTTCGCGATCCTCCTGCCCGACACGGGCCCCGAGGCGGCCCAGGTCGCCGCCCAGCGGATCCGGGCGGCGTTCGCCGAGGCGGCGTTCGGCGAGGCGGGGCGGAGCGCGGTCCCGGTGTCGCTCGCGGTCGGTGCTGCGTCGTTCCCGGCCGACGGCCGCAGCGCGACGGAGCTGATCGCCCGCGCCGACGCGCGGCTGTATGACGAGAAGCGCGAGCGGGCGGCCCACGCCGAGCCGCCACACGGCCCGCCGGCGCGCTCACGGCGAGCCGCCCCACGGTCCCGGAATCGGCCGCCCGAAGGGGTCGCACCGCCCTCCTGAGACCGGCCGGGTAGTACGAAAGTACCGGGACCCGCGACCCCCGGAGTACCACGTCCCCGGCTGGACGCGGCGCCGACCCACCCGTCATGCTCTGGACCGCACGTGACATCACCCGACCAGCCAGGGCGACGCCGCAGTGCGGAGGATCGGCGGATCCGCCGCGCCTGGCTCACGTTCGTCGGGTCGTTTGGCGTCCTGGGCCTGCTGGCGATCTTCCGCGTCTGGTTCGAGCCGACGCGCGCCGGCTGGCTGATGATCGGCCTGCTCGTCGTCGTCGGCTTCGCCGCGATCCGCCACCGCCTCGCAGTCCAGGCGCTCGAATCGGGCCGCCGGGCCGAGGCCGAGAGCTTCGCCCGGATCCTCCAGGGCCTCTCGCGCTCCATCTCGCCGGACCACATCATGGACGCGATCGTCGAGGAGCTCGGCGTCGGGACGGGCGCCGACCACGTCGTCGTCGCCCGGCGGCGACCCGACGCCAGGGTCCTCGAGGCGACGCTCGTCAACACCCGGAGCGGCGGCCCGCCGTCGACCACGCTGTTCCCGATCACGGACCTCGAGGACCCGCCGGCGCTCGCCACATCGGAGCAACGCGAGCCACTGGCGGTGCCGATCGAGGTGGGTCCGGCGCGGTCGCTCGTCGCGGTGGGCGCTGCGGGCGCAGCGACGGCCGCGGCGGTCGCACCCGGTCCGGTGCCGGCCGTCTCCGTCTGGGCTCCGCCGGACGCGACGACGCGCGGCGGCACCGCGCCAGGATCGGATGGTGCCGCGCAGCCGCGCGCCGAACGTGCCAGCCTCGACCGCCGCTTTGCCCGGTCGCGAGCCGCGGATCGCGCCTCCGCCGCAGCCGACCGGATCGCGCTCCGGGCGCGGCGTGTCTACGGCCTCAAGCACACGCTCACCGCCCCGCTCACGACCGACGCCGGCGTCATCGGCGCGATCGTCGTCTCGCGCCGGACCGCCGATCCGTGGCCGGAGTCGGCTCACCGGATCCTCGCCGGCGCCGCGGCCGAGGCATCGGCCGCCCTCGCCCGGGCGTACTCGCATCGCCAGGCCGAGGCCCGGGCCGCGACCGACGCCCTCACCGGGCTGCCGAACCGGCGCTACTTCGACGAGTTCTGCGCGCTGCTCGCGCGGCGCCGCCGGGCGGAGGACGGCGTCGGCGTTCTGATGGTCGACATCGACAAGTTCAAGGTCCTCAACGACACCCACGGCCACCATGTCGGCGACGAGGTCCTGCGGGCCGTCGCCGCAGCGATCGCGGGCGCGGTCCGCGAGGACGACGTCCCGGCCCGGTACGGCGGCGAGGAGTTCGCGGTCCTGCTCCGCAACCCGTCACGCGACGAGTCGGTCGAGGTCGGCGAGCGGATCCGGCAGGCGGTCCGGCAGCTCGACCTGTCGCCATTCGGGGTGGCGTCGACGAGCGTGTCGGTCGGCGTCGCGGTCGCGGACGAGCCGGACGAGCCGATCCCGGCGATCATCGAGCGGGCCGACAAGGCACTGTTCGAGGCGAAGCGGGCGGGCCGCGACCGGGTCGTCGCCGCGTAACACGCCGGCCGGCCTCGCTCCGACGCCACGCCGACGATGAGCCGGCGGCCCGGAACCAGTCTCATGGTCGACACCCGCTGAAGGAGGCCGCCCGTGGGCAAGCTGATCTACACGCTCAACGTCTCGCTCGACGGTTACATCGAGACGCCGGACCACGGGCTCGACTGGGCGACCGTCGACGACGAGCTGCATTCGTGGTTCAACGACGAGTTGAGGACGATCGACGCCTCGCTCTACGGCCGGCGGTTGTACGAGGTCATGGCCGCGTACTGGCCGACCGGCGAGACGGATCCCGACTCCACGGAGACCATGCGCGAGTTCGCCCGGATCTGGAACGGGATCCCAAGGTTCGTCTTCTCGAAGACGCTCGAGGAGGTCCAGTGGAACAGCCGGCTCGTCCGCGGCGACGTCAGCGAGGTGCTCGCCCGGATCCGGGAGGAGTTCGACGGCGACCTCGAGGTCGGCGGGCCGACGCTCGCGGCCGAGTTCATCCGGCGCGGCCTCGTCGACGAGTACCGGCTCGTCGTCCACCCCGTCGTCCTCGGCGCCGGGACGCCGTTCTTCCCGCCGCTCGACGAGCCGCTCCGCCTCCGCCTCGTCGACACCCGCCGGTTCGCGTCAGGCGCGCTGTACCTGGGCTATGCCCGCGGCTGAGGGTCCATCGCGGCTACCATCGGCCGACGATGCCCGACGACCCCGAGGCGCGCTCCGCCGCCGCAGACCCGATCGACGCCGCCGATCGCGACTCCCACGACGAGGACGGCGACGCCGACGACGCCGGGGAGCGCCGCCACGACCCGACGAACGGCGACCTCGCGCGGCTCTTCCACGAGATCGGCGACATGCTCGAGGTCAAGGGCGAGATCGCGTTCAAGACCATCGCCTACCACCGCGCCGCCGACGCGATCGGTCGCAGCCCGGTCGACCTCGCCGCGGCCTACCGGAGCGGCAAGCCGCCGAAGATCCCGGGCGTCGGCCAGGCGATCAGCGACAAGATCGCGGAGCTCGTCGCAACCGGCCACATGGCCTACTACGAGCGCCTCCGGGCGGAGATCCCGCCGAGCCTTGTCGAGCTGCTCGCGATCCCGGGCCTCGGGCCCAAGACCGTCCGCCTCGTCTACGAGGAGCTCCACGTCGAGACGCTCGAGGACCTCCGCCAGGCGGCCGAGGCGGGCACGCTCCGCGGCCTCAAGGGCATCTCGGCCAAGACCGAGCAGCAGATCCTCGCCGGGATCGAGGCGCTCGAGAGCCGGCCAGCGCGGCGACTGCTGCTGCCGAAGGCCGAGGAGCTGATCAACACGATCGTCGCCGGCCTCGACGGGGCGCCGGGACTCCGCTCGATCGAGCCGGCCGGCTCGTTCCGCCGCCGGCGGGAGACGATCGGCGACCTCGACCTCCTCGCCGAGACTGACGACGCGGCGGCGCCTCATGGAGCGGTTCGCGAGCCTCGGCGTCGTCGACGAGGTGATCGGGCGGGGGACGCACAAGTCGGCGGTCCGGCTGTTCCGCGGGCCGCAGGTCGACCTGATGGCGATGCCGCCCGGCGAGGCCGGCACGTTCCGGATCCACTTCACCGGCTCGAAGGAGCACAACGTGAAGCTCCGGGCGATCGCCCGCGACAAGGGCTGGTCGTCTGAGCGAGTACGGCTTCGCGCGGATCGGCGACGACGGCGAGCCGCTGACCGGCGCGCACGCCGAGCTGCGGACGTTCGCGACCGAGGAGGAGGCCTACGCGTTCCTCGGCCTCGCCTACGTCGAACCCGAGCTGCGCGAGGACGCCGGCGAGATCGAGGCCGCCCGGACGGGCCGCCTGCCGGTCCTCGTCACGCAGGCCGACCTGCGCGGCGACTGCCACACCCACTCCGAGTGGAGCGACGGCAACTTCGCGATCGAGGAGATGGCCGAGGCCTGTCGCCGCCGCGGCTACGCCTACCAGGTCCTGACCGACCACACCCAGTCGCTGACGATCGCCCGCGGCCTCGCGCCCGACCGGGTCGAGCAGCAGCGCTCGATCATCGCCGCGCTCAACGCCCGATTCGAGCAGGAAGAGCGCGACGGGACCGCGCCGGCGGAGACGCCGGCCGAGGGCTTTCGGCTGCTCCACGGCTGCGAGCTCGAGGTCCGCGCCGACGGGGTGCTCGACTATCCCGACGAGCTCCTCGCCCGTTTCGATGTCGTCGTCGCGTCGGTTCACGTCTCGCGCCGCCAGCCGAAGGCCGAGCTCACCCGCAGGACGCTGAACGCGATCAACAGCCCCCACGTGGACATCGTCGCCCACCCGTCGGGACGGATGATCCAGACCCGCGACGACCTCGACCTCGACTGGGACGCGGTCTACGCCGCCGCCGCCGAGACCGGCACGGCGCTCGAGATGAACGGCTCGCCGCACCGCCTGGACCTCTCGGTCGAGCGGGCCCGCCGCGCGGTCGCCGCGGGCTGCATCCTGACGATCGACTCCGACGCGCACTACATCCGCGAGCTCGACTACGTGCGCTGGGGCGTGTCGCAGGCGCGCCGGGCGTGGGTCGAGGCGGCGACGGTGCTGAACACCCGGTCGCGGGCGGACCTCCTCGCCTGGGTGGCGGGCAAGCCCGCGCGCCTGGGCGCCTAGCGCCGTGCCGCGGCGCCGTTCCACGGCCTGTCCGCCGGCCGCGTTACCATCCGCGCCGTGATCCGTACGCCCGCCCGCGAGGTCGCGGCCGCCCGGCGCGACCTGACGCTCATCGTCGTCGTGATCGTCGGGCTGGCCCGGCTGCTCGACGGGCCGCTCACGTGGCTCGTCGCCGGACTGCTGCTTGCCGCGACGCTGCTCGGCGCGCTCCAGGTGCTGGGCCAGGCCGAGGGCCCGGCGGCCGAGCACGGCGTGCCGATCGAGTCGCTGATCCTGCCGGCGGTCGCCGCGATCGGCTGCCTCGGCGCGATCGACCTCGTCCCGATCGGGATCTGGCTCGTGCCCGCGCTCGCCGCGACGGCGTTCCTCGTCGACCGGACGCTCCGCCTCGAGGAGCGGATCGTCGCAAGTGACCGGGACCTGACCGAGGACGACCGCTCCGAGGTCCTCGTCCTCACGCTGCTCGTCGCGTTCGTCGGGTTCACCGGCGCGGGTTCGCTCGTCCCCGGCGGCCTCGCCGGCGGGTTCGGGCAGCCGGTGCCGCCGCTCGCGCTGCAGGACCTCGTGCTGCTCGCGGCGGCTGACGCACTCGTCGCCGGGCTGCTTGGCTACCGGGCGGCCGCGCTCCGGGTGACGACGCTGCGCGACGCGCTGTGGGCGGCGGCGACGTACGCGATCGCGATCGCGATCGGGGCGGCGGCGCTCCGGGCGATGGCGATCCCGCGGCTCATCGGCCCGGCGCTGCTGACGCTCGTGTTCTACCTCTGGGACGCGTTCAACGGCGCGGCCCCGGCGCGTCGCCGCGACCCGCGCTGGATCTGGCAGACCGGGCTGCTCGTCGGGCTCGGCGTCGTCGTCGTCGGCTGGAACCTGCTCGTCCGAGGCTAGGTTCGAGTCGGGGCCGGCGGCTGTCGCGCCTGGACGACGCCCAGTCGCGACGAACGCAGTCGCGCGAGGGTGCTGCCGCTGCGCTAGGTGTCCCGCACGTCGCGGAGGCGGGCCGCGGGCCGGAGCAGGCCCATCCGGAGCGCCCGGCGAAGGACCGCCCGACGGGTGGGTCCGGCGGCGGCTGGCGTGACAGGCGCGGCCCGTGCGGCCGGCGTGACCCGCGCGACCGGCGCGCGTCGCGGTCCGTCCAAGGGCCCGGGCGTGTCCCAGGACTCGTGCCGGGGGGTCGCGTTCCGCTGCGTGGCGAACTCGTGGGCCAGGCCGCGCATCTCGTGCCTCCGACGTGGAGGCCGGCCCGGCCGGTCGCTGAGGGGTCACGCGACCGGGTCGGACCGGCGGGGAAAGGCGGTGGAACCGAAAGTGGCGTGCCGGTTGCCCGGCACGCCACCTCAGGAGACGATCTCGTTGCGCCCGTTCATCGAGTCTCGTCGGCTCGGCGGCCGGCCTGCCCGTTCGTTGCAGGTCGATCGTCGATCCGTGGATCACGTTAGGGGGTAGGGGACCCCTGGGAAAACGGGCGATTCCCTACAAACTCGCGGCGAGGACCCCGTTCGCGGCCGCGTCGGGGACGCCGCTCCGCACCGCCATGAGCGCGCCGAGCTCCGCCCGGGACCGGATCCCCAGCTTGCCGTAGACGCTCGCGAGCCGGGCCTCGACGGTCTTGGGGCTGACGAACATCGTCGCCGCGATCTCGCGGTTCGTCCGGCCGGTCGCGGCGAGGGCGGCCATCTGCTGCTCGGTCTCGGTCAGCCCCGTCGGCGTCGTCCGGAAGCGGATGCGGCTCAGCTCGGCCCGGGCGCGTTCGGCCCACGGCTCGGCGCCGCTGGCCTCGAACAGGGCGAGTGCCCGCTCGAGCGCCTCCTTCGCGAGCCGCTTCTCGGTCCGCCGGCGATGGACAGAGGCCCGCGCCAGCAGCGTCCGGCCCAGCTCGTAGGGGGCGTCGAGGCGCTCGTGCTGGCTCTCCGCCTCGTCGAATGCGTCGATCGCGGCGTCGAGGTCGCCGCGCGCCGCGAGGACGAGCGCCCGTGCGCGGGGCCGAACCGCCATCGTCCACGGTCGCGGGAACGCCGCGGCCTGGCGGTCCATCGTCCCGACGATCGCCTCGGCCCGGTCGATGTCGCCGAGCGCCAGGACGGCCTCGACGTGGTCGCCGAGGAATCGGTAGCCGACCATCTCGCGGATGCCGGCTGCCTCGAGCGCCGCGGTCGCCGCGGTGAAATGCCAATCGGCCGCCTCGGCGTCGCCGGTCGCATGGGCGATGTGGCCCAGGATCGACTCGGTCGCCTGTGTGAAGCGGCCCTCGTCGGGCCGCCCCAGCTCGGCCCAGGCCGGCCCCAGCGTCTCGCGCGCCCGCTCGAACCGGCCCCGGTAGCCATCGATGCTCGCCCGGACGCGGAGCGCGTCGGCGAGCGTCATCGGCGATCCGCCGAGGCGGGCGAGCTCGACGGCCTCGTCGGCGCCGGCGTCCGCGGCCACGTAGTCGCCGCGCCACGCGTCGATCTGGGCGATCACGCCCTTGAGGAGGCCAAGGTCGCCCTCGCTGCCCTGCTGGCGGGTCCACTCGAGGCCTATCGAAAAAGCCGCACGGGCGCGGTCGAGATCGTCGTGGGCGAGGGCCCAGACCATCGGGACGACGCTCCATCGCGCGCCGCCGCGCCGCTGGCCGGCCAGGATCGCGAGCGCCCGCTGGAATGTCGCGTTGTCGGCGCCGTGACCCAGCTGCAGCCGGTGCCAGCAGAGGCCGGTCGTCGTGTCGGCCCACGACCACTCGTCGCCCAGCTCCTCGAAGAGGGCCGCCGCCGCCGAGGAGTGCTTCGCGGCCCGCTCGACGTCGGTCGCCTCGTGCAGCAGCCCGAGGGTCGCCTCGGCGCGGGCTCGCAGGTCCAGGGTCGTCGCGTTCGCGAGCGCCTCCTCGCAGTGGGCGACCGACCGGGCGTGGTCGGTCTGGCGGCAGATCAGGCCGAGCTGGAGGCGGGCCTCCTCCCGCTGGTCACCGGGCTGCGCCCACCTGACGGCGTCCTCGAGGACGGCCTGGGCACGGAGCGTCTGGCCGGCCGCGTGCAGGTGATCGGCGTGCTCGATCTCCCGGCGCAGCCGGTCGTCCGCGGCGTCGAGCGGCGTGAGGCGGACGGCCAGCTCCGCGAGCTCCGCCGCGGCGGCGCTGGCACCGCGTCCACGGGCGCGACGGCCTGCGTCGGCGAGTCGGGCCGCGACGGCGGCGTCGGGGCCGGTCGAGGCGAGCGCCTCGTGGCGGGCCCGCTCCTCGGGATCCGTGACGACCACGGCGAGCGACGCGTGGACGACGCGCCGGTCGCACGCCGTCGCGTCGCAGTAGACCGCCGCCCCGAACAGCGGGTGGCTGAACGCGATCCGGCCGTCGAAGCCGATCTGGACCAGGCCGTCGGCCTCGGCCGGGGCGAGGTCCGCGGGCGGGACGAGCGCGGTCGTCGGACGGTTGAGGGCCGCGACACGGAGCAGCGCGGTGCGGGTTGCCGGTGGCAGCCGTCGGACGCGATCGCGGGCCGCCTCGATGATCGACTCCGGCACCGGCAGCGGCACCGAGGCGTCGGGCGGGCCGCCCTCGATGACCCGTCGCGCGATCTCGAGGGCGTGGAACGGGTTGCCGCCGGAGACCTCGGCGATCCGCTCGATCGTCGCCCGCGGCAGCTCCCGGCCGAGCCGGGCGAGGAACAGGTGGTAGAGGCTGCCGACCGTGAGCGGACCGAGCACGACCCGCCGGATCCGGACATTCGGCAGGGCCTCGCCGAGGCCCAGCAGGGCGGCCGGGCTGCGGACGGGCGTCCGGACGGTCGCCACGAAGCCGACCTGGGCGTCGCCCAGCCGTCGGGCGGCGAACATCAACGCGTCGGCGGTCGTGCTGTCGAGCCACTGGGCGTCGTCGATCGCGACGATGAGCGGCCGCTCGGCGGCGAGCCGGCGGAGGATCGCGGTCGTCCCCGCGGCGACGGCCCGCGGGTCGACGGCAGTGTCGTCGGGCTCGGCCCGCAGGAGCGCGAGATCGAGGGCGCGGCGCTGGGGCGCCGGCAGGTCGGCGATCGCGTCGTCGAGGTCGCCCAGGAGGTCGGCGAGGCCGCTGAACGCGAGACGGGCCTCGGCCTCTGCGGCTCGGGTCGTAAGCAGACGGGCGCCGCGGTCGAGGGCGATCGCGATCGAGGCGTGCCAGAACGCGGTCTTGCCGATCCCCTCCGGCCCCTCGATGATCAGGGCCGTCGGACCGCCGTCGAGATGGTCGAACACCGTGCCTGCCGCCTCGAGTTCCACCCCGCGGCCCAGCACCCCATCGGTCATTGCGCGGACGATAGGCACCGGCTCGCCCGCCGGGAGCCGACATCGGTCGCATGGCCGTACGTCGAATGTCCTACCTCGCCGCCGCGTGGCCGCGTGGCGTGGTTTGACGAACGAGAGCGCCGGTGCTAGAAAGCGGAGCCGCCCGACGCGGCCTCACCCTTTCCGAAAGGACGTCTCTTCCCGTGACCTTCCCCGAAGTCGAATCGCAGCCGAACAGCGCCGTCAACCAGACCCGCATGAAGCGGCAGCTGGCCGACCAGGCGATCGCCCAGGCGACGGCCGCCCAGTGGTCCGAGGCGGCGGAGACGAACCAGAAGCTGCTCGAGCTGGGGCCGGACGTCGAGGCCGAGAACCGCCTCGCGAAGGCCTACTGGGAGCAGGGCGAGCTGGGCGCGGCCCGGGAGCACTACCAGACGGCGCTCGCGCTCGACCCGACGAACCGGATCGCCGAGCGCAACATCGACCGGCTGCGGGTCCTGCTCGTCGACGCCGGCGACAAGACCGTGCCGGCCCAGGAGGGCTCGAAGGCGCCGGTCTCGATCTTCGTCGAGGAGACCGGCAAGACCGGCTTCGCGTATCTGACCGACCTGCCGAACCCGCGCAAGCTCGCCCAGGTCAACCCCGGCGACGCCGTCGAGCTGACGCCGGAGGGCAACCTCCTGATCGCGACCTCCAACGGCATGCGGATCGGCGTCGTGGAGCCGCGCGTCGCGGCCCGCCTCCTGAAGCTCATCGCCGACGGCAACAAGTACGCGGCCGGCGTCACGTCGCTGGGCGACAAGGACGTCCGGATCATCATCCGCGAGATCTACCAGGACCCCCGCAACTACGGCAAGGTGTCGTTCCCGACGGCGGCCAAGTCGACCGACCTGCGGCCGTACACGAAGGGCACGCTCGTCCGCGAGGAGATGGACCTGGAGGAGGACCTCGAGGACGACGAGGAGGACGAGGAGATCGAGGATCTCGACCGCGTCCTGCCGCCGGAGTCGACGACCGACGAGGCCTTCGTCGAGGAGCCCGACGAGCTGGACGAGGCCTAGCTCGGCGGCTGTCGCGGCTGGACGACGCTGGGGGCGTTGCCGGCTGCGCTCCGCGCTCACGCACTTGGAGGTGCGCTCGCTTCCGGTGCTCGCCGGCGCCTTCCCAGCCTCGCCCGGCCGCGACGAACGCAGTCGCGTCTCGTCGCACGCGCCCGCGGCGCGACTTCCCTAGTCGGCCGCCCGCGACCGCTCGTCCGGATCGCGGGCGTCGAGCTTCCTCAGCGGGGCCGTAGTGCCCTCCTGAGGAAGACGCCACGCTCGGACCGCGTCCCGGCTCGCGTACGTCGCCGCACGCCGACGCGAGTCGAAGTACTCGCCGACCAGGCCCTCGCCGGCCTCGGGCGGCCGATGACCCAGATCGCGTCCGGGAAGAGCTCGTGCTCGTTGTGCGACCGGATCACGACGAAGTGACCGCCGTCCAGCCACTCGAACGAGGTCCAGCCCGGCACGACCATGTCGAACGCCGGGTGCGTCGCAGCGGTGTCCCAGGTGCCGATCAGCCCGTCGAGCGGCGCCAGCGCAGGCGTCCCGGTCGGTCATCCCTCGGCCGGTCGGATGTTCGCCTCCGCCGCGTCGAGGATCCCGGGCACGAGCGCTTCGATGTCGGCGGTCGCGGTCGCCAGGACGGGTCCCGCGGGCCGCGCATCTGCGGCGTCGAGCCCGAACAGCGTCTCCTCGAGCCGCCCGTACGACTCGACGATCATCCGGACGAGCCGCTCGACCTCGGTCGTCGGCCGGTCGAGCATCACGAGCGTCTTGTCGATCTGGATCGTGTGCTCCCGGATGTGCGAGGCCCACCGCCCGATCCGGAACCCGACCGTGACCTCGCCCCCGGACCAGCGGGCCGGGACGGCGATCTGCGTCTCGTCGAGCGCGCCCAGCCGGGCCATCGCGAGGTCGAGGAGCGCGTCGAGCCGGCCCCGGATGTCCATGAGCGACCCAGCCGACTGATCAGCCTCCGTCGGGACCTCATAGGTGAGCGCGACCGGCGGCACGGCCGCGGGTGTCGGCGCCTGGGTCAGCCACCAGGCGGTGAACGAGCCGTAGAACTGTTGCGACTGGAGCATGTGGCCCAGCGTCTGGCGGATCGTCCATTCCCGGTTGCCCGGATCGCGGTCGAGGTCCTCGTCGGTGAGCGGCAGAAGCAGACCGTGGAGCGACCAGCGGGCGACTGTTGCCGCGGCGCCGCGCTGCCCGCCCGGCGCGGGTACGACGCGCGATGGCACGAGCGAGGCGACGACCCCGGCCTGCGCCTCCTCGAGCAGCTCGAAGAGCCGGTAGTAGCCGTAGCGGACGTCAACCTCCGACGTCGAGCCGGGCCACGGCCAGGCGGCCTCGAGCCGGTCGTCCGGCACCCTCAGCAGCCGGCGCGCGGCGTCCTCGACCGCGGCCCGGGCGGGGGCCACCTCCGGCGCCGGCTCGATCGAGGGGCCGGGCGTCCACTCGACGAGTCGCTCGTCGATCGCAATCCGTGTGTCCATGACAGCGCAGGGTACGCTGTCCCGATGGCTGGTCGCGCGTCCTTGGTCCGGGCCGAGCCGGGATTCTCCCTGCCGTTCTTCGACCGCCTCGCCCCGGCGCCGCCACCCGCGCTCGTCGCCGCGCGCCTCGAGGCCCACTCGGGACCGGGCGACATCGTGCTCGACCTCGCCGGTCGCGGCGGCTGGATCGCCCACGCCGCGATCGACCGCCAGCGCCGCGCCGTCAGCGTCGAGTCGAGCCCGCTGTCCCGCCTCCTCGCCGAGCTCGTCCTGCGACCGCCGGACCTGCGCCACCTCGACGCGGCGTTCCAGGCGATGAGCGCCTCGCCGCGCCGCCAGTCGAGCCTGAAGGTCGCGGTCGGGGATCTGTTCGCGACCCGCTGCGCGACGTGCGAGCGGATGCTCGTCGCCGACGAGTTCATCTGGCCCGGCTCGGCAGACGTCGACGCGGACGCGGACCGCGACGGCGACGGCGACCACGCCCGCGCCGCCGATACCCGCCAGGCGCCGTCCCGGAAGCACTACCGCTGCCCGGTCTGTCGAGGCCAGCGCGGCGGCTCCGAGCAGCGGACGGCGCCGCTCGACGACGACGACCTCGAGCGCGCCCGGACAACGCCCGAGGGCGCGGACATCGCGCGCGGCCGCCTGTGGGACCGGTTCCCGGTCGTCGAAGGCGCCGAGGCGCTCGTCGACACGCTGCTCGAGCTGCACACGCCACGCCAGCTGATCGGCCTCGAGGCGATCCTCGAGCGGATCGAGGGCGACCTCCGCGCCGCCCCGATCGAGGCGGCCCTGCGGCTCGCGCTGCTCCACGCGCTGCTCCCGGCGAGCCGCCTGAACGGCTTCCCGGGCCGGATCGCGACGCTCCGGATCCAGGGCGGCCGGGTCCGGCCGCCGGGCTCGGGCGGCTGGCGCGAGCGCAACCCGTGGCTCGCGTTCGAGGACGGGATGCGCCTCGTCCGGGGCTTCATCCAGCGGCTCGAGGGCGGGCCCTACGGCTCGGTCCAGGCCCGGCTCGGCGAGGATCTCCGGAGCCTGGCCGACGGGACCGCGACCGCGGTGCTCGGCGTGGCCGGGCCGTCCGCGGCGCGGCTCCTCGGCGTGGGCGCCGCCGATCGCGGAGCCAGCGGCGGAGCGGCGTCCGCGTCAAGCTCCGGCCTGGGGAGCGGCGTCGCCCGCGGCCGCGTCCGGCTCGTGCTCGGCCAGCCCCCGGTCCGGCCCAACCAGGAGCGGCTGTCGCTCGCCTACTGGGCGACGGCATGGGTGCTCGGCCGGGACGCGGCGTCGATCCTCCCGATCGAGGCGCTCTCCGGAGGCGCGATCCGCGCGCCATGGGGCTGGCAGGCCACCGCGCTGGGTCGGTCGCTGGCCACCGTCGAGCCGGCGATCGCCCGCGACGGCCGGGTCGTCTTCCTCGTCGACTCGGGTGGCGCCGAGGGGCTCGTCGCGGCGGCGCTCGGCGGCGTCCAGGCCGGCTTCCGCCTCGTCCGGGCCCGCCTCGAGGACGGCGACGAGGAGCTCACCGGGACGATCGAGCTGATCCCGCCGGGCGCGGTCGCGCCGCCCGGCCCGCGAACGCGAGGGAACCAGCCGCTCGACGCACTGGCCGGCGGCGCCGGCGATCCGGACATGGTCCCCGGCCCCGGCCTGTTCGTCGCCCCGGAGCGCTTCGACCGCCGGCCGTTCTCCCAGGCCGACGCCGCGCGAACCGTCGCCGACGTCGCGGTCGAGACGATCAAGGCCCGCGGCGAGCCGGCCCGCTACGAGCGGGTCCTCGGCGAAATCCTCGTCGGGCTCGACCGCGCTGGACAGCTCCGGCGCCTGCTCGCGGCCGACGCCGGGGACGGCGACGCGGCCGACGACGGCGATGCTCCGGGCGGGATCGCGATGGGCCCCGGCCTCGATGCGCCGGAGCCCGGCCGCCCGTCCCGCCGCCACACGGATCCGCCTTCGCCGACCGGGCAGCCCGCCGGGCAGCCCGCCCGAGACCCGGCCCCGGCCGCCCCCGCGCCGTCGGCCCCGACCACCCGCAGCACTTCAGCCCAGCCCGCGGCCTCCGACAAGGTCGACCGCCTCCTCGACCTCATCCGCGGGGAGCTCTCCCGGACCGACCATCGCCGTCTCCGCGAGATCGAGCCCGGCCGCTGGTGGCTCGCCGACCGCGAGGACATCGCCGCGGCCGCCGCGCCGCTCGCCGACCGCGTCGAGTGGGCGGTGTACAGCCTCCTGTCGACCGCCGGCCCGCTCGCGGAGTCGTCGTTCTTCGAGCGGGTCGCCGCCCTCTTCACCGGCCACGACCTGCCCGACGAGGCCCTCGTCCGGGCCTGCCTCCAGAGCTACCGCAGCCGGGCCAGCACCGCCGACCGCATCGTGACCGGCGACGACCTGCTGGGCCGGGCCCAGCAGCACGCCGAGATGATCGCCCACCTCGCCGACGGCGGGCACCGCCTGGGGATGAGCGTCTGGATCGGGCGCCGCGAGCAGGCCCGCAAGCTGGGCTCCAGGCGCCTCGGCGACTGGCTCGACGAGCGCGAGCAGCGGGCGTACCTCGCCCACGTCAGCCGGGCCGTCGACGACCTCGCCGAGGTCGACTGCGTCTGGTACGTCCGCGGCCGCGCCGCGTTCCTGTTCGAGGTCGAGTGGACGGCGATGCTCGGCGAGCCGCTGCTGAAGCGCGGTTCCCGGATCCCGCAGGAGGAGTCGATCGTCCGGTTCCTCGTCGTCGCCCCGGAGCGGACCGAGCTCGTCCGCCACAAGATCGAGCGGTCGCCGCTCGTCCGCGAGGCGATGGACCGCGACAACTGGCACATCCTGAAGTGGAACCACGCCCGGGCGTTCCTCGACCGCGAGGACACGGGGCTGGGCGACCTGGAGCCGTTCCTCGGGCTCGACCCGCTCGTCGAGCGCTCCGGCGAGCAGATGCCGCTGTTCGAGGACTGACCGGCCGCGGCGCGCGAGGCCGCCGCCGCCCGCCCGCGGTACCCTGACCGCAACGTCCCGACCCTCGGCCCACCCGGAGGATTCCCGTGTCGTCCACCGACCCCTCGACCTCTCCCGTCGGCGCGCTCTCCGACCGCTTCTGGGAGGAGATCCTGGCCCTCAATCCGACCACCGCCAGCGTCTACGGCGACGAGCGCTACGCCGACCGCCTCGAGGACCCCAGCCCGGCCGGCCGGGCGAAGACCCGCGAGCTCGCCGAGCGCACGAAGCGCGACGCCGAGGCGATCCCGGCCGACGGCCTCTCGATCGAGGACCGGATCACCCGCGACATGCTGATCGTCATCGCCGATCTCGCGGTCGAGGAGGACGACCAGGGCACGCACCGCCTCGCCGTCGTCGACCAGATCGGCGGGCCGCAGACGCTCCTGCCCCAGATCTGCCAGTTCCAGAAGGCCGACACGCCCGAGCGCCTCGAGAAGTTCATCGCCCGCCTCGAGGCCTACCCGGCGTTCATGGACGCGAACATCGGGATCCTGCGCGAGGGCATCGAGAGCGGCCTGACGTCGCCCCGGATCGTCGCCGAGCGGACCGTCCAGCAGCTCGAGCGGCTGCTCGCGATCCCGATCGGCGAGGCGATCGTGCCGTCGATGGCCCAGGTGGCCTCGGACGCCGACCGCGAGAAGGTCCGCGACGTCGTCCGTGACGTCGTCTACCCGGCCGACGCGAGGTTCCTCGACGCGCTCCGCGACGACTACCTCGCCGCGACCCGGACCGAGCCCGGGCTCTGGTCGGCGCCCGGCGGCGACGCGCTCTACCAGACCCGGATCCGAGCCTGGACGACGCTCGACCTGCCGCCGCAGGCGATCCACGACATCGGCATGGAGGAGCTGGCGGCGGTCGAGATCGGCCGGCGCGAGATCGCCCGGGCGGCGGGCTTCGGCGACGACACGAAGGCGTATCGCGCGGCGCTCGCCGCAGACCCCGCGAACATCCCGAACTCGAAGGACGAGCTGATCGCCCGGGCGCGCGAGGACATCGAGCGGGCGATGGCGGTCGCGCCGCGCTTCTTCGGGACGCTGCCGAAGGCCGGCTGCGACGTGATGCCGGTCGAGGAGTTCAAGGAGCGCGACGCGCCGTTCGCCTACTACTTCCCGCCCTCGACGGACGGCTCGCGGCCCGGGATCTACTACGCGAACGGCTACGACCTGCCGAGCCGGAAGTACACGAAGCTCGCCTCGACGACCTACCACGAGGCGGTGCCCGGCCACCACTTCCAGATCGCGCTCGAGATGGAGAACCCGCACCTGAACACGTTCCGGCGCCTCGGCGCTCGGATCGTCGGGTCGGCGTACGTCGAGGGCTGGGGCCTGTACAGCGAGAAGCTCGCCGACGAGATGGGCCTGTTCCGCAACGACGGCGAGCGGTTCGGGATGCTCGACGCGGTCGCGTGGCGGGCGGCCCGGCTCGTCGTCGACACCGGGATCCACGCGCTCCGCTGGGATCGCCAGCGCTCGATCGACTTCCTGCTCGACGCGGGTCTCTCGGACACCGACGCGGCGATCGAGACCGACCGCTACATCGGCTGGCCGGGCCAGGCCCTCGCCTACATGATGGGCTGCCGCGAGATCGAGCGGCTGCGCCGGGAGATCAGTGCCCGCGACGGCGACCGGTTCGACCTGCGCGAGTTCCACGACCAGGTCCTGGGCCACGGGTCGCTGCCGCTCGCGACGCTGGCGCGCGAGCTGCCGAACTGGGTCGCGACGCCCGCCTAGCGCCGGCTCGGGCGTAGAATCGCCGGCCCGGTGACCGAGGGGAGGAGGAGTCGGGCGCCATGATCCGGATCAATCGTCGGACATTCCTGCAGGGCGCCGTCGGGACGGCTGGCGCCGTCGCGCTGGGCGGTCCGGCGCTGGCGGCGAGCTCGAAACCGTCATTCCGGCACCTCCGGCCGATCCCCGACGAGCGCGACGGCGCCGTCCGGCTCTGGCTCCCGGAGGGCTTCAGCTACCGTTCCTTTCACGACACCGAGGACACGGTGCTCCTCGACGACGGCACGACGCTGCCCGGCCGGCACGACGGCATGGGCGCCTTCCCCGGCCCGAACGGCAACGTGATCCTCGTTCGGAACCACGAGCTGAACAACCCCGGCGCTCCGTTCGGCGACCCGGCGAACGCGTACGACCCGATGGGCCAGGCCGGGACGACGACCATCGAGGTCACGCCTCGAGGCGAGGTCGTCAACAGCTACACGAGCCTGAACGGACTCGTGATGTCCTGCGCCGGCGGCCACATGCCGTGGGGCTCATGGATGGCCTGCGAGGAGACGGTCAACGGCCCCGACGTCGGCCCCGATTTCACGGGGGTCTCGAACGTCCCGCTCCAGCAGCCGCACGGCTTCATCTTCGACGTGCCGATCGACGGCGTTTCCGACGCGCAGCCGGTTACCCGTGCTGGCCGATTCGCCCACGAAGCCGCGGTCCTCGACCCCGAGACACGGAATCCTGTACGAGACCGAGGACGACTTCCAGATCCCGTCCGGGTTCTTCCGCTACATTCCGGCGACCGATCCCGTCGCGGCCGGCCGGCTGGACAACGACGGTCGCCTCCAGATGCTCGCCGTCAAGGGCCAGCCGAACGCCAACCTCGGCGCACACCAACGGCGACGCGCCACGTACGACGTCGAGTGGGTCGATATCGACGACCCGGCCCCGTCGTTCCCGTACACGCCAGGCCAGACCCGCTCCGACGACGAACCTTGACGGCGATCTCGTACGTCGCGCGGCAGGGCTTTGCCCAGGGTGCCGCGAAGTTCTCCCGCCTCGAAGGACGCGATCTACGACGGCGGCACCGTGTACTTCACGTCGACGCAAGGCGGCGGGCCGGCCGAGGAAACCGACAACGAGCCGGCCGGCTGGGGCAACGGCTCGGGCCAGGTCTGGGCGTACGACACGAATGGCGAGCGGTTGCAGCTCCTCTACGAGTCGCCCGGTCGCTCGACCCTCGACCTCCCGGACAACATCACGACGAGCCACCGTGGAACGCTCGTCATTTGCGAGGACAACACCCAGGACAACTACGTCCGGGGGCTGACGCGCGGCGGCCAGATCTTTGACATCGCGCTCAACCGCGTCGTGAGCAACACCGGTGCGCCGCGCTTCGAGGACGAGTTCGCCGGGGCGACGTTCAGCCCGGACGGCGGCACGCTGTTCGTGAACATTCAGGCGTCGCGCGGAATCGTCGTTCGCGATCTGGGGCCCGTGGGAGCGCATCGGGACCCCGGCCTGACGCCGACTGATCGCACGCCATCGCGGCGTTGCCCGCTGCGCGCGCTCGCTTACGCACCTGCGGGGTTCGCGCGCTCCCGTGCTCGTGGGCGCCTTGCGCTGACGCACGCTCAGTCGGGCGCCTGGATTGAGGCTACGAGTCGAAGCCGATCCCCAGCGCGTCCAGCGTTCGCAGCACGAGGCCTCGGCGGCCCTCGTTCCGGTCGGCCCGGTCGAGCTCCCAGCGGACGGTGTTGACCGCGAGCGAGCGGAGCGGCTCTGGCGGGAACGGGATCGGTGGCGTCCGGACGAACCGCAGCTTCAGGAGATCGGAGTCTGGGCGGAGGATGAAGTCGCGGACGACCCCAGCCGCCCAGCGGCTCGCGCCGACGCCAAGGCCGGTGTAGCCCAGCGAGTACGTCAGCCGGCCGCCGAGCGCCTGCCCGAACGTGACCGTGAACCGCGTCGTCGTGTCGATCGCACCGCCCCAGCGGTACGGGAACGCGAGCGGCCCCAACTGGGGGAACGCGGCCCGGAACTGCCGCTCCAGCTTGTCGGTCGTCGCCGGCCGCCGGTCGTATTCCGGCCCGACGCCGTTGCCCGTGTAGTAGACCGCGTCATAGCCGCCCCACAGGATCCGGTCGTCGGCGGTCAACCGGAAGTAGTGGAACTGGTTGTTCGAATCGGACATGCCCTGGCGCCGCCGCCAGCCGATCGCCGCCCGCTGATCGGGCGTCAGCGGCTCGGAGACGATCGCGTAGTCGTAGACCGGCACGAACTGCGAGCTGAGGCGCCGCAGCCAGCCCGAGTACGCCGACGTCGCGACGACGACGTGGTCGGCGCGCAGGCTCGCCCCGGACGCGGTCCGGACGATGACGCCACCGGCTCGCCGCTCGACCGACTCGACCCGCGAACGCTCGTGGATCGCGACGCCCCGCTCCGCGGCGACCCGGGCGAGACCGCGGACGAGCTTCGCCGGGTCGACGAGCGCGTCGCGACCCTGCGCCGGCGGCCGGAAGAGGCCCGCCTGCCAGAGCGGCGAGTGGACCTCCTCGCGGACGGCGGCCCGGTCGAGGAACACGAGCTCCTCGCCCCACTCGGCCGCCTCGTCGACCCACGCCTTGAGCTCGTCGACCTGGTACGGCTGGTCCGCGACGCTCAGGTCGCCGGTCCGCTCGAAGTCGCAGTCGATATCGTTGTCGCGGACGAACGCCTCGATTGCGGCGAGGTTCGCGAGGCCCTCCGCGTCGAGGATCGCCAGCTCGTCGGGGAAGTGGCGCATGCCGTTCGCCAGGCCATGGGTCAGCGACGACTGGCAGAAGCCGCCGTTCCGGCCGCTCGCCCCGTAGCCGGTCGTCTCGGCCTCGAGGACCGTGACCCTGAGCGAGGGGTCCGTGTCGGTCAGGGCGATCGCGGTCCACAGGCCGGTGAACCCGGCGCCCACGACGACGACGTCCGTGGCGCCGTCACCGCTGAGTGGCGGATGCTCCGGCCCCGCCGGCGACGCCGCGAGCCAGTAGCTGACCGCGTCGGTCGGGGAGGGAAGCGTCACGCCCGGCATCCTATCGCGCGCCGGTGCAACGCATCCCGCGCGAACACCACTCCAGCCCTGCGGATTTCGCACGTTTTTGCCACGGCCGCGACGATATCCGCGTTGACGCCGCGATCGGCCATATGCCACCATGAGATCCCGAGCGTTCCGCCCCCCGCAACGGCCGTCGCGCCCCGCGCACCGGCCGCCGCAGCGATGGAGTGATCATGACGACCGAACCGGCCGCGCCCAGCACCGCGACCGCCCTTCGCCGGGAGCGCCAGCTGGCGCTCTACAAGCGCGCGCTCGAGAGCCTCCCGGGCGGCACGAACTCGAACTTCCGGGCATGGGGCGAGAGCACCGTCTACGTCGATCGGGGCAAGGGCGGCTCGATCTGGGACATCGACGGCAACGAGTTCATCGACCTCCGCATGGGCTACGGCCCGGTGATCCTCGGCCACGGCGACGACCGCGTCGACGACTACGTCAACGAGCGGATGCGCAAGGGCGTCAGCTTCTCGCTGACGAGCGAGGACGAGGTCCGCACGGTCGAGCTCATCAAGGAGCTGACGGGCTGGGTCCAGAAGGCCCGGATGACCGTGTCCGGCACCGAGGCGACGATGCACGCGATGCGCATCGCCCGGGCTTACACGGGCCGCAGCAAGATCGTGAAGTTCGAGGGCCAGTACCACGGCGTCCACGACTACGCCCTGATCAGCGTTACCCCGAACGACATGTCGGAGCTGGGTGACCAGGAGAACCCGGTCGCCCTGGCCTGGGGCCGGGGCATCCCCGAGGCGGTCAGCCGGACGATGATCCCGGCCCGCTACAACGCGATGGACGTGCTCCGCCGGATCTTCGAGCGCGACGGCGACGACATCGCCGGGGTCATCATCGAGCCGGTCCTCGGCAACGCCCAGGCGATCATGCCCCAGCCGGGCTTCCACGAGGCGATCCGGGCGCTGACGAAGGAGTTCGGGGCGCTGCTGATCTTCGACGAGGTGAAGACCGGCTTCCGGTTCGCCCGCGGTGGCGCCGCCGAGTTCTTCGGGGTGACCCCGGATCTCGCCACGTACGCAAAGGCGATGGGCAACGGCTACCCGGCGGCGGCGTTCGGCGGGACCGACGAGGTGATGAGCGTCCTGCCCGACCACGTCAGCCACGGCGGCACGTACGCCGGCAACCGGGTCGCGGCCGCGGCCGCGGTGAAGACGCTGTCGATCATCAAGGACACCGACGCGCTCGAGAAGATCCACGCGCTCGGCCGGCGGATCCAGGGCGGCCTCGCGGAGGTCCTCAACGAGAAGAGCCTGCCGCACACGTTCACCGGCCACCCGTCGATGTTCGGCATCTACTTCGCCGAGACGGCCCCGACCGAGTACCGCGACTGGGCCACGTCCGATCACGACCTCTACGATGCGATCGCGATCAACATGGCCGTCCGTGGCGCGATGCCCGAGCCCGACTCGCGCGAGCCGTGGTTCCTGTGCGAGGCGCACACGAACGGCGACTACGCAGACCGGATCGTGTCGATCTTCAGCGACTCGCTCGACGCCGCACTCGAGGACCGGGCCCACGGCAGGCCGGGCGCACCGAGCTTCGGCGCCGAGTCATCGTCGGCGGCTGGTTAGGCGCCGGGGGAGAGGGGCAGGGAGATGGTGCTCGACGGGAACGCGGTCAGGTCGGTCGATCGAGCGGCCGCCCTGCTGCTGGCGCTCGGTGACGCCCAGGGCGAGGCCGGGGTCACGGAGCTTGCCCGACGGCTCGGGCTCCACAAGTCGACGGCGTCCCGGCTGCTCGCCACGCTCCAGAAGCGCGGCCTCGTCGAACAGGACGAGGAGACCGGCAAGTACCGGCTAGGCCTGGTCGTCATCCGGCTCGCCGAGCGGGCCGAGCGGACCCTGGACCTGCGCGGCATCTCGATGCCGGAGCTGGAGCGGCTCGCCCGGCTGACCCACGAGACGACCGGCCTGGGCGTGCTCGACGGCGACTCGCTGCTGACCGTCGCCCAGGCCGACGGCCCCAACCTCATCGCGGTCGGCGACTGGACCGGCCGGGCGACACCGCTCCACTGCGTCGCCTCCGGGAAGGTCCTGCTCGCCGCCCTCGCCGAGCGGGAGGTGCTGCGGATCGTCCGGCGCGGGTTGGTCTCCCACACGGAGCGGACGATCACGGAGCTCGAGCCACTCCTCGAGGAGCTGGCACGGATCCGGCGACGCGGCTACGCGACCGCGATCGGCGAGTACGAGCTGGGGCTCAACGCGGTCTCGGCACCGGTCCACGACGCCCGTGGCAACGTCGTCGCGGCGGTCGACATCTGGGGCCCGGCGTTCCGGCTCACGCCGCGGCGCATCCCGGAGCTGGCGGTCCAGGCCCGCGAGGCCGCGGCCGCGATCTCGGTCCGCCTCGGCGGCCCCGGCCCGGCCCAGGGCAAGAGCGTCACGAACGGCGCGGCGGCCCCGGTGACCCCGCTCCCGACCGGAGTCGCCGCCGCGTCCTGACTCCGCCTGACGCTAGGCTAGGTCGATGGACTTCAGCAAGCCGCCGCTGAGCGACATCGTCGAGACCCTCCGGACCGCGGGCCTCCAGATCCTGATCGTCGTCATCGTCGCCTTCGTCGTGCTCCGTGTCGCGCGGCTGAGCCTCCACGGGATCCTCAAGGCGCTGCTGGACCGGGAGGCGACCGAGGGCACGGCCCAGGAGCTGTCGGCGATCGAGGTCACGAAGCGGCTCGACACGCTGGACCGGCTCGGCGGCGCCGTCATCCGCTTCTTCGTGATCGTCATCGCCGGCCTGATGATCCTCACGACGGTCGGGATCGACATCGGGCCCGCGGTCGCCGGCCTCGGCGTCGTCGGGATCGCGGTCGGCTTCGGCGCGCAGAGCCTCGTCCGCGACTACCTCAACGGCTGCCTGATCCTCATCGAGAACCAGTTCAGCCGGGGCGACGTGGTGTCGGTCGCCGGCGTCACCGGCACGGTCGAGGACTTCAGCCTGCGGCGGACCACGCTGCGCGACCTCGACGGCGTCGTCCACACGGTCCCGAACGGCGAGATCAAGGTCGCCTCGAACCGGACCCGGACGTGGGCCCGGATCAACCAGAACGTCGTCGTGCTGTTCGGGACCGACGTCGACAAGGCGATCGACGTCGTGAACGCGGTCGGCCAGGGCATGGCCGACGACCCGAAGTGGAAGCGCCGGATCCTCCAGCCGCCGCGCGTCGACCGCGTCGAGTCGATCGACCCGACCGTCGGCATCACGCTGAAGATCCTGGGCACGGTTCGCGCCTCCGACCAGTGGGAGGCGTCGGGCGAGTTCCGGAGGAAGCTGCTGACGGCGTTCGCCGAGAACGGAATCGAGATCCCGGGCCCACGCGTCGCGCTCCCTGACCCGGACGGCGCCGGCGCCCCGCGCCGCCGGCCCGACCGAGGAGGAGTTGGTCGCCGGTGAGTGAGGGTCCGCTGACTGATCCGGGCGAGATCTCGTCCGACGGGATGTCATCTCATGACTGCTTGACGTAGCGACCACGATGTGACCACGGTCCGCGCATTCCCCGCGCAACGCCAGGTCTGGACCAGTCCGAGGAACCCATGGCCAGGGCCACCGCGACACCGAGAGCCGATCGCACGATCCGCCTGCGGGACGGCCGCCGGCTTGCCTACGCGGAGTGGGGTGACCTCGCCGGCCGACCGGTCGTTCTCCTGCATGGCACCCCGGCTTCGCGCCTGATCTGCCTCGACGAGGACGCGACCGAGGCAGCGGGTGTCCGCCTCCTCACGATCGACCGCCCGGGCTACGGGCTGTCCGACCCTCAGGCCGGTCGCACCGTTGTCGGCTGGGTCGACGACTTCATCGAGTTCGCCGAACGACTGGCGCTGCCGCCCTGCCCGGTGATCGGCTGGTCCGGGGGTGGTCCGTATGCCCTCGCGCTGGGCTTCCGACTCCCCGATCGGATCACCGGGATCGGTCTCGCGGCCGCGGCGGGACCGATCGACCCCGTCCCGGGCATGCTCGAGGCGAGCATTCCGGAAGGCGGCCGCGCCGCGTTCCGGCTCCTGCGGCGGGACTACGCAGCAGGCGTGGCCGCGATCGAGGAGCGCGGCGCGTGGTTCGCAGGTGACGGGTGGGAGAGGCTGTTCGCCCGGAGCTGGGGCGACGCGGACGACCGGGTGCTCGCCGACCCGGCGACGATGGAGGCGATGAGGACCCTGACCCGCGAGGCGGCGCGGCAGGGTCCCGCCGGGTACACGGCCGACCACATCGCCGAGACTCTGCCGTGGAGCTTCTCGGTGTCGGAGATCACCCAGCCAGTGCACATCTGGTACGGGGAGTCCGACGACTCGTGGGTTCCGATGACGGCCGACTACCTCGTTGCCAACATCCCCGACGTGACGCTCGTCAAGTTCCCGGGCGAAGCCCATCTCTTCCCGTTCGATCACTGGGCGGAGATGCTCGCGGCAATGATCTGAAGAGGGTCTTAAGCCGCCCTGCCAAGCTGGCTCGTCAGGTGTTCTGGCGCACACTCGCCGACAACAGTGTCCTGCTACTTGGCCAAATTCTCGCCACAGGACCCTTAGCCGAGGTCGCGCCGCCTCGCTATGTGCCACGACGCGGGCAAGTAGCTGCCACGCGCTAACACTCGACCAAGGGGGCGCCACCGAGGTGGTTCAAGGCGCCCATCCGCCGCTAACGGTCGCTGGGTGGGAATCTGGCCAAGTTGGCCGATGGGTGCTGCTGGCGGTCGAACCCTCGCGGAGCCGGCCCCGCGCCGGAGCCGGCCGCCCGGCCGCGTATCATGGCAGGCCAGACAGGAGGAGGACTCTCGCCCGTGAGCGTCGAGCAGCGACCCGAGATCGAGGCCCTCTACGGCGAGGGCCAGAGCTTCCCGCCCGACCCGGCGTTCGCCGCCCAGGCCAACGCGACCGCCGACCTCTACGCCGAGGCGGAGCGCGACCCCGAGGCCTTCTGGGCGAAGATCGCCCGCGAGCGAATCTCCTGGTCGAAGCCGTTCGACACGACGCTCGAGTGGGACCTGCCGTTCGCGAAGTGGTTCGTCGGTGGCGAGCTGAACATCGCCTACAACTGCGTCGACCGCCATGTCGAGAACGGCCTGGGCAGCAAGGTCGCCTACCACTGGATCGGCGAGCCGGGCGAGACGCGGACCATCACGTACCAGGACCTCCACCGCGAGGTCCAGAAGGCGGCGAACGCGCTGAAGGAGCTCGGCATCGGCAAGGGCGACCGGGTCGCGATCTACATGCCGATGATCCCGGAGCTGCCGATCGCGATGCTCGCCTGCGCCCGGCTCGGGGCGCCTCACACCGTCGTCTTCGCCGGCTTCTCGGCGGAGGCGCTGAGCGGCCGGATCAACGACGCCCAGGCGAAGCTCGTCATCACCGCCGACGGCAGCTATCGACGGGGCAAGGCGATGCCGCTGAAGCCCGCCGTCGACGAGGCCGTCGGGGACTCACCGACGATCGAGCACGTCCTCGTCGTCCGCCGCCTCGGCGACGCCGCGGACACCGCGATCACCGAAGGCCGCGACGTCTGGTGGCACGACATCGTCGAGCGCCAGGACGCGAACTGCCCGCCCGAGCCGCTCGACTCGGAGCACATGCTCTATCTGCTCTACACGTCGGGCACGACCGCGAAGCCCAAGGGGATCATGCACACGACGGCCGGCTACCTCGTCGGCACGTCGTACTCCCACCAGATGATCTTCGACCTCAAGCCCGACGACGTGTACTGGTGCGCGGCCGATATCGGCTGGGTGACGGGTCACAGCTACATCGTCTACGGGCCGCTCGCGAACGCGACGACGGGGATCCTCTACGAGGGCTCGCCCGACACGCCGGCCTGGGACCGCTGGTGGCAGATCATCGAGGACTACAAGGTCTCGATCCTGTACTGCGCGCCGACCGCGATCCGGGCGTTCATGAAGCAGGGCGACGCCCATCCGGCGAAGCACGACCTGTCGTCGCTCCGCGTCCTCGGGTCGGTCGGCGAGCCGATCAACCCCGAGGCGTGGCTCTGGTACAACGACCACATCGGCGGCGGCAAGGCCCCGATCGTCGACACGTGGTGGCAGACCGAGACCGGGATGATCCTCATCACGCCGCTACCCGGCGTGACGACGACGAAGCCGGGCTCCGCGACCTTCCCGTTCCCCGGCATCGCGGCCGACGTCGTCGACGCCGCGGGCGAGAGCGTGCCGCTCGGCCAGGGCGGCTACCTCGTCCTGAAGCGGCCGTGGCCGTCGATGCTCCGCGGCATCTACGGCGATCCCGAGCGCTACAAGCAGACGTACTGGAGCCGATTCCCCGGGATGTACTTCGCCGGCGACGGGGCGAAGCGCGACAGCGAGGGCTACTTCTGGCTGCTGGGCCGGGTCGACGACGTGATGAACATCTCCGGTCACCGCCTCTCGACCACGGAGATCGAGAGCGCGCTCGTGTCTCATCCGGCGGTCGCCGAGGCGGCGGTCGTGGGCGCGCCCGATCCGATCACCGGCGAGGCGATCAACGCGTTCGTCATCCTCCGCCTCGGCAACGACCCAACCCCCGCGCTGGGCGACGAGCTCCGCCAGCACGTGGCGACGAAGATCAGCCCGATCGCCAAGCCCAAGACGTTGATGTTCACGCCCGACCTGCCGAAGACGCGCTCCGGCAAGATCATGCGCCGGCTCCTGCGCGACATCGCCCAGGGCAACAAGCTGGGCGACACGACGACGCTCGCCGACGCCGGCGTCGTGGAGCTGATCCGCGAGAGCAGCTGGAAGACCGAGGAGTAGGGCAGGGTGCCGCTGAACTTCCTGCGGAAGAAGAAGTCGGACGCGCCGAAGGCCGCCAAGGGCGGCGCGGCCACCGACGGCGTGCCGGCACCCGCGAAGACGTCGGTCTCGGCGCGGTCCGGAGTCGCGTTCGACGGCCTGACCGAGGAGTGGCGGCTCGTCGGCCGGATGAGCATCGACGGCCGCCTCCTCGACTCGTTGAACAAGCGCGAGGCGATCGAGATCCACGACGTCCAGTGGGCGCCGATCGACGGGTCCGGGCCGTTCGCTCCGGCGCCCGGCCTGCGGAGCGTCGACCCCTACGACCTCATCCTCGTCCTCGCCGGTGCCGACACGATGCCGGACCTGAGCGAGGAGGAGAAGGCCGCCCACCGCGTCCACAAGGTCTCGTACGACGTCGCGCTCGAGGCGCCGCCGTTCCGCGTCATCGGGACCGTGCTGATGCACCCGGGCGCGGAGCCGGACCGGCTGCTCGACCGAGCGACCGAGATGTTCGTCGCGGTCATCGACGCCCAGGCGTTCCTCGGTGACGAGGCGGTGGCCGGCGACGTCGAGACGGTCCTCCTCAACCGCTTCTACCTGCGCGGCGTGGAGCAGATCGACAAGCGGACCGGGTTGAAGCCCCAGAAGCTGCCCGGAGCTCCGCTCGGCGGCATCTCGTGGCAGGACAGGTCGTAGTCGTCGGCCCGACGACGCGGCGGTGACGGTTCGGGCGGTCGTCTTCGACGTCGGCGAGACGCTCGTCGACGAGACCCGGATCTGGTCCGACTGGGCCGACTGGCTCGGCATCCCGCGACTGACGTTCATGGCGGTGCTGGGGGCGCTCATCGAGCGCGGCGGCGACCATCTCGACCCGCTGCGGCTGTTCGTGCCGGGCATCGACGTCAAGGCCGAGTTCGCGAAGCGCGCCGACGCCGGCGTCCCCGACGACCTGCGCGTCGAGGACCTCTACCCGGACGCCGTGCCGGCGCTGCGGGCGTTGATCGCGGCCGGCTACCGCGTCGGCATCGTCGGCAACCAGCCCACCCGGGCGGAGGCCGTGTTCAAGGGGCTGGGCCTGGCGCTGGACTTCGTGGCCTCGTCGGCGAGCTGGGGCCTTGCCAAGCCGGACCCCGCGTTCTTCGCCCGGATCGCCGACGGAGCTGGGGCTCCCGCCCGACGAGATCGCCTACGTCGGCGACCGCCTCGACAACGACGTTCGTCCGGCCGCGGCCGCCGGGATGGTCGCGATCTTCATCCGCCGCGGGGCCTGGGGCTGGATCCAGGCCGGCCGGTCCAATCCGCCCGAGGCGACTGCGACGATCGAGAGCCTGAGCGAGCTGCCGCGCGTGCTCGCGGCCTCAGGGTCACTCCGCTAGGGCGCAATCCGCTGCCAGGACGCCGGGCCGTCCGCCCGGATCGACACGTCCTCGACCTGCCCGTCGCGACTCACGAGCCAGGCGACGCGCGTGGTCGGGTTGTGCGTCACGATCCATCGATCGTTCGGCGCCCATTGGAGGGTTGCGCTCGACCCGAAGTCCGGGAGCTGCGGGACGTGCCCGATTGGAGTACACGGCCCGCCGTCGATCGGAGCGATGCACATCGCCGATGACGTGGTGTCCATCGCGGCGCCGCCGAGCCACCGGCCGTCGTTCGACACCTGGGCCCGATACACGTCGAGTGGCGTCTCCCGTCCCGTCGCGAGGTCGACGCTGACCGCGCGGTCCGGGGATCCGGCAGCCCCCTGGTACGCGAAGCGCGTGCCGTCGGACGTCCAGCCTAGCGGGCGAACGAAATTCGGGTCGTGGCCCGATGTCGGGACCGGCCGGACAGACCCGTCGGCCAGCGACACCAGGAACAGGCCCGCCCGTGACCCGGAGCGTCCGGCGAAGAGGAGCTGCCGATCGACCGCGGGTCGCCAGAACACTTCGAACGAGAGGTAGTCGACAGGCAGCCGTCGGATTCGACCAGTCACCGCATCGATGAGGAAGATGGCTCGCCGGTCGTCAGCTGCCCCCGCGACGGCAACTGACCGGGAGTCGGGCGCCCAGGCGATGCTGTCCGTGTCGATGTTGACGACCGAATCCGTGGTGACGGTCAGTCTGCCTCCGTCGGCGTCGACGAAGCCGAAGTGCGTGCCGTCCAAATCCCGCGCAAACACGATCCGGCGACCGTCGAGCGACCAGCGCGGATCGTGATCCTGGTCGGGGCCGGTGACGATCGCCTTCTCCTTCCCGGTCTCGGGATCGAAGGTGAAGATGTCGCCGCCGCGTTGGAACGCCAGCAACCCGTTGCCCGCCAACCCGAACGGCGGCGGCAGCTTCGGCCGGCTCGCGACGATCGCGACGGCCGCGAGCGCCACCGCCAACGCGACGAGCACCAGCACGCCCGCCGCCCAGGCGATCCGCGTTCGGCCGGCCGCGACCGGCAGCGCGAACCTGCCCTGCACCCAGGCCGGGGCAAACGTCCATCGCGGGCGCTGCCGGCGGCGGGTTGCCTCCCGGACGATCTCGTCGGTGTAGTCGGGCTTCGATGGCATGGCCGTCTCCGTGAACCACACGGCCAGATCGCGCTCGAGGCGGTCGGCGTGGTTCATGCCGGCTGACCCCCGGGAAGCGGATCCCGATCGAGCGCGGCGAGCTCCGCACGAAGCCCGGCGAGCGCTCGTCCGAGACGTGACTGGGCCGTCCCGAGCGGGATCTCGAGCATGGCCGCTAGCTCCGGGACCGACATCCCGGCGAAGTAATGGAGCACGAGCACCGCTCGCTGGTCGGTGTTGAGGCGCCGGAAGCCTCGCTCCAGCAGGTCGCGGTCGGCGATGCTGCTCGTCTGGTCGCCGACGATGGGCGGCGAGACTGGCGAGAGGTCGACCTCGATGGGGCGACGTCGCCGCTTGCGGTGGACGTCGAGGCAGGCGTTGACGGTCAGCCGATGGAGCCAGGCCCCGAGTCGGTCCGGGTCGCGCAGGCCGGGCAGGTCTCGCCAGGCGCGGATGTAGGCGTCCTGGACGGCATCCCGGGCGAGCTCAGGGTCGCGCAGGATCAGGCGCGCAACGGCCTCGAGCTGGGTGATCGACTGGTCGACAAGCAGGGCGAAGGCGTCGTGATCGCCCCGCCCCGCTCGGTCGACGAGTTCTCGTTGATCCACGATGCCCCTCGTGACGGGCCGTTTAGCCCGGTCAAGGGTACTGGCGTCGGAGACCGCCACATCTTTCCCGGGACCGGCGGCGTCGCCTCAGACTCGGGCGGGGTCCTTGCCGCGGACGAGCAGCTTCAGCGCCGCCCGGGCCGCCGTCGCGCCGCCCGGCGCCCGGTCCAGGGCCGCGGCGGCCGCGCCGGGCCGGACGAGCTGCTCGGCGAGGGCGTGGAAGTCCTCGGTGATCCGCTCGCGTGGATACATCTCGATCACGGTCCGGCCCGCGTTCGCGGCCCGGACGAGAAGCAGCCCGCCGGACCGGATGAGGGCCAGTGCCGGCATCCCGACGGTCCGCTCCATGTCGGCGACCGACACGCCGCTGTTCGCCCGGTTCACGATCAGCGCGAGGCGGTCGGCGATGCCGGTCTCGAGGGCGACGTCCCGGAGCTGGACCGCGGCACGCAGCGCCGGCACGTCGGGCGTCACCGGCACGAGGATCCGGTCGGCTCGCTCGAAGACCTGCTGGTTCAGCGCGCTGTACGAGGGGTGGAGGTCGACGACGACGTAGTCGAAACCGCGCCGCGCGGCCTCGATCGCGTCGGCGACGCGGATCGGGTCGAGGATCTCGGTGTTGAGCGGCGACGAGGTCAGCGCGCAGACCGCCAGCCCCGACGGGTGGGGCGACGCGATCTCTGCGAGCGTCTCGGCCGGGCCGCCGTCGAGCTGGTCGCGCCAGCTGTCGGCCACCGTCCGGACCTGCTCGAGGCCCAGCGACACCGTGACGTGGCCCGTGACCGTGTCGGCGTCGAGCAGCAGGACCTGCTGGCCCAGGCCAACCTGGAGCGCCGAGGCGAGGTTCGTGGCGACGGTCGTCTTGCCGACGCCGCCCTTCGGGTTGAAGACCGCGATCACGGTCGCCCGGCGCTGCCAGGCGCCCAGCTCCGACGAGCCCGTCTGGATCACCGGGCCCGAGCCGTCGTCGACGGTCATCGACCGGATGCACATCGCCTCGACCCGCCAGCGGAGGGCGTCCGGCGAGTACGGCCGGGTGAAGAACTCGTCGCCGGCGTCGGCCCGGGATGCGCCCGAGGCCATCGCGTCGAGGGCCCGCGGCGACAGGACCATGAGCGCCGGGATCGCCTGGCCCTCATGGAGGAGCGCGTAATACTCGAGCGACGTGTCGAGGTCGCTCTCGCCGTCGAGAATTGCGACGGCGACGTCGCGGCGGATCGCGAGGAGCGACTCCAGCTCGACCGGACCAGAGATCGCGATCGCGTCGAAGCCCGCCATCCGCAGCTCGGCGATCACGGGGCCCTGCTCCGACGGCGGGAGGGCGACGACGATGGCCGGTCGGGCCACGGGGCGGGCTCCTGACTCGAGGTGCCGGAATGCGCCGGCAGAACGGCGAGGGTTAGGAGTCGATCAGTTGTCGGCTTCCGGGTCGTGGGCGGTGACGTTCAGCACGCCATCGCTCGTCCCGGTGACGCGCGCCTGGAAGCTCGGCAGGCCGGGGATGAGGTCCCGGAGCGAGACGTCGGCGGCGTGGTTCACGGCGAAGAGGAACTCGCCGTCGGGGCCGGACGAGACGCCGACGGACTGGACACCCGGCAGGCGGCCGAGGTGGCGCTTGAAGCTGGCGATGCTGGCGACGCTGACGAGGCCGACGACGACGACCTGGGTCGACTTCGTCTCGGCGCCAGCCGCCTTGCCGCCCTTGCCCGGGACGAGGCCGGCGAGTCGCGCCGCGAGGGCGTCGTCGCCGATCTCCTGGATCTCGCTGCCGTCGTCGGTCGTCGTGGCCGCCTCGGCCTCGGCGGACTCGAAGTCCGGCGTCAGCCCGAGCCCGGTGACGCGGGGGTCCTCGTCGTCGTGCGACCCGACGATCTCGATCGCGATGTCGGCGACGGCCTCGGCGCGGGCCGCGGCGTCGGTCGCGACCTCGGCGCTGGCGGCGGCCTCGGCGGCCGCCTGGATCGCCGCGAACGCGGCCTCGCGGTCGACCTCGAAGTCCTCGGGGACCTCGCCGCCCGGGAAGTCGGGCGTGGGCTCGGACGACCAGCCATCGGCGGCGGCGGCGGACTCGGTGTCGGCCTCGCCGAACTGGGTCTCGGTCTCGGTGACGGCCTCGGCCTCGCCTGCGACGGGCTCGTCGGCGGCGACGCGTCTCGGCCTCGCCCCACGCGGTCTCGGTCTCGGCGGTCGCCTCGACCTCGGTCGGCGCCTCGTCGACGGCGACCTCGTCGGCCACGACCGGCTCGGCGATCGCCGCCTCGTACTCGATCTGGGCCGCGAACTCGACCGGGTCGAGGACCGGCATGTCATCGAAGGACGGCGGCTCCGGGAGGTTCTCGGCCATCGTGGCGAAGTGGGTCGGGTCGTCCTCGGCGAGCAGGCGCTCGAAGAAGCTGGCCATCTCGTCCTCGAACCCGGCGACGCGGACCTGGACCAGCTCGATCTCGCGCGCGATCATCGCCCCGTGCTGCTCGATCTCGGTCTCGAGGCGGCCCTTGCGCGCCGTGATCTTCGACTCGGTCTCCTCGCGGATCCGGGCGATCTCGGCCTTGGACCACTCGCGGACCGCGGCGACGTCGTCGTCGGCCTGGCGGCGGAGCGTGTTCGCCTCGGTCGCCGAGCGCTCGTGGATCTGCTCCACGTAGGTCTTGGCATCGGCCTGGAACTGCGTCAGGTTCTTGTTCCGCTCCTCTTCCGCGGCGGTCTGCATCGCCTTGGTGAGGTCGGCGAGGAACTTGCTGGGCTTCCTGGGCGAGGGGGACGGCGCCTGGGCGGGCGCGGACTCCGTCGCGGTCGTGCCCCACTCGGAGGTGGCGCCGGTCGTGCCCCAGCCGGAATCAGCCTGCTCGTCGGGCGTCTTGGCGCCGCTCTCGGGGGCGGCGTCGGTCGTGGGCCAGCCGGCCGCGGCGTCGGACGCGCCGTCGCCGGCCTGATCGGTCTCGGCCTGTTCGATGTTGGATCGCTCCGAGCTCCAGGGGAGCCGGAAGCCCGCGCGGGCGTCGGTCTGGGCCATGGGGATGGTGCCTCTCCACTGACGGCTGGGTGTCCAGGGCGTGTCGGCATTGTTCGTTGGGTGGTGGGTGTGGTGGAGTCCGCTAGTGGTACTGCCAATGCGTCCCAGTGGTACGGGTGAGTGGGACGGATCGCGGCGAGGAGCCGCCGCCTGATCGCGCCGCCGCGGGCGCAGAACCTGGGTTTGAGTAGGATGGACCCGTGACCCCTGCGATCGAGCCCGGCGAGCACGCCGTCGAGGACCTCCTCGGCCGGCCGTTGCACGACCTGCGCATCTCGGTCACGGATCGCTGCAACTTCCGCTGCACGTACTGCATGCCCAAGGAGATCTTCGGGCCGGACTTCGCGTTCCTCCCGAAGGCCGAGGTGCTGAGCTTCGAGGAGATCGAGCGGGTCGCGCGGGCCTTCGTCGAGCTCGGCGTCGAGAAGCTCCGGATCACGGGCGGCGAGCCGCTCGTCCGGCGCGACCTGCCGGTCCTCATCTCGATGCTGGCGGCCCTCCGCCGGCCCGACGGCGGCGAGCTCGACCTGACGCTGACGACGAACGGCTCCGCCCTCCGGAAGCTCGCCCCTGCGCTCCGCGACGCCGGCCTGCGACGCGTGACAGTCAGCCTCGACTCGCTCGACGACGCGGTCTTCTCCGCGATGAACGGCGTCGACTTCCCGGTCGCGAAGGTTCTCGACGGGATCGCGGCCGCCCAGGACGCGGGCCTCGAGCCGGTGAAGGTCAACATGGTCGTCCGCCGCGGGATCAACGAGGCGAGCGTCCTGCCGATGGCCCGCTGGGCCCGCACATCGGGCGTCACGTTGCGCTTCATCGAATACATGGACGTCGGCCACACGAACGGCTGGCGGCTCGACGAGGTCGTGTCGGCCGACGAGATCGTCGCGGCGATCGACGCCGAGATGCCCCTCGAGCGGTTGCCCGAGCGCTACCGCGGCGAGGTCGCGGGCCGGTGGCGATACGTCGGTGCGACCGACGAAGCCGAGGTCGGCGTGATCGCGTCGGTCAGCCAGCCGTTCTGCGGCGACTGCACGCGGGCCCGGATCTCGGCCGAGGGCAAGCTCTACACGTGCCTCTTCTCGGCGGTCGGCCACGACCTCCGGGCGGTGGCCCGCGACCCGGGCGCCACCGACGCCGACCTGCGCGAGGCGATCGCCCGCGTCTGGCGCGTCCGCGACGACCGCTACAGCGAGCTGCGAACGGAGGCCACGTCCGACCTGCCGCGCATCGAGATGTTCGCGATGGGCGGCTGAGCCGCGCCGTTCGCGCCTCCCGCGAGGTCGCCCGCGTGGCGTAGCCTCCGCGTGTGATCGAGGCCTTCCTCCTGGGAGCCGTCGCCCAGTCCTCGCTCGTCCTCAGCGGGATCCTGCCCTACCTCGTCCGGATCCCGGACCGGGTCGTCGGCCTGCTCGCGGGCGCCGGTGCCGGCGCGCTCATCAGCGCCGTCGCCTTCGATCTCATCCCCGAGGCGAACGCCATCTCCGGGTTCGAAGTGGCGGCTTGGCTGCTGGTCGGTGCGGTGATCTTCATCGGCCTGGACCGGCTCATCGACATGCGGTTCGGCGCCGGCGGCGAGGCCGGCCCGCTCGGCATCGTCCTGGGTGCGGTCGTCGACGGCATCCCGGAGTCGGTGATCTTCGGGATCCAGATCGGGACCGGCCTGCCGATCAGCGTCGCGTTCCTGGCCGCCGTCATCGTGTCGAACGTTCCTCAGGCCCTCGCGCCATCGGCCGACCTCAAGGCCGACGGCTGGAGCATCGGCCGGATGACCGCGATGTGGGGCACGGTGGTCCTCGCCTGCGGCATTGCGGCGGCGGCGGGCTACTTCGTCGCGACCACGTTCGACCCGTCGGGCATCGGCGCCCGAGCCGCGGCGATCGCGGCCGGCGGCCTCCTGGCGATGCTGACGAACTCGCTCGTGCCGTTCGCCTACGACAAGGGCGGGATCGGGGCCGGGCTGGCCACGGTCGTCGGGTTCGTCGCCGCGCTCGCGATGACCTGAGCCAGGGCGGCGGGCGGAGTCGCCCGCACGGGCACTACCCCAGCTCGTCGCGGCGGCGTGTCAGGTAGGCGGTCTCGGCGGTGTTGCCCGCCAGCTCGATCGCTCGGTCGTACGCCGCGCGCGACTCCTGACTGCGGTCCAGCCGGCGCAGCAGGTCGGCGCGGGTCGCGTGGTAGGCGTGATAGCCGGCCAGGCTGGTCCTCGAGACGGTCGACGGCCGCCAGTGCCACCGCGGGGCCGTCGAGCTCGGCGACCGCGATGGCCCGGTTGAGGGCGACGATCGGCGAGGGGTCGAGGCGGACGAGCTGGTCGTAGAGGGCGACGACCTGCGACCAGTCGGTGTCGCGCGCGTCGCGCGGCGGAGGTGTGCACGGCGTTGATCGCCGCGAGGATCTGGTAGCGACCCGGAGCCACGCCGGCGGCCAGGCGCTCGCGCACCAGCCGATGACCCTCCGCGATCAGCGCCGCGTCCCAGGCCGCCGCGGTCCTGCTCGGTCGAGGGCGACGAGCTCGCCGCTCGCCGAGACCCGGGCGGTGCGGCGGGCCTCGGTGAGGAGCATCAGCGCCAGCAGCCCGGCCACCTCACCGTCCTCCGGCATGAGGGCGCGGATCAGGCGGGTGAGCCGGATCGCCTCGGCGGTCAGGTCGTGACGGACGGGATCGGTGTCGGGGCCGGTCGCCAGGTAGCCCTCGTTGAAGACGAGGAAGAGGACGGCGAGGACGCCCGAGACGCGTCCGGGGAGATCCTCCGCGGACGGCACCCGATACGGGATGCGAGCCGCCTTGATCTTGGCCTTCGCCCGGGTGATCCGCTGGCCCATCGCGGCCTCCGGCACCAGGAACGCGCGGGCGATCTCGGGCATCGTCAGACCGCCGACCATGCGCAGCGTCAGCGCGACGCGGGTCTCCATCGCGAGCGCCGGGTGACAGCACGTGAAGATGAGCCGGAGCCGGTCGTCGTCGATGGCGCCGAGAGGCTCGGGCGGGCCGTCGTCGTACGACATCTGCGCCTCCCGCTGCTTGTCGTCGCGCTTGTGCTCGCGCCGGATCCGGTCGATGGCCTTGCGGTTGGCGGTGGTGGTCAGCCAGGCGCCCGGGTTCGGGGGGACGCCGTCGGCCGGCCAGCGCGCGATCGGCGGTCGCGAACGCCTCGGCCGCCGCCTCCTCGGCGATGTCGAGGTCACCGAACCGCCTGGTCAGGGCGGCGACCACCCGCGCCCAGTCCTCGTGGTGGGCCTGGGTGATCGCCTCCCGGACGTCGATGGCGCTCTCCCTGCTCGTCACTCGGCGTAGGCGTCGTCGGGCAGGAGCTCGAACACCTGCTGCGCACAGCGGCAGGCGGCAGCGATCTTGGCGGCCCACTCCAGCGCCTCCTCGCGCGAGGGCACGTCGACGACCGCGAATCCGCCGATGTGCTCCTTGCTCTCCGGATACGGGCCGTCGGTGACCGTCCCGTCGGTGGCCACCACGCTCGGGTCCTGGTGCTCCAGCCCGGCGCCGAAGACCCATACCCCGGCCCGCATGGCCTCCTGCTCCACGGCCTGCGCGGCCTTGGCCACGTCGGGCAGGTCCTCCCTGGGGAAGTTCATGTCGCCGTCATCGAACAGGATCATGTACTTGCGTCATCTCGGATCGTCTCCTCTCGTCGCTTGGCCGCCCTCGCCGGGCCGCCTCTCACCTTCTCCACGAACACCGCTGCGCGAATCCGACACCGCCCGGACGTCGATCTCCTCAGTCGCTGTTGAACGGCCGCACCTCGACCTTCCGGTTGCAGGCCTTCGACCCCTCGGCGGCGAGCTTGAGCGCCACGTCGAGGTCGGGGGCCTCGATGATCCAGAAGCCGGCGAGGTACTCCTTCGACTCCAGGAAGGGGCCGTCGGTGAAGACCGGCTCCTCACCGCGGTCGTCGATGACGGTGGCCGTGCTCTGGCTCTGCCAGGCCGTTGGCGAAGACCCAGTGGCCTGGGCCCGGAGCCGGTCGTTGAACGCGTCGATGGCAGCCATCTCGCCGGGGATGGCCAGCTCGGTCCCGTCGGCGATCACGGAAACGAAGTACTGCATCTCGGATCATCTCCCTTCAGTCGGCGTACTGCGGGCGCCCGTTCGGCCGGTAGACCTGGATCGTCACGCCCTTCGAGTCGGTTCGCGAGTCGACGAGGTCCAGCGCATAGTCCGGGCCGGCGTCGGGGAACAGCCGCATGCCCTGGCCGAGGACCACGGGGACGATGAGCAGGTTGATCTCGTCGACGAGGTCGTGTTCGAGCAGCCATCGGACCAGGGTGCCGCTGCCGTGCACCTGCAGCTCACCGGCCCGCTTGGCCTTCAGCTCGCCGATCGCGGCCGCGAGGTCGCCGGAGAGGACGGTCGTGTCCGCCCAGCCCGGTTCGGCGAGCGTGGTCGACGCGAGGTACTTGGGCTTCGTGTTCAGGGCCGCCGCGATCGGGTTGTTGGCCGGGTCTTCCGCGGCGGCGCGAGCTTGCTCCTCCGCGCCCCAGAAGGCGGCGAACAGCTCGTAGGTCCGCCGGCCGAACAGGAACGCGTCGGCGCGCTGGTAGGTCTGGTTGATGAACGTCATGGTCTCGTCGTCGCCGGCGCCCATCGCCCATCCGCCGCGCTCGAATCCGTTCCTGCGGTCCTCATCCGTCGCGCCGCCGTTGCCCTGCATCACCCCATCGACGGTGACTTGCGTCATGGTCGTCAGTTTCAAGATCGTGGTTCCTCTCTCGTTGGGTGTCGTCCCTTTGGGCGCCCCTCGTGGGCCGCCGCTCACCCCTACTACGAACTCCTGCGCCCCGATCCGACACAGCCTCCCAAATTTCTCTCGAGGACTTCCTGGTGCGCCGGAGGTGAGCGATCCGACAGCGAGACCCATGGGTCAGTCGGACTCGCCTCGCCACACCGCATAGCCCAGCCCGCCGACCCTGGCCTTGTGCATCGCCCGGGCGATGTCGAGCTCGAACGACGCTCCGGACTCGGGCTTGTCGCCGACCGCGCCACTGATGCGCGCGTGGAGCGCGGCATCGTCGACCGGCGTCGCTCGGCCAGTCAGGTAGAACTCCTCATCGTCGAAGCCCGCGTCGGTGAACGGCTTCGGCCAGCTGTGGAGGGCGTACCTGCCGTCGCGGTGGAGGTCGCCGAGCTTCGGTGACGAGAGCAGCACGTAGACGAAGAGCCGCCCGTCGATCACGGCGGGCGACACCGGGTGGACGCGCGGTCCGCCGTCGGCGCGCACCGTCGCCAGGTAGCCGAGGCCTGCAGGGCCGGGCGCGTCGGGCTGTTCGATCAGGAACAGCTCGCGCGCGTGCGACTCGAGCTCGGGTCGTGCCGCCGCCATGTCTCCCCAGCTGGCCATGTCGCTCCTCCCCAGTTATCCACGCACCTGTCCACCCGCCGTCCACAGCGGTTCATAACTCGTGGATACTCTCGCGTATCCCGTGCCGAAGTTCGTGGACAAGTCCGTTGACCCATCGCGAGCGCCCGCCGTACCGTTTGTCTTGCCCGAAGGGGCCGTCAAGGACCGGAGAAACCGAGATCACATCAAGGGCCTCCAGTTCGGACCGGTCGCTTCGGGCGCTTTGTTGCCCGCGACGCCCGGCTTCTGTCGGCCCGCGGGCGATCGCCCGGCGGATTGCGACCGGCATCCCGGTGTCGGTACGTCCGTCGGGTGAACGAAGCCGCGGGCCTCGGCCGTCTTCCCCCTGGACGCGCTCCTTGAGGCCCGCACGCCCATGACACCCCCGATCTCCGTCGACCCCTCCCGACCGATCGCGCCCGCCGATCAACCCGCCCGGCTCGACGCGCTCGAGGCCGCGGTCCGGGCCCGAACCGACCTCGTCCCCGTCGCCGGGATCGTCCTGGGCTCGGGCCTCGGCGGGCTCGCCGACGACGTCGAGGACCCGGTCGCGATCCCGTTCGAGGACCTGCCGGGCTGGCCGGCGGCGACCGCGCCGGGCCATGTCGGGCGGCTGCTGCTGGGCCGGCTGGGTGGCAAGCCGGTCGTGATGCTCCACGGCCGCCTCCACATGTACGAGGGCAACGACCCCGGGCTCGTCGTCCAGCCGGTCCTGCTGTTTCAGCGGCTCGGGGCGCAGCTGGTCGTGCTGACGAACGCCGCGGGCGGCGTCGATCCGGCGTTCGGGCCGGGGACGCTCATGGTCATCCGCGACCACCTCAACCTCACCGGGCGGACGCCGCTGCTCGGGCCGAACGCCGACGCCATCGGGCCGAGGTTCCAGGACCTGACCGCCGCCTGGGATCCGGAGCTGCGCGAGGGGCTCCTCGCCGCGGGCCGGGCGGAGGGCGTCGAGCTGGTCGAAGGCGTCTACGCCGGGCTGCTTGGGCCGCAGTACGAGACCCCGTCCGAGGTCCGGATGCTGCGGACGCTCGGCGCCGACGCGGTCGGGATGTCGACGGTGCTGGAGTGCATCGCCGCGCGCTGGAGCGGGCTGCGAGTCTGCGGCGTGTCGCTCGTCACGAACGCCGGGGCGGGCTACTCCGGCGAGCCGCTCAGCCACGAGGAGGTGCTGGCCGCCGGCGCCGAGGCGGGCCCGCGGCTGGCGAAGGTCATCCGGCGCTTCGTCGCCGACCTTGAGGACCGTCCCGGAACATGACGGTGAGCCGCAGCGGCAGGATCATCCTCATCAACGGAACGTCCAGCAGCGGCAAGACGACGATCGTCAAGGGACTCCAGTCGACCCTCCCGGACCTCTGGCTCGAGATGGGCATCGACCGGTTCGCCTATGCCCTGCCCGGCCGGGTCCTCGGGCAGCCGACGTGGCCCCAGTTGTTCCGCTACGTTCGACCCGACGGCGAATCGGATGGCCCGTTCACGATCGAGACGACAGCGCTTGGCCAGCGATTCATCTCGGGCATGCACGCAACCGCCGCCGCGCTCGCCGAGGCCGGGCTCAACGTCATCGTCGACCACGTCCTCCTCGAGCAGGCGTGGCTGGACGAATGCTCGCGACGATGGGCCGGCTTCGCGGTGCTGGTCGTCGGCGTGCGCTGCCCACTGGACGTCGTCCTGCAGCGCGAGCGTGAGCGGCAGGATCGGACGCTCGGACAGGCCGAGGCGCAGTTTGCCGTCGTCCACCGCTGGGCCGACCGTTACGACGTGGAGGTCGACACCTCGGTCCTGACGCCGGACGAGGCCGTGGCGCGGATCGCCAGCGCGCTCGCCGCGACCACCCGCGAATAGCTATATCCCGATCTGGGCTGATCGTCGACGGCCGCCCGGTGGCCCATTGCGTCAGTAGCCGCCAACCCAGATGAAATCGAGACTCGTCACGGTGCCGTCGCGGTCGACGCAGAACGAGTCGCTGTTGCGTGCCGGGAACGGGTCCGGGATGTAGGTCATCGCAACCTTGAAGTTCTTCGCCTTCGGCAAGCGAAGTCCACTCGAGAAGTGGATCGCATCCCCTTCGTCATAAGCTCCGCCATGGATGGACCAGCACAGCCCGTCGGGAACCTGTGCGGACCCCGGAGCGCCGGACGGATGAACGCTGTACTTCGTCGAGAGTGCCGTCCACCAGGTCGGCGGGTCACCGGGCCCCGCCAGCATGAGATCGCCGGGAACGATCTGACCGGAGCCGTTCCCGAGTCTCGTGCTCGACGGATCATCGAGGGACAGCGTCGTCCCATCGACGAGAGTCACGCGACGGCTGGTCGCGTCGTGTTCCACGACGCCGATCAGCGATATCACTGACGGTTCGAACGCGGTCGTCGGAGATGGTGGCGGATCGCCTCGCCCATCGCCACAGGCCGCGATCACCGTCGCGGCGGTACCGACGAGCAGAGCCACCCACGTCGGCGACCGCGCCATCAGCGGACCGGCAGCTCCCGGCCGGCGGCCTTCGCCGCCTTCGACTTCTCGGCCCACGCCGCGAGCACGTTGTCCTTGTGCGGCCGGATGGGGCAGTGCTCGTCGCGGTTGCCCATCTCGTCGCAGTAGCCGAGCGGCACGCACTTGGGCGCGAGGAACGACCCGAGGAACGGCGACACCTGGAAGATCTCGTGGCGGATCAGCTGGAAGAGCCGGCGGATCTCCCACTGGGCCATCGTGCACAGCCGCAGCCCCGACATGTGGATGAGCGCCCGCAGGTTCGTCGTCATCACGAGGTTCGTCCGGGTCGCGTTCGGGAAGACGAACCGGGCGTCCTCGGCCGGGATCCCCGCGCCGACGAGGTCGCTGTACAGGTTCATCGAGCCCTCGATCTGGGCCTCGTAGGCGGCCCGGACGTCGTCGTCGGCCTCCTCGATCGACGCCGGCAGCATCGTCGAGGCGCCCTTGAACGTGACGTAGCGCTGGCTCTGCTGGTCGAACGCGACGCCGGCCCGATGCCGGACGAGCTGGTGCGACAGCGTCCGCGACACGCCGCTGATCCCGAACGTGAACACGACGTGCTCGATCGTCGAGCCGTGGCCCGACTCGATCACGCCCTGGATGAGCTTCTGCTGCTTCGCCGGGATCGACCCGGCCGTCGGTGGCGCGGCGGAAGATCTCGTCGGGCTCGAGCTCGCTGTAGCACGTCCGGCAGGCGGTGTAGATCAGCGGGACGTAGAACTTCTCGACGATCTCGCGGTCGGGGAAGAGCAGCGTCGCCTTCATCCCGAGGTCGCGCCGGCCGGGGTTCTTCGGGATCGCCGTCTTCTGCGCGCGGGGCGGGCTCGGTGGAGGGGGTCGCCGCGGGCTCGACGGTCATCGTCGCAGTCTAGTGGTTCTGGCCGCGCTGGGCCGGGAGAGGCGTGGTGCGCCTGGCGTTCCAAAGGTCGAAGGACCAAGCTGCCGCGGGGCGAAATGCCTGCCTCCCCCGACCGATGGCACGCGGGGCGAGCCAACCGTCGGCGGAGCGTGGTCCCGGCGACGCCCGGCACCATCGAGCCGTCCGGCGACGATGGCACGCCCGGCGAACCAAGAGCGGCCGATCAGCCGGCGAGCAGCGCCTCGAGGTCCTCGAGGTACGCCTGCCAGTAGCCGGCGTGGTCGTCGCGCGTCGTGTCGTCGGCCGTCGTCGCCGGCCAGCCCGTGTGCTCGAGCGAGATCCGCGTCCCGTCGTCGCCGACCGCCTCGACCGTCCACGACACGAGCGTCTGCTCGTCCGCGTCGGCGCCCTCCCAGCGCCACGTGTGGGCGAACCGCCGGCCCGGCTGGACGTCGACGATCACGCCCTCGACGGAGCTGTCGCCGAAGTCGATCCGGTACGGGTCGCCCGGCGCGCCGAGCGGCGAGACGTCGGTGAACCACTCGGTCACCCGGTCGGGGTCGGTCAGGGCCGACCACGCGGTCTCGAGGTCGGCCGGCGTCTCGATCGACAGCTGGATGGGGGCGGGCTTCACCTGCGCGGCCATCGGCGATCAAGGGCCTCAGTAGTAGTCCGAGCAGGACAGGAAGTAGCCGCAGCGGCAGATCAGCTTGCACTTTCGCTCGTCCATCGCCGCGCCGCAGTTGGCGCAGGTCAGGATGACCGCGGCCGGGTCGGCGTCGTCGGCGGTGGCGGGCCCCGCGGCCGGCGGCTCCTCGACGTCGAGCAGCGCGATCGCCGGCATCTCGACGCCGCTCACCGCCGCGCCCGTCCCGCGTGCTCGTGCGGCCCCGGGACCTCGGCCACCGGCATGTCCAGCGCATAGGCGACGGTCTCGTCCACGCTCATCAGCCGGCCCTCGCGGGCGTATCGCTCCAGGTCGGCCGGCGAGAGCTCATTGCGGATGTTCGGGCGCGCCGTGCTGTCGAACTGCTCCTCGACCAGGTCGGCGAGGCCCATGGCCCCGGCCGATGACAGCGCCCGGGCCGCGCCCCACAGCCGGGCGGCCCGGGTCAGGTCGCCGCGGGCGACCGCCACGGACGCCAAGGTCGTCGACCGCGAGCGTGATCCCGGCCACGTCGCCCGACGCATGGAACAGACGGAGCGCATCCTGGATCTCCGCGTCGCCTTCGTCGACCTCGCCGATCCGGACGTTCGAGCTGCCGAGCATGTGCAGCGACCAGGCCTCCATCGTCCGGTCGCCGATATCCCTGAAGAGCACCAGCGCCTCGCGGAACCGGGGGATCCCGTCTGCGGCGCCGCGCCGGAAGTAGGCGTAGTTGCCGAGCCCCCAGAGGACGTTCGCCTCGCCCCGTACATCGCCGATCTCGCGGTAGATCGCGAGTGCCTCTTCCTGTTCGGCGTGCCCCACGCCGTCGGGGTCCGCGTTCGCCACGTCGCGGCTGACCGCGTAGGTGAACGAATGGTTGTACAGGGCGTTGGCGATCTCCTTCCTGTCCCCGATCTCCCGCCAGATCCGGAGCGCCTCGGCGTAGCTCTGCTCCAGCAGGCTGCTGTCGCCCATCCACCAGCCGACGCCGCCGAGGGCTTCCATGAGCCGGGCCCGGAGCACCGGGTCGTCACGCGACCACGGCTGGTCGGCGATCGCCGCGAGCCGTCGCCTGGCCTCCGCGAGGTGGCCGCGCTTCTGCCAGTAGCGCCACATCGAGAAGCCGAACCGGATCGCGGCGTCCGCGTCGGCGGCGGCGACCGCCCGGTCCATCGCCGCCCGGATGTTGTCGTGGTCGCGCTCGATGACGCCGAGCCAGCGGCGCTGGTCGGCCCCGGACAGCTGCGGCGCTGCTCGCTCGACGAGGGCGAGGAAGAACGCCTCGTGGCGGCGCTCGATCTCGGCCTCTTCGCCGCTCTCCGCGAGGTGCTCGGCGGCGAACTCGTGGATCGTGTCGAGCTGGCGGAAGCGGCTGACGCCCTCGATCTCCTCGGCCTTGACGAGGCTCTGGTCGGTGAGCGACATGATCCCGTCGAAGACGTCGCGGCCGATCTCGTCGGCCGGTCCGCAGACCGCCTCGGCCGACTCGACGTCGAACCCGCCGCGAGAACGCGGCAAGCCGCCACAGGAGCCGCCGCTCGCCCTCGCTCAGCAGGTCGTAGCTCCAGGCGATCGCGCCGCGCAGCGTCTGCTGGCGCTCGGGTAGGTCGCGCGATCCCGCGGCGAGCACGCCCAGCTGCTTCTCGAGGCGGCTCAGGATCGCGTCGGGCGTCAGGAGCTTCGTCCGGGCCGCCGCGAGCTCGATCGCGAGCGGCATCCCGTGGAGCCTGGCGCAGATCGCGGCGACGGCCGGGGCGTTGTCGTTCGTGACCTCGAAGTCGGGCCGGACGGCGAGCGCCCGCGTCGATGAACAGCCGGACGGCCTCGTACTGGGTTACGAGCTCGGCGGCGACCGACCGTTCGTCGCTCGTGAGGTTGAGCTTCTCGAGGTCGGACATCGCCAGCAGGTCGATCGGGACCGGCAGGCCCGGGACCGGGTACTCCTGCTCCCCGGAGATCCGGAGCGGGGCCCGGCTCGTCGCGATCACCCGGAGCTTCGGCGCGGCGCGGAGCAGGTCGGCGATGGCCGGAGCGGCCTCGATCACCTGCTCGAAGTTGTCGAGGACGAGCAGCACCTTGCGCTCGGCCAGCCACTCCACGAGCTGGTCGCGCGGCGATTTCGCCGCGGTCTCGGCGAGGCCGAACGTCGTCGCGATCCGCGACGGAACGAGGGCCGGATCGCGGACCGGCTCGAGCGCGACGAACCACGCCCCGTCGTCGTACTCGTGGGCGACGTCGGCGGCGAGCTGGAGCGACAGCCGGGTCTTGCCCGTCCCACCCGGACCGGTCAGCGTGAGCAGCCGCGTCGTCGCCAGCAGCTCGCCCGCCTCCTTGAGCTCCGCGTCCCGGCCGACGAAGCTCGTGAGCTGCGTCGGGAGGTTGTTGGGCCGGCTGTCGAGCGACCGGATCGGCGGGAAGTCGACCTGGAGGCCGTCGATCGCGAGCTGGCAGATGCGCTCCGGGCGGAGGTCCTTGAGCCGGTGCTGGCCGAGGCTCCGCAGCGCGACGCCGGGTGGCAGCGACCCCGACACCCGGTCCGACGCGACCTCCGAGAGCAGGACCTGGCCGCCGTTGCCGGCGCCGCCGATCCGGGCCGCCCGATGGACGTCGGCGCCGACGTACTCGCCGTCCGCGTCGAGCGAGCCGTCGCCGGTGTGGAGGCCCATCCGGACCCGGACCTCGGCGCCGTCCGGCCAGGCCTCCGCCGCGAGGTTGCGCTGGGCGTCGACCGCGGCGGCCACGCCGCCGGTCACCTCGGGAAAGACCGCGAAGATGCCGTCGCCCTCGGTCTTCTCCTCGTGCCCGCCGGCCGCCCGGATCGACGCCCGGATGATCTCGCGGTGGCGGGCGAGGAGCGCCGTCCAGGCGTCGATCGGCAGCGCCTGCGCGAGCTTCGTCGAGCCCTCGATGTCGGTGAACAGAAAGGTCACGGTCCCGACGGGCTTGGCGCTCGTCGGAGCCTGCGCCTCGACGTCAGTGATGCTGTTGCTCCGTGACGGTCCGCAGGCGGCCGGCCAGCCCGCGGAGGATCGAGAGGGCGAGCGTCGGCGACTCCAGCAGCGCCTGCTCGAAGTCCCAGCTCGCGAGGCCCAGGCAGCGCGTCGGCTCGCGGGTCACGACCTGGGCCGTCCGCGGCAGGCCGTCGAGGACGGACAGCTCGCCGAAGAAGTCGCCCGGCCCCAGGACCGCGACCTCGTCGCCGCCGCGCACGACCCTCACCGAGCCGGACACGATCAGGAAGAACCCCGTCCCGATCTCGCCCTGGCGGGCGATCACGTGGTTCGCCGGGAAGTCGACCTCGATGGCCCGCCCGGCGACCGCCGCGAGGTCGGGCGGCGCGACGCCCGAGAAGAGCCGGCAGCCGGCCAGGAGCTCGGTCCGCCGGTCGTGCGTGAGCGTCAACGGGTCCTCCATCGTGGAACGGAGATGATGCTGCGACGGCGCGCCCTGCTCGTCAACCGGCAGCCGCGTCGGTGGCAGAATTGGCGGTGCGCAGTTCGCTGTGCGCAGACTGCCACAGAGGGAGCGTCGCCATGGCAAGCAGCGACGAGATCGTCGACGAGATCGCGGGGTTCGCGCTCTTCGCCGACCTCGCCACCCCGCAGCTCGAACGGGTCGCCCACACGTTCGAGGAGCAGGTCTACGCCGAAGGCGAGCGCGTCCTGCGCCAGGGCCTCTCGGGATCGGCGTTCCACGTGATCCTCGACGGCGACGCCGCCGTCGTCATCGACGGTGACGAACGGGCGACGCTCGGCCGGGGCGACTTCTTCGGCGAGGTCTCGATCCTGCTTGGCCAGGCCCCCGTGGCCGACATCGTCGCGACCCACCAGCTCCGCTGCCTCGTCCTCGCCGGCAACCTCGTCCAGCCGTTCCTCCTCGACAACCCGCCGGTCATGTATCGGATGCTCCAGGCCCAGGCGCGTCGCCTCCGGCAGGCGAACCGGTGGCGGAGCTGACCGACCGCCCGTTCCCGCCGGGTTCCTACCCGGTCATCGTCGTCGGGAGCGGGCCAGGCGGGCTGCAGGTCTCGTACAGCCTCTCGCGCTACGGGATCGATCACGCCATGCTCTCGGCCGACGAAGCTCCCGGCGGGATGTTCCGGCGCTGGCCGTTCTTCCAGCGGCTGCTGTCGTGGACGAAGCCGTACGCGCCGGTGCCGCACGACCACCCGGCGTACCAGCGCTACGACTGGAACAGCCTCCTCGCCGACGAGCCCGAGAACCAGGCAATCATGCCCGGGCTGATGGACGGCTACTCCTACTTCCCGTCCCGGCCGGAGATGCAGCAGAACCTCGAGACGTTCGCGTCGCGGACCGGCATCGCGATCCGCCACGGCTGCCGCTGGACGGGGACGCGCCGCGAGCCGGCGGCCGGCGGGGGCGAGGAGTTCGTCGTCGAGACGAGCGACGGCGAGTACCGCGCCCCGATCGTCATCCTCGCGGTCGGCGTTGCCGAGCCGGCGGTGCCGGACACGCCGGGGATCGAGTTCGCCACGCACTACGCCGGCACGCGCCCGGCCGAGACGTACGCCGACAAGCGCGTCTTCATCATCGGCAAGCAGAACTCCGGCTTCGAGCTGGCGTCGGGGCTGCTCCAGTGGGCCCGGACGATCACGCTCGCGTCGCCTTCGCCGGCGAAGCTCTCGGTCAACACGAAGTCGCTCGTCGGCGTCCGGGCGCGCTACGTCCAGCCGGTCGAGGACCACGTCCTGGGCGGCGGGGTGACGATCCTCGACGCGGCGATCGGACGGATCGGGCGGCTCGAGGGCGGTGGCTTCGAAGTCGTCGCCCGACCCTCGGCCGGCGGCGACGAGATGCTCTTCGAGGTCGACGAGGTGATCGCCGCGACCGGGTTCCGGGCCCCGCTCCTCGACCTGCCCGGGCTGGGCGTCACGACGTTCGGCCAGAGCCGGCTGCCGGCGGTGACGCCCTACTGGGAAAGCGCGTCGGTGCCGGGGCTGTACTTCGGAGGGACGCTGTCGCAGGCGGCCGGCGGGCTGAAGAAGCACGGCCTCCCGGCGAACTCCGGGGCCGTCCACGGCGCCCGCTACAACGCCCGGGTCCTCGTCCGGCGGATCGCGGAGACCCGCTTCGACAGCGCCCAGGCGAAGGAGCGGCCGGCGCTCGCGGCGGACTCCCTCGTCGACTGGATGGCGACCGCGATGATGTCGGCGTCGGAGCTGTTCCACCAGCGGGCGTACCTCGCCCGGGTCGTCTCGCTCGACGCGTCGGCCGGGCCGCGAGACGAGGGGATCGTGCCGCTCGCCGCGTTCGTCGACGGGACCGGCAGCGACGGCGATGGCGACGCGATCGCGGTGACGCTCGAGGCCGACGGGTCGGGCGCGATCTACCCCGTGGTTTACGCCCGGCGCGGCGGGCGACTCGAAGAGCTGACGTTCGACCCGGATCCGCTCCTGCGCTACGACACGCCCGTGGTCCGGGCGCGGCTGGCGGACCTCGTCGGCGGGAGCTGAGGGCCGTGCGGCTCGTCAGCCGCCGGCGGCTACTTGCCACGAGTTAGCCATTGACGACTAATCCGGCTGGCGTTAGCCTCTGGCGATGGACGGGATCGTGATCTTCGGCGACGTCGTGCGGTCGCGACGGGACGCGACGGGCTCGACGGCGTGGCTGCGGACGCTGGCGGCGGAGCTCGACACCGCGGTCCCGGCGGCGAACCGGCTGGCCGAGTTCGAGTTCACCCAGGGCGACGAGCTCCAGGGCCTGCTGGCGCCGGGAATCGATCCGTTCGGGGCGATCCTGCGGGCGGGGCTCCACCCCGAACGACGGCCGATGCGCTGGGTCGTCGTGGCGGGCGACGTCGACCCGGGCAACGGGCCGGCGACGCAGCGGACCGGGGCGGCCTTCCTGCGCGCGCGCGAACGTCTCGTCGAGGCGGCGGCCCGGCGGGACGGCCTCGTCGTGGAGAGCGGCGATCCGGCCGCCGACGCGCTGCTCGACGACGTCGCGCCGCTGCTCGCGGAGCTGCTCGACGACCTGACGGACCGGCAGCGCGTTGTCGCCCGGCTGATCCTCGTCGAGGGGCTGCGCCGGTCGCAAGCGGCCGAGCGGCTCGGCGTGTCGCGGGCGACGGTCTCGGTCGCGGCGGACCGGGCCCACGTGCGCTCGATCGGGCGGCTGGCCGCCGCGCTGGGCCGGCTGCTCGCCGAGGGCGCGGCGATCGCGGCCGCGCGGCGGGTGGGCGCGGCATCGGAGCGGGCGGATGCGGCCGTGGCGACGGCGGCCGGCTGACCGATGCCCGCCGACCCGATCCTGACGCTTTCCTGGCTGGTCCTCGCCCACCTGACCGCCGACTTCATCGTCCAGACGTCCGCGGTCGTCATGGCCAAGAACGCGCCGGGGCGGCGCGGCTGGTGGGGCCTCGGGGCCCACGGGCTGGGCGTAGCGGCGTGCCTGATCCCGGTCGCGCTGGCGTTCGGGCTGCCGGGGCTGTGGGCGCTGATCGCGATCGCCGTCAGCCACATGCTCGTCGACCGGACGAAGGTCCGCCTGACGCACGGCGCCGAGCACCGCGCTCTCGACGCCGCGGAGCGCCGCCACGAGGGCCGTGCCCCGGCCGCGGGACTGGGCCGGGCGTGGACGCCGCTCCCAGCCGCGTACTTCGCCGCGGACCAGCTGGCGCACCTCGGGCTGACCGCTGCCGCGTGGGCGATCTGGCTCTCCGGTCAGGCGCCGACCTCCCAATGGTCGACGGCGATCACAAACCTCTTCGCCGGACGCGACCTGGTGGTCGTCCACCAGGTCATCCTGTGGCTCGTCGTCATCGCCGCGCTGCTGATCGCGAACGTCCGGGCCGGCGCGCTCTTCGTCGCGACGCTCGTCCGGCCGACCGAGCTGGGCGCGGAGATCGGCGCGCTGGCCGGCGAGCCGGCCGCCGAGGGTGCCACCGAGGAGACGGCCGCCGACGCCGGAGTTGCCGGCGCTCCCGCTTCGTCGCCCGGGGTCGTCGTCGAGCCGGCCCCGCCGCCGCGCTCAAGGCGGAGCTGGGACCTCCGGATCGGGCCGCTCGCCGCGACCGTCGAGGAGGAGGAACCGCCACCCGCGCCGGTCGCGATCGAGCCAGCGGTCCATGCGCCGACTCCTGCGCCGGCCCAGGTCGGGGCGACGATCGGGATCCTCGAGCGACTGCTGATCGTGACGTTCATGCTCGCGTCGGCCGAGGCCGCGATCGGCTTCGTCATCGCCGCGAAGACGATCGCCCGGTTCCGGCTGCTCGACGACCGCGACTTCGCCGAGTACTACCTGCTGGGCACGCTGGCGAGCGTCGGCGTCGCGGTGCTGACCGGGATCGTCGCAAGGGCCGCGCTGAGCGCTTGATCTGGAGCGCCGCTCAGGCCGGCGTCGCGGTCCCGGCCAGCTTCGCCAGCCGCTCCGACGCCGCCCGCAGCGTCTCGAGCCGCTTCGGGAACGCGAATCGGAGCTTCGTCCGACCGAGCTCCGGCCGCGAGAAGAACGACGAGCCCGGCACCGCCGCCACGCCCGGGTCGTGGATCAGCCGCCGGGCGAACGTCACGTCGTCGTCGGACGTGAGCCCCGCGATGTCGGTCATCACGTAATACGCCCCGTCCGGCTCGTGGAGCGCGAAGCCGGCCTCGGCCAGGGCCGGCAGCAGCGTGTCGCGCCGCTCCCTGTAGCCGGCGACGAGCGCCTCGTAGTAGCTGTCGGGCATCGCCATCGCGACCGTCGCGGCCTCCTGGAGCGGGGCCGCGGCGCCGACCGTCAGGAAATCGTGGGCCCGCCGCACCCCGACCGAGAGATCCGGAGCGGCGATCACCCAGCCCACCCGCCAACCGGTCACGGAGTACGTCTTCGACATCGAGTTGATCGAGACCGTCCGGTCGGCCATGCCCGGGATCGTCGCGAGCGGGATGTGCGAGCCGTTGTAGACGATGTGCTCGTAGATGTCGTCGGTGAACGCGAGCAGGTCGTGCTCCAGGCAGATCGAGGCGATCAGCTCCAGCTCGTCGCGGCTGAAGACCTTGCCGGTCGGGTTATGGGGCGAGTTGACGACGATCGCCCGCGTCCTCGGCCCGACCGCCGCGCGCAGCTCGTCGGGGTCGATCGACCAGTCGGGCTCGTGGAGCGTGACGTACCGCGGTACTGCGCCCGAGAGGATCGCGTCGGGCCCGTAGTTCTCGTAGAAGGGCTCGAAGATCACGATCTCGTCGCCGGGGTCGATGAGCCCGAGCATCGACGCGATCATCCCCTCGGTGGCGCCGCACACGACCGTGATGTCGGTGTCGGGGCTAGGCGCCCAGCCCGGATGCCAGCGGGCGGTCTTCGCGGCGATCGCCTCGCGCAGCGGCTTCGCGCCCCACGTGATCGCGTACTGGTTGACGTCGGCGAAGAGCGCGGCCGCGGCCGCCTCCTTCAGCTCCCGCGGCGCCGGGAAGTCCGGGAAGCCCTGGGCGAGGCTCACCGCTCCGGCCTCGACCGCAAGGCGGTTCATCTCGCGGATGACCGATTCCGTGAACGATTCGGCTTTCGCGCTGATCCGGCCCATCGCGAGAGTGTACCCAGCGCGCCCGCCGGCCCGGCAGGTCAGCGCCGCGGCGGCCGTTTCGTGGGGCGCGGGCCCGACCGCCGGACGTCTCGGTTGGCGAAGGCCGCGACCACGATGACGAACATCGCGATCGCCATGAGGATCAGCACCCCGAGGATCGGCCCGCCGACGCCGATGAGGAGGCCCTGCAGGGCGACGACCGCGACCACGACCGCGAGGCAGCCGATCGAGGCCAGCTGGCCGGCCGTCGCGGCGCCGGCCCGGTCGCGGACCCGCGGCAGCGTCATCGCGAGGCCCAGGCCCGCCCCGAAGGTCAGGACCGCGGCCGCCGGCAGCGTGAACCAGAAGGCGGAGAACCCTCGGGCGCCGACCACGGCCGCGACGATCTGCAGGTCGAGGACGATCGCGATCGCGAGCAACGCTGCCCACGCCCAGCGCAGCCCGCGGTAGGCGAAATAGATCAGCGCCGGGAACGCGATCCACCACAGGACATCGAAGACGTACGTCGCCTCGTCGATTCGGCTCGGCGACGGGCAGGGATCGGCGAGGCAGTCGCCGTACCAGGTGAGGAACAGCGACAGCGGCCCCAGCAGCAGGTAGATCGCCCAGCCGGTGATCACGAACGCGAGCGCGACGGTCGTCGCCGGGTCGAGCGGGCGCCGCGCCCGGGCCGCGGCCTGGTCCGAGCCGCTCACACGAGTCGCCGCGGGATCGTCTCGTCCCAGCTCCGCTCGAAGAACGGCCGGCCGTCGAGCCGGACAGCCGAGCCGGACCGACATCGCGAAGTCGGTCTCCGTGCTCGAGAGGCTGCCCGACGCCTCGATCTCGACGTCGATGCCGCCCTCCTCATCGCGGAGCCGGTAGATGACCTCGTTCTCCATCAGCGCCCGCGCCGGATCCGCGTCGCGGGCGGTCATCCGCAGCTCCTCGCCGCTGTAGAGCGTGGTTCGGCCGTCGGGCAGGACCTGCTCGCCGAACTCCCGGGTCACGACCGTGACGCTGCCGTCGAGGACGTCCTCGACGATCCGCCAGGTCGGCGGCTCCTCGCGGTACTCGCCGTACTCCGGGAGGCCGGCCGGGGTGAGCTTGAACGGCGGCACGGCCCGCCGCGGCGCGTCGGCCGGGAGGACGGGCAGGACGAGGCGCGACCCGCCCGCGCCGGGGCCGAGGTGGAGGCCGTACTCGGCGGCGAAGGGCGACGGCCAGATCACGGGCCAGTACGCCGACGCGACCGACAGGCGGATGCGGTGGCCGGGCAGGAAGCGGTGGGCGGTCGCCCGCATCGGCACGCGGACGCGGTGGACCCGGCTCGGCTCGAGCGGCGAGGGCTCCGCATGCGACTCGCGGTGGGTCAGGTTGAGGACGCCGGCCGTCACCTGGGCCGGCGTCCCGTCGGGCGCCACGTCGACGAGGCGGACGACGGCGGTGGCAATGGGCGCGCTCGATTCCCAGGCGAGCTCGGCGGCCGTGACCCCGATGACGTCGAGCGCCTCGGCCAGCGGCGCCGAGGTGAAGACCGGGATCAGCGCCTCGTCGGGCCGCGGATCCCGGCCCAGGCCGTTGGGCGCGGAACCGCCGCCCCACGACAGCGCAGCCGTCGTCCCGACCGTCGGACGATGGGCAAACCGCTCGATCGCCGGCGCGTCCGGAGGGGCGTCGCGCAGCTCGCCGGCGAGCGGCAGCGGCCCCGATGCGAGGTGGAGCACCCGCTCCGTCGTCCCTGTTGGCGGCCACGCGTCGAAGGCCAGCCACTCCCCGGGCCATGCGACGGGGAACGGCTCCGGCCGGATCTCGTCGTGGCGGAACAGGACGACGGCCGGCTCGTCCATCACGCCATTGTCGACGCCCTTCAGCCAGTGGTCGAAGAAGCGGATCAGCTCGTGGTGCCAGTCGAGGTTCGGGCCCGGGTTCGCGTCGTCCGGGAACGCGTGGACCCAGTTGCCGACGAGCGTCCGGCGCGGCGCCACGCAGCGCTCCTGCATCCGCAGGGCGGCATCGACGTACTCGTCCATCCAGCCGCCGATCGAGAAGATCGCCGCCTCGATCTCGCCGTAGTCGGGGGCGAGCGAGCCCTGCCGCCAGTACGGTCCGTCGTGCTGCCGGCGGAGCCACTCGAAGAGCCAGACCGGCGTCCGCTCGAGTCGCTCGCGCCACTCCTCGATCCAACGCGGGCCGCGATACGCTGGCCACGGCGGCAGCGCGTTCATCCCGACCATGCTGACCGCGTACTGGCTCAGCTCCGAAACGGTCACGCAGCCGCCGAGGTAGTGGACGTCGTCGGTGTAGCGGTCGTCGGTCGCCATCATCGGCACGATCGCCTTCAGGGCCGGCGGCCGGAGCTTCGCGACCTGGATCGCGGTGAAGCCGCCATAGCTGATCCCCCACATGCCGACGTTGCCGTTGGACCATGGCTGAGCGGCGAGCCAGCCGACGGTCTCGCAGCCGTCGAGCGTCTCACGGGCGGTGTACTCGTCTTCCGCCACGCCGCCCGAGCTGCCGGTGCCCCGGACGTCGAGCCGGCAGAACGCGTAGCCGCGCGCCGCGAGCCACTCGCCGCGCCCCCGGTCCGACGCCGCGCGCCAGTCGTCCTTGCGGTAGGGGATCATCTCGAGGATGGCGGGGAAGCGCTCGTCCGGGGCCTCGTCCAGCGCGACCGGCAGCCAGAGGTTCGCCGACAGCTCGACGCCGTCGCTGGCCGGGATCCGGACGTCGAGGAGCGTCCGGACCGCGTGACGGGGCGGGCTGGCGGGCCGGGCGACGTCCGGCGCCGCGCCTCGTGACTCCATCGGCCGAAGGATAGGGACGAACGGCCGCCGACGGGCGCGCCCGGTCGGAGCGTGCGACGATGACCGGGTGAGCGACGGGCCGCGGAGCGACAACCAGTCGGTGACGATCGGGCCGTGGCGACGCCACACCCGGCATCTGGCGTACGAGAACGACTGGATCACCGTCTGGCACGACGTCGTGACCCGGCCCGACGGCGGCGCGGGGATCTACGGGCTCGTCCACTTCGCGAACCTCGCATCCGGGGTCGTCGTCCTCGACGACGCCGATCGCGTCCTGCTCGTCGGCCAGCACCGCTACACGATCGACGCGATGTCGTGGGAGATCCCCGAGGGCGGCGTCGGCAGCGGCGAGACGCCGCTCGAGGGGATCGCCCGGGAGCTCCGCGAGGAGACCGGCGTCGAGGCCGGCTCGTGGCGCGAGATCGGCCGCGTCCACCTCTCGAACTCTGTCAGCGACGAAACCGGCGTGATCTGGGCGGCCCGGTCACTGTCGATCGGGCGCGCGGCACCCGAGCCGACCGAGCAGATCGAGGTTCGCTGGGTTCCGTTCGACGAGGCGCTGGCGATGACCCTGGACGGCCGGATCACCGACGCGATGTCGGTCATCGGGATCCAGCGCGTCGCCCTCGAGCGGGCGGGCGCCGGCGAAGCCAGCGGCGCCGGCACGGACTGAGGCGGCGGCACGTGACCGCGACTGAGCTCACCGTCCTGCGCGTCTTCGTCGGCCCGGACGGCCGGGGCGGCAATCCGCTCGGGGTGTTCCTTGATGGCGCCGCGATCCCGCGTGACCTGCGCCAGGCCGTGGCCCACGAGCTGAACTACTCGGAGACCGTCTACGTGGACGACCGTGAGACGGGCAGCATCCAGATCCTGACCCCGGCCCGTGAGCTGCCGTTCGCCGGCCACCCTTCGGTCGGGACGGCGTGGCTGCTCCGCGAGACCGGTACCCCGATCGCGACGTTGCGGCCGCCGGCCGGCGACGTCCCGGTCCGGCACGACCCGGAACGCACGTGGATCGCCGCCGACCCTGGCTGGGTCAGCCACGCGTTCCGGTTCGTCCTGCTGGGCTCGGCGGCAGAAGTGGAGGCGTTCCCGCAGCCGCCGATGGGAACGCCCGGCCAGTACGTCTGGGCGTGGCTCGACGAGGCGGCCGGCGAGGTCCGATCGCGGAGCTTCCCGACCGACTTCGGGATCGCCGAGGACGAGGCGACCGGTCTTGCGGCGGTGATGCTGGGTGGCGAGCTGCGGCGGCCGCTCACGATCCGCCAGGGCGTCGGCTCGGAGATCGTCGTCCGGCCGTGGCCCGACGGGATGGTCGAGATCGGCGGCCGGGTCGAGCTGGTCGAGCGGCGGGCGTTCGCGCTGGGTCAGTAGCGTGCGGACGGAGTGGGACGCGATCGTCGTCGGGCTGGGCGGGATCGGCTCGGGCGCGGCCTTCTGGCTGAGCGAGCGGCTCGGCGACCGGGTGCTGGGACTCGAGCAGTTCGAGCTGGGCCACCCCAACGGCGCGTCCCAGGACCACAGCCGGATCATCCGCCTCTCTTACCACCGGCCCGATTACGTCCGGCTCGCGAAGCGGGCCTACGCGACCTGGGCCGAGGTCGAGGCGCGGGCCGGCGAGACGATCGTCACGGTCACCGGTGGCCTCGACGTCGCGCCGCGCGACGCCGCGATCCCGCTGGCGGATTACACGACCGCGATGGACGCGGAGGGCGTCCCCTACGAGCAGGTCGACGCGGCCGAGATCATGCAGCGCTGGCCGCAGTGGCACCTGGGCGAGGAGCACCACGGCCTCTTCCAGGCCGCATCCGGCCTCGCCGACCCGAACCGCGGCAACGCGGCCCACTGGCGGCTCGCCCGCGCGAACGGCGCGACGCTCCTCGACCGCTCCCCGGTGACGCGGCTGCGCGACGCCGGCGGCGGGGTCGAGGTCACGACGGCCGACGGCACGGTCCACCGCGCGGCGACGGTCGTCCTGGCGGCCGACGCCTGGACGAACGAGCTACTGCGGGACTTCGACCGGCGACTGCCGCTGACGATCACGAAGGAGCAGGTGACGTACTTCGCCTGTGCGGATCCGGCGGCGTTCGGCCCGGACCGCTTCCCGATCTGGATCTGGATGGACGAGCCGAGCTTCTACGGCTTCCCGGCCTACGGCGAGCCCGGGCCGAAGGCCGCCCAGGACGTCGGCGGCGACGAGACGACGCCCGCGGCGCGGACGTTCGACCGTGACGAGGCGGCCTACGAGCGCCTGGTCGCGTTCATGGCCGAGCATCTCCCGGGCGCCCTCGGGCCGCCGATCTACACGAAGACGTGCCTCTACACGCTGACCCCCGACCGCGATTTCGTCGTCGGCCGCGTCCCCGACGCGCCGCACGTCCTCGTCGCGCTGGGCGCGGCGCACGGCTACAAGTTCGCCTCGGTCCTGGGTCGCGTCCTCGCCGAGCTGGCCGTCGACGGGACGACCGCGTCCGCGGGCGAGATCGAGCAATTCGCGATCGACCGGCCGATCCTGCTCGAGGAGTCGCCGGCCAGGAGCTTCATGGTCTGAGCGAATGAGCGGCCCGTCTTGCGGGTCATGCTTGCAGTCCACGGTCCGACCGTGGGAGACTCCCGCACACTCCGGCGGGGATGTGGAGCGAATCGCACTGCCTCGACGGTCTCGAGCGACCGTCGTGCACTGGAGGAGGAGCACGATGCGTCTGCCCCTGCACGCACGAGCCGGGCGCCTGTTGGTCGCCCTCGGTCTCGCGATCTCGACCCTGCTGCCCGGGGCAGCGATTGCCTCGGCTGCCGACCCGCTGGTCCTCAAGGTCGGAACGGACCAGGACATCCAGGTCCTCAACCCCTGGAACTCGGTCACCGTCGCCGACTTCGAGGTCTTCACCCTCAACTACGACCTGCTCGCGAACTTCGGGCCGGACCTGTCGCCGGTGCCGGGCTTCGCCGAGTCGTGGACCCAGGACGGCACGACGTGGACGTTCAAGATCCGGCCGGGCATGAAGTGGTCCGACGGCCAGCCGGCGACGTCCGAGGACGCGCGGTGGACGTTCCAGACGGTCCTCGACAGCGCCGCGTCGGAGCGCGCGCAGCTCGGCCAGGGCTACCTCGAGCCGTACCTGCTCGACGCGGCCGGCATGACCGAGGTCAGCGCCCCGGATCCCGAGACGCTGGTCGTCAAGACCTCCACGCCGAACACCCTGGTCCTCCAGGCCTACGTCCCGATCCTGCCGAAGCACATCTGGTCGAAGTACACGCTCGCCCAGATCGGCGACCCCGAGGCGGCAGGCTTCTTCAAGAACGAGCCGCCCGTCGTCGGGACCGGCCCCTACCAGGCCGTCGAGTGGGTGCCCGGCGACCACATCCGGTTCACCCGCAACCCCAACTACTGGGGCACGCAGAAGGGCGCCGAGGACGAGATCATCCTCCAGCACTTCGCGAGCGGCGACACGATGGTCCAGGCGCTGAAGACCGGTGAGATCGACTACGTCCGGGGCGTCCTCGCCGACCAGTTCAACGCGCTCAAGAACGAGCCGAACGTCGCGACCGTCGCGGGCGTGGCCAACGGCTACTCCGAGCTGTCGTTCAACACCGGCGGCAACAAGAAGGGCTACGGCGGCTCGACGTCGGCGCTGATCGACCCGGCCTTCCGTGACGCGCTCGGCTACGCGGTCGACCAGCAGAAGCTCGTCGACTCGACGCTCGGCGGCTACGGCACGCCCGGCACGACGATGATCCCGCCGTACCAGTCGCGCTGGCACGTCGACCCCGACAAGCCCCGCAAGTTCGACATCGAGGAGGCGAAGCGCCGTCTCGACGCCGCGGGCTACAAGCTCGACGCGAGCGGCAAACGGCTCGACAAGGACAACAAGGTCATCAACCTCCGGCTGACCTGGCCGGACTCCGAGGCCGAGCACGCCACCGACGCCCAGTTCATCGCCGAGTGGTTCGGCCAACTGGGCATCACCGTGACGCCGGCGGTGACCGAGGAAGGCAAGCTCATCGACGACGTCACCGGCCCGCCCGCCGGCCCGGGCAACTACGACATCTACATGTGGGGCTGGACCGGCGACCCAGACCCGAACTCGCTGCTGGGGTTCTTCACGACAGCAGAGATCGGGGCGTCGAGCGACAGCTACTACTCGAACCCGCACTACGACGAGCTGTACACGCAGCAGAAGGCCGAGTCGGATCCGGCGAAGCGCAAGACGATCCTCGCCGAGATGCAGAACCTCGTCTACGACGAGGCGCCGTACATCATCCTGTACTACGACGCGGAGCTCCACGCCTACCGGACCGACAAGTTCGGCGGCTGGACGAACCAGCCCAAGGACGGCACGCCGCTCTTCGGCTACGGCTCCGGCGGCTACAACCTCCTGACCGACGCGTCGGCGACGCCGTCCGCCCCGCCATCGGCCGCGGCGCCGTCCGCAGGCTCGTCCGGCGGCGCAGCGGCGACGCCGGTTCCGTCGAGCTCGGGCGACAGCACGTCGTCCGGCAGCTCGTCGATGCTGCCGCTCGTGCTCGGCATCGGTGCGCTCGTCGTGATCATCGCCGTGGGCCTGATCGTCATGCGCGGCCGGCGCGGATCGGCCGAGGAGGAATGACCCAGGCGGGCGGCGTGCCGCCCGTTGACCCCGCGCCAGCAACGCGACCGGGGGAGGATCGGTGAAGGTCGGCTACCTCGGTCGCCGGCTGGCGTCAGCGTTCGTCACGATCCTCCTCATCGCGCTGATCAACTTCCTGCTGTTCCGGGCGATGCCCGGGTCGCCGGAACGCATCCTCATGCGCAACACGCCCAACGTGACCGAGGAGATGAAGCAGGCGGCGCGGGTCCGCTGGGGCCTCGACAAGCCGGTCTTCCCAGATCAGCTCATCGCCTATTTCCAGTCGACGGCGCGGGGCGACCTGGGCTTCTCGTTCGCGGCCCGCGGGGCGCCGGTCACCGACGTCATCACGGCGCGGATCTGGCCGACGATCATCCTGTTCGGCCTCGGCGAGCTGCTCGCGATCATCGGCGGGCTCGCGCTCGGGGCGTACACCGGCTGGAAACGCGGCGGCTGGGTCGACCAGGTCGGCAACGGCGTCTCGCTCGTGCTCTACGCGACGCCGTACTTCCTCCTCGGCATGGCCTTCCTCCTGATCTTCGGGCTCGCCCTCCGCTGGTTCCCGACGTACGGGATGCTCACCGCGGGCGCCCAGTACCACAGCATCTGGGATCGCGCCGCCGACTTCGGGTCGCACCTCGTGCTGCCGCTCGTGGTGGTTGCGATCGGGCTCATCGGGCAGTACGCGATCATCATGCGATCCTCGATCATCGAAACCCTGTCCGAGGAGTACGTGACGACCGCCCGGGCGATGGGACTGCGCGACAGTCGCGTTCTCCGCCACCATGCGCTGCCGAATGCCCTGCTGCCGACGGTGTCGCTGATCGCGATCAACCTCGGCTACATCGTCGCCGGCGCGATCACGCTCGAGGTCGTGTTCAACTGGCCCGGCCTGGGGACCCTCACGGTCGAGGCCCTGACGGCGCGCGACTACCCGGTGCTCCAGGGCGTGTTCCTGCTCCTGTGCGTGTCGGTCGTGCTCGCCAACCTGGCGGCTGACCTCGTCTACGCGATGCTCGACCCGCGGGTGCGGACGTGACGGCGGTCGTCCTGCAGGCCGCGGCTCCCCGCGGCGGCCGGGCCCAGGGACTGCGTTCGACGATGGGCCAGCTGGTCCGCCGGCCGGAGGGCCTGATCGGGGTCGTGATCCTGACGATCTTCTTCGTCCTCGCAGTCGTGCCGGTGCTCTTCGTCGGGCCGCTGCAGACCGCCGTCACCGCCACGGGCTCGCGGCTCGAGGCGCCGTCAGCGGCTCACATCTTCGGGACCGACGAGCTGGGTCGGGACATGCTGAACCTCACCGTCCATGGCGCCCGGATCTCGCTGTCGATCGGCCTGCTCGCGACGTTCGTGACGGTCGCGCTGGGTGTCGTCGTCGGGATCGTCGCCGGGTTCGTCGGCGGCTTCGCCGACTCGGGCCTCATGCGGGTGACGGACTTCTTCCTCGTGATCCCGACGTTCGTCCTCGCCCTGATCCTCACCCCGATCATCCAGGACGTCGTGGGCTCGGCCGCGACCGAGGTGTTCGGGATCCGGATGTCGCTCGTCGTGATCATCTTCGTCATCGGCATCACGAGCTGGTCGTCGACCGCGCGGATCATTCGCTCGCAGACGCTGTCGCTGCGGGAGCGGGCGTTCGTCGACCGCGCCCGGGTCGTCGGGTCGAGCAACGGCCACATCATGCGACGTCACATCCTGCCGAACGTCATCAACCTCATCGTCGCCAACGCGGTGCTGACCTTCGCCGGCGCGGTCCTCCTCGAGACGACGCTCTCGTTCGTCGGCCTCGGCGACCCGTTCCAGCCGTCGTGGGGTCAGACGCTCGAATCGGCCCGGGCCGTCGGCGCGCCGGGGCTCGGCGACTGGTGGTACTTCGGGCCGCCCGGGGTCTGCATCATCCTCGTCGTCCTGGCGTTCACGCTCGTCGGCAACGCTCTCGACGACATCCTCAACCCGAAGCGCCGCGAACGCCGATGACCGCGATCCCGACCGAGGCGGCGCTCCGCCAGCTCCCCAAGCAGGCGGACCCGAACGCCCCGCTGCTCGTCGTCGAGAACCTCAAGACGCACTTCACGCTCGGCGACGCGACGGTCCACGCCGTCGACGGCGTGAGCTTCCACCTCGACCAGGGCGAGGCGCTGGGGATCGCCGGGGAGTCGGGCTGCGGCAAGACGACGACTGCGCTGTCGCTCGTCCGGATCCTGCCGCCCAACGCCTCGATCGTCGAGGGCAGCATCAAGCTCTACGGCATCGACCTCGTCCAGAAGTCCGACGAGGCCCTCCGGCGATACCGCTGGCGGGAGATCGCGATCGTGTTCCAGGGCGCGATGAACGCGCTCAACCCGGTCCATCGCGTCCGGGACCAGATCGCCGAGCCGCTGATGGAGCGCCTCGGGGTCTCGGAGAAGGATGCCCGGCGCCGTGCCGGCGAGCTGCTGGAGCTGGTCGGGATCCCCAGGAAGCGGGGCGCGGCCTACCCCCACGAGCTGTCGGGCGGCATGCGCCAGCGGGCGATGATCGCGATGGCCCTCGCGCTGCGGCCGGCGATCGTCATCGGCGACGAGCCCACGACCGCGCTCGACGTCATGGTCCAGGCCCAGATCCTCGACCTCCTCGAGCAGCTCCGCCAGGAGCTCGGGCTGTCGCTGATCCTCATCACCCACGACCTGTCGGTGATCGCCGAGACCTGCGACCGGGTCCTGGTGATGTACGCCGGGCCGGGTCGCCGAGGAAGGCAGCGTCGCCGAGGTCTTCCGCCGGCCGCGCCACCCGTACACGCAGAAGCTGCTGTCGGCGTTCCCGAACATCCGCGCCGACCGGCGGACCCTCGAGGTGATCCCGGGCGCGCCGCCCGACCTCCGCCAGCCGCCGCCGGGCTGCCGGTTCGCGCCGCGCTGCGAGTTCGCGATGGCCGTCTGCACCGAGGTCGTCCCGCCCGAGGTGACGTTCGACGGCGTCCGCGTCGCCTGCCACCTCTACCCGGAGGGCAGCGACGGGGTCGCGGTCACGACGCCGACGGCCGATGCGATCGGCGCGACGGCGCCGCTCGTCGAACCGCTCGCCGAGCAGCCGCCGCTCGAGTCCGAGGTCGCGCCGGCGTGAGCGACGGAACCGGCCCGCCGCGGAGCGGGGCGCCGGACATGGGTGCGCCGGTCACGGGGGCCCCGGAGCGGATCGTCGAGCTCAAGGGTCTCGAGGTCCACTTCCCGATCCGGGTTGGCGCATCGGACACGCTCCTGCGTCGCCAGCACGGCGTCGTGCGGGCCGTCGACGGGATCGACCTCTACCTCGCCCGGGGCGAGGTGCTGGGGCTCGTCGGCGAGTCGGGCAGCGGCAAGACGACGACGGCCCGGGTCGTCGTGAAGCTCACGAAGCAGACCAGCGGCACAATGCTGCTCGACGGTCAGGACGTCTCGGGGCTGTGGGGCGTGAAGGAGCTCCGGGCCTACCGGCGGCGGGTCCAGATGATCTTCCAGGACCCGTACGAGACGCTCAACCCCAAGCACACGATCCGCGAGTTCGTGTCGGAGCCGCTGCTCGTCAACAAGATCGGCACGCCCGCCGAGCGGGAGGCGAAGGTCATCACTGCGCTCGAGACGGCAGGGCTCCGGCCGGGCGCCGACTTTGCGGCGCGTTACCCGCACGAGCTATCGGGCGGCCAGCGCCAGCGCGTCGTCATCGCCGGCGCGCTCGTGATGGACCCCGAGGTGATCGTCGCCGACGAGCCGGTGTCGATGCTCGACGTCTCGATCCGAACCGAGCTGCTGCGGCTGATGCTCGACCTCCGGGCCGAGCGCGGCCTGACGTACCTGTTCATCACCCATGATCTGTCGCTGGCCTGGGTGATCGCCGACCGGATCGCGGTCATGTACCTCGGCAAGATCATGGAGCTCGGCCCGGCCGACAGGGTCATCAACGACCCCCACAACCCGTACACCCAGGCGCTCGTCTCGGTCTCGCCAACGCCGACGCCGCCGACCGAAGGCGAGCGGGCCCAGCGGACGATCCTCGTCGGCGAGACGCCCGACGCCGCGCACATCCCGAGCGGCTGCCGGTTCCACCCGCGCTGTCCGTACGCGTTCGACCGTTGCCGGGTCGAGGAGCCGCCGCTGTTCGATGTGGGCGGCGGGCAGTCGGCCGCGTGCTGGCTGGCCGAGGGTGGAGGGTCGCTGCCGGCGGTCGCACCGAGGCGCCAGGGGCTCGCGGCCGCGCCGGCCGCGGACGCGCCTGCCGCGGCGACGGGCACCGCGGCCGCGTCGGCGGCCGGCGGAGGCGGCGCCGACTAGCGTCCCACGCCGGGCGAGAGACGAGCGGCCGCGCGTTTAGCCGATCCGGCGGTCGTCGTCGTCGTCCATCCCGTGCCGGCGGGCGTACTGCTCCTGGAGGTCGCGCTGGCGGGCTTCGCGCTCGAGGGCGTCCGCCCGGCAGTGCGGGCACTCCGGGCAGTGGACGGGCTCGAGGGCGGTCCGCATCTCATAGGCGGTCACGACGATCGCCGCGGCGAGCGCGATCAGCGTGAACGGCTGGGTGATGAGATGTTCCATGCGTGGACGGTGGGCCGTCCCGCCTCAGCGGGGCGATGGCCCATCGTCGCGCGCTCTATCGGCCGCCTTGCGGATCGGCGAGAGCGCGAGAACCGCGTCAGCCGTCGACCGCCCGAGGACGGGTCAGGCTGCCGCGAGAACCGGGAACTGGGGAGCGTCCGGCGCGATCTCGACGCTGATGGCGCAGTCCGGGCACTCGACGCGGTCCGCGTCGAGGCTCTCGAGCACCATCTCGCCTTCGCACCAGGCGCATTCGAACGTGATCATGCGCGAAGTCTCGGCCGCGCCCGTGACAGCTAGCCTGTCACAGCCTCGCCGCGGTAGCGGAAACAGCCGGGCATGTGATCGTCGACGAGTCCGACGCTCTGCATGAATGCGTAGACGATCGTCGTGCCGACGAACCGGAAGCCGCGTCGCTTCAGGTCGCGCGAGAGCTCGTCGGAGACCGGCGTCGAGGCGGGGATGTCGCCCGACTGCGTGCCGGCCGGCAGCGGCCGGGCAGGGCCGGGCACGATCCCGGCGAGATACGCGGCGAACGAGCCCGCCTCGGCGCTGATCGCGAGGAGCGCGACGGCGTTGCCGATCGTGGCGTCGATCTTCGCCCCGTTCCGGACGATCGACGCGTCGGCCATCAGGCGGTCCCGCTCGTTCGGGCCGTAGCGGGCGACCACGGCCGGATCGAAGCCTTCGAACGCCAGGCGGAAGCCCTCGCGCTTGCGGAGGATCGTCGACCACGAGAGGCCGGCCTGGAACGACTCGAGCGCGAGGCGCTCGAACAGCTCGGTGTCGCTCTCGACCGGCACGCCCCAGTCGTCGTCGTGGTAGGCGACCATCAGCGGGTCGGGCCGCTCGGAATCGGCGCCGGACCACCAGCAGCGCGGACGGACCTCGATCGCCATGCCCGGACGATAGCCGCCCGATCGGTCGGCTGCCGTCAGGAATCGTGCGCCGTCAGGGAATCGGCCGCGTGTCGACGAGCGTGCTCCGCATCTCGGGATCGGCCGCCGGCCTGTGCGCGTTGAACACCGACCGGAACACGTCGCCCGAGACCGTCTTCGACCCGAGCGAGCCCGTCAGCGTCACGGCGATCAGCCGGCCCGACACGCCCCGCCGCGACAAATCGAGCCGGATCCCGGTCCCGGCCGCGGTCCGCGGATCCGCGTTGAAGATCGCGTCCAGCGCCGTCCGCGAGTACGCGGCCGTCTTCCAGGTCGCGTATGGCGACGCCGCGTCGTAGGCGGTCCCGTCGGGTGCCCGGTCGGGCGACCCCCGCAGGTACGAGACCGGTGTCGCGATCACGGCTCCCGTCGGCGAAACGAAGACGAACTCGTTGTTCTCGGTCGCGCCGCCGCCGGTCGAGTGGTACATCGCGTTCGCGACCGCCGCGCCGCTCTTCAGCACGACGCCGGCCGTCGCCGCGATCGCCGCGTCGGACGCCGCCGCCTCGACCTCGACCCCGCGGTAGACCTGCGTCCGGGTGTCGTCGTAGAGGTCGAACTGGCCGTCCGAGGGGTGGAGCCGGTAGACGGCGTACGAGCGGCAGGCGATCGCCTGGGCCTTCAGCGCCTCGGCCGGCCAGGACGGCGGCATCTCGGCCGGGACGACGCCGCGGAGGTAGACGTCGAGGCCGAGGTCGTCGATCACCCGGATCGACGTCGTGAGCCTGATCCGAAGCTTGCCCCGGTAGGTGTCGTAGGTGGACCCCTTCGAGTCGAGCTGAAGCGTCGCCGCGGCGCTGCCGGGCAGGAGGTTGACCCCGGCGCTCCGGAGCGACGCATAGAGCTGCGTCCCGCCGGCCGACACGACCCGCAGCTTGTACGTCGTCGACCCGGCGCTGACCGGGGCGAGCGTCAGCCGGGCGTTCGCCGGGAACGTGGTGGCGATGCCCTCGATCGACCAGGCGCCGCCGCGGCCGTGGACGACGAGGGGTTTGTCGGCGGTGGCCTTGAAGCCGTCGAGCAGGAGCACGCGAACGGTCGTCGCCGGATCCTTCGACCCGGTCGTCGTACCGGCGTAGTAGTGGGCGAGGATCGTCGCCGCGTCCTGACCGGCGAGTGCCCGACCCCGGGCGCCGTGTTGCGACATCCCGACACCATGGCCCCAGCCGCGGCCGTAGAACGTCGTCAGTGGCGGGAACCCGATGACCGTCGGCGGAACGCGATCCGTGGCGGCGACGGGGGCGGCCGCCGCCACTGGCCCGATCAGCCCGAGGGCGAGCGCCGCCAGGGTCGTGGCGACGACGCTGCGGCGGATCGAGCGACTCGGCAGGGCGGAACCTCGTGCGGAGCGACAGCGTGGCGGTGCGAGCGTGCACCGGGCCATGGCCCGGCCGGACCAGCGGCGCCATCCGTTCGGGCCAGCCGGGGCGGGCCGGATCGGGACGACGGACGCCAGCCCGAACGGTAGGCTCTCGGCATGGCTGTCCGCTTCTACGTCGCGCATGGTGCGAGCGGTTCATCGGCGAGCATGCGCGGCCACGTCGAGGGCCTCCGCAAGCGGGGCATCGAGGCGGTCGCGATCGACCTCCCGGTGAAGAAGGCCGAGGACGTCGTCGGGAAGTACCGGACGATCGTCCCGGACCGCGCGGAGGCCGGCGGCCCGGCGATCACCGTCGGTGGCCAGTCGTACGGCGGCCGGGTCTCGACGCTCGCCGCCGCAGAGGACGGGACCGACTACGCCGGCATCGTCTGCTTCAGCTACCCGCTCCACCCGCCCGGCAGGCCCGACCAGGCGCAGGCGCGGACGAGCCACTGGCCCGCGATCCGCTGCCCGGTCCTGCTGCTGTCGGGCGAGGCCGACCCGTTCGCCCGGATCGAGCTGCTGATGGCCGCTGTCCCGCTCCTGAGCGACGCCGAGCTGCACACCTATCCTCGCCTCGGGCACTCGCTGAAACCGGTCCTCGACGACGCGTTAGACCGGGCCGCCGCGTTCCTCCGGCGGGTGGCCGAAACCCGTCCGTAGTGCCCGCCGCATCGATCGGGCTGGACAAGGCGGCTATCCTGACTAGACCCCAGGCGCCGCGACGACACGGGAGGCTGGTCGCGCGGTAGAACCGAAGACGCCCGCCGGAGAGCCCAGTCCGGCCTTGTGCTCACCCTCGCACCGACGGCTCTCCGGACCCTGCGTTCCCCCCGTCGTTCGGCACGCTCACCGTGTCGCTCGGGCAGGAAGGAGCACCATTGCCAGACGTGGCCGGCCGCCGTCGCGCGGTCTTCGCCGCCATCACGATCGCGGCGATCGTCCTCTCGGTGGTTCCGTTCGTGGCCCATTCCGCCACCGAGCCGCCGGGCATCAACCGGTTCCTCTACGCCCTCGGCCAGGTGGAGTCCGGCGGCAGCTACACCGCGCGGAACCCCAGCTCCGGCGCCTACGGCAAATACCAGATCCTGCCGTCGAACTGGCCCACATGGGCGAAGCTCTACGTCGGCAGCTCGAGCGCTTCGTGGACGCCGCTGAACCAGGAGACGGTGGCCCGCGGCAAGGTCACCGCCCTGTGGAACTGGCTCGACACGTGGCCGAACGTCGCCCATTGGTGGCTGACCGGCTCCGGCGACACGAACCGGGCCCACTGGTCGAGCTACTCCACGTACTACGTCAACAAGCTCATGAAGATCTACGGCAACGTGTCCGACGTGACCGCGGCCGAGGACGTCATGGCAGCCCCACCGAAGCCGGTGGTCGGCAAAGCGGTCACGCCCCGGACGACGACGGCGGCGACGACAACCCGCCGGATCGGTGAGAGCAACATCGGGATCGCCTACACCGGCCGATGGCGCGACGCGCGATACAAGGGCTACGCCGGCGACCACGTCCTCTACGCGGCGACGAGCGGCGCGACCGCGACGTACCCGTTCTACGCGAAATCGGTCGCGTGGATCGGCCCGGTCGGGCCGACGCGCGGCATGGCGAGGATCGCGATCGACGGCAAGGTCGTCGCGACCGTCGATCTCCGGCGCAGCCGGTTCGATTCCCGGGCGACGCTGTTCCACCGCTCGTGGAAGCACGTCGCCAACCACACGATCACGATCACGGTCGTCGGCAGCGGCCGGCCGGTCGCGATCGACGAGTTCGTCATCACCCGGTGACCGCCGCCCCCGCGGTCGCCTGACGCGCGCCATGCCCCCGCGGATCGGCCTCGCGCCGATCCGCGGCGCGCGCTAGCCTGCGAGACGATGGTCGCGATCACCACCTCGGGCCTGTCCAAGCGGTACGGCCACCGGACGCCGCCGGTCCATCCGCCGTGGATGCACCCCGCGCCGGAGGTCCGGGCACTCGAGGACCTTTCGATCGAGGTCCGCGAGGGCGAGATCTTCGGATTCCTCGGCCCGAACGGGGCCGGCAAGTCGACGACGATCCGGCTGCTGCTCGGCTTCCTCCACCCGAGTGCCGGTAGCGCATCCGTCATGGGCCTCGACATCGTCCGCGATTCCGTCGAGATCCGCGGCCGGACCGGCTACCTGCCCGGAGGGATCGCGCTCTACGACACGATGTCCGGCGCGGACCTGCTCGAGTATCTCGGCCGGCTGACGGGCCGGTCGTCGACCCGGCGCGCCGAGCTCTGCGAGCGGCTCGAGATGACGGACGCGACGCTGCGCCGGCCGGTCCGCGACTACTCGCGCGGCATGCGCCAGAAGATCGGCATCATCCAGGCGCTCCAGCACGACCCGGAGCTGGCGATTCTCGACGAGCCGACCGAGGGCCTCGACCCGCTCATGCAGCGGGCGTTCTACGACGTCCTCGACGAGCTGCGGGCCGCCGGCCGGACGATCTTCTTCTCGTCGCACGTCCTGTCCGAGGTCGAACGCGTCTGCGACCGGGTCGCGATCGTCCGACGGGGCACGGCTGGTCGCGCTCGAGGACGTCGAGGCGCTGCTGGCGCGGCGGAAGCGGAACGTCGAGATGCGGGTCGAGGGGCCGCCGCCGTCGCTCGAGGGCGTGGCCGGGGTCAGCGCGGTGAAGATCCTCCCCGACGGTCGGATCACGAGCCACCTCGAAGGCGACGTCGGGCCGTTCCTCGAGGCGATCCGCGACGTGCGTGTCGTCGACCTGACGATCGAGCCGGCCCACCTCGAGGAGGCGTTCCTCGAGCTGTACCACGATGACGAGCCGGGTCAGGAAGCGAGCCCGCCGCCCGCCCGCGCCCCGCCCGCGCCCCCGCCCGCGCCGGAGCTCCCGGCGTGAGCCGCGTCCTGTTCCTCCAGACGTGGCGGTCGCAGGGGCTGAAGATGCTGATCGTCTTCGTCGCGCTGACGATCTGGGGCTCGCTGCTGCCGATCGTCTATGGCGCGTTCGGCAAGACGTTCCAGGACATCATCCAGTCGGGGCTGATCCCGCCGCAGCTGACGCAGTTCGGCGGCGGCGACATCTTCTCGCTGTCGGGGTCGATCTCCCTCGGCGCGATCCACCCGATCTCGCTGATCCTGAACTCGGTGTTCGCGGTCGGGTTCTCGACCGCCGCGGTCGCCGGCGAGCGCCAGCGGGGGACGCTCGAGGTGCTGCTCGCCCGACCGCTCTCACGCCGGGCGATCTACGTGACGCTCCTCGTCGCGACGCTGACGTTCGTGGCGGTCGCGGTGCTCGCGACGATCCTTGGGGCGATCCTCGGCTCCGCGGTCGCCGGGGTCCTCGACCAGCTCAAGGTCGACCGGCTGCCGCTCGTCTGGCTGAACGGGTTCCTGCTGTTCTCGGCGGTCGCCGCGATCGGGCTGGCGGCGTCGGTGTCGTTCGACCGGCTGACGCCCGCGCTCGGGATCACGGCCGGGATCGTCGTGGTCATGTACTTCCTCGAGGTGCTGGGGACGTTCTGGCCCGACGCGAAGGGTCTCCAGCCGTACTCGCTGTTCCACTACTACCAGCCGAAGGAGGTCCTCGAGGGAACGGCGCCCGTGATCAACTTCGCGCTGCCGGCGGTCGTCGCGGTCGTCGCGATCGTCTGGGCCCTCGTCGAGTTCCCGCGCCGCGACCTGGCCGCGCCGAGCTGAGCTCCGCGCCGCGTCGTGATCGCGCTCACCGATCAGATTCGACCCAGCCGAGCGTGATGGGTGCCCCGAATCGACCCCAAATCGCCTGAATCGCGACCCGGTCACACTCGCCCGGGCCCGAATTGATCGGTGACGGCGATCAACGGCAGGTTCAGCCCAGGCGACCCGCAGCCTCCAGCGCTCGTTCGCACCACCACGCCATGTCGTCCCTCGCCGCCACGCCCGAGGCGAGCGTGACGCCGGCCTCCGTATCGAGGCCCTTCCGGAAGCCGCGGAGCAGCAGCCCGACGATCATCGCGAGGTCGACCTGGAGATCCCAGTCGCCGAGGAGGTCGGGCGGCGCGCTGTCCGAGATCGCCTCGTGCTCCTGCGGACGCTCGTGCGCCCTGCGGTAGCGGTCGAGGACGTGCTCCGGCACCTCGGGCAACGAGCCACTGTTCGAGACGAGGAACCAGCCCAGCTCGACCGCGACCGGCGCCACGATCGTCATCGACCAGTCGATGAAGCGGACCAGCTCGCCCGGCCCGAGCGCGACATTCGCCAGCTTCAGGTCGCCGTGGAGGCCGACGCTCGGCAGGCGTGACAGCGCTCGCACGAGCGGCGCCGGATCCGCCGACAGGTCGGCAATGAGGTCTCGGGCGCGGCGCGGCGCGTGCCGGTCGAAGGCGTCCCAGCCGGCGAGCAGGCGCTCCGCCGACGCGATCCCCGCCGGAATGCCACTCGCGATGTGCCGGGCGCACATCGGTCGTGAGGTCAGAAGGAGCCGCTCGGGGAGCGGCGTCCATGGGAACGGCTCGGAAGTCTCGAGGAGGCCGGGCCACGGCGCCGCATGGAGGTTCGCCAGCACGGCCAGCACCCGCTCCAGATCCTCGATCGGCAGCGCCTGCTCGAATTCCGGCCGGTCCCACGCGATCAGCTCGACCGACAGGTCCGGCAGCAGGATCGCCGCGTCGTCGCCATCGAAGCCTGCCCCCAGGTACGCCCAGTCGGACGCGCGCCCCAGCCACGTCGCCGCGATCCATGCCTCGCGGATGAAGCGGTCGTCGGTCGCGGCCGCGATCCAGTCCGTCGCCGGCGACGTCCGCTTGATCACGAACCGGTCGCGGCCGCGTTCGATCATCGAGAAGCGAGCACCCGACCAGCCGTCGGTCGGGAAGTCGTGTTCGGGGAGCCCGCCCAGGCCGTGCTCCGCGAGAAGCGACTCGAACGGGATCTGCTGCCAGGGCGGCGTCAGCACGGAGCCGGGATGTCGTCCGCTCCGTCCGGCCCGTCGTCCACGTAGTGCACGACCGAGCCCGCGCAGTTCCGCGTCAGGACGACGACGAGCGGCTCGGTCGACGACGCGTTCTCCTCGACGTGAATCTCGCCGGCCGGGATGTAGATGAAGTCGCCGGCGCCGGCGTCCATCGTCGACTCGAGGCCGGTCGGGCCCCATGTGTACCGGGCGACGCCCGACACGATGTAGATCGATGTCTCGCACTCGCCGTGGTGGTGGATGCGCGTCTTGCCGCCCGCCGCCGTCGTCACGACGGACGAATACAGCCCGACCGATCCGGTCACGTCCGCCGACACCGCGATCGATCGCTCCATGTCGGCGTTCTGGCCGGTCGAGGTCGACCGATCGGCCGGCCGGACGCGTGTCGCCATCGTCAGCCGCCGCTCGTCGCGGGCTCGCGCCACGCGACCTCGCCCGTCGCCGGGTCGATCGTGGCGAGGATCCGGAACCGCTGGCAGACGATCAGCGTGTCGTCGCCGATAGCGCGAACGACGGGTCGCCCAGCCGCTGCCGCAGGTCGTCGATGTAGCCGTTCCAGAACCGCTCGTGATCGACGCGGAACTCCGCGGCGTTCGCCCAGCCCTCGCCCTCGTCGATCGCGTGCCGGTCGTCGACGTCGGCGAGGCGCTTCACCGGACACTCGACCGTCTCGACGAGCGCGACCGGCCGGTCCGACGAGTCGATCATGATCTCGCGATCGCCCGGCCCGGGGACGACGTCGCCGTCGAGCTCCAGCTCGACGAGCAGCCCCGCCGTCGTCGTCTTGGTCCCGGCGAGCGCAAGCGCGATCAGCTCCTCGCGAAGGGGACCCGGGTCCGCGAAGCCCCAGCGGGGTAGATCCGCGAGCTCCGGCGGCAGCTCGATCGTGGCCATGGCAAACGATGATATGGCCACGTCGGCCGCGAAGATTGAGTCGTCCGCGGCGAATTGCCGGCCCATACCCGCTGAATGCGCCGAGACCGTGTCGGCGCATCGCGCGGAAGGGGACATGGAACCGCGACTCGTGGTCCGGGCGCAGCACGGCGACGAGGAGGCCTTCGCGAGCCTCGCTCGTCGCCGTGCGGCGGCCGGCTCCACGCGGTTGCGCACCGGATCCTGCGCGACATCGAGCTCGCCGAGGATGCGACGCAGCAGGCGCTGCTGAGCATCTGGCGAGACCTTCCCGACCTCCGCGACCCGGCGCGCTTTGACGCCTGGTCGTACCGGCTCCTCGTGCGCGCCTGCTACGCCGAGGGACGCCGGAGCCCGCCGTGCGACGCCAGACCTTCGCCTCCTGCCGACCGATCAGCCGGCGGAGCGGGAGGGCCTGAGCGACGGTCGTCGATCGCGACCAGCTCGAGCGCGGCTTCCGCCGGCTTTCCATCGACCATCGCGCGGTGGTGGTGCTGCACCACTACCTCGACATGGCCGCTCGAGCAGGTCGCCGAGACCCTCGGCGTCCCGCTCGGAACGGTCCGATCCCGACTTCATCATGCGATGCGCGGGTTGCGCGCGGCGCTCGACGCCGACGCCCGGCCGGTGCCGCGGGAGGTAGCTGGATGAGCTCCGATCGTGATACCGCGCGCATCGTCCGGTCGTGGCTGGAGGAGGGCCGCACGACGCTTCCGGACTGGGTCCGCGACGACGTGCTTCGACCGCCTCCCCTCGACCCCACAGCGCCGATCCCGCGGGACGGCGCGGAGGTTCCTCACGATGCCAACCGCAGCCAAGACGGCGATCGCCGCCGCGGCCGTGATCCTCGTCGCCGTGGGCGCGTTCGCGCTGCTCCCGCGCAATGAGCGGACCCGGCGCGGCGAGCCCATCGCCAACGACTGCCCCAACGACGACCCCGACGGCCGAGCCGAGCGCCGCGATCTCATTCGTTCCCAGGGCCGGCCGGATCGACCCGGGAACCTACCGGATGGGCGATGACGCGTCGATCGTCCTCACGATTCCTGAGGGCTGGACCGCCCGAGCAGGGTTTGACAACTACCCAACCGGAACCGATATCAGGAAGCACGCCGACCAGCCGGGTGAGTTGATGCTGTGGGTCGATGCGACGGACAGCATCGCGGTGTACCCCAGTGTGTGCGGTCCCGACGCCGACGCGGTCAGCGATGCGGTGCCCGTCGGCCCGACCGTGGACGACTTGGTGACTGCGATTCGTGCTCAAGATGGCTCGGAAATCTCGGAGCCGGTCGACGTCGCGGTCGGCGGGCGCGACGTGCAGCGGTTCGAGATCTCGTTCGGTCAGGGCGTGGACGCTGCCGACTGCGAGGACGGAACCATTCGCGTCTTGTACTCGAAGGCATTCGGGTTCGTCTCCTCACCTTTTGCGGGCGAACCGCTCACCCGGACCGTGTACATGGTTCAGACCGATGCCGGTCGAATTGTCTTCCTGCTCCAACACGGGGACGACGCGTCCGCAGCCGACATCGCGGAGTTGGACGCCATCGTCGAATCGATGGTGATCGAGCCGTAGCCACAGGGTCGGGTCAGCCCGCCCAGGCAACGCGCCAGACGCGCCACAGGGCGGCCGGCTCGGACAGCGGGTCGCCATGGACGAGGAAGAAGTCGGCGGGCCCGCCCTCGGCGATCACGCCGGCGGTGGGCTCGCCGAGCAGCTCGCCGCCGCGCCACGTGGCGGCGCGCCAGGGCCTCCCACGGCTCGAGACCCGCGGCGACCAGCGACTCGACCTCCCAGGCGAGCTGGTTTGCCCGGAGCGAGCCGCCGCCGAAGTCCGTGCCGCGTCGGCGATCGCGACACCGGCGCGCCGCGCGAGGCGGACGGATCTCGACCGCCCGCTCCTGCCGGGCATCGATCGCCGCGCCGTCCGTCGGCGGTAGCAAATCGCGGCACGGACGTCGTCCGCGCCGAACGTCAGCCACGACCGCATGACGGCGAGCGTCGAGACGAGGAACGTGCCCGCGCCGGGCCATGTCCGCGGCGACGTCGGCGTCGAGCTCGAAGCCGTGCTCGATCGCGTCGACGCCGCCCGCGACACCCGCCTCGGCGCCCGACAACCGGCCGCTGTGGGCGGTCACCTTCGCGCCGCGGGCGTGGGCCGCATCGACGACCCGGCGCGATCTCACCGGCGGTCCACGGCGACGTGTCCGGATCCGGCCCGTCGAGGTAGAGCTTCAGGAAGTCGGCGCCGTCGTCGAGCTGGCCGATCGCGTTCGCCAGCAGCTCGTCGGCCGTTGTCGGCCACGACCAGTGTGCGCGGCCGGGGGCAGCGTGCCGCGTCTTGTCGAGCCACGTGCCGGCGGCCCGGATGTGCGGGAAGTCCGGCCGCGCCGCCCAGCGATCCCGAACGCCGAGGCTCAGCGCCCGCCGCCGGCCGTCGACCGGGTCCTCGACGTACGGCGCGCCGACGTCGCGGGCCCAGCGGACGCCTGCGCCGGTCAGCAGCCGCCGTTGCGCTCCGCGACCTCGAGCGAGAGCTCGAGCGGCGGGTCGTCGATGCGATCGATCCAGTGGGCGCCGCCCGGGCAGGGTGACGTGGCTGTGGCAGTCGACCATGCCCGGGACGATCGTGGCGCCGCCCGCGTCGACGACCTCGAGGCCGTCGGCGGGGCCCGGGTCCTCCTCGGCGTCGGTCGGGCGGATCCAGCGCGATCGACCGGCCGCCGTCGACGAGGACGCTGACACCGACCGGAGCCGGTCGGTGCGGCCGTCGGCAGGGCGGCGTCGCGGTAGAGGATCGCGGTGAGCGCGTCGAGGTGACTCGTGGCGTGCATGGGCGCGCCCGGCAGCGTAGCACCGGGCTACGATGCGGCGATGCTCCCACCCGATGCGCCTGCGGCGATCGCCGCGCTGCCGCGGTTCCCGCTGCTCCAGGGCCCGTCGCCGCTCCATCGGCTCGAGCGGTTCTCCGCGGCGCTCGGCAGCGGCGTCGAGGTCTGGATCAAGCGCGAGGACCTGCTGCCGCTCGCGTTCGGCGGGAACAAGCTGCGGAACCTGGAGTTTCTTGTCGGTGCGGCGCTGGCCGAGGGCGCCGACACGCTCGTGACGTCGGGACGGCGGTGGTCGAACCATTGCCGGCTGACGGCCGCGGCGGGAGCGCGCGCCGGCCTCGGCGTCCACCTCGTGCTGAGCGGACCGCCGGTCGATCCGCCCGGCGCGAACCAGCGTCTCGACGAGCTGCTCGGGGCGACGGTCCACGTGGCGACATCGAACGACCGAGCGGAGCGGGCGGCGCTCGTCGACCGCGTCGTCGCGGATCTGCGAGGGGCGGGGAGGCGGCCGTTCGTCGTCGCGGTCGGCGGGACCGGGCCGGTCGGCGCCGCGGGGCAGGTCCTCGCTGCCCTCGAGGCGATGGGTCAGGCGCGGGCCGCGGGGATCGAGCCGGCGTCCATCGTCCTGCCTTCGGCAACCGGCGGGACACATGCGGGCCTGCTGGTCGGATCGGGGCTCGCCGGCAGTGCGGCGCGTGTCGTCGGGATCGCCGTGGCAGCGCCGTCGGCCGAGCTCCGCCCGACGATCGCCGCGCTGCTGGCCGGTCTCGAGCCCCTTGCCGGCGTCCCCGCCTACCCGGGCGAGATCGAGCTGAGCGACGCCGAGCGGGGCCCCGCCTACGGGACCCGCACCCGCGAAGCCGATGACGCGGCCGCGCTGCTCGCCCAGACCGAGGGGATCCTCGTCGACCCGGTCTACACCGCGAAGGCGCTCGCCGGGCTCGTCGCCCGCGTCCGCGACGGCCGCCGGCCGGGCCCGGTCAGTGTTCTGGCACGCCGGCGGAACGCCGGCCCTCTTCGAGACGCTCGAGACCGCCTGAACCAGGGAGCTGCGGGCTACTGCCGTGAAGCCCGCCACGCGTCGCGGAGCTTCATCCGGCCGCCGGTCTGGAGCACGGCGCCGGAATAGACTCGCCCGCCGAACTCGAGCAGCAGCCAGATCGCCGCGAGGTTGACGATGACCGCCAGGACGATCTCCCACGGCTGGATCGCGCCGAGCGCGACTCGGAGCGGCACGATCATCGGCGAGACCGGCGGCAGGAACGTCGCGATGCGGGCAGCCACGCCGTCCGGATTCTGGGTCGCGACGAGCAAGGAAAAGACGTACGAGAGCGAGGCCACGATGGAGACCGGGCTCGAGGCGTTCGAGGCCTCCTCCATCCGCGACGCGAGCGCGCCGAGCACGCCCAGCGCCGTCGAGTAGAACGTGTAGCCGATCCCGAACCAGAGCAGGAGCATCGCGACCGCGGAGCCCGTCGTCGGTGGCAGGGAGAACCGCCCGGTCACCGTCCCGATCGTCAGCCCGAACACGACGATGATCACGAGCTGGACGAGGCCCAGCAGGCCGATCCCCAGCACCTTGCCGACGAGCAGGTCGCGGGCCTGGACGGTCGAGAGCACCACCTCGACGACGCGGCTCTGCTTCTCCTCGACGACGCCCGTCAGGACCCACGTCCCGAACGTGAAGATCGCGATGAAGAGGATGATCACCCCGACGTTCGCGAAGATGAACGCCGTGTCGCGATTCGGGTCGGACGGCTCGAGCTCGCGAAGCGTCGGCGGCCTCGACGCGGCCGCCACGGTCGCCGGATCGATCCCGGCGTCGGTCAGGACCTGGCTCGCCGACGCGGCCGACCAGGCCGATCCCACGACCTGGGCGAACGAGCTGTTGTCGCGCTTCTTGACGACGAACTCCGCGGAGCCGCCCGGCTCGGCCGGGACGACGAGCATCCCGTCGAGCGTGCCGTCGTTGAGGCGCGCCTCACCAGTCGCGACGTCCGGAACGGACTCGACGTTGACCTTCAGCTGGGCCTGCCCGGCGGTCGCCGTCAGGGCCTGCTCGAAGCCGGCCGGCGGCGTCCCGACGACGCCCAGCTTGTGGGCCTGGTCCTCGCCGCCGAGGAGCTTCGGCAGGAAGATCCCGGCGACGAGGAAGACGACCGTCAGGACGAGCGAGATGAGGAACGCCCGGCTCCGGCCGCGCTCGAGGATCTCGCGGCGGGCGACGAGGTAGATCGCACGTGCGCGGCTCATGACTGGACCGCCTCCATGAAGAGCTCCGAGAGGGCCGGCGGCTGGAAGGCGAAGCGCCGGACCGGTCCGGCCGCGGACGCCGCGGCGAGCAGCCCGCTCAGGTCGGCGTCGACCGGGACGAGCAGCCGGACCAAGTCGCCCTTCTGCTCGACGATCGTCGCCCCGCCGCGGCCGTCGAGCCACGTCGCGCCCGCGCCCTCGACCTCGACCTCGAGGTGGCGCCGGCCCGACGCCGCCCGCAGCTCGTCGATGGGGCCGTTGGCGGCGATCCTGCCGCGGGCGATGATCACGACGTCCTCGCAGACGTCCTCGACGAGGTCGAGCTGGTGGCTGGAGAAGACAACCCCGACGCCGGCCGCCGCTCGCTCGCGGAGGATCTCGGTCATCGTCGCGATCCCGATGGGGTCGAGGCCGGAGAACGGCTCGTCGAGGACGAGCAGCTCCGGGTCGTGGACGAGCGCCGCGCCCAGCTGGACGCGTTGCTGGTTGCCGTGCGACAGCGCCTCGAGCTTGTCCCGCTCGCGGTCGGCCAGGCCCAGCCGGGCGAGCCAGCGGGAGGTCGCCGCGGCCGCCTCCTTCGCCGGCATCCCGTGGTGCTGGGCGAAGTAGCTCAGCTGCTCGCCGACGCGCATCCGGGGGTAGAGGCCGCGCTGCTCGGGCATGTAGCCGAAGCGGAGCCGGGTCACCCGGTCGATCGGCTGGCCGTGCCACAGCGTCTCGCCCCTGTCGGGCGTCGCGAGGCCGAAGATGCAGCGCATCGTCGTCGTCTTGCCCGCGCCGTTGGGGCCGAGGAAGCCGACGATCCGGCCGGGCCGGGCGGTGAATGACGCGCCGTCGAGGGCGACGACGTCGCCGTAGCGCTTCGAGAGGTCCTTGATCTCAAGCATCGCGGTGGGAATCCCTGTTTCGCGGTGAGGTTGGGCAGTTCTAGTCTGACGGAACCATCATGGGCGGGGGCATCGAACGGCCCCGTGGCGCGAGCCACGGGGCCGTGATCGGGAGCTGGTCAAGCCCTACTTGGCGTTGATCGTCCCCGTCATCTCGTGGTGGACGTCGCACCGGAAGAAGTACGTTCCGGGCTTGAGCGCCGGCACCTGCTGGGTCGACTTGTTCGAGCTGACGATCTCGCCGACCGAGATCGAGGACGACGCGCTGCTGTCCGTGTAGATCGCGACGTTGTGCGGGGCGCCGTCCTTGTTGTCGAGCGTCAGGCTGAACGCCTTGTTCGCGGTGACGTCAAGGGTCGTGGGCGAGAACGCCATGTTCTGGGCCGTGATGACCGGGGCGTTCGGGTCGACAGGGCCGGCCGAGGCCGGGTTGTCTGCCGCGGCGCCTGAGCAGGCGACCGTGATGGCGGCCAGGACGACGAGGCAGAGGCTCAGGAACAGACGCTTCATGTCGGGTAGTTCTCCGTTGATGCGACGGGATTTGACGTTGGGCCGGTGAAGGCTACGCGTTCGACGAGTTGGTCGCCGAGCGGCGGCCGAACTTCGCCTGGAGGTCGCCGATCTCGTTCTTGATGACCGTGATCGGGTTGCCGTCCATGCGGGCGAAGTCGATCGCGAGCAGGGTGATCAGCACGACCTCGATGGCCTTGGCGATGTAGGCCGTCGTGTAGTACGGGCCCTGGATCGCCCAGCCGATGATCGTCGTGGCCGCGTAGCCCATGAGGCCGAGCCGGACGACCCAGCGGTAGCGGACCGCGAGCGGCAGCGGGATGACCATCGCGACCGCGGCGACGAGGTAGCCGATCGCGTTGAGCGTGAACAGGACGCCACCCAGCGTCGAGTGGATGTAGCCGGTCGAGAGCGCGAGGCCGACGATCGCCACGCGGAGGGCGACGTCCACCGGGCTGAGGGCGCGATCGGTACGGGTCGAGTTCGTCATTCCTGGTTCCTCCATCCGGGCCTGCCCTCGCGACTTGCGAGTGCCTCGCCGGCGTTCGATGTCTCGATGCTGGCCGACGAGAGCGGGGCGGCCATCGGGCAAGGTCCCCGCCGCGGAGTGCGGCGGGGACTCAATCTCGGGACGCTCCCGGGACCTGCTGCCTTATCCGGCAGTGACTCGCCTAGGCGTTCGACGAGTTGGTCGCCGAGCGGCGGCCGAACTTCGCCTGGAGGTCGCCGATCTCGTTCTTGATGACCGTGATCGGGTTGCCGTCCATGCGGGCGAAGTCGATCGCGAGCAGGGTGATCAGCACGACCTCGATGGCCTTGGCGATGTAGGCCGTCGTGTAGTACGGGCCCTGGATCGCCCAGCCGATGATCGTCGTGGCCGCGTAGCCCATGAGGCCGAGCCGGACGACCCAGCGGTAGCGGACCGCGAGCGGCAGCGGGATGACCATCGCGACCGCGGCGACGAGGTAGCCGATCGCGTTGAGCGTGAACAGGACGCCACCCAGCGTCGAGTGGATGTAGCCGGTCGAGAGCGCGAGGCCGACGATCGCCACGCGGAGGGCGACGTCCACCGGGCTGAGGGCGCGATCTGCGCTACGGAGTGCCATCGGGATGTGAACCTCTCTGAACGGGGCTGTCGTGAGGGTCATTCGCCGTCGTGCGGCGTTGACCGCATCGTCACCCGCGGGCCGTGGCTGTCGCCGTCGGCAGGGATCGACTCGTTCGTGGGTCGATGTGACGAGCAGGTAACGCGCGTTTGTAGGAGGCGCCGCATGGACGGATGACGATGTTCATGCACTGAGGACCCGGCCACCGGGCGCGATGTGACCGGCCCGCGGCGACGGTTCTGGACGGGCGTCGATGCCGGACCGCGCGAGGCCCGCGGTATCCTCCGCCCGTGGCAACGACCCGACCGCGCCGCGCCCCGGCGTCCGTCACCCGGGCGGCCGCCGACGAACCCGCCGACGAGCTCGCCCGCGACGGCGCGCCCGACGCCGCCCCGAGCTCGCCGAACGGCAGCAACGGCGCGAACGGCGCGAACGGCGCGAGCGGCACGAAGCGGCGGAAGGCCGCCAAGGCGCCGGCAGCGAGCAGGAAGCCGGCCGCGCCCCGGGCGTCGCCGCCCGGCGACAGGACCCCGCAGCCCATCCCATTGGACCCGACCGCGATCCTCCACCGGGCGGTCGACGAGGCCGCTCGCCTCCTGCGGACCGACGGCGCCATGGCCTACCTCCTCGACGAGACGACCGGCATCCTCCGCTTCGCGACCGACGCCGGGATCACCGACGACCAGCGCCGCGAGTGGGTCCGCTCGCTGCGGGTCGACATCGGCGTCGGGATGTTCGGCCAGGCCGTCGCCCGCGACGAGGTCGTCGTGACCGGCGACTACCCGGCCGACCCGTCCTTCGTCCATTTCCCCGGGGCCGACCGCCTCGTCGACGACCTCGCGATCCGGTCGTTCCTCGTCGCCCCGCTCAGCAGCGGCGGCCGGATGTTCGGCGCGATGGGCACGTTCGCCAGCCGGCCCGACGCGTTCGGCGACCAGGAGGTCGCGCTCGTCCGGGCGCTCGCCGACCACGCCGCCGCGGCGATGGCCAACGCCGACCTCATCAAGCAGCTGGGCCGCTCCCGGGCCGACATCGAGCGCCGGGCCGACACGGAGCGGGCGCTGCGCGAGATCGGCGGCCGGATCATCGGCCTGCGTCACCCGGAGGAGGTCCTCCAGCTGTCCGTCGACGAGGCGGCCCGCCTGCTCGGCGCGGATGGCGCCCGGATCGACGTCCTCGACGAGGCGACCGGCGGCCTCTACTGGGCGTACGACGCGACGACCGGCCACCGGCCCGGCCTCGGCCCGATCGCCGGTACCGGCGAGGCGAAAGCCGGCGAGGGCATCTCCGGCAAGGCCGTCCGCGAGATGAAGCCGATCTTCACCGGCGACTACCTGAACGACGACCGCTTCGAGCACGCCTCGGCCCCCGACGCCCACGTCCGGCGCTACCAGATCCGGTCGGTCGTCGCGGTCCCGCTGATCGGCGATCGCGGACCGCTCGGGACGCTCACCGTCTACACGGAGGAGCCGGACGCGTTCGGCGAGTCGGACGCCCGGATCATCGAGGCGCTCGCCGGCCAGGCCGCGATCGCGATGACGAACGCCCGCCTCATCGAGGAGCTGGACCGATCGCGCGAGCAGTTCAGCCACCAGGCCGACGCCGAGCGGGCGCTCCGCGAGATCGCCGCCCGGATCACCGCGATCCGCGATCCCAGCGACCTCCTCCAGCACGTCGTCGACGAGGCGGCCCGACTGCTGCGGGCCGAGCGCGTCCGGATCGACCTGATCATGCCGGCCGCCGGCCGCGTCGGGTTCACCCACGTGCCGGGCGCGGGCGACATCATCGGCGGGGCGGCCGTCGACGACAGCGGCCGGCCATTCACCTACGGCGCGAGCGGCAAGGCGATCGCGACCGGCGCCAGCGTCGTCAGCGGCGACTACGCGAACGACGACGGCTTCGAGCACAACCCCGACCTCGACGCGGCCGTCCGCGCCGACGGCGTCAAGTCGCTGATCGTCACGCCGCTGTCGGGTGAGTCCGGGATGCTCGGCGTGCTCCAGGTCGGGTCGCCGGACCTGAACGCGTTCGGCCCGGCCGAGGTCGGCCTCGTCGAGGCGCTGGCCCACCAGGCCGCGATCGCGATCCAGAACGCGCGCCTGATCGAGGCGATCGCCGCGTCGCGCGAGGAAGTCCGGCGGCGGGCCCGCGCCGAGCAGGCGCTCCGCGAGATCGCGACCAGGATCACGGCGATCCGCGACCCGGCCGACCTCCTCAAGCAGGTCGTCGACGCGTCGCGCGACCTGCTCGACGCCGACCGGGCGGAGCTTGACCTCATCGAGCCCGACACCGGGCTCGTCCGCCTCGCCCACGTCTCGGGCGATGGCGACCTGGACCGGCCTGGCCCGACCGGCCTCGGCGGCGTCCCCGGCGACCGCGGGATCAACGGCCTCGCGATCGCCCACCGCCGGGCGGTCGCGACCGGCGACTACCTGACCGACGACCGGTTCACCCACACCGACGATTTCGACACGTTCGTCGCCGAGAGCGGCATCCACTCGGTCGTCGTCGCCCCGCTCTTCACCGACGACGGGCTGCTCGGCGTGATCAAGGTCAGCGCCCAGGACCGCGACGCCTACGACGACGAGGACGCGGCGCTGATGGAGGCGTTCGCCGACCAGGCCACGGTCGCGATCCAGAACGCCCGGCTGATCGAGGAGCTGGGCCGGTCCCGCGAGGAGATCTCGCGTCGGGCCGACGCCGAGCGGGCGCTGCGCGAGATCGCTGCGAACATCTCCGCGATCCGCGACCCGGACGCGGTCCTCCAGCAGACCGTCGACGAGGCGCGGCGGCTGCTCGAATTCGGACGGCGCCCGGATCGACCTGCTCGAGGACGACACGCTCACCTGGGCGTACGCGTCGGGCGCGACCTCGACGCAGACCCGGGCCGAGGGTCGCGACATGACGTTCAAGGTCGGCGAGGGCGTGGCCGGGATCGCGGTCCAGCAGGGCCGGACGTTCCTCACCGACGACTACCTCGCCGACGCGCGCTTCCCCCACATCGAACAATCGGACGAGCTCGTCGAGCGGACCGGCTACGTCTCGGTCCTGGCCGCGCCGATGCGCGGCGAGCACGGCTCGCTGGGCTCGATCTCCGTCAGCAGCCACCGGACCGGCGCCTACGACGAGGCGAGCGCGCAGCTCCTCCAGGCGCTCGCCGACCAGGCCGCGATCACGATCCAGAACGCCCGCCTGATCGCGGAGCTGAACCGCTCCCGGACCCAGCTCCGCCGGCGGGCCGAGGAGGAGCAGAGCCTGCGCGAGATCGCGGCCCGGATCTCGGCGACGAAGGGCGCTCGAGACGTCCTCCAGCGGACCGTCGACGAGGCCGCCCGCCTGCTCGCCGCGGACGAGTCCCGGATCGACCTGATCGAGCCCGAATCCGGCCTGCTGAAGTGGGCCTACCACTCCTCGGCGTCGACGCCGTACGGCTCATGGGAGTGGCCCGACAACCCCGACGAGAAGATCGAGCAGGGGATCTCCGGCCTCGCCGTGCTCGAGGCGCGTGTCGCGTGGACCGGCGACTACCTCAACGACCCCGGATTCCTCCACGCCTCGTCGTCGGACCACTACGTCAAGGAGATCGGGATCAACTCGGTGATGTCCGCGCCGCTCCTTGACGCCGGCAGGGTCTTCGGGGCGCTCACGATCTACACCCGCCGGAGCGAGGCCTGGGGGACCGACGACGCGCGGCTCATCGAGGCGATCGCGAATCAGGCCGCGATCGCGATCTCGACCGCCCGGCTCATCGAGGAGCTCGACCGCTCCAGCGCGGAGCTGGCCCGTCGCTCCGAGGCCCAGCAGTCGCTGCTCGAGATTGCCGCCCGGATCACCGCGATCCGCGAGCCCGGGCCGCTCCTCCAGCAGGTCGTCGACGCGGCCAAGCGGCTCGTCGCCGGCGACGGCTCGATCCTCGATCTCGTCGTCCCCGGCGAGAACGTCCTCCGCTGGGCCTACGATTCCGGGATCGGCGAGAGGTTCACCGCCGAGGACCTGCTCCAGCTGACGATCCCGGTCGGGGTCGGGGCCAGCGGCATGGCCGTCGCCGAGGGCCGGGTGATCGTCGCCGGCGACCGCCCCGACGAGCTGTTCCCGGCGTCGGACATCAACGACCGCTTCTTCGAGGTGACCGGCTACCGGTCGATGATCATCGCCCCGATCAGCGGGGAGTCGGGCCCGCTCGGCGCGCTCGAGGTCTACTCGGCCGAGGCCGGCGCGTTCGACGACGCCGACGCCGCCGTCATCCGCTCGCTCGCGTACCAGGCCGCGATCGCGATCCAGAACGCCAGGCTGATCGAGGAGCTGGGCCGCTCCCGCGAGGAGATCGCCCGGCGGGCCGACACGGAGCGCAGCCTGCGCGAGATCGCCGCCCGGATCACCGCGATCCGCGAGCCCGGCGACCTCCTCCAGCACGTCGTCCAGGAGGCCGCCCGGCTGCTCGCCTCGGACGGCGCGATCATCGACCTGCTCGACCCGGTGACCGGCAGGATCGAGTGGGGCTACGACTCAGGCGTCAGCGAGGAGCGCCGGCTGCGCTGGCGCGAGACGTTCGTCGGCGAGGACGTCGTCCGGCGCTCGCTCGCCGAGCGGGCGACGCTCTTCACCCCGGACTACCTCGACGATCCGCGCTTCGGCCACACCGCCGACCAGAACAAGAAGGCGCGGGCCGTCGGGCTCCGCTCGCTGGCGATCGCGCCGCTCGTCTCGGAGCGCGGCGCGCTGGGGACGCTGACCGTCTTCTCCGACCGGCCCAGCCAGTTCGCGGCCGCCGACGCCGACCTCCTCGGCGTCCTCGCCGACCAGGCCGCGATCGCGATGACGAACGCCCGCCTCATCGAGGAGCTGGAGCGGTCGCAGTCGGCGCTCGAGGCCCGCGCCGAGCGGGAGCGGTCGCTGCGCGACATCGCCGCCCGGATCACGTCCCTCCGCGACCCCGGCGAGATCCTCGCCCGCGTCGTCGAGGAGTCGCGCCGCCTGCTCGGCTCCGACGGCGCCCACCTGACCCGGCTCAGCGACGAGGGCACGTACCTCGTCCCGGTCATCGTCGCCGGCGGGATGGACGACCAGACCGAGGACTGGCTGCTCCGGATGCGCTTCCCGCTCGGCGGCGGGATCAACGGCCTCGCCGCGGAGGAGGTCCGGGCGATCTGGACGTACGACTACCTGATCGACCCGCGAATCCCGCACGAGGCCGAGGACGTCGTCGCGGCCGAGCGGCTGGGCCTCCGGGCGATGGCCGCCGCGCCGCTCCGGGCGCCTGCCGGCGAGGTCATCGGGACGCTCGCGATCTCGTACCGGACGCCGCGCGAGATCGCCACCGACGAGCTGGACCTCCTCCAGGGCCTCGCCGACCAGGCCGCGATCGCGCTCACGAACTCGAACCTGTACGAGCTGCTCGGCGAGTCCGAGTCGCGCTACCGCTACCTCGTCCAGAACTCGCCGGACCTCGTCTGGTCGATCGGCCCGGACGCCCGGTTCACGTTCGTGTCCGACACGTGCGAGCGGCTGACCGGCTGGAAGCCCGAGGACCTCCTCGGCAAGCACTTCGGGGCGCTCGTCCACGAGAGCTCGCGGGAGGTCGCGGAGATCGACTGGACCGCCGGACTGGGCGATGGCCCGGAGGACCGCGAGCTGCGCGGCCGGGTCAACCTCCTGCATCGCGACGGCCACCCGATCCCGGCGGAGTTCATCGCGTTCGCCACCCGCGACGAGGCCGGCGGCTTCGCCGGCGCCAACGGATCCGTCCGCGACATGAGCGAGCGCGACCGCCTCGAGCGCGAGCTGCGCGATTCGGAGCACCGCTTCCGGTTCCTGATCGCGAACTCGCCCGACATCATCTTCTCGATCGATCCGGACGGCCAGTTCAGCTACGTCTCCGACGGCGTCCGCCGATCGCTCGGCGTCGAGCCGGAGGACCTGGTCGGGACGCCGTTCCGTGACCTCATCCGGTACCGCGCCGACGAGGTCCCCGGCGCCCAGTTCGCGCTGCTGGCCGCCGACCCCGAGCTCGAGCTGACGACGCGCATGGACCTCAAGCAGCGCGACGGCGGGGTGCGGGCGTTCGAGGTCAGCTCCGTCGGGATCCGGCGCGACGGCGTGTTCGCCGGGATCCAGGGCGCCGCCCGCGACATCACCGAGCGGGAGCGCCTCGAGCGGGAGCTGCGCGAGAGCGAGGAGCGCTACCGGTTCCTCGTCGAGAACTCGCCGGACGTCGTCTTCTCGACCGACGTCGAGGGCAACTTCACGTTCGTGTCCGAGACGATCGAGCAGATGGTCGGGTTCAGCCCGGACGAGCTGGTCGGCGGGCACTTCTCGAAGATCGTCGACGAGCGGTCGCTGCCGTGCGGCGCTCGAGCGCTGGGACCTGCTCGTCGCCCAGCCCGATCGGATGCAGGTCGTGCGCCTGCTGCTCACCCGCCGCGACGGATCGACCGTGCCGGTCGAGGTCAGCTCGCTGGGCCAGCTCGTCGACGGCGGGTTCGCCGGCATCCACGGCTCGACCCGCGACGTCAGCGAGCGCGAGCGCCTCGAGACGGACCTCCGCCGCCAGGCCGGCGAGCTGGCATCGAGCCAGGAGCGGGCCCACCTCGCCCGCGAGCTCCACGACTCGGTCACCCAGGCGTTGTTCTCGATGACCCTCGTCACCCGGACGACCGAGCTCCTCGTCGACCGCGACGCCGAGAAGGCCAAGCTGCAGCTGGCGTCGCTGCGCGACCTCCAGCGCGAGGCGCTGGCCGAGATGCGGGCGCTGATCTTCGAGCTCCGCCCGGGCAACATCGAGCAGGACGGCCTGCTGCCGGCCCTGCGAACCCACGCCGCCGCGCTCCAGGGCCGGATCGGCCTGCCGATCGTCGTCACGAGCGACCTCAAGGACCGCCTCCCGCTGGACCTCGAGGAGGTCCTCTACCGGATCAGCCAGGAGGCGCTCCACAACGTCGTCAAGCACGCCGCCGCCCGCCAGGTGACGCTGTCGATCGGCAAGGGCCGGGGCGGCCTCCGGCTGCGGATCGCCGACGACGGCAAGGGCTTCGACGCGGCGAGCGTCCCCGACGGCCACCTCGGCCTCGCCGGGATGCGGGCCCGGGCCGAGAAGATCGGGGCGACGCTCGAGGTCGACTCGCGACCCGGCGCCGGGACGACGATCGAGGTGTTCCTGCCGGACGACGCGATCGAGGCCGCGCGCGCCGCGTCACCGGCCGCCGCGGAGCCGTTACCACCCGGTTAACGCGCGTCATCGGCGGAATGACGTAGGCGACTTGCACACGGGCGTCTACACCGGAATCGGGGTCGCCTGCCCGACACTGGCTGCATGACGGATCCCGCGGCCGAACGGCCGATCCCGCTTCGGGTCCTCGTCGTCGACCCGGACGATCGGATCAGGGAAAGCATCACGAGACTTCTGCCCATCGGCGGCCGCTGCCTCGTCGTCGGCAGCGCCGGCGACACGGACGAGGCGGTCGCCCTGGCAGCGATCCTCGTCCCCGATGTCGCCGTCATCGATTCCCGCCTCCACGACGACGAAGGCGCCGAGGGTGTCGAGGGTTTCATCGGCCGGCTGCGGTCGATCGTCCCCGGCATCCGCGTGCTCGTCCTGAACTGGACGGACACGACCGAGCCCGCTCCCAATCTGAGCGGCGCCGACGCCTACATCCGCAAGACCTTCCGCCCCCACGAGCTGATCGACGCCGTCATCTCGGCAGCTCGTGTTCACGCCGCCTGACCTACGAGGACCCGACCCTTGCTAGACTCGACCGCACCCGCCCGCGCGACGCAGTCCGCTCGCCCGTCCTTCCCCGCAGGAGCCCAGGTGGACGACGCCTCCTCACGCATTCGCGTCCTCATCGTCGACGATCACTCGGTCGTCCGGATGGGCCTGCGCGTGTTCTTCGACCTCCAGGACGACATCGAGGTCGTCGGCGAGGCGTCGGACGGCAGCGAGGGCGTGGCGATGGCCCGCCGGCTCCAGCCGGACGTCGTGCTGATGGACCTCCTCATGCCGAACATGGACGGCGTCACCGCGATCGGCCGGATCAAGGCCGAGCGGCCCGAGACCGAGATCGTCACGATGACGAGCTTCATCGAGGAAGAGAAGGTCACCGCCGCCCTCGAGGCGGGCGCGTCGGGCTACGTCCTCAAGGACGCCGAGGCGGAAGAGGTCGCGACCGCGGTCCGCGCCGCCTACGCCGGCGAGGTCCACCTCGATCCCGCCGTCGCCCGGCTCCTCGCCCAGCGGATGCGGGCGAAGAAGGCCGGCGAGGACGAGCCCATCGAGCCGCTGACCGATCGCGAGAAGGACGTCCTCCGGCTGCTCGGCCAGGGGATGAGCAACAAGGAGATCGGGTCGGCCCTGTTCATCACGGAGCGGACCGCCCGGACCTACGTCTCGAACATCCTCGGCAAGCTCGGCCTCGCGTCGCGGACGCAGGCGGCCCTCTGGGCGGTCGAGCACAAGCTGGCCGAGCCTGCCCGGGACTGATGTCGCGGTGACAACCGAGCCCGATCCGGCGGCCCCGACGGGGTCCGGTTCGGGTTCGGAGCGCGCCGCGGACGCCTCGTCCGCGCAGAGCTCCGCGCCACCGCCTTCGTCGCCTTCATCTCCGCCGTGGTCGGCGCCCGGCGGCCCAGCCCGGACGAACCGCGTCGGGATCATCGTCGGCGCGATCCTCATCGTCGTCGGCCTGCTGTTCCTCGCCGAGCGGCTGTTCGACATCGACCTGGGTCATTACGGCTGGCCGCTGTTCGTCATCCTGCCCGGCGTCCTGCTCTTTCTCGTGAGCCTGGTCGCGCCGCCGCGCGAGGGAGTCGGCCTGGCGGTCGCGGGTGCAATCACGACCGTCGTCGGGCTGATCCTCGCCTTCCAGAACGCGACCGACCTCTGGGCTACGTGGGCCTACGCCTGGCCGCTCGTCGCGCCCGGTGGCAGCGGCTTCGGGATGGCCCTCTACGGCCTCGTCCGCGGCCAGCCCGATTTCGTCGGCCTGGGTGTGCGCCAGCTCGGCGCGGGCCTGGCGCTGTTCGTCGGGTTCGGGCTGTTCTTCGAGGGCGTGATCGGCCTGTCCGGCGACCCGTTCCTCATCGGCTCCGACTACCTGCCCATCGCCCTGATCGGGGTCGGCGTCCTGTTCCTGCTCTGGGGCGTGTTCCGGGGTCGCCGCACGGCCTGACGCGCCGCTCGATGCAACCCGCGAGGAGTCGCCGCGTCACATCCCATTGACAGACGTCATCTCCCGCCGCGACGGGCGACGATGGCGCCACGGGACGCGGCAGGCGACGATCACCGGGTGGACCGGGGCGATCTCCCCACCCGGTCCTCACTTCCGCCCCAGCCGTGCCCGCGGCCCCTCGCGCGGTCGCGAGCTAGTCGATCGCGACGATCCGATACTCGACGGCGCCCCGAGGCGTCGTGACCGCGACGACATCGCCGACGCTCCGCCCGATGAGCGCCCGTCCGACCGGCGACGAGTTGGAGATCCGGCCCTCGGCCGGTTTCGCCTCGGTCGAGCCGACGATCCGGTAGACCACGACCTCGCCGTCGCCGTCGACCTCCTCGACGCTGACCTCCGACCCGAGATGGACCCGGCCATCGGCTCCCGGCGCCTCGATGACGACCGCAGTCCGGAGCATGCCCTCGATGTTCGCGATCCGGCCCTCGAGGAACGACTGCTCCTCGCGGGCCGAGGTGTAGTCGGCATTCTCCTTGAGGTCGCCGAGCTCCTTGGCGGTCTTGATCCGGAGGATGACTTCCGGCCGCTTCACCGTCGTCAGCGTCACGAGCTCCTCGCGGAGGCGGGCGATCCCCTCCGGCGACAGGTACGTGGCGTCGTCGGCAGGGCGGGTGGCCGGGCCACTCGCGGGCGGCCGCGCAGCCGGCGGGCGCGGAGCAGCCGGCGGGCGTGGAGCAGCAGAGCGCGGAGCAGCGGATCCCGATGCGCGCCCGGGGCGCACGCCGCGTCGTCCCACCCGCGGCCCGCGTCGGCGGCAGCCCGGACGCGCCCTCTGCATCGCCCGGCGGCAGATCCGTGACCCGGGTCGGGGGGCTCGGCGCCGCAGGGTCTTCCGGGACGAGGAAGCCGGACAGCCCGTGGGCCTTGCGTTCGCCGGCAGTCGAGCGCAGGTTCGCGAACGGCAGGACCGGCGGCGCGGCGTGCAACCGGGCCCGCTCGTCCGGCGGGATCGCCTCGGCGAACGCGCCGAAGAGCGCGTCCTCGTACTCCTCGACCGCGGCGGTCCGGGCCCACCAGAGGCGGGTCCGCTCGAGGCCGACAAGGGTCTTGAGCCAGGTGCCGCCGGCGTACGGCTTGCGGTCGCCGAGGACCGTCGCCTCGATCGCCCCGACCCGGCCGGCGATGTTCGACGTGCTGCTGCCGACGTAGAGCACGGTCGTCGAGGGGATCCAGAACGAGGCGAGGCGGGCCGCAACGGCCTTCGAGGTCGGGGCCTCGCCGTCGAGGCGGAACGCCGGCAGCCGCTCGATCCACTTGCCGACGCGGGTGAGCTCGATCGGCGCCGATGCGAGCGGCGCGGAGAGCTCGACGACGAACACGCCCGGCCCGGCGGCCGCGAACGGCCGGCCCCAGACCGCGGGGCCGTCGGCGAGGAGCCCGACCGAGCGGAGGAGCGTGGCCGCGGTCAACGGCGTCTGGACGGCCATCGTCACGCGCCTCCCGCGACGCGGCCCATGATCTCGTAGACGTTGCCGTCCGGGCCGACATAGTGGTTCCAGGCCGCGTCGCCGGCCCGCTGCGGTTCGCCGATGAACGCGATCCCGGCCGCGGCCATCGCCGATCGCGTCGCGACGAAGTCGTCGACGACGAGGCCCACGACCGGCGCCGCCCCGAAGAACGCGTGATCTTCTTCGCCCGGCCCGTAGACGTGGACCTGGCTGCCGTCGCTGGCCCGGAACCAGACCGCCGCCGGCTCCTCGACGAACGGCTCGGCGCCGAGCAGGTCGCGGTACAGCGCCACGGTCGCCTCGAACGCCGCCTGGGACGGCGTCCGGACGCCGAGGAAGCCGAGCCGCTGGATCATCTGGTGGAGACCTCGCTGGCGGGTGCGATCCGCGGGGCGTTCGATGCGCAGGCGGTATCGTCCCCCCATCATGGGCCGTCACCCCGATCCTCGTCCGGGCGAGGACGCCGCCGCCTCGTCCGACGAGCCGGTCGAGCCCGCCAGCCGTCCCCGCCGATCCCGCCTCGCCACCCGCCTCGTCGCAGTCGGGTTGACGGTGCTGCTTGGCGGCTGGGCGGCCGTGGCGGTCGCCGGAGCCGCGACCGCGGCCCTCGCGTCACCGATCGCTGCCGCGGTCCCGACGCCGGCCGTGACTTCGCCGTCGCCAGCGGCATCCGCGTCAGCCCGAGCCACCGCCTCGTCCGGGCCGTCGCCGTCAGCGTCGGCCGACGCCTCGGGCAAGCCGCCGTCCGCCCCGAAGCCGCCGGCGCCGGCGCCGGACGGCAACGGGCTCGCGAGGCCGCGCCTCACGACCACCCCGATCGGGACGCGGCTGCAGGCCCAGCTGGACCGCATCCGGGCGCGTCTCGGGATCCCCGGCGTCTCCGCCACGATCGTCTTCCGCGACGGGACGAGCTGGACCGGCGTGAGCGGCCTCGCCGACGTCGCCCGCAAGGTCCCGGTTGCCGACGACACCGCGTTCGCCGTCGGCAGCATCAGCAAGACCTACACCGCGGCCCTGATCCTGGCGCTCGCCGGCGACGGCAAGATCGGCCTCGACAAGCCGGCCGCGAGCTACCTGCCGGGCTTCGGCCTCGACAAACGGATCACGGTCCGGATGCTGCTCGACCACACGAGCGGCCTCGACGACTTCTTCATCCACGGCGCGATCGACATCGCGCTCCAGAAGGCGCCGGCCGCCCACTGGTCGGTCGCCCGGACGCTGAAGTACGTCGCGAAGCCGTACTTCCCGCCCGGAAAGGGCTACCACTACTCGAACACGAACTACCTCTACCTCGGGCTGATCGCCGAGGCCGTGACGAAGATGCCGCTCGGAAAAGCGCTCCATGAGCGGTTCTTCGGGCCGCTCGGCCTCGACGCGACGTGGTACCAGGCGTCGGAGAAGCCGCGCGCCAGGACCGCCCATGGCTACCGCTTCGCCGGGACGTCGCGGACCGCGCCGGCGATCGATCTCTCCGATGGGACGGGGATCGTGCCGTTCACGTCGGTCGTCACCGCCGCCTCCGGCGCGGGTTCGATCGCGACGACCTCGAAGGACGCGGCGACGTGGGCCCGGCTGCTGTACTCGGGCCGCGTCCTCGGCCCGGAGATGACCGCCGAGATGCTGCGCGGCGTCGCCCTCACCTCAGTCTACAAGCCGCGCGTGCCGTATGGCCTCGGCGTCCAGTCGTTCCCGATCGACGGCCGGCCGACGATCGGCCACAGCGGGACGCTGCTCGGGTTCCGGGCCGCGATGCGCTACCTCCCGGGCGAGACGACGACGATCTCCGTCCTGACCAACCAGAGCCGGGCCGACCCCGGCGCGATCGTCCAGGGCCTGCTCTCGGTCGTGTTCGCGCCCGAGCCGCGCTGCTTCCGCTGCCAGGACGCGAGCGCCAGCTGATCGCTCGCCGCGGGCGACGTGACCTCGAATCGCGTTGCGGCGAGGCACAACCGACGCACGATCCCGGGACCATCGTCTCCGGACCGGGTGGGACCCACGGCCCATTGCGGACGCCTTTGCCCGGCGCATGCTCGACCGACGCCAGAGGCACACGGGGATGCCGATCAGGGTCGAGGCCTACACCGCCGGGGGAGTCGCGACAGGCGTCGTCGCGCGGAGCGGACCGCTCCGCGAAGCCCTCGACGACGCCGGCGACCTGCTCGTGGAACGCGCCCACTGGCTGCCGCTGGACGGGTCCGGCGAGCAGCCCGCAGGTGAGCTCCGCCTGACCATCGACGACCTGCTCCTGCTCGTCGCCGAGGAGGCCGAGGGCGGCCCCGTTCACGCCCAGTGGCACACGATCGAGCTCCAGGCCGGCCCGTACGAGGTGGTCGGCGAGATGCCGACGATGCCCGGGTTCGATCCCGGCCGCGCGCTCGCTCGTCCGACCGGCGAGTTCGTCTTCCTGCGCGACGCCCGGATCCGCCTCGTGGATCAGCCCGACGCCGGCGAGGCGAGCGCCGCGCGGCTCCTCGTCAACCGCTACACGGTGGACCGGGTCAAGGCCGACTTGATGCTCGGGTTCTTCTTCCCGGGCGCCGAGATGGTGCTCACGGGGGCAGCAGCGGTACAGGCGGCACAGGCTGCGGCGACCGCGGCGCAGCCCACGACGACCGAAACGGCAACGCCGGCGCCGAGCGCGCCGGCCGAACCGACCCCGCCGGCCGCCTGACACGCGGCGTCATCGCCGCGCGCCGGACGATCAGCCCCGGGCGGCTTCCGCCGAGCGGCGGACCGGCTTGCGGTGGAGGAGATGCTGCGCCCGCGGCGCGCCGCGACCCGCGCTGCTGCGGCCCCGTCCCGTATCGGGCCCACCGCGGAGCGGCTGCGGCGGCGTGTTCCGGTCGGGGATGAAGCCCTCCTCGACCGTCCACGGGATCGCCTTGCGGAGCAGCCGCTGGACGCCCCGCAGCAGGTCGGTCTCGTCGATGCAGACGAGGCTGATCGCGTCGCCCATCTGGCCCGCGCGTCCCGTCCGGCCGATCCGGTGGATGTAGTCCTGCGGGTTCCACGGCAGCTCGAAGTTCACGACGTGGGGCAGGTCCTCGATATCGAGGCCGCGGGCCGCGACGTCGGTCGCGACGAGGACCCGGATCTCGCCCGACTTGAACCCTCGAGCGCCCGCGTCCGCTCGGGCTGCGTCCGGTCGGAGTGGATCGCGACCGCGTCGATCCCGGCCCGGTCGAGCCACGACGCCAGCCGTGAGGCCGCGAGCTTGGTCCGGGTGAACACGAGCACCTGGCGGAGGTCCTGCGACCGGATCAGGTGGGCCAGCAGCTCCTCCTTGCGGTCGCGGTCGACCGGGTAGACGAGCTGGCGGATCGTGTCGATCGTCGCGTTGCGCGGCGCGACCTCGACCTCGACGGGGTTCCGCAGGATCGTCTTCGAGAGGCGCCGGATGTCGTCGCTGAAGGTCGCCGAGAACATCAGGTTCTGGCGCTGTGCGGGGAGCAGGGCGAGGATCTTCTGGATGTCCGGCAGGAAGCCCATGTCGAGCATCCGGTCGGCCTCGTCGAGGACGAGAATCTCGACCTGGCTGAGGTTCGCGACCCGCTGGCCGACGAGGTCGAGCAGGCGGCCCGGCGTCGCGACGAGGATCTCGATCCCGCCGCGGAGGGCCTTGATCTGGGGATCCATCGGGATGCCGCCGTAGACAACGGTCGAGCGGAGCGGCACGGAGCGGCCGTAGGTCCGGACGCTCTCGTCGACCTGCATCGCGAGCTCGCGGGTTGGGACGAGGATGAGGACGCGGACCGGGTGACGGGCCGGCGAGAAGGAGGTGTTCGCGTGATGCCGGAGCCGGTCGAGGATCGGCAGCGTGAACGCCGCGGTCTTGCCGGTGCCGGTCTGAGCGGCGGCGAGAACGTCGCGGCCTGCGAGGACGAGGGGGATGGCCTCCGCCTGGACGGGAGTCGGGATGATGTAGCCCTCCTCCTTGACGGTCTGGAGGAGATCGGCCGACAGGCCGAGCGAATCGAAGGTCAAGTGGTCTCCTGCGGGCCCGACCGCGGCCTGATCGTCAGGCGTCTGGCGGTGGGCTGTTGGGGCTGGGTCGACGGGCCGCCGGCCCGCGCAATCGTTGTAACGCGAACGAGCATACCCGATCCGGGGCGTCAACCCCTCGCCGCGCCTCGCAGGACACGTGAGTGCGCCGGCCCGGGTGTCCGGACCGGCGCGCCCGCGACCACGCCGGTGGGGGAAACCGGGGGCCGCGGGGGATGAATGGCGCGAAGTGCCCTGGCTACGCGGCCCTTCGAAGCGCGAAGAAGGCCGGGACCTCGCCGTGGAGGCACTTGTAGCAGGCGAACTGGGGCGAGACGTGCGCGCCGTTGTCGTGGGCGACGGCCAGCCGCGCCACGAGGATCTCGTGCTGGCTGAGGCGGCGCACCGGGAAGCGAATCTGCGAGACGGTGGCGGTCGTGGTCATGACGAGGCGATCTCCTGGATGGACGGGCTGAGGTCGTATCGTCGCCGGGGCCGGGCCACGATCCCATGGCCGCACGTCCGGTGCCGGTGCTCGACGTTTGACGACCACGCGGTCGGCGCACGTCGACTGGCGCCTGGCGTCTGCCCGATCGGACATCCGGGTCACGGCGGCGATGACCGCGCCCATCGGCCGGGTCGACTGAATGCACCGAACCATTGGCGGCCGGGGACTGGCCCCTTCGGGCGAGCGACGGGCTTCCCACGAGTGGCATACTCCCCCTGACCCCCAGGCCACGAAGACAGGACAAACAGAAGACCGCCGCCCCCACGGCAGAACCCTGTCGTCCGGCCGAGCGCCCCCCACGCCCGGCCACCCTTCAGGATCGGCTCACCCGGTCCCGCCCCCATCCCTGGCGTTCCGCTCTTTGGTGTGCCTGCGCGCGCGCCTGGAGTCGCGCCATGTCTCCCTCTGCCGCCGGCGGCCCACCACCGTCACCGCGACTCATGCGCGGTGTTCCGGGAGAGAGGAGGCAAGAGCGTTGCCGGTCCACCAAGAGGGCGCCCAGAGGGCGTCTGGCCATCGAACCCTGCGGCTGCTCGTCAGCCTGGCGATCGCCGCCGTCTTCGCCACCACCGGCGCAGCCGCCCATTCCGCGGCCGCCGCGACACCGATGAAGGTCGTCATCGTCGTCGGGCCGGTCGGGTCGGCGACGTCGAACTACATCTACAACGCGAAGAAGCTCGCCGCCCAGGCCCGCTCGTACGGCGCGACGGTGATCGAGCTGTACAGCCCCCACGCGACGTGGTCGCGGGTCAAGAGCGCCGCCCAGGGCGCGAACGTCCTGATCTACCTCGGCCACGGCAACGGCTATCCCAGCCCGTACGGCGCGTTCAGCGCGAAGAGCAAGGACGGGATGGGCCTCAACAGCTACGACGGCAGCTCGTCCCACACCTACTACGGCGAGTACTACGTCGACCACGACATCCAGCTCGCGAACAACGCGGTGGTGATCCTCAACCGCCTCTGCTACGCGTCCGGCAACAACGAGTGGGGCGCGGGCTACCCGGCGCGCTCGACCGCGATGGCGCGGGCCGACAACTACGGCGCGGGCTTCCTCCGGGCGAACGCCAAGGCCGTCTTCGCGGAAGGCATCGACAGCGCCTCGTACATCCTCTACGGCCTGTTCAAGACCGACCGATCGATGACCCAGATCTGGTGGAGCGACCCGGCCCGTGACGGGCGCTGGGACTTCGGGTTCAACTCGGCCCGGACGCCGGGTTACCGCGTCTCGATGGATCCGACCGACGGGTCGAACCGCTACTACCGGTCGCTCGTCGGGAACATCTGGATGACGGCGAAGGAGTGGCGCACGGCCGCGGCCGCGTCGGCACTGGGCGTGGCGACGACTGGCCGGTAGGCAGCGCGAGTCGCGTCGCCCTCGCCCGACCGGGCGTCAAAGGGCGCGGCAGGCGGAGTACGGCGCGGGCGCCTCGGAGCGAGCGCGGCGCGCCCGCGCCCCAGCGGCTACGCAAAGATCGAGGTCTGGCGGGGAAGGACCTGGATCGTCCGGCGGCTGGACCGCTCGATGATCGCCGGGTCGCTCGCCACGCGGGCGACGACGCCGAGGATCGTCTGGTAGCGGTCGGGCCGATCGACGCAGATCCGGAACGCCCGGATCGCCGGCTGCGGCTGCGACGGGAGGTGGTGGCTGTCCATGGCCCACAGCATCGACCCGTCGTGCGTCGGGCCGTATCAACGGCAGGAGTCAATCGCCCGGGACGTCGGCGGTAGCGCCCGATTGGTCACATGACGTAGGACTCGGCGGGACTCGTCCGGCCGCAGACGCGCGGAGGCCCCGGTCCGCCCCGCCGCATCGCGGGTCGGCCGGGGCCATGAGGTTCCCGGTTGTTCCGGCCTCGGTCTAGGCGAACGTGGCCTGGGCCACGATCCCGAGGATCGAGAGCAGGATCATCAGCAGGAGCAGGGACCCGATGAAGGCCCCGCTCTGTCGCTGGACGTCGTTGATGTCGATCAACGGTGTCGATGCGAACACGTCGTGCCTCCTTCCGGCCTGTGCCTGCGAGCGGCCGGGCTGGCCGCCGTTGCCAACACCGTAGGCGCGGCGGGCTCGGCAGCCAGTCGGCGGGCGTCGCCTCGAGCCGCTCGGCGAACGACCGCTCGGGGACTGGACGGATGTCGGGAGACGGCGAACGCGGCGCCGCCGGCGCCCGGTGCCCGGAGGGGTGGGAGATCCCTCCGTGGCGACCGGCGCCGGCGGGTGCCGGAGAGGCCGCGGCTCAGTCGGCGGCGGACGTCGCGAGGGCCGGGAGGCGGCCCTCCTCGACGACCGGCCGCGGCTGCATGCCGCGGAAGCCAATGAGCGAGATGACCGCGCCGACGGCGACGATCGCGCCGGCGAGGAAGAAGACATTGCGGACCCCGACGAGGTCCCCGGCGATCCCGGCAAATGCCATCGACAGGACGGTCGCGGCCGACATTGCCGCGTTCAGGACCGACATGATCCGGCCCCGCTCGGCGTCGACGACGTTCGTCTGGAGCAGCGTCACGACCGACGCCTGGAGCGGCGAGACGAACCAGCCGACGAGGAACATCAGCAGCAGGACCTGCCAGATCGCCGTCACGGCGCCGGTCAGTGCGATGAGGACCGCCACGCCGACGAGGCCGATCGTGATGATCGCCGTCGGTGGGATGCGGGCCGCGATCGCGCCGATCATGCCGGCGGCGAGGATCATCGATGCGCTCTGGGCCATGTCGAGCGGGCCGAACCACGCCGGGCTGACCACGAGGACGCGGGTCATCAGCGGCACGAACAGGACGTTGACCGCGCCCAGGCCGAGCATGACGACGGCGAGCGAGGCGATCGTCGTGGAGAGGAGCCGCGAGTGGGCCACGCGCGAGAGGCCGAGGGTGAGGCTGGCGAAGATGCCCGGGGTGGGTGCCGGGGCCGGCGCGGCGGTTGCGTCGGCGGAGGTCGAGGCGGGCGTCGCCGCCGGGCTCGGCGTGATCCGGCCGACGACGGCGGGCAGGCCGAGGATCAAGACGAACGAGGCGAGGAACGACAGCCCGTCGAGCACGAACGCCGGCCAGAACACGCCGGCCAGGCCGATGATCAGCCCCGCGAGGCCGGCCCCGACGATCCCCGCGATGACGCGCGTCGCCTGGGCGATGGAGTTCGCGGCGAGCAGGCCCTCGCGCGGGACGACCTTCGGGATGACCGCGCCGCGGGCCGGCGCGAAGAACGTGCCGATGCTCGATTGGACGAACGCGAAGAGGAACAGCAGCCACAGGCGGTCGGCGCTGCCGACGAGGACGAAGCCCAGGACGACGATCGCCCGGAGCAGGTCCGAGGCGAGCATGATCCGGCGTCGGTCGGCGCGGTCGACGTAGGCGCCGGCGAACAGCCCGATCGTCAGCGGCGGGATCGCGAGGCAGATCGCCATCGCGGCGATCGCGGCCGTCGAGCCGGTGATCGAGTTCACGAGCAGGAGCAGGGCGAGGTTCGTCAGCCCGTCGCCGGCCTCGGAGACGAGCTGGCCGAGCCACAGCCGGCGGTAGTTCGGGAGGCGCAGGACCGCTCTGGCGGAGAGCGTGGCCGGCGCAGACGGCGCGGGCGCCGTGGATTCAGTCATCGGATGCCTCCGGGTTGGTCGTCGTCGATTCCGAGGGGTAGATCGCGAGCAGGTAGCCGAACGGGACGGCTCCCGGCTCGACCTTGGAGGGATCGTCGGTGTCGAACTCCTCGAGGAGCTCGCGAAGCCGTCGGCGGAGCTCGGCGGCCCGGTCGGGGTGGAGCATCGTCAGGCCCCGGACGAGCAGCTCGCGGAGCGGGTCGTCCTCGGACTTGACCATGCCGCTCGCGAGTCCCCGTTCGATCTCGTCACGTACCGAGTCGAAGACGACCGCGAGGACGTCGTGAACGCTGCTCCGGACGTCGGCGCCGGCGCCCGAGAGCAGGGACCGGTCGAGCCGGATGGACATCGCGCTGATGCGGTAGCTGGTCTCGATGATCCCCGAGACGACGCGCGTGCCGGCGATACGGATGAGGTCGCGCTCCTCGAGGATGTTGATGTGGTGGTAGAGCTTCGTCGTGTTCGTGCCGAGGGCCTTCGCCAGGCGCTTGACCGTCCAGGCCTCGTCCGCCGCGGTGACCATCGTCTCGAGGATCCGGAGGCGGACCGGGTCGGAGATCGCCTTGAGCGTCTCGACGTCCGAGATCACGCGCTCGGCGAGCGGCTCGAAGGGCTCGACATCCTCGCCGCTGCCCGTTGCCGCCGCGCTCACCGCTGCCTGATCGTTCATTCCGCTCCTATCATTCAACAATCGTTGAACGTACAGTAGCGGCTAACAAGCAGATGTCAAGCCCTGGGCGGCTGCTTGTCGGCGTTGGGCACCGGAATTCCGCTGGGAGCGGCCAAACCCGGGGTAACCGGCCAATAGGGCCTCCCGACCCGGGCGGTTTCGGGCGAGCGCGTGCTCAGCCGAACGGCGGAGCGCCCGCGCGAGGGCCCTGGGCCGACCGTATCGCCCTCCAAGGCCCCGAATTTGCCGGTGGGAGCGGAATTGGCGTCGCCAAGGCGGAACCAGTCGGCGTCCGCGAGTACGCGGCCGGCCCCCGCCGCTCAGCCTGGCGCGGCCGCGAAGCTCCCCGGCGAGCTGGCACGGGCCCCGGCGCCACTCCCCGTCGACCCCGGGAACGGTGCCGCCTCGACCGAGATCTCCTCCATCTTCGCCGCGTAGAACCCGTAGCGCCGGCGCGCCTCGCCGTGGCGTCCGGCCGCGACCAGCGCGGCGACCAGTCCCAGGTGGGCGCCCTCGTCGTACGGGTCGCGCTCGAGGATCCGGAGGTAGTAGCGGGTCGCGCCGTCGGCGTCGCCGTCCACCGCGGCGGCCTCGGCCAGCGACCGGGCGATCGAGATGTACGTCGCCTGGGCCTCCTCGCGCAGCGCCGACCGCCCAGTCCTCGTACGGGTCCTCCTCGAGGAAGTCGCCGCCGTACAGCGCCTCGGCCGTCTCCAGCTTCGACCGCGCGGTCCCCGCGTCGCCCGATGCGGGCCAGCCGTGCGGCCGCCGCCGCCTCGACGAGGAACGCCTCGACGTCGAGCTCGAGGTGGTCGAGGTCGAGCGCGATCGAGCCCTTGTCGGCCGGCACGAAGTACTCGGCCGGGTAGCGCTTGTCCGGGTCGAGGACGGACCGGACCGTGGCCAGCGCGACCGACAGCCGGTTGCCGAGCGGCTCGGGGTCGTCGTCCGGCCAGAGCAGCTCGAAGAACGTGTCGCGGGTCGTCGGCCGGCCGCGCCGCGCGACGAGGATCTTCAGCAGGTCGCGGGCCTTCTTCGACTGCCACGCCGTCGTCGGGACGGGCATCGCCGTCGCGGACGAGCCGGAACCGCCCGAGCGACTGGATCCGGAGCGTCGGCCGCGCCGCGCGGTCGTGATCGCCTCGACGATCTCGTCCGCGTCGGCGGCCGGCCCGCGGGCGCCCATCGAGCGGAAGGCCCGCTCCGCCTCGATCGCGGCGTCCCGCCCCGCGTCCCCGCCGGCGATCCGGGCGAACACGAGCCGGTTGCGGGCGTGGCCGTACGGCGCCGGCGAGCCGGCACCAGATCCGAGGCGGCCTCGTCGACGAGCGCCGAGCGCCTCGTCGGGGTCGAGCGCGGTCAGCGCCGCCAACTCGAGCGACGCGGCCATCCCCGGATCGTCGCGGCGCGCCCGCGACACCTCGATCGCCTCGCGTGCGCGACGCTTCGGCCGCCTCGCGGTCGCCGAGGGAGAGCGCGACCCGCGCCGCGCCGAGCAGGACCGTCACGGCCGCGACGTCCCGGCCGATCGCCATCGCCCGCTCGGACGAGCTCGGCGGCCTGGGCCGGGTCGTCGAACACGATCGTCTGGGCGAGCCCGATCAGCGCCGGCGCGAGGGCCTGGCTGTCGTTCGCGTCGCTCGCCGCGCGGACCGCGTTCTCGAACGCCGCCCGGGCGAGGAACCCGTCGCCGCGCAGCGCGTGCATCGAGCCCTCGCGGGTCAGCGCCAGTGCCACGGACGGCGACCCGATCCGCTCGTAGATCGCGCGGGCCGCGGTGAAGTCGGCCATCGCCTCCTCGAACCGGCCGATGCCCTGCTTGGCCCGGCCGCGGTTGACGAGCGCCCGGGCGTGGAACGCGGAGAAGCCGACCGTGTCGGCGTGGCGGACGGCCTCGTCGAGGATCTCGAGGGCCGGCCTCGAACTGGCCGCGCTCGACCTCGAGCGCGCCGCGCGCGTTGCGGATCCGGGCGACCTGGAGCGCGTCGCCCGCGCGGTCCGCGGCCACGAGCGCGGCCGCGTAGTCGGACGACGCGCGCGAGGGATCGTTCGCGAGCTCGTGGAGCTGGCCCATCGCGGTGTGCGCGGCGGCCATCGCCCGCGGGTCGTCGCAGGCGACCGCCAGCGCGACGGCCTTCTCCGCCGCGACCCGGCTCGCCTCGACGTCGCCGCGGTGGGCGTGGGCCGAGGCGATCCACGCCTCGAGCAGCGCTTCGTCGGCCGGCTGGCTGCCGTCGACCTCGGCCCGGGCGTAGATCGCGAGGGCCTCGCCGTAGGCGCCGCGGACGCCGTGGACCACGCCCATGCGCCACGCGGTCGCCGCGTCGAGTCGCCCATCCGGCCCGACCGCCCGGCCGAACGCGGCGAGCGCCTCGCGCCACTCCCCGCGGGCCAGGCACGCCTCGCCGAGCGCCCGCTCGATCGCCGGCTCGCGGAGCTCGATCGGCACGAGCGCCGTCGCCTCGACGACCTGGCGCGTGGCGCCGCGCAGGACGAGCTCGCCGCCGTGGCGGCCGAGGAACCGGGCCAGCGCCGCCGGATCGTCGGCCTCGACGAACGAGGCCAGCGCCGCCTCGAGCCGGCCCTCGCCCTCGAACCAGCCGGCCGCCGCGTGGTGGAGGTCGCGGATCTCGGCCGGCGACAGCGGCAGCCGGGCCAGCGTGTACTCCCGGATCAGCCCGTGCAGCGAGAACCAGCCGGCCTCGCCCGGCAGCGGTTGGAGGAACAGCGCCCGCTTCGCGAGCTCCTCGAGCGTGTGGGCCGGGTTCGGCACGCCGATCGCCGCCAGCAGCGGCGCCGAGAACCGGTCGAAGTGGACCGCGCTCCTGACCAGCGCCCGGGTGTCGTCGGTGGCGTTCGCGACGACCTCCTCGGCGAGGTACGCGAAGATCGGGCCCTCCGGACGCTGGAGACGATCGAGGACCGCTTCGCGGTCGCCGCCGGGCGCGTTCCGATACGCCTCGAGCGCGAGGCGGACGGCCGCCGGCCAGCCGCCGGTCGCGACGTGGATCCGCGTCGCCGCGACGTCGTGCAGGTCGGCGTGATCGCGGTCGTCGCCGAGCAGGGCGTGGAGCAGCTCGTGGATCTCGTCGGCCGAGAAGGCGAGCGCGGTCCCACCCAGGTCGAGCACCTGGCCCTGGCCCCGCAGCCGCTCGATCGCGAACGGGACCTCCGACCGGGACGTGACGAGGACATGGAGCCCGGCCGGAGCGAGCCGGACGAGCGCCTCGACGAAGCGGAGCGAGCCGGACGCCCCGGCGAGGACGTGGAGGTCGTCGAGGACGAGCACGAGGTCGTCGTCGAGCGCGGCCTGGAGCGCGTCGACGACGAGCGCGGCCGCGGCCGACGCCTGGGCGACGATCGCCGCGTCGTCGGTCGCCTCGATCGAGCTCTCGACCGCGTCCGCGGTGTCGTCGGCGATCGCGGGCACGCGGACGCGGAGCGCGGCGGTGATCCCGGACGCGAGCGCGCCGATGTGGCGGTCGGAGGCGTCGAGCGTGTACCAGGCGGTCGGGCGGGCCGCGGCGACGCGGGCGGCGAGCGTCGACTTCCCGAAGCCGGCGCCACCGACGACGATCGTGAGCCGGCGGTCCGTGCCGTCGAGCAGCCGCGCCTCGAGCTCGGGTCGGGCGAGCGTCCCGATCGGATCCGTCGGCGGCAGCAGCTTCGCCGACCGCCCGCGGCCCGCGCGCGTGACCTCGTCGCGCGCCGGCGGCGTCGCCCCGGCTGTTTCGGTCGTCGATTGCCTGACGGCGTCGGGGTCGGCGGTCATCGGGATCCCCTGCGAACTGTCGCAATGGTACGAGCCGCCAGCGCCCGCGGCCATAGACTCTCGGCCGATGCGGCCGGACGCTCATCAGGATGATCAAGGATTACAAAGTGCAAAGAGGACTTGACATATAGAAAGTCCATTGGCATATTGTGGCCCATCACCTCACAAACCACGAGGAACCCAGTGCCGCACGACGTCATCTCCACCTGTCCCGTCTGCTCCAGCGAGCTGGCGGTCACCCGCCTCCACTGCTCGAGCTGCGGGACGACCCTCGAGGGCGACTTCAGCGTCGGCCGGTTCGGCCGGCTGTCGCGCGATCAGCTCGCCCTGCTCGAGAGCTTCCTCCGGTCGCGGGGCAACCTCCGCGACATGGAGCGCGAGCTCGGCATCTCGTACCCGACGGTCCGCTCGCGCGTCGAGCAGCTCGTCCGGTCGCTCGGCTTCGGGCCGCGCGGCGACGACGACGCGACCGACGACGCGACGGCCGCCGCACCCGCCGGCGACGCCGCCGGGAACCCCGTCCCGACAGGACATCCTCGAACGGCTCGCTCGCCATGAGATCGGCGCCGAGGAGGCCGCGGCGGCCATCCGGGCGCTTGGGAGGACCCGATGAACGCGACCGACACCACCCAGACGATCGAGCACGGCATCGGCGACCACGGCATCGTGACCGTCCGCCTCGCCGACTGGGACGCCGAGATCCGCGGCATCGACGGCGACACGGCCCGGGTCTGGAACGCGAACGGCGGCCCGCTGCCGGACGAGCTCCAGGTCGACCGGACTGCCGACGGCATCGCGATCCGGCAATACGACAAGGGCCTGACGATCGTCCTCGGCCGGCGCTCGCGCGACGTCCGACTCGCGATCGAAGTCCCGAAGTCCGCCGCCGTCTCGATCCAGACCGCGAGCGGCGACGCCCAGGCGACCGGCCTGCGCGGCCCGGTCAATGCCCGGTCCGCGAGCGGCGACCTGATGCTCGTCGACGTCAACGGCGAGGTCCAGGCGGAGACCGTGTCCGGCGACGTCGCGATCCGCCTCGACGGCCCGACCGGCCTCGTCGTGAAGACGGTCTCAGGCGACGCGATCGTCGAGGGCAGCCGGGTCGACCGGTTCGCGTTCACGACGACGAGCGGCGACCTGCGGATCACGAGCGAGCTCGGCGCGGGACCGCACACGATCGCGACGGTCAGCGGCGACGCGATCGTCACGACCCGCAACGGCATCCGGGTCTCGGCCCAGACCGTCGCCGGCGATCTCAGCAGCGACCTGCCGCACAGCTCCGAGGGCCGCGCCGGCCGCCGCTCGCTGATCGTCGGCGAGGGCACGACCGTCGTCCAGTTCCGCTCGGTGTCGGGCGACCTGCGGGTCGTCGGGCCGAATGACGGCAACCACCTCGTCGCCCCGACGCCGCCGGCCCCGCCCGTCGCCCCGACGCCGCCCGCGCCGCCGGTCCCGCCGCTCGCGGCCGCCTCCGCCGCGGTCGAAGCTCGAAGCGGAGCTCGAGGCCACCAATGCCGAAATCGAGGCGGCTAATGCCGAAATCGAGGCGGCCAACGCGGAGATCGGGGAGACCGTCGCGGACCCGGGCGAGGACGCCCGCCTCGAGATCCTCCGCGCGCTCGAGCGCGGCGAGATCGGCATCGACGAGGCCACGAAGCGCCTCGCCGAGCTGGACGGTCAGTCCGATGTCTGATCCGCTCGACCAGGTCCTGCGCCTCGTCGCCGAGGGCCGGCTGACCGCCGAGGAAGCCGCGCCGATCATCGACGCGCTTGAGGCGACCGGCCAGACCGGCGATGACGGCGACGAGCCGGTCGCACCCCTCGGCGCGACGGGCTCGCCCGGGGCCAGGTCGTCCGGCCGGCCGAAGGTCATCCGGATCGAGGTCTCGGAAGACGGCCGCAAGGTCGTGAACCTCCGCGTCCCGATCTCGCTGGGCCGGATGGGCCTGGACCGCATCCCCGGCCTTTCGGCCGACAGCATCTCCAGCATCCGGCGGGCCCTCGACGAGGGTCTGACCGGCCCGATCCTCGCCGTCGACGAAGACAGCGAGGGCAACGGCGTCCGAATCGTCCTCGAGTAGCCACGAGCCCAAGGAGCAGGAACGATGAACGCGACCTTCGACGGAGCCCGGATCCATCAGCAGGAGCTCGATCGGGAGATCGAAAGCATCCGCACCGAGAAGTTCCTCAACGCCCAGGTACCGAGCCGGCCCGGCCCGATGGCCCGCGGCCTGGCGTCGGTGGGGCGGGGGATGATCAGCGTCGGGACGGCGCTCGCGAGCCGCGTCGACGCGGCTCCGGCGCGCTCGACCGGACGGCGGCCAGGCCTGACCGTCAGGCCCTCGCCGGATCGCTTCGAGCGTCCTTGACCACGATGCCGCCCTTCATCACGATCGGCACGTCGGACAGCACGCCGACGTCCGCCAGCGGATCGCCCGCCACGGCCACGAGGTCGGCGGCGAGTCCGCGCGTCAGCCGCCCGACGCGGTCGCCCCAGCCCATCAGCTCCGCGGCGACGACCGTCGCCGAGCGGAGCGCCTCCGCCGACGTCATCCCGTATCGGACGAGATAGGGCAGCTCGCCGGGCGTTGAGCCCGTGCGGGTAGACCCCGCTGTCCGTCCCGTAGGCGAGGCGGACCCCCGCCGCGACGGCCTTCCGGAACCCCTCCCGCTGGGCATCGGTCGTCTGCCGGTTCTTCTCGAGCGTCTCGGCCGGCCACCCGTCGCGCGCCCCGACCTCCTCGATCCAGTCGCCGTCGTAGATGTCCGCGACCCAGAACGTGCCGCTGTCGGCGAGCAGCGCGATCCCCTCGTCGTCGATGAGCGAGCCGTGCTCGACCGACCGGACGCCGGCCCGGATCGCGACCTTGATCCCCTCGGTGCCGTGGGCATGGGCCGCGACGAAGACGCCGTGGGCCGCTCGCCTCCTCGACCGCCGCCCGGACCGTCGCCTCGTCGAGCTCGACGACGTCCGGCCTCGTGCCGCGCGTGAGGACGGCGCCGGTGACGATCAGCTTGATCAGGTCGGCGCCGCCGCCGACGAGCTCGCGGACCTTCTGGCGCGCCTCGGCGGGCGATCGCACGACGCCGAAGCGCAGGTCCGCGGGAAGGGTGACGTCGAGGGCCAGCCCGGTGACCTCGCCGCCGCCACCGGGCGAGGTGACGTAGGCGCCGGCGCACTGCATCCGCGGGCCGGCCAGCCAGCCGGCGTCGATCGCGTCGCGCAGCGCGACGTCGACGAACGCGCGGTACGTGCCGACGTCGCGGACGGTCGTGAACCCCGCCTCGATCGTCGCTCTCGCGTTCCGGACGCCGGTCATCGCCTCCTCCGCGGCGCTCGTCGTCGTCGCCGGCACGCCGGCGAACTCCATGTCGCCGATGAGGTGGCTGTGGCAGTCGATGAGGCCGGGCAGGATGGTCAGGCCGGACAGGTCGAGGACGCGCGCGCCGTCGGGCGTCGCCTCGCCGTCGCCCAGGACGGCCTCGACCGCGCCGTCCGCGATGAGGAGCTGGCGACCGCCGAGGACCTCGCCCGCGTCGACGTCGAGGAGGTCCGCGCCGCGGATGACGAGGAAGTCCGCCATGGCGGCCGATCCTAGCAGCCGTCCGAGGCTATGATCGGGCCGTGCCCCACGTCGAGAAGCTCCCGTTCACCGGCGACGACGAGGCCGACCGCCTCCTCGTCGACGAGCCGCTCGCGCTGCTGATCGGCTTCGAGCTCGACCAGCAGGTGACGCTCCAGAAGGCGTTCTCCGGGCCGCTCGAGCTCAAGCGCCGGATCGGCGGGCTGGATGCAGCCACGATCGCCGCGATGGACCCGGAGCGGCTGAACACGGTGTTCCGCACGCCGCCCGCCCTGCACCGGTTCCCGGGCAACATGGCCCACCGGACGCAGGAGCTCTGCGCGTTCATCGTCGAGCGCTACGGCGGCGACGCCGGCCGGGTCTGGTCCGAGGCGAAGGACGGTGCGGACCTGAACGCCCGGCTGCTCGAGCTGCCCGGGTTCGGGCCGATGAAGGCGGGCACCGTCACCGCGATCCTCGGCAAGCAGCTCGGCGTCGCCCCGGCCGGCTGGGAGCAGTTCGCGCCGGACCACATGACGCTCGGTGACGTCGACTCGGCCGAGACGCTCGCGACGTACCAGGCCGGGAAGCGGGCCAAGAAGGCGGAGATGCGAGCCCAGGGCAAGCGCGTCTGATCCGGGCCCTCGCCGGCCATCGCTGCGCCAGGCGCGGATGGTAGACTCAGTTGCATCTTGCAACTCACTACTCCCGAAGGGACAGGCATGAACGCCACCGCCGCCGTACCCGGGCTCGACGGACGTCGCCCGATCGACATCACCACCACCGGCCGCCGCACCGGCACCGCCCGCCGGATCGAGATCGCGATCCACAACGTCGACGGCCGGCTGTTCATCAGCGGCACGCCGTCGCCGCGGACGCGCGCCTGGATCCACAACCTCGAGGCGGACCCGCGGATGACCGTCCACGTGAAGGACCCGGCGTTCGCCCGCGACCTGCCGGCGACGGCCCGGGTCATCACCGACGAGGCCGAGCGGCGCGAGATCATGCCGTTCATCGCCGCGAACTGGCGCCGGACCGACATCGACCTGATGGTCGAGCAGAGCCCGCTGATCGAGGTCACCCTCGACTGACGGTCAGGGCCGGGGGTTCGGCGCGGGGCCCTCGCTCAGCGACACCGCGCCCGTCGCCGGATCGCGCCGCGCGGACAGCATCCGGCTCGGGGCATAGCGCACCTGGACGACCCACGCGCCGTCGACCCAGCGGATCGCGACGGACTCCCAGCTCTCGCGCCGGTGCTCGGTGAGCCACGCCGTGAACGCCGCGTCCCCGAGGACCGCGTCCATCGCGTCGCTCGCCGACGGCACCGGCGGGTGGTCCTCGACCGTGACGACGATCCGGGCGGTGATGGGTTGGACCTGCGCCGCCGCCTCGAAGTTCGCGAGCGGATCGCCGATGTCGCGCCCGATGAACGGGAAGGCCACCGCGACCTCGTAGTCGCCGGCCGGAGCGGGCGAGCCGGCCGCCGTGGTCGCCACCCAGACGATCGTCGCGTCGGCCTGCTCGCCGGGCTTCAGCTCGTTGTAGGCGAGCTCCAGGGTGCAGCCGAACGCGACGTCGACGTGGGCCAGGTCCGGCGGGACCGGCCCCCGGATCGCGTAGGCCTCGGGCAGCGCCAGCTGCTTGATGACGTTCTTGTCGCCGTCCCAGACGTGACCGATCGGTGCAGCGCCGACCGTGAGGAGCGGCGTCACCGTGAACTGGCCCTGGAGCTCGCAGCCGCCGCCCTGCCACGTGACGACGCCGGGGGCGGCGTTGCGAACGGTCACGGCCGCGACGAGGTCGCCGCCCGCCGGGACCAGCGTCCGATCGACGCTGAGCGTCACGCCGACGCCGTCGCCCGTCGCGATCGCCTGCGCCGGCTCAGCCGGCTGTGGATCGCCCGTCGCGCCCGGCGGCCCGGAGCACGCGCCAACCGCCAGGACGGCCAGGGCGAGCGGAACGAGGAGGGGCGCGCGCATCCACCGCCTGACGCCGCGAACGTTCGCCCGGTTTCGCCGGACCGCGACGGATGTCGCATTCGCCGCCTCGACATCCGCCCGATGCCGCGGCTCGCCGCCGCGGCGCGACGATCGGTCCACCAACACGAACCACGTCTTCGTCTCTGGGGAGAGCTCGATGCGACACACCCGCACCGCCACGATCGCCACGGTCGCGATCGCCCTCGGCCTCGCGCTCACGGCCATCGGCATGAACCGCGCGCTGCCGCATGAGATCGGCGGGATCGGCTCGAGGCTCACCGTCGGCGCCGACACGTGGGCCAGCGGCACGGCGATCTCGCCGCCGCTCGTGTTCCTCGTCGTCACCGGCCTGCTCGCGGCGATCACAATGCGCTCGACGCGGGGTGGCGCGCGCGCCGCGTCGTGGCTCGCGGTTCTCACGGTCGTCGCGATCGTGGCCGGCCTGATGGAGCCGGTCCAGCAGCGGATCATCCTGTTCCAGGACCACGACCTCCTGCTCGCGCTGACGCTCTACGCGGCGTACGTGGCGTGGATCGCGCTCGCGGTCGCGTCGGTCATGCGGTCCCGCGACACGAGCGACTCCCCGGCGACCGCGAGGGCGCTCGCCCCGGCGGTCGGCGCCGCCGCGGCGGCCTGACGGACTTCAGCGCCGGGCCGCTCCCGCCGTCACCCGGCAGGCGTCGACCGACAAGCCGATCGACCGATACGGACAATCGGCCATGTCGAGCAGGTACAGCACCGCGCCGCGGTTCCGGCCGGTCTCGGTCGGGATCGCCTCGTCGTGGGGATACGCCGGCGAGTCCGGTGACATCTCGATCGTGAACGCGAAGATCCGGTAGCGGCCGTAGAGCCAGTCGCGGGACGTGCCCGACGAGATGTACAGGTCGCTCGCCTGCTCGGGCGTGTAGCCATTCGACTTCGCCATCGCCGTGCCCATCGCGACGAACGCGTTGTGGTCCTTCGCCGCCATGTCGGACGGGACGTCGGTGAGCGTGTAGCCGTATGGCCACATCACGAGCCGGCCGGTCGTGTGGAAGCTGATCGAGGCCGTGATCTGCTGACGGCCGTCGACGACGCGACTCGCGATGAAGTCGCGGAAGGCCCGAGTCTCGGGCGCCGAGAATGCCTTCGGCCCGCGATAGCGCGACGAGCTGGGCGACGAGCTCGAGCCGCCGCAGCAGCCCCAGCGGTAGTCGTAGTTCCGGTTCAGGTCGGTCCCGATGGACGACGAGCCCGGCGTCGGCTGGCGGTTCTTGCGCCAGTAGTGGTACGTCCGGCCGCCGATGTCGTACGTCGCGCCGTCGGGGTTCAGGGCGAACACGATCCAGATCTCGCGGGTGTCGACGAGGCGGGTGATCGTCGGGTCGGTGCCGTAGCCGGTCACGAGCCAGCGGAGGATCGCGAGCGTCATCTCGAGGCTCATGTGCTCGTCGGCATGGTGGAGGCCGTCGAAGACGACCTCGGGCTCGCGCTCGTCGACTCCGACGTTGTCCGAGACCTTCACGGCCCACAGCTGACGGCCCTGGTAGGACGTGCCGATCGAGAACCGCTTGACGATCGCGGGGTGGGCGGCGGCGGTCGCGGCGACCTCGGCTGCCATCTCGTTGTAGGTGTGGAATCCCGTGTCCCCGGGCGGAAACTCCGGGTCGGCCGCCACGGCATGGGGCGTCAGGAGCCCGGTGGCGGCGAGGAGGACGACGGGCAGCAGGCCGAGCCTGCGGGTTCGCATGGCTCCATCCTGCCGCCTGGGTCGCCCGCGTCAAGCGGTCCCATCGTCCCGGTGCGGCGATCCGCCTCAGCCGCTCAGATCGGGTTGTGGAGCGTGTCGCACGAGTCGGGCGTGCCGGTCTGCAAACCGACGGTGAACCAGTGCTGGCGCTGCTCGGCCGAGCCGTGGGTCCAACCCTCCGGGTCGACCTGACCCTGGGTCTTCTGCTGGATCCGGTCGTCCCCGACGGCCGCGGCCGCGTCGAGCGCCTGGCCCACCTGCTCCTTGGTCGGTGCCTTCAGGAAGCCGGTCGAGGCCGCGTGGTTGACCCAGATCCCGGCGAAGCAGTCGGCCATCAGCTCCGTCCGGACGCTCCGGCTGTCGGCGCCGGTGCCGCCGCCGCCGCCCGACAGGAGACCCTCGAGGTCCTGGATGTGGTGGCCGTATTCGTGGGCGACGACATAGCCCTCGGCCAGCGGGCCGCCCTCGGCGCCGAATCGCGATTGGAGCTCGTCGAAGAAGCCCAGATCGATATAGACGGTCACGTCCGGCGGGCAGTAGAACGGTCCGACCTCGGTCGTCGCCGGGCCGCAGCCGGTGTCGACCGCGTCCGAGAAGATGACCGTCTGGGCCGGCTGATAGGTCCCGCCCTCCCGGGTGTACTCGTCCTTCCAGTACGCCTGGATGCTGTCGACGAAGCCGACGATCCGGCAGTCCGTGCGCGCGTTCGCCTGGTCGCCGCTCTTGCATTCCTGCGTCGCCTGCGAGCCGATCGGGCCGTTCGCGGCACCGCCGCCGGCAGGGGCGAGGTCGGCGGGGTTGCCGCCGAGCAGCAGATACACGACGGCGATGACGAGGCCGATCCCGCCGCCGCCGACCGCGAGCCCGCGGCCGCCGCCGTAGGAGCGGCCGCGAACGTCGGTGACCTGGTTCGGGTCCAGCTGGGCCCCTGAGTTGAATGTCACGGTATGGCTACCTCCCGATCCCCCGATGCGCGGCCGCCATCGTCACGTGTGGAGGCGTCGGAACGCGCGTCGCCGGTCCATCGCCGCGCTGCAATCGCCTTGCGACTCGTCAGTGGTGTTTCGGGCTAGTTCCTGACAAGTTCTGGCCACTTCCTCCGGTAGTCTCGACGTATCGATGACGGGCAGGAAGGACACGGGGAAAGGGGCAGGTATGCTCTCCGAAGAACTGCTGAAGACCATCATCTGGGACCGTGAGCGGCAGATCGCCGAGGCCCAGCGGATCCGCTCCGCCCAGGCTCCACGCGACGACGAACGCCACGGCCGGAGCTGGTTCCAGCACCTGTGGCCGACGCCGCCGAAGTTCGGCGGCCGGACTCACCCGGGCAAGGCGGCGACGGAGTCGCTGCTGTAGCGGGCGATGATCGCCTGGGCCGCGGCGAGGATCGATTGACGCAGCCACTCCGGTTCGAGGACCTCGGCGTCGGCTCCCATGCGGAGCACGGCGCCGACGGCCTCGTCCATCCAGTCGAATGCGACGCGCAGCCGGACCAGCTCCGGGTAGTCCGGATCCGGCGTCCGGGTCGCGGCCGCCATGATCCGCGAGCCGGCGATCCCGGCGAACGCGTCGAGGCGCTCCGGCGCCAACCGGACCGTGATCGGGAAGCGCTCGATCGAGCGCTCGTACGCCTCTGTCGAGCGTTCCCAGTGCTCGGCCAGGTCGAAGCCGTCCGGTCGGTCGAACCGGTCCGCGATGATCTGGACGTCCTCGACCCGCGACACCCGGTACGTCCGGAACTCGCCGTCCGTCCGGCCGACGAGGTACCAGACGCCACCCTTCAGCACGAGGCCGAACGGATCGACGAGGCGCTCCACGACCCCGCCCCGCTCGCCGCGGCGGTAGCGCATGAGGATCGAGCGGTTGTCCCAGACGGACGCGGCGAGGACCTCGAGGTGGGGCAGGCTCTCCGACGCGCGGAACCAGCCCGGCGCGTCGAGGTGGAAGCGCTCTGCGACGCGACTGGCCCGGGCCCGGAGCTCCGGTGGCAGCGCGGCCATGACCTTGAGCTTCGCCGCGGCCACGACCGTCCCGAGGCCCAGCTCCGCGGCCGGACCCGGCAGGCCCGAGAGGAACACCGCCTCGGCCTCGTCCGCGGTCAGGCCCGTGAGGCGGGTTCGGTAGCCGTCGACGAGGCGGACGCCGCCGTGCGGCCCGCGCTCCGCGTAGATCGGGACGCCCGCCTCCGCGAGCGCCTCGACGTCGCGGTAGATCGTCCGGACCGAGACCTCGAGCTCCTCCGCGAGCTCCGCGGCCGTCATCCGGCTGCGGGTCTGGAGCAGGAGGAGGACGTTGACGAGGCGGCTGGCGCGCATCGCCACAGCGTACACCGGTTGATGACAGCGAGTGTCAGGTATGACGCGAGAGGATAGGCTGACGGCATGACACCCGACAACGACCCCGGATCGGCGGCGGCCTCGGCGCGCGTCGCCGCGCTCGAGTCCGTCGCCTCGGAGCCGCTCCAGCTCGACGGCGGCGGCCGGATCTTCGTCGGCACCGCGTCCTGGACGGACCCGACGATGACCGCGGCCGGCGTGTTCTACCCCAACGGCGCCGACAGCGCGGAGGAGCGGCTGCAGTACTACGCGGCGACGTTCCCGGTCGTCGAGGTCGATGCCACCTACTACGCGCTGCCGGCCGAGCGGACCTCGCAGCTCTGGGTCGACCGGACACCACCGGACTTCACGTTCGACATCAAGGCCCACGCGCTGATGACCGGCCAGGGTACGGAGACCCGGCGCCTGCCGAAGTCGATCCGCGAGGCCCTGCCGGAGGACCAGCAGGCCAAGGCCCGGATCTACACGAAGGACCTGCCGGCGGAGCTCCAGGACGAGGTCTGGCGGATGTTCCGGGACGGGCTGGCGCCGCTCGCGGAGCGCAACCAGCTGGGCTCGATCCTCCTCCAGTACCCCAAATGGGTGTTCCCGTCGAACGAGAACCGGGCGCTGATCGAGGAGGCGGTGGAGCGGCTCGACGGCTGGAAGGTCGCGGTCGAGTTCCGCAATGGCTCGTGGCTCAACGAGAAGAACGTCGAGCGGACGACGCGCTTCCTCGCCGAGCGGAACATCCCCTTCGTGATGGTCGACGAACCGCAGGGCTTCAAGAGCTCGGTCCCGCCCGAGACGCTCGTCACGTCGTCGGATCTGGCGCTCGTCCGCTTCCACGGCCGCAACGCCGACACGTGGGAGAAGAAGGGCATCACGCCGGCCGAGCGTTTCCGTTACCTGTACTCGCGCGACGAGCTGGCGGAGTGGGTCCCGCGAATCCGGGAGGCCGCGAGCGAGGCCCGCGAGGTCCACCTGATGTTCAACAACTGCTACGCGAACTACGGCACGACGAACGCCCGGGAGATCGCGGCGCTCCTCTTCGACCTCCAGGCCGGCCAGGACTAGCGGGCCGGAGACTCCGCTTCGCGGGGCGCCTCGTCCGGCAGCGGCTTGTCCGCGCCGACACCGGTTCGCTCGATGAGCCACTCGATCGTCGTGCCCTGGACGAGCAGCGTGAACAGGACGATCCCGAACGTCGTCGCCTGGAGCAGCTCGCGCTGCGGGAAGTCGACCGGCAGTGACAGCGCCATCGCGATCGCGACGGCGCCGCGCAGCCCGCCCCAGAACAGGATGTGGAGCCAAGCGACCGGCAAGCCGCGGCGGTGCTCACGCCCGAGCGCGAGCCGCGCCGCGCCGCCAAGCATCACGTAGACGACGACCGCCCGGCCGACGAGGATCGCGACAATGCCCCAGGCGATCCACGGCAGCGCCGACACGACGTCGCCGAGGCCGATCGCCAGCCCGACCAGCAGGAAGACGACCGCGGTCAGCAGGAACGCCGCGAACTCCCAGACGGTGTCGAGCGCCTCGAGCGACCGCTCGCTCATCCCGACCCGCCGGGCGTGGTTCCCGATGAGCAGTCCCGCGACGACGGTGGCGATGATCCCGGACTGGCCGAGCCGGTCGGCGACGATGTAGGTCCCGTACGCCGCCGCGACCGACAGCGTCAGCTCCACGAGGTGGTCGTCGACCGCGGCGATCAGCCGCGACGCAACCCAGCCGCTGGCGAGCCCAATTGCGGTGCTGACGACGATGATCGTGACGACCGAGACGACGATGCCGCCCGGGGTCACGCTGCCGACGACGACCTGGACTGCGATCGTGAACACGACGAGCGCCGTCCCGTCGTTGAAGAGGCTCTCGCTCTCGATGAGCGTCGCGAGGCGGCGCGGCGACCCGAGCTGCTTGAACGTCGAGACGACGGCGACCGGATCGGTCGCGGCGACCATCGCGCCCACGACGAAGCCCAGCTCGAGCGGGAGCCCGGTCGCGACCGCGAGGACCGCTGCCACGATCGCCGCGCTGACGAGCACGCCCGGCGCGGCGAGCAGGACGACCCCGCCGAACGTCCGCCGGAAATCGTCGATGTCGATCCGGAGCGCCGCCTCGAACACGAGGCCAGGCAGCAGCACGAGCAGGACGATCTCGGGGCTGACCGCGACGTCGACCGGGAGCACGACGCCGGCGACGACGCCGAGCACGACCAGCGCGACGGTGTACGGGATCGGGAGCGCGAGGCGGTGGATGATCCAGCCGACGAGGCCGGCCGCCGCCACCAGGCCAACGAACAGCTCGATCGCCAGGGTCGTCGTCTCGGCCGTCATCAGGACCTGATCCTACGGGGTCGGCGCCCCGCCGCTCGCCCGGATCCGCCCCGTCAGGTGCGCTCCTGGCCCTCGCCGCCGCGGTCGCGCAGGAAGCGCTCGATCTCCGAGATCAGGTCGTCGCCGGACGGCAGCCGCTCCTCGTCGACCATCGCCTCGAGGCGCTCGACGTAGGACCGGGTGGTGTCCTCGAGCGCTGCCGCGGCGTCGAGCCGCTCGCGCAGTTGGCGGGCCTCCTCGATGAGCGCCGGGTCGACAAGGTCCGTCTCGACGTGGCGCCCGACCGCCGTCAGGAGCGCGACCGCGGCCGCCGGATACGGACCGGAGATGTAGTGCGGAACCTGGGCGTAGTAGCCGCAGGCCGCCACGCCGGCCGCCCCGACCGACGACTCGAGCACGGAGATCGCCGCCGACGGCACCCGCAGGATGCCGGCCGGGCCGGGCGCCACATTGCCGAGCAGCAGTCCGGGCCTCGACGTCGAGCCCAGGACGTTGACCGCCCGGGTGTGAGGCACGGCGGCCGGGATCGCTCCGAGGCTGATCCAGAGCGCGACGTCGAGCTCCCGGACGATGTCGACCACGTCCGCGGCGAACTCGCGCCAGCGGAAGTCCGGTTCGGCGCCCGACAGGACGAGCAGATCGTGGCCCGCGACGCGACGGTGGCGGAGCGTGAGGCCGGGCCAGGTGAGGTCCGCCAGCCGGCCATCATGGATCTCGAGCGTCGGACGGCGGCTGCGGTAGTCGAACAGGGTATCGGCGTCGAAGTCGACGACGATCGGGCCGTCGCCGGCGAGGTTGTCCGCGGCCGTCGAGGAGGCGTCGCCGGCGTCGATCCAGCTGTCGAACGCGGCGACGAGCACCGGGGCGCGGAGGTCCGGCGGGCGGTCGATGCGGTAGCGGGTCACGGCCGAAGGATAGGCCGAACCGCGGCCGCGCCACGTCCGTCGTCCCGCCCGATTCCACCGGACGAGTAGGCTGGGCGGGTGACGTTCGAGGTGCCGGTCTCGGCAGTGTCGCGGTCCCGAACCCCGCGCGGGGTCTTCGTCGTCGCGGCCGTCTCGGCCGTCATCGTGCTGGGCGCGGCCGTCGCCGCGTTCGCCGCCCCGTCGCCCGCATCGCTCGGCGCCGCTGCGGCAGCCCACGCGTCGCCGCCGGCCGCGAGCCTGCCGCCCGCCCTCGCCGCGTTGGTCGGCCCGGCCGCGACCCCGCCGTTCGAGCCGGCGAGCTTCAACCGGCCGCTGCCGACGCAGATCGATTGCCATCGGGTCACAGCGGACCAGTGCCATCGCCTCGTCCGGGCCGCGCTCCGGATCCTGCCCGACGAGCTGCCGAAGGTCGGCTGGGCCGAGGCCTGGGGCTCGCTCGTCTGCAACGACAACTTCGATTGCCCGGCCGACTATCTGCGCGACGCGGACCCCGCCGGCAGCGTCGTCGTCGCGTTCGTCGACGGCAGCCAAGCGGTGACCGTCAACGTCGTCGACTGGGGCTACGGGACGGCGGTCCGCATGGGCCTGCGCGCCTGGCTCATCCCGACGTCCTAACCGCGCTCCTCGCTCCCGGCCTCGGCCCGGCCACTCGGCGGTCCGCCGTGCTCGCCGACGCCGGGGTGGATCCCGCGGGCGAGCCCGACGTCGTCGGCGACCCGCTCGAGCAGGTCGACGAGCTGCGCCTGCTCATCCGGGGAAAGTGCGGCCGTGAGCTCCGATTCGTGCTCGGCGGAGGCACGCTTCAGGGCCGTCAGCGCGTTGCGCCCGGCATCGGTCAAGTGGATGACCCACACGCGGCGATCGCCATGCGCCGCCTGGCGCTCGACGAGCCCGGCCGTCGCGAGCTCGTCGACGAGCCCGACGACCTTGCTGGCCGGGACGCGGATCGCCCGGGCGAGGTCGGCCTGGCTCATCGCACCGCCGGCGTCCAGCACGCGCAGGACGATTCCCTGGCGCGGCTCGAGCCCGAGCGGAGCGAGCCGGGCGGCCCAGCGCCGGGCGGACTCGAAGCCGAGCTGGGACATGAGGAAGCCGACTCCCGGGGTGGGGAGGCGCCGCGCGGACGGCTTGGTCGGGTCGTCGGTCACCGCAACGGATCGTAGTCCCGTTGACCGGCCGGGATCAGCCGAGGACGGCCCCGATCGCGGCAGTCGACCGGGCGACAAGCCGCCCGACCGTGACCCGCAGCGCGTCCGGCCGCGGGACCGGCAGCCGGAGGACGAGGACGAGGCTCACGATCACGAGCGCGAAGCCCGCGAGAAGCTCGGGCCCGACGTGCTCGCCGAGGATCAGCCCGCCCCAGACGATGCCGAACATCGGCACGAGGAACGTCGAGCTGCTGGCTGCCGTCGCCGTCGTCCGGGACAGGATCCGGAAGTAGACCGGCCAGGCGATCGCGGTCGAGACGACGCCCATCGTGACGAGCGACCCGGCCGCGGCCGGCGAGGGCACCGGTGGGATCCCGCTGAGCAGCGAGATCGGCAGGAGGATGACGGCCGCGGCGACGAGCTGGCCCGTCGCGAGGTCGAGCGGCGCGACGTCGCCCAGTCGCCGTCGGACGAACGTGCCGGCGAATGCGTAGCTGAGCGCCGCCCCGAGACCCGCCGCGACCGCGACGACGGTGGCCGGCCCGATCTCGATCGGCGACCCACCGAGCAGGAACACGACCGCCCCGAACCCCAGAACGAGACCGGCGAGGACGCTCGGCGCGAGCCGCTGGCGGAGCCACACCGCCGAGACGATCGCGGTGAAGAGCGGCGTCGTCGCCATCAGGAGCGAGGCCAGCGACGCCGGGAGGCTGAGCGTCGCGAAGGCGAGCAGCGAGAAGGGGATCGCCGAGAACGTCGCACCGACGATCAGGAACGCCGCCGGCTGGCGACGCGCGGCCGCTAGGGCCGAGCGGCCGCTGACGAGCGCGAGGACGAGGCCGGCGATCGCGACCCGGATCTCGGCCGTCCAGAGCGGCCCGATCTCGGGCGAGGCGACGCGGAAGAACAGGAAGGCGGCGCCCCACACCGCGCCCAGGTAGACGAGCAGGGCGAGGTCGGTCGGCGAGACGCGGGACGGGGCGGGAGTCGCTGGCGACGAAGGCATGCTCGAATGGTCGCCTCGCGACGCTCGCAGGACGAGGGCCAAGCGTGGTCGACGAGGCTGGACGGATGACGGTCCGAACGGGAACCCGGATGCGACGAGCGGCGTACGAGAGCCGATGCGTAACGACCCGCCTGCCGACGCTCTGCGGCCTGCTCCTGCTCGTCGCCCTCGTCGCGGTCGCTTGGCCGGCGACGCTCGCCGCTGCCTCACCGCCGGCCGAAGTCTCACCACCGCCGAGCGAGCAGCCGCCGGAGCGCCCGCCGTACGAGGCCTGGCTCGACCGACCGCTCCCGGCCGACGCCGCCCCGGGAACCGGGCTCGAGGTCGGCGTGACGATCTGGGACGCGCTCGGGCTCGAGATCCCGCGCCTTGGGGCGACGATCTTCGTCCAGGCAGTCCCGCCGGCCGGTGTCGGCGAACCGGTCCGTGTCGTCGCCATCCGCGACTGGCCGGGCCATTTCCGGGCCCGGATCGACGTCCCGCCCGGCGGGCTCGACCGCGTCGAAACGGGAATGCCGGGGACGGTCTGCGAGAACGACGTCTGCCGGCCGGACGACTGGATCATCCCGGTCGTCGGGGCCGGTCCGCCGCCGGACGCGCCGATCACGACGCTCGCCGCGGCACGGATCGACGTCGGCGACCCGGCGCTGGCCGCGGACGAGCCGACAGACCTTTCGGTCGTGGTCCGGGCGCGGGCGAATTGGGAGAGCGTTCCGCTGCCGGCGCAGATCGTCGTCCGGGCTCGCGAGCCGCGCGGCCCGAACGTCGCGACGGCGACGCTGCCGCTGGCCGATCCCGCGACCGGCACCTACCGGGGGACGATCACGATCCAGCGGACCGGCGAGCTGGTCCTCGAGGCGGCGACGGACGCCGACGGTGGCGATGCGACCCGGTTCGGGACGTCGATGACGCCGGTCTCGGTCGCCGCCGGGTCTGGAGGCGGTGGCGATGTCGCGCCGGCGGCGCCCGTCGCGGGCGAGCAGTCCGACGAGGGCCTGCCGGCGATCGTCGTCGTCCTCCTCGTCGGGGCCGCGGTCGTCGGGGCGGGCGTGATGCTCGCCGGCTTCCGGTCGGGCAGCCGCTAACCGCCCGAGCGGTGCGTCCCGGCACCATAATCGGTCGACGATATTCGCACGACTAACCCGCGTTACTCATCGAATATCGTGACAGAGGTGAGACAATAGCGGTGCATCCGTCACGACACGGGCCATGTTTCCGGCGTCGCGCACCGAGTGCTCGCGCCAAAGGAGCGTGTGCCCATGCCTGCTGCCCTGCAGGTGCTTTCGCCTGTCCTCGTCGCGGTCCTGGCCGGGCTCGCGATCGTCGTCGCGTTGCTCGTGGTCTGGGCGACCCGGTCGGTCCAGTTCATCTCGAACAACCGCGTCGGTGTCGTCGAGAAGCTGTGGAGCCGGCGTGGGTCGGTGCCCTCCGGGCTGATCGCGCTCCGCGGCGAGGCCGGCTACCAGCCGGACGTCCTCCGCGGCGGCATCCACCTCTTCCGGCCGTTCCAGTACCGCGTCCACCGGTTGCCGCTGGTGACGATCCCCCAGGGCCAGATCGGCTACATCTTCGCCCGCGACGGCGATCCGCTGCCGCCAACCCAGACGCTCGCCCGGTTCCCGGACGGCGCCGACTTCGGGGACGTCCGGTCGTTCCTGGCGAACGGCGGTCAACGCGGCCCGCAGCGCCGGATCCTGCGCGAGGGCACGTACGCCGTGAACCTCGCCCAGTTCGTCGTGATCACCGACGGCCGCGTCTTCGGCCTGCCGCTCGAGAAGAGCGACACCGCGCTCCTCGACGAGATGGCGACGCTCATCGCCGAGCGTCACGGGTTCGAGCCGGTCGTGCTGACCGGCACCGACGACGTCCTCGGCGTCGTGACGATCCACGACGGCCCGTCGCTCGAGCCGGGCGAGATCATCGCCCCGACCGTCGGCGACGACGCGTCGAGCGCGGCCACGTACCACAACAATTTCCAGGATCCGGAGCGCTTCCTCGCCGCCGGCGGCCGCCGCGGCCGCCAACTCGCGGTGCTCGTCGAGGGCACGTACTACCTCAACCGGCTGTTCGCGACGGTCGAGGTCGTGCCGAAGGCGGTCGTCGAGGTCGGCACCGTCGGCGTCGTCGTCTCGTACACGGGCGAGCACGGCTCCGACCTGTCGGGCGACGCCTACGGCCACGGCGAGCTGGTCGGACGCGGCGAGCGCGGCGTCTGGGCCGAGCCGCTGCTGCCCGGCAAGTACGCGTTCAACACGTACGCCGGCAAGATCGTGATGGTCCCGACGACGAACTTCATCCTGAAGTGGAATCGGGAAGAAACCGGGTCCCACAACTTCGACGAGAACCTGTCCGAGGTCGACCTGATCACCCGCGACGCGTTCGAGCCGAGCCTGCCGCTGTCGGTCGTCGTCCACATCGACTATCGCAAGGCGCCGCTCGTCGTCCAGCGCTTCGGCGACGTCAAGCGGCTCGTCGAGCAGACGCTCGACCCGATGGTCAGCGCCTACTTCAAGAACGTCGCCCAGACGCGGACGCTCATCCAGCTCATCCACGACCGGGCGGCGATCCAGGACCAGTCGAGCGTCGAGATGCGCGGCCGGTTCGACCGCTACAACCTCGAGCTCCAGGAGGTCCTGATCGGGACGCCGATGCAGGGCCACGGCGACGCCAAGCTCGAGGAGATCCTGACCCAGCTCCGTGCACGCCAGGTCGCCGAGGAGCAGGTCGAGACCTATACCCGCCAGCAGACGGCGCGGTGAAGGAGCGCGAGCTGCGCGAGGCCGAGGCCCGGGCCAAGCAGCAGACGTCGATCACCGAATCCGAGCTCTCGATCGCGATCCAGGCCAACCACGGCAAGGCGGACCTCGCCCGGGCGGAGCAGCAGGCGGCCCAGATGAAGGCGCTCGCGGCGGCCGAGGGCGAACGGACGCGGCTCCTCGGGGCGGGTGAGGCCGCCCGCGGTGAGCTCGCTCGCCGGCGCCGAGGCGGAGCGCGCCGCTCGCGTCGGCGTGGCGCAGGCGCTCGCGATCGAGGAGCAGGTCCGGGCCTACGGCGGGCCGCGCTACCAGCTCACCCAGCAGGTCATGTCCCGGTTCGCCGAGGCGATCCAGCAGGCCGGCGTCGACATCGTGCCGAAGGTCGTGATCGGCCACGACCGGCGCGACGGCGAGGGCGACGGCGCGTCGCCGATCGGCGGCAGCGTCCTCGAGGCGCTTCTGGCGATCCTGCTCTCGGACCGGCTCGGGGTCGACGTCACGGGCGAGGGGAGCGAGGGCGCCGGTCGCACGCCGAGCGAGGCGGCCCGCGTCGTCCGCGAGGAGCTGCAGCGCCGGCTCGGCTCGGGCGAGGCCGCCTGAGCGTCGCTCGCGCGACACGCGAAAACGGCCCGGCCGCCGATGCGACCGGGCCGTTCGGTGGGCGGCGTCAGTCGACGACCATCCCGAAGGGCGCCGCGCCGCCCGGGATCGCCACCGGCGAGCCGGCTCAGCTCGGTGAGGCCGGTCCCCTCGACCGCGAAGACGCTGACCTTCGCCACGCCGGCGTCGACGACGTAGAGGAACCCGCCGTCGGGCGAGACCGATGCGTCGAACGGCCGGAGGCCGGTCGGGCTCGTCATGCCGGTCGATCCGGCCAGGGCCAGCGTCCCATTGGCCGCGACCGCGTAGCGCGAGATCGAGCTGACGCCGGTGTTGATCGCGAACAGGGCCGACCCGTCCGGGCTCAGCGCGACCCAGCAGGGGGCCGTCTGGTTGTCCGCAAACGGCGAGCCGCTGATCGCGGTCAGCCCGCCGTCCGAGGCGACGTCGTACACGGACACCGATCCGTTGCCCGGGCCGTCGTGGGCGTTCGAGACGAACAGGCGGTCATCGTCGACCGGCGAGAAGGCGCTGCCGAACGGGCCGATCCGCTGCGCGGCGAACGGCGAGCCGGCTGCGGCGGTCAGACGGCCGTCGGTGCCGATCCGGAAGCCGTCGAGGTACGACGGACCGGCGTTCGGGCCGACCCGGGTGCCGACGAGGCGCCGGCCGTCCGGGCTGATGAGGACGTGTCCCGGAAGGGCGTTGTCCGGCAGGGCGACGGTCGAGTTCGCGATCGGCGTCAGGTGGCCGCCGGCGTTCAGCTGGAAGCCGGTGTAGTTGCTGCCGCCGGCGCCGCCGTTCGCGACATAGACGAGGCTGCCATGGACCGCGATGCTCGTCGGGAGGCGGCCGTTCGCGTCCTGGACCTCGACGAGGCGGAGCGCGCCGTTCGGCAGGATGCGCAGCACGGAGATCTCGTTGCTGCCGGGGTCCGTCGCGAGGAGGTAGCGGCCGTTGGCCGTCTCCTGGAGGCCGCCGGCCGAGCCGAACGGGGCGCCGGTGCCGACGCCACCGGCGTTGAACGGGGAGCCGGCGATCGGCGTGAGCGTGCCGTCGGCATGGCGGTTGAAGCCGGCGATCGTGTTGTGGCCGGCGCTGTTGTTGTTGACGTAGACGTGGCCGACGACCGGCGAGCCGGCGGCGAATGCGGCGCCTGCGGTGAGGCTCGCGGCGACCAGGGCGACGGTGGCCGCCAGGCCGAAGAGGCGGGCGATGCGGTGCATCCGTGTGCTCCTCCATGGTGGCCGACAGGGTTCGTCGGCCCGTGGCGAGCACGTTGGCGAGGCGCCGTGTCGGGGTCGTGACCGGCCGATGACGGTTCGGTGACGAGGCGTGACGGCGGGCGTCGGCGGGCGTCGGCGGCGGCGGTCAGTCGCCGAGCGCGATCACCGTCTCGCCGCCGAAGGCCAGCGCCTCGCCGACCTGGAACGTGTCGGCGATCTTGTTCCACGCCTCGAAGCCGGGATGGCTGTCGTGCTCGTGATGGCCCTCGCCGGTCGCGAAGACCGCCACGATCAGGAACTGCGTGGAACCCGCGACCGGCCGTGAGCTGATGTCGAGCCGCGAGATCGACGCCCTGAGCAGCGTGCCGCGCCCGGCCAGCTCTTCCCAGATCGGGACCTCGTGGGCGCGGAAGCCGGCGAGGAACTCGTCGACCTGGCCGGAGTCGACGTTCAGGACGACGCCGATGGTCTCCATGGCTCTCCTCCCGTGGATGTCAGCCCAGCCGGCGGAGCGCCGAGCGGGCAGCGAGCATGCCCGACACGCCGTGGACGCCGCCACCGGGCGGCGTCGATGCCGAGCACAGGTAGATCGCCGGGTTCGGGGTCGAATACGGGTCGAGGATCCGGAGCGACGGCCGCGTGAACAGCTGCCGCAGGTCGAACCGCCCGCCGGCGATGTCGCCGCCGACATTGTTCGCGTTGGCCGCCTCGATCCGGGCCGGTCCGGTCGCCGATGAGGCGAGGATCCGATCCCGGAATCCGGGCGCGAAGCGCTCGATCTGGCCGACGATCCGGTCCGTCGCGTCGACCGTCGAGCCGTTCGGGACGTGGCAGTACGCCCAGACGGTGTGCCGGCCTGCGGGGGCGCGGGTCGGGTCGAACAGGCTCGCCTGGGTCAGCAGCACGAACGGCCGATCCGGGACGCGGCCGGCGGCGACCTCGGCCTCGCCGCGGGCGATCTCCTCGAGCGTGCCACCGAGGTGGACGGTCGCAGCGTCGAGCAACTCCGGCGCGCGCCACGGGATGGGGCCGTCGATCGCGAGGTCGAGCTTGAAGACTCCCGGTCCGTGGCGGAAGCCCTCGAGCCGGCGCCGATAGCCGGCCGGGAGGCGGTCCCCGGCGATGCCGGCGAGCCCGCCGGGCGACGTGTCGAACAGCGCGATCCGGTGGGGCGGCAGCTCGTCCGCGCTTGCCACCCGCCGGCCCGTCTCGACCCGCCCGCCGAGCGCCTCCAGCTCGGCGACGAGCGCGCGGGGCAGCATTCCCGCACCGCCCTCGGGGAGCGGCCAGCCGTCGACGTGTGCCGCGGCGCCGAGCACGAGCCCCGCCGCCGCGCTCACCGGCTCGGTCAACGGCAGGATCGAGTGGGCGGCGATCCCCGCGAAGAGCGCCCGGGCGGCGTCGCCCCGGAACCGTCGCGCGACCCGCGTCGCCGGCTGCAGTCCCAGCAGACCGAACCGGGCCATCCGCAGCGCCCGCGGCGGCGACAGCGGCACGTGGAACGGGGCGAGCAGGTCCGGCAACAGCGTCGGCGCCGCGTCGACCATCCAGCCGAGCAGGTTGCGGTACGCGTCGCCGTCGCCGCCCAACCCGCGGGCCGTCTCGTCGACGTCGCCACGGAGCAGGACGGCGGAGCCGTCGTCGAGCGGGTGGCCGAGCGCCGCCGGCGGTCGGATCCAGCGCAGGCCGTGCGCCGCGAGGGCCGGCTCGAGGTCGGCGAAGAACGGCGAGATCCGGCCGAAGACGTGGATCGAGCTGCAGACGTCGTGGACGAACCCGGGCAGGGTCAGCTCGGCGGAGCGCGACCCGCCGCCGGGCTCGTCGGCCGCCTCGAGGACCGTGACCCGGAGACCCGCGCGGGCCAGCGTGATCGCCGCGGCGAGCCCGTTCGGGCCGGAGCCGACGACGATCGCATCCACCGCGTTGCGGTCGTCGGCCCGGCCAGAGCCGCCGGTCACAGCAGCGTGCCTCGCCCGCCCGCCCCGACGTCCGCCAGCCCGAACGGCGGCACGTACTCCGCCGCGAGCGTCCGCACCCACCAGCGGCCTGTCTCGCGCCACTCCCGCCACGTCGAGTAACGGTAGTGGAACAGCCGAGCCCGCACGACCTCCGGCGCCTCGTCCGGGAACGGATTGCGCCGCAGCAGACGGAGCGTCGCCGCGTCGTTCTCGAGGAGGCGGACGAGGAACACGAGGAACCAGTCGCCGGCGTATCGCGGCGAGAGCGGGATGAACCAGATCATCCAGTCGAGTCGGTAGTGGTACGGCGCGACCTGCGGCGGCCGTCGTCCGGGGTCGCCGGGCTTGCCCTTGAACTCGTACTCGCGCCAGCCGTCGTCGGCCGCGCCGTCCGCCGCTCCCTCCACGACGACCTCGTAGCGCGTCCGCCCCACCGTCCCGAAGGCCCCGTAGGTGTTGACGATGTGGAACGGGTTGAACGAGGCGTTCATCGCCTGGCCCGGGCTGGCCATGTTCCGGATCGGCCACCAGCTCAGCACGACGACGAGAGCCGCCAGCCCGATGACGAGGGCGCCGAACCAGGCCGGCGTCGGGCCGAACGTGCCCGCGGCGGCGACGCCCGCCGGGTCCGCGATGCCGGCGAAGCAGGCGAGGATCGTCAGCCAGTTCAGCCACGCGTAGTTGCCGCTGACGACGAGGTAGAGCTGGGTGAGGATCATCAGGACGGCCGCGACCGAGGCGAACGGCTGGGGCAGGAACAGGCCCCACGGCAGGACCAGCTGGGCGAAGAAGTTGCCGAGCACTTCGAGGCGGTGGAGCGGTCGCGGCAGGTGGTGGAAGAACCACGAGAGCGGGTTCGGCATCGGCTGCGTCTCGTGGTGGAAGTCCATGCATCGCAGGCGGCGCCAGCACTCGTCGCCGCGGAGCTTGATCAGGCCCGCCCCGAACTCGACCCGGAACGCGAGCCAGCGGAACGCGAGGATCACGAGCCACTGCGGCGCGGTCTCGGCGTTGCCGAGGAAGATCGCGAGGAACCCGGCCTCGAGGAGGAGCGACTCCCAGCCGAAGCCGTAGAACGTCCCGCCGACGTTGACGATCGACTGGTAGAGGATCCAGAGCGCGAGCCACGCGGCCATCGTCACCGGCAGCGGCGCCCGCTGCGGCAGCCCGATCACCAGCAGGATCGAGATCGCGATCCCGGCCCACGCGACGACTCGCAGCCGCCGGTCCGAGTAGCCCCAGTGGAAGAGGCTGGGCACCTCCAGGAACCGCGTCCGGGCGAGGAGGCGGGTCGCCGGCTGGAGACCGCGCTCGCCGCTGAGCGCCGGGAACTGGTTCGCCGCGACGAGGAAGGCGATCGCGTAGATCAGCGCGAGGCCGCGCTCGATGACGAACCGGGCGATCGTGTAATCGGGTGCGTCGAGGGTGGGCATACCTGACCGTCGGCTGGGTCGACGCCCGCATCGTGGGCCACCGCCGGTATTGCTGTCATGCCCCAGCGCGGCTCGGGATGCGACGGCGGCGTAGCGAGATGTCACCGCGACGGTGCACGCTTATCGTCGGATCGACCGCCACGCAGCACACCGGGGAGGAACGAAACGTGCGGCTGCCCGAACGCGCCGATCAGCTCGCCTGGGGGATCCTGGGCGCGACCGCCGCCGCGACGTTCGCCGTCTGGATGTTCTTCTTCCCAGACTCGATCGCGGAGAAATTCGCCTGGGACGTCCATCCGCGGATGACGCAGCTGTTCATCGGTGCCGGGTACGTCTTCCGGACGGCGTTCTTCCTGTCGGTCGCGTTCGGGCGCGACTGGCGGCAGGCTGCGCTGGATGTTCTGGGGCAACCTCGCGTTCACGGGGACGCTGCTGCTGGCGACGTTCTGGCACGCCGGCGAGTTCAACTGGGATCCGTCGCAGACGATCGTCGGCCACCTCTGGCTGATCCTGTACATCTTCGAACCGGTCACGATGCTCTACATGGTCCCGCGCGGCGTGTGGCGGCTCCCCGCCCCGACGGAGGGCGGCCCGATCTGGCTGCCGTTCCGCTGGTTCATGATCGCGGCGACCGGCCTGCTGCTCTCCGACGGCCTGCTGCTCGTCATCAACCCGGAGTTCGCCGCACTCCGGTGGCCGTGGGAGCTGAACCCGCTCGACGCGCGGATCATGGCGGCCTGGTTCCTCGGCTGGGCTGTCTGGCTCGGGACGATGGCGTTCGCCCGTGACTGGCTCGAGATCCGGCTGCCGGCCGCGCTCTTCATCCTCAACGGCGCGGCGCTCACCGCCGTCAACTTCCTGAACGGCGATCTGCTTAGCGGCACGGGGCCGGCGCATGCGTACCGGACCGGCCTGCTGCTGCTGACCCTGCTGATGGCGGGCTTCGCCGCGTACCAGGAGGTTCGCCGGGTCCGGAGCGTGCCAGCGCGCGAGGTGGAAGCATGACCTCGGGGCTGCCGCGGGCGTCGCTCGGCGAGAACGTCCGCTTCACGCTGACGTACCTGCTGCCGAGCTTCCTCCGGGGGATCGCGATCCCGTTGCCGTTCTGGACCGAGGTCGCGACGCGGTTCGACACCGGGCGCGGCGTGGCGACGGTGGAGCGTCTGACCAAGCGCTACGACGGCCGGCCTGTGATGCTCAAGAGCGTCCTCGGGCAGACGCTCCTCGTCCTGGCGGCCGACGATGTCCGCCGGGTCCTGGAATCACCCGTGTCCGTCTATGGAATGAACGCAACCGAGAAGCGTCGGCTGTTCTCCCCGTTCGTGCCTGATGCGCTCAACGGCTCACCTCCGGACCTCCGTGCCGAGCGCCGCCCGTTCAACGAGGCCGTCCTCGACTACGGACACGAGCCCCATCGCTTCGCGGAGCAATTCCTCAGGGTCGTCCACGAGGAGGTCGCGGCGATGCTGGCGGACGCCGGGGACCTCGACTACGAGCGGTCGCTCGCGGCCTTTCGAAGGATCGCCCGGCGCTGCGCCCTCGGCGATGCCGCCGCGGATGACACGGAGCTGAGCGAGGAGCACAGCCGATTGCGCGCCGACGCCGACTGGCTGGGGCTCAAGGTCTGGGCTCGACGCCGGGACGCGCGGCTTCGAGCGGCGATGGACGAACGGATCGAGCGGTACGTTGCCGCCGCCGAGCCCGGCACGCTCGTCAGTCTCTTCGCCTCCGCGCCCAAGGAGGCGGAGACCGATCCGAACGGCCAGGTGCCGTTCTGGTTGATGGCGCTCGACGCGGTTCGGACCGCGGTCTTCAACGCGCTGGCACTGCTCACGACCGATCCTGCGGCGCACGAGCGCGCGCTCGCCGAGGTCCGCGCGGCGGACGCAGCCCACGGGCCGGGTACGGTCGCCGGCCTCGCCGACCTTGCCTTCGTGCGCGCCTGCCTGCTCGACAGCGTCCGGCTGTGGCCTGCGGCAGCGATGCTCGTTCGAGTCACGGCGGCCGAGACCGAGTGGTACGGCGAGACGCTGCCGATCGGTTCGAGGGTCCTCATCCCCGTCGTCGCCCACCACCGCGCGCGTCGGCTGCCGCAGGCGAACCGGTTCGCTCCCGACCTCTGGCTCGATGGCTCGGCAGACGCCGACTGGCAGATGAACGTGTTCTCGCGCGGCGGCGCGCAGTGTGCCGGCCGGAATCTCGCCCTCCTGCTCGGCACCGCCAGCCTCGCGGAGCTGCTCCGGCAGGGGGAGTTCGAGCTCCTGAGGCCGAAGCTGGCCCCGGACCGGCCGCTGCCGTACGGAATGAACCCGTTGAACGTCCGGTTTGCCGTTCGCTGAACCCGCCTGACAGACCGTCACCGGGCGGCTCCGACAACGGCCGGGCGTTGTCATGGAGCCGAAAGAATCGGCCGGCATCCTTCCGGCATGACTTCTCAACGCCGGCTTCCCGCCGAGCGCGATCGCGCGGTCGCCCGCCTCCACTCGCTGACCCGGGGCGCGGCCGTGGGCGGCGTTCTTGGCACGCTGCTGTTCGGCGCCGTGGCGGCAGCCTCGTATGACGGAACCGTTACGACGACGACGGCGGCGAACTCCAACGAGAGCGCGGCCCAGGTTGCCGCCGACAATTCGACGGCCAACGGAGCGACCGCGACGACGGACGGCGAAAGTTCGACCGACGACAGCCAGCTCCAGGCCACCCCGGCGCCCACGACCTCGACGACGTCGGGCGCCGCGCACGCCTCGACCGGCGGCTCATGACCGACATCGCAGCGGCCGGCTGGCGGGCCATCGGCACCGGCGTCCGCGTCGTCGTCCACGATGGCAGCCTCGACGCCGCCCGGGCGGCCGTGGTGGACGTCCTCGACGAGGTCGACCGGGCCCTGAGCCGGTTCCGCGACGACAGCGAGCTGTCCCTGTTGAACGCCCGATCCGGCGAGGAGGTCGGCGCTGTCGCCGCTTCTCGGCGACGCGATCGCGGCCGGGCTGCGCGCGGCCCGGATCACGAACGGCGCCGTCGACCCGACGGTCGGGCGGGCGATGCGCCTGATCGGCTACGACCTCGACTTCCGGAGCCTGCCCCAGGACGGAGCGCCGCTCGAGGTCCGCTTCGAGGCCGTGCCCGGCTGGCAGACGGTCGCGCTCGCCGCGGACCGCCGCCGCGTCCGGGTCGCGCGCGGCGTCGAGATCGACCTTGGTTCCGTCGGCAAGGCGCTCGCCGCCGATCTCGCCGCGGGTCGTGCGCATGCGACGCGATGGGCCGCGGCGGCGTCCTCGTCTCGCTCGGCGGCGACATCGCCGTCGCGGGTACGCCGCCCGACGGCGACTGGCGGGTCCTCGTCGCGGAGGACAGCGAGGCGCCGGCCGACGGACCCGGCGAGGTCGTCGCGATCCGGACCGGCGCGATCGCGACGTCGAGCACGACCGTCCGGCGCTGGCGGCGCGGCGACCGCGCCCTGCACCACCTCATCGATCCTCGGACCGGCGCCCCGGTCGAGTCGCCGTGGCGGACCGCGTCCGTCGTCGCGGCCACGTGCGTCGACGCCAACACGGCCGCGACCGCGGCGATCGTCCTCGGCGACGCCGCGCTTGACTGGCTCGGGTCGACGGGCCTCGTCGCCCGCCTCGTCTCGACCGACGGCGAGGTCGTCCGCGTCGGCGGCTGGCCGGAGCCGGCCGAGACGCGATCGTCTCCGGAAGCGGGCGCCCTCGTGTCGTCCGGACGGGCCGGCTCGTGAGCACCCAGCTCCTGTGGTTTGCGACCCGCGGTGCCGGCATCGTGTCCCTGATCCTGTTCAGCGTCGTCGCCTGCCTGGGCCTGCTGGCCGTGGCTCGCGCCCAGTCGACGTGGTGGCCGCGGTTCCTGACCGTCGAGGTCCATCGGTCGCTCGCGCTGCTCTCGGTCGCGTTCCTCGCGGTCCACATCGCGACCGCCGTCTTCGACCCGTTCACCCACCTCGGCCTGGCGGCGGCGATCCTGCCACTCGCGTCGAGCTACCGACCGGTGCAGGTCGCGCTGGGCGTGGTCTCTGTGTACTTCGCCGCCGCGATGATCGTCACGAGCCTCCTCCGCGACCGCCTGGGTCACCTGGCGTGGCGGACGGTCCACTGGCTCGCGTACGCGGCGTGGCCGCTGGCCGTCGCCCACTCGATCACGGCCGGCAGCGACGGCATCGCGGTGTGGATGCTCGCGGTGACGGGACTGTGCGTCTTGGCCGTCGGCGCCGCGCTGTTCTACCGACTCGAGGCCGGCCGGACGAACCGCAGCCGGCTGCCCGCGGTCGCAGCCGGCACCGCCGCCCCGATCCCGGCCGAGCCGGCCTGGCGGAACGACTGACATGGACCTGCGCCTGCTCGCCGGCCCACCGGCCGCGGCCGGGACCGAATCGTTCGGCGACCATCGCGCCCGCCTCGGCGGGCGGCCGGACGGCCCGTCGGCCCGGGACACGATCCCGGCCCTCGAGGCAAGCGGGCTGCTCGGCCGCGGCGGGGCGGGCTTCCCGGTGGGGCGCAAATGGCGATCGGTCGCCGAGCAGGCCGCCCGGGCCGGCACTCGACCGGTCGTCCTCGTCAACGGCGCAGAAGGCGAGCCGCTCAGCTCGAAGGACCGGACGCTGCTCCGTCTTCGGCCGCATCTCGTCCTCGACGGGGCGCTGACCGCCGCCGACGCCGTCGGCGCCGACCGGATCGAGCTCTACATCGGATCCGAGCACCGCGACGCCCGCCTCGCGCTCCGCCGCGCGATCACCGAGCGGTCCGATATCCGGCTGCCGCTTCGAATCGTCGACGCCCCGGCCGCGTACGTCGCCGGCGAGGAGTCCGCGGCCGTCCACTTCGTCAACGAGGGCGACGCCCGCCCGACCACGACGCCGCCACGCCCCTTCGAGCGGGGGATCGGCGGCCGCCCGACGCTCGTCCAGAACGTCGAGAGCCTCGCGGCAGCCGCGCTGATCGCCCGCCGCGGGCCCGGCTGGTACCGCGAGACCGGCCGCGGCGCGACGCCCGGGACCGCGCTGATCACCGTCACCGGCGCCGCGAACGACGGCATCCACGAGATCGAGATCGGCACGCCGATCGCGGAGCTGGCAGGGGCCGCTGGCGCCGGCGCGGGCCCCGACGACCGCCAGGCGGTCCTGCTCGGCGGCTACTTCGGCGGGTGGGTCGGCGCCGAGCGAGCGTGGCGCCTGCCGCTCGACCCGGTCGCGCTCCGCGACGCCGGCACCGCGTTCGGCTGCGGCGTCGTCGCGTTCCTCGGCAACGGCATCTGCGGCGTCCGGACGACCGCCCGGATCATGGACTGGATGGCTGGTCAGAGCGCGGCGCAGTGCGGCCCGTGCGTCTTCGGCCTCCGCGCGATCGCCGACGCAACCGGGCGAGTCGCCGCCGGCCATCCCGAGCGTGACGACGTGGCAAGACTCGAGCGCTGGGCGGAGCAGATCGCCGGCCGCGGCGCGTGCCGCCATCCCGATGGCGCCGTCGGCCAGCTGCTCAGCTCGCTCCAGGTCTTCAACGCGGAGTGGAAGCTCCACCAGCGCCACCGCCAGTGCAGCTTTGGGCACAGCGGCGGGCTGGATGCCGACGGGCGGAGGGTCGCCTGATGCCGGCCGGCCCGCCGACGCGAACGTGGGATCGGATCGACCAGCCAAGGCGAACCGGCTGGGGAATGTCGGACGCCCAACTCAAGGTCGACCGGATCGCCTGCGACGGCTACGGGATGTGCGCCGAGCTGCTCCCCGAGCTGATCGACCTCGACGACTGGGGCTACCCGATCATCCGCGAGGGCGGCGTCCCGGACGCACTCATCGATCACGCCCGCCGCGCCGTCGCCGTCTGCCCGGTGCTGGCCCTCCGGCTCGCCCGGGACGTGCGACCCTGAGGCCATGCGCATCCTGGTCGCGGAGGACGATCGCGGTCTCCGCGACGTCATCGTCCTCGGCCTGACCGACAGCGGCTACCACGTCGACGCGGTCGAGCGCGGCGACGACGCGATCGACCAGCTGCGGTTCTACGAGTACGACGTCGCGATCCTCGACTGGCGAATGCCCGGCCGCGAGGGGATCGACGTCGTCGAGTGGGCCCGTCGCCACAAGCGCCCGACGGCGATCCTCATGCTGACCGCCCGCGACACGCCGGCCGACCGGATCCGCGGCCTCGACAGCGGCGCCGACGACTACCTCGTGAAGCCGTTCGACTTCGGCGAGCTCCTCGCCCGCGTTCGGGCCCTCCAGCGGCGGCCGCGCGGCGTCGATGGCGCGACGATCGACCGGGGCCGGCTCAGCCTCGACCCGGTCAGCCGGCTGGTGATGGTCGACGACCGCGAGCTGAGCCTGACCTCGACGGAGTACCGGATCCTCGAGCTGCTGCTGCGGCGCTCGCCGGCCGTCGTCGACCGCAAGGCGATCGCCGAGCATGCCTGGGCCGACGAGACCGACCCGCTCGGCTCGAACGCGATCGACGTCCAGCTCAGCCGCCTCCGGGCGAAGCTGCCCGGCGCGGGAATCCGGATCGTCACGGTCCGCGGCGCCGGCTATCGGCTCGAGGAGTCCTGACCGTGGCCGTCGCGGCGCTGCCGAGCGTCCGCCGGGTCTCGATCCGCGTCGCCCTCCTCGCGACGGCGGTCGTCGCGGCCGCGTACCTCGCGGTCTGCGTCGGCGTGATCGCGATCGTCCAGCGCAACCTCACTGACCAGATCGACCAGCGGATCACCGCGTCGTTCGTCCGGCTCGACGACGACCACGGCCGCGACGACCACCCGTACCAGGCCCCACCGCCGGAGCGGTTCGGCGGCGCCCCGGTCGTGGTCTGGGCCGTCGATTCGGGTGGCCAGGTCCACACCGACAGCGCGAACCCGGCCCTACCTGCCGAGTACACCAGCGTCCGCGGGCCGGTCACTGCCACGATCAACGGCGTCGATCTCAGGCTCGCCGGCCAGGCCGTCGGCGACGACTGGGTCGTCATCGGCCAGTCGCTCGAGGGGGTCAGCGAGACCCGCCAGAACGTGATCGTCGCGGAGCTGCTGATCGCGCCGTTCCTCCTTGGGGCGGTGTTCCTCGGCGCGCTCTGGATCGGCCGGCGGGTTGCCGCGCCGATCGAGGCATCGCGCCGCCGCCAGCTCGACTTCACGGCCGACGCTTCTCACGAGCTGCGGACGCCGCTCGCGGTCATCGAGGCCCAGACGAGCCTCGCCCTGGCCGGCCAGCGGGACGTGGCCTGGTCCCGGGCCGCGTTCGAGCGTGTCGACGACGAGGCCAAGCGGATGCGAAGGATGCTCGAGGACCTCCTCTGGCTGGCCCGGTTCGACGCCTCGAAGCGGCCGGTCGACGTCGAGCCGGTCGACCTGGCGGTGATGGCCGGCCAGGCAGTCGATCGGTTCGGGCCGGTCGCCGAGACCCGGCGCCTCACGATCGAGGTCCACGCGCCGCCCGACGGCGCGGTCGTCGCGGCACCGCCCGAATGGCTCGATCGCCTGCTCGGCGTGCTGCTCGACAACGCCTGCAAATACGCGCCCGACGGCGGCCGTGTCGACGTGACCGTTGCGATCGACGGGTCGCGCGTCGCCCTGACGGTGGACGACAGCGGCCCGGGCATCCCCGAAGGCGAGCGGACGCGGATCTTCGACCGGTTCCACCGGGCGACCGACGAGGCCGGCGGGGCTGGCCTGGGCCTCGCGATCGCCGACGCGATCGTCCGGGCGACGGGCGGCCGCTGGCGCGTCGCGAGCTCGCCGTCCGGGGGCGCCCGGATGGGCGTCAGCTGGACGCGCGCCCTCGCCTGACGAATCTCATCAAATCGAAAGGTTTGGGTGGCAGCCTGTCCCCGATGAACCGCGCGACCCGGCAGCAGGTCACCCGCCGCTCCGTTGCGCTCGATCGCCTCGAGTCGATCACGACCGGGGCGGCGATCGCGGGCGTCGCCGGCACGATCGGCTTCGGCGCGCTGGCGGCGATCACGTTCTCCGGCACCGCGAACGCCGCGAACCCCGCGGACGGGCAGTCCGGCCCGAACGTCCAGACCGACCGGAGCGGCCCGAGCCGCGACGACGTGATTAGCCCAGTTACCCCGAACACGAACGACGACAACGGCGCCCAGCCGTTCGTCGCGGCTCCGGCGCCTCAGACGAGCTCCCGCCGCAGCCACGCCACGACCGGAGGGTCGGGCTAGGCCGGAGTCCGGTCCTCGCGATCGACCGTGAATTGAAACGCCGCCCACCGGATTGGTGGACGGCGTTGCCGTATCTGGGTTGACGGGCGTCAGTCGCTGACGAATTCCCGGAGCTTGCGGCTCCGCGAGGGGTGGCGCAGCTTGCGCAGCGCGTGCGACTCGATCTGGCGGATCCGCTCGCGCGTCAGGCCGAACTCCTTGCCGACCTCCTCGAGCGTCCGCGGCCGGCCGTCGTCGAGGCCGAACCGCAGCCGGAGGACGCGCTCCTCGCGGCCCTCGAGGCTGTCGAGCACCCGGGAGACCTGCTCCTTGAGGAGCTGCTCGGTGACGACCTCTTCCGGCCGAAGCGCGTTCGGGTCCTCGATCAGCTGACCGAGCTCCGTGTCGCCTTCCTCGCCGACGGGCGTCTCGAGCGAGATGGGGGAGCGACCGTAGCGGCGCACCTCCTCGACCCGCTCGGCGGTGATCGCCATCCGCGGATCCTTGGACAGCTCGTCCGCGATCTCCTCGGTCGTCGGCTCCCGCCCGAGCGTGAGCGTCAGCTCGCGCGTCGTCCGGGTGACCCGCTGCATGGTCTCGACCATGTGGACCGGGATGCGGATCGTCCGCGACTGGTCGGCGAGGCCGCGCTGGATCGCCTGGCGGATCCACCACGTCGCGTACGTCGAGAACTTGAAGCCGCGCTGCCACTCGAACTTGTCGACGGCCCGCATCAGGCCGGCGTTGCCCTCCTGGATGAGATCCAGGAAGCCGAGGCCGCGGTTCATGTACTTCTTGGCGTTGGCGACGACGAGCCGGAGGTTCGCCGACGTCAGGTGGTCGCGGGCCGCCCGGCCCTTCGTCGTGAGGTCGTCGATCATCTCGGCGACCGTCTCGACGTCGTTGCCGGCCTCGACCCAGCGGCGGACCGCCGGGATCGCGACCTCGTCGCGGGCCCAGGTGCGCATCGCCACGATCGGCTTCTCGTCACGGACGAGCGGCCGGCGGCCGTCGCCGTGGACCCAGTCGAGGAGCGCGCTGAATGTCTCCGCGTCGAGCTGCTCGTTATAGATCGCCCGGAGGTTGCGGGCCTTGCCGAGGAGCTCGCGCGCCTCGCCTTCGGCCGACGCGATCGCGTCGGTCAGGCCGACCTTCGGCGCGGTCGTGAGCAGGTCGAGCGCGCCATCGTCGGCGAACGCCGCCAGGACGATGCGGTGGGCCTCCTCGGCGAACGGCAGCAGGTACGCCGGGTTCTTCGCCCGGGTCTTGGCCTCGGTGTCGTTGAGGGTCCACTCGTGGATGTCGAGGATCGCGGTCCACGGCTCAGTGGCCATGCGGACGCCGAGCTCGATCGACTTCGCGAGGACGACCTCCTCCTCTGCGCTGAGGAGCGGGACGCGGGCGATCTCCCGGAGGTACAGGCGCGTCGAGTCCTCGACGTCGAGCGACTCTTCGTCGACGACCTCGGCCGGCTCCTCGTCCGGATCCGCGACGGCCGGCGTGGCCGTGGCCACGGGTACGACCGCCTCGGGCTCCGCGGCAGCCGCCGCGAGCTCCTGGTCGCCCGGCTCCGGGATGGCGTCGAGCGAAAGCGCGGGAACGAGCTCCGACTCTGTCGGCTCGATCCCTTCGGTTCCATTTTCAATGAAGGTGATCAACGGTGACTCCACTCACATCAGGGCGGCACACGGCGACCGCCGCCCCGACGCAGAACAATGATGAACAGCCGATCCGCCCTCCGCCGCAGCGGATCAGCCCCATATGCCGGTCCCGCCTCGAGCCGGACATACGTTCTGGCGTGTCAAGTCTTGACACGCCAGCGATGCCCATATCCTACCCGAAACGGGGTCGATTTGGCAACCCCTTTGTCAATACTCCCGACCAGTATTGCGAGTTCTTCACATGGCCGAAATCCGCGTCGAACGCATCCATTACGGCTTCCTCGTCGCGCCCGAGGGAACCCGCGATGCGGGCCAGCCGATCCCCGTCGTGGGCTACGTCGTCCGCCATCCGGACGGGCTGTTCCTGTTCGACACCGGGTTCGCGCCGATCGACGACGGCACCCGCGAGCGGTATCACCCGCAGGCGGTCAACGTCGAGCAGGCGCTGGCCGGGATGGGCCTCCGGCCGAGCGACGTCGACGTCGTCGCGAACTGCCATCTCCACGCCGACCACGGCGGCGGCAACGCGGCCTTCCCGGGCACGCCGATCTACGTTCAGCGCCTCGAGCTGGAGGCGGCCGGCGAGCCCGAGTACACGAACCCGGCGGGCACGCACGACTTCCCGGGTGCTCGCCTCGAGGTCCTCGACGGCGAGGCGGAGCCATTGCCCGGGATCCGGCTCCTGCCGACGCCAGGCCACTCGCCCGGCCACCAGTCGCTCGCCGTGGCGTTCGACGGCGGCTGGCTGCTGCTCGCCGGCCAAGTGTTCACGACGGCGTCGGAGTTTGGATTCGCGCTGTTCTCGGACCGGCTCGCCCGGAGCGGCAAGCCCCCGATCGGGACGGTCCCGGACTGGATGGAGCGGGTGGTGGCGCTCGACCCTGCGCGGGTCTACTTCGCCCACGACCTCCTCGTCCACGAGCGGGACACGGCGTCGCTGGGTACCGCCGAGCCGATCTGACCAACCGCCGCCGCCGGACCGTTCGACCTGACTCCAAGTCCGGTCGCCGGGCCATCGCTTACGAGGGCGCGGACGTCGGGGCGGACTCGGGTTTCACCTGGACGACCATCTCGGGCCGGCCGGTCACGATGAGCCAGGCCGGCAGGACGACCACCGCCAGGACCGGCAGGATCGTCGGGTCGCCGATCATCAGCTCGCCCATGAACAGCGCCAGCCAGCCGCTGCGGGTGACCGCCACCAGCACGCCGACCACGCTCGCGGCGAGCGCCACCTCCTCGGGCACCTGCGGGACGAGCGCGTGGATGAAGAGCCCGAACGCGACGGCCGCGAACACCGACGGGAAGATCCGCCCGCCGCGGAAGCCGCTGCCGCTCGCGACGATCACCGCGATCAGCTTGATGACGGCCAGCAGCGCGAGGCTGGCGGGGGCGTAGTCGGCGTACGTCGCGGTCAGCTCCTTCATCTCGTCGAGGCCCTTGAACAGCGAGATCGGGCCGCCGATCACGCCGAGGATCCCGAGCACGAAGCCGCCAACCGTCAAGACAACGATCGGCGGACCGAGGCGGTGGAAGGCCGCGTGAACGACGGGGAAGGCGTAGATCGCGGCAAGTCCCAGCAGCGCCGCCGCCACCGCGACCAGCGACCCGGTCACGAGGTCGATGAGCTGGGGCGAGCCGTACGGTTCGATCGACAGCGCGAACGACTCGCCACCGAGCAGGAGCATCGTCAGGGCGCCCGCGCTCGCCGCGATCAGCGGCCCGAACAGCCGATCCCAGAGTGGCCGGCCGGACGTATCGGGGCTTTCGGTGAGGAGCAGTGCCGCACCGAGCGGCGTCCCGAACATCGCGCCGAGCGTCCCCGACAGGGCGAGACCGGCCCACGCGGGGACTGGGATCCGCGGCACGACCCGCAATCCGATCGCCGCCGCGAGGCCGATGTTCACCGCGAGGATCGGGTTCTCGGGCCCGAGGCTGACGCCGCTCGCGAGCGTGATCACGAGCGCGACCGCGAGGCCCGGCAGCACGGCCAGGGGCAGCGGCGGCGCGGCCAGCTCGGTCGTCGCCGGGTCGGGGCCGGCGTGGCCCGGCACGAAGGTGACGACGAGCCCGACGACGAGGCCCGTCAGCGTCAAGACGCCGAGGATCCAGCCGGGCGAGTCCGACGCGATTCCCAGGTTCGCGGGCAGCGTGTCCCAGATGACGTCCTGGATGACCTTTGCGAGCTCGCTGACAACGAGGAGGATCAGCGCGGACGCGACGCCGACCACGATACCGGGCAGAACGAGCGGCAGGAGCTGGCTCGCCGGAGACGGTCTCGGTGCCTCTGCCACGCTCCCTCCCGATTGCGTTTCCGGTGCCCGCCGGCACAGTATGCGACGGCCGTTGGCTCGGAACGGCGGGCAACGGCCCCGTGCCAGCGCGTAGGATGGCGCCGCGAGCGAGTGCCGCCCCCGTCACCGCCGCGCAAGGGAGGGACCGGATGGGCTGCTTCAACGCCATCTTCACGATCATCCTGCCGCGGTTCGCGCTGCTCGTCGGCTGGTACAACGACCCGACGTTCTGGAACTCCCTCTTCGGCTCGCAGTTCCTGCTCGGCCTGGGCTGGCTCGCGATTCCGTGGACGACGCTGATCTACGGCTTCGTCTCGCCGAACGGGATGTCGTTCGTGAACTGGATCTTCGTGCTGTTCGCGTTCCTGCTCGACATCGGGACGTACGGCCTGGGCTTCTTCGGCGGCCGCAAGGAGTACTCGAGCTACCGCGGTTCGTAACCTGGGCGGGGAACCTGCCATCGGTTGGCGAGTACACACGGTAGGTTGACGGGGCAGGGTTATCCTGCCGGAGCCCTGCTTCCTCGCTCCTGCCCACGAGGTTCTCAATGACCGACGTTGCCGCTGCCGTGCCCGCGAACGAGACGCCGGGCGTCAACCTCAGCAATCGCCAGAAGCTCGAGATCCTCCTGGCGATCCTGCTCGCGCTGTTCCTGTTCGCACTCGACCAGACGGTCGTCGGCACGGCGCTCCCGATCATCGTCACGGACCTCAACGGCAACTCGCTGTACACGTGGGCAGTCACGATCTACCTGCTGACGTCGACGATCAGCGGCCCGATCTACGGCAAGCTCTCGGACCTGTACGGCCGGCGTCCGATCTTCATCTGGGCACTGTCGCTGTTCATCGTCGCGTCGCTCCTGTGCGGCCTCAGCCAGGAGATGTGGCAGTTCATCCTGTTCCGCGGCCTGCAGGGCCTCGGCGGTGGGGCGGTCTTCCCGGTGGCGCTCGCGGTGGTCGCCGACCTGTACTCGCCGGCCGAGCGCGGCAAGTACCTCGGGCTGTTCGGGGCGGTGTTCGGGCTCTCGTCGCTGCTCGGTCCGGGCATCGGCGGGTTCATCACCGACACATGGGGCTGGCACTGGATCTTCTTCGTCAACATCCCGCTGGCCCTGGTCTCGCTCTTCGTCTGCTGGCGGCTGCTGCCGCCGATCAAGCGACCCGAGGCCGGCCGGAACATCGACTACCTGGGCGCCGCCGTCTTCACGGCGGCGATCGCGCCGTTCCTGATCGGGCTCACGAACAAGCAGACCGGCGAATGGACGGATCCCGCGGTCGGCGGGCTGATCCTGCTCGGCCTGGCGCTGGGCGCCCTGTTCGTGTTCGTCGAGTCGCGGGCCGTCGACCCGATCGTGCCCCTGGGCCTCTTCCGGAACCGGTCGTTCACGATCTCGGTCGCGGCGATGTTCCTCGCGGCGTTCGGGTTCTTCGCCGGGATCATCTTCCTGCCGCGCTACTTCCTCGTCGTCGAGGGCCTCAGCGCGACGCAGTCCGGGTACAGCTTCCTGCCGCTGCTGGCGGCGCTGATCGTCAGCGCCACGCTGTCGGGCCAGATCGTGGCCCGGACCCATCACTACAAGCTGCTGATCGTGTTCTCGATGGTCCTGCTCGCGATCGGCTCCTTCCTGATGACCAACCTCACCGCCGACACCGACCGGCTCCAGCTCTGGCTGTGGATGGTCATCGCCGGGCTGGGCATCGGGCCGTCCTTCGCGGTGTTCACGCTGATCGTCCAGAACTCGGTCGTGCCGCGGCTCATCGGCGTCGCGACGGCCAGCCTGACGTTCTTCCAGCAGATTGGCGGGACCGTCGGGCTCACGATCGCCGGCACGCTGTTCGCGGACCGGTTTGTCGCCGAGCTGCCGAAGCAGATGGCCGCGGCCGGCGCCGATCCGCTCGTCGTCCAGGCGTTCGGCGCGGCGGGTGGGGCGGCCGGCAACGCGCTGGGTCAGCTCACCGGGACCGGTGATCTGGGCCAGCAGATCCTCGCCGGGACCCCGGAGCCGTTCCGGCCGCTCGTGCAGGCCAACCTCGACGCGATCGTGACCGGAATCCACGATGCGTTCGCCCTGGCGACGGCGTCGGTCTTCTGGGTCGGCGTCGTAGCGGCCGCGATCGCGGTCGTGTTCTGCCTGTTCCTGCAGGAGCAGCCGATGGGGGCGGGGGCCGATGCCGCCGCCGAGGCCGAGTCCGCCGCCGAAGCGCCCGGGGCGGTCGCCGCGCCAGGCGGCTAGCTAAGCCGCCGTCTCCGAGGCGACCGGTCCGACGCGGATCGAGACCACCTCGGTCGGCAGCGCCTTGCCCTTCAGATCGAGCGATCGCCGCTCGAGCGCGGGGTCCAGGCCGGCGGCCGCGGCCGCTGGAGTCGTCACGAGGATCTCGCCGGCGCGAGCGGTCGAGGCCAGGCGGGCCGTCGTGTTCATCGCGTCGCCAACGGCTGTCAGCTGGGTCCCGCCGCCCTCGCCAACCGCGCCGAACCAGGTCAGTCCGGTGTGGACGCCGGCGCCCAGCGGGACCCACGGCCCGGCGGGATCGTCGTGGCCGACCGCGACGAGGAGTGCCCTGGCGGCCTTCACCGCCTGCTCGGCGTGGTTCGACCCGGTGATCAGCGGGAAGAACAGCGCGACAAGCTCGTCACCGACGAACTTGTCCAGGCTGCCGTCGTGAGCGAAGACGACCCGCGTCGCGACGTTGTAGAAGCGGTCGAGCAGGGCCCGGAACTCCGTCGGCGACAGGTCCTCGGCGATCGTCGTCGAGCCGCGGATATCCGCGAACAGCATCGACGCCTCGATCTCCGCGCCGCCGTGGTGGGTCGAGATGAACTCGAAGCACTGGTTGCACGTGTTGGGGTTCTGTGGAGCGCGGCGCTTGCCGATCACTCGCATCGCCGCGCCGCCGGGGCCAGTGAACGGGGCGGCGCAGAGGTGGCAGCGCGGCTCGGACGGCAAATGCTTGAACACGATCCGCAGGCGGCGCTCAAGCGTGTCGCCGTTCGTGAGGAAGTTCCGCCAGTAGTCCTCGCCGTAGACGCGCGGCGACTCAGCTGGCATGGATCCCGGCTCGCATCGCCCGAGTATGAGCGGGATCGGGTTCGCCGCAAACCTGACGGCCTGTGACAGGTGTCCGGGACTACAACTGCGTCACGACGCGGGATGCCATCGAGCCAGGAGACGACGATGGGAACATCCACGACTGATCTCGCCCCGCAAACGGACGCCGCGGATCACGACCCGGCCCACGACTTCGACTTCTACTTCGGGTCGTGGCGCATCCACCACCACCAGCTCGTCGAGCGGCTCGCCGGGAGCGACACCTGGCGGGAGTTCGAGAGCACGTCCATCGCCCAGCCGACGATGGGCGGCCTCGGCAACATCGACGACAACGTCCTCGACCACCCCAACGGCACCTACCGCGCGATCTCGATCCGGGCCTACGACCCCGAATCGAGGCAGTGGGCGATCTGGTGGCTCGACGGCCGCAACCCGCACCACATCGACCCGCCGGTCATCGGCGGCTTCGAGGACGGCGTCGGGACGTTCATCGGCGAGGACACGTTCAACGGGCATCCCGATCCTCGTCCGGTTCCGCTGGTCGGACATCACCGAGACGACCTGCCGCTGGGAGCAGGCGTTCTCGACTGACCAGGGCGAGACCTGGGAGGTGAACTGGGTGATGGAGTCGACGCGGATCTCGTAGCCTTGTCGCCGAGGCGCGCCCGGCCGCTCGTCGGGTCAGTGGCCGCCGGGAGCGAAGGCGCCGAAGACCGCGGCGCCGCTCTCCAGCTTCCGGCGGTCCTCGTCCGAGAGCGGCTCCCGGCGCCGGGCGTCCACGACGCGCTCGACGCACGGTGCGCAGAGGAACGTCCGCTGGCCCTTCGCGTCGGTGACCTCGCGACGGTCGGAATAGAGCGGCGTCCCCGCGGCGGTGTCTTCGCCGCAGGACTCGCAGGGCTCGAGCTGTCGGATCATGGCCGTTCTCCCGTGCTCGCGTCTCCGTCCACGCTGCCCTGATCGGCCGTCGCCGTCAAGAGGCGTCGGCGGGACCTACACTCCTCCAGGGCGCGGCGAGGTTCGCCGGATAGCCGAGGATGGGCTGCCATGGGTGCGACCGCGCCGGGGGTCCGCGACGAGGCCCGCTACGACTATGCGGCGATGTCGCCGGCGACGGTCACCGACGCGACCGACGCGGCGCTCGCCGAAGCCGAGCGCTTGATCGAGGCCGTCGTCAGCGCGCCGGACCCGCGGACGTTCGACTCCACGATCCGGCCGCTGGCCGCCGCCGCGGCGGTCGTGTGGGCGGCCGATGGCGTGGGCTCGAGCATCGGCTACGTCCACCCCGACGCGGCGGTCCGGGACGCGGCGAACGCCGCCGAGGAGCGCACCCAGAAATGGCGGGCGGGTCTGGCCCGGCGCGACGACCTGGCGGCCGCGATCCTCGCCTACGCCGGCACCGACGAGGCGGCATCGCTCGACGGATCGCGCCGCCAATCGGTCGACCTGTGGCTCCGCGACATCCGGCGAGCCGGGCACGGCCTCCCGCCCGAGCAGCGCGAGGAGTTCGCCGCCCTCAACGACCGGATCGCCGACCTCTGCGTCGCGTTCGGCCGGAACCTCGGCGACTGGCACGACGACATGGTCCTGGGCGAGGTCGACCTGGTGGGGCTGCCGCAGACATTCGTCGACCGACTGCCTGCTGGCCCGGAGCCCGGGAGCCGCCTCCTCGCCGCCGGATACGCGACGACCTTCGCGTTCATCGAGCAGTCCCCCCGGCGCGATCTTCGCGAGATCGCGTTCGCCAGGTACTACAGCCGAGCCGCCGCGCTCAACGCCCCGATCCTCGCCGAGATCGTCGACGCTCGCCGGCGCGCCGCATCGATCGTCGGCGCCGACTCGTGGAGCCAGTTCGCGAACGAGGCCCGGATGTCCGGCGGCCGGGCGGAGGTCATGGCCTTCCTCGAGGGCCTCATCGGGCCGCTCCAGTCACTCGCCGCCGTCGAGCAGGCCGCGATGCTCGAGCAGCTGCCCGCCGACGACCCTGACGCCGTCCTGCGCGCTTCGGACTGGATCTACCTCCACGAGCGCCAGCGAGAGTCGGTCGGCGTCGACTTCGAGCGGCTCGCCGAGTACTTCCCGGTCGACGGCCTGCTCGAGCGGATGATCGACCTGCTGAGCGACGTGTTCGGGCTCGCCATCTCAGCGCTGCCGGACGCGTCGGTCTGGCACCCGGACGTTCGCGTCTTCCGCATCGACGACGCCGCCACCGGCGAGCATCTGACCGACGTCTACCTCGACCTCTTCAGCCGCGACGGCAAGCGGCCCGGCGGCTGGATGCAGTCGCTGCGCCTGCCGGACAACACCCCGGGCCGGCCGCGACGGCCCGCGGTGATCCAGCTCGTCCTGAACTTCGCGGCGCCGACCGGGACCGGCCCGACGCTCCTGCGCCACGACGACGTCGCCGGGCTGATCCACGAGTTCGGTCACGTGCTGGAGTTCGGGCTTGCCCGGACCGACGGGGCAATGGTGACCGAGAGCTGGACGGAGATCGACTTCGTCGAGGCGCCGTCGCAGATCATGGAGCACTGGGCGTGGTCGCCGGCGGTCGTCCAGCGGCTCGGCCGCCATCACGCGACGGGCGAGCCGCCGCCGGACGAGCTCGTCGCCGGGCTGCCCGCGGCCCGGCAGCTGAACATCGGCACGCAGACGCTCTTCTTCTTCATCTTCCGGGCCCTCCTCGACCAGTACCTGCACGGCCCGGAGCCGGTCGATGCGATGGACGCGTACCGGCGCGCGTACGCGGTGACCGGCTTCCCGTTCATGGAGGGCACGTTCCAGCCGGGAACCTTCGACCACATCACGGGGATCTACGACGCCGGGTTCTACAGCTACATCTGGGCCCAGGTCTTCGGCGACGACATGTTCAGCGCGTTCCTGGACGGCGGGCTGCTCTCAGCCGATGTGGGTGCGCGGTACCGGCGCGAGGTCCTCGAACCCAGCTGGGGCGTGCCCGGCCGGCGGCGGGTCGAGAACTTCCTTGGCCGGCCGCCGTCGGACCGGGCGTTTCTGGAGCGGCTCGGGATCGCCGACGGTTAGGCGACGGCTCGTCTACGGCGCGCGGACCGTCTCGGCAAGCCGGATCGCGTCGTCCACCGGGAAATCGGCCTCGTTGACGATGAGCCCCATCCCGTCCCCACCCACCGTCCACACGAGGGCGAGCTCGCCGTCGGGTGGATTCCGGTACAACGTCGCCGGCGCGCCGTTCACCTGGACGCCGCTGAGCTCGTCGCCGCCGGTCACGTTCGCCGGGCTGTCGAACGACTGGTAGAGGGCGATCTGGCCCTTGCTCGTCGCCGGGTCGGGTGGGCCGCCCTTCGTCCAGGTCCGCTGCCACCGCCCGCCCGGGCTCTCCTCGGTGTCCCGTTGCGCGGCGAGCGTCCAGCCGTCCGGCACGTCGATCGTCGCGAGCCCGTCGGGTGGCCGGACGAAGTGGACGTAGCCTGCAAGGTCCTCGACCCGGAACCCCTGAAACGGCCGATCGAGGCGAATTGCGATCGACTGACCGTAGCCGACGAGGTCGCACGCGAATGGAATCTGCGGCGTGGGCGTCGGCGGCGGGGCGGGCGTGTCGTCGACGACCTTCACCCGGAGGACGCCTTCTGACTCCCGGGCCCAGCCGAAGTAGTGGTTCGTGCACGGGTCGCTCGGGTCGTAGTCCTTGCCGCCGATGAACGTGACGGTCAGGGTCGATCCGTCTCCGCTGATCGCGGCGGTGTCGATCCGCACCGGCAGGCCAGGCGGCGGGTCGATGCTTGTCGCGGGCTCACTCGTCCCCTCGCCCGCGGAGCCGATCGCGCTCGGCGGGACCGTGGGCGACGGCGAGCCGCACGCCGCGACGGCGAGGACCAGGGCGGCCAGCGCCGCGGCGCGCCTGATCACGGGGTCTAGGCAGTATCGCCGGAGCCGCCGCCCATGCCCTCAGGCTGCATCGGGCTCATCAGCTGGAAGTAGTTGCCATCCGGATCTGCGAGCGTGGCGATCGACGAGCCCGGCGCGCCCTCGAACTCGTACGGCTCGCGGACGACGATGGCTCCGGCGGCCTTCATCCGCTCGAACTCGCCCGCGACGTCGTCGCTCTCGATGTTCCAGATGAGGCGTCCGGGACTGACGTTGCTGCCGCTGACCTCGGAGTGCGGTCCGACGCTCATGAAGCCCGTCCCGATCAGCCAGCCCGCGTAGCCACCGTCCGCCATCATCGGCTCGCCCAGCAACTTCGTGTAGTAGTCGACGAGCCGCTGCGGGTCGGCCGAGCCGATGAGGATGCTGTTGAAGTTCATCGTCGCCTCCTTGGGACGGTCATTCTCCCGCCGATGGGTGGCGGCGTCTCAGGCGCCCGCCGGCCGCGGCGGTTCGTTCGTCGTGATGATCGGCGGGGCGTCGCTCGCCGAGCCCCCGCGGCCGGCCCGCCGCCGTCGACGTCGATGTCGTTGTCGACGATGTCCTTGGCGAGGCTGAACAGGACGATCGCGACGACCGCCCCGACCGTCGCCACGAGCCACGCGTCGCGCGAGACGCCCCACCAGCTCGAGCCCTCCGAGCCGAGCGCCACGATCGACGTCGCGGCGAACACGAGCAGCGTGAGGATCAGCCCCAGGACGTAGGGCCACGTCCGGACGGGCGACGTCGTGGGTGCTCGACGGAGGCCGCGCCGCTCGCGGCCGTCCCAGATGTCCCAGCGCCAGGTGCCCAGCCGGGCCAGCAGGTTGAAGAGAACGAGGACCGCGATCGCTCCGATGACGAACTGGTGGTTCGCGAGGTGGTTGTGGCCACTGTCGATGACCACGAGCACGATCGACAGGGCGATCAACAGCATGCCGATGAGGACGGTGCCGAGGAACGCCGCCGAGACGAAGATCCCGACGCTCCTCGTGACATGGCCCATCTGGCCCTGCCCCAGCTTGGTTCCGCGCAGGAAGCCGCGCGCCGCGCGACCGGCGCCGCCGACGGCTGCAGCGAAGAGCCCGGCCCCGATCAGGAGCACGAACGGCCCCAGCGAAAGCCCCTCCCAGATCGCCGCCCGCTGCTCGGCGGTCAGCAGGATGAAGAACCCCGCGACGACCATCGCGAACGCCCCGATGCCGACCGCGTAGTCGACGACCAGCAGGATGAACCGCGGCCCCGCCCCACGCTCCGAGTTCGACCACAACCGGTCGATCTGGCCCGGCAACAACGCGTTCGCGAGGAGCGCGATGAGGATCGCCTCGAGGGCCCACGTGCCCAGCGTGTAGAGCGGCGTCAGCAGGGAGTCGAACTGGAGGGCATTCGGGATGAGCGGGACGCCCTCCGTCGAAAGCCCGGCGATCCAGTTCACGAACCCGGCCGCCGCCTTGTCGACGATCTCGTTCCCGGGAATCAGCCCGAACAACTGCAGCGCGAGCTTTCCGAGCGTCGGGACGAAGCCGGGCTCGCTGACCGTCGCCGCCGCGACGATCGCGACGAGCGGCAGCGACAGCAGTGCCCGCCGCCAGAGCGCGAGCAGGCCGACCCGCTCCTTTCGGCGGGACCGGAGGTAGGACTCGGCGCCGTCGCTGTAGAACCGCGAAGCGCCGCGGTCGCCGGTCGGGACGTCGAGCTCGCGCAGCAGCGGCACCACGAAGTGCTCGTCGTTGTCCCAGTAGCCGCCGTGGTCCTCGAGCAGCGACATCCGGTTGTAGACACGTTCGGCGGTGAAGCGCGGCCACGTGTCCTTGGTGAAGGTCTGCGGGAGCTGCGGCCGGCCCGACGGTGCGGGGTCGTCGGTGCCCCAGAAGTCGCGCCACTCGAGGTTGGGCTGGAGCCGGCCGATGTCGCCGGCCATCCGGTCGCCCGGCGGCGGCGTCGGTGGGGGATTGTCCGGGTCCGCGTCGTTCAGCCGCCAGCCGAGGTTGAGCGCCTCGCCGATCGTGATCAGCTTCTCGACCCGGAGGCCGGCGAAGGCCGGGTCGGTGAGCGTCGTGAGGCTGACCATCGTGCCGCCGGAGTGGGCAATGATCACGACATCCCGGCAGCCGTAGGCCCGGAGCGCCTTGATCGTCGAGAGCAGCCGGTACCGGACGTTCGCGCTCTGGCCGGCGTCACGGAGCAGCGTCCGGGCACCGCCGAACCAGTCGGTCAGGAAGCTCGAGGCCAGTCGCAGCACGACGGCATCCCGCAACGGCCCGAACGGGATGACCTTCGCGATTGCCAGCAGCAGGACGAAGAGCAGCAGGATGAACGACGTCAGGACCGACACGATCGGCTGGAGGCTGATCCGGCCGAGGATCGCCCAGCGCCCGCTGAGCTTGTTCTCCTGGATGCCCTGGACGATTCGGCCGACGCCGCCCTGCTCGCCGAGCCAGCTGATCATCGTCGCCAGTGACGGCGCCCGGACCTCCGACGCCCACCACGCCTCGGTGAACACCCAGGTCCGCTCCTTCGCCCGCGGGTCGTCGTCCGCGACGTCGCTCCGCCGCGGAACGCCGACCTGAATCACCGGGAACGTCTCGCCCGAGAAGTCGATGTTCGACTTGATCACCGGGTCGCGGACGGCCCCCGCGCTCGCGAGCGGCACGACGAGGCCCGGGTCCGCGGCCGGCGCGTCGCGCAGCAGCTGGATGATCGGGCGGGTCCAGTCGAGCAGGGTCTGGCCGGCGAGCTGCGGTCCGATGCCGTGGACGACGACGATCCCGGTCCGCTCCGGCCGCCAGGCGAAGTCGCGCTGCTTCTCGGGCCTGGCCGCGTTCGCGTCGGCGAGGGCCTTCGCGTATTCGGCGGCCGGCGGCGCCTTGACGGGCGGCAGCGAGCGGTTGCGCTTGTCGTCGATCGCCGGGTCGGCGGCCCGCTGGCGGCGGAGCGCGGAGGACGCCGTCGACCCGAGCGACGGCGCGGACGGGGCCGTGCGCTTCTCGCCGATCGGGAACTGCCAGGGCCGGTTGACCTCGACGGCGGGCATCGGCTCCGGGAACCGGGCGCGCTCGCCCTCGAACAGCTCGCCGGTCGCGAGCTGCGTGTCGAGCTCCTTGTCGAGGGCGAGCCGGAGGGCGCGGTCGATCCCCGAGTCCGACAGGCCCGATCCGGTGAGGCTCATGCCGACCTATCTTGCAACGCCGTGTCTCGGGCCTGTCTCGCCGATGAGTTCCGCGGGGCCCGGGAGTCGGACAATCAGCGGCAGCCGACGCCGCCCCGAACCAGGAGGTCTCCCGTGGCAGCCCCCAACGTCGCCGCCTGGCCGAAGGCCATCAGCGCGATCACGCTCTTCGTCGAGGACCTCGCCGCGACGAGGGCGTTCTACCTGGAGGTATTCGGCCTGCCGGTCGCGTTCGAGGACGACGCCTCCGCGGTCTTCATGTTCGGCGAGACGGCGATCAACCTCCTCAAGGTCGGCGAGGCGCCGGAGCTGATCGCGCCCGCGCCGGTCGCCCCGCCGGAGGCCGGCTCGCGGTTCCAGTTCACGATCTCCGTCGACGACGTCGACGCGATGTGCGACGAGCTCCGACGCCGCGGCGTCGAGCTGCTCAACGGCCCGATGGACCGGCCGTGGGGCATCCGGACCGCGACGTTCCGCGACCCGGCCGGGCACATCTGGGAGATCGCGAAGTAGGCTGGGCCCTCCCAGGAGGAGTGCCCCATGCAGCGTCACATCGTCCGCCCGGAAGGGCTCGCCGCGACCAGCGGCTACAGCCACGTCACGGAGTTCAGCGGCCGGCTCGTCGCGGTGTCGGGCCAGGTCGCGTGGGACGCCGATGGCAACGTCGTCGGCCGTGGCGACGTCGAGGCCCAGGCGCGGCAGGTCTTCGCGAACCTCGGGACCGCCCTCGTGGCCGCCGGCACGGATCTCGCCCACGTCGTCAAGCTGACGGTCTTCCTGACCGACATCGGCGACGTCGCGACGGTGCGCCGCGTTCGCAACGAGTTCGTCGACCCGGCGTCGCCGCCGGCGAGCACGCTCGTCCAGGTCGTTGCGCTGGTCGACCCGGCGCTCAAGATCGAGGTCGAGGCCCTCGCGGTCGTCGAGGACGCCTAGCCGGCTCGGACCTGCTCGCCGGACTCGAGCAGGCCGGTACGACCCGTCGTGGAGCACCTCGTCCCGGGATCAGGGACCGGCTGCGGGACGAGCGGTCGCCGGACCTGTCGACCGGCGACCGCCCATCGGATCAGGTGTCGGCGTGGGCCGGGACCTGCGCGTAGTGGCGGTGGAAGAGCCAGACCCAGCCGGCGAAGCCGAGGCTCGCGACCGCCGGGAAGACGTACTCGCCGAGCCAGAGGTTGACGGCGACGTCGACCGCGACGACGGCCCACATGGCCCCGGCGACGGCGAGCACGAAGTTGCGAGACATCGATCACCTGCAAGTGCGGAATCCCCGATTTCGCCACGGTAGCCGAAGGTACCGGTCGTTCAAGGCCCGGAAGTCCTATGTGGTTCGCCGCGGCAACGGATTCGCGGGTCTCCCGCGCCTAGAGCGGGACGTCGAAGGGGCCGAGGAGCGGTCGTACCGACCGGGTGGCCGGCGGGCCGGCGACCGGCAGGACGAGCACGTACTGGCCGTCCTTCTCGACGTAGCGGACGGCGGGCCGGCGCCACGGCAGGAAGTCGGCCGCGAGCTTCGACACCGGGATCACGCTGTCCGGTCGCTGGCCGGCGCCCCAGATCGAGCTCGTCCGCGGATACCACGGGTCGACGACCCGGATGCTGTTCACCGTGAACCGCTCGCTCGTCGCCGGATTCGCGGTCGCCTCGAAGCCCGACATCACCCAGGCATGGGCGCCACGCCACATGAGCAATCCGACCGGCCGGCGGGTCAGCGCCATCGCCCGCACGGCCGTCGCGATGGCCTCGCCGCGTGAACGCACGGAGACGACGACGTACGGGCCCAGCCCCAGCTCGTTCAGCGCACCGGCCCAGCCCTCGGGCTCCGACCCCGGCCCGACGAGGCGGTCGCTCGAGAGCGAGCGGGCCAGGCGGTCGAGCTGGCGCTGCGAAGGCACGGCCGCGTCACGGGCGTAACCAGGCGTGATCAGGTTCGCCATCGTCTGGATCGCCGCGGGGACGCACCAGTCGGCGCGGGCCTGCGAGACGAAGTCGCCGGGCTCGTAGAGATCGACGGCGAACGCGGTCCGCGCCCCGGCCGGCGCCGGCACCGATACGAGGCCGGCGGCCGCGCAGACCAGGGCGGCGACGACGATCCGCCAGGCCGGCCGTCGCGCCGCGATCACTCCCATTCGCGGAGTGGGCGTCAGCCCGCGCGTAGCCGTTCGAGGCCGTCGAGGATCAGGTCGAGGCCGAAGGCGAATTCGACGTCGTCGTCGCACCGGCCAAGCACGCCTTCATGGCTGACCGACCCAGCGAGCTCCGCGATCCGCGGGAATTGACCGCTGAGGTACCGCGCTGCGATCGCGGCCTCCTCCGCCGTCGGGTCGGGCCCGGTCTCCTCGAACAGGTCCTGGGCGAAGCCGAAGATCCGGCTGCCGAGCAGGTGCAGCGAATGGTGCGCGAGCTCGAGCGAGAAGCCGCCGTCGCGCAGCGCTCCGAGGACGAACTCGATGTGGACCATGCTGGCCGGTCCGCCCGTGCCGCGGTCCTCGATGACCCGGCGCGCCCACGGATGGCGGAGCATGACCGCCCTCGCGCTCATCGCCTGGGCGCGGACGGTGGCCTTCCAGTCGTCGCCCGGGGCGGGATGGTCGATCTGGCGAAGGATCGCCTCGAGCAGGCCATCGAGGAGGTCGTCCTTGTTGCGGACATGGCGATAGAGCGCCATCGCGTCGACGCCGAGCTCCTGGCCGAGCTTGCGCATGCTCAGAGCCTCGACGCCGCCTCGATCCGCGAGCTCGATCGCCACGCGGAGGACGCGCTCGCGCGTGAGCGGGGTTCGGCGCTGGGCTGGACTGGCTTCGCGGATCACCACGTCGCTGGACTGACTCCCGGGCTGGTTTGGGCGCTTGACAAGTGTAGGCCGATGTGGGACGTTTACGGCGTCGACTACAGTGTAGACTACGCTGTAGACACAGAGCCATATCGAGGAGACCCACGATGACTGACGCCGCCCAGCAGCGCTCGCAGCCCATCCCGGCCTGGCTGATCCGCACGATCTGGACGCTCCACCGCGCACTCCTCCGGTTCAGCGCCGGGCGGCTCGGCCTGCGCCGTCCCACCGACACCACGTGGGGGATGCTCCGCCTGGAGACCGTGGGCCGCCGCAGCGGCCGTGTGCGGCGAGCGATCGTCGGCTACATCGAGGACGGCCCGAACATCGTGACGCCGGCGATGAACGGCTGGCTCGAGCCGGATCCCGCCTGGTGGCTGAACCTCCAGGCCAAGCCCGAGGCGACGGTCCTGTTGCCGGACGGGCCGCGGGCCGTCAGGGCGCGGGCCGCGGTCGGGGAGGAGCGGGACCGGCTGTGGCGGCGGTACGTCGATCTGGGCACATCGGCGTTCAACGACAAGAGCGCGGCGTACAGATCGCACGAGACCGCGATCGTCGTCCTCGAGCCGCGGTCGGCGTAGCGTCTTGTCGCGCGAGGCCGCCGCGCGACGCCCGGAGACGGGAGGGCTACCCGGCCCCCAACGCGGCCACCGCCGCCGCCGCGCCGCCGACGAGCGGCTCGCCGTGACCGACGAGCAGCGTCTCGAACGCGAGGCCGCCCAGCTTGGCGATCGACCGTTTCGCCTCGTCCATGTCTGCGGTGGCCTGGGGCGGGGGAAGGACCGGCTTGCCGCCGTCGGTGCGCATCGCGTCGCCGACGACGAGCAGCCCGGTCGCCGGGTCGAGGACGGAGATGCTCCCCGCGGTGTGGCCCGGCGTCGTCACGACTCGTAGCCCGAACACCGCGTCGCCGTCGCCGACCGCCGCCAATGGCCGCGGCACGCTGATCACCGGGATGTCCTCGCGCCGGCGTAGCCGGCGACGTCGGGCGCGCGGTCCATGACGTCGGCCGCGCTGCCGACGTGGTCGCGGTGGTGATGGGTCAGGATCAGGTGACCGACCGCGGCCCACGTGAGACCGGCCTTGCCGAGCGACGCCTCGATCTCGTCGGCGCTGTCCTCGACACCGGTGTCGACGATCGCGGCCTCACCGCCACGGACGAGGATGTAGGCCGACACGAAGCCGAGGTTCACGCGCTCCCAGGTGACCGCGTTGCCACCGGCGCCCCCCGGCGGATCGGACGACCCGGCCGCCGTTTCACCGCTCGGACCGCCGGAAGCAGGCGACCGTGATGGACCGGCCGCGTCGGCGAACGCGCGGGCCGGCGGGCTCGACGTCACGGCGAGTGCGAATCCACCCTTGCCAAGGTCCGCGAGAAACGTTCGATCATCGAGCGGCTGCCAGGCGTCCACGTCATCCTCCGGGCACGAGACCTTCACCCTACAGGCTCCACTACGACCGCGCCCCGGCTGGAGGTTCGCGACCGGCGACTCAGGGTGCGTCGATGAACTGGAGCGCGGCCGCCGCGAGGAGCGGCGACATGAACACGTCGTAGTGGGTCGCGTTGGGGATGACCGCCAGCGCGTGGCCGCCCTTCGGCCGGCCCTCGCCCATCCAGCCGCCGTCGCGGAGGCCGCCGTCGAGCAGCGCGAAGACGTCGACGTAGTGGCGGGGCGGCGCCATGTCGGCGTCGCCGCAGGCGATCAGGGTCGGGACCTGGAGGCCGCGGACGACGTCGCTGAAGTCGAACGGCTGGGCCAGCGACGCGCCGATCTTGTCGAGCAAGCGGCCGAAGTCCTGGGGCCGTGGCGCGACCGCCACGTAGCCCTGGTACATCGGGGTGTCCTTCAGCGACTCCACCGCCGCGGCGCCGACCTGGGCCTGCTGGGCGCGCATCTCCGGCGGGATCGCGTCGCTCGTGACATTGGCCGAGACGACGACCGCCCGACGGACCAGCTCGGGGTACTTCGCGGCGACGAAGAACGCTGCGCCGCCACCCAGCGAGTAGCCCATGACGTCCGGCTTCTCGAGCCCGAGAAGGCGGATGAGCGCGGCGATGTCGTCGGCCATCAGGCGGACGTCGATCGGCCGGTCGATGTCGGCGGTCCGGCCGTGGCCCTGGAGATCGACGGTGACGACCTGGTGGTTCGCCGCGTAGAGCGGCATGACCGGTGCGAACATCGACCCGGACCCCAGCCCGCCGTGGAGGAGGACCAGCGGCCGCCCCTCGCCGTGGATCTCGTAATAGAGGTGAAGGCCGTTGATGTCGGCATAGGCGCCGCTCTTGTCGGTCTCGGACGTCCAGTCGGTCGCGGTCATCGTCAGGTCCTCCCGGTGTCGCCAGATCGTGTCATCGACGCTCAGACGGCGCGTTGCAGCGGAACTCATCGCGCGGCGAGGGTTTTCCCCCTTGATCAAACGGGTAACGTTGCAGCCAGCGCTCGGCCGAGGGGGTCGAGCCTCAACCCGAGCCGCGCATGTCCGACTCTTCGGCGGAGATCCCGTCACCCGGGGCGACCGCGCGCCGACCAAGCCTGAGCATGCCTCGCATCCCGGCTGTTCTCCGCACGGCGTTCGTCAACCTGCGCCAGGCGTTCGCGAACGACGGCATCCGCCGGCTCGGCATCACGTGGATGCTCGGGATCGCGGCAGACTCCGCCCTGACGGTCGTCGCGATCGTCACCGTGTTCAACCGGGCGGGCGTGGTCGCCGCGGGCGTCCTGGGGGCCGTCCGGATGATTCCCGCCGTCGCCGCCGGCCTCCTCTCCGGGACGATGATCGAGCGCATCCGGGGTGACCGGTTCCTCGCGCTTCTCGGCCTGATCCGGGCGTTCGCGGCGGCCGGCGTCGCCTGGGCTGTCGTCACCGCCGGCCCGACGATGGCCGATCACCAGGTGACATTGATCGCGCTGTTCATCTTCTCGGCGATCGCGGCCACCGCCGCCGCGCCGGTCCGGCCGACGCAGACGACGCTGATGCCAGCCATCGCCCGCAGCCCCCAGGAGCTGGTCGCCGCGAACACGGTCTGGAGCACGGGCGAGGGCATCGGGGCGTTCGTCGGGCCGTTCGTCGCCGCGATCCTCATGGGCATGAACCAGCACGGCCTCGTCGCGGGGCTCGCCGCGGTCGCGTTCCTCGTGACCGCGCTGATCTCGGCCGGGCTGCGGTTCGAGCAGGCAGCCGACGCCGCCGGAGGGGCCGCGCGCCGCGCCCGGCGGGGCCTCCGTCTGCGCGACGGCGTCCGGGCGATCCGCAAGCAGACGGTTCTGGCGCTGGTCGATGCTGGGCACCTGGGGCCAGGTCGTGACGCGCGGTCTGCTCAACGCGATGAGCGTCGTCGCCGCGATCGAGCTGCTGCGGATGGGCCAGGGCGGGACCGGACTGCTCGCGGCGGCGTTCGGGCTCGGCGGCCTGTTCGGGGCGTTCTTCGCGATGACGTCCGTCCGTTCCGACAGCCTGATCCGCAGCCAGCTCGTCGGGCTCCTGTTCTGGGGACTGCCGCTGACCGTCATCGGCCTCGTCCCGATCACGGAAGTGGCGCTCGCGGCGTTTGTCACGATCGGCGTTTCGAACGCGACCTACGACGTCGCGCTGTTCACGACGTTCCAGCGGGCGACCGCGAACGAGGACCGCGCGCCGGTGCTGTCGGTGCTCGAAGGCGTGATCGGGGTCGGGGCGATCTCCGGCAGCCTCCTCGCGCCGGTCCTGATCGGGGTGTTCGGGCCGCGGCTGGGGATGGTCGTCGGCGGCGCGATCCTGCCGGTGCTGGCGTTCTTGATCTACCTCCGGATCGGCCGCCGCGAGCAGATCATCGTCGTCGACGAGGAGATGGTCGGGCTGCTGCGGCAGGTGCCGATGTTCGCGGAGCTGCCGATGACCGCCGTCGAGCGGCTGGCCGCGGGCCTCCATCCGGTGTCGTTCGCTGCAGGCGACGCGCTGATGACCCAGGGCGAGCCGGGCGAGACGTTCATCGTCATCGCCTCGGGCGAGGTCGAGGTGATCGTCGACGGCCAGCCCGTCCACCGCCTCGGCCCGGGCAACGGCGTGGGCGAGATCGCGCTCCTCCGGAAGAGCCCGCGGACCGCGACGGTCGTCGCCGTGACCGACATCGCCGGCTACGCCGTCGACGCGCCGACGTTCCTCGCCGCGATCGCCGGTCCGTCCGCCGCGGCGGCCGCGGAGCGGCTCGCGGCGGAGCGCCTCGGCGACGCCGAGCTGCAACCAGCAGGCGCCGCCACGTCCTGAGCACGCTGCGGGGCGCCGCTTGGCTCGGCCCAGGGGTCGAAGTCGGTCGCCGCGACGAGATGGCGCGGAGACGACGGTCGCGGACGATGCGGCCCGGCGTGGCGGATGACCGTCACGTGCGGGAGGGACTCGGATGCTCTTCGGTTCGTCGTCGCTCGAGGTCCTGATCGGCGTCGTCCTGCTGTTCCTCGTCCTGGCGGTGATCGCCAGCGCGGTCACCGAGATCGTGGGCCAGGTCCTCGGGCTGCGGTCAAAGACGCTCGCGGACGGGATCCAGGCGATGCTCTTCGACAAGGCGGCGCGCGACAAGTTCTACGAGCACCCGCTGATCAAGTCGCTCTCGCACGAGGGCCAGCTCGACAAGCTCCTGCGCCGCTCTCCGCGTCCTTCGTACATCCCCTCGGACGTCTTCGCTCGGGCCCTGCTCGACGTCATCTCGGTGAAGCAGGCGGCCAATGGGACCATGGAGATCGCCACGGCGAGTCCGGACCTGAAGCTCGACCAGAAGACTCAGGACCTCTTCAAGGCACTCGCCAAACCGCTCGGCCCGGCCGTCAACGAGGCGGGCCGGCTCGCCGCTGAAGTCGAGAAGTGGTTCGACGATGGCATGGACCGCGTCTCGGGCTGGTACAAGCGGAAGACCCAGCTCGTCCTCTTCACGGTCGGCGTCGTCATCGTGATCTGGGCCAACGCCAACATCATCCGGTACGTGACGGTCCTCTCGACCAACCCCGATGCGCGGGCTGCCGTCGTCGCTGCCGCGGAGTCGACGACCAATCCGATCTCGACCGACGACGCCCTGGCGAAACTGAAGGCGCTCGACTTCGGCATCGGCTGGGACGCCACGGTCGAGGCCGACGACTCGAGGCACCTGCCGGCGAACGTGCAGGAGGTTCTGCCGGCTGTCGGGGCGAACCTGCTCGGCTGGCTGTTCGCGATCGCCGCGGTGTCGATGGGCGCGCCGTTCTGGTTCGACCTCCTGAAGAACGTCGTGAACCTGCGCGGAGCCGGAGCGCCGGTCGACGGCGCATCGACGAAGCAGAAGGAGGCGCGTGACGCGCGCGCGGGTGACAAACAGTGATCGCCGCGGACCCCCGCGCCGCCCGTCCCGGCGTCGCCCTCCGGCCGATCGCCAAGATCGGCGACCTCAAGTGCCGGGATGCTCCAAGATCGACACGGAGCGGGAGGAGGCCCCGACGAGGGGCTGCTTCGCAAGTACAGCCCCGAGTTCGTCAACCTGCCTGCGATCACCGATGGCGACCCGAAGCCCTACCCCAACGGCAGAACGACTACCAGCCCAATTCCGTCGACGTCTTCTTCGACAGCATCTCGTACGGTCGGCAGGCGCCGCGCGGGCTGCTTCGGCTGGGCGAACATCGTCTACACGGCAGCGTCCTACATCCTCCTCGGCGTGCCGGCGCTGATGGCTCTGATCGGTGCCCCGGTCGAGTGGATCCTGGGCGTGCTGGGGGCTGGCGCTGCTCAACACCGGCCTCGCGGTGATCGCCTTGGTCCCGGCCTACCGCTGGGCGCAAACGCCAAGCGGGGTCGACGGGATCCGGTCGGCGGCGGCGGCGAAGGACGCGGGCGAGCGATACGCGATGACGACGTTCCCGGCGAACAGGGTCGGCAACCCACGTCGGCGTGGGCGAACTACCACGCCGTGCTCAGCAACAAGGCCGCGCTTCGCGACATCGTCGTCTACGGCCGGGTGCTCCCGGTCGAGGACGAGCACGTCGGCAAGGTCCTCCAGTACTGGCTGTTCTACTACTACAACGATTGGTGGAACTCGCACGAGGCCGACTGGGAGGTCGCGATGGTGTACCTCGGCACGAGGATCGGCCCATCGCGGCGGCGTGTTCGAGCCACCTGAGCGGGACATGGCGGCCGTGGCCTGCGGTCGAAGGCGTGAGCGACACGCTGAACCACCCGCGGATCTACGTCGCCCGCGGTTCCCACGCGATGTACTTCAACATCTCGGGCGGCATCCACTACGCGGTCCTGCGGCAACCGTGGGCGGTCTTCGACTTCAGCGGCCAGCTGCTCGTGAAGGGCAGCAAGGACGCGGTCGGGCCCCCGACGGAGGAGCCCGCCACGTACCGCCTCGAGATCATGCCGACGAATCCGGAAGGTGAGGTCACTCCCCCCGACCCGGACAAGCCGGGCGACGAGAGCGACGCGTGGACGCGCTGGTGGTGGCTCCGATTCGAGGGCCGCTGGGGCCGGGAGGACGGGATCCTGTCACCGGCGATCCAGGAGGCCAAGCTGCGCTGGGACCGACCCGTCTCGTGGGCCCGCGATCACTGCGCCGCCGACTCGACCAGCTGGGATGAAGTCATGCCGGCCAATGCACGCGGGCCAGGGCAATGATCGCGATCCTCGGCATCGACTGGTTCTGGTCGGGGTGGCTCGCGGTCATCGCGATCGTCGAGCTGCTCGTAGCGATTCTCGGCCTGCCGGATCTCGCGCCGCCGTGGCTGTATCCGGTCCCGATCTACGTCGGGGCGGCGGGCGTCGCGTCGATCGTCTACGCCATCGTCTACGAGATCGCCGCGCACCCGCCGGTCGGCGACCGGGCGGCAAAGGCGCAGCGCCGGGACGATCCCCAGCCGGTGTCGACGGGCGAGTCGATGATCCCCGCCGGGATCGGCAACGCGCTCGTGATCCTGGCGGTCTTCCTCGATGCGGCGTACTTCAAGGGAGACCCGGTGATCGCGTTCGTCGGCCTGCCAGTCGTGTTCGTCACCGCGCCGTTCTTCGCGATGTTCGCGTTCGGATACATCCGCGGCCAGCCGGACGTCGGCGGTTTCGCCTACCGGATGATGCCGTGGGGGCTCGCCGGCTTCCTCATCCTGTCGACCCTCGTGCTCGCCGGACGGCAGCTGGGCTGGGACCTGCGCGGGATCCTCGTCGTCGTGGGGATCATCGGCGTCGCAATCCTCGGCGTGAACGTCGGGATCAACATCCAGCGGCGGCGCTCGGCGGAGTGACGGCGGGTCCTCCGCGCCGTCGCTGACCCTCGCGTGGACGTGCTACGGTAAACCCTCGCCCTGCTGTGGGGCGTGCGTCGTGTGGTCCCGCGCTCGAACCGACCGCTCGCCTGCAGTTGCTCGTTCGAGACCATGTTGGAGGGTCCACGTGACCAACGGCACCATCAAGAAGGTCGTCTCCGACCGCGGCTTCGGCTTCATCGCAGCCGAAGACGGCAAGGAGTACTTCTTCCACCGCAGCGGCCTCACCCCGTCGCTCGACTTCGACCGGCTCGCCGGCGGCGAGCGGGTCTCGTTCGAGATCGAAGCGAACCCCAAGGGCGACCGCGCCAAGAACGTCCAGGCCGCCTGACCGGCGACTGACCGAGCCGCCCTCTCCGGAGGGCGGCTTTTTCGTGCCCGCGGCAGCCGACTAACCGGCCTCGCGCCTGAACGGCAGCCGGAGGCCGTCCATCCGGATCTCGAGCGCGTCGCCGTCGACGACGGCCTCGGCGGTCAGGTCCTCGCCGAAGCCGCTGACGTGGAGTCCGCCGCGGTCGTCGACCAGCCACGTGGCGTCGACCTCGACGCCGCTTGGCAGCCGGGCCCGGGCGGTGCCGTCCGGCGAGAACGTGGCGCTCATCCCCTGGCCGCGCCACGACCCCACGATCGCCGACTCGATCGGCCGGCCGTCGCCCTGTCCGACAAATGCCGGCGCTGCCTCGTCCCCGCCGGTCTCGCGGCTCGCGCCGGGTTCGAGGCTGACGACCTTGTGCGTCCGCGGCAGGGCGTACAGCCGCACCGGGCCCATCAGCGGGGCATCGTCGTACATGCTCCGCGTCACCTGGTATGCGCGCCCGTGGATGTACAGGAAGTGCCGTCGCGGGGTCCCGCCGTAGGTCCGGTCCGTGCGCCGTCGCTCGATCGGGCCCTCGACCGTCTCGACCGTCCCGTCCGCGAGGTCGCGTGCCAGCCGCCGGCCGGGCACGACGGAGACCCAGGCGAGGCCCGCCGCAAGCGCGAAGCACCCGACGGTCATGACCAGGTCGGTCAGGTTGCCGATGCCGCCGCCCAGTCCGAACAGCGTCGCCACACCGACCGCGCCGAAGGCCGCCGCCCCGAGCCGCAGCCCGCTCGTCCAGGCCTGCTCGAACCCGACCCAGCTCGTCCGCTGGTGGTCGGTCAGACGACCCGCCCGGTTCGCGGCGAGGTCGTCGACCGACAGGACGTTGGGCGCCGACGTCCATCACGGGACCTTGCCCAGGAGCGTCATGGCCTCGTCCTTCATCGCCTGCTCCGACGGCGGCTGGCCGCCATTGACGGCGACGTCGCTGAACCCGAAGAACGCGGTGTTCCGGAGGACGAACATCGCCCGTGCGGCGACCGACTGGCCGCCCGCGCTCATGCCGCCCTGCATCAGCGCGGCGTCGGTGTTCGGCGCGAAGTTCGGCAGCTTCGTGACCGTCAGTCCGAGGCTCGCCAGGTCCTGCGCGCTCGCCTCGAGGTCCGCCTCCTGAGCGGCCTCCGCGGCCTTCGCGGTGGCGACGTCCGGGGCGATCGCGACCTCGACCATGAAGAGGTTGGGCCCGGCTGCGGCGTAGTTGCAGATCTTGACGTTCTTGTCGGTCGTCGACTCCTTGCCGGGGCCGAACGTGACGCCGGTCAACGTGGTCGCGTCGGCGCTCGTGATCAGCTGGCACGGGTCGATGTCGGTCGCGACCGCCGAGGGCAGGGCCGATTCCGAGGGCCCACTGCTCGCCGCCGACGGAACCGGCGTCGGCGCCGACGAGGCGACGGGCGGGAGGCTCGCGTTGGCGAGGATCGAGGCGATCGCCGACGCGTTGGGCCCGCCGCTCGAGCATGCGCCGACGGCAACGGCGGCGACGACGGCGAGGGCCGCCGCGGCCGCTGCGGGCCGCGAGACGATCCGGACGGTGGTCATGACGTCAGTCCTCCAGTGGGATCCGGGACCGGAACAGCGGCGAGCGTGATCGCGGTGGAGATCCGGTCGACCGGCAGCTCCGCGCGCACGTTCACCTCGCGGACCAGCGACTCGTCGCCGGCCGTGATGAGCGAGAACACGACCTCGTCGACCGGCATGAGGATCGAGCCCAGGTGCTCGACCGGCGTGCCTTCGGCGGTCATCGCCTGCGCCGCCGCGTCCAGCCGCTGCAGGACCGCGGGGAGCGACGTGACGTCGATGCCGGGCCAGTAGCGCTCGACGAGGAACGTCGAGACGAGGTCCGGTGCCGGAGATCGGTTCACGGCGCCGACGCTAGGCCGCGGCCGCCCCACGGGTAAGAGGCGATCACCCCGATCAGTCGACCGAGCGGGCCACCTCGTCGGCGATGAGCGCCCCGGATGCGATCAGCGCGCCGAGCTCCGCGCGGGAGTGGATGCCGAGCTTCTCGTACACCCGGCCCAGGACATTGCCAACCGTCTTCGGCGCGAGGAACGCCCGCTCGGCGATCTCCCGGCTCGTCAGGCCCGTGGCCGCGAGCTCGGCGACGCGCCGCTCCGTCTCGGTCAGCGTGTCCGGGGCGTGCGGCCGCCGGCCGACCCGACCCAGCTCCGCCCGGGTCTTCGCGACCCAGTCGGGCGCGCCGAGCGACTCGAAGCAGGCGAGCGCCTCGCGGAGCGTCTCGTCGGCCAGGCGTCGCTCGTTGCGACGGCGGTGGAGGCGGCCCTTCGCGAGGAGCGTCCGGCCGCGCTCGAACGGCATCGGCAGCCGATCGTGCTCGACGAGCGCCCGGTCGAACGCCGACGCGGCGGCTTCGAACTCACCCTCCGCCGCGGCCAGGAGGGCCGTCGAGCGCGCGCCCACGGCGACGACCCACGGCGTCGGCGCCACCCGCGCGGCCTCGTCCAGCTGCTCGACGACAGCCCTGGCCCGCTCGATGTCGCCCAGCGCGAGGGCCGTCTCGACCTGGTCGCCGGCGACCTTGAACCGGCCCGGGTGCCGGACGCCGCTCTGGGCCATTCCGTCGGCGGCCGCCGCGAGATGGGCGCTGGCGTCCGGCCAGTTCTCGTCGACGAGGGCGAGGAACGCGAGGATGTGGTGATGGAAGGTGGCAATCACGACGTCGCCGCGCCGGGTCGCCTCGGCCAGGCCCTCTTCCGCCCAGTGGCGGGCGTCGTCCCGTCGGCCGTCGTGCGCCGCGACGAGCGCGAGCCCGCGGAGCGCCCAGGCGGGGTGGATGTCGCCGCCCTCGCCCCGATAGCCGGCCATCGCCGCCTCGGCCTGGTCGCGCGCCTCCGCCCAGTCGCCGCGGAAGAGCAGCAGGCCGGACAGCATGACGACGTTGAACGGGTCGTCGCCGCCCGGACCGGACTTCGAGCGGATCATCTCGCGCGTGATCGCGATCGCCCGGTCGAGGTCGTCCGTGTGCCGGGCGAGGCCGAAGGCGCTGCCCTCGGCGCCTTCCTTCTCCCACGACCGGCCGTCCGGCGTGATGAGACCGAGGCCGCGCTCGATGTCGGCGGTCCGCGTCGGCCGCACGAGCCCGAACTCGGCGTTCGCGCGGAGCAGCAGCGCGTTCGCGAGGGCGTCGCCATCGACCGCGCCGCGGCTCGTGTCGCCATCCAGCAGCGCCACCGCCTCGTTGACGAGCGCGATCCCGCGCTCGAGATCGCGCTGCATCACGAGGTACCCGAGCCGGCCGAGGACGACCCCGCGGAGATGAGCGTCCGCGTCGCCCGCCTCCGCCAGCCCCTGCTCGCCGAGCGCGATCGCTTCCGGAACCCGGCCGTGGTAGTAGCGGATGATCGCCCGCAGGCTGAGCGCGTCCGCCCGCGCCGGGCCGGCCGGCCCCTCGGCGATCGCCGCAGCGAGGATGCGGTCGGCTTCGAGATACTCCGACAGGTCGATGAACAGGCACTCCGCGGCGAGCTGGGCGAGGTGCAGCCGGCCCTCGCGGTCGTCGACCGGCGTCAGCCGGCTCGCGTCCTGGTAGAGGCTCGCGGCGGCGAGCGTCGCGCCGCGCAGCCGGGCGTCCCGGGCGGCGTCGGCGAGCGCCGTGGCGACGGACGCGTCGGGGCTGTCGGTCGCCTGGGCGAGGTGGCGGGCGCGGGCGTCCGGGGACGGTGTCGCGGCGGCGAGCGCCTGGTGGGCCGCCCGCAGCTCGGCCGGGCTCGCAAGCGTCGCGACGCCCTGGGCGAACAGCGGGTGGCCGAACCTCACGGCGTCGCGGTCGATCGCCACGAGGTCGTTCTCGATCGCCGGGCGAAGGTCGTCCGCGAACCCCGGAGACGCCGCCTCGAGCGTCGCCAGCGTCGGCTCCGCCGCGGAGGCCGCGAGGAGCATCGCCCGGCGCGTGCCGGCCGGCAGCAGCGACAGGCGGCGGGCGATCAGCGAGCCCAGGCTGTCGGGCACGGGCAGCGGGTCGTGCGGGTCGGCCGGGACCCCGCCCCGGATGAGCGCGCGGCCCACCTCGAGGGCGTACAGCGGGTTCCCGCGCGACGCCTCCTCGACGCGGACGAGGACGAGGCGGGGGAACGACCGGCCCAGGCGGAGCTCGAACAGCCGATGCAGCGACGCGAGGTGCAACGGTCCGATGAGCACGCGCTCCAGACGGTCGGCCGGGACCGCGCCGACGATCTCCTCCGACGCCTTCGACTCGGCCCCCGTCCGCACCGCCAGCAGGAGCGCGACCGGCCGATCCGCCAGCCGCCGGATCGCGTACGCGAGGATCGCCGCCGAACCCTCGTCGAGGAACTGGACGTCGTCGATCGCGACGACGACCGGGCGATCCGGTTCGACGAGGAGGCGAAGCAGCCCCGCGACCGCGACCGACAATGTCCGCTGATCGGGCGACGCGCGGCCGGGAATGGCGCGGAGGAGCGCGATCGCGAGGGCGTCGCGCTGCGGCGGCGGTAGCCGGGCGAGGACGTCGTCGCCGACGCCGCCCAGGAGATCGACGAGCCCACCGAGCGTCAGGCCCTGCTCGGATTGTGCCGGCCGCGACGTGAGGACGAGCCAGCCGCGCTCGGCGGCGGCGTCGGCGGCGGCCTGCCAGACGGTCGACTTCCCGATCCCGGCCTCGCCCTCGAAGACGAGCGCCGCCAGCCCGTCCCCGGCCCGCGCGAGGAACGGCTCGAGTGCGGCGAGCTCGGGGCCCCGCCCCACGATCTCGTGGGCCACGGCGCGCAACGTACACCGAACGCCGGATCTGCGGCGGCCCGAACGCCGCGCGAACTCAGGGAGCCAGGCGCTGGATGTCGATCCGGCCGGCGTTGACCGGCAGCGCGAGGCCGGCATCGGGCGCGCCACTCGAGGTCGCGCCAAGCTTCGGCGCGCCCGGGCAGGCTTCTACGAGCTGCTCACCGTTCGGGGACAGTTGCAGAGGCCCCGGGATCGGTGGCTTCGCAGACGCCGAGGATCGAATCGGTCGAGGTCGCGAGGTCGTGAACCCGGATCACGTTCGACCTCTCACCGACGGTGAAGTACAGCAGCCGTCCGTCGAGCGACCAGGTCGGAAAGTGCAGCCAGCCGCTCAGGTCGGTGTAGACGACTCGCTCGCGGCCTTCGAGCGGGGCGACGGCCAGGTAGTGCACGGCCCGTCGGACTCGTCCGCGTTGGCCGGGTCGCGACCGCGAGCGTACGCGATGCTCCGACTATCGGGCGACCATCGGAGCGATTCGCCGAACGAGGCCTCGTCCGGGCTGACCGAGTCCTGCGCATGGAGGACCACCCGACCGGATCCGTCCGGCCGAGCCACGACGAGCGCATTGACGGCCGGGATGCCGGGGCGCGACTCGACGTACGCGATCCACTTGCCGTCGGGTGACCAGGCCGGCGCCGATCGCGTCGCCGTGCCCCTCGTGATGGGCGATCGGCGGCGTACGTCCGTCGACGTCCACGACCCAGATCTGGTCGACTCCATCGGCGTCCGAGCGGAAGGCGATCGAGCGGGAGTCCGGCGACCAGGACGGCGGGTGTGAACGGATCGAGCCGGAACGTCATCCCGTCGAGGATCGGATGCGCGTTCGATCCGTCGGCGTTGGCGATGAAGATGTGGAACTCGCAGCCGCGGGGATCGCTGGTTCGCTCGGGGGCGACGACGGCGGGCGGGAGTAGTAGACGATCCGCGTGCCATCTGGTGAGAACGTCGGCTGGCGCTCGATGCCGTCGCCCGGCAGCTGCCGCGGGTTCGAGCCCGTTGGCATCGGCGAGGTAGGCATGACCGCCGTTCCCGGTGTCGTAGGCGATCGCACCGTTCGCGGCGAACCCGAACGGCGGCGGCAGCCGTCGCTGTGTCCCGACGCCGATGGCGAACGCGATGGCCGCGATCAGCGCCGCCAGGACGAGGAGGATGGCGACTGGCAGCGGCCGGATCCCGGCCCCGCCACCGTTCAGCACGGTCGGCAGCCAGCGGCTCGGGAACGTCCAGGCCGGTCGCTGGGGCACGGATCGCGTCTCGGCGAGGATCGCCTCGAGCCCCTCGATCGGTCCCGTTTCTGGGCCGTCGCGGAGCCAGTCGGCGAGGGCGGCGTCGGCGGCGCGATCCATCGAGCCCGTCATCGCCCGGCCTCCATGAGCGCGGATCGGCGCATCCGACGCGAGGACGTCCCGCATCTGCCGGGTCGCGTAATGGAGCCTCGAGTAGACGGTGCCCGGCGGAATCCCGAGGGCGCGCGCGGCCTCGGGTGCCGTCATGCCGACGTAGTGGACGAGGACGAGCACTGCGCGATGCTCGACGCTGAGTTGCAGGAACGCCCGTTCGAGCTCGTCACGCGAGGCGATCGACGCGGCGTCGTCGGACGGCGAGATCGGGTCGACAACCACGTTCGTCACCTCCGCCCGGCGCCGCCGCGACGCGCGCCCCTGGTCGGCGCAGGCCCGGACGAGCAGTCGATGCAGCCAGGCGTCGAACCGGTCCGGGTCGCGCAGGCTGCGCAGGTCACGCCACGCCCGGATGAGCGCGTCCTGGACCGCGTCCTGAGCCGCGTATTCGTCGCGCATGATCCGCTTCGCGATCGCGTAGAGCCGGTGATAGGCGGCCGAGGCGAGCGCGTCGAACGCGGCGTGGTCGCCACGCTGTGCGCGCTCGACAAGCTCGGACGTCACCGTCTTCACCTCGGCCACCCGGGGGCGACCCGCCGCCCCTCGCCATCACTGGCGGCGCACCACACCCGAATCCTTCACGGTTGATCGCGATTGTCGCTCGCGCGTCACTTCGGTTGGACCTGAATCACGCCATCAGGCACGCGGATCCAGAGGGATCCGGCTCCCGCGACCACGTCGGCAGGCTCTTCGTCGGCGAGGTCGACCGGCAGCGCTCCGAGCAGGTCGGCGGTCGCCGCGTCAATGCGGATGAGCCTGGACGGCCCGCGCACGAGGGCCCAGAGATCGCCGCCCTCGCCGGGCGTGATGACCGTCGCCATCGAGCTGTCCACGGCGAGGTCGGCGACGATCCGTTCGCTGCCGGTCTTCGAGATGTCGATCGAGTAGAGATGGTCGACCGTGCTCGCGTAGAGCCGGTCACCGACCACGACGAGCTGTTCCGGCACCGACGCTTCGGTCGCCGCCAGGCCCTCCGGGAGGTGCGTGTGAGGCACCTGCGGGAGTCGGATCCGCGAGACTTCGGTTTCCGTGGCGGCGTCGATGCGCACGATCTCGCCGGTTCGGGAGATGCCGAACCAGACGCTCGTTCCGTCGGTCGTCGCCTTGCCGCGAACCCCGAACCCGCCGGGCTCCGTGAGCCGGATCGTCCTGGTGACCGTCAGCGTCGCCGGATCGACCACCGCGACCGTCCCGTCGTGGTTGTTGCCGACCCAGACGTTGCCGTGAGCGACGGCGACGGCCTCCGGAACCGGGTCCTCGGTCGTGCTGGTCCTGAACCGGTCCGCCTTGAGCGTTTTCAGGTCGACCCGCGTGACCGTCTGCCCGAATTCGGCGTTGACGAGCCAGATCGCGCCCAACCCTGCGGTCGGGAAGCCGCCACGCGCGTGTTCGACGGTCGCCGTCGTCTCGCCCGATGAGGGGTCGATGCGATAGATCTCGCCGTTGGGCACGTCGCCCGTGAACCCGGCGTCCTTACGGTTCACGGCCCAGACCGCGCCGTCGGCAAGGACTGCAGCGCCCGTGCCCGGTGCGGCCTGAGTGCGGCCGACCACCCAGTCGGTCAGCGGTTGTGCGGAGCCGATCGGCACGAACGTGGCGGGTAGGGCCAATGGCGGCGTCGTCGAGACGATGTCGGTCGCGGACGTGGCAGGGGACGGTGACGCCGCGACAGAAGGACTCGGCGTCGGCGCGTTGGACCGTGGCGCGAGCGACGCGGACGCCGCTGGCCCACCGGCGCCGCTGCCGCAGGCGGCGCCAATGAGCGATAGCAGGAATGCCGCGAGGGCGACAGGCTTGAAACGATTGCCGGTGCGGGCCATGGGTCCCTCCGTCGTCATCGGCGGGTCCGTCATCAGCTCACGGACGGGCCTTACGACAGATGGCGACGAGAGGCACCCAAATCCTTCACGGCCTCGGCCCGAGCACCGGCATCGCGTTCGTTACCTGAGATCGCGGTAGAACCCGCGGATGTCGCCGATGAGCTCGTTCGGCGCCTTGTGGGCCGCGAAGTGGCCACCGCTCGGGTACATGTTCCAGCTGACGATGTTCTTGTGGTCGCGCTCGGCGAACCGCCGGATGCCGCTGAAGTCGCCGCCGAAGCCGGCCAGGCCGATCGGGATCGTCGTCGGCTCGGTCGGCCGATCGACCGCGTGGGCGTTCTCGTAGTACAGCCGCCCGGCCGAGGCCGCCGTCCCGGTCAGCCAGTAGAGCATGACGTTCGACAGCTGGAAGTCCGCGTCGAGGTCCTCGCCGAGGAGCTGGGCGTTCCAGGCGAGCAGCCCCAGCGGCGAGTCGGTGATCCCGTAGGCGACCGTCTGCGGCTGTTCCGAGAAGGCCTTGTTGAAGGACATCTTGTTCTCGAAGAACCACTGGAGCGTCCCCAGCTCGGTCATCTCCTCCGGCGTCATGCCCTCGAACTCCGAGGGGTCGCCCGACGGGAACGAGAAGAGCTGGGTGACGTGAACGCCCACGACATGGTCCGGGTCGAGCCGGCCGATCTCGGGCGAGATCATGGAGCCCGCGTCGTTGCCCGCGGCACCGTAGCGCTCGTAGCCAAGGCGACGCATCAGCTCGACCCACGCCGCGGCGATCCGGTAGAGGTTCCAGCCGCGCTCGCGGGTCGGGCCCGAGAGGCCATAGCCGGGCATCGACGGGATGACGAGGTCAAACGCATCGGCCGGGTCGCCATCGTGGGCCCTGGGGTCGGTGAGCGGCCCTGCGATGTCGAAGAACTCGAGGATCGAGCCGGGCCAGCCGTGGGTCATGATCAGCGGCAGGGCGTTCGGCTCGGGGGAGCGGACGTGGAGGAAATGGACGTTCTGGCCGTCGATCTCGGTCGTGAACTGGGGATGGGCGTTGATCGCGGCCTCGGTCGCCCGCCAGTCGTACTCGTTCCGCCACGCGTCGTAGAGGGATCGGACGTACGACTGCTTGATGCCGTCGTCGACGTCGCCGGGGAGCTCGTCGGGCCAGCGCGCCCGGTCGAGCCGGTCGCGCAGGTCGTCGAGGTCGGCCTGGGGGATGTCGAGCGTGAAGGGTCGGATCGTCGTGTCGTTCATGGGGCTGTCCTGCCTCCCGAAACGGAATGAAGTGTTCCGTTCCATTATGACCAACCGGCGCTATCTTGTCCAGATGGAATCTGGCGATCGCCCGCTGAGCGGCCGCCGCGCCCAGGCGCGGCGCAACGACGGCCGGATCCGTGACGCCGCTCGAGAGGTGTTCACCGCCGATCCCGACGCGCCGATGTCGGCGGTCGCCGCGCGCGCGGGCGTGGGCATCAGCGCGCTCTACCTGCGCTACGCGAGCAAGGAGGACCTGCTCCGCCAGGTGGCTCGCGACGGGCTGGCCGTCTACCTCGAGGAGGCCGAGGCCGCGGTCGCCGACGAGCGCGACGCATGGACGGCCTTCGCCGACTTCATGGCCCGGCTGCTCGATGCGCAGACCGTCGCGATCACGATGAACCTCGCCGGCACGTTCACGCCGAGCGAGGAGCTGTACGCGATGTCCACGCGCGCGGCCGAGTTGAACGACCTGATCGTCGACCGAACCAAGGCCGACGGCGGCCTGCGGGCCGACGTGGTCGTTGACGACCTGTCGCTGATCCTCGAGCAGGTGTCGACGATCCGGCTCGGCGACGAGCGCCGGACGCGGGAGCTGCGCCAGCGCTACCTGCGGCTGTTCCTCGACGGCCTCCGCGTCGACGGCAGCGAGCTGCCCGGGCCGCCACCGGAGCCGGAAGAGCTCGGCAGGCGGTGGGTGCCACGGTGACCGAACCCAGGGTCGCCGTAGCAGGCATCCCGGTCTCGGCGCCGGACGGGACCTTCACGATCGGTCGCGACGAGTTCCCGCAGTTCGAGGAGATGCGCCGGCGCGGCGTTCATGTTCAGTCCGAGCGTGTCCGGATCGCACATCCCTCCGATGTCTACGTCGAGGCCGGCCTCGCGGCCCTCCGCGAGGCGTGCGCGCAGCTGGGCATCCCCGAGGCGTACATCACGTTCGTCGACACGGTCGAGCCGCCGCCGACCGTCGGCCTCCGATACGGCTTCCAGGGTGGCTACACGACGGACCTGCCGAACCACGTCTGGATCTTCGCGAACTGGACGACGCTCGCGGAGCTCCGCGGAGTCGTCCGACACGAGGCTGCCCACCTCGAGTTCGCTCGCACCCACACGGCTGCTGAGTCCGCCGGCCACTCAGGGCCTTCCGAGGACTTCGCGCGCGCATTCGAGCGGGCGGTCTGACGCTAGCTCGGCTCCACTACCTCGAGCCCGTCCCACGACCAGCGCGGGATCGGGAGGCCGGCGGGGACGTCGTCGGGCGTGTCGGGGTAGGCGGCCATGCTGGTCGTCGTCGCCCAGGCGAAGTAGTCGTGGAGCGCGGTCTTCAGCCCGTCGTCCGAGGCCAGGCCGGCGTCCTCGAGAGCCTGGTCGAAGCAGGCGATCGCCCGGCGGTCCATCTCCTCGTGCTCGCCGTTACCGGCGTGGAGGCGGACGACGAACGTCTCGTCACCGAACGAGCTGGTGTATGCCGGCGGCCCGCCGAGCGCCTCCGCCCAGTAGGCGGCCAGCCGCTGCGTATGGTCGGGCTGGAAGCCGTGGCTGAACGCGTGACTGACAACGGGGTCGGCGAGAACCCGGGCGTGCCAAGCCTCGGCGAGACGCAGGATCCCGGCGTCGCCACCCGCCGCCTCGTACACGCTGCGCATGGCGGCAGGATGCCACCAGCGGGCCTCGATGGGAACGCGACTGTTCCACTTGGCCGCGGGGTGCGCCCCCTGCCGCACCGCGCCGGGCCACGTAGCCTTAGCGCGCCATGTTCCGATACGACCCTGCGGTGACTGCGCGATTCCCCCGCGTCGTCGGCGGCGTGATCCACGCGACCGACGTCCGGAACGGGCCGTCGCCCTCACCGCTCGTAACCGCGTTCCAGGCCGGGCAGGCCGCAGCGCTCGCGCGGATCGGCTCGACGCCGCTATCCGAGCTGCCGTCGCTTGCTGCCTGGCGGCGGGCCTTCCGCGAATTCGGTGTCGACCCGACGGGGTATCGATCGGCCGCCGAGGCCCTCCTCCGCCGGCTGACGAAACAGGGCTCGATCCCGTCGATCAACGAGCTTGTCGACATCGGTAATCTCGTCAGCATCCGCTACGCGCTGCCGGTGGCGATCTTCGATCGACGAGCGATGACCGGCCCCGTCACCGTCCGGTTCGCGAACGGCGACGAGACGTTCACCGACATCGGCTCGGGCCGACGCGAATCGCCGGAGCCCGGCGAGGTCGTGTTCGTCGACGAGAGCGGCCACGTCTGCGCGCGACGTTGGTGCTGGCGGCAGTCGGCCGAGAGCGCATCGGGCCCGGACACAACGGAGATCCTGGTGACGGTCGAGGGTCAGCACGAGTCCGCCGGAGCCGACGTCGCTGCGGCGCGGCGGGACCTCGAGGAGCTCATCACCCAGTACGCACGACCGGGCGACGTCGCCGCGGCAATCGTGGACGCCCGGCAGCCGACCGCGGAACTGTGAGCGCCGTAACACTGGTAGAAGGATTTCAGCCATGACGTCCGCACACCGCGTGACCTTCGGAGTCAAGACCAGCCAGGCGAACACGACCTACGAGGACGTCCTCCGCACTGGCGCGAGGCCGATGGCATCCCCGTCTTCGAGCACGCGTGGCTGTGGGACCACCTCGTGCCGCTGCGCGGCGACGTGACCGGCCCCGCCCTCGAGGCGTGGACGCTCCTCGCGGCCCTCGCCGCCCAGACGGAGCGTCTCAAGCTCGGTGTGATCGTCACGAGCAACCGGCTCCGCGCGCCGGCGCTTCTGGCGAAGATGGCGGCGACGGTCGATCGCATCTCGAACGGCCGACTCGTCTTCGGGATCGGGGCTGGCGGCAGCGCAGTGAAGGACCCGGCCGGCCTTGCGCTGGTCCGCCGCGAGCTCGACGCCAACGGCTTTCCCGTCGTCCCGACCGGCGAGGCGATCGACGCGCTCGATGAGGCCTGCACGATCGTCGAGCGGCTCTGGGCTGAGACCGAGCCGTTCGACTTCGACGGCCGGCACTATCAGCTGATCGGCGCGATCTGCGAACCAAAGCCCGTCCAGCGGCCTCGGCCGCCGATCCTCATCGGGGCCGGCGGGAGGCGCAGCCTGCGCGTCGTTGCCCGCCACGCCGACATCTGGAACTGCCCGACTCGCGGCGACGTGGCCATGGTCCGAGACCTCGGCCGCATCCTCGACGACGCCTGCCACGAGATTGGCCGCGACCCGACCGAGATCGAACGGTCGGTACAGATCCTCGTCTCGGGCGCGCCGGTCGCCTCGCCGGCCCAGCCCGGCCTGCCGCAATTCGCCGACGCAAAGACCGCTCGGGGTCTCCTGCTCGAGTTCATCGACGCCGGCGTGACCCACCTCGTCCTGGCGCCGGTCGCGACGACCACCGATCGGCCGGTCCGGTGGTTGGCCGACGAGGTCGTCGAGCCGGTCATGCAGGAGCTGGGTCTGGCGCCGGCAAGCCCGGTCGAGGCGCGCTAGCCACCCGTCGTCAGCGACCGATTTCGGCCCACCGGATCGTTGGCTTCGTCGTGCCCGCGATCGGGAAGGCGAGTGCCTCCTCCTCGATCGCCGCCCGGACCGCCGAGCCGAGCGTGCGCCAGGGATGGATCGTGACCTTGCGCTGCTGGCGCTGCCAGGCCCCGACGATCTCCCCGTCGACGAGGACCGGGCCAGGGATATAGCCGAGCGACGTTCCGATCGGCGGGAACACGAGCTCGCGGTTCTTGCGGTCGGGGACGAGCAGCTCCTTGTCGAGCTTCGTGAGCGCGTCGTCGAACGGGATGAGCCGCACGCCCTCGACCGGCTTCGCGCCGGTCAGGGCATCGAGCGCCGTCGCGAGCACGAACCGCGACTCGCCCTGTGGCGCGCCGCCGCCAGAGATCGTGACCTCGACCAGCTCCGGTTCGAGGGCGTGCCAGGTGGCCGTCGCGTCCTCCTTCGAGACGCCGGTCCAGCGGGCCAGCGCCGCCTTCGTCGTGGGGCCGAACCAGCTGATGAACCGGCGGCCGAGCTCCAGGCGCGCGTCCTCCGGGTCGATGTCCGGCCGCTCGGCCGGGATGAGCCAGATGTTGCTGGCGTCCCAGCGGATGTGGACGCGGCCGGTCGGCCCGGTGATCTTGACCAGGATCCGGTCGCCGTGGGAGAGCCGCGTCGCCAGTTCGCGGACGGTAAGCGTCTCGCCCTTGGCCACGCTGTGGATCTCGTCGGCGAGGCGGTCGATGCGGGCGGCGAGTTCGGGATCGCGCGGCCTCGCCCCAAGGGTGAAGACGCCGACGTCGGCGCGCGGCACGATGTAGTCGGCGCCGCCGCGGAACCAGATCTGGACGAGCGATGGATCCTCCCACGAGTCGGGCTGGGTGCCCTCGACGCGGGCGTGGAGCGCGATCACCCCGCCGCGCGGGACGCTGTCCTGCAGCCCGCCCCACGCGGCGTCGGCGAATGCGCCGGGCGGCAGCTTGGCGTCGAGGTGGCTCGCCCGCATGCGGTACCAGACGACCTGCTCTCGACTGACTCGAGTGCTCACCCCTCAAGTCTGCCGGGCTTGCCCCGGCGATGTCCGTCGTCAGGGCGCGAGGCGCTGCCAGCCCGAGATGTCGGCCGCCGACCACGCCAGGAGCGTTCCGTCGCCGCCCTTCGCCAAATCGATGAGGCGCGTTTCGCCGGTCGCCGTATCGCCGACGACGACCCACTTGCCATCGGGCGAGAACATTCCGCCGATGGACTCGTTGTTGACCTGCCGAAACCGTGGGCCTATTGGCAGCGGCGGCGAGCTGCCGTCGACCGGCGCGACCATGATCTGGTACGTATCCGACAGGTAGTCCGTGAAGACGATTCGCCGGCTGTCCGGCGAGAACGTCGCATAGCCCTCGCTTCGGCCGACGTCGGTCAGGATCCGGTCGTCGCCCGTCCGGAGGTCGAGGATGTTGATGCGGAGCCCACTGAGGACCCGGTCCCACCACGTGTAGGCGATGATAGCGTCCGTCCGGCGACGGCTGCGGGAACTGGTACCCGTCGTCGGGATTGCCGTCCGTCCGGGTGATGGGCCGGAGACCCGTGCCGTCGGGACGGATGGCGAAGATCCCGGACCGACCGCGTGGAACCGCTCGCGGTCCGGCCCCGGAAGACGATCTCGTCACCGGTCGGGGCGAGGAAGTTCGGGAAGGTCACGGACATCGGCGGGTTGCCGGTGAGCAGCTGCCGCGGTTCGCCGGGCTGTCCGACGTTGACGACGAACAGGGACTGCCGCGTCGCCGGGTCGCCGGCGATGTAGACGATCGATCCGTTGTCGGGGGCGAAATCCGAACCAGTCGGGCGCGACCAGCGGTGCGGTGAGTGGGGCGACGTTCGAACCGTCGGTGTCGGCGGTGAACGCCTGCAGGCGCTCGTCCGGCGACCCTTCCGTGCCGGCGACCCGGCGGAGGAACGTCAGCCGCGTGCCGTCCCGGGTGAACCCGGCGGCGAAGTCGAACGTAGGGCCACCGATCACGAGCCGCGCCGGACCGTCGAGGGTGTCGCGGATGTAGATGTCGCCGTTGCCGAACAGCACCGCGCCGTTGCGGGCCGGCCCGAACGGCGGTGGGACGTGCTGCTGGGAACCCGCGGTCACGAGCAGGGCCGCCGCCGCGAGGGCGAGTAGGAGCGCGGCTACCAGGAACAGTCGCCAGGCTGGAATCGGGACATAGGGCTGTCGTCGGGCGATCGCGCCCATGGGGAGCCACCTTTCCGGGAAGGTCCAGCGCGGGCGCTGCCGGGTCGCGGCGGCCTGCGCCAGGAGGTCGTCGACGTAGTCGGGCATCCGCGGCGCGGCGATCGCGGTCAGGACGTCGGGCAGCTCCTGCTGGAACCGATCCGACCGATCGAAGCTGCTCATGCGATCTGCCCTCGCGGAAGCTCGGCGGCTTCCAGGCTCGAGACGATGTTCAGGTCGGCCCGCATCGCCGCAAGCGATCGATGCAGCCGGGATTTCGCCGTCCCGAGCGGGATCCCGAGCGCCGCCGCCGTCTCCGGCAGCGGCAGGCCCAGGAAGTAGTGGAGAACGACGACCGCGCGCTGGTCGGGCTGGAGGCGCCGGAGCGCCCGCTCGACCTCGTCGCGATCGACGAAGGAGGAATCGGTGTCGCCGACCGGAACGTCGGCCATGGGAGTCAGCTCGACCTCGACGACCCGACGGCGGCGCCGCCGCAGGATGCCGAGGCAGGAACGAACGGTGATGCGGTGGATCCAGGCGTCGAACGAGTCCGGGTCGCGCAACCCGGGCAGGTCCCGCCAGGCACCGACGAGCGCCTCCTGGACCGCGTCGCGCGCGAGCTCCGGGTCGTGGAGGATCAGCCGGGCCGCTGCGTCCAGGCGCGCTAGCCGCTCGCGGACGAGCTGGCCGAAGGCGTCATGATCGCCTCGCCCGGCCCGCTCGACGAGCTCTCGCTGGTCCACAGACGTCCACCCGTGACGGCCCGACCACTCGGTCGTGCTCGAATCGTACGGTGCCGTCCAAGGCCGATTGGTTCCCGGTGGGTCTCAGCTCGCGGGGGCCAGCTCTTCCGTTGCGTGACGGACGCCGGCGACCGGCGACAGCACGAGCGGCACGATCGACAGCGCCATGCCGGCCCAGCCGATCGCGATGCCCGCCCGGACGCCGAGGCTCTCGGCGACGACCGCCGCGGCGATGGCCCCGATCGGGTAGGCGAAGCCGTGCGTCAGCACGCCGAGGGTCGCGTTCACCCGGCCCAGGATGCGGTCGGGTGTCTGGCCCTGGATGAGCGACAGCTCGGCAACCTCCTCGATCGTCTCCAGGCCGTCGCCGACGAGCTGCGGGATCAGCACCATCGCGGTGGCCAGGAGCAGCGAGCCCTGGGCCAACGGGGTCAGGATGCCGATCGCGCTGCCGCCAACCGCGGTCCAGATCAGCGCCCGGCCCAGACCGAGCGTCCGGATCACGCGCGCTGCCACGAACGATCCCAGCAGCGCACCGACGCCTCCGGCCGAGATCACGACGCCGAGGACGAACGGATCCAGGTGCAGGTCGTTGATGAGGAACAGCGTGTACAGCACGCCGAAGAACGAGCCAGCCGCGTGGGCGATGACGGATGAGAGAGCGATCGGGAAAAGGATTCGATGGTGTCGGACGAGCTGGAGGCCCTCGAGGATCTCGAGGCGGATCGGTGTCGCTGTCGTGCGCGGCGGCCGGGCGGGCTCGGGTGACCGGATCAGCAGCAATGCGATCGCGGACACCACGAACGACACCGCGTCGACGAGGATCGCGAACGGCGCCGAGACGAACTGGACGAGGCCGCCGGCGAGGCTCGGGCCACCAATCTCGGCGATCGATGAGCTCGTCGCGAGCTTGCTGTTGGCGTCCACCACCCTCTTGGTGCCGACGAGCGACGGCACGTACGCCGGGTACGCCGCGTCGAACACCGAGGCGAGGCACGCCTCGGCGAACATCGCGACATACAGCTGGGCCATGGTCAGGGCGCCCGCGACAAACGCCACCGGGATCGACAGGAGGATCGCGGCGCGGATCACGTCGGATGCGATGAGCAACGGCCGCCGACGGAGGCGATCCACCCACGCCCCGGCGACGAAGCCGACGAGCAGCACGGCCAGGCTCACCGAGACGACCAGCAACGCCATCTCGGTCGGCCCGGCGCCGAGGACGAGGAGCGCGACCAGTGGCACCGCCGTCCGCGTCACGACGCTGCCGAGCCGGGACACGGTCTGGCCGGTCCACAGCTTCATGAAGTCGGCATGGCGCCACAGGGTCGGGGTCATCACGGTGATCGGAGGGTAGTCGCTGGAGCCGGGCGGGCGTTGGTCCGATCTGAAACTTGACCCGCGGCGCTGAGGGGCAGATAGTCAGGGCCGTCTCCGCGAAGGATGAGGGCCTGTTCGCGGAGGAGGGGTCCCAGCCGCTCGTAACCGGTCGACGCTCGCCCAGCCTTGGCGTCGGCCCGGTCGAAAGCGGCCCCATCACGGCGCGTCGGATGGCCCTGCGTGGGGAGAGCAGGAGGGCAGTCCATGTCCCGCAAGTTCGTGTCTTTCATCGCGGCGATTCTGCTGGTGGTTGCCGGCGTCCCGGCGGCGCTCGCGGCGCCGCCGAACCAGTTCTCGGCCGGCGCCGCCGGCATCGGCGACCCGTATTTCCCGGGCGACGGCAACGGCGGCTATGACGTCGGGCACTACGACCTGGCGGTGGCCTACGACCCGGCGACCGACAAGCTGACCGGCGTCGCGACGATCCAGGCGAAGGCGACCCAGAGCCTGTCGGCCTTCAACCTCGACTTCCTCGGGCTGCGCCTCCGGTCGGTGACGGTGAACGGCGCCGCGGCGACGACGCAGCGCAAGGGCCAGGAGCTGACCGTCAAGCCGAAGACGGGCCTGCCGAACGGCTCGAGCTTCACAGTCGTCGCGCAGTACGACGGCGTGCCCGAGACGCTCGAGGACTTCGGGCTGTCGGGCTTCATCCACACCGACGACGGCGCGATCGTCATCGGCGAGCCGCACGTCGCGGCGACGTGGTTCCCGGCCAACGACCATCCCCGTGACAAGGCGACGTTCACGTTCCACATCACCGTCCCGGCCGGAGTCGAGGCGCTCTCGAACGGCGTGCTCGTGAGCCAGCAGACCAGCGGCGGCAAGACGACGTGGAACTGGAACGCGGTCGAGCCGATGACGACCTACCTCGCGTTCATGGCGATCGGCCAGTTCGACGTCGACGCCTACTCGGCGGACGGCCTCCAGTACTGGGACGCGATCGACTCGTCGCTGCTGGAGGACCTGGCGCCGGCCGTCGCGCCGCCATCCGGTGCCCAGCTGCTGTACTCGCAGATCAGTCGAGCCCGCCTACAAGCGCATCACCCGGACGATCGCTGTTCCGGCCGGCGGCGCGCAGCTCTCGTTCGACATCCACCGCGACACGGAGCCCAGCTGGGACTTCGCGTTCGTCGAGGCCCGCACCGCGGGCGGCGACGACTGGACGACGTTGCCCGACGCGAACGGCCACACGAGCCAGGACACCGGAGAGTGCCCCTACAACTACCTGGACTTCAACCCGTTCTACGAGCACTACGTGACGCCGTTCATCGCGGACCCGGGCGATCCGGCTGATCCCAAGGACGACTTCCTGCGCTGCACGCCGTCCGGAACGACCGGCGTTTGGAACGCGGTCAGCGGTGCATCCGACGGCTGGGAGCACTGGTCGGTGGCGCTCCCCGACGCCGGCGGGGCCCCGCGCCAGGTCGAGGTCTCGATCTCGTACGCGAGCGACGGCTTCGTCCAGGGCCAGGGCGTCGCGATCGACAACGTCGTCGTGTCGACCGGCGCCGGTTCGACCGGCTTCGAGAACGACGGCAACGTCCTCGATGGCTGGGTCGTAGGGCCGGCGCCCGAGGGCAGCGCGCCCAACCAGAACAGCTGGGTCGTCGCGACCGAGATTCCGGCGATCCCGGGCGTCGGGACCGGCGCCCAGCAGTCGTTCGACCGCCAGCCGGAGATCATCGGCTGGGAGGCCGACACATTCGGGCCGTACCCGTTCTCAGCGGCCGGCGGAATCGTCGACAACGTCGACGTCGGGTTCGCGCTCGAGAACCAGACCCGGCCGACGTACTCGCCGTTCTTCTTCGGCCCCAACCAGCCGAACGACGGCGTCGTCGTCCACGAGCTCGCCCACCAGTGGTTCGGCGACAGCCTCGCGGTCGACACGTGGCAGAACATCTGGCTGAACGAGGGCTTCGCGACCTACGCCGAGTGGCTGTGGAGCGAACGCGAAGGGCAGGGCACCGCCCAGCAGATCTTCGACGACTTCGCCAGCATCCCCGCGGACGACGAGTTCTGGGACGCTGGCGATCGGCGACCCGGGGCCGGTCCAGCTGTTCGATTTCCCGGTCTACGCCCGGGGCGGGATGACCCTCCACGCACTGCGCAAGGAGGTCGGCGACCACAAGTTCTTCCAGATCCTCCAGACGTGGGCCGCCGAGCAGGCCGGCGGAACGGTGACGACGCGCGAGTTCATCGACCTCGCCGAGCGGATCGCCAAGAAGGACCTGGATCCGTTGTTCGCGAACTGGCTATCGGCGGGCTACCCGGTCATCGACTCCGGACACGGCCCCAACAACCTCAGCGTGAAGAACCTGACGCCGGCCGCCAAGTCGCTCGTCGAGCGCCTCGCCGACCGTCATGGCAATCCATTCAAGGACGTCAAGGGCCCGAAGAACTAGCGACTCTCGTCCCCCGGGAGTCGAACCCGCGCGGCCCGGTCCCTGTTGACCGGGTCGGCGGCTTTAGCGTCTGGGTGGTCAGCGACTACTGGACCGCACCGTCCGCGCCGTAGTACGAGCGATGGCCATTTCGTTCTCCTTCGCCTTGGGCCGGGCGTCGGGTACCGTAGGCTCACGTCGCCACCGAGCGCGAGGGACGCGTGGACCGCCTCGTCAAACGCCCGCTGCCGCCTCGCCGCCTGGCTGTCACCCTTGTCGTGGTCGCGGTCGTTATCGCGGCGATTGGTCTGGCGCTCCTGATCCGCCCCCAGTCCAGCACGGCGCCGCTGGCTGCCGCCTCCGGCGGATCAGCCCTGGCGGCGAGCCCGTCCGACCGCCCCTCGACCGGTCGGGCCACCCCGGCGCCGTCCGAGCTCTCGTCGCGTCCACCGGCGCCGAACCCAACGCCCGACGCCGGACAGGCAGCCCTCGTGGCGAAAGGCTGGACGTTCCTGCCGCTCCGGGATGCTGGTCTGTCGATCGTCCTGCCGCCCGAGTGGATCGCGACCGCGCCGGGCGACCGGCGCCGATGGCCCAGGCGTTCGCCGCGATCGCGCGGGATCACGCGGCTTACCGGCCGTACGTGGATGCCGTGACGGCAGCCGTCGCCGATGGCGGATACGACATCGCGGCGATCGACGCGGCTCCTACCGCCCTCGCGTCCGGCGGGGGAGCGGTCCTCGACGGCGCGCGCTGGGCGACAACCGCGGAGACGTCCGATCTCATCGCATCGATGAAATCGAGCGCGCCCGAAACGACCAACGCGGCCAGCTTCGTCGCGGATGCCCGCGACCTCGCTTCGGGTCACGCGGACCGACTCACGTTCCGCTACCCGTCGCCACGGACGTCGAAGCCGGCCCTCGGGATCTCGTGGGCCGTCCACACCCCGCGGGGTGTCGTACTGCTCAGGTTTCGCGGCGACGTCGCACAGGCAACGGAGCTGGACCGCCTCGCCGAGACGGTCGCCGACAGCATCCGGCCGCTCGCGGGCCCGCGCGTGGACGTCGTACCCAAGGGATCCGGCATCAGCCCGATCGCGATCATCGTCGATGCCTCGGACCAGGTGACCCCGGCGTGGCTGGCCGCGAGCAGGACGCGGTCGTCGACTTCCTGGCCCAGCTCCACGTGGTCCCAGCCGGTCACGATCATCGCCAACGGCGGCCCTCAGCCGCGGGTGATCGTGCCCATCCAGCCCCTGCGTGGTCGCGGTCCCCCTCGAGGAACAGATTCGGGCGATCAGCCGCGGCGGCGCGCCCGACATCAAGGCTGCGATCGATGCGGCGACCGCGGAGGTGGCGAAGCAGAAGACGAGTTTTGCCCAGGTCGTCGTCCTCGCGGCGTCCGACATCGGCTTCGACGGCGCCGCCATCGCGAAGGTCATCGATCCCAGCACCGGAGCGCAGCTGCGGGCCATCGCCCTCGGCCGGGGACCACAGGAGGCGCAGGCGTTCGCGCTCGCGGGCGGCACGTACTCGTACAACGGCTACGCGCTTGCCGAGCGCCGGCCGACATCGGCCACGCCCTCGCCCTCGTCCGGCGCACCTGGGCCCTCGCCGCCACGCCGATCGGTGCCGGACGGGCTGAGCTGGATCAGACGACGTCGGTGCTCGTCCCGGCAGGGATACCACGTGACGTTCACGATCGAGCGTCCCAGCTGGATCGTCGTGCCGGCGCTCGTCGATCCCGCTGGCAGGCGATTCGGGCTCGACACGCCGCAGCCGACCGCCGCGGTCGTCGAGGGCTACGACCAGACGAGGATCATCATCGCGAACCCGGCCGCCGGCACGTGGAAGCTGGAGCTGTCAGCCGGTGTCGGACCCGCGCCCGGCGACGTGCCCTGGGTCGCGGAGGCGTACGGCAACGTGCCGTCGCCGATCGGAGCCACGTCGCCACGGGCCGAGACGCAGTTCGGCGCAGGCTCGCCGATGGAGGTGGCGGTCGGCGTCACCGATCTGAAACCGAAGGATCCGTTCGATCCCGGGCATGGCGTCGTCGCGACGATCACATCCACCGACCCGACCGGGTCCTCGCACTCCCGCGTCATGGACCGCTCCGGCAGCCAGGACCTCGGGATCTCGAGCGACCTCGTCGAGGGCGTCACCGTCTACGGCACGCGCCTCGCCGGCTCGTATCACCTCGTTATGGCGATCGACGGGACCGACGCGGCCGGGGCGCCCTTCCACCTCGCCCCGGAGACCTGGCACTACGTCGAGACCACGGTCGACACCGACCACGACGGCTTCGGCGACGAGTACGAGCGGACAATCGGCACGAACCCGGCCGATCCGTCCGAGCGCGGACGACGACGACCGCGACGGCCTGCCGCTGGATCGCGAGGTCTTCGACCTCTGGACGGACCCGTACGCGTTCGACAGCGACGGCGGCCGCGAGGGTGACGGGTCGAGGTCGCGGCCGGTCGCGACCCGACGGACCCTGCCGACGACGTCCCGGTCGAAGGCTGCCTCGAACCGTCTCACCCACACAGCCGCCGACAGGTGGACCGACGCCGGCCCCGAGCGCCGCTCGTGACCCGGCCCTCGAAGGGATGCTGCCGGACGCCATCCTCGGCCACGCGACGACAAAGTCTCGCTTCGTCGGTCATCCCGACATCGACACCTACTTCGGCCCGATCTTCGGCTTGCTTGGGACGTGCGTCGGCGAGACGGCGGCCGACGTGACAACGGGCTACGCGATTGCGCCCGACCTCCGGAACTGGGGAGTCGTCGCGATCCAGTTCCAGGGCCATACCGGCGGCGAGCTGCTGGACACGTTTCTCCACCGACTGCGGCCCGGTAGCGAGGACGCGATGCAGGTCCACGACGCGGTCGTCGGTGACAAGCACTACCTCCGCTCGGAGAACAGCTGGGCGCTCTACGCGTCCGGTCCGACCTTCTACTGGATCCTGTCGTTCGACATCGGCGACTTCCCACCGGCGTCTCGCCCGCCCATCCCGCCGTTCGACGACATCGTCGACGACGTGATCCGCTCGCTGCCGGCACCAGGAGGACGCGGGTGGAACTGCCTCGATTGGGTACCATGCCGCGCCATCCATGATGTCGCCCAAACGTGAACGAGCACTCAGCCCCGCCGCCGCTGGAGCCCGCGGACCCCAGACGTGATCCCCTGCGGGAATATTCCCGAGATCGATCACTACGAGCTCGACGGCATTCCGCTCTACCACATCCCCGGGTCCGGCTCGACGATCCTCACCCTGGCTTCGGGGTCGGTCGCGCGCACGAGCCCGTCGTCGACGGTGGGATGACCCATCTCGCCGAGCACATCATCCTGACCTCGATCAAGGACGTCTTCGACCACTCGAACGGCACCACCTGACCGTTCCGCGTGACCTTTGTCACGCGCGGGTCGCCGAAGGAGGTGTCCGCCTTCCTCCGTGACGTTTCGGCCGCCATCGCGTCACCGCCGCTCTCGCGGATGTACCAGGAGGCCAAGGTGCTCCGGACGGAAGCCGCCGGCAAGAGTGGCATGGGCATGTCGCTCCGGCTGATGTGGCTGCGCACCGGCTACCAGGGGATTGGGACGGCCGCACTCCCGGAATTCTTTCTCGATCGACTCGACGAGCAGCGATTGCGGTCATGGATCGGGCGGTCGTTCGTCGGCGGCAACGCCGCGATCTGGGTCGAAGGCGAGCTCCCCGACGACCTCCAGGTCACGCTCCGCCTGGGCGAGCGACTGTCGCCGCCGGACTCGCCGGTCATCGAGGGATTGAGGACCCCGACCGCCGTCGCGGAGCAGGCCCCCGCGGTCGGCACGTCGTTCTTCGTGCCGCGCAGCGTGGCCGTCACGGCCGGGCTTCATGCTGGGCCGCTTCCTCCATCAGCGGCTGCGAGTCGACCGTGGCCTCGGGTACGAGATCGGCGCCGAGTACGTGCCGGTGAGCCCGGATCACGCCCTTGCGGACGGCCTGGCGCAATGCCTGCCGGACGCGGCCCGCGATGTCGAGCAGAACCTGCTCGAGGCGATCGACGACGTCGCCACTCGAGGACCGTCGCCCGACGATCTCTCGCGGGGATACCAGGACTACCTCCGCGACATGGCAGATCCGCGCTCGATCCCGAAGCGCCTCGACATCCACGTCCGAGACGTCCTGCTCGGCGCCGATCCAGCGCCGGAGCCGGTCGCCGACCAGGTCGAGGCGCGGTGGCGCCTGGAATCGGAGCACGTTGCCTCGGCGTGGAAGGAGGTCCGCGACTCGATGCTGCTGCTCATCCCCGTTGGTGGCGTGGATCCGCAGCGCCCGCTCGAGCGATATCCGGGGCCGCCGACCGATCCGATGCCCGCGAGTCGAACGTTCGAGTTCGTCAGGGGCGGCAAACGCCGCTTCCGACATGGGTGACATCCGCGATGCGCCTCTCCGGTCGGCCGGGCCGGCGTGTGCATCGATTTCACGAGCGGCCGGCGACTCGTGGCGGTCCGCTGGGCCGACTGCGTCGGCGTCGTCCGCGAGCGCGGCTACCGGAAGCAGCCGGCCTGCGACGAGCCGCGACGGCACGGCGCTGACCATCGCGGCCGTCGAGTGGCGTGACGGCGGATCGGCGCTCCGCGAGATCGA
>CAWJUA010000023.1:0-3644 GCA_963845925.1 uncultured Chloroflexia bacterium
GCGTCGTCGCGCTGATCCCGGGCTACAACGAGGGGCCCCGCATCGCGTCGGTCGTCCGCGGCGCGCTCGAGCACCTGCCGGTCATCGTCGTCGACGACGGCTCGGCCGACGACACGGCCGACCGGGCCCGCGAGGCCGGCGCGACCGTCATCGAGCAGCGGCCGAACGCCGGCAAGGGCGCCGCGCTCCGGGCCGGCTTCCGGCGGGCGCTCGATGAGGGCTACGACGCGGTCCTGACGCTCGACGCCGACGGCCAGCACGACCCGGCCGAGATCCCTGCGTTCCTCGCCGCCTTCGCCGCCGATCCGCCGCCGGACCTCATCATCGGTCGCCGCAACTTCCGGGCGATGCCGCCGATCCGCCGCCTCTCGAACACCATCGGCGGCAAGGCGTTCTCGTGGGCGGTCGGCCGGGAGATCGCCGACAACCAGTCCGGCTACCGGCTGATCGGCCGGCGGATCCTCGAGGCGACGATCGACAGCGACGAGCGCGGCTTCGAGTTCGAGGTCGAGATGATCACGACGTGCATCCGGCTCGGCGGGACGATCGCCTGGGTCCCGATCCGGACGATCTACGCCGGCGCGCCGTCGCACATCCAGCCGCTCGGCCACCTCCGGAGCTTCATCCGGATCACCCGCAAGGCGCGGCGCGACGTCCGACGGCCTCTTCCCTAGGGAACCAGGCGTTCGTCGTGCTCGAACACCTGGATGCCGGGCAGGACGTCGACCGGCGTGCCCCCCTCCGACGGAATGCCGAGCAGCGCACCGCCCGACGGGTCTTTCCGCATGAAGAAGATCCATCGCCCGTCGGGCGAATAGAGGGGGCGAAGCAGGAGGGACGACGAGGTGTCGATCGTCGTCAGGCGCTCGAGGCCGCTGCCATCGGGATGGACCCGCCAGACGTCGGCACCAGCCGCGGCCACGTTCCAGACCCGCGGCACGAACACGATCCACCGTCCGTCCGGCGACCAGTCGAGGTGCGTCGCACCCATCGCCCAATCCGTCACCTGGGTCTCCTCGCCGGTGCCGAGGTCGCGCGTGAAGATAGCCGTGCCAGCGTTCGGGTCCTGCGCCGGATCACCGTCAACATTCGAGCGCCAGAACGCGAGGGTGTGGTCGTCGGGCGAGAAGCGGGGATGTCGCTCTTCCGGCGGTCCGCAGCCGTGATCGGTGATCGGGCTGATCGCCTGGGTCGCGAATTCGTAGGCCGACAGACCGCACCGCTCCGGGACGCCGTTGACGGCCGGACCCCACGCCTGGAAGAACACGATCTTCGAGCCGTCGTGGGAGACGGCAGCTTCGTTCCGGGACAGACAGGGCGGGACGCACGGGATCACGACCTGGCTGCGGGCCCGACCGGCGGCGTCGATCCCCCACATCTGCTCCTGGTCGTTGGACGTGCCGAACGTGCCCTGCAGGGCGAGGACCGTTTCGGTTCCGGGAACCCACTCCGGCCAGACGAGGTCGTCCTTGAGATCGAGGCCAATCTCGCGTCGGCCCGTGCCGTCCGCGCGGACCACGCTCAGCGGGCCGGTCGCCGATGTGCCCGTCGTCTGGTGGGATCCATCGTTGAACACGAATTCGATCGGCGAGCCGGCGAGCGGGAATACGGCCACCGAGGCAGGAGACCCTTCTGCGGACGGCGACGGCACTGGCGGCCCGGATGGTGGGGTCGTGGTTGACTGGTCGGGTCCCAGCAGTGCCCCGCCGGCCGCGACTCCGACGGCGACCAGGGCGAGGATCAGTCCGGCCACCGCGAGCAGCAGGCCAAGGTGCTGCATCTGCGTCCCGAACGGCTCCGGACGGAGCGAATCCATCAGGCGATCCCACGGTCGGGGCCGCGACTGCGGCGTGCGCGCGAGCCCGGCGAGTGCCCGGTCCATGACCCCCGCGCTGCCGACACCCTCCGGCTCGAGCAGCCAGGCGAGGACCGCCTCGTCGTATGGCCCCGGCACCGGGCTCAGATGGCCGCGCTCGCGCCCGCTCATCCGCGGACCTCCGTCAGGATGGGGCGGTCGGCGGCTTCGACCGCGGCGCGAAGGGAGGCGAGGGCGTAGTGGAGCCGCGACCGGACGGTTCCCGGCTTCACGCCGACGATGGTCGCTACCTCGGTCAGCGGCAGCCCGACGAAGTAATGGAGCACGACGATCGCGCGGTGGGCGGGCGTCAGCGCTCGGAACGCGCGCTCGATCAGGTCGCGCTCGGCGCGTCGGTCGGCATCGTCGCCGGCCGCGGGTTCGTGCGACAGGTCCTCCACGCGGCTCGCGAACCGCCGGGATCGCCGGGCCTCCGCGTAGCAGCAGCTCACGAGGATCTTGTAGAGCCAGCCGTCGAACCGCTCCGGGTCACGGACGCGGGGCAGGAGCCGCCAGGCGAGGATCACGGTCTGCTGGACCGCGTCCTCCGCCGCGTCCGGGTCGCGCAGGATCTTGCGGGCCGTCGCGAGGAGCCGGTCGCCGACCGACCGCATGAGCTGCTCGAACGCCGCCTGGTCCCCGTCGGCCGCACGGCGGACCAGGGCCGCTCTGTCGCCACCGGTCGCGCGCGGGAGCGACCCGTCGGTTGCGAACATCCGGGCGATCCATGAGTCGGCGAGTGGCGCGCTCAACACCGCGACAGCATGCGCCGCCATCGGAGCCGTGCGCGCCACTGGACCGGAACCCGTGAGATGCCGCCGTCGCCCGATCAGGCGCCGAAGGCGTCGCAGGCCGCGGCGATCGCAGCGTCGAAGTCCTCGAAGGCCTGCGGTCCGCTCATCGCAAGGACCTCGGACTCATCCCAGTTGAGGCGCACGCGGCCGGTGTTCTGGAAGATCAGGCCGACTCCCGGGGCGCTCACGGCGAGCTGGCCGCCCGTGAACGTGGTGATTTGCGACTCGACGACACCCGGCTCGGCAAAGTTGATGCTGACCGCCCATCGGCCGCGCGCCGTCAGAAGCGGACCGGTGGTGCCCTCCAGGCGCCACGTCTCGTCGAACGTCCCGACGAGGTGGTTTCGGATCTCGCGGCCTTCAGCGTCGTGGGTGCGATTCGACGTCACCACCTGGGTGAAGGTGTCGCGGATCAACGCGCCGTCGCACGAGAACCCGGGGTCGATCTCGGCGTCGACGGCGCCGATCACCTCGACACCGTCGCAGAAGGATCCGCTGGCTGGTCGACGTGCAATCCCACTCGAAGTTCGGGTTCGGCGCGGGGATGAGGGTTCCCGGATCGACCGAGGTTGGCGGGGCGGCGAGGACACCGGGCGCGAGGCCAAGGACCAACGCGACGCCGAGAACGAGACTGGTGGTGCGGGCCATGACGGCCTCCCGTGGCGCGACCGCGTCGGCAGGTTGACGGCGCCGGTGCTGCTCTTCGATGGCGCCCACTCGGTGGAACGTTCAATCTTCGTGAGCCGTTATCTCTACCGATGGAGAACGCGATCGCTCGGTCCATGCAGCTCGATGCGCTGCCGCCGTTCGACTGGGGCTCGATCGTGGCGTTCCTGGCGGCGCGGGCGATACCCGGTGTCGAGGCGGTCGACGGCGGGCGATACCGGCGCTCGGTCCACGTCGACGGGATCCCCGGCACGATCGAAATCCAGCCAAGCGACCGCGGCCTCGCGGCGGAGATCGACGGCACCGGCGCGGACACGCCGATCGATGCT
>CAWJUA010000024.1:0-21147 GCA_963845925.1 uncultured Chloroflexia bacterium
CTCGCGGGAGGCCCGTTTGCCGGCTCGCGGCTACTTGATCTCGACCTTGGCGCCCTGCTCCTCGAGGGCCGCCTTGATCTTCTCGGCCTCGTCGCGGGCGACGCCCTCCTTGACGGCCTTGGGCGACGCGTCGACGAGGTCCTTGGCCTCCTTGAGGCCGAGGCCGGTGAGCTCGCGGACGACCTTGATGACCGGGATCTTGTTCGGGCCGATCTCGGTCAGCGTCGCCGTGAACTCCGTCTGCTCCTCGACGGCCGCGGCGCGCCGTCGCCGCGCGCCGCCGCCGGCGGCCGGGGCCGCGGCGGCCGCGACCGGAGCCGCGGCGGTGACGCCGTAGCGCTCCTCGAATGCTTGATGAACTCCGAGAGCTCGAGGACGGTCATCTTGTCGATCGCCTCGAGAAGGTCGTCCTGGGTGAGGACTGCCATGTCTGGTCTCCTTTCGGTGGCCGCCGTGTCGGCGGCAGGGTCGTGATGGGTCGTCGTTGCGGCGCGGTCACGCGCCCTCGGCCGGGGCCTTCTGGTCGCGGACCTGGGCCAGCGCCGTAGCCGAGGTTCCGGATGTTCGCCGTCAGCAGCCCGGCCAGGGTCGCGATCGGCGCCTGCATCCCGCCGGCGAGCTTCCCGAGGAGGACCTCGCGTGACGGCAGGCTGGCGAGGCTCTTCACGCCGTCGGCACTGATCGCCCGGTCGCCGAGGACGGCGCCGGTGATCGTGACGACGCGGTACGGCCGGGTCGCGTCGAGGACCGCCTTGGCGGTCGCCGACTCGTCGTTGCCGAACGCGATCGCGGTCGGGCCGATGAGCAGCGGGCTGAGCGCGTCGCCGATCGTGTCCTGGGCGGCGATTCGCATGAGCCGGTTCTTGACGATGCGGTACGTCACGTCCTGCTTGCTGAGGGCGCGGCGGATCTCCGCGATCTCCTTCACGGTGAGGCCGCGGTATTCCGAGACGATCAGCGTCCTGCTGCCGGAGAGGACTCCTTCAGCTCGGCGACCGACTCACGCTTGGCCTCCGTCGGCATGGTCCCCTCTGCTTCGGCGCGCAGCCGGCGCGCGGCGGTGGGATGTCCGACCTGCATCGTCGACGCCCCTGCGACGGCGCCTGGTCGGCGTGCCTGATCTGCAGGGGCGCTGAGCGCACCGCTGGGCGGTGGGCTCCTGGTCCTGCCTCGGCGTGCTGGCCGTCGTCCCCGGTGGTCGATCGCTCGATCACCGATCCGATCCGGCCCATTGAGCCCCGACCGTCACGCTCCCCTGGAGCGTCGCGGACCGCGGGCGCAGGCTGTCTCTGGCGATTCCGTCGTTCTTCGGTTGTGGCGACGCGCCGCGTTGGCGCGACCGTCGCCGCGATGATAGCCGCCCGGCCGCCGGAGCGACGCGGCGGAGTGGTCCGGCCGCTACGCGGCTGCTGCCGCCGCGAGGACCTGCGGGCAGGTCGACCCGGATGCCGGGGCCCATCGTGCTGGCGATCGTCAGGCCCTTGAGGTACTGGCCCTTGGCGCCCGACGGGCCGGGCGCGGTTCACCGCGTCGACGAGCGCGGCCAGGTTGCCGACGATGGCGTCGGCCTCGAAGCTCGACTTGCCGACCGGGACGTGGATGATCGCGGCCTTGTCGACCTTGAACTCGACCCGGCCGCCCTTGACCTCGCCGACTGCCCGCTCGAGGTCGAACGTGATCGTGCCGGCCTTGGGGTTGGGCATGAGCCCGCGCCGGCCGAGGATCTTGCCGAGCTTGCCGACCATGCCCATCGAGTCGGGGGTGGCGAGCGCGACGTCGAACTCGAGCCAGCCGGCCTCGATCTTCTTGACGAGGTCCTCGCCGCCGACCTCGTCGGCGCCGGCCCGAAGCGCCTCCTGGGCCTTGTCGCCCTGGGCGAAGACGGCGACGCGGACAACCTTGCCCGTGCCGTGCGGGAGGACGACCGTGCCACGGACCATCTGGTCGGCGTGGCGGGGGTCGACGCCGAGCCGGAGGTGGGCCTCGACGGTCGCGTCGAACCCGACGTAGGTCGTGTCCTTGGCGAGCTGGGCCGCCTCCGCCGGGGTCGTAGAGCTTGTCGCGATCGACGAGCTTCGCCGCTTCGAGGTACTTCTTGCCGTGTGCCATGTCCGGTTCCTTTCTGACGGCCTTGCGGCCTCCCCTCTCTCGCGGGGTGTGCGGCCGGCGTGGTGCCGGCGATCCGGGTTCGAGTGGGGCGATCCTAGCCGACGACCTCGATGCCCATCGAGCGGGCCGTGCCCTCGATGACCCTCGCGGCCGCCTCGAGATCGTTCGCGTTCAGGTCGGCCATCTTGATCTGGGCGATCTCGCGGACCTGGTCCTTCGACACGCGGCCGACGGTCTCGCGCCGGGCCTCGCCCGAGCCCTTCTCGACGCCCGCCGCCTTGCGCAGGAGGTCGGCCGCCGGCGGGGTCTTGAGGATGAACGTGAACGAGCGGTCCTCGAAGATCGTGATCTGGGCCGGGATGATCTGGCCCGACTTGTCGGCGGTCTTCTCGTTGTAGGACTTGGTGAACTCGACGATGTTGATGCCGTGCGGGCCGAGCGCCGTGCCGACGGGCGGGGCGGGCGTCGCCTTGCCGGCGGGCAGCTGGAGGGTCAGGACGGTGCGGATCTTCTTGGCCACGGGTCGGATGGGTCCTTTCTAGAGCTTTTCGACTTGCAGGAAGTCGAGCTCGACCGGCGTCTCGCGGCCGAAGATGCTCACGAGGACCTTGACCTTGTTGCGCTCGGGGTTGACCTCGTCGACCGTGCCGATGAACTCGGCGAACGGCCCGTCGGTGACCCGGACGCTCTGGCCCTTCGTGAACGCGACGCGGAACTTCGGCGTCTCGACGCCCATGTGCCGCAGGATCTGCTTGACCTCGGTCTCGTCGAGCGGGATCGGCTCGCTCCGGACGCCCGGGATGTTCGCCCCGCCGACGAAGCTCGTGACGCCCGGCGTGTTCCGGACGACGAACCAGCTGTCGGGGTCGAGGATCATCTCGACGAGGACGTAGCCGGGGTAGACCTTCTTCTGGACGGTGTGCCGCTGGCCCTGGCGGATCTCGATCTCGTCCTCCATCGGGACGAGGACCTGGAAGATCTTGTCCTCCATGCCCATCGACTCGATGCGGTGCTCGAGGTTCGCCTTGACCTTGTTCTCGTAGCCCGAATACGTGTGGATGACGTACCAGCGCTTCTCGGGCAGCTTCGCGGTCTCGGTCGTCGTCGCCTCAGTCATCACGTGCCCGCCTCGACGATGAAGCCGATCATCGACTGGAAGACCGAGTCGAGGACCGTGATGTAGACGCCCACGGCGAAGCTGACGGCGAACACGAGGACCGTCAGGTTGCGGACCTGCTCGCGCGTCGGCCAGGACACCTTGCGGAGCTCTGACCACGATTCGTTGATGAAGCGGCGAATTCGACTCACGTCGTCGGTTCTTCTCTCGGGCTACGGAAGTGGCTGGCAGGGGCGATAGGACTCGAACCTACAACCGCTGGTTTTGGAGACCAGTGCTCTGCCAATTGAGCTACACCCCTGCGGTGCGAGGGTTCGCCTTACTTTGCCTCCCGGTGGAGGGTATGGCGACGCTCGCGGGGACAGTATTTCATCAGTTCGATCCGGTTGGGATCGTTCTTCTTGTTCTTGCGCGTCGTGTAGTTCCGCTGCTTGCACTCCGTGCAGGCCAGCTGGAGCGTCGGGCGCGCCTCGACTCGTGCCATCGGTCCGTCCCTACTCGGTGATGCTGGTGATGGCGCCGGCGCCGACGGTCCGGCCGCCCTCGCGGATCGCGAAGCGCTGGCCGACCTCGAGGGCGATCGGGGTGATCAGCTCGACGGTCATGTCGACGTTGTCGCCGGGCATGATCATCTCGGCCCCGTCGGGCAGCCCGATGGCGCCGGTGACGTCGGTCGTCCGGAGGTAGAACTGGGGCCGGTAGCCGTTGTAGAACGGGGTGTGCCGGCCGCCCTCCTCCTTGGTCAGGACGTAGACCCGGGCGACGAACTTCGTGTGGGGCTTGACCGAGCCCGCCTTGGCCAGGACCTGGCCGCGCTCGATCTCGTCGCGCTCGATGCCCCGGATGAGGCAGCCGACGTTGTCGCCGGCGCGGCCCTCGTCGAGGAGCTTCTTGAACATCTCGACGCCGGTCACGACGACCTTCCGGGTGGCCTTGACGCCGATCAGCTCGACCTCGTCGCCGACCTTGACGATGCCGCGCTCGATGCGGCCGGTCGCGACCGTCCCCCGGCCCTTGATGCCGAAGACGTCCTCGACCGGCATGAGGAACGGCTTGTCGACCGCCCGCTCCGGGGTCGGGATGTAGGCGTCGACCGCGTCCATCAGCTCCTGGATCGGCTTGTACGCCTCGTTGGCGACGTCGTCGGGCGCCTCGAGGGCCTTGAGCGCCGAGCCCCGGATGACCGGCAGGTCGTCGCCCGGGAAGGCGTACTTGCTGAGGAGCTCCCGGACCTCGAGCTCGACGAGGTCGAGGAGCTCGGGGTCGTCGACCATGTCGACCTTGTTGAGGAAGACGACGATGTACGGGACCTCGACCTGGCGGGCGAGGAGGATGTGCTCGCGGGTCTGGGGCATCGGGCCGTCGGTCGCGGCGACGACGAGGATCGCGCCGTCCATCTGGGCGGCGCCGGTGATCATGTTCTTGATGTAGTCGGCGTGGCCCGGGCAGTCGACGTGGGCGTAGTGCCGGGCGTCGGTCTCGTACTCGACGTGGGCGATCGCGATCGTGATCCCCCGCTCCCGCTCCTCGGGCGCGTTGTCGATCGAGTCGAAGGCGCGGTACTCCGCGTCGCCCTTCAGCGCCAGGTACTTCGTGATCGCCGCGGTCAGGCTCGTCTTGCCGTGGTCGATGTGGCCGATCGTCCCGATGTTGACGTGCGGCTTCGTTCGCTCGAACTTCTTCTTGGCCACGTGACCGTTCTCTCCTCAGGGTTGACAGGCGCGGCAGGGCCTGCTGCGACGACCGAAGGCGGGATGGAGCCCACAATCGGACTTGAACCGATGACCTCTTCCTTACCAAGGAAGTGCTCTGCCAGCTGAGCTATGTGGGCCCGTTCGCGGGTCTTAGTAGTGAGGTGGTGGGCCGGGAGGGATTCGAACCCCCATGCCTTTCGGACCTGGTCTACAGCCAGGCGAGCCGCCGTTGCTCAACCGACCCACTGTGGCGCCGGCACCGGATCGAGCTGCGGCCCGTGGTGGATCCGGCCACCGAATGGATGTGCGCTGGAGCCGACGACGGGACTCGAACCCGGAACCTGCGGTTTACAAAACCGCTGCTCTACCAATTGAGCTACGTCGGCGCGCGCTGAGTCATACCGCAGGTCAACCCGTGGCGCCGGCGAATGATACGTGTCGGCCGATGATCGGGTCAAGCGAGCGCGGAGGCCGCCGAGAGGTCCTCGAAGACGTAGACCAGGCGGGTCCGCGAGCCAGGATTGCCGACCTCGATCCGCGTCGGGCGCCACGGCCGGAACCACGACAGCGCCCGTTCGCTGGAGATCATGTGGTGGCAGTTGCGGGGGTCGTCCATCTGCCAGTCGATCGGCAGTGAGATGATCGCCCGCCGGGCGACGCGGGCCACCTCGTGGAATGCGGCGACCTGCGACGTCCCGAGGTGTTCGAAGACCTGGAGCGCGACGAACAGGTCGTACTCGCCGTCGGCGAACGGCCATGGGACCTGGGTCACGTCGTGGACGAACAGACGGGCGGGCGGCTCGAGGATCAACCGATCGTCGACCCGGCGGTCGATGACGTCGGCGCCGACGACGACCGGCCGGAGGAACGGCCCGAGCTCGAGCGCCGACGTCGCGCCGCTCGTGGCGATCAGCTCGCCGGCGACCCGCGCGGCCACCGACAGGTAGCGGCCGCGGGCGCGGTAGTAGGGATACTCGCGCGCGACCGCATCGAAGTCGGCCTTTGTGATGGGGCGGACGGGCCCGGCCATCGCGCCGCGCGGCGGCGTCGACGGTTGCCATGCGGTCGAGGGCTCGACGAGCGGCTGGAGGCGGCGCCAGGCGGGCAGGAGGAAGCCACGTGCCGGCCGGAGCACGTGCTTGGCCCGGACGAGCACCCTCGAGCGGGCCCGGTCGACGCTTCCGGTCACGACTACGCGCTCGGGCCGCCCGGCAGGAGGTCGGCGTCGTCGACGGTTGGTTCGTCGACGGTCCCATCGTCGTCGGACGACGCGGCGCTTTCGGGCGTGTCCGGTTCGGCCGGTTCCGGCGGCTCGGGAGCCGTCGCCTCCGCGGGAGCCTCATCGGCGGCGTCGAGGATCGCCCCGGTCGGTGCGTCGGCTGGTCGGTCGCCGGCTCCGGCCGGATCCCGCTGGGCGACGGCCTCGAACAGCAGCACGGAGCCCGCGACGGCGGCATTCAACGAGCCGACGACGCCGCGCATCGGAATCCGGACGACGAGGTCGCAGCGGCGGCGAACCGCCGGCGAGAGGCCCTGGCCCTCGCTGCCGACGACGATCGCGAGCGGCCCGCGGAAGTCGGCCTGGCGGGCGGTCAGCGGCGCGCCGGCCTCGGCCCCGACGATCCGGACGCCCCGGCTGTGGAGGTCGCTCAGGGCGCCGGCCAGGTCGTCGACCGGGGCGAGCAGCAGGTGTTCGACCGCGCCGGCGGAGGCCTTGACCGCGGACGGCGTCAGCGGCGCCTGGTGGCGGGTCGGGAAGACCACGCCGTGGACGCCCGCCGCCTCGGCGCTCCGAAGCAGGGTCCCGACGTTCTGGGGATCCTCGAGCGAATCGAGGACGAGCACGAACGCCGGCTCCGCGCGCTCGATGCCGCGGGCGAGGATCTCCTCGACGCTCGACCAGCGACGCGGGCCGGCGACGAGGGCGATTCCCTGGTGACCGTCGAAGCCGGCAAGCGCGGTCAGCGTCCCGCCTTCGACCTCGACGATCGGGATCCGCAGGCTCGTCGCGTGGAGGACGAGGCGTTCGAGGGCCTGGCGCCGCTGGGGGACGACCAGCAGCCGGATCGCGGGCCGCTTCGCGACGAACGCCTCCTCGACGGGGCGGCGACCGGCGACCAGCTCCTCGTCGGGGCCAAGCAGGTTGGGATCGGGCGGGGGCGGCGGCCGGAACCCGGGCTGGCGATACGGACCGGGGCGCGGTCCATGGGAACCGCCCGAACGGCCGGGTCCGGGTCCGGCTCGCGGCGGTGGCGGGCGGCGCCAGGGCTCGGCGGCATTGGGGCGATGGTCGTTGTCACCCGGACCGCCGGGTCCGGGTCGCGGTGGTGGAGGGCGGCGCCAGGGCTCGGCGGCCCGGGGGCGACGGTCGTTGAAGTCCGGACCGTCCCGGCGCGGCGGCCCGCCGGGCGGGCGATAGCTCGGCGGCCGGCGATCAGGGGCCCGACCCATCGGGGGTCGCGGCGAGTAGGGGCGAGGGCCGTCGGGATCACGCGGTGGGCGAGGCCCATCGAAGCGGCGCTGTGGGCGGGGGCCGTCAGCGGGCCGCGGCGGGCGAGGCGCACCGGTCGCCCACGGCGGACGGTCCGTCGCCCACGGCGGCGTGGCGGGCGGCGGCCGCTTCCCGGGCGGTGCGTCGCGAACGTCGCGGCCGTGCCGCTGCCAGGGCGGGGCGCCGGCGGCCGGCCGCGGACCCCTCGCGTCGTCGAAGGAGCGCCCAGCATGGCGGGGACCGGTCTCGGGCCGGCCGGAGCCGTGCGACCCGGAGCGTCGATGTCCCTCTGGCCGCGGACCGCGATCCGGCGCCGGCGGCTTGCCCCGGGTCCGGGGCTCCCGGTCGGCCGGTCGGGGTGGGCCGCCCGCGGACGAGTCGTCGTCGGATCGGATGCCGAAGCCTCGACGGGGCGCCGGCTCGGCGTCCGGCGTCCGGGCGGGCGGCTTCGCGGCGGTTGGTCGCTTCTGCGCCCTCGCCTTCGGCGCGGGCCTCGGCGCGGACGCCTTCGCTGCGGACGCTTTCGGCGCGGACGTCTTCGTCGGAGCTGTCTTCGCCGCGGGCGCCTTCGCCGCAGACGCCTTCGGCGCGGACGCTTTCGCCGCCTTGCCCTTCGGTTTCGGCGCCGGGACGTCCCCGGCCTCGCGCGGCTTGCGCGCCCGGCGCTGCGGCTGCGGCTCGCCGTCGCCCTGATCAGCCACGGCCGGCCTCGACGAGCCGACGCCAGCGCTGCCCGTCGCGCGTGTCCTCGACGGCGATCCCTCGGGCCGCCAACTCGTCCCGCAACCGGTCCGACGCCGCGAAGTCGCGCGCGGCGCGGGCCGCGACCCGGTCGTCGAGGAGCGCCCGGAGCTCCGGCTCGAGATCGTCATCCTCGTCGGGCAGCACGCCCAGGACCGTGTCGGTCGTCCGGAACCACGCGATTGAGGCGGACGCATCGGCCGTTGAGAGCGCCCGGCCGTCGATCCGCCGGTTGAGCTCCCGGACGAGGTCGAACACCGCGGCGAGCGCCGCCGAGACGTTCAGGTCGTCGTCCATGGCCGCGTCGAAGGCCGTCCGGGCCGCGGCCAGCGCCTCGGGCAGCGTCGGGTCGTCCTGCCGATCCTCGCGGTACGCCGCGAGGGCGGCGACGAGCGCGTCCAGGCGGTCGACGGCGGCCGCTGCCGCCGCCAGCGAATTGGGCGTGTAGTTGAGCTGGGCGCGGTAGTGGACCGCGATCAGCGCGTAGCGGAGCGCCCGGGCGTCGACGCCCATCTCGAGGACCTCGCCGACCCGGGCGATGTTGCCGGTCGACTTTGCCATCTTCGCGCCGCTCATCTGAAGGTGGGCGCAGTGCAGCCAGGTCCGGACGAACGGCTTCCCCGTCGCGGCCTCGCTCTGGGCAATTTCGTCCTCGTGGTGCGGGAAGATGAGATCGACGCCGCCGGTGTGGATGTCGAACGACTCGCCGAGATGCTTCATCGACATCGCCGAGCACTCGATGTGCCATCCCGGCCGGCCGGGCCCGATCGCGGTGTCCCACGAGGGCTCGCCGTTCTTCGGGCCCTTCCAGAGCGCGAAGTCGCGGACATCGTCCTTGGCGTACTCGTCGGCCTCGACCCGCTCGCCGACCCGCATCTGCTCCGGGTCGAGGTGGGCGAGCCTGCCGTACGCCGGCCACGAGGCGATCCGGAAGAAGATCGAGCCATCGTCCGTCCGGTAGGCGTGGCCTTTCTCGAGGAGCGTCTCGATCAAGCGGACCATGTCGTCGATGTGCTCCGTAGCCCGCGGCAGGACGTCCGGCCGCGTCATCCGGAGCGCGGCCGCGTCGGCCAGAAAGCGCTCGCGCCAGCGGTCGGCCAGCTCGCCGATGCCGACGCCCGCGGCGGCCGCGCCGCGAATGATCTTGTCGTCGACGTCGGTGATGTTCATCACCCACGTGACGCGCAGGCCGCGGTACCGCAGGTAGCGGACGAGGACGTCGGCGTAGAGGAAGCTCCGGAAGTTGCCGATGTGGACCGGGCCATAGACCGTCGGGCCGCAGCTGTAGATCCGGACGTGGCCGGCCTCGAGCGGCTCGAGCGGCCGGGTCTCCCCGGTCATCGTGTCCTGGAGTCGGATCGTCATCCGACCGGTCCAACGACCGCGATCGCGTGGGCCGAGACGGTCCGGCCGGCGCCCTCGTCGCCGCCGAGATTGCCGGTCGAGGCCTTCACATTGACCGAGGCCGCGTCGACCCGGAGCAGCGCGGCGATCGCCGCCCGCATCGCCTCGAGGTGGCCGGCCAGCCGCGGTCGCGCCCCGATGATCGTGACGTCGAGGCGGCGCGGTTCGAGGCCCACGTCCGCGAGTCGGGCGACGACGGTCGCGACGAGCTCGCCGCTGGCGATCCCGCGCGGCGTCGCCGGACCGGCCGGGAACAGCCGCCCCAGATCGCCCATCCCTGCCGCGCCGAGCAGCGCATCGGCGACGGCATGGAGCGCGACGTCGCCGTCGGAGTGGCCATGCAGGCGCGGCGCCCCGTCGATCGCGACGCCGCCGAGCATGAGCGGCCCGCCCGGCCCGAACGGATGGCTGTCGGACCCGTAGCCGACGCGATCGCCGCCGGGAGTCGTCGCGGCGCGGCCGGCGCGTCGGACGATGGTCTCCTCGACCCGCGCGAGATCCGCGGGTACGGTCACCTTGAGGTTGGTCGGTTCGCCGGGGAGAACATGAACGGCGATTCTACAGGCCTCGAGCAGCGCGGCCTCGTCGGTCCAGGCCTGGGGTCCGCTCGGCGGGAAACGCTCGAACGCCGATCGGAGGAGCGAGGCTCGGGCGCCCTGCGGCGTCTGGGCCGCGGCCAGGCCGGACCGGTCGACGGTCTCGACGACCACGTCGCCGGCGACACGCTTGAGCGTCTCGGCGACTGGCAGCACCGGGATCGCCGCCCCGTGCTCCGCGGCCGCCCTGGCGACCGCCGCGACGAGCTCTGGTGTGGGTGCCGGCCGGGCGCCGTCGTGGACCAGGATGACCCGATCGTCCGGCCCGTCGAGCGCGGCGACTCCCGCTGCGACGGATTCGTGCCGGCGATCGCCGCCCTCGACCACCGCGACGACGGAAGGCGGCAGCCACGGCGCATCGCGAATCCCGGCGACACGATCCCGCGCCGTCACGACGACGACCCGCCCGACCACGCCGGATGACGTCAGGGCGTCGATCGACCAGGCGAGCAGCGGCCGACCCGCCACCACGTGGGCCAGCTTGTCGAGGCCGTCCATCCGCCGCGATGCCCCGGCGGCCACGACGACCGCGTCGGCGAGCGGGTCGGCCATTCGGCGGGCCCCAGCCCGGCTAGTCCAGCCGCGGCTGGGCGAAGATCATCCGGCCCGCGACGGTCTGGAGGACCCGCGTCACGGCCACGTCGAGGTCCTTGTCGATGTAGCGGACGCCGCCCTCGACGACGATCATCGTGCCGTCGTCGAGGAAGCCGACGCCCTGGCCCGCCTCCTTGCCCTCCTGGATGACCCGGACCCGGAGCTCCTCGCCCGGCAGGACGGCCGGCTTCACGGCGTTCGCGAGCGAGTTGATGTTGAGGACCCGGATCCCCTGGAGCTCGGCGACGCGATTGAGGTTGAAGTCGTTCGTGAGGATCGCCTTGCTCCGCGCCTGGGCGAGGGCGACCAGCTTCGCGTCGACCTCGCCGATCTCCGGCACGTCGTCATCGACGATCTCGACCGGTGTCGAGGAGTCCTTCTGCATCTGGGCGAGAATGTCGAGCCCGCGCCGGCCGCGGTTGCGCCGGAGCGTGTCGGAGCTGTCGGCGATGTGCTGGAGCTCCTCGAGCACGAACTTCGGGACGACGAGCGTGCCGTAGATGAAGCCGGACTCGACGATGTCCTTGATCCGGCCGTCGATGATCGCGCTCGTGTCGACGACGATGTGGGGGTCGCCGGCGGCGTGGGCGGCGGTCGCCGGGGCGGGTCGCCGGACGAGCCCGATCGCCTCCGCGGCGAGCAGCAGGTCCTCCCGTTTCGCGACGGTCAGCCCGACCATCCCCAGCCCGAGGAAGAGCGAGACCCCAAGCGGCAGCCACGTCCCGGCGGGTCCCTCGAGCTGCGACAGCGGCAAGCCGAGCAGGAGGCCCATCAGCAGGCCGAGCAGCAGTCCGACGACCGCCGTGACGAACTCCGCCGTCGAAAGCTGCTGGACCGCGTTGAAGAGCCAGCGCGCCGGGACGATCGTCAGGTACGGCAGGATCGCGAACCCGACGACCATCCATGCGGCGATCCAGGCGATCAGGAAGACGCCGCCGCTCGGCGTCACCTGGACGCCGCCGTTGGGGTCGACGAGAAGGAGGCCCGCCGGGCGGGCGAGGGCAAGGCCGATCAGCCCGCCGAGCACGATCCCCAGCAGTCGGATGTTGCGGATCACGGGTCGCGCGTCGTACCTCCGGTCGCGGACCGGCCACCGCGTGGGGGCGTCCGGCGCGGTCGCCAGCCTAGCATCGCGCTGGGGCCGCCGCTACGCGTCCGGCGGCCGGTCCGAGCGCCGCCTCGACGGCCTCGCGCAACGTTTCGACACGGACCACGGCGAGCCCCTCGACTGGCCCCGATCGATCTGGCCGGTCCGCCGCGCCGGGCACGATCGCCCGCGTGAAGCCCAGGCGGGCCGCCTCGCGCAGCCGCCGGTCGAGCCCCGGGACGGGTCGCAGCTCGCCGAGCAGGCCCACTTCGCCGATCGCGACGGTGCCGGCCGCGATCGGCCGGTCGCGCAGCGAGGATGCCAGCGCCAGCGCGATCGGCAGGTCGAGCGCCGGCTCCTCGACCGACAGGCCGCCGGCGAGGTTCACGTAGACGTCGTGGCTCGCCAGGCCGATCCCGGCCCGCCGGCCGAGGACGGCGATGAGCAGCGCCACCCGGTTGGGGTCGACGCCGTTCGCGGTTCGGCGCGGCGTGCCGACGGGCCCTGGCGCCACGAGCGCCTGGACCTCGACGAGGATCGGCCGGCTGCCCTCGAGCGTCGGGGCGACGACGCTCCCGGGCGCGGCGCGCTCGCCGGCGGAGCCGCCTGCCCCGGCCGTCGCGCCACCGGACAGGAACGCCCGCGCGGGATCGTCGAGCTCCGCGAGGCCCGTCGCGCCCATCTCGAACACGCCGACCTCCTCGGTCGACCCGAACCGGTTCTTGGAGGCCCGGACGATCCGGAGCGGCGCGAACCGCTCGCCCTCCAGCGCCAGGACGGCGTCGACGAGGTGCTCGAGCGTCTTGGGCCCGGCCAGCGAGCCGTCCTTCGTCACGTGCCCGACGAGCACGACGGCGATCGACTCCGACTTCGCCAGCTCGGCGAGGCGGAGCGCCGACTCGCGGACCTGGCCGACGCTCCCCGCCGGCCCGTCGAGCTCGTCGACGGTCGAGGTCTGGATCGAGTCGACGATGAGGATCGTGGGCCGGTCCGTCCGGGCCAGCTCCGTGATCCGCCCCACCTCCGACTCGGCAGCAACCCGGATCGCCGTTCCGGCCGGTCCCGAGAGCAGCCCGAGGCGGTCGGCGCGCAGCCGGACCTGGGCCGCGCGACTCCTCGCCGGTCGCGTACAGCACGGTCGCGCCGCCCGTCGCGCAGATGCCGGCGGCGGCCTGGAGGAGGAGCGTCGACTTGCCGATCCCCGGCTCGCCGCCGAGGAGCACGATCGACCCCACGACGATGCCGCCGCCCAGGACTCGATCGAGCTCGGCGATGCCGAACGGGTGGCGCGGCACGCGCGGCTCCGGGACCGACGCGAGCGGGGCGGACTCCGCGGCAAGCGCGGTCGCGGCTCCGGACGCCGCAGCCCGCCGCGGCTCGCGGATCACGGTCTCGACGAGGCTGTTCCACGATCCGCACGAGCGGCACTGGCCTTCCCAGCGGAGGAACGCCTCGCCGCACGACTGGCAGACGAAGCGGCTCTGGGGCTTCGCGGCGGCTCGAGTCACGCCGGGTGTGGGGCGGCGGCCGGGATCAGCCGGCTTCGACCGGGGTCAGCGTCTCGGCGGCGTGGATGTCGAGGCCGGCCTCCGGGTCCTTGTCGACGACGATCGTCGTGCCCGGCTCGTACTTGCCGAGCAGGAGGTGCTCGGCGAGGACGTCCTCGACCATGTTCTGGATCACGCGTCGGAGCGGGCGGGCGCCATACGCCACGTCGTACCCGAGCTTGATGATGTGCTCCTTGGCGGCCTGGGTGACCTCAAGGTGCATCTGCTGCGCGCGAAGCTGATCGCGTACCCGCTCCAGCATCAGGTCGACGATCTGGGTGATCTCCTCGACCGTCAGCGACCGGAAGACGACCGTCGCGTCGATGCGGTTCAGGAACTCCGGCCGGAAGTTGTTCTTGAGCTCCGCCGCGACCTTCTCCTTCATGATCTCGTAGGAGGTCTCGGCCCGGGCTGCGTCGGTCTCGCCCATCGCCCGGAAGCCGAGCGTGGCGTTCGTCTGGAGCTGCTTGGCCCCGAGGTTCGAGGTCATGATGATGATGCAGTTCCGGAAGTCGACCCGGCGGCCCTTGGCATCCGAGAGGTGCCCGTCCTCGAGGATCTGGAGGAGGATGTTGAAGACCTCCGGATGGGCCTTCTCGACCTCGTCGAGGAGGACGACGCAGTAGTTCTTGCGGCGGACGGCCTCGGTCAGCTGGCCGCCCTCGTCGAAACCGACGTAGCCGGGTGGGGCGCCGACCAGGCGCGACACGTTGTGGCGCTCCATGAACTCGCTCATGTCGATCTTGATGAGCGCGTCCTCGCTGCCGAACATGAACTCGGCGAGGGCCTTCGCGAGCTCCGTCTTGCCGACACCCGTGGGGCCGAGGAAGATGAACGAGCCGATGGGCCGCTTGGGATCCTTCAGGCCGGCGCGCGCGCGGCGGACGGCCTTCGAGATGACCTCGATCGCCTCCTGCTGGCCGATGACCCGGCCGTGGAGCGCGTCCTCCATGTGGAGCAGCCGCTCCGACTCTTCGGCGGCGATGCGCGTGACCGGGATGCCGGTCCACATCGCGACGACCTGGGCGACCTCTTCCTCGTCGACGGTCGGCTGGTCGCTGCTGACCTGCGACTGCCACTCGCTCCGGAGCCGTTCGACGGTCTCCCGCGAGGTCGCCTCGGCCTCGCGCAGGCGGGCAGCCTCCTCGTACTCCTGGTTGTTGATGGCCGCGTCCTTCTCCTTCGTGACGCGGTCGAGCTCCTTCTGCGCCTCGCGGAGCTCGGGCGGGGAGGACGCGTGTCGCAGGCGGACCCGGCTCGCCGCCTCGTCGATGAGGTCGATCGCCTTGTCGGGAAGGTGGCGATCGGCGATGTAGCGGATCGAGAGGTCGACCGCGGCCTTCACGGCCGCGTCGGTGATCGCGACCTTGTGGTGCTGCTCGTAGCGCTCGCGGATCCCCATGAGGATGTCGATCGACTGCTCGAGCGTCGGCTCCTCGACCATGACCGGCTGGAAGCGGCGCTCGAGGGCCGCGTCCCGCTCGATGTACTTGCGGTATTCGTCGAGCGTCGTCGCGCCGATGCACTGGAGCTCGCCGCGCGACAGCGGCGGCTTGAGGATGTTCGCGGCGTCGATCGCGCCCTCGGCGGCACCCGCCCCGACGAGCGTGTGGAGCTCGTCGATGAAGAGGATCGCGTCGTTCGTGTTCCGGAGCTCCTCGATGATCTTCTTGAGGCGCTCCTCGAACTCGCCGCGGTACTTCGTGCCGGCGACGAGCGATCCGATGTCGAGGGTCAGGACCCGCTTGTTCAGGAGCGTCTCGGGGACGTCGCCGTTGACGATCCGTTGGGCGAGGCCCTCGGCGATGGCCGTCTTGCCGACACCGGGCTCGCCGATCAGCGCGGGGTTGTTCTTCTGGCGACGCGAGAGGATCTGGATGACCCGCTCGATCTCCTTCTCACGGCCGATGACCGGGTCCATCTTGCCGGACCGGGCGAGCTCGGTGAGGTTGATGCCGAGCTGGTCGACCGTCGGGGTCTTCGAGGCGCGCTTCGTCTCCTGGGCGGGACCGGCCGAGGACGACTGCGACAGCACTCGGATGACTTCGTGGCGGACCTTGTCGAGGTTGACGCCGAGGCTCTCGAGGACACCGGCGGCGATGCCCTCGCCTTCGCGGACGAGGCCCAGCAGGAGATGCTCGGTGCCGATGTAGTTGTGGCCGAGGCGGCGCGCCTCGTCGATCGCCAGCTCGATGACCCGCTTCGCCCGCGGCGTGAGCCCGACCTCGCCGACGACCGGCCGGTCGCCGCGCCCGATGATGAACTCGACGGCGGTCCTGACCTTGGCCAGCTCGACGTTCATGTTCTCGAGGACGCGCGCGGCCACACCCTCGCCCTCGCGGACGAGGCCGAGCAGGAGATGCTCGGTGCCGATGTAGTTGTGGTTGAACCGCTGCGCTTCGTCCTGAGCAAGCGTCAGGACCTTGCGTGCTCGGTCCGTGAACTTGTCGAAACGATCCATGGAGTCGAACGCCTGTTCCCCTGCGAGCGTCTAGGGTGACGCCGGAGGCCATGCTAGCACGCTCCCCCTGCCACGAAAGACGGCCGATTGGGGGGTTGTCGGTACCGCTGGACGATGATTCGTCACGGGAGGCCCGACTGGATACATCGCGGGCACATCGATTCGGGTCAAGGAATCGAAACGACCCGCCGGTCAGGGCGGGTCGTCGGGTGGCGTCGGGTCAGGAACGGCTGCCGGAGGGCTCCGTCTCGTCGTCGGCCGGGGCTGCCGTCTCGGCATCCGCGGCCGGCTCGTCGGCCTTGGCATCGGCGGCCGGCTCGTCGGCCTTGGCAGGCTCGGGCTCGGCCACTTCGTCGGGTGCCGCGGCGACGGCCTCGGCGACCTCGGGCTCGGCGGCTGCTTCGCTCGCGGGCTCTTCGCTCGTGGGCTCGGCCACTTCGTCGGGTGCCGCGGCGACGGCCTCGGCGACCTCGGGCTCGGCGGCTGCCTCGCTCGCGGCTCTTCGCTCGCGGCCTCGGCGACTGCCTCGGGCTCGGGCTCAGGTGCTGCCTCGGCGACCGCCTCGGGCTCGGGCTCAGGTGCTGCCTCGGGCTCGGCCACGGCCTCGGCCTCGGGCTCCGGCTCAGGTGCTGCCTCGGCAGCGGGCGCCTCTTCGGCGACCGGCTCCGCGGCGGCCTCGGCTGCCGGCTCGGCCTCGTCGGTCACCGGTTCGGCGACCGCCTCGGGCTCCGAGACTGTCTCGACCTCGGCAGCCGTCGCGGCGGCCCCATCGTCGGCCTCGGCCTGGGCGGCCTCGTCGGGCGTGGAGGCCACGCGGGCCTCCTCGGAGGCGGCGAGCTGGTCGCGGACCTGCGCGAACGCGGCGGCCAGCGTGTTGTCGATCCCGCCCTCGGGCTCCTGGACGGCGTCGGCCATCGAGTAGCCGCGCTCCGGGCGGGGACGCCGCTCGCCGCGCGCAGGACCGGCACCGGCACCGGCCGGCGCCGCCTCGGGGGCGGGTCGAGCCGGCGGCTCCTCGGCCTGCTTGAGGCTCAGCCCCAGGCGGTGCCGCTCGGAGTCGAGCGAGATGATCTTGAGCTTGAGCTGCTGTCCCTCGTGGACGACGTCACCCGGGTGGGCGACGCGCTGGTGGGACAGCTCGCTGATGTGGATCAGGCCCTCGAGCCCGTCCCGGACGCGGACGAACGCGCCGAAGTTGACGAGCTTCGTGACCGTGCCGTCGATCACGTCGCCGACCTTGAAGTCGGCCACGGTCGAGTGCCACGGGTCGGGCTGGAGCCGGCGGATCGAGAGGCTGATCCGGCCGCGCTCGTGGTTGATGTCGATGACCTCGGCCTCGACCTCGTCGCCGACCTTGTAGCCGGCCTCGGGGTTGTTGACCTTGTTCCAGCTGAGCTCGCTCTTGTGGACGAGGCCGTCGATCCCGCCGAGGTCGATGAAGACGCCGAACGGGGCGATCGAGCGGACCGTGCCGCTGACCTTCTGGCCGACCTGGAGGCTGCTGAACAGCTCGTCCCGCTTCTCGCGGCGCTCCTCGTAGAGGGCGACCTTCTCCGAGAGGATCAGGCGGTTCGCCTTGCGGTTGACCTCGAGGATCTTCAGGCGGAGCTTCCGGCCGACGAACGGCTGGAGCTTCTCGGCGATCTCCTGGGCCGCGTCGCGTGGCTGGTCGTTCTGGGGCCGGCGCGGGAAGTCGACGATCTGGCTGATCGGCACGAAGCCGCGGATGCCGCAGTCGACGATGAGGCCGCCCTTGTTGTGGTCGATGACCGGCGCCTCGATGATCACGCCCGCCTCGAACTGCTCCTGCATCGAACGCCACTTGCGCTCGAGGCCGGCGCGGCGGAGTGACAGGACCGCGTGGCCTTCCTGCGACTCCGGCTGGAGGACGTAGACGAGGACCGTGTCGCCGATGGCCAGCTCCGGCTGGCTCTCGGCATGGCGGCCATACAGCTCGCGGTTGCTGACGACGCCTTCCGACTTCGCCCCGATGTCGACGAGGATCTCGTCCTTGTCGATCCGGACGACAGTGCCCTCGACGACGTCGCCGTGCTTGAAGCTCTTGATGTCCGAGTCCTGCTCGGCGAGGAGCTCCTCCATCGTCGTCGGCTCGGGGCCGAGGTCGCGGACCGGCGCCTCTTCCTCCTCGGGCTCGTCGCCCGCGGCGGGCGCGTCGGCGACGTCCGACGCGTCGACGGACGTGTCGTCCGAGGTCGAGGCGGCGGCGGTGGCAGCGGGTGTTGTGTCGACACCGTCGTCGGCTGACGCGGTCGCGGCGTCGTCGGCCGCGGGAGCGGTTTCGGCAGCAGGCGCCTCGGCACCGTCGGCGGACGCCGCAACGGCGTCGTCGGCCGCGGGAGCCGCGTCAGCAACAGCCTCGGCGGGAGCCGCATCGGCGGGGGCCGCTTCGGCGGCGGGGGCATCGGCGGGGGCCGCTTCGGCGGCGGGGGCATCGGCGGCAGGCGCGTCGGCATCGGCTTCGGTCACCGGCGCGGCTTCGGCCGCCGGGGTGTCGGCCTCCGGCGCGGCCACGGCCGAGGCCTGGGTCGTGTCGAGGGTGTCGTCGGTCGCGACGACGGATGTGTCGTCCGCGGACTCGGCGGCTGGCTGGGTGGCGGGCTCGTCGGCGACGGCTACGGCCGCCGCGGTCGATGCAGACGCCTGGGTGTCGTCCGAGGCGATCGCCTCGGTCTCCGGCGTGGTCCCGCCCTGCTTATCTTCGGTCAAGTGTTGTGTCTCTCCTGTTCACACGTCGTCCCCGGAAACGCCGATGGCCTGGGCAGCGCCCAGGCCAGTGTCCGAAACGACGAGATGATGGTCCGAGGTGATTGGCCCGCGGTCCTCTCCCCTTCGCGCGAAAGTGGCTGGACGTGTCTTCAGCTGGGCTGCCTTCCGGAGCCGGGCGAGTCTAGCACAGCGTTTCTCGCGGCTACAATCGCCCGGCCGTGCCCGAACTGCCCGACCTCGCGATCGTCGCCGAGGCGTTCCGAGCCGCCCTCCTGGGCCGCGCCGTCACCTCGACCGATGCGCCCGGGCCGCTTGCCGTGCGCGGTACGCCGGCCGAGCTCGACGCCCTCGTCGGGCAGCGCCTCGTCGACCTTCAGCGGCGGGGCAAGTTCCTGCTCATGGAGTTCGATACCGATCGCGTCGTCTTCAGCCCGATGCTGACCGGCCGGTTCCAGCTGGCGGCGCCCACAGAGAAGCTGCCGTCGAAGACGGCGCTCGTCCTCGGCTTCGGGGAACGCGCGGGACCGCCGCCGAAGCCCGCCCGCTGGACCCGCGGCGCGGACTGGATGCCCGAAGACGACGCCGCGGTCGAGATCCGCTACCGCGATCCGACGCAGATGGGCAAGGTCTACCTGCTTCCGGCCGGGATGACCCGGAGCGTGCCTGGCCTGAGCGACGGCGAGCTGGGCCCGGACGCGGACGATCCGTCGCTCACGCTCGACGTCTGGCGCCAGCGGATCCGGAAGCACCCCGGCGAGCTCAAGAACCTGTTGAAGAACCAGGCGTTCATGGCCGGCGTCGGCAACGCCTACAGCGACGAGATCCTCCACGCGGCGCGGCTGCTTCCGTTCCGAAAGCGGTCGTCGCTCGCGCCCGAGGAGGTCGACGCGCTGTACTCGGCGACCGGCACGACGCTCACGACCGCGATCGACACGCTCCGGAAGCGCGTCCCGCCGACGTTCGAGAAGCAGGTCCGCGACTTCCTCGCCGTCCACGACAAGGGCGGCACGCCCTGCCCGCGCTGCGGCACGCGGATCAGCGAGGTGAAGCCGGGCGGCTTCGTGACGTCGTTCTGCCGGGGCTGCCAGCGATAGCGGCGCCCCTCGCGTACGCGCGCGGGCGTGAATCTGTATCTGGATCAGCGATCGATCTGAGGGATCGCGTCCGGGATCCGGGCGGCTACGGGATCCTCACGAGCTGGCCGATCCTGAGGTCCGACCCGGCCAGCCGGTTGACGCGCCGGAGCTCACCGACGGTCGTGCCGAACGTCGACGCGATGCCGACGAGCGTGTCGCCCGCCTTGACCCGGTAGGTCGTCCCGAATGCGGGACCCGAGGCAGCGCCAGCCTGGCTCGCGGCGGCGCTCGGCAGCGCACCGGATCCTGACGGCACCGCGCCGGATCCCGATGGCGCCACCGTCGGGGTGGCGATCGGCGTCGGAGTCGGGCTCGGCGAGGGCGACGCGGTGGCAATCGGCGACGGGCTGGGCGACGGAGTAGCGGCTCCTGGCGTCGAGATCCGGGCGATCAGGACGACGGCGAACGCCACGATCATCAATCCGACGAGCGCGGCCTGCGAGAGCGGCCAGGTGCCGCTCCCTGAGCCGAGGCCCAGCCGGGGGCCCTCGACGATGACCGGCGCCGCTCGCGCCACGGGCCGGCGGGCGGCGTCCGCTGCGGCGACGACCGAGGGATCGACCCCGGGCGCGATCATCGAGGCTCGCGCGGCGCGCGCGGCCCGGAACGCGGGGCAGCTCGTGTGCTCGGCGATCGAGGCAGAGCGAGCGCTGCTTGTCGGCGGACAGCGCTGCCGGCGGGTCGACCGCGGTACAGCGGTGGTCGCGGCTGGGCCCGGCGCTCCGCCAGCCGCCCTGGCTCGCGAGAAGGTACGGACAGATCTCGCCGATGCTCGGCGGCGGGCTTGGTTCGTCGGGCGTCGCGGGACCCGGCCTGTCGGGCGCGCGCGAAGGCTCGGCGGCCGTGTCGGGTGGGGTGGTCATTGGTGAAAAGGATACCCGGCGGCCTCGGCCCGGCCCGGGATTGGCGGGCATCGATCTGCCCGGAAACGCAAAAATCCTGGCGGCGACCTATTTTCCCGAAAGGCTGCCCTCTCAGTATCTTCGGCGCTGGAGAGCTTGACTTCCGTGTTCGGGATGGGAACGGGTATGGCCTCTCCGCTAGTGCCACCAGGATTTCGTGCGTCTGGATGACGTTCGGCAGCGGGCCTTGCGCGCGGTCCGTGGACCGGCGGGGCGCCGATAGATCTTCGATCTCATTGAGTCAGTCAGGTCGATCCTGATCCCAGCCCTGACCCCTGGTCAGTTGCTGAAGAGGTCAAGCCCTCGACCATTAGTACCGCTCAGCTTCATCCGTCACCGGACTTCCACATGCGGCCTATCAAACAGGTGGTCTCCCTGCGGTCTTACCCGGTTGACCCGGTGGGGAACCTCATCTCGAGGCGAGCTTCGCACTTAGATGCTTTCAGCGCTTATCCCGACCGAACATAGCTACCCAGCGGTGCCCCTGGCGGGACAACTGGCACACCAGCGGTTCGTTCACTCCGGTCCTCTCGTACTAGGA
>CAWJUA010000025.1:0-2500 GCA_963845925.1 uncultured Chloroflexia bacterium
GACCGGCGACGAACGAGTACGACTCCGCCCCCTGCGGGACGGATCGTCGTCAAGCGTCCTGGATCGGCCGAGCGATCAGCCGGCGGGCTTCTCCGCGGCCTCGATGGGCCTCGACATCGGCCTCGACCGCCTCGTCGGCGACGGTCTCGGCCTCGGCCAGCTCAGCGACCTCGGCGGCCACCACGTCCTCGGCTTCCTCCTCGGCGATGTCGAGTGCCGCGAGGTCATCGGCCAGGGCCGAGTCGGCCGCCGCTTCCGCTTCGACCAGCTCCGCGACCTCTTCCGCGACAGCTTCCTCGGCTTCGGCCTCGACCTCCGCGAGGGTCGCGACTCATCCTCCACGAGGGACTCGGCGTCTGCCTCGGCTGTCGGACAGCTCCGTACGCGCGGCACGGCGAACTCCTCGGTCGGTCATGCTCGGCGCGGCGGCGGCGAGCGCCTCCTCGGCTTCGGCTTCCGCCTCGGCCAGGGTCTCGACGTCGTCGCGCGACGGCCGCCTCGGCGGCTGACCTCCGCCTCGGCGAGCGCCTCGATGTCTTCGGCCGCCACGGCCTCGGCTGCCATCTCGGCCTCGGCGACATCGGCGGTCTCGTCGGCGAGATCGCCTCAGCGACGGCCTCGGTCTGGGCGAACGTCCTCGATGTCGGCCGCGACGGCCGCCTCGGCGGACTCCTCCGCTACGGCGACGGCGACCGACTTCGTCGATGACATCGGGCTCGGTCTGCTTGGCGCGCGCGGACTCCTGCTCGGCGACCTGTGCTCGGACCTGGGCGAACGCGGCGGCCAGCGTGTTGTCGATGCCGCCCTCGGGCTCCTGGACGGCCTGTGACAGCGTCGTAGCGCGCGCTCCGGTCGCGGCGGCCGGCGCCGCGCGGGCGCGCTCCGGCGGACGAGCCGGCGGCTCCTCGGCCTGCTTGAGGCTGAGGCCCAGGCGATGGCGCTCGGAGTCGAGCCAGATGATCTTGAGCTTGAGCGCTGGCCCTCGTGGACCACGTCACCCGGGTGGGCGACGCGCTGGTGCGACAGCTCGCTGATGTGGATCAGGCCCTCGAGGCCATCGCGGACCCGCACGAACGCGCCGAAGTTGACGAGCTTCGTGACCGTGCCGTCGATGACGTCGCCGACCTTGAAGTCGGCGACCGTCGAGTGCCACGGGTCGGGCTGCAGCCGGCGGATCGACAGGCTGATCCGGCCGCGCTCGTGGTTGATGTCGATGACCTCGGCCTCGACCTCCTCACCGACCTTGTAGCCGGCCTCGGGGTTGTTGACCTTGTTCCACGAGAGCTCGCTCTTGTGGACGAGGCCGTCGATGCCACCGAGGTCGATGAAGACACCGAACGGGGCGATCGAGCGGACGGTGCCGGTGACCTTCTGGCCGACCTGGAGGCTGCTGAACAGCTCGTCGCGCTTCTCGCGGCGCTCCTCGTACAGCGCGACCTTCTCGGACAGGATCAGGCGGTTGGCCTTGCGGTTGACCTCGAGGATCTTGAGCCGGAGCTTGCGGCCGACGTAGGGCTGCAGCTTCTCGGCGATCTCCTGCGCGGCGTCGCGCGGCTGCTCGTTCTGCGGCCGGCGCGGGAAGTCGACGATCTGGCTGATCGGCACGAAGCCGCGAATGCCGCAGTCGACGATGAGGCCGCCCTTGTTGTGGTCGATGACCGGCGCCTCGATGATCACGCCCGCCTCGAACTGCTCCTGCATCGAGCGCCACTTGCGCTCGAGGCCGGCGCGGCGGAGCGAGAGGACGGCGTGGCCCTCCGGGCGACTCCGGCTGGAGGACGTAGACGAGGACCGTGTCGCCGATGGCGAGCGGGGCTGGGTCTCGGCGTTGCGGCCGTACAGCTCGCGGTTGCTGACCACGCCCTCGGACTTCGCGCCGATGTCGACGAGGATCTCGTCCTTGTCGATGCGGACGACGGTGCCCTCGACGACGTCGCCGTGCTTGAAGCTCTTGATGTCGGAGTCCTGCTCGGCGAGCAGCTCCTCCATCGTCGTCGGCTCGGGCCGCGTGGGGCGCCGGCGCGGCTCGGGCTCGTCGTCTCGGCGGCGGGCGGCGCCTCGAGGTGCCTCGGCCGTCGGCCCGGTCGACGGCGCCTCGTGCCTCTGCCTCAGCGACCGGCTCGGCGCGGGCCGTCCTGCGCGGGCGCTCGACGGCCTCGTGCCGGCTGCCGCGGCCCGGGCTCGCTCGGCTGGCAGCCTCGGCTGCTGCCTCGCGGCCTCGGTCGGCGCGTCGTCGGCAGCGACCGGCTCGTCGGCGGGTCGTCGTGCGATCGGTGCTCGGCTGCGGTGCTCGCGTCGGCTCGGTGGTCGGCGGTGCCTCGCGCGCGGCGTGCCTCGACGGCGTCGACGACGACGGGCTCGTCGGCGACGGCGACGGTCTGCGGCTGCGCGGCTGTCGGAGGCGATCGGCCTCCGCCGGCGGCGCGGTCCCGCCCTGCTGCTCTTCGGTCAAGGTGTCTGTTCTCCTGTCGTGAGGCTCCCGCCCAGGACACGACAGGGC